>CANMOY010000004.1 GCA_947499595.1 uncultured Mesonia sp.
CTGCTATTTTGTGGGAGAGTATGTCGCCGCCTTTTTTTAAAGCACTTATCGAAAGATAGGTGCTTTTTTTTTGTTTACACTAGTTGGGTAGCCCCGCGAATGGCTGTAAGCTCTCTGGGTTGATATCCACTGGTTTTTCATACTACGTCTTAGCGGCTTGTGCTTAAAGGAGGTTATAGAATAAATGATCAGCTTTTTTTAAGTGCTAAAGGATCATTAGCTTTAGCCCAGCTAAGGCTTAATACTTAATAAACCTATAACAACAACTCAGCTGTTGGGTATGGCTTATAAAAACCGACTAGGTTGAATGATGCGTTTGTAATTTTTGCGTTAGGGATAGAGCGGCTTGTTTAAGCTCTTGCGGGCCATATGCCCGCAAAGCGAGTAGCGAAAGCCCGACCTTTTTTCTATAAAAAGGTAACGCCATAAAGCATTTTTACTTTAATTAGATATAAGCTGGCTGATTATTACATTTTATAAATTTTATTCTATAAAAAAATCTGCCGAAGCAGATTTTTAATTTATATAATGTTAGTGATGTATTTTAATTGGCGGCAGTTATATTTCCCCCACTACTGGTATCTTTATTTAACTTTTTCGGAGTGCCGGTATAAGTTATATTTCCCCCACTTGAAGCTTTAGCTTCTAAACTGTTATTTACTTGTATACGGATATTTGCTCCTGAGCTTGCTTCTATTATAGCTGTTTTGGTATTTAATTTCTTGGCGTTGACATTTGAACCGCTACTCGCAATGCAATTTATGAAAGTTGCGCTTCCATTCAGGTTGGCATTTGCACCACTACTTAATCCCAGGTTTAAACTATCTGTTTTAATTTGGGCTTTTGTTAAAGATCCGCTAGCTAAGGAAAGGGTTAATTTAGTATCATTTATGGAACTAGGATCAAAGGATAATTTTATTCCGCTACCTGTTTCAATTTTCCCTAATTTTTTACTGTGGAAGATGGTGATCTCTTTGCTGTCGGCATTACCAATATTATTTTTGGCAGCTATTTTTAGACTACTTTCTTCTAATTTGTAAGTGAGCAGGTCAATTAAATTTTGGTTTGCGACAATTTTGATAGCGTTTTTATCCGCTTTTTTTAAAATAACCTTCCAGCCATTGGCCAGGCTTAAGCTTTTAAAATCTTTTCCTAATTCAATTGTTTTTTCATCCACTGTACCCTCTCCAGTCACTCCGGTTTTGAAATCACATGAAATGCAAAATGAGAGACCAAGGATGAGGGCTATGTAAGTAATATTTTTCATAATTTTTGGTTTTTTTGGTTTGGATTGGCTATAGAATCTTTTAATTTGTTATTTAAATTTTTGTTATTCTTGTTACAATTTATGCAAATTAATTCATTATTAATTAATCTTAAAAATTTTTCTTCTTCTCCTGAATGCAATAAATCATTTTTCCAAGTAGGATTTAAATGAAAGCTTTGAGTGGATTTATCTGCAAACAAGACCATATTTTCTGGTATTAAAAGATGGACTTCTATTTTTTGTTGTGCGTGTTTTTCGGCTAGTTCTGTTGTGAAAAAGCTGTCTAGGTACAACTGTTTTTCGCTTAGGCTTAAATTGTAGTGTATGGCTTTTGCTTTTTCAATTGCTTTTAAGTGATTGGTCGCATTTGCTTTTTTTAGAATTTTTACTTTCGCTACGCTGTCGTGGGACTTCTTAACGATTAGGTTAATGTCTTTAGAAAAGATAAAGCGATCCCCTTCATTATTTGTTTTTATTCCTAAACCGCGCTCACGTTGGATGCTTTCATTTAAAAAGGGATGACCTTTCATGGTGAGATACAAAGTGTCTGAAGGTTTAAGGTTTAAGTTTTTAGTTGTTATGTACTCTTGACTAATTACTTGCTTGCTTACCTGTCTAAGCCCTAAAAATACTGCCGTGAAAATCGCTATTATCCAAAGTATCAATAGCCCATATTTTGTTGTTTTGCCAACATTTGTATCTTGTTTTCGGCATATTTTTATTCCTAATATGAGTAGAACAATTAAAGGGATTGCTATTATCATATAAAGGGTTAGGCCGGCAATCCAGATGGGGAGTCCAATATCAACCATTTCAACATAGGAGAACCATTGTGCATCTTGAAACCCAAAGGCCAAAAAACTAATAAGGGTAAACGTTAATGCAATTAATCCTAAACTAGTAAGGGTTATTAAAATGTACCCTAGTATTTGGACTAAAATTCTAAAAGTATTTTTTATACCTAGACTAAACTTTTCAAAAAAAAGACTGCTTTTTCTTCGTGCTTTAGTACTTAAATTCTTGTAATCAACTTCTTTAAGTTTATCGGAGACCTGATGAAATTTTTCTTTTACTTGTTTTTCAATGTTGCTTATGTTTACCTGTTCACCAATCATGTGTAAACGTTGTGTAGCCGATTTAGCCTCAGGAATAAAAATCCAAAATGCAATATAAACCAAGACCACAGTACCAAAAGAAGCTATGGCCAATGCGATGAATAGTAATCTGAACCAAATAGCATCTATTTTAAAGTAATGCTCAAGTCCTGAACAAATACCTCCTACGTATCCATTTATGGTGTCTCTATACAATTTCTTTATAGGTTTTTCGAAAGATTGATTTTGTTGTTGGTGTTCTTCAGATTCAATTTGGTAATCTTCGGGTTGTCCCATTACCTTTATAATTTGCTCAATATCATCAACGCTAATAATTCGACCGGTTGTTTTTTGATTTTCAATAAGTAGTTCGGCGATTCGGTTTTCAATATCACTAATTATTTCTTCACATCCAGGGGTGTTTTTAAAAGTGTTCTTTATGCTATCAAGATATTTTTTTAATATTAAGTAAGCAGGCTCGTCGATATGAAATAGGATTCCGCCTAGGTTTATGTTGATGGTTTTATTCATAGCTATTGTTTTTGTTTGTAATTGTATTTACTGCTTTTTGTAAGTTATCCCAAGTAGAGGCTAATTCTTCTAGAAAGACAGCCCCTTTTGTTGTAAGTATGTAATATTTTCTTGGAGGGCCACCAGTTGACTCTTCCCAGCGATAGGTTAACAAGTCAGCATTTTTTAACCGATTGAGTAATGGATAAATTGTACCTTCCACTACAATTAGTTGCGCCGTTTTTAGATTTTCAAGAATTTCTGCAACATAAGAATCCCTTTCTTTCAATATAGATAAAATGCAGTATTCAAGAACACCTTTGCGCATTTGGGCTTTGGTGTTTTCAATTTTCATAATTTAAATCTGTTACTTTCATTAGAATTTTACTTTTCTTGTTATGCAAATATATATATAAAAGATAGTAGTTTGCAATACATAGTAGTAGAATTAACATTTTGCAGAAACTTTAATTCGATGAATTTTTATTATTTTCGAGAAAAGGAAATAATGCTCACCCCTAACAAGATAAATTTCTATACTTTTTTTAAGTTGCCAGCCGCTTGGTGGTCTGGGGTGCGAGTAGCTATCTTAACCTCTAAGACTTGCACAACTTATGTACGTTATGGTTGGCGAAATCAGAATCCATTTAGGTCGATGTATTTTGCAGTTCAAGCGATGGCAGCCGAATTGAGTACTGGAGCCTTAATATTGAAACATCTAGAGGAAAATGACTTAAAGGTTAGTATGTTGGTTTTAGGTATGAAATCAAAATACTATAAGAAGGCGATAGGTAAAATAAAATTTATTTGCTTAGATGGCGATAAAATAAACCATAGCTTGTTGGGTTTAGAAGAAAAAAAATCTAAGTGCACGTGCATCTTAGAATCCAATGCCTATAATGAAAGTGGAGATTTGGTGGCTAGTTTTGAATTTGAGTGGACTTTTAAATTAAAATAAATTCTTGCATTGGCTAGTGGTTTTGGGATAATTTGTTTATCTTTAATTTAAATCTCTAAACAATCAAGCCTATTGATGATATTTTTACTTGTCTTTAAAAAGTTATATCATGTCTAAATCCATGTTTGATTATACAAAAATGATCTTGAATAAGGTTAGCTTTGATCCGGTGCTTTTTTGTAAAGAAGTACAAAAAGCTGTTTCTAGATTATTACCTCATGAAATAGAGGAGCTAAGAAATTTTATTTTGCGCATCGCCTTGCAAAAACCAGAATTAAAACAATCTTTAATCTACTTAGATTAGTAGGTTGGAATAAACTGTAATAGATTGCCTAGAAAAGCAATTTATTACAGTTTATTTTTTATGTATGGGACTAATAATCTTAACATCTTGAAATTGTATTGCTCCTTTAATGATACCACTTATTACTTGTTGTAAAGCATCAATTATTTGCATTTTTAATTCACTTTTATAGTAAATTAAGCTAATGGCTCTTACGGGAACGGGTTCTTTAAACATTTTTAGATTATCTTTTTCAGATTCACGAAGTTTTAAACTATGCAGGTAGGGAATTAGCGTCATTCCTAAGCCTTCATTGGCTAGACTGATTAAAGTTTCGAAACTCCCGCTTTGTAGTTGGTAGTTTTTCAGATCATTTCGTTGTGAAGTTTTGCACAGATTTAAAACACTTTCTTTAAAACAATGACCGTCTTCGAGTAATAAAACGTCATCTATATCTAATTGATTGGCTAAAATATTTTCGTGTTCATGTATTTTATGATCTTTGGGTGCATAAGCCACAAACGGTTCGTAATATAAAACACGTTCGATTATATTTTCTTGCTCTAGGGGGGTGGCTGCAATTGCTGCATCTAAATGGCCATCTTTTAATTTCTTTATTATAGCCGATGTGTGTAATTCTTCAATTTTTAATTTTAGTTTACTGTATTTTTGTGTAAAAGATTTTAAAAACATAGGCAATAGGGTAGGAGTGACCGTTGGTATCACCCCGAGCCTAAATTCACCGCCAATAAATCCTTTTTGTTGATCTACAATATCTTGTATGCGATCACTTTCATTGACTATATTTCTAGCTTGTTGAACAATTTTTTGCCCCACCTCTGTTAACTCAATAGGTTTCTTGCTACGGTCAAAAATCTGGACTTCGAGTTCTTCTTCTAATTTTTGAATCTGCATACTTAAAGTAGGCTGCGTCACAAAAACTTTTTGTGCCGCTTTAGTAAAATTTTTATGTTCGGCTACTGCCAATACATAATGAAGTTGGGTAATTGTCATTGCAAGTATATTAGATTACTAGTCAAAATCTATAAAAAAAATCTATAAATAACAAATTTAATATTTTTAACTCTTATAGATGTAGTTTCTGTTATTTTTATAACAAATGTTTGGCTTTGATTTCTAAATACTTGTTAATGGTATTTATGCTTAAGTTTTGTGGATTGGTTAAAACACATTGAATTCCGTGCTTGCTTAATTCGATTTGCATTTGCTTTTTCTCTTGAATAAATTGAGCAGCAATAGTTTGTTCATAAATTTCACCTAAGTTTAAAGCTCTGTATTCTTTAAACTTCTCAAGTTCTGTATTATTAAAGAAGATAACCACCAAAACGTGTTTTTTGTTTAACGCTTTTAAATAGGGCAGTTGCCGTTCTAATGCAGAAATATGTTCAAAATTAGTATACAATAGCAATAAACTACGCTGACTTATCTTTTTAGACACGTGTGCGTAAAGTGCACTAAAATCACTATCACGAAAATTGGTGTTTATTCCATATAATCGTTCTAAAATTTGCTGTAACTGCTGTTTAGTGTTTTTTGCAGGCAAGCTAATCTTAACCTTATCTTCATACGTAATTAAACCAACCTTATCTTTTTTCTTAAGTGCAATATTGCTTAAAGCTAAGCTGCTGTTTATGGCATAGTCAAGCAATTTTAAACCACTAAAAGGCATTTTCATCACTCGGCTGGTATCTATGACACAATAAACAGGCTGTGATTTTTCATCCTGGTATTGGTTTACCATTATTTGGTCTTGCTTGGCAGTAGCTTTCCAATTAATGCTTCGAATATCGTCACCTATTACATATTCCTTTATTTGTTCAAATTCAAGGGTATGACCAATACGCCTAATTTTTTTAAGTCCTAAATGGGCGTACTTACTTTGTAACGCAATAAAATCATATTTTTTCAACTGTTGAATAGAGGGGTAGACCTTAACCGTTTGATTATGAGCAAACCGAAATCTTTTTTTGATTAAGCCAATAGGACTAACTACAAAAATATTTATAGCTCCAAATTTATACACACCTCTTTGCGTTGGTAATAAACTATAATTTAAAAAAATGTGTTCCTTGGGGGCGATTTCTACTTGTTCATAAAAGTCTCTTTTCTGAAACTGAAAGGGTATCTCATCTATAACCGATATTTTAATTTTAAAATTGTATAGACTTTTAATTTTTATTTGAATTTTATTTACATCTCCATTTGACAATTTATCGTTAAGCAGTCTCTTAGCCTCAATAGTATTGTTGCCTTTATAGTGCAGTAATCCATCTGTTAAAACAACTAGCAAAAAAGCTAAAGTGAATAACCAGGTTATTGGATACAGAATGGTAATCCAATAGCTTATAAAAAAGCAAAAGGCCAAACAAATAATGATATAAAAAAAGCGTTTGCTTAAATACAAAGTGCCAAAGAACTCACGCATCTACCTGGGTATTTCGGTTGATTGTACAATCATATCTATTACATGCTTGGGAGAAAGCCCTTCCATTTCTCGTTCTGGCATTAAAATTATACGATGTCCAAGCACAGGCTCTAAAACACGTTTTACGTCTTCGGGCATAACAAAATCTCGGTTTTGAATGGCCGCTAAAGCCTTTGAGGCTTGCATAATGGCTAGAGATGCCCTAGGTGATGCTCCTAAAAACAAATGACTGTGACTGCGCGTTTTGTGGACAATTTCAGCGATATATTTAATAATTTTTTCCTCAAGTTTTATTTCCTGTAATTGTGTTTTTAAATTGCTTAAAATCTGCGGGTTAAGAACTGAATTTATTAGCGTTTCTGGTTGTTTTTCTTTACGGTTATGATGGCTTTCAATAATTTTGATTTCGTCTTCTAAACTTGGATAATCTACTTTTATTTTAAATAAAAATCGATCTAATTGGGCCTCAGGTAAAGCATAGGTTCCTTCTTGCTCTACAGGATTTTGAGTAGCTAAGACCATAAACGGATGCGTTAATTCATAAACCTCACCATCCATACTTACTTGCCTCTCTTCCATAACCTCAAAAAGGGCGGCCTGAGTTTTAGCAGGTGCTCTATTGATTTCATCAATCAAAACAATATTAGAGAAAATAGGTCCTTTTTTAAATTCAAAAGCATCACGTTTGACATTTAAAATTGAGGTACCCAAAACATCACTAGGCATCAAATCTGGTGTAAACTGAATTCGACTAAAATTAGTGTTTATGGTTTTGGCGAATAATTTAGCGGTAATAGTTTTTGCAATACCGGGTACACCTTCAATTAAAATATGCCCATTGGCTAATAGACCCACAATTAATAACTCAATAAAATCTTCTTGACCAACGATTACTTGATTAAGTTGAGTTTTAATAGCTTTTACCGATTCATTTAAATCTTCGAGCGGTATACGCGAATTGAAGTCTAATGCTTTATTCTCTATGCTTTTGTTCTCTTCCATGGTAATTCAATTTAAAATAATAGATTAGTTTGTATACTTTCTCCAGTTCTTCTGCACTGCAAATACTTTGATTTTTATAGGCGTTCAATCGATTAATTAGGTGCTCACATTCCTCAATGCTAGTTCCTTTTTTGGCTGCTATTTGTTTTAGATTAGGGCAATCTACAGCTGTAAATATAATGTGCAATTCTTCTCGTAGCCAAGAGTAGAAATAATTGATTTGTTTTTTTACTATTTCTTGGTGTTCTTGCTTTTCTAGATATATACCCGCAATGGTTTTTGTGTAATTATAGGTTTGATTGGTTAAAACCGGTAAAATAGGTATACTTCTTTGTGTGCGTTTGCCTTTAAAAATAACAAATAAGATTAGGCCTAATAGTATAAAATAATAGCTCCACTTTAAATGTTTGTTTTCTAAAAATACATAAAGTAAAGAGGTGTTGGCAATGGTTTTATTTGTAGAATAGTGATTATCCCAATACAGCTTATTTTTTAAATTCAATTGGGTTAATACTGAATTGGTATAGTACTGATTTTCTTTTTTATCTAATAAAAAATAATTGGTAAAAACATGGGGTGCCAAGTGTAGTAGTAACCTACCTTTTTCATGCTTAATAACTATAAAGTTTACAAACCGCTTGGATTCCTTAGACTCATAAAAAGCTTTTCCTAAAGTTGTATAGGTTAACGAATCGGGTTTTGAAAAATACCGAATAGGTGTATCCCGATTAAATTGGGCAAAACTTGCCCTATCTTCTGGTTTGGTTGTTTCATAGCGCGGAAAGTGTAATAGAGCATCTGATTTAATTTCACTTTTTATTTTTAAATTTAGAGTGTCTAAAAAGCCCTGGCCAAAATTATAAGCGCTTAAAAAAGCAGTGTTGCCCTTGGCTACCCAATTTAATAATTTTTTGGTTTCAGCTTTTTCAAATGGCAAGTTATTAGCAATATAAATCGACTGTTCTTTTTTCGATTCTTTATCTTGTAAAAATTCAAATACCGAAGTGTTTATCTCTTCAAACGAATCAGCTTGTTTTTTTAATTCTTGGTAAGTAATAAAAGTACCAAAAGGAATTTTATCTAATTTAGATAGCGTTGAAGTCCAATTTACAGGTGGCTTTTTTGTGCTTTCTAAAAGAATTAAAGCGCTAAGTATAATTAGTAAACTAACCAGAAGTGTTTTCTCTCTATTTTTCATCTTCTAGTGGTTTTAAATATTCTAAAATGTCTATAAATGTATCTTCAGCTTTACGGAATTGCTCTAGGTTTATTTCAAAGTTTCCATACCAGATATAATCATATAACCGAGTAGCTTCTTTAAATAGAAGATGTAAATTATTGTTGTGTTCTAAAGAAATTAAATAGTCTTCGTTGGTTTTTTCTGGGCTGTAGGTTATTAATTTATTTTCTTGTAATTCTTTTAAAGTTTTTAAATAATAGTAGCGAGTAGCTAGCCTGTATTTTTTTTGTCGAATAGCCTCTTTTATTCGGTTTAATATGGTGTTGCTTTTAATTATTTCCTCTTCACTTTCAAAAATTACTTCTGATTGATTTTTGGCTTTAAACCAATATAGCCCTGGATTTAATTTATAAAACAACCAAATTATAAGTCCCAATAACCCTGCGCCTATTAAGAACGGATATATTCTAATTAAAACAGCCATTATACCTTGGGCACTTTCTTCACCAAATAACCATTTAAAAAAACGAATTAAAAGGCCGTTAAACCAACGTTTAATCTTACCCCAAACATCCAGACTTTCTTGACTTTCGCTATAGTCAAATGATTTATCTTTTTTATATTTTTCTAGGCTTAGACTATCTATTACTGCATACTTTTTCTCTTGTTGATTAATTCCGCCTTGAGCTAAAACAATTAGAGATTTATTATACGAATCACTAGTTAGAAATCTTATGTTTGCCCGGATCTCTATAGTAGTAAGTATAATTAGACTTGTTATGACGTATAAATGCTTTATTTTATAGGGCATTTAAAAATTTTAAAGTTGATTGATTTTTTCTAACGTCCCAGTTTGATGCTTGCGCTCGTGCAAATTAAAATAAACAAAGACCACACATATCAATTGTAAAGCATAAAAAAGATATTGAGCTGTACTACTTATTAAATTCAGTGCGATATAAACGGTATCAACCAAAGTTGAAGGATCACTAATACTTGCCGTTTTGCTAATCAATAGTGTTTTTACAACGGTATAAATGATAAGCGGTAATTGGAAAACAAAATTCATAAAATAGACTAAAATAGCCATAACAAAAAGAGCTAAGAAAGAATTCCACCAATTGTTTTTTATCAAAGAGAAACAACTACTAAAAGCTTCTCCTATTTCTTTTTCTTGAAAAGTATATACAGAAAATATAAGCGATAGTGGTACGGCTAAATAAATTCCTGGAATAATACAAGCTATAAAACCAACAAATATTGTTAATCCGATAATAATCTGCATACCCAAGAAGCTAAGCCAATTTTGCTGCACATTTTGTTTAATTTTGTCTAGATCTACTTGACCATTGTGTGCTATATACGATTTGATATAATAGTTGATAGTGGCGGTAAAGAAAGCATAGAAAACCAAGCTACTCACCAGCAATAAAAGTCCAGATAAAATAAGCCCCCCAGTTAATCCATTGGCGTTTATAAGGCTCATTCCAGTAGTACTATTATTCGCAAAATCTCCTAGACTAAAATCGCCTGCTTCATATACATAATAACCCGTTACAGCTAGGAGTAAAATGAAATATGGACCACAGATTTGCCAAATTGCCTGAAAAAGTGATTTAAAGTTGTTACGCACAAATGAGAAAGTGTCGCTTAGTATTTCACCAATTTCTCGGCTTTTTTTAAATTGGGTAACGGGTTTTGTTTGCATTTTTATTTTGTTTTTTATTTAATTGAATGGGATAAATAATATAGTAGTAGAAAATAAGCGCAAGCGAGCCTAAAATAATGAATAGCGCCAAAGCATCTGGCATTTGGGTTTGCCTGGTTATAAAGCCTTCTAAAAATCCGGCAATGATAAAAAAGGGTATTGTACTGATAACAATTTTAACTCCTTCTTTAATTCCAAATATAAACGATTGTAGCCGGGTGTAAGTTTTGGGAAATAAAATGCTTTTTCCTACCACCAAACCTGCACAACCAGCAATTATAATTACAGCTATTTCTATGGTGCCATGAATCCAAATGGTCCTGGCCGACTCCCATAACAGGCCCTTGTCGTAAAAGAAATATTGAAATGAACCGAGCATTAGGGCATTCTGAGCCAAAACAAACAAAGTGCCTATTCCTAATAATATGCCTAAAGAAAAAGCCATTAAACCCACTCGTATATTATTTAGGGTAATGCCTACAAACATATCTACTTCATTCATTTTTTTGTAGACTGCCATAGGGTCTTCATTCTCTATATTTTCTAAAGTCATATTCACATAAGCATCTCCTAAAACTGCGCGTACAAATGCACCATCTTCAGCAGCTGAATATGCACCAATAAGACAAAACATAAGAAAAAATAAAAATGTAAAAAGCAAACTACTATGGTGCTTTTTAAAAGATAAAGGGAATTCTTTTAAATAAAAAGAAAAAATACGACCACGAGATTCTTTTTTTGTCCTGTATATTTTTTGATGCGCTTTTACTGATAGCTCATTCAGATAGGTCAGTGTGTTACTATTTGGGTAAAAAGTTTGCGCATAACTCAGATGATCGGTTACCTCCATATACAAGGAGGAAAGTTCATTTGGAGAAATAACCTCTTTATTATCAATAACATTTTCAAATGTTAACCATTTGTCTTTATTTTGTTTTATGAAGGCCGCTTCTCGCATAATTTGTTTTAGGTCTCAAAGTAACATATTTAATGGATAATTATCAAATTCAAACCGCTCAAAATGTAACCATCAATCAAAATCTCGCCAATCTGGGAGAGCGGTGCTTAGCCTATTTTATAGATTACTTGATTCTTGTAGCCTATGGTATTCTTACTTACTTGTTACTGAGCTATATTGGTATAGGCTTCGATTATATGTGGGCCTATATGGCCGTTATCGGCTTGCCTGTTTTTCTGTATCACCTTCTACTTGAAACTTTCAATAACGGTCAATCTTTAGGTAAAATGGCTGCCAACATAAAAGTAGTAAAATTAGATGGGAGTGCACCAAGGTTTTCAGATTTTCTAATTCGTTGGCTTTTGCGAATAATCGATTTTTCATTGACCAGTGGTGGCCTTGCCATTTTTTGTTTTTTGTTAAATAAAAAAGGGCAACGGTTAGGAGATATGGCGGCAAAAACTACAGTTATTTCAGAACGAAAGCGAGTAAGCGCACAACAATTAATTTACAGCAAAGTGCCAGACACTCACGAAGTGAAATATCCAGAGGTGAGTTTATTAAACGATAAGCAGATGCAAGAAATTGGCCGAATCTTTCGAACGGCCGAAGTAAATATGCAAGATCAAGTTTTAGAGGCTTTAAGCAAAAAAACTGCACAATTAATGGGGGTGACTCCTAATGAAAGTCCTAGTATTTTTCTAGCCCAAGTACTTAAAGATTATCAATATTTTACACAAGGTTAGTATGGATTTTCAACTTTATTTAGATATTTTAGGTACTATTGCTTTTGCAATTTCGGGGGTGCTTACAGCTATGAGAAAACGTATGGATGCGTTTGGCATATTTATAATTGCCTTTATTACGGCCGTAGGAGGGGGGACTCTGCGCGATATTTTAATTAAAGCGCCTATTGCCTGGATGCATAACCTTACTTATTTGTACGTAATTATAGCCAGTACGCTTTTTGCCGCTGTATTTAGGTCTAAACTGATATATTTTAGACGTTCATTATTTCTCTTTGATACTATTGGTATAGGTCTTTATACCGTAATAGGTATGCAAAAGGCAATTATGCTAGAGTTGCCGGCTCCTATTTGTATAGCGGTGGGCACTATAAGTGCTTGTTTTGGTGGAGTGCTACGCGATATTTTATGTAATGAAATTCCTATAATTTTTAGAAAAGAAATTTATGCAACCGCGTGTATAGCGGGAGGTCTTGTGTACTTTGCATTAAATTATATAGGGGTGTTGGTAAGTTTTAATGCTATAATCGCAGGTAGTGTTGTGATTGTGGTTCGTCTACTAGCTGTGATTTTTAAACTGCAATTACCTTCTATATATCAAGCAGATGAAGCCAGCGATTAACGGATTACCTCTGCCTTAATGAAAATGTTTTTGATAGGCCATTCGCTTTGGTCAACTGGTACTGCAGCAATTTTATCGACTACCTGCATTCCTTCCACCACCTCTCCGAAAACCGTATGATCTTTATCTAAATGATGTGCGCCACGTTGGCTTTGTACTATAAAAAATTCAAAAGGAGAGGAAGCTTTACTTACATTTTGTTCACTATATTTGGCAGCAGAAAAAGCACCTCGTTTGTGGGTATACTTCTTTTTGATTTCGTTAGGGATTAAATAACTTCCAATTTTAGCCCTAAACTTATGCGTTTCTTGAAGATCGCTATTTCCTCCCTGTACCACAAAACCTTGGGCCACTCTATGAAAAAAACTAGAATCAAAATATCCTAATTTAACCAGACGAATAAAGTTAGCCCGGTGCAATGGGGTGTCGGCATACAGATTTACCTTAATATCACCAAATTCTGTAGTAATTTTCACCAGTGTTTCAGGGTTATTTGAGCCGTATTTTCTTAAAAATGGTTTCAGCTCTTCTTGTGATAAGGTTTTAATTTGATCTAGATCTGTACTGATATTATTTCCACCTTTAGGTATTTTGACGGCTTTAAGTAAGCTATCTCTTTTCTTCTGTTCGCGTTTTTCTTTACGGATTTGTTCCGTATCTTGTTCAACCGAAGTAGATTTATTTTTTTGACAAGCACAAAGAGATAAAATCAAAAAACTAAAAATAAGGCGTAATGACATTTTCTATTTTTAAAGATTCAATTTCAAAAGTAAATAAAATTGAATTATTGGGTTGGGAGGCACACGTTAAAATGATTCCAGACTTTAGAGAAAAAGAATTGAAAAGATACCCCGTAAAAAAAGAAAACCACCGTGAAGCTGCTGTGTTAATTTTGTTTTATCCTGATCAAAAAAACCAGACCAAGCTGGTACTTATCTTACGCAAAACGTACAAGGGCGTACACTCGGCACAAGTAGGCTTTCCTGGTGGGCAGGTAGAACCTCAAGACTCTTCTCTACAAGAGACAGCCTTGCGCGAAACCCACGAAGAATTGGGTGTTTCTCCTAAAGATGTTGAAGTGATTAGTCGTTTAAGTCATTTGTACATCCCGCCTTCTAATTTTTGGGTGTACCCATTTTTAGGGATAACAAATAAAACACCCCAATTTGTAAAGCAAGAAACCGAAGTTGAAGATGTTATCGAGGTTAAACTGAGTGATTTCTTAAATGAAGACAATCAAATAAACGCTTCCATTCATACCAGTTATGCCAAAAATAAACAGGTTCCTGCTTATAATTTAAACAACCACATAATTTGGGGAGCTACGGCAATGATGCTGAGTGAGCTTAAGATGTTAATAAAAGCGAGTCTATAAACACTTCTTTTTGTATATTTGCCCCTTGTAAAATTGAGAAATCATTATGGGATTATTCAAGAAAAATCCTTTTGGACATATATTATTTTTAAAAAAATGGCTTATCCGTATAATGGGTGCCTTAACGCATAGCCGTTATCGCGGTTTCAATGAATTACAGATTGAAGGCTCAGAAATTATAAGGCAGTTGCCCGACACTAAGGTGCTTTTTGTTTCGAACCACCAAACCTATTTTGCAGATGTTGTCGCCATGTTTCATGTTTTTAATGCTAGCTTAAGCGGGAGAGAGGACAACATTAAAAACATAGGCTACTTATGGAACCCGAAACTCAACCTTTATTACATTGCTGCCAAAGAGACAATGAAATCTGGACTCTTGGCTAGAGTTTTGGCTTACGCCGGATCGATATCTGTAGAACGTACGTGGCGTGCAAAAGGAAAAGAGGTTAATCGGCAAGTGAAAATGAGCGATATTACCAATATCGGAAAAGCGCTTGATGACGGGTGGGTAATCACCTTTCCGCAGGGTACCACAAAACCTTGGAAACCTATTCGTAAAGGTACCGCTCATATTATTAGAAAATACCAACCCATTGTAGTGCCTATTGTGATAGATGGGTTTAGGCGGTCTTTTGATAAAAAAGGTATTCGTATAAAAAAACGTAATATCTTGCAATCTATGGTAATAAAACAACCATTAGCATTTGATTATGAAAACGATTCTGTAGAAGAGATTATTCGTAAAATTCAAATGGCGATAGAGCAAGATCCTTCTTTTCTTAAAGTTATTCCAGAAGAAGAACTCAAAGCACAGGAAGAATTGAATGAAAAAAGGCGTTGGAGTTATAAAGAAAAAGAATAAATAATAGCTGTTTTATAGGGTTTAGGCACGGCAACCAATAAAGATTAGAGTTTCTAATTTGAGCATTAAGCTATATATGATTAGCTATTAAAGCGCTACAATTTTATTTTTTTAGCGAATGCTTTTATAAGTCTATTTTCTTTAGATTCTCATAATTACGTTTTAGCTTACGTAAAAGAATTCCGTAAAGTAAGGTATATACAAGCCACACCAGTAATAATGCCACCCCAATAAATAAAATTCCTACTCCAATTACAATAAGCCCGTTAATTCCTGAAAGGTTTAAATCTGTTTCTGGCATGGGATATTTTAGGCTGAAGATAAAATACAATATACTACTAAGTCCGGTTGAGATAAGTATGTATATAATATAATAACGTACTGTCATTCTGGTACGCAAAATTTTCTTCATTAAAACTCGGGTACTATCCTGTGGAGTGATTTTTTTATAGTTATGGTAAAATAAATAGATAAAAAATAGGGTTATCGCATAACTTGCTACTAGCAGAATTTGCGTAACCGTTTTTAGATGCAGATGGGTTACCAATTGCCAGTATTCATCATCAATGAACCAAATACTAAGGGCGCAACTCAATAAAAACTCTACAATACTAATGATAAATATGGTGCGTATGAGGCTATTGGATCTTTTATAGACCATTTGCCTAAGCTCCTCAATTTTATATTGTGGTAAAGCCTTTTCTTGCTTTTTCCAATCTTTTTTTAATAATTCTAATTCTTTCATTCTAGCTGCTTAGCAAACTTTTTAATTTACGTTTAATACGTGTCATTTTTACACGAGCATTGACTTGACTCACCCCTAAGGTTTCGGCGATCTCTTTATAATCTTTTCCTTCAAGGTATAGCAGCACTAAAGCTTTATCGATATCATTTAATTCCTTAATCGCGGCATACATAAACTTGATATTCTCTTCGGTTGTAGCGTCATATTCCTCAGCCTTAACTTTAAAACTAATCTCGGCTATATCTTGGGTTGCGATTCTTTTTTTAGACTTCCTATAGAGGGTGATGGCCGTGTTAAGTGACACACGATACATCCAAGTGGTAAACTTTGAATCTCCTCTAAATTTTGGGTATGCCTTCCATAACTGTATGCTTATCTCTTGAAATAAATCTTTGTGTGAGGCTTCATCGTTTGTATACATCTTACATACTTTATGTACTATATTTTGATGCTTTTCTAGTTGCTTTAGAAATTCTTTTTCTTGAGCCTTGGTCACAGGTGCTTTTTATTTTGATTAGTCGGTTTAATGGGCTAAAAGTTACAGATAAATATACTAATTTATAAATTCGCTAACATTCTAATTTTTAGGATGCTTTAAATTTGTGTAAATTGTAGAATATGATTGTACCTCAAACTAATTTACCTCGAGTGGTTGTTGTTGGCGGTGGTTTCGGCGGTTTACATTTGGTAAAAAAGCTAAGTAAAACCAAGAATTTTCAAATAGTAATGCTTGATAAGCACAATTACCATACTTTTCAGCCCCTACTATACCAAGTTTCAACCTCTGGGCTAGAACCAGACAGTATTGCCTATCCCCTACGAAAAACCATAATAAATGCACCTAATACTTATTTTAGAATGGCGCAAGTAGAAACTATAGATGCACAACATAAAACTTTAAAAACGAGCATTGGTAGTATAGATTATGATTATTTGGTTATTGCAACGGGCTCTAAGACCAATTACTTTGGAAATGAGAACATAGCAAAACACGCTATGTTTATGAAAACGGTTCCGCAGGCCCTTAACATTCGTAGTTTGATTTTAGAGAATCTTGAGCAAGCTATCATTACCTCAAACTTAGAGAAAAGAAAAAGTTTGCTCAATTTTGTTATTGTTGGAGGCGGTCCTACGGGTGTAGAATTATGCGGTGCTTTGGCAGAATTAAAACGCAGTGTCATTCCTAAAGATTACCCCGATATGAATATGGATGAGATGCAAATTCATTTGCTCGAAGGGGCAGATCGTGTTTTACCTCCTATGAGTAAAAAGGCTTCTAAAGATGCTCAAACTTTTTTAGAAAATTTAGGGGTTCAAATTCACCTTGAGACTTTAGTTAAAGATTATGATGGCGAACAAGTTATCACTAATAATTCGTTGCGCTTAGAAACAGATACTTTAATTTGGAGTGCAGGGGTTACGGGTAACCCAATAGAGGGTTTAGGTGAAGAGGTATTGGTAAAAGGGAATCGTTATAGGGTAAATCATTTTAATCAAATTGACGGCCATGAGTCCATTTTCGCTATAGGAGATATTGCTCAAATGAGTGCAGAGGGGTATGAAAATGGACACCCTATGGTAGCACAACCAGCCATACAGCAGGGCGAGCACTTGGCAAAAAACTTAGTGAATCTGGTTAAAGCCAAAACACTTATTCCGTTTAAATATAGAGATAAAGGTACCATGGCTACCATAGGAAGAAATAAAGCGGTAGTAGATTTAAAGAAAGGTAGTTTTAGTGGCTTCTTTGCTTGGTTGGTTTGGATGTTTGTGCATCTATGGTTTTTAGTAGGTTTTAGGAACCGAATTGTCACTTTCTTTAATTGGGTTTACGCCTATATTTCTTTTGATAAAGCAGCCCGTCTTATTATTAGACCATTTAAATCAGTAAAAAAATAAAGGGTAGTTTTATTTATCTTTTTTTAAAACTAGCCGTTTTAAAACAGGTATTTTAATTAATCCGTAAAGGGCAATAGTTGTAATTCCAGCAGCTGTACCTAACCCGCCGCCAAAACCATTAAAAAAGGAACTGGCATTTAGATATAAAATGCTAAAAATGAATCCGCATATAGCGACTTGAAAATATTGAGGCAAAACACGATAATTTACCATGCCAACAAAACTTGCTCCATAAAAAACTAAGGCAAGCTCATAAGCAATAGGGGCATTACAACTTTTTTCGACTATAAGAGCAATAACACCTACGGCCAAACTGGGTAGGGCCGAAGCTTTTATAGCGTCTAGTTGGTGCTTTCGACTTAAATAATAAGGCAGTAAAGCGCCAAAAATACCTGCAATAGAATAAAGTATTAGCATTTTTTAGGTGGTTAAAAAATTAATGAAAAGAGCGTAGGCTACCCCTGTAAAAGCAAGTGTGCCGAGCTTTCCCCCAAAACCATTTAGCCAATTGCTAGAGAAGCAAAAATATAATCCGCTTATAAAAGAGGCTAGGGCAATAAAAGAGTAATCTTGCGATAAAGTATTACTATCCATACCTATAAATGAACCACAGTACACGGCTAATTTCAAATTGTTTATATCTATATATTTTGAAGATTTATTGGGTATAAAACTAACTAAACTACCTAAACCAGCCGAGCTTACTACGGCTCCCAAACCCATTTCTAGATTTAGAAAACTGGTTAATAATGCGGCTCCCATTAATCCGAAAATATTGGTAAATCCTATTAGGATAAAGGTTAATTTTCTTAGAAAAAAGTAGGCGTAGGCTAAGCCTATTAATAGACAAAGAGCCAAACAAAAAACTGCTGTAAACCAATTGTTGTTCTCATCGATTATTATATGATAGAGAAATAGGTACTGGATTAAAAAAACACTTAATAAAGCAATTAAACTCAGGTTTTTAAGCAGAGTTTTAAAAAAAATATTGAATTGCTGTTGATGGCGCAAGGTGATGGTTTTTATTGTATTAATTATCTAACCGATTTTCGTTAAATGCCGAAGGTAGTAATTGTGGAATAAACTTTATTAATATTGGTAATAAAACGCTTCCACCCGGTAAAATAAAAATAGCTAATGAGGGTACCGTTTTACAAATATCTAGTAATTGGGTTTTAACTTTTTTGCGTTCTGCTAAACTTAATTCAGAATAAGTAGATTTACCTAGCAGGCCAACTAGCTCTTTACTTTCTGTAAGCTCTTGTAAAATTCTAGATTTGTTTCTTAACACCAACAGCTTTACCATTCTGTTTGTATTTTGATACAAATTGTTTAAGGCATTAGACTCTTGAAAATAACTTATTTTGTCACTAAATAAATTAAAAAAGTCATGCATAGCCCTTAAAGCTTCGTTTACGTGTTGCTCACTTAAATTTAATTGTCGACCCAATTTAAATATGTAGCTTCTTTCGTCGTTATCAATTTCTTCATCATTAAAAACCGTTACACAAGCTATATCCATTAAGTAAAGCTTTTCTATAAAATCATCTGTGAGGTGACCCGTGAAATTTTGTTTCTGGTTGAGGTCTAGTGCTAAAAAGCGAAATGAATTCTTTAAAGTTTCTAGAATTAAATGGTCATATTTGTTTGGGTTGGTTTTGGCTTTAAACGATTTATATACTACCTGAGCGATTAATTTTTCGAAATTTTTATAATAGTTATTGGTGTTTTGCGGATTGGTGAGGTATTCTTGAAAAGCAAGAATATCAATAAATAAAAGGGCATTGGTAATTAATCTACTTAGGTTTTTTTTGAATACAGAATTGTTAATTTGAATGCGCTCTTGTATAATTCCTTCGAGTTGCGATGCTGGGTTGGTCTTAAGTTTTAAAAAATGAAAATAACTTTTTGGAGCTTCGTTGATACCAGCATAAAAGCCAAGTACATCTTCATAAAACGCTTGTTGATTTAAACACTTCTTTTGATAAACATAAACGTAAGCTAACGACTCTAATAAATTGATTTTTGTTAATTCTTCACTGCTAAAGCTAAGTTTACTGCTTATAAAGCCCGATAGGGTTTTTAGGTTATTCGCATATATAAATCCGGTGCTACGCAATTGGATATAAAAGCGCTCTGGGGATTGCTTAAAAAAGAAATCTTTGTTTTGGAGGTTGTGGAGGTGTTTATTAACCCACCCAGACGCAGAAGGATTCATACTTGTGTATTAATGTGATATGGGGTAAAAATAAAATAAAAAAAAAGGCTACTCCAAAAAGTAACCCTCTTTTTAATTACTTAGAGGTTAATTTTACTCCTCAAGCATAATTGTCCTCTTAACAGGGTTGTAGGGGCTATTAATCATATTATTTTCTTCATCTAAAAAGTTTAGTTCGATTGTATTTTCACCCATTTTTAAACCTTCAATAACATAAGGTACCCATTCAGTAATCATAAATTCTTGACCGTTAATTTTAGCTTTTATTTTATACCCTTCTTTACTTAAATTGGCATTAACTAAATAAAAATCAAGCAGTATACGCTCAGTGTCTTTACCCGAATAAGTTCCTTTAGGTCGGCTATAAAACAAATGCGGTTCATCTAAGTTGATATCTAACTGGTTATCTGATGTAATTTCTCCTACCCTAATTTTCTTTAGTATAAACGCATCCTTGTTTTTAACAGATTCGTGATAAGAACGTGATAAAAAGGCTAATACTGTATGTTCACCCGCTTCTAGATTTTTTGAAAACTGCTCTTCATAATGGGCCGAGTACGGATTGTTATTTAAAATAAAATGTACGTGCTGTCCTTTTTTAGAGTTTGCAAGTCCTAGATCCTGAGCGGTTGCGGTAGGTACGCCTAATTCATAATTTTCGACTTTAAAAGAAAAAATATTATCTCCAGCTTCAAGGATGTTAGTTTCAGGAATTTTCATTTGTAATTTAGCATTTTCAAATTTGGGTGAATTTTGAAGCTTAGTTAATTTAATAGCATCCGTGACAACGGTAACTTGCTCTTCCTCCTGAGTATCCTTTAATTCCTCGTTTTTTGTCGTTTGATTGTCTTTACATGAGGTAAATAAAATCAGTAAAATAAAATTGAAAATTAAAATTGTATTTTTCATAATAGTACTTTTTTATAAATTTAAAAAGTATGTCGCAAACACTCAAGATATTGGTTTGCAGTTAACAAAAGTTTAGGGCTATATCATAATATTTAAAGCTTTTTGTTCTATTTTTATTTCAACTGAGCTTGCTTTGCCTAAATACTCACCATCAATTTGAAAGTCTGTAGGAGTCTCACAGCAAATTTTAGCTTGCTGACAAGAGATAATTTCTAAAAATGAAGAATTATAACTTTTTTCATCTCTTAAGGTCTTAATAATCTCTTTTATATTCAACTCTTTAAAAATTAACAATTCAAAATAACCATCATCAATAATCCCTTCCGGATTTACTAAAGCTCCGGTTCCGTACCTTCTACTATTAGCAATTCCAAGCATAATACCTCGCCTAATTAATTTCTGCTCATTGATTTTAATGCTAAAACTTTGTGGATTTTTATTATTTAATAGGGTAGGGATACCCGCAAATAGGTAACCTAGTTTACCGCGAACGCTGGACCGCTCATAGGCCTTTATAAGTGCTGCATTAATACCTAAATCGCTCATGTGCAGGCATAGATTGCCATTTATAAACAAGGCATCAATCTTTCTTGTATTTTGTCCTAACGCAACGTTAATACTAGCGTCTATAGTAGTAGGTAGCTCTAAATCTGTAGCTAAGCCATTGGCCGATCCTAGCGGGATAACTCCTATAGGAATTGAAGTATTCAATAGGCATTCTGCCGCTAATTTTACAGTGCCGTCACCTCCTGCGACCAGCACTTTATTATATGTATGCTCTTGTAAATGTTGTTTAAGACGCTCTAAGTCATTTTTTCCAGTGGTTTTAAAAATGTTTAACGTATTGACTTTTTTACCTAATTTATTTTTTAATACTTTTAAAAAGTTACTTTTATCAATATCACCACTTATTGGATTTAAAATGAGTAGTATAGCCATACGTGCCTAATTTTAATTTTAAAGTTAGTTATAAAATTTGATACATCATCTTAATAATATCTTTACGGAATGCCAAAAGATTTAAAAATTTATAGAGGTTACGCCAACCAAAGAAAGATTTTGATAATGGGCCATGTGTTTGAAAAAAGTACGCCAGATATATTTAAATTAGATCGAAAGGGTTGGAAACATGCTAGACAAGTTTTTCAAATGTTTAGAGTAAAGACATTGGCTAATATCTCAATTACCATAAGTTTTGGAAATATTAGGCAAACGACTAAGACGCTAGACGACGGGCATTTTCGAGTGATGATACCCTATGAGAAAAGTTTAAGCTCTGGGTGGCATACTTTTAAGGTCACAGTGAATGATGAAAAACAGACACTAAGTAAAAAAGGAGAATTTATTAAGCCTTATCCAGGCGAATATGGTGTTATTTCAGACATTGATGATACTTTTTTGATTTCCCATTCGAATAGTTTTTTTAAAAAACTTTATGTTATGCTTACTAAAAACTTATACAAGCGAAAAGTTTTTACTGGGGTGGTTAATCATTATAGAGAACTCGAAAAACTAGGTAGAGAGGATCAAAATAAACACAATGCTTTTTTTTATGTGAGTAGCAGTGAGTGGAATTTATATAATTTTATAAGTTCCTTTACGGATTTGCATAGGCTGCCAAAAGGTGTATTTCAACTAAAAGCGATTAAAAATGGTTTACGGGATTTTATTAAAACAGGCAGAGGTGATCATCAACACAAGTTTTATAAAATTAGACATATAGTTGAGTTTTATCCCGAATTACAATTTATATTATTAGGTGATGATTCTCAAAAAGATGCGCAAATTTACCAAGATATAATAAAGATTTTTCCGGCCAATATATATGCTGTTTACATCAGGCAAACCAATCAAAGTAAAAAAGGAAATATTAAAAAAATAATTGAAAATATAAGTACACTAGGGGTGCAAGCTCTATATTTTAAATCAAGTAAAGAAGCTATTGAACACAGTCAGAATAAATTATAAAAAAACACCCCAAAATTTGGGGTGTTTTTAAATTTAATCCTTAATCTAGCTCGCTACATTATGTATTTTAGCTTTTGCCTCTTCAGTCAGTTCTTCACCTTTATTATTTGTTAAAGCAGCATTCTTTTTTGCTTTTAATGCTTCTATTTTATGCTCGATAGAATTTTTTACGCCATCAACTTTCTCTTTAGCACCTTCTACATAACCTTGAGTAGAACTTGCAATCTGCTTTCTAGTGTCTTTTCCTTTTTTTGGGGCAAATAATAAACCTGCTGTGGCTCCAGCTAGAGCACCCGCTAAAACTCCTAATACTACATTTCCTTTTCCTTTACTCATAATTGTTTGTGTTTTTTATTTATCCAAATATACAACAAGGCTTTGTGATTAATTTGTTTTTGTCGTTAATCTATATTTAAAATTTAGTTCAAAATCATTAAAAAATTAACAAATCGATTATTCTTGAGTATGTTGGTAACGAGAAGTAGGTAAATGAGCACCCGCATCTAGATTTACGAGATAGGTAATAAGCTTTTCTCTCAGTCGGCAATGAAAATCCCAGGTATGACTCGCATCTTTGGCACTGCATAGTGCTCTTATTTCAATGGTTTTTTCATTTGCCTCAACTACCTGTACCTTGGGAGGATGTTCGCCATCCCAATCATCATCTGCTTCAACAAGTTCTCTAAATTTTGCTCTAATTTTATTTACGTTCACCGTATAATCTGCATGAATTATAATAGGTCTAATTTGATGCGCATTGGTCATGGACCAATTTTCAAATACATTTGAAACTACATATTTTAAAGGGACTACCAAACGTCTCAGGTCCCAAGTACGTACAACCATATAGGTAAATTGAATGTCTTCAACATAGCCCCAATCATCTTTTATTATAACAGTATCACCAATTCTTGCAGGTTTGGTAATGGCTATTTGTATACCTGCAATAATATTTCCTAAGGTACTTTGGGCTGCCACACCAATGATTACGGTTGCCACTCCCGCAGAAGCTATTAAAGAAATGCCTAATCGCTCTAATGTTCTAAATTGAGATATTATAACGGCAACTCCCACAATAATTACAACAAAGGTAATAACTCTTCTAGCTACCGAAATGTAGGTTAACATCATTCGTGCCTCAGAATTTTCTTCTGGATTAGTATCGCCTATTCGGTTTTCTGCAATATGCACCATAATGTAGTCTATTAATTTCATAATTAACCACGTGATTGAGCCTATCACAACAATCAATAATATCGTATAAAGAGTACTGGCATACCTTCCTGTAAAAGAAATCAATTCATTTAAAAGAATATAAAAAAATAGAATACCCATGGTGATGCCAGCAGGTTTACTTAATTTTTTCGCAATGCTTTGTACCCAAATTTTATTTGACTTGATTAATCCTTTTCGGATTACAAAAATGAGTAGCCTACCCAAAAAATAAGAAATAAAAAGAATGCAAAGCGTGCCAATTGGTTTCCAGATCGGGGTATCCCACAATTGTACTCGTGCCCAATTGGGCATCATTCGGTCTAATTTTCTGGGGCCATATTCGGCGTATAATGGTTCTATATTTTCAACCGTATTAGAAGAAATTAGCCAAAAGGCTCCATAATGTTTGTACTTAACTCGTTGCACGCGTAACACTATGTTTCTATTATTCAGTTTTACCGCGCCAAAGGCTACACTGCGTCTAGGTTTACCCGCTACTGCTTTATTAGTTGTGGTTGAAAAATCCAATTGTCCGTCGGGTCGATCGGCCAGGTTATCCCAGTCAATCTTCACTCTTTGCTTGAGTACAAAATGAAATTTTTCGGCTAATATTGCAGCCTCTTCTATAGTCGTAGTTTTTGGTAATAGGTTTAAATTAAAGGTATATGCGGCTTCTTGGTATTTCCCTGCTTCGGCTTTGGTTAGAAAATGTTCTAATGCTGCTTGCGGGGTCTCTAAATTGATTTGATTTGGAGGAAGCCCTATGCTGGTGTTAAGCCTGTCTAAAATGAAGTAAGCCTCATTGTATTCACTTATAGGGTTGGCTAAAAACTTACTCTTTGCCGTGTCTACTACAGATTTTGCTCCAGGCATATTGTAAATAGTGTCTTCATTTTTTTCATTGCTTTGGGCGAAGGAAAAAATGGAATATAGTAGAACGGATATAATGCTTAAATAGAAATTATTTTTCATAGTTTCAAATTATCATTTTAAGCGCAGGCAATTTATTATAGAATTGTTAAAAAGATATTTTTAATCTTTTTTTAATAAAAAAAGCCGCTTTTTAAAGCGGCTTGGATGAATAACAAACTTTAATAGTTAAAAACAATATTTATTTTCTTCAATTAACTTATCTGCAATTTCATTTCGAAGGGCTACTACATTAGGCATATTTTGATACTTTGTAAATCTCTTTAAGCCCATAAGCATCATGCGTTGTTCATCACCTTCGGCGAATGAAACGATACCTTCTTTTGCTTTTTGACCAATAATATCAACAGCGTTATAAAGGTATAGCTTACTCATAGCAATTTGCTCAGTTTGTTTTTCTTCACCATAACGTTTCACATTTTTCTCGGTTCTTAAAATGGCAGACTCAGCCATGTAAATTTCAATAAGTATATCCGCGGCAGCTAGAAGCAATTGTTGGTGTTCTTCCAATTGCGGACCAAACTTTTGTACAGCACTACCCGCCACCATTAAAAACACCTTTTTAAGTTTGGCAATCATTTCTTTTTCCTCTGCAAATAGTTCGCTATAATCAGGTTTGTCGAAAGAAGGAATACCGGTAAGTTCATCGGCGACAGCCATAGCAGGTCCCAACAAATCAACGTGCCCTTTCATTGCCTTTTTTACCAGCATACCCACAGCAAGCATTCGGTTAATTTCATTGGTACCCTCATAAATTCGAGAAATACGGGCATCGCGCCAAGCAGATTCCATTGGGGTATCTGCAGAAAAGCCCATACCACCAAACACCTGAATACCTTCATCACTACAGTTTTGAATATCTTCTGAGCAGGCTACCTTTAAAATAGAGCATTCAATAGCATATTCTTCAACTCCTTTCAGTTCGGCTTCGGCGTGAGAATTTCCATCGGCTTGACGGATTGCGATGCGGTCTTCTATATTTTTTGCTGCACGATAAGAAGCCGATTCGCCTACGTAGGTAGAGGTGGCCATTTCGGCGAGCTTATATTTAATGGCTCCAAAATTGGCAATTGGGGTGTCGAATTGTACACGCTCATTGGCATATTTTACCGCTCCTTCGGTGACTCTTCTTTGAGCGTCTAAACATGCGGCAGCTAATTTTATTCGGCCTACATTCAAGGCATTCATAGCTATTTTGAATCCATTACCACGTTCTGAAAGCATGTTTTCTACCGGTACTTTGGTTTCGTTAAAAAATACTTGTCGGGTAGAAGAGGAGTGAATTCCTAACTTTTTTTCTTCTTCGCCAAAGCTAATGCCATTTTCTGGGTCGTTTTCTACAATAAACCCGGTAATGTTTTTGTCATCTTCGATACGGGCAAATACGATAAAAAGATTGGCGAATCCTGCATTTGATATCCACATTTTTTGGCCACTGATGAGGTAATGTTTTTCGTCTTCTGTTAAAACAGCCTTTGTTTTACCCGAATTAGCATCACTTCCTGCTCCAGGCTCAGTTAAGCAATATGCGCCAAACCACTCTCCTGTTGCAAGTTTAGGAACATATTTCTTTTTTTGCTCTTCGGTACCATACAAGGTTATGGGCATGGTGCCAATACCTGTATGGGCTCCAAAAGCAGTAGCAATAGACCCTGTTGCTCCAGATATATAATCGCAAACCAGCATGGTAGATACAAAGCCCATACCCAAACCGTCGTATTCTTCGGGCACGGCTACTCCTAGGAAACCTAACTCACCTAATTTTTTCATGATGTCTTCGGTTAGTTGGTAGTTTTTCTTTTCAAACTCCTCTTTTTTAGGCCAAATTTCTCTATCGACAAACTCTTTAACCGAGTCTCGCATCATTTTTTGTTCTTCGGTAAAATCTTCGGGGGTAAAGACCGCTTCACACGGAGTTTCTTTTACTAAAAATTGACCGCCGCGAAGTATTTCTTTATTTTTTTCTGTACTCATGATTTTTCTTTTTATAGGGTGTTGGTTTAATTTATAAATTCGTATACGCCAGCTGCTCCTTGTCCCGTTCCTACGCACATGGTCACCATACCATATTTGTTTTGCAGGTTTCTTTTACGCATTTCATCAAATAGTTGCACACTTAGCTTAGCTCCGGTACAGCCTAAGGGATGTCCTAGCGCAATTGCGCCACCATTCACGTTTAAAATTTCTGTATTTAAATTTAATTCGCGGCTAACCGCTAAAGACTGTGAGGCAAAAGCTTCGTTTAACTCAATAAGCTCCATGTCTTGAAGGCTTAATCCTGCTTGCTTTAAAGCTTTGGGGATAGCCTTTACAGGGCCTATTCCCATAATTCTTGGTTCTACACCAACGGCAGTGTAGCTTACTAATCGTGCTATTGGTTCTAGATTAAGCTCTTTGACCATTGCTTCGCTCATTACAATAGTAAATGCCGCTCCATCACTAGTTTGTGAGGAGTTTCCAGCAGTAACACTTCCGCCTTGAGCAAAAACAGGGCGCAATCTAGCCAAAGCTTCTTTGGAAGTATCTGCCCGCGGACCTTCATCTTTATTTACGGTATAGGTTCTTGTTTTCTTTTTGCCGTCTTCAACATAGGTTTCATCTATTTGTATAGGCACAATTTGCTCTTGAAACCTATCTTCTGCCTGTGCTTTTAATGCTTTTTGGTGTGAATTAAAGGCGAACTCATCTTGATCTTCACGCGAGACTTTATATTGATTAGCCACAGCTTCTGCCGTTAGGCCCATTCCCCAATAATAATCTTCATTTCCTTCTTTTGCCACTTGATAATCAGGTACAGGTTTATATCCTCCCATAGGAATATAGCTCATGCTTTCTACTCCTCCCGCAATTATACAATCTGCGTGGCCACTTTGAATCTTTGCGGTGGCCATTGCGATAGTTTCCAATCCTGATGCGCAATAGCGATTAACCGTTACGCCCGCCACATCTTCAATTTTTAGTCCCATTAAAGAAACTAATCTACCCATATTTAATCCTTGTTCGGCTTCGGGCATTGCGTTTCCTACGATAACATCATCTATTCTTTTTTTATCTAGGTTGGGTAATTCTTTCATCATATAATCGATGGTTTCGGCTGCCAATTCATCGGGTCTTTTAAATCTGAAAACACCTCGAGAAGATTTTCCTACTGCGGTTCTATACGCTTTTACTATGTATGCTGTTTTGTTCATTTCTTTCTATTTTTAATCGATTGATTTTTGATATGCTTTAAAAGTTCTCACTAATTGATTTTATAGGGAATTCTATAATTAGTTTCTTAGCGGTTTTCCTTTTTTAAGCATGTGTTGTAATCGCTCAAGCGTCTTTCTTTCTCCAGTAAGCGATAAGAATGCTTCACGCTCTAGGTCTAACAAATATTGCTCACTAACTTGTGAAGCAGCCGATAAATCACCACCAGCCATTACATAAGCTAATTTATTGGCAATTTTTTTATCGTGCTCACTTATGTAGTTTCCTGCATGCATTTGATCTGTACCAACATAAAAGGCTCCTAGCGCTTGTTTACCTAAAACTTTAATATCTTGGCGCTTTATAGGTTGCGTATAAGCATTTTCTGCCATTAATAAAGCTTGTTTTTTAGCAATAGCCAATTGTAGGTCTTTATTCACCACCACAATGTCTTTTCTGGGTTGTAATATGTTTAAATCGTATGCTTCATAAGCAGATGTAGAAACCTTTGCCATACCAATGGTTAAAAAGTGTTCCCGTAAACGATTTAATTCTACATCATCTTTTTGATAGGTATCTGCTGCTCTCAAAGTCATCTCCTTAGAACCGCCTCCACCAGGAATTACACCAACGCCAAACTCAACCAAACCAATATAGGTTTCTGCGTGGGCTACTACCTTGTCTGCGTGAAGCGAAAGTTCACAGCCTCCACCTAAGGTCATATTATGTGGAGCTGCAACGGTGGGGATAGAAGAATAACGCATACGCATCATGGTGTCTTGAAAATACTTGATAGCCATATTCAGTTCGTCATATTCTTGCTCTACCGCCATCATGAAAATCATTCCGATATTAGCACCTACAGAAAAATTTTGACCGTTATTGGCTACAACAAGTCCTTGGTATTCTTTCTCAGCCAAATCGATTGCTTTATTTAATCCGTCAAGAACATCGCCTCCAATAGCATTCATTTTACTTCTAAACTCTACATTTAAAATACCATCGCCTAAATCTTCGACTACTACTCCGCTATTTTTAAATACAGCTTTGGCATCTCTTATATTGTCTAAAATAATAAACGCATCTTGACCAGGTACCTGCTGCATTTTTTTATTAGGAATATCGTAGAAGTAGGTATTCCCGTCTTTTACCGTATAAAATGAATCGTATCCAGCTTCAAGCATTTCATTTACCCAATTTGCAGGTTGTATGCCTTGTTCAGCCATCATTTTTATTCCTTTTTCAACACCAATGGCGTCCCAGATTTGAAATGGCCCGTGTTCCCAACCAAACCCGGCTTGCATCGCATCATCAATTTTATAAAGCTCATCGGTAATTTCAGGAATACGATTGGATACATAAGCAAAAAGAGCTGCAAAATTTTTACGGTAAAATTCTCCAGCCTTGTCTTTTCCTTTTATCAAAACTTCAAAACGATTGGCTACGCGGTCGATAGTTTTGGTAAGCTCTAAAGTAGCAAAAGAGGCTCGTTTACGATCGCGGTATTCGAGTGTATTAAGGTCGAGTGATTTTATTTCGCTAGAGCCATCTTTCTTTTTTTCTTTTTTATAGAACCCTTGCCCAGTTTTACTTCCTAGCCAGTTGTTTTCCATCATTGTTTTTATAAAGTCAGGAAGTTTAAAGAGTTCGTGTTGTTCATCGTGAGGTACATTTTCATAAAGTCCGTTAGCTACGTGAACCAAAGTGTCTAGACCTACCACGTCTACTGTTCTAAAAGTAGCCGATTTTTGCCGACCTATAACCGGTCCAGTTAGTTTATCAACCTCCTCAATGGTCATACTCATCTCTTTCACCGTATGAAATAGGCTCATTATGCTAAAGATGCCAATACGATTACCGATAAATGCCGGTGTGTCTTTGGCAATAACCGATTTCTTACCAAGGAATTTTTTACCGTATTCGTTTAAAAAGGAAATTACCTCTGGCTTAGTATCGGGGCCAGGAATAATTTCGAAAAGACGTAAATATCGAGGTGGATTAAAGAAGTGCGTACCACAAAAATGTTTCTGGAAATCTTCACTTCTGCCTTCATTCATGAATTTTATAGGGATTCCAGAAGTATTTGAAGTAATTAAAGTACCGGGTTTTCTGTGCTTTTCTAGGTTATCGAAAACTTGTTTTTTTATGTCTAGTCGTTCAACAACAACCTCTATTATCCAATCTACTTGGTTTACAAGCTTTATATCGTCCTCTAAATTTCCCGTTTGTATACGTTTAGCGAAATCTTGATGATAAATTGGTGAAGGCTTAGATTTCAAAGCGTTTTTAAGCGCATCATTCACAATACGATTTCTAACACTTTTATCTTTTAGACTTAGGCCTTTGTTTTTTTCCTGTTCATTGGGTTCTTTAGGTACAATGTCGAGCAGTAAAACCTCGACTCCTATATTGGCAAAATGACAAGCAATTGCGCTTCCCATAATTCCAGAACCTATTACTGCTATTTTTTTAATTGTTCTTTTCATCATCATTTTGAAGGAATTTGTTTTTTATAAATTTTTTTATTGTTTATCAAGTCCATAATTGTTTGGGCAACCTTACTAAAAGTATCCAAATCTTCTTGATTTATTTCGCGGTGCACCGCTTCATCAAACTTGAGTACCACTTGTTTCGAAAATGCCCGCATTTCTTTACCAAAATCGGTTAGTTGAATTAAAACACTTCTTCCGTCTTCCGGATTTTTTTTGCGTACAATTAACCCTTTATCCTCCATACTTCTTAAAGTACGAGAAAGACTGGTTGCCTCCATTCCCATTTTAGGTCCCAGGGAGGTAGAAGGCGTCCCTTCTTCAGGGTCAATATTTAAAAGGGCGAATCCGGTAGCCATGGTACTTCCCTTTTTACTAGCTTCCTCATTGTACATCTTAGCCACTGCAATCCAAGTGGCTCTTAAGAGGTAATCGATTGTTTTTTCTTTCATAGGGTAATTGATTCTCTCAAAGATAATAAAAAAATATTATGCACGCATAGTATATGGATAAATTATTACGCTCTTGGTCTGAGAAATTTAGGAAATTAATTTCATTTAAAACAGAGGTAAAACTATTTTATTAGCTCGAGGATTGAAAAAGAATAAATAGAGATTTCCCTATGTTAAAGAGCGATTATAGGTTAGCGGGCCAGATGATGGGTGAATGATAATGGAAAGGAATGTAAAAATAAGTAATTTTTTAGCTTTTATTTTTCTACAAATTTAGGGGTAACAGCATTTTTAGTAAAATATAAACCCGTTTAATTAAACGGGTTTATAATGCTGTTTTTGCTGAATTTTTATTTTTTAATCGCTTAATATGGCTTTAAGTAGCAGGATTAAAATTGGTAAATTTGGTTGTATAAGTTTTGATACTTTTCTTTGATTTGTTTTCGTTTCATTTTCATGGTAGGAGTAAGGTGACCGTCTTCAACCGTCCATGTATCTGGTGTAAGGCGAAACGCTTTTACCTGTTCCCATTTTCCAAATTTCTTATTATAGAAATCAATTTCTTGTTGTATGCGTTCTTGTACCATTGTAGATTGCGCAATAGATGCTTGATCATTACCTAAATCAATAGATTTTCTTTTAGCCCAATCAGTTATAAATTCAAAATTTGGTTGTATTAAAGCCGCGGGCATTTTTTCGCCGTCACCAATTACCATGATTTGCTCTATGAATCGAGATTGTTTCATAGTGTTCTCAATGATTTGGGGAGCCACATATTTTCCACCCGAAGTTTTAAACATCTCTTTTTTACGATCTGTAATCTTTAAAAAGCCTTCTGCATCAATTTCTCCTATATCTCCCGTACAAAAATAATCACCTTGCATAACTTCTTTTGTCTTTTCGGTATCTTTATAATACCCAAGCATTACCTGCGGACCTTTGATAAGAATTTCTCCATCTTCGGCAATTTTTACTTCTGTTTCTGGAATTGGTTTTCCTACGGTACCAATTTTAAATCCGCGGTCACGGGTATCATTCACCGCAATCACCGGTGAAGTTTCTGTTAGACCATAGCCTTCCATCACTTTGATATTTGCAGCATTAAATACACGAGCTAGTCGTGGTTGAAGTGCTGCACTTCCAGAAGCAATAACTTTTAGTTGGCCACCTAGAGCTTCTTGCCATTTACTAAAAATCAACTTACGTGCAATGTTGAGTCTAAATTCATACCACCAGCCATTTTCTTCATATGGTTCAAAAGCTAAACCTAAATCTACGGCCCAATAAAATAATTTCTTTTTAATACCACTCAGTTCAGACCCCTTGGCAATGATTTTGTCATATACTTTTTCAAGTAAACGAGGTACTGCCGACATTACATGAGGTTGTACTTCTTTTAGGTTGTCACTGATTTTATCAATAGACTCGGCATAATATATACTTACCCCATTGTATTGATACATATATAAAAGCATACGCTCATAAATATGACATACGGGTAAAAAACTAATTGCTTTTTGAATTCCCTCATCCATAGGGAGCCTTGTTGAACTATTTAAAGCATTACTTACAATATTTTTATGCGAAAGCATAACTCCTTTAGGTTTTCCTGTTGTGCCCGAAGTATAAATAATTGTAGCTAAATCATTCTCATCTATCTTCTGCTTTATTTCTTCTACTTGCTGCTGATTGCTTTCATCTGAACCTAAATCTAAGACCTCTTGCCAATTCTGGGCGCCCGCAATTTTGTCAAAGGTATAAACAGCTTTTAAATGTGGTACTTTGTCTCGAATCTTTTCAATTTTATCAAGTACTTCTTTATCTGATGCAAAACAATATATGCTTTCACTATGATTAAGAACATACGCATATTCCTCTTCAGAGATGGTTGGATAAATGGGCACATCTTGCGCTCCTATTTGTAAAACACCAATATCTACAATATTCCATTCTGTACGATTATTGGTAGAGATAATAGCAATTTTATCGTTTGGCTTTACACCCATTTTGAGCAAGGCCCTACTGATTTGATTTGCCTTGTCTAAGTATTCTTTGGTAGAAGTTTCAATCCATTTTCCATTTTTCTTGGTGATTAACGCTGCTTTCAAGTTGTATTTTTCCAGTTGATAAGCAGGAAAATCAAAAAGTCTTTTTACCGATGTCATAGTCTATAAGATAAAATTGTCTATTGCAAAATAGTAAATTAACTCGGTAATTTTATTTTCTGTGTCTAAAAAAAATTATGTTTTTATAAAATTGGCCAGATTTTATGATAATAATCAGATGATAAAAACAATATTTAAAATGGACATTTCTTAAAATACCCTGGTTATTTTTTTAACCAGGGTATAATAATTTTCATTTATTTGTTAAGTTCTCGTGTTAACCAACCGCTTTTACTTGCAGTGACAATGGCATATGGGGTAATCCAAAATAATGTGAAGGCATAAAATAAACTATAAGGGTAAGCCCAAACCGACTCCTTAAAATTATGCTTTTTAGCAAAAAACAAAGCTTGTATGCTTGAAAAAATAAGTACACCCAATAGAGTTGAGGTTAAAAATACCAAAGGGTAACTAATTACTAAAAAAAGCATTAATAAAATCATTGGGTAAGCCATTATTATTTTTAGCCATTGATGGAGCAAAAGCAGACGAGGTCCTAGTTTTCCTGAATTTCTAAAATGAGTGAATGCAAATTTACTCATAGCGATGTTTTCACGTACGTTGCTACGTTCCCAGCGAATGAACATTTTATATAAATTTTTATAGCGTTCGGGAATATTGGTAAATACCCAAGCATCTTTCTGAAATTTAACCGTATAGCCTTGCTTTAAAATCATATTTGTCATGGCTCTATCTTCTCCTATGGTAGATGGTTTTCCCATAAAAGTCTGGTTGATCCAGCTTTCTAAACAATTCATAACTGCCTCTTTTCGGTAAGCAGACAGAGCTCCTGGCGTACATAATACACTACCTAATACACTTTGTGCAGAACGCACAAATTCAAAACTAAAAGCAAAACTCACGTGTAACATCTTAGGTATAAGTGCTTGATCTTTATTGAGTACTTTTACATTTCCTGCCACGGCACCGCAGGTGGGATTATCAATAAACGGACTCACCATTTGTCGTAAAGTATCTTCTTTTACTACCGAATCGCTATCTACTGTTATAAATATTTCGCCAGTTGCCAAATTAAATCCACGGTAAAGCGCTTGCCGCTTTCCTTGATTGGTTCCTTGTCTCAATAACTGAATGCGTTCGCCTAAAGATTGCTTGGCTTTGATCATCCAATCATAAGTATCGTCTTGGCTGCCATCATCTATGGCTATTATTTGAAGTTTTTCGGCGGGATAATCACTGTTTACCAAACTATGTAGCGTTTTATAAACTAAACTTCCTTCATTATAAGCAGGCACAATAACCGTACATTTTGGTAGTTCTTGATTTGAGCCAGAGGGTACCGACTCATATTTGAGGTATAATACCAATAAATATATTAAAAAACTGATGTTTACGCCTAATAAAAATAATCCAATTATCCAGATGCTTTTTCCAAATAGATTTTGAATTCGACTCAGGTGTATTGCTTCAAAGTAATCGTTAAAATAAATGTTTGAAAATAATGCAAGCAAAAGCAATAAAGAGGTAATGCCAATTACCATTGCCGCTTTAAATGATTTTTTTGATGAAGATTCTTTTGGTTTGGATTGATAAGCCGAATCTTGTTTTCTTTTCTCTTTCATTTTGTTTCTTTTTTGAAAAGAGAATATTCAATAGGCTTGCCGTAGTTGTTTTTAATTGTTTATCAGTAAGTTAGTTTTAATTGCAGTAATGTAAGTTGTGGTTTTTTTCTACAATTGTGTGGATTGTATACCAAAAACGCAGGGTTTTTACCCTGCGTTTTGTTACAAAAAATTATGAAATAAATTTATTTTTTTTCTAACCATTTACGCGCATTTACAAAAGCTTCTAACCACGGACTTACTTCATCTTGGCGGTCTTTAGGATAATGTGCCCAGTTCCAGCTAAAGGTTGAGCGTTCTAAGTGGGGCATCATTACCAAATGGCGCCCGGTATCATCGGTTAACATAGCAGTATTAAAATCAGATCCGTTAGGATTTGCAGGATAAGCATCATAAGCATATTTACCTACTATATTATAACGTTCTTCTGCATACGGGAAATTAAATTTACCTTCACCGTGAGCAGCCCAAATTCCTAAAGTGCTTCCGCTTAGACTCGACAGCATAACCGATTGGTTTTCTTGAATAGTTACCGAAGTAAAATTGCATTCAAATTTATGCGAGTCGTTATGCAGCATTTTTGGCTTTTGCTCGTGATCTGGGTTTATTAGTCCTAATTCTATAAATAACTGGCAACCGTTACATACTCCTAAAGATAAAGTATCTTCTCTGTCAAAGAACTTTTTCAAAGCAGTATTAGCTTTTTCGTTGTATAAAAAGGCACCGGCCCATCCTTTTGCACTACCCAGTACATCCGAATTAGAGAACCCTCCTACTGCGGCTATAAATTGAATATCCTCTAAATTTTCTCTACCTGAAATCAAATCGGTCATATGCACATCTTTAACATCAAAACCAGCCAAATGCATAGCTTGCGCCATTTCGCGCTCAGAATTAGAGCCTTTTTCGCGTATAATGGCGGCTTTAATACGAGGTTTGTCGTTAACTATGTGGGGTTTTTTACCGGTAAAATGCTCGGGAAACCTAAAATTTAAAGCTTGATTTTTATAATTTTCAAAGCGTTCTTGAGCTTTTTGTTTACCACTTTGTTCTTGATCTAATAAATAACTGGTTTTATACCAGATATCTCTATAAGTACCTATATCAAAATTTAACTGTGTGTTGAAGTGTTTGATTGCGAGCTCGGCTGATGAGTTAGCTTCTCCTATTTTAAAGAACTCAACATTATGCTTTTCTAGAATCGCTTCCGCGGAAGCATTTTTAGTCTGAAAAACAACACCCGAATTTTCATTGAAAAGGGTTTTGATTAAATCACTTTCTTTTAAATTGCTAAGGTCGATTTGTGCTCCTAAATCTTGATCTGCAAAACACATTTCGAGTAATGTGGTGAGTAGTCCACCTGAGGCTACATCGTGTCCTGCAACGATTAAATTTTGTTTGATTAAATCTTGCAGTGCATTAAACATGCTTTTAAACTGGCTACTATCTTGAATACTTGGAGCATTTTGTCCCACTTTATTTAATATTTGAGCAAACGAAGACCCGCCCAATTTAAAGGAGTCTTGACTCATATTCATGTAGTAAATACTACCAGCGTTTTTTTGTAGTACGGGTTCAACTATTTGTTGAATGGCGTTGCAATGTGCGGCAGCCGAAACAATAACTGTACCTGGAGATAGAACCGATTTATCTTTATAATTTTGCTTCATCGATAAAGAGTCTTTACCCGTAGGTACATTTATACCTAAATCGATTGCAAATTCAGAAAGGGCCTCAACAGCTTCATACAGTCGAGCATCTTCACCGGGGTTATTACAGGGCCACATCCAGTTGGCTGATAGCGAAACCGATTTTAAATCTTTTTCTAAAGGTGCCCATACCATATTGGTTAAAGCTTCGGCAACTGAGTTTTTAGCTCCGGCTACGGGGTCGATTAAACCTGAGATAGGAGAGTGCCCAATGCTTGTGGCTACACCGTGTTTACCCTTATAATCAAGTGCCATAACTCCAAGGTTATTTAGGGGTAATTGCAATGCGCCTACCGTTTGTTGTTTGGCTACCTTCCCGGTAACACAACGGTCAGCTTTATTGGTTAACCAATCTTTACAAGCCACAGCTTCTAACTGCAATACCTGCTTGGTATACTCATAAACCTTATCGGCTTGATAATCTACATCTTGATAATTAGCTTTTACGCTATTATCTTGCATAATGGTCTTTGGAGAGCTTCCAAACATATCGTCTAATGCGAGATCCATGGGTTTTTGTTTTGATTTGCTCCCCTCAAAGGTAAATTGGTGGTCATTGGTAACCTCACCAACCGTATACATAGGAGAACGCTCTCGCAAAGCTACTTCTTCTAAGATTTTAATATGTTCTTGACCAATTACTAATCCCATTCTTTCTTGTGACTCGTTACCAATTATTTCTTTGGCCGAAAGGGTAGGGTCTCCAACAGGAAGTTTGTCTAAATCTATTTTACCTCCTGTTTCCTCTACTAATTCACTTAGGCAATTTAAATGTCCGCCAGCTCCGTGATCGTGAATAGAAACAATAGGATTAAAATCGGCTTCAACCATTCCACGAATGGCGTTAGCAGCTCTTTTTTGCATTTCTGGATTAGAGCGTTGTATGGCATTTAACTCGATACCACTGCTAAAATCTCCGGTATTGGCCGATGAAACAGCAGCCCCTCCCATACCAATGCGGTAGTTCTCACCCCCAAGAATAACAATTTTGTCTTCATTTTTTGGGGTGTCTTTTAAAGCCTGTTCTTTCTTACCATAACCAATACCTCCGGCTAACATTATAACCTTATCATAACCCAGGGTTTGCTCGTTTTCTTCGTGCTCAAAAGTAAGAAGCGAGCCAGCGATAAGCGGCTGACCAAATTTATTTCCAAAATCTGATGCGCCATTAGAGGCTTTGATAAGAATATCTTTTGGGGTTTGGTATAACCAATCTCTCTGGGGGATTTCATTTTCCCAACTTTTTTGATCATTCAATCGACTGTAGCTAGTCATATAAACAGCGGTTCCTGCCAGCGGTAAAGAGCCTTTACCTCCGGCTAGTCTGTCTCTAATTTCTCCACCACTTCCAGTTGCCGCTCCATTAAATGGTTCTACTGTGGTAGGAAAGTTGTGGGTTTCTGCTTTTAAAGAAATTACAGAATCAAATTTTTTTTGGGTGTAAAAATCGGGTTGGTGAGCGGTTTTAGGTGCAAACTGTTCTACACGTGGCCCAGAAATAAAAGCAACATTGTCTTTGTAGGCAGAAACAATATCATTTGGATTTTTCTCAGATGTTTTTCTAATTAATTTAAACAGCGACTCCGCTTTTTCTTTACCATCAATAATAAATGTGCCGTTAAAAATTTTATGCCTGCAGTGTTCTGAATTGACTTGCGAAAAGCCAAATACCTCAGAATCGGTTAAAGGTCTTTCTAATTTTTCGGAAAGTTTTTCTAAATAAGTTACTTCTTCTGCATTTAGCGCTAAACCCTCTTCTTCGTTAAACTTTTGAATATCTTTAATCTCAATGATGCCTTGTGGCTTTACATCAATGTCAAAAATAGACTGATTTAAAGTTTCATATTTTTGAGAAAGCATGGGATCTACCTGGCTTGCCAATTCTTCGGCTATAAATTCTTCGATACGGAGTATTCCCGTAATCCCCATATTTTGAGTTATTTCAACGGCATTGGTGCTCCAAGGGGTAATCATTGCCGCACGAGGGCCTATAAAGCTTGCTTCAATTTGCTTATTTTCAAGCATAGGTTGTTCGCCAAATAGCCAGCTTAATTTTTCTAAATCTTGGGGAGGCAAGTTTTGTTTGGTGTGTACCGCATAAATTTTGTCTGATGCTTGCCCAAAAAAAGTTATCATAGTAAAAAGTTAAATAATGTGTTGTGTAATGTCTTGCAAATTTACTTTTTTAAAAATATTTGTAGTTAAAAATTTAAATATTAAATGAGGTTTTTTTAATTTTAAAAGTATGATCAATTTAAGTTGAATGCAGATGGGATGGAAATCGGTAAATTTAGAGATTGAATTAAGGAAGAACAGAGAAAAAAATCCTCCTTTTAATCAACATCTAGAAGCCATTAAGAAACATTTGGAATTAGAAATTTCAAAAGATGAACAAATTAGAAAGCGCCTCCTTACAAATCACTCACAAGAAAAAATAAATCGCTTAAATTTTGATGAGTTGGATTTAGACAGAATTTTTCATCAAGAACATATAAAATCTATATGTACCACTTATAGGTTGCGTTTTTTGCCTAGTTTTTATTTTAAAAAAAGGCTTCCTCAAGAAGTTTTAATTAGGATTAAAGCTTTAGAGCAGCAGCATCAAATTGAACTGAACGGTTTTAAAATTATGGCTCCTGCTTCCTGGTTTAAATTGAGAAATGCCGACGACCCTCTACTTTTTGTTCCGTTAGGAAACGGATACTATTATTTGGTGCATAAATGGGGAAATGATTTGAATGCATTTCGAAAGCTGTTGATGTGGCCGTTGAAGAGCTTAGAAAATTTTTTACTTTTATTGGCTGCTGTTAGTCTGCTTATGGGTAATCTAATTTCATTGGTCATATTTGATACAGGAATAGATTTTTTCAAAACCGGAATTTTAAGCTTATTTATTTTTAAATGGATAGTTGGTCTTGCTTTGTTTTACGGATTTAAAATGGGTAAGAATTTTAACACGGCCGTTTGGGACAGTACGTATTTCAATGCATAAAATAAAAAAGCCATTAGTTGCATTCTAACTAATGGCTTTTTAATGCAATTAAATTAAGGATTAATTTAAAATTAGCTTCTTAATTACACGTTGCTGCTGACTTTTAATTTCAAACAAATAGATACCAGCTTCTAGTTGAGGAAGCTTAATGTTTCTGGTATTTGCGTTTTGTTTATTTAGAATTAACCTTCCATTTAAATCGTAAAGAGCATAATCATAGCTTTGAGCATTGCTAAGCTCAACAAACAGCACTCCATTATAATTGGGGTTGGGATAAATTTGGGCTTGTAAACTTGTAGCAGACAAACCAGCGGTTGCCTTAGCGGTAATAGTAAAACTATCTACCGTCCAACGCGTAGCATCTTCACCATTGGTAGTGTCATATTTAAAAGCTAAGTAAGCGTTACCTGCGATTCCTTGTATATCGATATTACTAAAAGTATTCTCTTCAATCGTACTACCGCTTCCACTAAACATAGGAATATTTACGTTAGGTACTGGCGTCCAGGTGGCATTACTCGGTGTACTTCCTGGTGTGTAATCTGTACTATATACTAAATTTAAAGGCGTATTTCCAAAAGTTGCTGCAGTAAAAAAGCTAAGTTGAGCCTGACTTAAATTACTAAAGTCTATAGGACTATTTGTGATCAACCAATCAAGACTTGGGTATTGCTGACCATTTGCATAGGCATTCATTTGGTAAGCTCCTGAATTATTTTCGCCGTATTGAGAAAGGCACTCCCAATCTTGAGCGCTCTGTTCTGAAACGCTTATAAAATTAAGATTGTTGCAGTCTTCAAAGTCTTCGCTAAAGATGATTACGGGTGCATCTAGTGTGGTAACGTTTACAGTATTACTTGCGGCAGAAACGTTGCCGTATGCATCTAATGCTTTAACTATAAAACTATAAGTGCTTTGCGGATTCAAATTGGTAACGGTAGCTTGTGTGTTAGCTGTAGTTTGAACAATTTGATTGTTTTCTTCAATTTGGTAACTGGTTACCCCAACATTATCTGTAGCAGCGGTCCAGTTTAGTATTACACTATTTGAAGTAATATTGCTTGCCGCTAAATTTGTTGGTGCGGTAGGGGCTTGATTGTCTGGATTCGGATTCCAGATTTGATTTACCCAGGCGGGGTTATCGATATACGGATTTCGGTTTCCCTGAAAGTTGAAAGCGGCATTGTTGCGATCTATTTCTTTTTGAGAAACAGGATCGTTATTGTGCCATTCTAAAAGCATAGCCAATACCCAATCTTCAAAAACTTGAGTTGAGGTTCCATTTAAAGCTACATCACTTTGGGAGGTGTTGTTTTCCCATCCTGCAATTTGACTCTCATAACGGGTAGCCATATAAAACCAAACTCTTGCAACATCACCCTTAAACTCGTCAATAGGTTCAAAAACAGTGCCGTTGTATGCATTGGGATGGTTGTAGGTATTATTTCCTTTTTTTGATCCGTTTTGCGACGTCCAACTCGCGTTATTTACTTCCCCGAAAGAGAAATTTCCTCGTTGCCCGTTTACGTAACCATCAGTAGGGTAGATATGGTGAATGTCTGTATACATTGGCGATTGGTCATTAAACCAACTCTTCGGGAATAAATGCTCTCTGTTATAACAAGAACTTTCACCGCTGTAATTCCCGCATTGGTCTGACCCAAATACGAAATTATAGGGGTCTGTGCTGCTTGGGTTTTCTGAGTAGATATCTAAAACACTGCCATCGTTTTCATAGTAAGTGTCTACATCCGAAGTTTGGTAAGCCGTCCAAAGTGCACCATAACTTAGCGTATTGTGACCGCTACTAATAATTTGACTTAATTCGGTTTTTAGTGCAAAGCCTGTTTTGCCTTGGGTACTGCTGTAATATCCTGCAGGCGCTTGTGCGTTTACCAAAAATCCGATTGCTAAAAAGCTAAGAAGTAAAAGTTTTTTCATTTCTATTTTTTAATTAAACGTGCCATATAAAATCCGTCATAACCGGATTCGTAACTTAAAATTATTTTTTGGTCCTCTAGAGTAAAGTCTTTTCCTGCCTCAGAATTCAAGAAAAATTCGACTTGTTGCTGATTTTCGGAAGGGAGTATAGAGCAGGTTGCATAGACCAATTTTCCTCCTGACTTCACTATTTTTGAATAATTATTTAATATTTCGCGTTGAACGGATTTAATTTCATCTAGGAACTCTGGTTGTAATTTCCATTTTGTGTCAGGATTCCGGCTTAGTACACCTAAGCCACTACAAGGAGCATCAATCAAAACACGATCGGCTTTTTGGTGCAGTTTTTTGATAACCTTATTGTTTTCAATAGTTCTGGTCTCAATGTTGTGAGCACCGGCTCGTTTAGCTCTTCGTTTTAATTCTTTTAATTTATTACCGTAAATATCTAGCGCAATAATCTGGCCTTTATTTTCCATTAGTGCTGCTAAATGTAGAGATTTTCCGCCAGCTCCCGCACAAGTGTCAACTACGCGCATACCAGGTTCAACTTGCAAAAATGGAGCCACCAATTGCGAAGAAGCATCTTGCACCTCAAAGAAACCATTTTTAAAAGCTTGGGTTTTGAAGACATTGGTTCTTTCTTCAAGCACCAAGGCATCGGGGTAATTTTGAATGCTTCGAGCTTCAATTTCTTCTTGAAATAGAAGGTCGCGAAGGTTTTTTGAATCTATCTTAAGCTTGTTGGTACGTAAAACTACTGGAGCAGTTTTATTGAGCGAGGCAATTTCTTTAGACCATTTTTCTTCGCCCATTTCTTGAACCGCAACTTGATCTAACCAGTCTGGTATAGACTCTCTATAAACACGAATTTGAGAGAGCTCGTCGAACTTACCTTTGATTCGTCTTGTAGGGGTGTCTTCTAGTTGCTTCCAGTCAGGTAAAGCGATTCCTTTTAAGGTTGCCCATACCGCGAATAACCTAAATAAATTAGGCCTGCTGTAAGGTTCTTTAACTTCTGCAATTGCGGCATAAAGTCTTTTCCAGCGTACAATGTCGTAAACGGTTTCGGCTATAAAACTGCGGTCTCTTGATCCCCAACGCTTATCTCTTTTTAATGTGTTAGCCAGTTCTTTATCTGCATATTTGCCTTCATTAAATACCAAATTCAGGGTGTCTACTACGGCAAAAACAAGATTTCTGTGTAATCTCATAGATTGAAATTTAGCTTGCAAAGTTACATAATTTTATAAGGGAATAATCTTATATTTGAATATAAATACCAAGTTATGAAGTATATCTCCCTCTGTTTAATGGCATTATTATGTTTTTCATGCGTGAAAGTTTCTCAAAATCAACAGAGACCACATGTTTATACGAAGGTGAAAATTGAATCGGTTTTAGATCGCGATATTAGTATTCGCGCATTGAATGTGAATGATCAACATATTTTTTATGGTTGTGATAAGGGAGAATTTGGATATTTAAACACGGCAGACCATTCGATTGCATATATTGGAGGAGTAGAATTTAATGGTAACCCGCCAGAATTTAGAGCCATTGCCCATACCGGTCAAGCCGATTTTATTTTAAGTGCTGGTAACCCAGCTCTATTATATAAAGTAAATTTTTTTGGTAAGCGTAGGTTAGTACACCAAGATAGTACAGCAGGAATTTTTTATAATGCATTAGCTTTTTGGAATGATCAAGAGGGGCTTGCCCTTGGAGATCCTGTTGATAATTGCTTACGGCTTTTAATTACCCGAGACGGGGGTGACTTTTGGAATCCTGTTCAATGCAGTGAATTGCCTTTTTATATACCGGGCGAAGCTGGTTTTGCAGCAAGCAACACCAATATTCATATTAAAGGAAATAAAGCTTGGGTAGTTACCGGAGGGGCTGCGGCGAGGGTTTATTTTACCAACGATAAGGGAGCAACGTGGAAGGCTTATGACACACCTATAGTCTCGGGAAAAGCCACCCAGGGAATTTATAGCGTAGATTTTTACAATGAAGATTTAGGCGTAATCGTTGGTGGGGATTATACGCAACCAAATCAAATGCATAATAACAAAGCAATTACTTTTGATGGAGGTAAAAGTTGGCAGGTTATAAGTAATCAGGCTTTACCGGGATATAAAAGTTGCATTAAGTTTATTCCAAACTCTGGCGGACAAGAAATGGTGGCGGTAGGTTTTACAGGAATTGCTTATTCTAGTGATTTCGGTAAAACGTGGAAACAACTAAGCGATGAAGGCTTTTACACGCTATCATTTTTGAATGAGTATACCGCATACGCCGCCGGAAAAGGTGGAATAAAGAAAATTGTTTTTCTAGAAGAATCGATGGATTAATGAATTATTTGTTTTTTAACTTTTTCAATAAATCACGGTGAAAATCTCGCTCGGCTTTTTTTAAATGTAAAATCTTTTTGGATGGTATTACGCCTTTCAATTCATTGACAAAATCTTCCTTTAATTGTGCACTTTGCATTTTTAAATCAATATATTCGTCTAATAAAGCGCTAGCGGTGGCTTCGTCTATCTCATCGATTAAATCAAGTCCATTTTTAACGGCGCACCATTTTTCGTCATAAAGTTTATCGTTTTTGGCTTCATATTTACGATAAATCGGCCAAAACTTTTCAGCTTCTTGACTGTTTAAATTTAATTCTTCTGTGATAAAGGCTACTTTAAGCGATTCTATTTTTTTCTCTTCAGAATTATCTTGACTCCAGACCAAGGAGGCAGAAAACATAACGAAAACAATACAGAAAATGAGTTTTTTCATGGTTCTAAATAGCTTAAAAATTCTTGGTTTTCATCAACGTAGTTGAGAATTGTTTGTTCAGAAATACTGATATTTTCTATTGACCGATTTACATCGGGATATATAGTTTCTAAATCTTCATTAAAATCAGATTCAAATAAAGATTTTTCTAAATAGGATTCAAGGGCTAACGGATCTATTTGCGACCTATAATCTCCTCTTGAAAACCAATTTGAATTGACTAGAAAGACTATAGCTAATGCAGCTGCCACAGCAACATAAGGTAAAGTCTTTCGCACACTAAGAAGAATTACCGATTTCTTATGAGTATCTGGTAAATCTATAGTGAGGTTTTCAAAATACAAGGCTGGTGTTTTGTATCCTGGCGTTTTATATGCTTCACCTGAGTTTAGGGATGCATGCAATTCTTGCTCCTCTGTAAAAGATTTATCAGGAAAAGCAACATGAAAATCTTCAAAGTAATTTTTAGGAACTTTGAAACCAGCAGCCTTATGTTTATTTTTTGAGGTATCCATTTAGTTTTTAGACTTTAATGTGTATTAAAGGTTTGATTGCGCGCTAAAAATTCTTTTATTTTTTGAACGGCATGGTGATAATTTGACTTTAGAGCCCCTTCACTTACCTCTAATATTTCTGCGATTTCTTTGTATTTTAAACCTTCGAAGTAATGCATAATAAATACTTGTTGTTGCTTTTCAGGTAAATTGTTAACCGCTTTTTGCAATTCCAATTGAATTTCATCACCATCGAAGTAAATATCAGCTTTTAAGTTCTCTATAAGCTCTTCTTGTAGTTCTTGACTGGAGATATTTAGGCGTTTTGCTTTTTTGTTTAAAAAAGTAATGGCCTCATTAGTGGCAATACGATACATCCAACTATAAAGTTTGCTATCACCTTTAAAATTATGAATGTATCGATATACTTTTACAAAAGTATTCTGCAAGACATCGTGCGCATCATCATGATTCTTAACCATATGCCGGACGTGCCAGTAAAGCGGTTCTTTATAAAGGTCTACCAACTGTTTAAAAGCTTGCTCAGCCTCTGCACGAGAAGCTTTGAGTGCTTTAACAATATGGCTTTCCTCTGGTGTTAGCATGGCTTATTCAAAAGATTGCATTTCGACTAAATTTTTATAAACTCCTTGAGCAGCTAATAAATCTTGGTGTTTACCTTGCTCTACAATCTCGCCTTGTTTCATAACCACAATTAAATCGGCATTTTGAATGGTAGAAAGACGGTGTGCAATTACAATTGAGGTGCGATTTAGCATCATATTTTCTAGGGCTTTTTGTACCAACTGTTCGCTCTCGGTGTCTAGGGCAGATGTGGCTTCGTCTAAAATCATTATTGGCGGATTTTTAAGTACTGCCCTAGCAATAGAAAGTCGTTGTTTTTGGCCTCCGCTTAGTTTACCTCCAGCGTCACCAATATTGGTATGAATGCCTTCTGGTAGATCAGAAACAAATTCCCAAGCATTGGCAATTTTTAAAGCGGCAATTACTTCCTCTTCACTGGCATCAGGTTTGCCTAATGTAATATTGTTGTAAATACTATCATTAAATAAAATGGAGTCTTGGGTTACCATTCCCATTAATCCGCGTAAGCTCTTCTTTTGAATATTTTTAATATTCACTCCATCAACTAGAATTTCACCTTGATCAATATCATAAAAACGAGTGATTAAATTGGCTATGGTGCTTTTGCCACTTCCAGATTGACCCACTAAGGCTACTGTTTTACCTTTCTGTACCTCGAGATTAAAATTTTTGAGTACTTGTTTTTTATCATAACCAAAAGATAGGTTGTTGATTTGAATACCTTGATCAAAACTGTCTTTTTTAAGACTATTGGGTTGATCTTTTAAAATTGTATCATTTTCAATAATTTCCAAAACCCGATCTGCAGCAGCATTACCTCTTTTAACCGCATACGATGCTTTGCTAATGGCTTTGGCGGGAGTTAAAATATTGTATGCCAGCCCCATATAGGTTATAAAGGTTGCCCCGTCTAAATTACCATCTATAATCACCATTTTTCCGCCATACCAAAGTAAAATGGCAATAACAATAATACCTAAAAACTCACTGGTTGGTGAGGCTAGATTTTGTCTGTGCATGAGACTATTTGAAAAATTGTATAGCCTGTTGGTGGTATTTTCAAATTTGCTACCAAATCGCTCCTCAGCATTAAAGGCTTTTATGATTTTTAGTCCAGAAAGGGTTTCTTCTAAATTAGATAAAACTTGCCCACGCTCACGTTGTACATCATCTGATTTTTTCTTTAATTGCTTTCCGATTAACGAAATAATATAGCCTGAAAGAGGAATAAAGATAAAAACAAATAGCGTAAGTTGTGGGCTAAGCGCTAACATACCGATAATTGTAAATAAAATGGTTAACGGCTCTTTTACCACCAATTCAAGCATAGATAAAAAGCTACGTTGCACTTCTTCAACATCTGAGGTCATTCTTGCAATGGTATCTCCTTTTCTTTTTTCGCTATAAAAAGCTACGGGCATAGCTACAATTTTATGGTAAAGTTTGTTTTGTAAATCCCGTAAAACGCCGTTGCGCAAAAAGGCGATGAAATATAAACCGGCATAATTAAAAAGATTTTTAAGTAAAAACAGGCTAATAATGAGAATAACCAATACCGTTAACGTAGCCACCCCACCATTTTGTGCAGTGTAGGTGGTTATGAAGTAGTTGGAATAATTCTCGAAATAATCTGAAATATGCATTAAACCTTTATACTCTGGCTCATTGGTTACCCGCTCTGCATTAGAGAACATCACTTTTAACATAGGGATAAGTGATATCATAGAAAGAGTGCTAAACAGCGCATAAAAAATATTGCTTATAACATTTAAAAAAGCATATTTTTTATAGGGGAGCACAAAGGGAAAAATCTTTTTAATATAATTCATTACAATACTTAATCGTTAAGTCTAAAATAGGTTAGGGCTTGGGCTATTTTCTGCGTCAAAATTTCTTTTTGCTGATTATATTTATCTGCATCGGCCAAAGGAGTTTGTACGCTAATGTAGAACTTTATTTTTGGTTCTGTTCCGCTAGGTCTAGCCGCAATTTTTGTTCCGTCTTCTAAATAGAAAATCAAAACGTTACTTTTAGGAATGTCTAAAATACTCTTTTTATTTTGACTTAGGTCTAGTGCTGATGAGGTAGAATAGTCTTCGAGGCGAATTACATTGACTCCGTTAATTTCTTTTGGAGGATTGGCGCGCAAATCCTCCATCATTTGTTTGATTTCTTGAGCACCTGTAATTCCTTTTTTAACAAGCGAAACCAAGTGTTCTTGATACAAACCGTGCGTTGTATAGATACTTATCAATTGCTCGTAAATACTTTTGTTTTCATGCTTGGCCAGAGCAGCCATTTCACACATTAATAATGTGGCGCTCACCGCGTCTTTATCTCGAACAAAGTCGCCTACCATATAGCCAAAACTCTCTTCGCCACCACCAATAAATTTCTGTTCAGGGAAATCTTTAATCATTTTGGCAATCCACTTGAATCCGGTTAAACCTACTTTACATTCCACTTGGTAATGTTCAGCTAGTTTCTGCATAAGCGGAGTAGAAACAATGGTAGAGGCAATAAATTCATTTCCAATTAACTCGTGTTGCTGAGTGTATTGTTTTAAAAGAAAATTGGTCATTAGCACCATGCTTTGGTTACCGTTTAACAAGATCATTTTTCCTGTCTTATCTCGAATTCCAACTCCTAGGCGGTCACTATCTGGATCTGTACCAATTACGATATCTGCATTAACTTCCTCGGCCAATTCTAGTGCCATCTCTAGTGCCTCTGGTTCCTCTGGATTGGGAGATTTTACAGTAGGGAAATCGCCATTGGGAGTTGCTTGAGCCTCTACAATATGTAAATTTTCATAGCCTGCGCGTTTTAAAACTTCTGGTATAAGGGTAATTGAAGTACCGTGTAAACTAGTGAAAACAATACTTAATTCTTTTTTAGCTTTAGTTGGGGTATTAAAAGTTACTTTTTCTAGCACCGTATTGATGTAGGCTTCATCAAGGTTTTTACCTATATTTTGAATCAATTCGGGCTTTGGTTCAAAAACAATCTGGTCGTAGGTAAGTTGATTAATTTCGGCGATAATTTCTTGATCCTGCGGGGGAACCAGTTGACCGCCATCTTGCCAATATACCTTATAGCCATTGTATTCAGGCGGATTATGACTTGCAGTTAATACAATACCACAATGGCACTTTAAATGCTTTACGGTAAAAGAAAGTTCGGGTGTAGGTCTTAAATCTTCAAATAAATAAACCTCAATACCATTACCCGAAAAAACATCGGCAACTGTTTGTGCTAGACTTTGGCTGTTGTGCCGACAGTCATAGGCAATCGCAACTTTTAAGGCCTCATTAGGGAAGGTTTTTTTTAAATAGGCTGCTATTCCTTGGGTGTTTTTTCCCAGCGTATACCGATTTATCCGATTGGTACCTGGCCCCATAATACCGCGCATACCTCCTGTACCAAAGGCTAAATCTTTATAAAATGCGTCTTTAAGTTCTTCTGGGTTTTCATTTATTAAAGCTTGTACTTGTTGCTTTGTATTTTGATCAAATGGGCTATTTAGCCACACTTGTGCTTTTTGTTTAATTGCATCCATTCAACTTGTTGTTAAGTGTGTTTACAAAAGTAAATATTATTAAATAGGCTAGGGCCTTAATTTACAGTTTTACTGATTTTATAGCGTTTTTGATTTTTTTGCGTGCGTAAAATGAGTTCGCCTAAAAATCCGGCAAGGAAAAACAAACTACCTATTATCATAACGCTTAAAGCAATATAAAACCAAGGGTTTTGGGTAACCAAAATGTCTGGAATATTATGCCATAGTTTATAAATTTTAGCGGCTCCAATAATGAAGGCCGTTATAAATCCGATAAGGAACATAAGCACACCCATTGAGCCAAATAAATGCATAGGACGTTTACCAAATTTTGAAAAAAACCAAATGGTTATAAGGTCTAAAAAACCAAAAATAAAACGTTCTGCGCCAAATTTGGTAGAGCCGTACTTTCTCGCCTGGTGTTTAACTACCTTTTCACCAATATGAGAGAAACCTTGGTTTTTGGCCAGTAGCGGAATGTAGCGATGCATTTCGCCGTAAACCTCAATATTTTTAACCACTTCGCTTTTATAAGCTTTAAGTCCGCAATTAAAATCGTGTAAGCTTAAACCGCTAATTTTTCTGGCTGCGGCATTGAATAATTTAGAGGGAATGTTTTTGGTAAGCACATTGTCATATCGCCTTTTTTTCCATCCCGATACCAAATCATAACCTTCTTGGTTAATTAAAGAATACAGTTCTGGAATTTCCTCGGGGCTATCTTGCAAGTCTGCATCCATAGTAATTACTACTTCTCCTTTAGTCTTTAAAAATCCGGCATGCAATGCTTGAGATTTCCCGTAATTTTTTTGAAAATGTATAACCCGTACTCGAGAATCTTGACTTCCTAAAGCATCTAATATTTTACCTGATTGATCTTGACTGCCATCGTTGATAAAGATAACCTCAAAGCTAAATTGGTTAGCTTCGAGCACCTTAACCAGCCATTGATAAAGCTCGGGTATTGATTTTTCTTCGTTTAATAAAGGAATAACAATAGAAAGCTGCATAAATTATAAGTTGTCGGGTTATTTTTGTCTAAAAACAAGAGCAACAATTAATCCGATGATCGAGTAAAATACAATATTGGTAGCCAAGCCGATGGCTTGATTTTTTAAAGAGAATTGATTTTCTTGCTCCATACCGGCTATTGTCAAATCAATTTGTTCTTGAGTTGAACCAAATTTTGCCATGGTATCGGCCACTTGTTCTTTGCTAAATTCTACGATATAAGCCCCTGCCTCGGGATCAATAAGGTTAAAAATACTAAACTGTGTAAGGCTTTGTGCTACCAAGCCGATGATTACGCAAATAAAGTAGGCAGTAAAAGCTTTTCTGAATGAAAATATTTCGGTCGCAGCCGATTTACAAGCCTTTGTGGAGGCTACTCCAAATCCCACAAGGACAAAAAAGAGAATTAGACTTAAATACCATTTGGTAAACATTTCAACCGAAAGGGCATAAGCTAAACTAAAGATGAGTACTACGGCTAAAGCTAAATAAAGCCCATAATTGCTGGCAACTGATTTAAGATTAGTAGAATTTTGCATAGGAAAAAAAGGATTGATTTCTTTATAGGTGTACAAATATAGGAAAAGGTTACAGGGTTAGAATAAAAAGTTTATATTTGTAAAATAATTATTGGAAAAATATTGTTTTATTCTGATAATTGTTTAAATTTGCACCTCGAAAAAATCATAAGATTTAAAGTTTAAGAAGATGAAACAAGGAATACATCCCGAAAATTATAGACTTGTAGCTTTTAAAGATATGTCTAACGAAGAAGTCTTTATTACTAAGTCGACGGTAAAAACCAGAGAAACTATTGAAGTAGACGGTACAGAGTATCCGCTAGTGAAATTAGAGATTTCTAGAACTTCTCATCCATTTTATACTGGTAAGAAGAAATTAATTGATACCGCTGGACGTATAGATAAGTTCAAAAACAAATACGCGAAGTTTAAGAAAAACTAAACTTTGTTTGACACATATTTAAAGAGCCATATTCTACTAGAATTTGGCTTTTTTTTATGCCTAAGAATAAGCAATTAAATTTTTTTAAGGGTAGGGAGATGCTTCATATTTAAAAATAAAAAAAAGCCATTAGTTTTTACACTAATGGCTTTCTTTTAAAGGAATATAAGCTTAAGCTTTATTGATAATTTTGTTTAAAGTGCTGCTAGGTCTCATTTCTTCGTAAGTTCTCTTTACGTCTGGGAAATAGTAGCCATTGATATCAACTGGTTTACCTTGGGCATGGTTAAGCTCTTGCAGAATAACTGTTTCGTTAGCTTTTAACTCTTTGGCAATTCTTCCAAATTCTTTTTGTAGAGCTTCGTCTTCTTTTTGATTTGCCAAAGCTTCTGCCCAATACATAGCCAAATAGAAGTGTGAGCCTCTGTTGTCTAATTCATTTACCTTACGAGAAGGGGATTTTTTATTGTCTAAAAATTTATCGGTAGCTTCGTCTAGCGCCTTTGATAACACCAATGCTTTTTTGTTGTTAAAGGTTTTGCTAAGGTGTTCAAGAGAAACCGACAATGCTAAAAACTCTCCTAAAGAATCCCATCTTAAATGGCCTTCTTCTAAGAATTGTTGTACGTGTTTTGGAGCAGATCCGCCGGCACCGGTTTCAAATAAGCCGCCTCCATTCATCAAGGGTACAATTGAAAGCATTTTTGCGCTTGTTCCTAATTCTAAAATAGGGAACAAATCGGTTAGATAGTCTCGTAAAACATTTCCTGTTACCGAAATAGTATTTTCACCTCTTTTAACGCGCTCTAAAGTAAATTGAGTAGCTTCAGCGACATTCATTATACGGATGTCTATATCTGAGGTGTCATAATCTTTTAAGTAAGTTTCTACTTTTTTGATTAATTCGGCATCGTGGGCTCTATTTTTATCTAACCAGAAAACAGCTGGCCATTGGGTGTCTTTTGCACGCGAAACGGCAAGCTTTACCCAATCTTTAATAGGAGCATCTTTGGTTTGACACATTCTCCAGATATCACCTTCTTCTACTTCGTGAGCCAAAAGAGTTTCACCGTTCATTACGACTTTAACCGTTCCATTCGCTGGGATTTCGAAGGTTTTATCGTGAGAACCATACTCTTCTGCTTTTTGGGCCATTAAGCCAACATTGGGTACGGTACCCATAGTAGTCGGGTCAAAAGCTCCGTTTTCTTTAGAAAATTGAATGGTTGCTTCATATAAATCGGCGTAACTGCTATCTGGAATCACGGCTAAAGTATCTTGTGTTTTGCCTTCGGCATTCCACATTTGACCTGAAGTTCTTATCATAGCTGGCATTGAAGCGTCAATAATCACATCACTAGGTACGTGTAAGTTGGTAATGCCCTTATCTGAATCTACCATGGCTAAGGCGGGACCTTCGGCATAGGTTTCCTCAATTTTGGCATTTATTTTCTTTTGTAATTCTTCAGGTAGTGTATTGATTGCTCTAATCACATCACCAAAACCACTGGTTGTGTCGGCACCTGCTTTTTCCAGCTCTTCTCCAAACTCTTCGAATACATCGCTAAAAAACACTTTTACCGCGTGTCCAAAAATGATAGGGTCTGATACCTTCATCATGGTAGCTTTCATGTGTAAGGAGAACAATACGCCATCTTCCTTTGCAGTTTTTACCTGTTCTTTTAAAAACTGAATTAAAGCTTTTTTGCTTAGTACAGAAGCATCAATAACCTCACCTTTTAGAAGTTTGGTTTGAGGTTTTAATACCAGAACTTCGTTATTATCTTGATGTAATTCTATGCTAACCTCACCGGCTTGTTTTAGGGTAGTCGATTTTTCTGAGTTCCTAAAATCACCCGAGCTCATACTTGCTACGCGTGTTTTAGAATCTTTTGACCATTCTCCCATGCGGTGTGGGTTCTTTTTGGCATAATTTTTAACGGCTTGTGGTGCTCTACGATCTGAGTTTCCTTCGCGCAACACAGGGTTTACCGCACTACCTTTTACTTTATCATAGGTAGCTTTGATTTGCTTTTCTTTTTCATTTTGTGGCTCATCGGGATAATTTGGTAGGTTATAGCCCTTTGCCTGTAACTCTTTTATGGCAGCTTTTAATTGAGGAACCGAAGCACTAATGTTGGGTAATTTAATAATATTTGCTTCTGGCTTTTTTGCCAATTCACCTAATTCAGCCAAGGCATTGGGTACACGCTGGTCTTGTTTTAAAACTTCAGGAAAAACAGCTAGAATTCTAGCGGCCAAAGAAATGTCTTTGGTTTCTACATCTATACCAGAGGAAGCGGTGAAAGCTTCGATAATAGGTAATAGTGAATGCGTAGCTAAAAAAGGAGCTTCGTCTGTTTTGGTGTACATTATCTTGGGTTGGTCTGCCATAACTGTTTATTTTTAATTATTAAATGCATTTGCGCTACTCTTTTAAAGTCAGCACTAAAATCGGAGCAAATATAGTTAATTATACGCCTAATTTAAAGGATAAAAGTTTAGAAAAATTACAAAAAACAAAGCCTTTTTTCGCAAGAAAAAAGGCTTTGTTTTGTAATGTAAAAAAGGCTTATTTAGCTTTGTGCATACGCTCTTTAATACGTGCTTTTTTACCAGTAAGTTCTCTAAAGTAGAAAATTCTAGCTCTACGTACCTTACCTCTTTTGTTTACTTCAATTTTTTGAAGTGCAGGAAGGTTGATAGGGAAAATTCTTTCAACACCTACTGTACCACTCATTTTTCTAATGGTAAAAGTTTGTGAAGCTCCAGTTCCTTTTTTCTGAATTACCACACCTCTAAAGAACTGTGTACGGGTTTTCTGTCCCTCTTTGATTTCGTAGTAAACCGTGATTGTATCTCCCGCTTTAAATTCTGGGAAGTCTTTCTTGGTTACAAATTCGTCTTGAACAAATTTAATTAAAGATTCCATGTTTTTATGGTTTAAAATTTTTCTAATCAACATACACGTATTTCGCCAGAGGTTGTTTTAGAATTGCGTGCAAAAATAATTTTATTTTTTTAAATAACCAATTTTTATTGGTCTTTTAATAGGTCGGGTCTGCGTTCTTGGGTGCGTTCGTAGGCTTTTTTTTCTCTCCAGGCTTCTATTTTAGGAAAATTACCAGTTGTCAATATTTCGGGTACTTTCCAGCCTTTGTATTCAGCAGGGCGCGTATAGATGGGTGGAGCCAATAAGTTGTCTTGAAAAGAATCGGTTAGGGCAGAGGTCTCGTTTCCTAATACTCCAGGTATCAAGCGTATCACAGCGTCGCATAATACCGCTGCTCCTAATTCGCCACCAGAGAGAACATAATCACCAATAGAGATCTCGCGTGTGATGAAATGTTCACGAACGCGCTCGTCTACGCCTTTATAGTGCCCACATAAAATGATTATATTTTTTTTTAGCGAAAGCTGATTGGCTGTGCCTTGATTTAATGTTTTGCCATCGGGTGTCATATAAATCACTTCATCATAGTCGCGTTGTGATTTTAAATGACTAATGCATTTATCAATGGGTTCTATCATCATCACCATTCCTGCGCCGCCACCATATTGGTAATCATCTATCTGTTTGTAATTGTCACTAACGTAATCGCGCAGATTATGTAAATGGACAGCAACTAAACCTTTTTCTATGGCTCGTTTTAAAATGGAAGCCTCAAAGGGACTCTTGAGTAAATCCGGTACAACCGTGATGATGTCTATGCGCATGGCCGTTTCTTATGCTTTATTTCTGTTGATTTCATCTTGCAGTTGTCTGCCTAGACGCTGCTGTTTTTCTAGAGCTCTTTTTTTATAATCATCAAACTCAGCCTCGCATTCTTGTAGATTTTCCTTGGCTTCTCTCGTCGCTGCGTTACTGCTCTTGAATTTATAGATAAAAAACAATAAGATAATTAGTAGTACGAATACAACCCCCCACATAATGCTTTGATAAGTTGATTTATCGGTTGATATGCCTAAAAATTGTATGTTATTTTTCTCACTATTTACCAAGTCTAAATCTTCTTGGGTAGAAGATAAAGAATGATTTAGCTTCTCAATTCTATTTTGCTTAGCACTTAAACTGTCTTCAAGTTGTTGTATGTTTTTATTCAACCCATCGATCTTTACTTTTGTTTTCTTTTGAAGCTGAAGTAGTAAAGCGTGTTTAACAACTTTATATTCTTGGTAGTTATTGGCGTTTTCAATAAGTTCGCTGAACTGTTCATTAATAGTGGGTTCTTTTTGAACACTATCTTGAGCTCGTATTCCGCTTAAAGCGAAAAAACATAGCAAAAAGGTTACCGAGAGTTTAAGAATATTATTCATAAAAATTTTTCTTGCCAAAACGATTTATAATCGGCATTATTGTAATTAAAGTGGTATTTGTATTTATTTTAAACAAAAAAAGCAAACCAGTACTGAAGTACGGGTTTGCTTAATTTTAGTCTGCTGCCATTAATAATAGGTAAAACGTCTTACTTTGGCGATGTATTTTGCTAATCTGATTACCTGGTGACTATAACCGTATTCATTATCATACCAAATGTATAGAATGATGTTTTTTCCATCTTTATTTACGATTGTGGCGTTACTGTCGTAAATAGAGGGGGCCGATGATCCTATAATATCAGACGATACCAGCTCATTATCTATAGAATATTTTATTTGCTCTACCAAATTACCTTCTAAAGCATATTGCTTTAAAACATCATTAAGTTCTGTTAAGCTAGTGGCCTTGTTTATTTCTAAGTTTAAAATAGCTAATGAACCATTAGGAACTGGCACACGAATAGCATTAGAAGTTAGTTTACCTTCTAAGGCAGGTAGAGCTTTTGACACTGCTTTTCCGGCTCCTGTTTCGGTTATAACCATGTTCAAGGCAGCTGCTCGACCTCTTCGGTATTTTTTGTGCATGTTGTCTACCAAGTTTTGATCGTTGGTATAAGCATGAATAGTTTCTAAATGTCCGTGTTCTACACCAAAAGTGTCTTCAATTGCTTTAAGTACTGGGGTAATGGCGTTAGTAGTACAAGATGCGGCCGAGAAAATGTCAATTTCATCTGGATTGTGCTCCAACTCATTTACACCATGTACAATATTAGGAACTCCTTTGCCGGGAGCTGTTAATAGCACCTTGTCTGCACCTTTTGGTACCAAGTGTCTTTGTAAAGCTTCTTTATCTCTAAATGCTCCTGTGTTATCAATAACCAAAGCATTGTTGATTCCGTATTGGGTATAATCAATATCTTCTGGTTGGTTGGCACTTATAATATGAACGGTTGTTCCGTTTATAATCAAACTTTGGTTGGCTTCATCTACTTTTACTGTACCAGAAAAATCACCATGAACCGAATCGCTTTTTAAAAGTGAGGCTCTTTTCTCAAGAACGGTTTTATCAATTTTTCCTCTTACCACAATGGCTCTCAAGCGCAGTTGGCTACCTTTACCGGTTTTCATCATTAGTTCGCGAGCTAATAGCCTACCAATACGCCCAAATCCGTAAAGCACCACGTCTTTAGGTTCAAAGCCAGCAAATTCTTTTGCTTTAGCAAGTTTTTTTGATACAAATGATGTAGCGCTGTTGGCTTCATTTTTGTCTAATTGAAACTCGTAAGTGAGTTTGCCTATGTCTAATTTTGAGGCGGGAAGGTCTAAGTCTTTTATCGCTTTAGCAATCTCTACACTGTCAAAAATTGAAATTGGTTTTTGAACAAATTCTCCAGCGTATTCGTGCAAATAAAGAATTTCGCTAACGTTTTGATCTAATAATTGATTTTTAAAAAGAACAAGTTCTATCGATTTATCGTACCATAAATCATTTAATACTTTTATGAACTCTACTGTAGCCTTGCGTCTATCGGCCTGGAAAGCAAGTTCTTTCTCGTAAGTTGTTTGCTGACTCATTTTTGTTTTGTTGTGTTATGAAAATTAAAAGTCTGTGCAAAAATATACATTTAAATGTAATGGCATGTATAATAAACAAAAATCCTCTTTTAAAGCTAAAAGAGGATTTTATGTTTTTAATATAAACACCGATTAAAAATAATAGCTTTCTTCTCGGCCAAGACGGTCTTTAAAAGTTATTTTGGTTTTTTCGTTTTCGGCTTTGTTTTGAATTATTCTTTTAGCATCCTTCACGCTCGAAATCTTTTGATCGTCTATTCTGGTTATGATAAATTGGTCATCGGGAATATTAATGCGGTCGTTGAGTGTGCCTAATATTTTAACACCGTATTTTGCTTTAAAATACTGGAGGTACTCACTAGAGGCGTTACCAATCTCAATACCTGCTTTGATGATGCGTAATCGTTCAAACTCGGTTAGCTTTACTTCGGTTGTTTTTTCATTACCATTTCTAATAAAAGTAATGCTTACCACATCATTGGGTCTTTTAGTTTGAACATACGAAGTGAGATCTTCTAGTTTACGGACTCTTAAACCATCAATATTGGTAATTAAGTCGTCTTTTTTTAAACCGGCTTCTTTTGCACCATCAGAAACACCAGCTACATAAACCCCTTGCGAAATTTTAAGCTCATTTTCTTCTACCATATTGGGGTTGATAGTGGCTGCTTGTATGCCTAGTACGGCGTGTTTTACATTTCCATATTCAATTAGGTCTTCTACAATTTTCCTTGCGTTATTACTTGGTACAGCAAACCCATACCCTATATAACTGCCTGTTTGTGAAGTGATGGCCGTATTTATGCCAATGAGCTCGCCATTAATATTAACTAAAGCGCCACCGCTGTTACCTGGATTTATGGCAGCATCAGTTTGAATAAAAGAAGGTAAACCGGCTGTTTCGGCACCCAAATTTCTCCCTTTTGCACTTATAATTCCGGCTGTTACTGTAGAAGTTAAATTAAACGGATTACCAACAGCTAACACCCACTCGCCAATCTGGGTGTCATTACTATCGCCAAAAGTTAAATACTCTAAATCTTTGGCCTCAATTTTAAGTAAAGCGATGTCAGAGTTTGGTTCTGCACCAATGAGCTTTGCTTTGTAATTGCGATTGTTGTTAAGCGTTACCTCAATTTCAGAGGCATCTTTAATAACATGATAGTTGGTCACAATATAGCCGTCTTCGGTTATAATCACACCAGAACCAGCTCCTTGCACTGCTCGACCTCCTCGCATACCCCGCAGGTATTCTTGTATGGTTCTTGGTGCTCTTCCAATACTTACATTCTTTACGTGTACCACTGCGTGAACGGTTTTCTTGGCCGCCTGGGTAAAATCAGCGTCGCTGCTATTAAAATGCTTTACAAACTTAACTCCGGTATCTTGAGGCAGAGTATCTTCAATTTTTACTTTAGATTTTGAAACCGTTTGCTGGGCAACCTCGGTAACAGGTAAAAGATACTGTTGGTACAAGAATAAAGATATGCCGCTAGCCAAAACGGCAACTAAAAGTAATTGCAAGTTTCTTTTCATAATTCTTTTTATTTTAAAAATACGCTATAATTTTTCTGATGTTACAAACTTAACGCTACCTTAACGGCTCCTAGAAATCATGAAAGGTTGTATATTTGCGGCAATTAAGTCCACTTATGCAACTCGAATTTTACAAATATCAAGGAACCGGTAACGATTTTATCCTTATAGATAATCGCAAAGAATTTTTCAAAAATGATACCAAACTCATAGCTAGGCTGTGTGACCGAAAATTTGGCATAGGAGCAGACGGACTTATTCTTTTAGAGAATCATCCGCATAAAGAAATTGATTTTAAGATGGTTTATTTTAATGCCGATGGTAAAGAAAGTACTATGTGTGGTAACGGTGGGCGTTGCTTGGTTCATTTTGCTCATTTTTTGGGTATTTTTAAAGAAGAAACTCACTTTATGGCTGTAGATGGACTACACGCTGCGGCTGTAGAAAACAATGAGGTAAGTTTGCAAATGCAAGACGTATCGTTTGTAAAAAAAGTAAGCGATAACGCCTATTTTACTGATACGGGTTCACCTCATCACGTGGCTTTTGTTGATGATTTAGTCAATTTCCCCGTTTATGCAAACGGAAAAGAAATTCGCAACAGTTCTTTGTATGGTAAAGAAGGTAGCAATATCAATTTTGTAGAAGTACAACCAAAAGGTCTCTTTGTTAGAACATACGAGCGAGGCGTAGAAGACGAAACTTTATCTTGTGGTACAGGTGTAACGGCTGCCGCTTTAGTCGCATATCATAGCAAGCAAATAATCAAAAGCCCAGTAGCAATAAAAACCTTAGGTGGTTCTTTGCAGATCTCCTTTATTCCTAAAGAACGAGGCTTTACTAATGTCTTTTTAAAAGGGCCAGCTCAACAAGTTTTTAAAGGCAGTATCACATGTTAAGCAATCCAGAAGATACTATATACCTGCGTGCATTAGAACCTGAAGATTTAGATTTTATAGAACAGGTAGAAAATGATAGTCAATATTGGCATCTCAGCGGCACGCAAAAGCCTTTTTCACGCCATATATTAAGGCAATATTTAGCCGAATCACATCGTGATATTTATGAAGTTAAGCAATTACGCTTGGTTATTTCGCTTAAAGCGGATAAGAACATAGGTCTATTAGATTTTTATGATTTTGATCCTCAAAACCGAAGGGTTGCGCTAGGAGTTATTATTTTTGATCCCAAATACAGGCAATCAGGTTATGCCTATACGGCGGTAAAGCAAGCTTGTGAATTTGCCCAAGAACATTTAAAAGTGCATCAAATTTACGCGGGTATATTAGCCGATAACCACCCCAGTATTCAATTGTTTGAAAAACTCAATTTTAAACGTACCGGCGTGCAAAAAGATTGGGTGCTGTGTCAAGGAACTTTTAAAGACCAATATTTATATCAACTTATTAATCATGTATATTAAAAAAATTCTTGTTATTATCGCGGTATTAGGCATTGTGGTGCTTAGCTTCTTTAGTTACCATATTTATCAAAGTATTTTTGCACCCAATACTGCCTTTGAAAGCGAAACTCAGGCAATCTATATTCCCAGTAAACCTAATTATGAGAAAGATGTTTTAAAGCAATTAAAACCTTTGCTACAAGATGCCCAAAGTTTTCATATGGTGGCCAAGCAAAAAGGCTATATGCAAAACCTAAAACCAGGGAAATATATTTTACGCCGAGGTATGAGCAATAATGACATAGTAAATACATTGCGCAGTGCCAATACACCCGTAGCTGTTGTATTTAATAATCAGGAGCGCTTAGAAAATCTGGCGGGACGTGTAGCACAACAAATAGAAGCCGATAGTTTGTCTTTGCTAAATAGTTTTAAAGACGCTACTTTTTTAGCAGAAAACGGATTTAAACCTGCTACTGCTTTAGCGATGTATATTCCTAACCAGTATGAATTATATTGGAACACCTCTGCAGACGAATTTAGAGCACGGATGCTTAAAGAATACCAACGATTTTGGAACGAGAAACGAACCCAACAAGCAAAAAAAATAGGACTCAAAAAACAAGAGGTAATTACCGTAGCGAGTATTGTTCAAAAAGAAACCGCAAAAGTTAGTGAACGTAAACGCGTAGCCGGGGTATATATGAATAGATATAATAACGGCTGGAAATTAGATGCAGATCCTACAGTTATTTATGCCATCAAGTTACAAAACAAATCTTTTGATACCATAATCAAAAGGGTCCTATATAAAGACTTAGAAATAGATAGTCCATACAATACATACAAATACAAAACCCTGCCTCCCGGACCCATTGCAATGCCCGATATCTCTAGTATAGATGCCGTGCTAAACTATGAAAAGCATAAATATTTTTATTTTGTAGCAAATCCAGAAAAACCAGGTTTCCATATGTTTGCCAAAACCTTAGCGCAGCACAATGCTAACAAACGCAAGTATGTGGCCTGGATAAACAAAATGGGTATAAAGCGTTAGATTTTTTTTCTATAAAATTCTTTATCTTACGTTGGTTTATATCGCTTAAAGCGGATTTTTTAGAATTTTGATTTAATTTTCTATGTAGTTTTTTGTAAAAAATTATCTATCTTTAAAAAGTAGAATTTCAATTCGGCACCTCTAATTTTTATTAGGGAGTATTCAATTATAAAAGAAAAATGACCTTATTACAGTTTAAAGAATTTTTGGTTGACTTTAGAGCAAATCCGCTATCTAAGAGAAACCAGCAATATACCGAGCAGTTTATTCGCCTGATAAATGAATTACAAGCAAGGCAACTCGATGATTTTGCAAGAGAACGCCTAGAAAATGAGCTTCAATTGTTGTATCAGAATTTTCAAATCAATGGACATAAAACGCATGTCAAAAAGGAATACCATAAATTACTTAAATTTCTTAAGCGAGAACTTAAGCTAACACCTAATTATTACTACACGCAAATCGGTGTTCTAGTAGGAGGTTTGGCGGCTTTTATTTTTGGTTTCCTTTTTCTTTTTATTGGGATGATCGTAGGCGGACTTATAGGGTTTTACCTAGACAACTGCGTGCAGAAAAGGGGTGAAAGTCTCAGAATTGACTGGGATGGTCACTTTTGCTAAATTTGAAATAAAGATTAAATCAGTATTTTAAAAACTAAATCCATTTGAGTTTGACCTATTTTATACGAAGTTTTTTCATATTCTTGGCTTTCGGAATGTACGCACAGAGCGAATCTTTGCCTAGCCAACAAAAATTAGATTCTATTGTACAAGAAGCCGATAAGCTTTATGCCTATGAATGGGCTGCTTGGCAGGCAACCGATTTGTTAATGCAGCAAAATCATTTAAAAGCGCAATATGGAGGATATCTGGTATATGAAAAAAACGATAGTATCTACGTTAGTTTTTTAGAGAAAAATCAGGAAAAAGTTATGGCGCAATACGGTTTTAGTTCGGCTGCAGGGCAGGGAAAACCTAGTTTTAACGAAGAACTACGAACACTTTCAAAAACCGAGTTGAATCTGTGGAATATCAAAAATAAAATTCTTAATCAAATTTTTACTCAGCATAAAGATATTACAATTCCCGAGGGTTGCAGCCCTAATTTAGTATTACTGGAAGGCGAAGCTCAATATCGTTTGTATTTGATTTTGGGAACGAGCCAAGAAAATAGGATTCCATTAGGCAATGATTATCTTTTTGTTGCCGATCAAGAGGGGAAGATTAGTCATTGGCGAAAGTTTCATAATACTTTTATTCCTATAGATATTCCCAAAACTGATGAACAAAAAATCAGTTCAGCAATGCACTCTCATGTAAAAACTACGCCGTATATCACGGCTACCGACATTTGTACATTTAGATTATATGCGCCCCTATATGGTTTAGATCATTTCAAGGTTTATTCCTCGGCCTTAAAAACTGTTTTCGAATATAGATTAAGCGATAATCGCATCCTCATAACCGATTTGTAGGATTATTTATTTTTATAAATTCTTTTTAAAAAATTTTAAAATTTTTCATTTTAGATAAACTGCTGGGTTTGTAATCATAAACTGCTGTGTTTGCAATCACAAACTGCTGTGTTTGCAATCACAAACTGCTGTGTTTGTAATCGCAAACTGCTGTGCTTGTGTTCGTAAGCTGCTGAGCTTGTAATCATAAACTGCGGTGTTTGCAATCACAAACTGCTGGGTTTATTTTCCCAAGCTAGTAAATAATGCTTAAACTAGCAGAAATAGTGATTTGCGCAGGAATAGCTTGGTACGATTAGTAAGCATATTAAAAGACTAAAATATTTGTTTGACTTCCTTCTCATTGTGCTGATTTTAAAATAAAATCATAACAATTGTTTATGTTTGGCATTAAAAACATAAATAAAAACTTATGTAATTTTTGCTCATCTTTGTAATGTAATTATAAAACAAACCCAATGGAAAACGAGTTAACAAAGGTTGAAGACTTAAAAAAATCAGATAAGGCGCTAACAAAAGTAGCGGTTGCTTATGGAGACGGTATAGGTCCAGAAATTATGAAGGCTACCTTAAAAATATTAAAAGCAAGTGGAGCGCCCTTAAGTTTCGAGCCTATTGAAGTGGGTGAACAGGTTTATCTAGCAGGAAATACGGCAGGAATAAGTGGAGAAGCTTGGGAAACAATTTCTCGCAATAAAATTATTTTAAAAGCGCCCATTACTACCCCTCAAGGGAAAGGTTATAAAAGTCTAAATGTAACTTTGAGAAAATCTTTAGGGTTATTTGCCAATGTTCGACCAGTAAGCGCTTTACATCCTTTCGTAAAAACTAACTTTCCTAATTTAGATATCGTGGTAATCCGTGAAAACGAGGAAGATTTATACGCTGGTATTGAGCATCGCCAAACCCAAGACGTTTATCAATGTTTAAAATTAATTACCCGTCCGGGTAGCGAAAAAATAATTCGTTATGCTTTTGAATACGCACGCGCTTACAACCGCAAGAAAGTAACTTGCATGGTAAAAGACAATATTATGAAAATTACCGATGGTTTGTTTCATAAAGTGTTTAAAGAGATAGCTCAGGAATATCCAGATATAGAAAGCAATTCGCAAATTATAGATATAGGCTCTGCTAAAGTGGCTGCAAGACCAGAACAATTTGATGTAATTGTGACTTCTAATTTATATGGCGATATTATTTCTGATATTGTAGCCGAAATCGGTGGTTCTGTAGGAATGGCGGGTTCGGCAAACATCGGTAAGGAAGTGGCCATGTTTGAGGCTATTCACGGATCGGCTCCTGATATAGCGGGGCAAAAAATTGCCAATCCGTCTGGTCTTATCAATGCCGCAGTAATGCTATTGGCTCATTTAAAACAAACAAAACTAGCCGATAGAATCAAGAACGCCTGGTTAAAAACTATTGAAGACGGTATCCATACACCTGATATTTATGATGATAAATGCAGTGCCCAACGGGTAAATACAGATGAATTTGCCGATGCGGTTATTGAGCGTTTGGGACAAGCGCCTGAACATTTAAAAGTTAGCGCTCTAAATGAGGGAACGGGTGAAATTCAAATTCCTGAATACAAAAGAAAAATCGCAAAAAAGCAACTGGTAGGAGTGGATGTATTTATTGATTGGGCGGGTAACAACCCGCAAGTAATTGGTGAACAATTGCAGAAAGCAACATCCAACGGTTTAAAATTAAAAATGATAACCAATCGTGGAGTAAAGGTTTTTCCTAACGGAAACCCAGAAACTTATTGTACAGACCATTGGCGTTGTAGGTTTGTAAACCAACAAGTGCAATTAAAAAATGATAGCCCACAGTATTTAACAATAAATTATTCTGATGTGATTGATTTATTGGTAGAATTACAAGCCTCTGATTTTGATGTTATTAAAACTGAAAATCTATATGAGTTTGATGGTCAGCGTGGTTTCTCTCTAGGGCAAGGGGAGTAAGGTGAACAATCCACTAAATTTTAAAAGTTTGGGCTAGCGAAGTTTTCTTGTTATTAGCGTTTTTGTTTTGTCCCTTTAGTTTTTCCTAGCCCATTCTTTTAAAAAAAATTAGCCAATATTTTTAATTGGCTAATTTTTTTAAGAGATGTATTAAATGAAATAGTAATTTTAAAATCCGCTTGAATATTGATTTTTGCTGACCAAGGAATCGGTAATCGATGCCAAAATAGGCCAACGCATGTGATGCCCCTTTCTTACGCGATCTGCGATGATGATTGTGAAAATAAATTCAATTAAATTAAGCAATAACACAAAGCCTAGATAAAACCAGTAAAATATTTTCAAGGGACCCACATCTGTTTGGATGCAAAAGATGGTACTAATTACCAATATGCTATTAAAAGGGAGTAAAACCAATTGGGACAACAACGCTTGAGTTGCGTGCCAACGAACAAAAAAAGTACTTTTTCGCTGGCTCAATAAATAAAAAAAAGTAGCAATAACGTTAATTATAGGTAGCGGTAAACCAACGATAATTCCTACTAATGACATTAAATAAGAATTGCTCGCACGTTCGCACTCGCTTTCATAAATACGGTTTTCGGTTTTAAGGTACATATTAAATAAGATAGTTCAAGAGCCAAACGATGGCAACTAATGTTAAAAATAGGAATAAATATAATGGTTTTTTAAGCAAACCCTCAAATTTGCTATAAAAATTTAAGAGATTTCGCTTTTTACCTATTATATCTATGCACCAAATAAATGAAAGACCTATTAAAACCAAGAGTGCTGGCAGGCTTAAAATATGTGCTTGATGTGCCGCATTTAGCTCCCCTTTTAGAAAATAAATTACCCCAGTAGTTAAACCACAGCTGGGGCAATTTAAACCAGTGGTATTTTTAAAAATGCAAACACTCCAACTAGAAGATGTACCAAGAATCGATGAAAGGTTCAAGGCGATCCAAGTCCAACAAGCGCCTAAGAATACTAAAAAAAGACTGTAAATCTTAGGTCTGCTATGCATTATAATAGCACTCTGTAAAGGTTTTCAAGATTTTTTTGACGGGTAGCACCCATAATAATAAACCAATCTACAATGGCCCAAACACCAAAACCACCACAAGTAATTAATTTCCCCACGCCCAAGCCGGTATCACCAATTAAAAATCGATCTATACCTAAGCCACCTGCCAGTAAAGAAACAATAAGCGAAGTGGTGGGGTCTTTAAACTGAATGCTTTGGAGGTTGAGCCAAGCATTGTCATCTAATTCGAGAAGCCTTTTGCGAATTTGTGGTATTTGATGCCCTTCAAAATATTTGGCATTACTCATAATGAACATGTCTACTTTCTGTGATTCCATGATGTTTTTTATATTAGAAGACAATTTTAATAAAAAATAAGCTAGTATTTAACTTATTTTATTTTTTTGTCTCGAAACTTTTGACTTAAAGCCAACAGAAAGCTAAAAACAGCAAGGAATATACCTATTCTAGCGACGTAGTCGCCAAAACGGGCATAAAAAGTAATTTTGTTCTCAAGCGGTAGATTAACCAAAAGACTGCCTTGTTTCTCATAGCCTAATTTTTGAGTGATTTCTCCGTTGGGTAGTATGCCCGCAGAGATACCAGTATTGGCACTACGAACTACCGATCGACGTTGTTCTATAGCACGTAAACGCGCATAACTTAAGTGCTGTTGATGGCCTTGCGTATCTTCCCACCAAGCATCATTGGTAATAATCGCCAAAATTTGTGCTTGGTTATTTACATAGCCTCCTACATATTCACCATAAACCGATTCATAACAAATAATAGGAGCCACCTTGGTTTGGTCGGTTAGCTCAAAAACGCTACGTTCGGGTTGAGTGGTTTTCATAGCTACTGTACCACCTAAATCTATCATTATATTCCCTAAAATGGGTTTTAACCAATCTTGATAAGGAAAGTTCTCCACCCCAACCACTAATTTTGATTTGTGATAAAAAGCATCTTCACGACCGGGAACCACTGCAACAGCCGAATTGTAATCGTTAAACCAAAGACCAGGACGCGCAAAATTGGTTTGTTGCTCTATTTTAGCTTCATCTTTAATTAATTTGTAAAATGAAATGCCTCCAATAAAAGCGGTGTTCGGGTACTTGTTTTTTAATTCTTCTACCTGTCGCTTAGCAACTGAAAAAGGCCAAGAATCAATATTGGTTCCATCGGCAAAAACCGTTTCTGGGGCCAGTATTAATTGGGTGTTTGAAGTTATTTTTTCTTCTGTTAGTTTTAGTAATAAATCGCCCACTCTTTTATCGGTAGTGTTATATTTCTCTGTATACGGATTGATATTGGGCTGTAAAATTAAAGTCTCTATATATTCTTCTTTAGTTTCCGCGGAAGCGTAATCGGGAAAAATGAGATAAGAAACACCAATGGGTAAAAGCACAAAAGAAACAGCCATCGCTCGTAGTATGTTGATTCTATTTGGTTGCGTTGCCATTAAGCTGAAAAATATTAGCAAATTAACCAACCAGACCCAAAGGGTTCCGCCAAAGGTGCCCGTGTATTCATACCATTGAATCCATTGATAATAAGTAGCAAAACCATTTCCTAAATTAAGCCAAGGCCAAGAAAATTCCCAATGCAAATGCATATACTCGAATCCAATCCAGCATCCTACCAGAAAAATATAAGCAATTCGGTTGTTGTGAGACCAGTGGTGCACTTTGTGAAATAAGAAAAACACCAAACTCATAAGCAAGGAGTTAACCAATAAGGCGAACACCATCCCGAAGGCAGTAGAGTAGTAGATCCAAAAGGTGGTGATACTGTTCCACACCAGAAAAGTGGTAAAAGCATAGCCTAAAACCACACTGCTTTTTTTGTTTTCTAGAAGCAGCTGGTACTCTACCAATAATAAAGGAACAAATCCTAAAAATAATAATAAAGGAAAGCCGTAAGTAGGCCAGGCTAAAGCCAAAAGTAAACCGCTTAAAACGCAGTAAGTCAACTTTTGAAGTACTTTTTTTGGTAACAACTTATCTAAAAACACGCCAGTCAATTTTAAGTGAGAATACATTAGAGTAGAGCGCTACACTTTGATCACCAATATCGGTAAAGGCATAATCTATATGTATTCCCTTGTATTTAAAACCTAACCCGAATCCTGGCTGAAAACCAACTTTTGAACCGCCTTCAAGTTGTTCTACATTTTGAAAGTTACCTACACCGCCTCGTAAATAAACCAAGTCTAGGTAGCCTACTTGAAAGCCAAGTGCAGGACTTACACTTACCGCTTCTGTTGCTATTAAATCTTGTGTTTGTGCAAATCGCATTTGCAAATCAAGGGCTGCTTTAATGTCCCAATCGTATCGAATGCGAAAATTTTTGGCCACTCCTAATTGCAGTTTTGGTAAAGTTATTTCTGTAGTTTCTGGTAATTCTTGGTTTTGCCCTTCAACGGCATCTTGTACTTGGCTGTAGGCATCTTCATCGATACTCCAAGTATTATAGGTAGTAGTAATATCTCGTGCCATAGCACCAAACTCCCACCCGTTTTTGCCTTGAAACTGAATGCCAGCATCTAGCCCAAATCCCCAAGAATTAGCAAATTCACCTATTATGCGGTGAATCACTTTGGCATTTACACCAAAAGAAAAACCTTCGAGCGGTAAATTCTTGGCATAAGAAAACGTAAAAGCATAGTCTGCCGCCGAGAATAGGCTAATACGGTCATAATCAATTTGACCTTGATCGTCTATAAGTTGTGTAGTATTTAAAATATTATCTACACCAAAACGCAAAACGTGTATCCCAAGACTACTTTCGTCATCTATTTTTAAAGCCGATCCTAGGTAGTCATAATTGGCGATATTGGCGAAATAGTTGGCGTGCATTAGCGCAATTTCGTGATCTTCGATGCGGGTGAGTCCGGCGGGGTTCCAATATCCAGCATACACGTCGTCTGTAGTGGCGGTTACGGCGTTGGCCATTCCAAATGCAGCTGCGTTTACTCCTATGTTTAAAAATTCGTTAGAATATTTACGAGCCGTTTGTGCTTGTAAACCGATGCCTAGGAGTAGAATTAGAATATAAAGCGCCTGTTTTGTCAAGGTTTTCTTTTTTGCAAATATCTTATTTTATTTTTTATTAACTTAATTTTGTGCTTTATATTGCTTTTGCTATCGTGTACAGGCTATATTTGATTTGTTTGAAACACCTAATACCTTATGAAAAAACATATTCCTAACCTTATAACCTTACTCAACTTACTCTCAGGAAGTATAGCGGCTGTTTGCGCCTTGAATAACCAATTGTTATTAGCCGGTATTTTTATATGCCTAGGAATTTTTTTCGATTTCTTTGACGGGTTGGCTGCTAGAGCTTTAGATGTCAAAAGCGATTTGGGCTTACAACTTGATTCGCTGGCCGATATGGTAACTAGTGGTTTGGTGCCGGGTTTAATCGTGTTTCAATTGTTGGAGCAATATTTGCCTGCCAATAGTGCGATTTTATACAGTAATTGGGAGGATAAAACTTTTAATTTATCTTTTTATGCCTGGTCTTTGTTTGCTTTTTTAATACCCTTAGGTTCGGCTTATCGCTTGGCTAAATTTAATATAGATGAGCGACAAACCAGTTCTTTCATTGGTTTGCCTACGCCCGCCAACGCCTTATTAATTCTTAGTTTACCTTTTATAATTCACTACCATCCCGAATCTTGGTTAGCAACGGTTACAAAGTTGCCAGTAGTGTTGATTGGATTATGTGTTTTTAGCGCGATTATTTTAAATGCAGAAATTCCTTTGTTTGCGTTGAAGTTCAAGAACCTTAATTTTAAAGAAAACTGGTTTAGATTTCTGTTTGTTTTCGCTTGTGTATTGGGTATAGGTTTTTTCCAGTTTTTGGCCGTTCCTTGTATTATCTTGGGTTATGTGTTGTTAAGTGTTTTTGTGCGAAAATCGGCATCAGCTTAAGCTTAGAAAAGTTTTTTCTTACGCAATTCAAAATTTTGTCCTAGATACACCTTGCGAACCATTTCATCAGAGGCCAAGTCTTCAGGTTGCCCATGTTTTAATATACTACCTTCAAACATTAAATAAGTTCTATCTGTAATGGCTAAGGTCTCCTGCACGTTGTGGTCTGTTATAAGGATACCTATATTTTTATCTTTGAGTTGTGCGACAATACGCTGAATATCTTCAACGGCCACTGGATCTACCCCAGCAAAAGGTTCGTCTAGCAAGATAAATTTTGGGTCTGTGGCTAAGGCTCGAGCAATTTCTGTTCGTCGGCGTTCGCCTCCCGATAATAAATCGCCTCGGTTTTTTCTAATATGTCCTAGACTAAACTCATCTATAAGGCTCTCCATTTTATATTGACGCTCTTTTTTAGAAAGTTTGGTAAGTTGCAATACACTCATAATATTATCTTCTATGCTAAGCTTTCTAAAAACAGAGGCTTCTTGAGCCAAATAACCAATACCGTTTTGCGCGCGTTTATACATGGGGTAATTGGTAATATTTTTTTGATCTAAGAAAATGTTACCGCCATTGGGTTTAATAAGACCAACAATCATGTAGAAAGAAGTGGTTTTTCCTGCTCCGTTGGGACCTAATAGGCCTACAATTTCACCTTGTTTTACCTCTACCGAGATGCCTTTAACTACCTTTCTACCTTTATAGGATTTCATCAAGTTTTCTGCGCGCAGTTTCATCATATCGTTATTGATTTGAGTAGTGGTTTTCTAATTCTTCCCAGTATTCGTGTGCTCTTCGTAGGTGAGGTATCACGATGGTCCCACCTATAAGTGTACCAATACTTAAGGTTTCCATAATTTGATCTTTGTTTACGCCATTTTTAAAACTTGATTCTAAATGATAGCGTACGCAATCGTCACAACGCAACACTAACGAAGCTACTAGACCTAGTAGCTCTTTGGTTTTTATATCTAGAGCTCCTTCCGCGAAAGCGTTGGTGTCTAAATTAAAAATTCGTTTTAGAACTTTATTGTTTTCACCTAAGATTTTGGTGTTCATCTTGGCGCGGTACGTATTAAATTCTTCTACTTGATTACTCATTTTTTCGGATAATATTTTTCTCTTTCTTTAATTTTTTTTCTTCTTTACGGATGACATAACCCGAAATAAATATACTTATCTCGTATAAAATTAAAACCGGTATGGCCACGACTATTTGGCTAGCAATATCTGGAGGCGTTATGATGGCCGATAAAATTAAAATTCCGACCAAGGCAAATTTTCTATATTTTTTAAGTACCTCTGGTGTAACCAAGCCTATACGGGTTAAAATGTAAATTATAATGGGTAGCTCAAAAATCACGCCACTAGCCAGTGCCGAAGCGCGAACTAATCCGAAATAACTGCTTAAGTCAATATCATTAAAAACTTGCTCGCTTACTTGGTAGCTACCTAAGAAGTTTATAGATAGGGGTGAAACAATATAATAACCAAAAAGTACCCCCGAAAAGAATAAAAGTGAGGCGATAACTATAAAACCTCGGGATGCATTGCGTTCATTGGGGTGTAAAGCCGGTGAAATAAAACGCCAAAGTTCAAACAGGATATAAGGGAAAGCCACAATAAAACCTGTGGTAATAGAGGTCCACATATGTGCAGAAAACTGTCCGCTCATAGTTCTACTTTGAATTCTAAACGGAATTTCGTCAAAACAAAAACTCTCATCTAGACCAAGGCTTTGCGCCATATTACATAAAACTTTATAGGTGATAAAATCTGCTTCCTTAGGGGCAAATAGAATTCCGAAAATTAAATCCTTTAAAAAAAAAGCGATAAAAGCAACCGCTACCACTGCGATTATTGAACGAATTAAATGCCATCTCAAGGTTTCTAGATGATCTAGAAATGACATTTCTTGAGGATTTTTCTTTGTCTTTGTCGCCATACTTTAGATGATACCTTCTTTTATTAAGTTGTGCAGGTGTACAATACCTTTATAACTGCCCTTTTCTGTTGCAATTAGCTGAGAAATACCAAAGTGCTCAAGCATATTTTTAGCTTCTATAGCTAAAGCTTGATTATCGATAGTTTTAGGCGCTTCGCCCATAATATCGCGAGCTGTTAATTGATTGATATCTTGACTTTTTTGCAACATTCTTCTAATGTCACCATCGGTGATGATTCCTAGTATATCGCCTTTTTCAATAACTGCCGTTGCTCCTAACATTTTTTCAGAAATCTCTACAATAACATCAGAAATTTTACTGTTGGGCGCTACTTGAGGTAGATTGTTTTGGGCCGTAATATCGGCTACGCGCAAATAGAGTTTTTTTCCTAAAGCACCCCCAGGGTGGTATTTTGCAAAATCTTTACTAGAAAATCCTTTAAGATGAAGTAAGCTTACCGCAAGAGCATCGCCAATCACCAATTGAGCTGTGGTACTCGTGGTAGGGGCCAAATTATTAGGGCAAGCTTCCTGCTCAATATAGGCATTCAGAACAAAATCGGCTTGTTGACCCAAAAAAGAATCTTTGTTACCGGTGAGACCTATCAATTTGTTATTAAAATTCTTAATTAGCGGTACCAGTACCTTAATTTCGGGGGTGTTTCCACTTTTAGAAATACATATTACAACATCATCTTTTTGAATATTCCCTAAATCGCCGTGAATAGCATCGGCAGCATGCATAAAAATTGCCGGTGTGCCAGTACTGTTTAAAGTAGCTACTATTTTTTGTGCGATAATGGCACTTTTACCTATACCAGTAATAACTACGCGACCTTTGCTATGATAGATACAATTTACTGCTTGGGGAAAATCTTGAGTTAAAAAGTTTTCTAATTGGGCAATTGCGGCTGCCTCATTTTTAATAGTGTCTTTTGCAAAAGAAAGGATTTGAGAATCTTTCATCAATTTTTTAAATTTCGATTTGCCAATACTAAAGAAATATATATCTTTAGACTGACAAAGGTATGTAAAATTGTAACACTAAAATATCAGTTTGACAGAAATCGATTTACATCAGGAACTAAAAAAGTATTTTGGCTTTGACCAATTTAAAGGCCTGCAAGAACAAGTAATAAAAAGCATTATTAATGGTGAGCACACTTTTGTGATCATGCCTACAGGAGGTGGTAAATCTCTATGTTACCAATTACCTGCCTTGATAAAAGAAGGAACAGCAATTGTTGTCTCCCCTTTAATAGCTTTAATGAAAAACCAAGTAGATGCCATTAGAGGTATTTCTTCGGAAAAAGGAGTAGCGCATGTTTTGAATTCTTCGTTAAATAAAACCGAAGTAAAACAGGTTAAAAGCGACATTGAAAACGGTATTACCAAGTTATTATATGTGGCACCCGAATCTTTAACCAAAGAAGAGTATATAGATTTTTTGCGAACGCAAAAAATTTCTTTTTTGGCTATAGACGAAGCTCACTGTATAAGTGAATGGGGCCATGATTTTAGGCCAGAATACAGAAATTTACGCAAGATTATAAAACGAATAGGGGATGATATACCCATAATTGCCTTAACGGCAACGGCAACGCCAAAGGTACAAGAAGATATCTTGAAAAATTTAGGTATGCCAAAAGCTAATACCTTTAAAGCTTCTTTTAACCGGCCAAATTTATATTATGAAGTGCGACCCAAAACCGCTCAAGTAAGCGCAGACATTATTCGGTTTGTGCGTGAGCGGCAAGGGAAAAGCGGAATCATTTATTGTCTATCTAGAAAGAAGGTAGAAGAACTTGCGCAAACGCTGCAAGTAAACGGTATATCGGCAGTACCTTACCATGCTGGGTTAGATAGTAAAACCCGAGCTAAACATCAAGATATGTTTTTGATGGAAGAGGTTGATGTGGTGGTGGCTACTATTGCCTTTGGTATGGGAATAGATAAACCAGATGTACGTTTTGTAATTCACCACGATATCCCTAAAAGTATCGAAAGCTACTACCAAGAAACCGGTAGAGCTGGTCGCGACGGGGGAGAAGGGCATTGCTTAGCTTTTTACGCTTATAAAGATATAGAAAAGCTAGAAAAATTTATGAGTGGTAAACCTGTAGCCGAACAAGAAGTAGGTTTTGCTTTACTGCAAGAAGTTGTCGCTTACGCGGAAACCTCTATTTCAAGACGTAAATTTATTTTGCATTATTTTGGAGAAGCCTTTGATAGCGAGACAGGTGAAGGAGCCGATATGGATGACAACGTTCGTTTTCCCAAAACCCAAAAAGAAGCCAAAGATGAAGTGGTTCTACTTTTAAATACCGTTAAGAAAACCAAATCGATTTATAAAGCTAAAGACTTGGTTAAAACATTGGTGGGAGAAGTAAACGCTATGATCAAATCGCACAAAACAGATGAGCTTCCCATTTTTGGAAAAGGAAAAGAAAAGCCAAAATTTTATTGGATGGCTTTAATTAGACAAGTTCTGATAAAAGGCTTACTCAAAAAAGATATTGAAACCTATGGCGTTATAAAACTGACTGCGGAAGGTAAAGCTTTTTTAGAAAGTCCTAGTTCTTTTATGATGTCTGAAGATCATATTTATACCGAAGAAGAACAAAACAAAGCCGCTCAACAAAATAAAGCGGCTAGTGCAACCGATGAGCAATTGATGAAAATGCTTAAAGATTTACGAAAAAACGTAGCGCAAAAAAAAGATGTACCTCCTTATGTGGTATTTCAAGACCCTTCGTTGGAAGATATGGCTTCAAAATATCCGATTTCTATTGAAGAGTTAGGAAACATTCATGGGGTAGGTGAAGGTAAAGCCAAAAAATTCGGGAAAGAGTTTGTAAGCCTCATACAGCGTTATGTAGAAGATAATGAGATCATAAGACCCGATGATATGGTAGTAAAAACTACCGGTGCTAATAGTAGTAATAAGCTCTATTTTATACAGAATGTAGATAGAAAATTACCGCTACCCGATATTGCCAGCGCAAAAGGCCTATCGATGGATGATTTTATTAAAGAACTTGAAGCAATTGTTTATAGTGGAACCAAACTGAATATTTCTTACTGGATAGATGAAATTTTAGATGAAGATCAACAAGAAGAATTGCATGAGTATTTTTTAGAAGCAGAAAGCGATAAAATAGACGAAGCGATGGATGAGTTTGACGGCGATTACGAAGAAGAAGAACTTAGGCTTTACCGAATCAAGTTTATGAGTGAAGTGGCTAATTAGAAATACATTATAAATCTAAAGAAACCCAAAATTTAAAATTTTGGGTTTCTTCTTTTTGAGAAAAACCCTCAAGAAGACTTATCTTTGCGCTTTAAAAATTAAAATAAACTATGGAAAACGGAATCTATGCCAAGTTCGCAACCACCAAGGGCGAAATTTTGGTGAAATTACACCACGATAAAACACCAGGAACAGTAGGAAATTTTGTAGGTCTTGCTGAAGGAAATATAAAAAACGACGCAAAAGCAAAGGGTACGCCGTATTACGATGGTCTTAAATTTCACCGTGTTATTGCCGATTTTATGATTCAAGGGGGTGACCCTAATGGAACAGGAGCTGGCGGACCAGGATATCAATTTGACGATGAAATACACCCTGATTTAAAACATAATAAGCCAGGAATATTGTCAATGGCTAATGCAGGTCCTGGTACAAACGGAAGTCAGTTTTTTATCACACACGTTGAAACGCCCTGGCTTGATGGTAAGCATACGGTTTTTGGAGAAGTTGTAGAAGGTCAAGATATAGTTGATAGCATTGAGCAGGGTGACCAGATTGAAAAGCTAAGTATAGAACGCGTTGGGGAGGAAGCACAACAGTTTGATGCAGCTGCTAACTTTAAGAGTTTTAATGAAGAGAAAGAAAAAAGAGAAGCCGAAGCTAAGAAAAGAGAAGAGGATAAACTAAAGGCCTTAACCGAAGGTTTGAGTAAAACCGAGTCTGGTTTGCATTATACCATAACCCAAGAAGGTAAAGGACCAAAACCCAAAAAAGGTAATACCGTTTCTGTACATTACAAAGGCATGTTAGCTGATGGTACTGTATTTGATTCGTCTTTTAAACGTAACCAACCTATACAGTTTCCTGTAGGAATGGGGCACGTGATTGCAGGCTGGGACGAAGGAATTATGTTATTGAACCAAGATGATAAAGCCAAATTTGTTATTCCTGCCCATTTAGGTTATGGATCACAAGGAGCTGGAGGAGTAATTCCGCCTAATGCTACGTTAATTTTTGAGGTAGAACTTATCAAAGCCTAAATTTAAGTAAATCCATTATCAAAAAAGTCACTCCTTACGAGTGACTTTTTTCTTTTTTCCATTTAATGCTGCAGCCTACACTAGGTTTTTGAAGTTTTGGGATACTCCTACTGTTGAATAACGCGTCTAAGACTTCACGAACACTTCTTCCGTTTACCGCAATACCATTTTGCGGTCTGGCATCGTCTAATTGGCCGTGATAAACCAATTCCGCGGAAGCGTTATAAATATAAAAATCTGGAGTACACACGGCCTGATAGGTCCGGGCAATCGCTTGGGTTTCATCGTAAAGGTACGGGAAAGTAAAGTTGTGTTTTCGGGCAAATTGCCACATGTTATAAAAGCTGTCTTCTGGATACTGAGTAGCGTCATTACTCGATACGGCTACAAAACCAAAGCCTAATATTCTGTAATCGTTGGCAATGCGAACGAGTTCTGAAGCAACTAGCTTAACATAAGGGCAGTGGTTGCTTATAAACATAACTACCGTGCCCAATTCTCCTTTTATATCTTTAAAAGTATACAAATCTTTGGTAATGGCATCGGGTAGTAAAAAGTCGTGGTATTTTTCACCTAATTTTACAGTAGAAGATTCTCTTTTCATGGACAAGTTTTATCTAAAATTACTACATTTAGAGTTAATTTGAAAGTTTAAATACATATGGAAACTATAGTTTGGGAGGATTTTAAAAAGATTGAAATGCGGGTGGCTACCATTATAGATGTCCAGGATTTTCCGGAGGCCAAAAAACCAGCTTATCAATTAATGTTAGATTTTGGACCAGAGCTTGGTACACGCAAAACTTCTGCTCAAATTACCAGGCGCTATAGCAAAGAAGAGTTGATGGGTCAACAGGTGATAGCCGTGATTAATTTTCCTAAAAAGCAAATTGCCAATTTTATGAGCGAGTGTTTGGTTTTGGGGGCAGTGCAAAAAGACGATGTTGTTTTATTAAAACCCGAAACAAAAATACCTAACGGCTTGCAAATTGGCTAGTCTTGTAGTTTAAAAATTATAAACTTTATTCAGCAACTAAATAACGGCATTCAGCAAGTTTTGATTAAATTAAACTAATCATTATCAGATTTTTGGGGTGAATATTAAAAACATCTCAAAATGAAAAAAACATTACTCTCATTATTTTGCTTAGCTAGTGCTAGCCTTTTTGCTCAAAATGTATACATACCCGATACAAATTTAAAAATTGCTTTAATTACTAATACGGCAATAAATACCAATGGAGACTACGAAATTAGCTATCCCGAAGCAATGGCCTATACGGGTATAATTTCTGCTCCTAATTTAAATATTCAAGATCTAACTGGTTTAGATGCTTTTACAAATATTACAGAAGTATACTTGCCTAATAACGATATTCATTTTGCCCATTTTACTGCTAATACAGCTTTAACTAAAATTAATATAGGCATAAACCCGTTAACAACCTTAGATGTAACAGGACTCACCAATCTTACCACATTAGTAGCAGATTTTACTAATAGTCTTGCCTCGATAGATTTAAGTACCAATGTAAATTTAGAGGTCTTAAACTTAAATAACAATCAATTAACCTCTTTAGATGTTTCTAACAACATTAATTTGAGCAATTTTTCGGCTTCGTTCAATCAATTAACAACGATAGACTTAAGTAATAATACAGCTATTGAAAACTTAAACTTGTCTGATAATAACCTAAGCAGTTTAGACTTAAGTAATCAAACAAATTTAACTTGGTTGGCTATACATTCTAATAATTTAACTGCTTCTAGCTTAACCTTACCCAATACATCAAGCGTTACCACTGCTTATTTGAGTGATAACCCATTAGGGAGTATAGATGTAAGTAATTTTACTAATTTAGAAAAACTAATAGTTAACAATACCAATCTTAACACGATAGATCTTTCTAGCAATACCGTTTTAGAAGAATTAGAGGCAAATACTAATAATTTTACTTCTATAGATCTTTCTTCGTTAGCTCAGCTTACAAGTTTAAAATTAGAAGAAAATGATCTTACCAGTATAGACTTATCTAACAACCCGGGACTTTTACAATTGTATTTAGGAGATAACGATTTAACTTCTTTAGATGTTACAACTAATTTAAATTTAAATCACTTATATCTACAAGATAATCTTTTCTCTGATATAGATGTTTCGATGTTGCCATCTTTTCACACTTTGTATGTTTCAGATAACGCTAACTTACAAATTGTAAATATGGCTAACGGCAATAATGCTTCAATTAATGAATTTAATGCAACTAATTGTCCTAATCTTTCTTGTGTGCAATTAGATAACGGTTTTACACCTCCTGCTGCAAGCCCTGGTATATTTTGGATGATAGATTCAGATAAAGACCCAAACACCATTTATGGATATACTACTTGTACTTTAGGAATTGAGCAAAATATTTTAGATGCCATTTCTATTTACCCAAACCCCTCGGCAGGTATCCTTAATCTAAATGGAATAGAAAAAGTTGATGAAATAAACGTTTTTTCTATGGCCGGTAAAAAGGTGCATACCACTAAAGAATTAAAGATGAATTTAAATCATCTGTCAGCTGGTGTTTACTTTATTCAAGTAAAAGCAAATCAGCAAAATAAAACTTTTAAATTCATTAAAAACTAATCCAATCTATTTGCAGTGCATTCAGCTTAACCAGCTGGATGCACGCTCTTTAAATTCATTATAAGCTATGAGACTTATATTACAATGCTTGATCTGCTTATGCTTATTAGGCGGCAGTACAACTGTTCAGGCTCAGTTTTTTAAAAAAATAAAAGAAAAAGCTTCAGAAAGTTTAAACCTACCAACAAAAGCCAATAAAGAAAAAGAGCAGCAAGCTGCAAAGGCTATTGCTTTTCCTGAAGCTGGAGAACTTAATAAAGATTCAGATTTACATCAGGTTGCCTCAAAAGCATTAGAGAACTATTATGCCAGTAAAAGTATGCAATTGGTAGCCTTTAATATTATATCAGACAACTGGAAGGTGGTCACCCATAAAACTACAGGAGCGGTATTATATCAATGGGCTGTTGGTGCCTTAATACAGAAAAATTCTAATGGCAAATGTATGCTGTTTCAATATATCTTAAAGCAAGATTTTAATGGCAGTGGTTTTAACGAGGCCTATTTTGCTGGAATAAGCAGAACTGCTCCAGTTCCTTACGGCTCCTATATCGCTTGTGAAAACGCGCCGAACTAATATCAACTAAAAATCTAAAACAATGTTTAAACAAAAATTAACTTATCTGTTCGCCATTTTATTTTTGGCAGTTAGCCTTCCGGCGGAAGCGCAACTGGGTAAAATGTTAAAAAATAAAGTAAAAAAAGCAGCACAAGAAGCTGTATCTAACGATGCTTCAAGTGGTGACGCGAATACGGCTAAACCTGGACCATCGGGTAGAAAAAGTAGAATGCCAGGCAGCGTACCACGTGGACCCCAAGCCAGTAGTGAAAAAGCTACCTTAAGTTTACAATTTAAAGATATAATAGGCTACAGTTCTGGTCGAAGCAATCATATAATAAAAGCCGCTAATTATCGTCAAGGAGAAGCAGAACAAGGTCACGCTGTTGTAATTTACCCAGACTTTGATTTAGACTTTGCGTGGTTGGAATTCATTTCTCCCCCAATCTTAGATGCTTTTGCGCTAGATGGTGTGAGGGTATATGAGATGACAAGCGGATCTTATGCTATTCAGCACCCAGCAGATCCTAACCACCAACTAAACTTAGATACTAGCGGATTAATATTAACCCGTATGCTAAAACTAGACGAAGATGTATTTGTTTTATATGCCGGTGCTTTTCAGGGCGGTCACAGCTACAATGTGCCTTCATACGTAAAACCAGGCGATTTAACCATCACCAATATCATTGCACCTCCCGAAAAACTAAATTTGTTTAGCAAAGAAAAAGCTAAGGAAATGGCTTTAGCGATAGAAGCAAAATTCAAAGCCAATTATGAAGAAGCTGCAGCGGCCAATTTAGCAAGTATTAAAATTCCTAAAGCTGGTAAGTTAGATGCTAACACCAGTTTAAAGAATTTCGCTAAAGCGGAAATAAATAAAGTAATCAATAAAGATGGTGCAAAATTGATGTACCACAGAATTGAATCTAACGACTGGAGTATTGTTCATCATAAAATAACAGGGAAGCCCTTGTACCGTTGGATAAAAGGAGCTTTTACAGAAACTACACGACAAGGAGATTGTAAACTTCAGGGCTTTATTTTAAAGCAGCAATATAACGGTAGTGGTTATAGCAATACCAGCTTTGGTGGGGTTATACACGGACAAATGCCTTATGGTCAAAAAATAGATTGTAAAAATGCACAACCATAATCAAGAATAAAAGAATGAAAAAAACATTAAGAAGTTTGGCTATAATCGCTATTGCAACATTGGCAAGCTGCTCATCTGATGATGATACAAACACAAATGTAGATCAAAGTCAATACGTAAAATTTAATGATGCGATTTTTAAACAAGCGTTGATCGACAACTCGGCTATCAACACTAATAACGATGAAGAAATAAGTTATCAAGAAGCAGAATTAGCTACTGAAAGATTGAGTCTTGAAAATCTAGGGATTGAAGATTTAACGGGTATAGAAGCTTTCATAAACATAAAAAACTTATCAGCTTTTAATAATCAATTAACTCAAGTAGATTTATCTAAAAATACTAAGTTAAAGCAAATTTTACTTGAAAATAATAAATTAGTTGCTTTAGATATTAGTATGCTACCCGAGGTTGATGATTTAAAAGTACACACCAACAACTTAAGCAGTTTGAATGTGGCCAATGGCAATAATTTCTTTTTTAGCCGAATGCAGGCACAAGGCAATGCTAATTTAAATTGTATTCAAATAGATCAAGATTTTAATCCGGGATCAAATTGGATAAGCGATATGCAAACTAATTATTCTTATTCAGATTGCAATGAACCAAGATAAGTAAGAATTTATTACTCTTAAATACAAAAAAGAGGCGGGTTAACAAACCCGCTTCTTTTTTTATTGGTACACCTGTTGAATGAGTTTTAAAAACGACTCTTTATTAGATTTTGAGATAGGAACAGATTTGCCATTTTCCATAATCAACTGGTCTCCATCTTTGCGTGAAAATTCTTTTACATATTGCAAATTCACTAAAAAAGAGCGATGGCATTTAAAAAATAAAGTATCTTGCTCCAATTGTTCCACGAAATTTTTAAGTGGTTTTGAAATACATTTTTTAGTGCCATCTCTTAAGAAAACATTCGTATACATCCCATCTGCCTCAAAATAAAGTATGTCTTTATGCTCTACAAATAGAATACCTTTCGCTACCTCTAAAGCAATTTTATTTATAGCTACCTTTTTTAAAGCCTTCGCCAAATCTTCTAATTTTGCTTCTAAATGCGCACCTTTATTAGCAGTACTGGCCTTTGAAACCGCTATTTCTAACTCATCTAAGTCTATAGGTTTAAGCAAATAATCGATGGCATTTTTTTTAAAAGCTTCTACGGCATATTGATTATAAGCCGTGGTAAATACAATTTGAAACGCATAGGGTGGAGGCAGAATATCAAAAAGCTCTAATCCGGAGTGCTGCGGCATTTCAATATCTAAAAAAAGTAAATCAATGGATTGCTGTTTTAAAATTTCTAGTCCATCTAGTAAATTTTTGGCAGTTTGTATTTCAAAAGTATAAGCATCTAAGCCCAAAAGCATTTTTTCTAATAAGGTTCTGGCTCTAGGCTCATCGTCTATGATTAATACACGCATATTAATTATTTATAGGAAATAGGATTTCAACTCGCGTTCCCTTTGGGGTTGCAGAGCTTCCTAAATCGGTTATTTTTACTGTAATGGGTTGAGGATTAATTTGGTTATACAAGGCCACTCGTCTCTGGTTGGCTTTTAAAGCAAAAGAAGTATGCGGTTTGGTTTTATTCGCATACAATTTGTTGGCAGCATCACGGCCAATTCCGTTATCTTCAATGATACAAGAAATGAATGATTCTTTGAATTTCTTTATGACAATATGTAATTTTTTTGATCCCGAAACGTGTAATAATCCGTGTTTAAAAGCATTTTCTACATAAGGTTGAATAAATATTGAAGGTACTTGAATGGCTTGTAAATTTAGACTAGAATCAATTTCTATCTGTACGTCAATTTCATCCTCAAACCTTAGTTTTTCTAGAGCAATGTAAAGTTTTAAGGCTTCTATTTCTTCAGTTAAACTGATTTTATCCTGCTGGGCGTGCTCTAAGTATAAACGAATTAACCTAGAGAATTTCACCAAATAATTGCTGGCTAATTTTTTTTCGTTAGATACGATAAATTCTTGAATGGCATTAAGCGCATTAAAGATAAAGTGCGGATTCATTTGCGAGCGCAAATTCTCTAAGCTTAAGGCATTAATTTTGTTTTGTATTTTTAAAGATTTGATTTCCTTGTGTGCCTTTTTAGCTTTTCTATTCAATTGCCAATGATGTAATCCGTAAAGGGAAAATCCTAAAACCAAAATGCATAATGCATAAAACCAGTTTTGCTCATAAAAATGGGGTTTTATAATCAAATTAAGGCATAATTCTTCTTGGCTCACCCGGCCAAACTGATCTTTAGATTTTATACTTAATTGGTAGCTTCCTGTGGGTAAGTTGCTAAAATTTAAATTGTTAGATCCCGATGAGGTTTCCTGCCAAACAGCTTTTTCTTGGTTGAGATTGTACAGGTAATTGGTTTCTTGAGTGAGTTGTAAACCTGGTGTATATAATTGAATTTCAAGTAATTGCGATTCAGGTTCTAATTCAATTTCGTGGGTTATAGCTTGATTTTTTCCATCTATTTTGAGGCTTTTAATGCGGGGAGATTCCAGTGACGCATAATGGCTTTTTACATTGGTGGGTAGGTAAATAAGTTTTTGGTTGCCTTTAAAATAAAGATGATTGTCGAGGTAAAATAGATTGTTTAAGCTATGGCCGTGAAAATCATTAAAAAAGGTTTTTTCATAAAGAATTTCTTTGTTTTGGTAACATTGTAAACCTTCTAGACTTAAAACCCAGATGCGGTCTTCATTGTCTACCGCAAAATCTAAGATCCCATTCTTAAAAAATAATTGATCTTGGCTTATAAAAGCTTCAAGTTGGTTCTGATTTACTTTTAGTATTTCTTGATTAGTAGCCAATAATATATTGTCATTATATTTATTAATGGCTGATGTAAGGATTGTATTATTTTTGTAACTAAGGTACTCACTGTTAAAATTGTGGTCATAAACTCGTGTCCCATCTATATAACTGATGTAAAGCCGCTTATTAATACTATCAAAAAGTGCTTTTTTGGCGCGTTTGTCATTTAAAATACGTCTTTGATCAGGTTGGGTAAGATCTTTATAGAAGTAGGAGGCTTTAAAACTCAGGTTTACCAATCCGTTAAATGCTTTTAATAAGCCTTTAGAACTTTTAATTTGATTTTTAAGGTTCTTTCTTTGAGCAGACTTAAGCTGGTATACGAAACCATCGGTATCTTTCAAACTCACAACGAGCTTATCGCTAAGGTCATCATAGAAAATCGCTTCAACTTTATGCGTGTTTTTAATGTTTAGCCGATTAAAACCATTTTGTATGTTGCCAAAGAAAATTTTTCCAAAATTGGTGCCCACAAAAAGATTGCTGCCTTTAGCTTTAGCCAACGCACTTATGTATTCCCTGTTTTTTAATTTTAAATCATATTGATAATAATGATTCTTCGGAATAATAAATACCCCATTTTTAAGCGTAGTTACCCAAATGTTACCTTGAAAATCAAACAGGGTTTTGCTTAGTGAAAAATCTTTAAATAGATGCTGCTTTAGCTTAAATCCACTATTTGATGATTGAGCAATAAATAAACCTCGATTAGTGCTAAAGTAAATATCATTATCGATACTATTGATATGACGAATTTCTAAATCTTCAAGTCCTTCTATGCTTACTTTATTGATAAAAGCTTGTTGGCTTTCGTCATAGTTTAAGTAGCTTAGTTTACGATTTTGCACATAAAACAAATACAATTTATCTTTTATAAAAAACAAGCCTAAATGTTTGATGTTGCTTTGGTCTCTTGCAATAGGCAGGTGAGGAATAACCTTGAGTTGGTTGTTTTTAATTGCTTTAAGCTGATGGGTGTTGGTGAGGTAATAAATCGTTTTGGTGTTAGGGTTTTGAGCCGAAGTTAAAACTAAGTCTAGATTGATTTGCTCAAGCGTTTGAGTTGGCAAATGTAAACTGCTGAGGCCGGCTTGACTCAATGCATAAATATGTTCTTGATGCTCGTATAGTTGTGCTAATTTTCCTTTTAATTTTTCACTTAAATCGGCAACGACCATTAAACTATCGTGTTGTGAGCGTAGCAATTGCCCGTAAAGATTTATGCCGTAAATACTACCATTAGATTGAATTAAACTAAAAACGGTCTTGCCCTTTTGTTGACTAGAATTAATATAGTCGAGATTCTTACCTGTTAATTTATAAAGTCCTTTATTAGCCGATAGCCAAATGTTCTTTTCATCATCTTCAATAATGTCATAAAAAGTTTGATCGGGTAATGTGTTAAGGGTTTGCAGCGAAAAATAGCTTGGTTCTTGAGCCTGAACCCAAACAGTTAAAAAGAAGAAAGTAATTAGTACAGCTGTTTTTTTCACGGTTTTATTTAAGTGATAAATATAACCGAATCGGATGAATTTGAAACCAAAATTTTTTAACTGATTACATATTAAGGATGAATGGTGTATTTGAATTGCTAAATCAAAAAAGTAATATGTTAGGATAGTAACTAAGCCAATAATTTTTTATCACAAAATTTTGTTTTCGTAAATTATATAGGCTTGATATATCTTACATTAATTTAATTCGATTGATCAATAACTTAAAATGTTCTTCTTCTTTATTAGCAATTAAGAAAGCGATTTCTTCTAAAGATTGTCCTGAGAAATTGGGTTTATTGAGTTTTTGTCCTCTAAAACTGGGAAACATTTCATCAAACCGAATTTTGATTTCCTGCCATTGCTTAGTTGTTTTGAACACTGCCTTGTAAACGTGTGCGTCTTCTGAATTTTCTTTAATTCTGAATTGATATGCTTTGCCATCTCCATAAACTTTTAATACGAAGCTATGAAATTTACCGATTCGCCTTTTGGGAAGTGGGTAGCGCACAGAACAGAATCCGCCGTTGTTTTTTAAGGAGACTTTACCTGTGAAAACTCCGTTGCCTTCTTCGTTTACTTTGATGTGACTATAAGACACTCCCCCCATAACGGTGTCATTAATTGTTCTCCAATTATTTAGTTTTGAGGATGCTGTAAACGTATAAATCGTATCGAGTTGGGTTGAATCATTCATTTTTTCAAAATACAACAAAAACCATTTTTAATAAAATGTTTTAGAGATGCTTTATTGTTTCCTTTAATGAAATCGGAATTCATTCACTATTAAAAATAGCGTAGGCAAAAATAATTTATTGCCAATTAAGCTAGCAGCTAGAATAAAAAAAGAGCATTGTTTACCAATGCTCTTTTTAAAAAGGTGTAGCCTTTGTTATATATCGTCAAAACTTACATCTGTAAATTGCTTTGGGGCTACATTATTCTCTATCTCGTTCTCATATTCTTTCTTAAAATCTTTTTGGTGGCGCTCACTAATCACTTCTTCACCTTTTTCATCAATTATGTATTGAGTCATTTCTTTTAAGATTTCCTCAAAACCAGCAAAATCTTCTTTGTACAAATAAATCTTGTGCTTTTTGTAATGAAAAGATCCATCTTCATTCGTGAATTTCTTGCTTTCGGTGATGGTCAAGTAGTAGTCATTGGCTTTGGTTGCTCTAACATCAAAAAAGTAAGTTCTTCTTCCTGCTCTTAGTACTTTTGAAAAAATTTCTTCTTTCGGCATCGTTCCGTTATCACTCATAGTCAAATTTAATTTGGTTATACGTTATAGTTGCTGTCAAAAATCTTAAAAAAATTAACAACCGGCAAATAAAAGTTACTTTTCTTTTTCGGCCAATTGTTTGTTGTAAAGGTCTAAATAAGGACCATTTTGGTTCATTAAATCTTGATGTACCCCTTCTTGAACAATTTTACCATCTTCTAGTACAATTATTTTGTCGGCATTTTTAGCAGTCGATACGCGATGACTAACCATTATCATAGTTTTATTTTTGGCAACGCGGTAGAGATTATTTAGTATTATTTCTTCTGTTTCAGTATCTACGGCCGAAAGACAATCGTCAAAGAGTAAGATTTCAGGTGATTTAATTATGGCTCGTGCGATAGAAACCCTTTGTTTTTGACCACCAGAAAGAGTAATTCCTCTTTCACCCAAAACAGTTTCATAGCCTTTGCTAAAACCAATTATATTTTTGTGTACATAAGCGTTTTTAGCAGCTTCAATAATTTCTTCTCTCGTCGCATCCACTTTTCCAAACTGGATGTTATTGGCAATGCTATCGCTAAATAAAAAAGCATCTTGAGGAACGTAGCCAATGGCTTCGCGTAGGTTGTTTAAATTTAATTTTCCAATAGGAATCTTATCTATGGTTATGGTTCCTTCTGTGGCATCATAAACCCGAGCAATTAATTCTAATAAGGTCGATTTTCCCGAGCCAGTTTTACCTATTATAGCTAAGGTTTCTCCACTATTAATCTTAAATGAGATGTTTTTTAAAGCTTCTATATTGGTTTCTTCATAAGTGAAATTAACGTTCTTAAACTCAATATTGCCAGCTATGGGAGTTTTATCTTCATTATAATTCTTTATGGATGGCTCTTGTTGTAAGAATTCATTTATTCGTTTTTGTGAAGCCTCTGCTTGTTGTACCATATTTGCAACAAAACCTACTGTAGCTACCGGCCAAGTGAGCATATTAACATACATTAAAAACTCAACGATAACTCCAAAATTATCAATTTCTCCACTTATGACTTGGTTTCCACCGACGTAAATTACTATAAGATTACTAAAACCAATCAATAAAACCATCAACGGAAAAAAGAAAGCTTGAACCCGAACTAGGTCAAGGTTTTTATTTTTACTAGAATCGGATAAAGAAACAAAGCCTTCATTGATTTGATTTTCTAATCCATAACTTTTAATCACACTAATTCCGCTAAAACTTTCTTGGGTAAAGGTATTAAGTTTAGAAAGGTACAACTGCACAACGCTACTGCGTTTGTTGATTGTTCGGCTTATTTTATAAATGGCGATTGATAAAAAAGGCAACGGGACCAAGGTATAAAGAGTAAGTAGAGGAGCGGTTTTAATCATATAGGTAATTACCACCACAAATAAGGTAATTGTGGTAATGCTGTACATCAAAGCTGGACCAACATACATACGAACTTTAGAAACATCTTCACTGATGCGGTTCATTAAATCTCCCGTTCTATTTTTTTTATAAAAATTGAGCGATAAGTTTTGGTATTGTGTATAAACCTCGTTTTTTAAATCGAACTCAATTCGGCGAGAGACCACAATAAAGGTTTGCCGCATTAAAAAAGTGAAAAGCGCAGAGAGCAAGGTAGCCCCTAGAATTATTAAGATATTGTTTAAAAGTTCTTTTTTGACCAATGCTAAATCGGTTACCTCGCCGTTCACATATTGTTCAACTACGTGAGTAGAGTCTCCTATAAATTGTGGAACGTAAACCGCGAATATACGGGCGGCTACCGTTATCACAAGTCCTAGTAATAGACTCCATTTATACTTGACAAAATATTTATTCAGGTGCCGTAACTCTTTCATTCCGTTTTGTAAAGTGAGTTTTAAAAGATTTTTATTTTTAGATTAAAAACCTAATTAATCTATAAACAATATGTATTTTTGCGGTACAAAATTAAGACATTAATAATTTAAATTTTATACTATGAATGCTGAAATATTGAATGCCGATGAAATTAAAAAGGTAGCGCCAGTTTTTGGTCAGCTTTCTTTTGATGAACATGAGCAGGTGGTTTTTTGCTATGACAAAGATACAGGTTTAAAAGCGATTATAGGAATACATAACACAGTTTTAGGACCTGCTTTAGGAGGTACTAGAATGTGGAATTATAGCAGTGAGTGGGAAGCATTGAATGATGTGTTGCGTCTTTCTCGAGGAATGACCTTTAAAAGCTCTATTTCTGGATTGGATTTAGGGGGAGGAAAAGCGGTTATCATCGGGGATGCTAAAACGCAAAAGTCGCCTGAGTTGATGCGTCGTTTTGGTAAATTTGTTGATTCTTTAAGTGGTAAATACATCACGGCAGAAGATGTAGGTATGCAAACTGAAGATATGGATACCGTTCGTGAGGTAACTAAATATGTAACCGGTATTTCTGAGCATTTGGGAGGATCAGGTAACCCTTCACCAGTTACAGGATACGGTGTTTATATGGGTATGAAAGCTGCTGCTAAATATAAATTTGGAACAGACAACCTAGAAGGTAAAAAAGTACTTGTTCAAGGAATAGGAAATGTGGGTGAAACCGTGGTGAAACATATTCGTGAAGAAGGAGGAGAGGTATTTATCTCAGACATCAATCAAGAGCGTTTAGAAGCCGTACAACAAAAATACGGAGCCAAAATTTATACTGGTTCAGATTTGTACACTGCAGATGTTGATATTTATGCACCTTGTGCTTTAGGAGCCACAGTGAATGATGAAACGATAGGTAAATTAAAAGCACAGGTAATAGCCGGGGCAGCAAATAACCAATTAGAAAATGAGGCTAAGCACGGAAAACTACTTCAAGAAAAAGGAATAGTTTACGCACCCGATTTCTTGATTAATGCTGGAGGTGTGATTAATGTTTACGCCGAGTTAAAAGGTTACAACCGCGAAGAAACAATGGCTAAAACGGAGAACATCTATAACACAACCTTAGAAATACTTAATAAGGCCGAAGAGAACAAGATGACAACCCACCAAGCTGCTCTTAAAATTGCGCAAGAGCGCATTGAAAAAAAGAAGCAAGAAAAGTAAATCAAATACCGATTTGCAACAAATAAGTTTTATTTTTGCAGGGCGAATTTTAATTCGCCCTTTTTTAATCTTTTAAATCAAGTTCTTTATTTATCTATGTTAACAAGAAGACATATCCGTGTAAAAGTAATGCAGTCTTTCTACGCATTTACACAATCCAAAAACCAAAATTTGGGTGCAGAAAAAAAGTTTATCTATAAGAGTATGGAAGATATGTATGACCTTTTCTTACTAAACTTAGATTTGCTTCTACAGGTAAGAAACAAAGCCCAAGATTTCATAGAAAAATCACAAAAGAAATTTTTACCTACTGCAAAAGACATCAATCCTAGTTTAAATTTTGTAGACAATAAATTCCTTAAACAATTAGAGCAAAGTGGCCAGTTAGAAGAGCTTATAGAAGACCATAAGTTAAACAATTGGCATCAAGATGACGAATATGTGGCCATACTGTGGGATTTAATCAAAGAAGATGAACGCTTCATAGCCTACTTAGATCAAGAAGCAACAACCTATAAAGAAGATAAAAAAATTGTTACTTATCTTTTTAAAGAAATAATTGCACCCAATGATAAGCTTTATGAATATTTAGAAGATAAAAAATTAACTTGGTTAGATGATTTACCTTTGGTAAATACTGCGGTACTTAAGTTGATAAGCAAGACTAAAGAGACTCAAGAACAAGTAAGAATTCCAGCTTTATTTAAAAATGAAGAAGATGAGGAATTTGCTATAGATTTGCTCGAAAAATGCTTGTTGAATCAGGAATATTATAGTAATCTAATTCAAGATAAGACCCCCAATTGGGATAAAGACCGTATAGCGGATATTGATAGCATTTTATTAAAGATGGCTTTATGTGAGTTTTTAAAATTTCCTTCTATTCCTGTAAAGGTGAGCATCAACGAGTACCTTGAGATAGCTAAGGAATATAGTACGCCTAAAAGCAGTATTTTTATCAATGGTATTTTAGATAAATTATCTAAAGAATTAAAAGAAAAAGGAGAATTAAATAAAGTGGGTAGAGGCTTGATGTAGTTGAAACTTTTTTCTTAATTTTAGCTCCGTAAAAATTATATTTCAACAATTAAAAATTAAACACAATGAAAAAAGGATTATTGATTCTTGCCGCTGTAGCGGGAATTACTTTCACTTCTTGTAAAGAGAATGCCGCAGACAAAGTTAAAGAAGAAAACCAAAAAGAAGTTGCTGAACGCGATGCAAAAGCTACTGGAACACCAGTTATGCAATTCGAGTCAGATTCCCATGACTTTGGTACAATTAACGAAGGTGATATAGTAGAACATACCTTTAAGTTTACAAATACTGGAGATGCGCCATTGGTAATTTCAAATGCAAAGGCTAGCTGTGGTTGTACTGTACCTCAATGGACAAAAACTCCTGTGGCCCCAGGTGAAGCTGGAGAAATAAAAGTTAAATTTAACTCTTCGGGTAGACCAAATAATCAATCTAAATCTATCCGCGTAAGCGCTAACACGGCAAGCGGTCAAGAAACCTTGAGAATTAGAACTTTTGTAACTCCTAAAAATGGAGGAGCTGCTCAACAAACTGCAGGAAAAGCAGCAGCTGGACACGAAGGACATAACCACTAATATTTTATAATGGATCAAATATCAAGTTTTTTACCTTTTATTGCGATTATCATCGTTTTTTATTTCTTCATGATAAGACCACAACAAAAGAGGCAAAAAGAAGAAAGGAACTTTGGTGAAAGCCTTAAAAAGGGTGACAAAGTTGTAACCAGCGGTGGTATTCACGGCAAGGTTGTAGATTTTAGCGAGAAACTAAATGCGGTAATTATCGAAACTGGTGCTGGAAAAATTACCGTTAATAAAGCTTCTATCTCAATGGAACTAAGTAAATTGGTTCAAAATCCAGAGAAAGAAACTAAAAAGTAACTATAGCTTTCTATAGTAAAAAAAATCCCAAATTTAAATTTGGGATTTTTTTTATGACTTTCGGTATTTATCGTGCAGCCCCTTTAAGGCTAGAATCATTGGAGTTATTTTTTCTAATCTCGAAGTTTTAGTAGAAGCTCGTTTAGCCTCGGAAATGTACTGGCAATATTCCCGTTTTTTTCCAATGCTTAGTTTTTCAAAAGCTGTTTTTAGTGAGGTATTGTTATCAAAAGCAGCTTGAAGTTCTGGAGGAATCGTAATAGTTGTTTTTAGACTGGTCTGACTTTTTACTCCAGTTTGTTCAATAGCTATTGCTTCCAGGATATAGGCTTTTATTTCCTTTTCAGGAATCTGATCTCCTGCTTTAAAGCGAATCTGACGCAGATTTTTTGTTTTACCTTCTTGAGCGTTAATGAGTAAAGACTGGTTTTTCTGCAATAGACTACCTTTAAAAAACCATAGCGCACAATGGTTTTTAAAAGCACCTAACCCAATTACATTTTTATTGTTTAACGTATAAACGGGAGAACCCCATTTAATCGTTTCTTCTAGGGGAGTCTTCAATAAAAGCATTCGTAATTCTTGCAGCTGTTTACTCCACTTTTCGTGTTTGGTAATATATTCTTTAACTGGATCCATAGCAAATGAGATAATTACATACTTCAAATTTAGTATAAAAAAACAACCAAATTTAATATTATAAATTTGGTTGTTTTTGTGTTGAATGAATTGACTGGTTTTATTTTTTGTACTGCTGGGCAGTTAACTCTGCAATCTTTATAATAACTTGTGTAGCTTTAATCATACTTTCGACTGGTACATATTCATAACGACCATGAAAATTATGTCCGCCGGCAAAAATATTAGGGCAAGGTAATCCCATATATGATAATTGAGAGCCATCTGTACCTCCTCTAATAGGTTTTATAAGCGGTTCAATGTTTAATTCTTTCATCGCTTGTTCAGCAATATCAACAATATGCATAACGGGTTCTACCTTTTCACGCATATTAAAATACTGGTCTTTTATTTCAATACTTACTGCTTCTCGTCCGTGTTGCTCGTTTATTTCTTTGGCTAGGTCTAACATAACCTTCTTTCTAGCTTCGAAATGCTCTTTATCGTGATCCCGTATAATGTAATTTAAACGTGTTTCATCTACTTCACCCTCAATTTTGGTTAAGTGAAAAAAGCCTTGGCGTCCTTCTGTGTGTTCTGGAGTTTCTAATCTTGGTAAGGAATTGATGAAATCTTGAGCAATATACATGCTGTTAATCATTTTTCCTTTGGCATAACCAGGGTGTACAATTTTACCAGTAATTTTAACCTGTGCGCCAGCAGCGTTAAAGTTTTCATATTCAAGTTCACCTACTTGGCTACCATCCATTGTATAGGCCCATTCTGCACCAAATTTTTTAACATCAAATTTATGTGCACCACGTCCAATTTCTTCATCTGGAGTAAAACCAATTTTGATATCTCCGTGCTTTATTTCTGGATGCTCTACTAAATATTTTACTGCAGTCATAATTTCGGTAACTCCCGCTTTGTCGTCTGCACCTAGTAATGTAGTACCGTCTGTGGTAATCAAAGTCTGACCTTTGTACATCAATAAATCTTCAAAATAATCGGGCGACAAAATAATATTTTGTTCTTTATTGAGTAAAATATCTTTTCCGTCATAATTTTCTATTATCTGCGGTTTGACATCTTTACCAGTAAAATCTGGTGAGGTATCAAAATGTGATATAAAGCCTATACTCGGCACTGGGTGTTCCACATTACTTGGTACTGTTGCCATAATGTAGGCGTGCTCATCGATACTAACATCTTTCAGGCCCATATCTTTTAACTCTTGAACCAGCTTATTCGCTATATCCCATTGTTTTTGGGTGCTTGGGGTGGTTTTAGAATTTGGGTCACTCTCAGAATCTATGGTAACATAGCTTACAAATCTTTCTATTAGTTCTTCTCTATTAATCATAAAGCATAAATTTTGGTAAAAGTACATAATCAACTAGCCGAAAGCAATTTTAGCTCCTTAAGTTTCATAAAAAAACATTGGTTTTTTATTGCATTTAGTCTTGCCCTTATTCAATTTAAATTATTTTTGCATAAACCTATTATTACCATGTATACCTCTTTAATAAGGCCTTTGCTTTTTAAATTTGATCCAGAAAAAGTACATCATTTCACTTTTAAGACTTTAAAGTTTGCTTTTAAAATCCCTGGGGTAGAGCAATTTTTTAAAAAGCGTTTTGCTGTAAACGATAAAAGTTTAGAGCGAGAGGTATTTGGCTTAAAATTTAAAAATCCTGTAGGATTAGCTGCGGGTTTTGATAAAGATGCTCAGCTTTTTAATGAATTAGGATCATTAGGTTTTGGTTTTGTTGAAATTGGTACTTTAACCCCGAAACCCCAGGAAGGAAACCCAAAGAAAAGACTTTTTAGGCTTAAAGAAGATGCTGCTATTATCAATAGAATGGGATTTAATAATCAAGGCTTAGCATCCGCCGTAGAGCGATTAAAAAAGAATAAAAAACGGGTTATAATAGGCGGTAATATTGGTAAAAATAAAATTACGCCTAATGATCAAGCTCTCTTGGATTATCAAAAAGGTTTTGAACAACTTTTTGATTATGTAGATTATTTTGTAGTGAATGTAAGTTCGCCCAATACACCAGATTTAAGAGCATTACAAGATAAAGAGCCATTAAAGAAAATACTTTTTGCTTTACAAGAACAAAACAAACAAAAACCAAAACCTAAACCCATATTGCTAAAAATAGCACCAGATCTTAGCGACGAGCAGTTACTTGACATAATTGAAATTGTGCAAGAAACCCAAATTAGCGGTGTAATTGCGACCAATACCACCATTTCTAGAGTAGGATTACAATCTGAAGGTAGAAAAGAAAAAGGTGGTCTTAGCGGAAAACCATTAAAATCGAGATCGACTGAAGTTATACGTTTCCTTTCACAAAATAGTAAACAGTCTTTTCCTATAATTGGGGTAGGAGGTATACATACGGCCGAAGATGCTTTGGAGAAACTTGAAGCCGGAGCCAGTTTAGTTCAACTTTATACCGGTTTTATTTATGAGGGGCCGCGTTTGATTAAAGAAATAAACCTAAAACTTAGCGCTAAAAAATAATGATTGAAACCCTGCTGTCATTTTGCGCGGTAGTTTTTTTACTGGCACTTTCACCAGGGCCCGATAATATTTTTGTACTCACACAAAGCTTGGTTTATGGCCGTAAATATGGTATTGCTACTGTTTTAGGATTAATGATAGGGTGCTTAGTGCATACTAGTCTAGTAGCTTTTGGTTTGGCCGGGCTACTAAAGAAGTATCCACAAGCCTTGTTTATGGTAAAAGTTTTTGGAGCAGCCTATCTGCTTTATCTAGCCTATAAAATTTATCAGCATAATGCACCTATTCGGCTAAACGAAAAGAAAGTGGGCTTTAAGTCAACAGCGGCACTTTTTAAACAAGGTTTCATAATGAATATTTTAAACCCTAAAGTGGCGTTGTTTTTTTTGGCGTTACTTCCTCAATTTTTGTTTAGTGAAAAGATGACTTTTATCTTGCAAATTTATATACTGGGGTTGCTTTTTATTGTTGTTTCTTTTTTAGTTTTTTCATCTTTTGCATTCCTTGCGGCCGCTATTTCAAGGCGAATTAATCAAAATAACAGAACTTTTATATACCTTAATTACCTTCAAATAGCAGTATTTGTAGGAATAGCCCTATTTTTGTTTGTCTGATTTTTCTTTATGGATTTGTAGCATAAGTTATTTATTTTAAACAGAACGTGTATCTTTGGGCGTATGAAAGAAATTAAGCTTATTGAGTGTCCTAGAGATGCCATGCAAGGCATTAAATCGTTTATTCCTACAAGTCAAAAAATTGACTATTTGCAAGCATTGCTTCGCTGTGGTTTTGATACTTTAGATTTTGGTAGTTTTGTTTCACCCAAAGCCATTCCACAAATGCGAGATACGGCAGAAGTACTCGCCGGACTTGATTTGAGTAAGACGAAAACAAAACTATTGGCCATTGTTGCCAACTTGCGTGGTGCGCAAGATGCCGTTCAACATCAAGAGATAGACTATTTGGGCTATCCTTTCTCTATATCAGAGAATTTTCAAATGCGTAATACGCATAAAACCATAGAAGAATCTGTTGAGCTTTTGCAGGAAATAATTAACCTGGCAGATCAACATAATAAAAAAGTAGTGGCTTATCTTTCTATGGGTTTTGGAAACCCATACGGGGACCCGTGGAATGTTGAAATTGTTGCAGAATGGACCGAAAAGCTAGCCCAGATGGGTGTAGAGATTTTATCATTATCCGATACAGTTGGCACTTCTAATTCAGAAACTATTTCTTATCTCTTTTCTAATTTAATTCCGGCTTATCCTAATATCGAATTTGGAGCTCACCTGCATACCACCCCAGAGGCTTGGCATAATAAAGTAGATGCCGCATTTAAAGCGGGGTGTAAACGCTTTGATGGTGCTATTCAAGGTTTTGGAGGCTGCCCAATGGCCAAGGATAAATTAACGGGAAATATGCCAACAGAAAAAATGTTGAGCTATTTTAATCAACAAAAGACCGAGTTTAATGTTAAGATGACGAGCTTTGAATCGGCATATAATATGGCTACTCAAATTTTTAAAACCTATCATTAAAGCTAAACTTCTGGCTAATGAAAAACTACAGTGTACGGCTTACTCTATTTTTTTTTGCGCTATTTATATCTGCAAAAGGTATAAGTCAGATTCAAGATTCTAGTAGTTTTTATTTAAACGAAGCAATAAAAATCTATAAAAACGATTTATATAAATCAGCTTCTTTAATCCAGAAAGCCGAAACATTTTTAGAACGTTTCCCTAATGATAGTTTAAAGGGACTTGCCTGCAAAGTTAGAGGCTCTATAAGTTATATTCGAGGAGACTATGCAGAGTCGTTGAAATATAACCAACAGGCACTCTATATTTTTCAAAAAACTGATGATAAGCAAAATCAGGCGCTAGCTTATAATGGTTTGGGTTTGGTACAGCAGGCTTTGGGAAGGCATCAACAGGCGGTAGATTATTTTAACCAGGCTCGAGATGTTCAAATCAAAGAGAATCCAGCGTTTTCTCTAAATGCAGGAATGTCTTATTTTTATTTAGGCGATTATAAAAAGGCGAGGGAACTTTATCTAGAAACAAAAAGCAATTTAACCGATCCTAATAATCATATTTACCTAAATACACTGAATAGGTTGGCAGAATTAGATTTTGTTGAAGGTAAATTAAACCTAGCAGAAACAAAGTATCTTCAAGTACTTAATAACCCATCGGTAACCAATTATGAACGCATTTTTGTACTTCACGGTCTAGCCGAAGTGTACGCCAAGCAAAATAAAATAGATCTTGCTATTGGTACAGCAGAGCAAGCCAAAAGAGAATCAAGCGCCTTGCAAGCAACTTGGGATTTGAAACGCAATACCAAATTATTGGCTAAATTATATCAGAAAACAAAGAATTTGCCAAAAGCCTTAGAAAACTTGACGCTTCATTCACAATTGAGCGATTCGCTCTATAACAAAGAACAAGCACAAATTGTTGGTTTGTTAGAGCTAGATTTAAAAGAAAAAGAGAACCAATTACTACAAGAAAAAAATAAGGCATCTCAAAATCAAATAAAATCGAGAAATAGTTTATTAATCATTGGTGGCCTATTCTTACTGTTGACTTTGTTTTTTATGTTTAAATACAGAAAAATTGGTAAGCAAAGAGCACGGCTTATTACTGAATTGAATCGAAAAAATAAACATTTAAAAGAAATAGATGAGAATAAAAATGTCCTATTCTCAATCGTTTCACATGATATACGTTCACCCATTGCTGCCATGACGCAGTTAATGGATGATACCGTGTTAAGCAGCCTGAGCTATAATGAGAAGGAAGAGGCATTTAAAGAAATACGCTTACAGCTTACTCAAACTTTTCGTATGCTAAATAATTTACTGGTTTGGGCCAATAGTCAGATTAATGGCCAGATAAAAAGCACATTTGAGCCCCTGGATATTCAGAAAGAGATGACAGATGTTTTAAGTGTTTATAAAATTCCTGCAAAATATAAAGAGGTTCATTTAATTCATAATTGTATAGAACAAAAGCCAATTGTAAAAATACAAGTGGCTCAACTTCATGTAATCTTGCATAATATTTTAACAAACGCACTTAAGTATACAGATAAGAAAGGCCGTATTATTATTAATTATGATACTAGCGACAAAGACAAGATCACCCTATCGATATTGAATGAAGGTGAGGAAATGCATCAAGATTTAATTGATTCTATTCAAAACATCAATCATTTAGAGCCTGTTAATGTTAAACCTAGCGCGAATAGCTTTGGTTTAGGATTAAAATTGGTTAAAAAATACGTTCTAGAAAATAACGGAAGTTTAGAAATAATACCCCATAGCTTTACTGGAACAGAAATAAAACTAACTTTTAGTTTAGAAATAAATTAAATTTTTAAAGTTGGTATGAAGCATAGTGTATTTACTATTCTTAAAGACTATTCTATAATTTTCTTTAATTAAATACCGTAAAAAAAAGCCTATTTCTTATTCATTAATATTGTACTTAAATAATAATAAATCAATAGGGCTAGTGTAAAATTAATTTCAGTTTATTCAGGTTGCTGATATTTATTCAGAAAAAAAAAGACATGATTCATTATAAGTAAGCATAATAACGTATTTTTGCATGCAATTAAACTCTAATTGCGATGACTGCACACAACAACAAAATAGTAGGCGAAGGATTAACTTATGATGATGTATTGTTGATTCCTGCTTACTCAGAAGTTCTTCCGCGCGAAGTAAGTACCCAATCAAATTTTTCTAAAAATATTAAGGTAAATGTACCTATCGCTTCTGCTGCGATGGATACCGTAACCGAGTCACAAATGGCAATAGCCATGGCTCGGGAAGGCGGTATTGGTGTATTACATAAAAATATGACCATTGAGCAGCAGGCATTAAAAGTAAGAAAGGTAAAACGCGCAGAAAGCGGAATGATTATAGACCCCGTAACTTTACCACTTTGGGCTACCGTTCGCGATGCAAAAAATCAAATGCGTGAGCATAGTATTGGTGGTATTCCTATAGTGAATGAGGCTAACGAACTTATAGGAATAGTTACAAACCGAGATTTAAGATTTGAGAAAAACCTTGATCGCCCCATAAAAGAGGTTATGACTAGTGAAAATCTAGTAACAGTTGCAGAGGGTACTTCGCTAGAGGATGCCGAAGAAATATTACAACAAAATAAAATAGAAAAATTACCTGTAGTAAATCAGCAAAATAAACTCGCAGGTTTAATCACCTTTAGAGATATAACAAAATTAACCCAAAAACCTATTGCCAATAAAGATAAATACGGTAGGCTACGCGTTGCAGCAGCCATAGGGGTTACACCCGATGCTGTAGATCGTGCAGAAGCTTTGGTAAATGCCGGTGTAGATGCGGTAATTATTGACACGGCCCACGGACATACAAAAGGAGTGGTTGAGGTTTTAAAACAAGTAAAGTCCAAATTCCCTAATTTAGACGTTGTAGTAGGAAATATTGCAACCGCTAGTGCTGCAAAATATTTGGTAGAGGCTGGTGCAGACGGAATTAAGGTAGGTATCGGACCCGGATCTATTTGTACAACTCGAGTTGTAGCAGGAGTAGGTTTTCCACAATTTTCAGCAGTTTTAGAAGTAGCACAAGCCATTAAAGGGTCTGGTATACCGGTAATTGCAGATGGCGGGATACGTTATACAGGGGATATTCCTAAGGCTATTGCAGCAGGAGCAGACTGCGTTATGCTAGGTTCACTTTTAGCCGGTACAAAAGAATCACCAGGAGAAACAATTATTTATGAAGGAAGAAAATATAAATCTTACCGCGGCATGGGCTCTGTAGAAGCCATGCAAAAAGGATCAAAAGATAGATATTTTCAAGATGTTGAAGACGATATAAAAAAATTAGTACCAGAAGGCATTGTAGGTAGAGTACCTTATAAAGGTGAATTGGTGGAAAGTATGAACCAATTTATTGGAGGTTTGCGTGCAGGTATGGGGTATTGTGGAGCAAAAAATATCAACACCTTAAAAGAAGAAGGGAAATTTGTAAAAATTACTTCGGCCGGTGTTTTCGAAAGTCATCCGCATGACGTCACCATAACAAAAGAAGCGCCTAACTACTCCCGCTAATCAGTAATTACGCTTATTGAATAACCCTAGTTTCTTAATGACTAGGGTTATTTTTTTGGGTATTCCTGTTTTAGCTTAAAACAGGCCGGGCTTTCACTACTCGCTTTGTTTTTTATAAAAAACAAGAGCTCAAACATACCGTTCAATCCCTAATACAAGATTACTTTTAAAGTTGAAAAGCTATAAAATTGCAAAGTAACCCCATTAATATAGCTATACCATAGCTTAATAAGGTTCCTATAAGTATATATTCGGTTAATTTACGGTCTTTTGCCTTGGTAAGATCACTAAACCTAAAAATTGATTTTGCAGCAAGCAAAAACCCTATGCCTTCCCAGTGTTGGGTAATAACAAACAAAAAGACCAGAATTCTTTCTAGCATACCAATATATAGACCGGCTTTATGTAAGCTTTCATCTTTTTTAATCTCTGTTTTAGGGGTGTAATAGGCCAAAGCTGTTTTAATGGCAAATGCACACGGAAAACTGAGAAAAAATAGCCCCGTACCATAAACCCAAAATACATCAGGTAAAGTAAGGTCTTTCCATGAGAGAATTTGATGATGGTATCCGTAAAATAAGGTAATTAAAAAAATGGATAGCAAATGTAAAGTCTGATCGGTAAAAAACCAAAAGCGCCGATTGTGTTTTTTCTGCCGATATAATTTTAATAGGTCAATGAACCCATGGCTCAAAACCACTAGTGAAACGACATACCAATAACGCCAATGTGCTAAGAAAAGTAAGGACAAACCAGCATGTACTGTCAGGTGCAGATAAAATTTAACCGATTTTATTTTTTTCTTTTCCTTGCTGGCTACCCAGGTATCAGGTTGTAGTAAAAAATCACCTAAAAGATGAGCCAGTAATAATTTTATAAATAGTAAAATCATAGGTTTAAAGCCTTTACTTTTTCTTTAAATAAAGTATCAAATTCTTTTAGAACGCCCCAATGTGAACGCTTAATACGCTCGCTCACTGTATTTTGCTTTATGCCTATTTTCTTGCCCAATTGCTCTTGGTTTAAATCAGGATAAGTGTAAAGAAGGCTCACGATCTCGGCTGTGTTTTTAGTCCATTGTGAAATGGGTATTTCGCAAAGTTTGAAGCCTATATTTATTTCTGAATCAAATTTTTCATCCCCCGTGCGTATAGCTAGATTTTGTTTAGAATTTTTAATCTTTTCAAGTAATCTACCAGAACGCAAATAAGCACTTCCTTGTCGGGTCAGTAAGCTATCGCCTTGAAAAGTAATTTCGCCTATACCTATAGCGATGCGGGTTTGAATATTACCTATTTCAATTAAGTGCGCCTTAATTTGAAGCGCTAGAGCAAAACTATCTTCCGGTTCGGCCAATTCAATTTGAAAACTGTCACCACCAAATAACTCATAATTTAAATTTAAACGATTAAAAATAGAGCTAAGAGCACCTATATAAAGCTGAGGGTCTTTTAAATTTTGCGATTTTACAATATCGCCTGTTAGTGTGGCTACCATGATTTAGTTATCTTTTTCAAATATCGTTAAAATTATTGATATTATTGATTATCGTATCTTAAAACGATATTTTACATATAGATAGTACTATCATGAATCTAAAATACCATATTTTCTAAGAAAAAAAGAATAGCTTTGTGCAAAAAAAATGCAAGATATCGTTATAAGTTTTGCTGCTATTCTTGGCGGGATAGCAGTTATGTTAGGAGCTTTCGGGGCTCATGTACTACAGAGTAAATTGACTATAGACCAGCTTCGTAGTTTTGAAACGGCAATTCGTTATCAAATGTTTCACGCCTTAGCACTATTGTGGTGCGGTAGCAGTTTATCGTGGGGAGATTCCTTAAGCGTCGCCTTAACTTGTTGTTTTGCAGTAGGTATTCTGCTTTTTTCAGGAAGCATTTACGGTTTAATATACTTGGGGTATAAGCAGAAGCCTAAAAAGTTTTTAGGTCCAATTACCCCTTTAGGAGGATTGTTTCTAATAGTAGGGTGGGTTTTGTTGGGATTAGAATATCTTTTGTAAATTCTAATCCATTTTAAAACGTCACTCTAAGCGTTTAATAATCAATATAAAGTTTGATTAAAGGGCTATTTGAACCTTTTCCTCTTTCAATAATTCTAAGTAAGGAGCACTAGAAAAGTGTTGTTCACTAAAGCTTTCCTTATGTTCAGATTTTGTTTTTCGGCGCTGTACTGCGCGCACAAAACGGCGCATGTCGTTTTCAGTATTTAATCTAAGTCCAGGAACTTCAACGCTTTGACCAGCTTCATCTTTAGCTACCATAGTAAAGTAGGATGAATTGCAATGTTTTTTCTGTTGGGTTTTAATATTTTCGGCTTCAACGCGAATACCAATAACCATTGAACTTCTACCTACGTAATTAATAGAAGCACGCATGGTGACCAACTCACCAATTTCAATTGGGTTTAAAAAATTCACCTTATCTACACTTGCCGTCACGCAGTATGCCTCGCTGTGCTTTGAGGCACAAGCAAACGCAATTTGGTCTAATAAATTTAAAATATAGCCTCCATGTATTTTGTTATTAAAATTGGAGTGAGAAGGGAGCATAAGTTCTGAAAAGGTAACTTGAGACTCTTTAATAGTTTTATATCTTGTTTGCATATTTAGTTACTGAATTAACGTCTAAAATGTGGGGAAGATGAGCGTTCAACTTTAGTTACAAAATATTTTGTATCTCCCCAGAATACAAAGGTGCCAAATCTTTCTATATAGGTAAGTTTAACATATTCTCCTTGGTATTCTTTTAGTTTTTGAATTACCTCTTTATTTTGATCTAAAACCGAAAACTGAAATATCTGAGCTCCGCTTATACCTTGACTTATTTCACCTTCCCATGTTTTTATGATCACCCCACGATTACTAAATTTTATAAGTTCACCCGCTCGTGTACCTTCGCTATAAGGCACAAAATAAATAAATGCATAGTAGGCTACAGCTAAAACGCTAATAACTAAAAGTACAATACTTAGTGTTTTCTTCATAAGTTTGAATTTAACGAAAGTTACTGTTTTTCTAATTGTTTATTGGCTTTTGCTCCTAATTTTTTAAGCTTTTCGACCTTCGAAATCAAGTTGCCCTTTCCCGTTAATTTTTTCATCCCTCGATCGTAGGTTCTCTGTACTGTAGTAATCTGTTGGCCTAGTTTATCTAATTCTTCAATTAGTAAGTGAAACGAGTCATACAAGGCACCAGCTCGGGTAGCGATTTCAATTGCATTTTGTTGCTGCTTTTCGTTTTGCCACATACTATCAATTGTTCGCAGTACAGCTAAGAGGGTAGTAGGCGTAACAAGAATGATATTTTTATCAAAGGCTTGACCGTATAATTGCGGATTTTCTTGACTCGCCAAGGCAAATGCAGCTTCTATAGGGATAAACAATAAAACAAAATCTGGACTTTGTTCTGGATATAGTTTTTGGTAATTTTTTTCGCTTAAGCCTGAAATATGATTCTCAATTGATAGCAGGTGTTGTTTAAGGGCTACTTTCTTTTCAGATTCTTCTTGCGTATTGCAATAGGTTTCATAAGCGGTAAGCGAAACTTTTGAGTCAACTACCATTTTCTTTTCACCTGGTAAAGCAATTATCACATCGGGGAAGTAGCGCTTTCCTTCGTCTGTGGTAAAATGTTGCTGCACAAAATACTCACTATTTTTTTGTAATCCGCTTCGCTCTAATACGCGTTCTAGAATCATCTCACCCCAATTTCCTTGCATTTTAGAATTTCCTTTGAGGGCCTTCGTTAGATTAGTGGCTTCTTCGCTTATCTTTATGTTTTGCTGATTTAAAAACTGCAGTTGCTTTTCTAGCGCAGTATATTGCTTGGCCGCATTAATATTGGTTTGGTCAACTTTGTTTTCAAAACTTTTTATTTTTTCTTGTAGCGGATTAAGCAATTGATTGATTTGATCATGATTTTGTTGGGTAAACTTTTCAGATTTTTGCTCTAGAATCTTTTGGGCTAAGTTTTCAAAATCGGTTTTAAATTTTGCTTGTAAATCAGTTAGTTCTGTTTTTTGAGTATTTAATTTTTGCTGTAAACTTTGCTCCATAAAAAGACTCTGGCGCAGGTCTGATTTGGTTTCAAATAATTCCTTCTCAGCCTTCTTGCAATCGGCCTGCAGATCAATAATTTGCTCCTCATATTTGTTTATTCTGCTCTTGTAATTGCCCTCTTGCTTTTCAAGTTGGGTTTGGTGTTGTTTCACCAAATTCTCTATTTGCCTTTTACTGATTTGATTATACAGTATGAATAGAATTAAAGCACCTAAAAAAAATCCGCTTAAAGCGAAAATGATAATAATAATCTCATTACTCATATTACATTATTTAATGATAGCATCCTTAATTTTAAAGCTTTTACTGTTCTTGTCAAAATAAATAAGTTCTGATGGGAACATTTGATTTAAAATATTGCTCTCTATAACTTGATGGGTTTCGTATTGTTTGACTTTGGCTTGATGTACCAGAATAATTTTATCGCACAATTGTAGGGCTAGATCAATTTCATGCGAGGCAAATACAATTGCTTTATTGGTTTTTTTACTTAAAAAACGCAACGTTTTTAAAACAAATACCTTATGATATAAATCAAGATGGGAGGTAGGTTCGTCTAAAATAATGAGTGGCGTGTCTTGAGCAATCGCCCTGGCAAGCATAGCCTTTTGCAGTTGGCCGTCGCTTAAATTAGAACACGAAGCACGCTTTTTATGGGCTATGTCGAGCAAATTAAGCGCTTCAATAACTTTTTTTTTGTCTCGGTTTGTAAGGCTCCCTAACCAGTTGGTATAGGGCTGTCTTCCTAAAGCCACTAGTTCTTGAACACTCAAATGGGTTGAAAAATCGGTTTTGGTTAATACAATAGCAATTTTCTTGGCTATTTCTAGAGCAGTTAATTGGCAAACAGGGGTATTATTAATACTTACCTTTCCTGATTGAGGAGATAGGTTTCCTGATAGCGTTTTTAGTAGAGTAGATTTTCCCGCTCCGTTTTTACCGATAATGGCTACCAGCTCACCTTTGTTGATGTTTAAATCATCTACTTGAGCGATGCATTCTTGGTGGTAGCCAATACTTAGGTTTGTTGTATGTAAAATCGGCTTGGTCATTGCTTAAAAACTCATTTTCTTTTTGCGCACCAATAGCCATATTACTACTGGAGCTCCAAAAAGCGAAGTTACAGCATTAATGGGTAAGGTAAACTGGAAACTGGGCATTTGTGCTATTAAATCACTTATTAACATCAGTAAACTTCCTAGAATTATACAAGCAGGAAACAAAAATGCATGGTTACTTTGTTTTATAATGAGTCTTGCGAGATGGGGTACTGCCAAGCCAATAAATGCAATGGGCCCGGCAAATGCAGTGATTGAACCTGCTAAAATACTTGTTGCTAAAATAACTAAAATCCTATTTTTTTTAATCTGTGTACCCACACTTTGAGCATAGGCTTCGCCCAATAATAAGGCGTTTAATGGTTTAATGGTAAGTAAGGAAAGCGATAGTCCTATGAACCAACTAGAAGCAAGCCAAATTACCTCTTCCCATGTTAAATCTCCTAAACTTCCAAATGACCAAAAAATATATTGTTGCAGTTTTTCGGCGTCGCTAAAGTAAGAAAGAATACTAACCGCCGCTGCAGTAAAACTCGCAAACATAAGACCAATTATTAAAATAGCCATGGTATCTCGTACCCGCCTGGCTACGATTAATACAGCCAATAAAACTAAAAAACTTCCTAGACTACTCGCAATGATAATACTCGTGTTGTTAAATAAATTTATGGTTAACAAGCCACTTAAAAATTGGCTACCCAAAATAACCAGGGCCACTCCCAAGCTGGCGCCACTGCTTAAACCTAATACATAAGGCCCGGCCAGTGGATTTCTAAATAGGGTTTGCATCAATAATCCGCTTAAAGCTAAACCAGACCCTACTAAAATCGCTGTAATTGCCTTTGGGAGACGATAAGAGAGTACGATGTACTTCTCAACCGAATCTTCGGCTTGAAAGCAAAGAATTTTGAGTACTTCTTCAAAAGGAATAGCAGCCGAACCAAAACTAATATTGATCAGGAAGAAAGTTAAAACGAGTAATATACCCAAAAAAAGCAGGCGTTTAGGTTTTTGCAAAATATTAAGGGTTTAAAGGCTTAAAAAATGTAAAATCATAATTGGCTAAATTTGGGTGAAATATTTTAATCAAATCCTTTAAAATTAAATCGGGTCGGTTGGGGCCCAGTTCATAAAATAGTACCCCACCTGTTTCTCCAGTGGTTAAAGCAATACTGTATACTTCTTTATTCTGATACGCGCTAAGCTGACTGTAATGTTGATTGCTTTCAATCAAAGCATTGTAGCTTGTAAAACTACCTGGAGAAATCCAAATATCGGCATTTTGCGCATTTGCCAAAACCTGTTCTAAAGCCAGCGAGAGGCTTCCTTTTCCTTTGGTTTTTTCATAAACGTAATTGGCGTTAGCGTCTTGAATTAGTTGTGCCTGCCACGAGTCTCCTGCAGGCGCATACCAAACATCTTTATATAAACTACCGCTTAGAACTAAGGGTTTTAAAGTAGCTTTTTTAGCCATTTTTTTAGCATTAAGGTAATTTGTCTCAATATGATTAAAGATAGAGTCGGCTTGTTGCTCTTGATTTAATAAAACACCAAAAAACTTAATCCACTCGGCTTTACCAAGAGGGGTTTCTTCTACCCAGTCTCCGTTATAAATAACAGGGATCCCATTGCGTTCTAAAGTACTGTATGATTTATTGTTGGCATTGATAGCCGAAGCCACAACCGCGTCTGGTTGTGATGCTAATACTAGCTCTGTATTTAACTGATTTTTATTTCCTACTTCTAAAACTTCGCCTTTCTCTATTTTTGTTCGTACTGCCGGTGAAGAAATATAATTTAAGTTAGGAAAAGCAATGAGCTTGTCTAATTGTTTTAAGGATTCTAGTGCCGGAATATGAGTAGTAGAAGTGACAATTAAACGATTTATTGTACGCGGTACAAAAACATCATAGACTACACTGTCTGGAATATTGATTTTATTTTCGGCTATAGCATAAATAAAATCTTTTTGCGCGTCGGGCCATGGTTGACTAACAGATAGTAAAGTGTAATCATCGTATTTGTTTACCGCAAAACCATTGGCATATTTTAATTTTAAAGCTTCGTTCTTATTTTGAAGCGGTGGGGTATGAGTAGCTGAAGCGGAAGTTTGTTTTTTACAACTTAATAAGCTTGTAAGAATTAAAACACAAAAAAAGAATTGACGCATAGTTTGAACTTTATGCAAAAGTAATATTATTTCATTTTAACCACACCTCGGTGTAAAAAATGTTTATATTTGCCCAAATTTTGGTTAAAATCGAGATGTCAATCCGATTTTATTAAAAGGGAATTCCGTTAGAATCGGAAGCTGTTCCCGCAACTGTAAGCTTAGTTTTATAACGCTTTATAAATATTTCTTCAATACCACTGTCGTTTAGATGGGAAGGTTTTTTATAAAGACGCAAGCCAGGAGACCTGCCAAAAGTAATTTTTTAAATCAATTTGCTCGGGATAAGCAAGTATAGGTTATGAGGCAATTTTTATTTTTAATCTTACTTTTTCTTTTAGGTTATGCTGTTCAAGCGCAAAAACGAGAACTGCTCGATTCTGTTGTGCTTAAAGCAAGCAATATTAGAACCCAATCTGTAGGCCAAAATATTGTCGAAATCAAAAGTAGTGAGATAAAGAAATACCGACCACAACTCACAGATGTTCTGAATTTTGAAACGCCTATTTTTTTTAAAGAGAATGGCCTAGGTATGGTTTCTTCACCTAGTTTTCGAGGTACAACGGCACAGCAAACAGCGGTTTTATGGAATGGTATAAACGTAAATTCTACCTTTTTGGGGCAGGTGGACTTTAATACTCTTTCGGCACATGGATATTCCGATATTTTGGTTCGATCTGGTGGTGGTTCGGCGCAATTAGGCTCGGGTGCAATTGGAGGAAGTATCTTACTGCAGAACCAACTTGATTTTGAAAAAGGCCATCAACTCTCCTTAAACTCTTCCTTAGGTAGTTTTGCCACTTTTAACCAAAGTTTAGATTACCAATGGTCTAACCAAAAAATTAGTGCTCAAGTGGGCGGGAATTACGTGCAATCTGAAAATGATTATCCGTTTTTTAATTCTAATGCAAAAAATGAAAATGCAGCTTTTGATCATTTAAACTTATACCTCAATGCCTCTGTAAAGCTTAATAATTTTCATAAACTTACTTTTTATTCAACTGCATTTAATGGCGAACGACATTTTCCTATTTTAGAATCCACTCAAATCCGAACTAAATATCAGGATGAAAATTATAAAAGCCAACTTGCTTGGGAATATGTAAAAGGTAAATGGAGTGCCAAAGCTCGCGGTGCATATCTACAAGAAAAGTATACCTATTTTCAAAACATAGAGCGTCCAAATTTAAAAGATCACGGCACCGCCAAATCTTTAGTGAGTATACTTCAAACTGGTTTTAAACCGAATAAAAACTTGTATACAGAGGTTCGCTTAAATTTACGAAAAGATTGGGCAGAAGGTACAGCTATTTCTGCCGCTTCGCGCCAGATTAGCAAAGCTCACTTATTTCTTAAACAACATCTTACTTCAAATTGGATCTATCAAGCTCAAGTAAGCTTGCAGCACACAGAAGATTTTAATATGCCAATACTTTACCAAATAGGGACCAATCTTCAATTAAATAAGAACCATAGTTTAAAAGCTAGTTTTTCAAAAAATTACCGAATACCTACTTTTAACGATTTATTTTGGCCCGGTGCAGGTAATTTAGACTTGAAACCAGAGACCTCAAGACAATTTGAAGCGAGTTATAGTTTTAAACGCAAAAGATGGCAATTCGGTTTAACCGGATATAACATTAAAATCAGCGATATGATTAGGTGGTTGCCAGCCGAAGCTTCGATATGGAAACCTTTAAATACGCATAAAGTGCGCACAAGAGGGATTGAAGGAAACGCAGCCTATAAAACTACCTTTAAAAAATTTGAAGTTCAAGTAAAAAGTATCTATGCCTTTACCGAGGCTACAAACTTAGAGACACGAAACACACTTATTTATGTTCCTAAGCATAAGTTAACCGCTAAGTTAGACCTAATTTATAAAAACTGGAATTTCATTGCTCAAACAATTTATACTGGTAAAGTATATACTCAAACCAATAATAACGAAAAAACAGCTCTTAAGGCTTATCCTATTGCCCAGACCAGTTTAAGTTATACCTCTTCAAATACTTTTAATTGGGAGTTAGGGGCACGGGTGCGCAACCTTAGCAATGAAAATTATTTTGTGGTTAATTATAAACCAATGCCAGGAAGAAATTTTGAACTTTTTTTTAATCTAATTCTATAAATACAAATCTTATGAAGCATTTTTTTAAATCTTGGATACTGCTAGTTGCGGTAAGTTTAACTATCATTTCTTGTAATAACGACGACGATAACTCGGGTCTGCCTACCCCACAAGGTAAGTACGACTTGGGCTATATTATTTCAAACGAAGGTGATTTTGGTTCGCCCACCGCTAGTGTAAGTTTTTTAAGTGCCGATTTTGCTATCTTAGAAAATGGTATTTACGCCAATGCAAATAACGGGAATCCTTTAGGTGATGTACTCAATCATTTTACTACCAATGAGGACTTGGCATTTTTAGTACTTAACAATAGCAATAAAATAGAGGTGGTTAACCGATTTACTTTTGAAAAAGTAGCCACGATAAGTGAAGAAATTGAATTACCAAGATTTGCTGCGGCAGATGATAATGTATTGTATATAAGCAACAGCGGTTCACAGTCGATTACGGTTTATTCTTTAACTGATTTTAGTTTATTGCGAAAAATAGAATTGAACAAGAGTGTAGAGCAATTAGAACTGACAGACAACTATTTATTTGTTCAAAACGCTTCTTTTGGTACAGGGAAAGAAATAACTCCAATAAAAGTATCAGACTTTAGTGTGGAGCAGGCCATAAGTTTACCCGATAACATCAAGGCTATAGAAGAGGAAGACGATATTCTTTATGTTTTGCACCAATCAGGGGTAAGTAAGTTTAATATCAATTCAAAACAAAAAATTACTACAATTCCTTTTGCAGATGGTTTCACAGGGGTTTCAAAATTTGATGTTGATGATAATTTTATTTATTTCATCCAGGGAAGCAGTATCTATAAAAATGCTGCCAATGCCGATATAATGACCGAAACCGCTTTGATTGATACCAATGCAGACGGAGCGAGTTGGGGGGTCGGTTATGGATTTGCCGTAGAAGAAGATCATATTTTTTATACCGATGTTAACGGTTTTACCGAAAATAGTGATGTGATGATTTACAACCTAGAGGGTGAACTTATTCAAAGTATAACCACAGGAATAGGGGCAAACGGAGTTGAGTTCAATGATTAATAATATCCAGTTCGCTTAAATAACTTTTGCAAGTAAATTATAATGCATAAAAATCCCCTTTTTAGCTTATAGCTAAGAAGGGGATTTTACTTAAATAAGGCAATAAAAAGTTGGTTAAGGGAGTTCTTGAGCGCCAATAAACATCTTATTATAATAGTTTAGTTTTTGGTTACTATTATACAAATGTTTTACATCAAATTCCCTAACAGTAGGAGTCGTTTTTCCAACACCAGATATATCATCTAAAGCCGCTTTTAAAAGGGGCTCTTGCTCATCTCCTAAAACGCCTAAGTTCCCGAAATCTTCTTCTATAAAAAGCTGTGGTTCTATACCATTAAAATAATCGGTAAAACCGTTTTTATTGATAGATTTTAATACTAAAGGTTGCATAGCGTAACTGTGATTAATAGAAAGATTAGAACCATTTCTGGAATAGTTGTCAGAATCGTATAAGGTTACTGAGCCTTCAAATTTTCCTCGGGTACGATCGCCAATTTGTTTGACATTAATATAGGGCTTTAAGCCGCTAATTAATAATTCACTTGCCGATGCCGAGTTGGTTGTGGTAAGCACGTATACTTGGTTTAAATTAAGGCTGTTTATACTAGCGTCATTACTAAGTTTATTGTTGAAAAAACGCGGTACATCTTCAAAATTACTATTGTAACGTTGAGTAATAAAGAGTTCTTGATTAAATTGACCGGTAATCATGCTGGCTAAATCATTACACATTTCAATACTTCCACCTGGGTTGTACCTTAAATCAACCACCAATTCTTGAATGTTAGCCGCTTTAAATTCCGCGAAAGCTGTATTTAGTTCATTTTCAAAGCTGGTAACAAAACCATTATACATAAGATAGCCTACTGGGGTCTCACCGCTATTGATTACTTTAGTTAAAAAAATGGGATTTTCGGTAAATTCTATTTTATTCAATTTTATTTGCTGGTCTAAACGCACTAACTGGCCTTGATTTATTGCTGCTAATCCTATAGTAAAGCTATCTTGGTTTAGAAGTTCAAGGTAGTTGTCTTCAGTTAATTCAGTTTCATTTATTCTGTCAAAAAGCATCCCTCGAGAAACACCTTGATTGGCAGCGGGAGTATTGGGTAAAACATAGCGCACATATCCAAATACACGGCTTGTTTCTGGGATTCTAACCAATCCGTATTCCATGCCCGTAGTAAGGCTTATATTGTTAAAGCTGTTTTCTAATGCTCTAAAGTCACTAACTATAAAGCTAAAGCGATCTCTATTACTCAATAAGCTTTCAAAAAATTGGATAGGATTAGCCTCACCTTCTAAGAATGTGCGGTAACTGGCATTATTATTAAAATAATTATTGGCCAATTGTGGCACATCTGGCTTGTATAAGTAAAATTGATTTAATCCTTTATAAATAAAGTCATTTATCTCTTCGCTTGAAGCTGGAATTACTTCGTCGTCTATATCTGAAAAACAACCGGTTAAGCTTGTGAAGAGGCTTAGTAAAAATAGAGGGATATAAAGGTTTCTTTTCATAGCTAGCTTTAATTTTATGTCTAAAGATAGCTACAAATTAAAAATAAATAGATTTTTGTAACAAAAAATATAGCGAATCGTTACAACTATACAAAGCAAAGTATTTTGAGCGAAAGAGAATTTTTAGAATTTATTACTAGCGTTAAAGATAAAATGTACCGCCTATCGCTACGCCTATTAATATCAAAAGATGCCGCTCAAGACGCTACTCAAGAGGTGATTTTGAAATTGTGGAAGATCAAGACTAAATTAAAAGAGTATCAATCACCTGAGGCTTTTGCAATGACCATGACCAAGAATTATAGTTATGATCAATTAAAGGCTAAACGCAATAATCAAGTGCGCCTAGTGCATACCAATTATGAAAATAACCAACAGAGTTCTTTGCAGTGCCAAATAGAGGCTAAAGATGAACTCAAGCAGGTTCAAAAAATTATTAGTAATCTAAGTGAACAAGAGCAAATTTTAATTCAATTGCGCGATGTCGAACAATATAGCTATGATGAAATGGAAAAAATAACCGGTTTGAAGCCTACGGCTATGCGCGTATGTTTATCACGTGCTAGAAAAAAAATAAGAACAGCAATGCTAAAGCAACATGAATATGGAGTCAGAAAATAGGATAGAAAAATTGATTAATAAGTATCTAGAAGCCGAAACAAGCCTTGAAGAAGAATCGGTTTTAAAAGCATATTTTAAACAAGAATCGGTTGCGCCACACTTAGTTAAATATAAGCCTATTTTTAGCTGGCAGGAGGTAACAAAGCAAGAGAAATATATAGAACCATTATCGCAACTGAAGGTAGAGAAAAAGTGGTATTACCATCAGATTGCAGCGGTGCTTATCATTGGTTTTATGGCGTTGGGAGGCTTTTTTTTCTGGCCACAGCCCCAAAAAGAAAAAGTGTCTTATGCTAATCAGAAATTGGCCTACGAAAATTCAAAGGATTTATTGGCTATGCTGCCTGAAGCGCTTAAAGCTAGTCGAATGAAATTAAATTATATTAAAGTATTGCCAACAACCACAGAAAAAATTATTAAAATTAAAAATTAAAAAACTATGAAAACTAAAATTGTATTTCTATTGGCTTTTTGTCTTTACCCTATCCTAAATTGGGGGCAGGCCAACTTTACCAAGTATGAATCGATGAAAGAGGTAAGCGCTATGGTGATTACCCAGAATATGTTTAAACTGTTATCTGAAATAGACTTAGATACGCAAGATCAAGAAACCCAAGCTTATATTGATTTAATTGAAAACCTAAAGGATATAAAAGTGTTAACCACTAACAATGTAGAAATTGGTACCGATATGAATACTGATTTTAATACTTATGTTGAATCCAGCCAGGTAGAAGAGCTTATGCGTTTTAAAGAAAAGAGTATGCAAGTAAAGTTTTACTCTAAACCAGGAAGCAAGGAGGGTTTTGTAAGTGAATTATTAATGCTTATGACCGGGCAAGAAGAGGGTGAGCCCATTACCGTAGTAATGAGCATTCAAGGAGATATAGATTTAAAACAAGTTTCAAAATTAGCCAATGATTTAAAGGTTCCTGGGGCTAAACAATTAAAAAATATCAAATAATATGAAATCAATTTTTCAAATATTCTTTTTACTGATTTTAGGTGTACAATTCAGCGGTTGTAATCAAGAACCCACTTTGCAAAAGTATTTTGTGAACCACCAAAATGATGAGAACTACGTAATGGTAGATTTACCAGCTGGTATGTTTTTAAGTTTTAATGATGAGCTGGCCAATGCAGATCAAGAAGCCATAGAGAGCATAAAAAAAGTTAGCGTTTTAGCTTATCCGTTAAACGGATCTAATACAGCTAATTATGAAAGTGAGGTGGCTGTTTTAAACAAAATACTATCCCGAGAGAAGTATAAATTACTCATGAAAATTGGAAATACTACTAAAGGTATGCGAATTGCTTATTTAGGAGAAGAAAAGGCTATTGATGAGGTGGTGTTTTTTGGTAACGATAGTGACAAGGGATTCATTGTTGCTAGGGTTTTGGGTGAAAAGATGAATGTTGGGGAGCTAATGAAATTGGTTGGAAACTTAGAAAATGGAGATATAAAATTAAATTTTAAACAATTTGAAAGTACACTCAAAAAGCTTGATGAAATCGAATCATAACTTAAATAAGTAATCAATAAAAAAAGCCAGTTTTATGCAAAACTGGCTTTTTTTCAAACTAATTAAACAGAAACTTAACTTAAAAAACTATATTGTCATAGAAAATAATTTAGTGTCAGGCTTATTACGTTGTAAACGCCAATCAAAAGCCATACAAGCATTACGTACAAAAGCACGACCGGCTGGTGTGATTTCCAGCTCTTTTCCAGTGATACGAATTAGTCCATCACTAATCATTTCATCTAGAAGTTGCAAGCTATCGGGTAGTTTTTCAAAATAATCTACTTCATTTTTCCAATTTGTCTTTAATTGACACATAAGGTTTAAGATATGTTTGCGAATTACTAGGTCTTCTTGGTTTAATATATGTCCTTTTACTACGGGTATTATCCCTTCTTCAACCATAGCCTGGTATTTTTCAACGCGTTTTTCGTTTTGGGCAAATCCGTACCAACTGTCGCTTATAGAAGATACCCCTAAACCAATCATTAATTGTGTTTTTGAAGCGGTATACCCCATAAAATTGCGGTGCAATTTATGATTTTGCATTGCCATATACATCGAATCAGATTTAAGCGCAAAATGATCCATTCCAATTTCAATGTATCCAATTTCCTCTAACAAAGCCTTTCCTAACTCATATTGCTCTCTCTTAACAGTTGGTTTTGGTAAATCGTTTTCATTAAAACCACGCTGTCCATTCCCTTTTATCCAAGGTACATGGGCATAGCTATAAAATGCGATACGGTCTGGTAATAGTTCTTTGGTTTTCAAAATAGTTTCTTTAACCGCAGCTGTACTTTGAAAAGGTAGACCAAAAATAATATCGTGACTTACCGAAGTATAGCCTATTTCGCGCGCCCATTCTGTAACTTTTTTTACGTTTTCAAAAGGTTGTATTCTATTAATAGCCTTTTGTACCGTAAGATTATAATCTTGTACCCCATAGCTAACGCGTCTAAAACCTAAATCATATAAGGTTTGTAAATGTTCTTTTGTTGTGTTGTTAGGATGTCCCTCAAAACTATACTCATACGTCTCAGCCCTTGAGGCAAGTTTAAAAATACCTTCAATAAGTTGCCTTAAGTTCTCTGGTGAAAAAAAAGTTGGGGTTCCTCCGCCTAGATGTAATTCTTTTATGATTGGTTTTTCAGGAAATAAGTTACAATATAAACTCCATTCTTTCAAAACACTTTCTAAATACGGCGTTTCTACCTCGTGTCTTTTGGTAATTCTTTTATGGCATCCACAAAAAGTGCAGAGTTGTTCACAAAAGGGTAAATGTATATAAATACTAATTCCTTCTTGTGCGTTACTTTCTTTAAATGATTTTATAAATGTATTTTGCCAGTCCTTAGCAGTAAAACTGGACTCGTCCCAATAAGGTACGGTAGGATAACTGGTATATCTTGGGCCGGGAATATTGTATTTTTGTATTAAGCTTTGTGTTTCCATCTTTATTCGTGTAAAACCAAAAATGGTATTTCTTTGGGGTAAGTAATATTTTTTTCAACAGGTTGAAAAAGCAAGTTTTGAAAAAGATAAACATTTTTGGCAGGAAGCGCTATCATCTGTATGTCTTCCAAATTAATGAACTCTTGTAAGGCCTTACAAAGTGAGTTTTTTACGGTAAACTGAAAACTATGAGGTAAATATTTAATATATTCTTTCAAACGTGCCTTATTGCTGGCTTGGAAAGGTGTAAGCGAGTCGTTTTTTTTGGCTACATATAGGACACTTAAAGCCGAATGATTTAAATGAAGAATTTCGGCTAGATTTCTAAACACTCTTTCTTTGCTGAAATTCGAAAAATCTGTAGGAAAAACTATTTGCTCCGGTTTTTTATATTTAGTTTTTTCTGGCACCACCAAGATAGGGCATTGAATACGCTTAATTACATCTGCCGTGTTGGTGCCAATAAGGCACTTTTCATTATTTGAAACACCTTTTGTACCCATTACAATATAGGTTATTTTCAACTGATTTATGATTTGTCGTAGTGTTTCAATTAAAAAACCAGTTTCTATATGAAAATTTATTTGTTCTGATTGTAGCGGAAAATTTTTGGCAATCTTTTCTTTAAGCTGCTTTAATTTATCTTTGCCAACAGATATTTTTTTATCAATAGCTATATTTCCTGAATACTCAAGGCCTTCCTCTTCTTGGGTAGAAGATTCAATGTGAACGAGATGAAAAACAACATTTGCCTCCTTAAAGAATGCTAAACTATACTGTATAGCGTTCCAAGAATTTTCAGAGAAATCTGTTGGGATTAAAATGTTCATCACTCAATTTATTTGATAACAAAAGTATGAGGATGTCACAAGTTAAAGAATGATAAAAGTCAGTTTTGAATTATTCTACACAAGAAAGTCCCTTTTTATCTAATATTTTAATATTTCTACCATCAATATCAATCAATCCGTCTTTTTTGAATTGTGATAAAGTTCTAATCAAACTCTCAGTGGCAATACCAGCAACACTCGCTAGATCACCTCGTGAGATTTTTATAGTCTCTCCTTGTTTAGGACTTAAAACTTCTAAAAACTGTAAGATGGTTTGGGCTGTTTTTTTTCTTACAGAGCCATAAGCCATTTGTAAAAGTTGTAATTTGGTATGTGATAAATTTTCATTCATAACATTCATCAATTCTAAAGCTAGCTCTTTATTTACCACCAATATTTCTTTAAGTTTTGTTTTAGAAATTCGGGTAAGTAGGCAGTTTTCTACAGCTGTAGCCGATTCTTCATAGGCAGTGGTTTCATCAAAAGAAGAAAAACCTAAGAAATCATCTGCTTGAAAAAGAGCGGTAATAAGTTCTTTCCCATTTACCGCCATACGTTGTGTTTTTACCACACCCTTAATAATAAGGAAAACAAAATTGGCATGTTCTCCTTCTTGATATACAGGTTTACCTCGCTTTACCTCTAATTCTTCACCAAAGTCATAAAAGTAATTTTTCAGTTCGTTTAAATTCCGTAAATCTTGAGCTTCTTGGGGTAAATCTATAGAAGTTTTATTTTTATTTTCTAATAATTTAGATTTAGCAATACGACTGTTAATGGCTGCCAATAAATCTTCTTCTTCATAAGGTTTGGTAAGGTAGTCATCTGCTCCAAGATTCATGCCTGTACGCACTTCGGTATGGTCTGTCTTTGCAGATAAAAATATAAATGGAATTGATTTTGTCTCTTCTTGCTCTCCTAAGGCTTTTAAAACTTCATATCCATTAAGCTCTGGCATCATTATGTCACAAACAATAATTTGAGGAAGACTCTTTTGCGCCAAATCAAGGCCTATTTTACCGTTCTTAGCCGTTATAACTTCAAATCCAGATAATTCTAGAAGTTCAGCTGTATTTTCTCTTAGAGCTTGATCATCTTCGATTAATAAAATTTTTTTCATCTGCCTTTTTGTGGGTTTTTAGGTATTTTTAAGGTAAATGTACTTCCTTTATTTTCTATACTTTTAAATGATATTTCACCTTGTAAATGTTCCAAGTGATTTTTAATAATATTTAATCCGATTCCTGTTCCTTCTGCAATCAAAGCATTTTCTGCTCTAAAGTAGCGGTCAAAAATAAACTTTTGTTCCTCTTTTGGAATTCCGATACCTTCGTCAATAATATTTATATAGAAATCCGATTCATCTTGACCGAACTGAATATTAATTTCAGAATTCTCTTCGGAGTATTTAATAGCATTGTTTACCAAATTGGTTAAAGCTAGGGTTAGAATTTTCTCATCAAAATTGATTTCTATACCATCGATGTTTTCTGGATATATGATATTTTGACCGTTCTTGAGAACCATATTTGATTCATAAATCACCTCATTGATAACTTTACTCAAGGGAAACTGAGTAAAAGAGTAACTTACCTTTCCGGATTCAATTTTTTCTAGAGAAAGAAAATCAGTCAATATATCATTGAGGTATTTTACTTTTGATTTTATCGTTTTTAGGTGTCTATCTCTTTTATCCTGTTGATTTTCTTGAGTGTATTTTCCCGTTAAGGTTGCCGAGGTTAAAATACCGCTTAAGGGAGTTTTGAACTCGTGCGAAACCATAGATAAGAATTTGGTTTTTAAATCGTTTAATTCTCGCTCTTTTTGCAGCGCATTTTTTATTCTATTTTCGGCCTCAAGTCTTTTTGTAATTTCAGATTTTAGGCTGTTTACTGTTTCTTGTAGCTGTAAAGTCCGCTTGGCTACCATATCCTCTAAACGAGAATTTAACTCCCTGATCTCTAACTCGGTTTTTTTACGGACACTGATATCGATTATCATAGCCATAATGTAGGTTTCGCCATCTAACTGTATGGGATTAAGGCCAATTTCAATAGGGAATTCGCTACCATCTTTCTTTTTGCCATAAAGATCTCTACCAAAGCCCATTCGTCTCTTTTCTTGATTTTTCATGAAATTACTAGCATACTTGGTATGGGCGTGCTTATAACGATCTGGTATCAATATTTCTAACAATTTACCTTTAAGTTCTCCAGCTTGGTATTGAAATAATTCGCTGGCAGAAGTATTACTAGCCACGATGGTTCGATTTTCATTAACAACAACAATACCTTCCGAAACCGTTTCAAAAAGCAACTTGAAAATATCTTTGTTTTGTGATGCAAATTTTTCCATAAAACAGTTGTAGAAAAAAATTAGAAAGCTTAGTTGATATTTGTCATTTGAGAAACCTACTAATTTAAGTAACTTTGTCTATAAGCACGTAAATTTATGAAAACTAATTTTAATTCGCTACTACAAGGTAAACAACTTGTTTTAGTAGATTTTTATGCCACATGGTGTGGGCCGTGTAAGGCCTTGATTCCCATTTTAAAAGAGGTTAAAAAGGAGGTTGGTGAAGCGGTTAAAATAATAAAAATAGATGTAGACAAAAATCAAAATCTTGCCCAAAAGTTTCAAGTGCGCGGAGTACCTACTTTAATTCTTTTTAAAAATGCTCATCCTGTTTGGCGTCAATCTGGGGTAGTACCTGCAAACGACTTAAAACAATTAATTCAATCTAATTCATAAGCATGAAACAATTTATAGATCATACATTACTAAAACCAACGGCAAGCTTACAGCAAATTGAACAACTATGTCAAGAGGCCAAAGCAAATGAGTTTTTTGCTGTTTGTGTTAACGGTTGCTGGGTCAAACAAGCCGTAAGTTTTTTAAGAGATTCAGATGTAAAGGTAGTAGCAGTTATAGGTTTTCCTTTAGGAGCAATGCATACCAAAGCTAAAGTTTGCGAAGCCCAGCAGTGCGTTGCAGACGGTGCACAAGAAATTGATATGGTGTTGAATTTGGGCGATTTGAAATCAGGAAATTATCAAGCCGTAGAAAAAGATATAGCCGCCGTAAAAGAGGCTATAGGTGAGCGCGTTTTGAAGGTTATTTTAGAAACCTGTTATTTAGAAGATAAAGAAATTATAAAAGCTTGTGAGTTGGCCGTGGCTGCTAAAGCAGATTTTGTGAAAACCTCAACGGGCTTTGGAAGTGCGGGAGCTACCTTAGAGCACGTAAAATTAATGAAATCTTGTGTGAGAAAACAAGCTGAAGTAAAAGCAAGTGGAGGAATAAGAGATCGAGCCACGGCCGAAAAATTCATTGAAGCGGGAGCAACACGAATAGGCACTTCTTCAGGGATTAAAATAGTAACCGATAATTAAATTATGAGTATTCACTTAGAAGCAAAAGAAGGGGATATTGCCGAAACTGTTCTCCTACCAGGAGACCCCTTACGAGCAAAATGGATTGCAGAAACCTTTTTAGAAGATGTAGTATGTTATAACCGGGTTAGGGGAATGCTAGGTTTTACAGGAACTTTTCAAGGAAAAAGAATTTCGGTGCAAGGCACAGGTATGGGCATACCCTCGGCCTTGATTTATTGTACAGAGTTGATTCGCGATTATGGCGTCAAAAGACTTATACGGGTAGGCTCGGCTGGAGCTTACCAAGAAAATATCGATTTACGTGATATCGTAATAGCCATGGCGGCTTCTACTACTTCGGGAATGAATAAGAGTAACTTTGGTCAGGCAACCTTCGCTCCCACAGCAGACGCCGATTTATTTCTGAAAGCGGTTGAAGTAGCTAAGCAAAAAGATATTGCTTTTAAAGCCGGTAATGTGCTATCTGGCGATGTTTTTTATGACGATGACCCCAACTTTTATAAAAAATGGGCGCAATATGGGGTTTTATGTGTAGAAATGGAAACCGCCGGCTTATATACCATAGCAGCCAAATTTAACGTTCAAGCTTTGGCTATTCTTACCATTTCCGATTCCTTGGTTACCAAAGCAGAAACCTCTCAAGAAGATAGAGCCAGCAGTTTTAATCAAATGATTGAAATTGCGTTAGAATTAGCATAATCTATTGAACTATATAATTCAAATTAAACCTGCCTATTGGCGGGTTTTTTATTTATAATTTAAATTTTATGGGCTAAATATCAAATACGATTAATTTTCTTTTAAATTAATTGTATTTTTATAGGTAATTAAGGTTTGTAACGATGTTGGTAAGTTGCTATGATTTATGCTGAAAAAGCCTCAAGTTTTTTTAATACCATTCTATATTTAAAAATTAACTATTATGATAAGAAACGCACACGAAATCGATTTTCAAATTTTTGGAGAAGAAATGCAATATGTCGAAATAGAGCTAGACCCACAAGAAGCGGTCGTCGCCGAAGCTGGCTCCTTTATGATGATGGATGAGGGAATTCAAATGGATACCATTTTTGGTGATGGTTCTGATAAAAACAATGGTTTTTTTGGTAAAGTACTAGGAGCCGGTAAAAGACTCTTGACTGGGGAGAGCTTATTTATGACCGCTTTTCAAAATGTTGTTACCGGAAAGAAAAAGGTAAGCTTTGCTTCTCCGTATCCTGGTAAAATTATATCAATAGATCTTAATCGTTTTAATCATAAGTTTATTTGCCAAAAGGATGCTTTTTTATGTGCGGCCAAGGGTGTTTCAGTCGGAATTGAATTTTCGAAAAAAATAGGAAGAGGCTTTTTTGGTGGTGAAGGTTTTATAATGCAAAAATTAGAGGGTGATGGGATGGCCTTTGTACATGCGGGGGGAACTACAGCAGTTAAAGAACTTGCTCCCGGTGAAAAATTAAAAGTAGACACTGGTTGCATCATAGGCTTTGATGCTAGTGTAGACTATGATATTCAATTTGTTGGAGGTATACGCAATACTTTATTTGGAGGAGAGGGAATGGTTTTCGCTACGCTCACAGGACCAGGTACGGTTTACATCCAATCTTTACCTTTTAGTAGATTAGCCAGTCGTGTGTTTGCTGCAGCACCTCAAGGAGGAGGAAAAGATAAAGGAGAAGGAAGTATTTTAGGTGGTTTAGGGAATCTGCTTGATGGAGATAACAGATTTTAAAAACAATAACAGTGTTTATTCTTGAATGGATTAATGTAAAAAAAAACAAAAAAAATCCTGAGTCGAAAAACTCAGGATTTTTATGTTTTCAGCTATTCTAGCTTATTTTGCTTTTTTCATTCCTTCTTCAATCATACTATAGAATTGATCTAATTTAGGAAGTACTACAATACGCGTTCTACGGTTAGCAGCTTTACCGCTTGCTGTATCATTCCCTGCAACAGGCACGTACTCTCCACGACCAGCGGCTGTCATTCTAGCCGGATCTACACCAAAATCATTCTGTAAAATTCTAACAATAGAAGTGGCACGCTTTGTACTCAAATCCCAATTATCTTTTATACAAGAATTGCTAATAGGGTCGGTATCGGTATGGCCTTCAACCATAAACTCAAAATCTGGTTTGTTTTTAACCACTTTAGCTACTTTGCCTAACACTTCTTTTGCACGATTAGAAACTTGGTAACTCCCGCTTCTAAATAAAAGTTTGTCAGATATAGAAACAAATACTACTCCTTTTTCTACGTTGATTTGGATATCCTCATCGTTCAAGTCGCCCAATGCTCCCTTTAGGCTGGTAACTAAAGCTAAAGTGACAGAATCTTTTTTGTTGATTGCATCACGCATCGTCTTGATTTGTAAATCTTTTTCTCTAATGCTTTCTAATGATCGCTCTAAATTTTCTGCTCCTTTTTTAGATAGCGTAGCAAGATCGCCTTGATTATTTAATAATGCAGAGTTAGTATTTTTCAGAATGCTAATTTGCTCATTTAAAGAACTAATTCGAGACTCTTTATCTTCAAGGCAAGAATTAAGTTTTACGGTTGCTGTGTTTAATAAATCTTTAGTTTCTTGTTGCTTGGCTTCTAATTCTGCATATTTCTTTTTAGAAACACAAGAAGAAAACAATAATGTAATGGCTGCTGTAGCTAAAAAAATACGTTTCATAGTATGTTTGTTTGTGTATAATTTAAAAGTCAAAGTTAATTATTTTACCGAGTCTTTTAAGCGGATTAACAAATTTTTAATGGCAACTTACAACTGGTTAAACTTTTTCTTTTTTTGTACAAAGTACTTGTAGACTATAGAGAAATTACTAGGTTTAACCTGTTGGGTGTGCCGAATGGTTTTACGTTTTTTGTTGATGTGATTAAAGTTTTTATAAAAACTAAAATGGGCCTGTAATATAGCTTTGAAATGATTGATTTTACCTTTTATTAAAAATTGAATTCCAGCCAATCCGTCTAGTATCATCCGAATAAAAATGGTGATTAAGGCTTGTGGCAAGGATTGATTTTTCAATAAATTGTATAAAGAATTCCTGAAGTTTAAAAATGTTTTTTTAGGATTTGCACTTGCTAAGGTGGCTCCACCTAAATGGTATACTTCGCTTTGGTAGCAATACTCAACTAAAAATCCTTGCAGTTGTGCACGCCAACAAAAATCTATCTCTTCTTGATGGGCAAAATAATCTTCATCAAAACCACCAAGACGTTTAAAAAGATTGTTGCGTACTACCAAACACGCACCACTTGCCCAAAAAATTGGATAATTTGAATTGTATTGACCTTCGTCCTTTTCTAAGGTATTAAAAATTCTTCCTTTACAAAAGGGATAGCCCAATAAGTCTATATAACCTCCTGCTGCTCCAGCATACTCAAAATAAGTAGGATTTTTTAAATCTTTAATTTTAGGTTGTAGAATACCAACGCGTTCATCCTCATAAAACCTCCTTAAAAAGGCTAATAACCAATTTGGAGTAACTGCAACATCACTATTTAGCAAAACCAAGATTTCTTCATTAATTTGTTTTAAACCTAAATTATAACCACCTGCATATCCTAAATTTGAGCTGAGTTGAATGCATTTTACACTAGGGAAAACGGTTTTTAATAAGGTTACAGAATCATCTGTAGACGCATTGTCAATAACATAGATAGTGGCTTCGGGTGAATACTTTATTAAATCGGGTATAAACCGCTTTAATAAATCACGACCATTCCAGTTTAGCACAGCTACAGCTACTTTTTTCATTGCTTTTATTTATAGAGAGGGAGTTCAGGTAAAAAATTATATTGCTGTTTATTGTAGTCCATCTTACAAAAATAGTGCGACAGCCCGTTAGTAACCATCAAAAAGTCTGCTTTGAGACTCAAGTTATAGCGAGCAATTTGATCAAAAGTTTCTTGGGTGATTTTTACCTTAGGTGCTTTGCACTCTACAATTAATTGTAAGTCTCCTGTGGTTTTAAAACCTACCACATCATAGCGTTTTGGCAACTGGTTTACTAATACTTGCTTTTCTACATTGATCATTGACCAGGGGTAATTTTTTTCATAGTGAAGGTAATGAACCACATGTTGCCGAACCCACTCTTCGGGCGTTAGTATTATAAACTTTTTACGAATGCTATCAAAAATAGCTGTTTTATTTTGTTTATTTTTGAACCTAAATGAATAGGTGGGGAAATTTAAGGCTGTCATAGCAGCAAAAATATATAATTTGCCTGTGCATTGCTTATTAATCGCTTAATAAATCCGGCGAAAGCCAGAAACAAATTTTAATTTAAAGAGAATGAAAGAAATAAACGCGGTACTTCGCGATTTGAAGCAAAGAAAGTTTAAAAAGGTTTATTTGCTTATGGGTGAAGAGACGTATTATATTGACAAAATAAGCGAATATATAGCCCAGCATGCCCTTACGGAAGAAGAACGCGCATTTAATCAAGTGGTTTTATACGGAAGAGATATTGAAGTAGACCAAATCATTAGTGAATCGAAGCGCTTCCCAATGATGGCAGAACATCAGGTGGTTATTATTAAGGAGGCCCAAGAGTTAAATAAGAGCATATATAATCTGGATAGTTTTATACCGCAACTGCAAGAAAGCACCATATTGGTACTATGCTATAAATACAAAAGCATCGATAAGCGCAAGGCGCTATATAAAAATATTAAAAAAGAGGGGGTTGTAATTGAAAGTAAACCCTTGTATGAAGATAAGGTGCCAGGCTGGATAATCGATGAAGTAGCGAGAAGAGGCTACCGCATAGAACCAAAATCTGCAATGCTTTTAGCTGAGTTTTTAGGAACTAGCTTGGGTAAAATTAATAATGAACTCGATAAACTTTGCCTTATTTTGCCAGAAGGCAGTTTAATTACTCCAGCCATAATTGAAGAGAATATAGGAATAAGTAAAGATTTTAATTCTTTTGAACTTCAAAAAGCCCTGATTAGTAGGGACCAAAAAAAAGCTTTTAGAATCATAAATTACTATGCCCAAAACAGCAAAGAGCATCCCATATTAAAAACTATCCCTGTTTTATATAATTTCTTTTCAAAATTATTGCTATTTCATGGTTTAAAAAATAAAAGTAGTCGCAATGAGGTGGCTAGTGCACTGGGTATTTCGCCCTTTTTTGTCAAAGATTTTACTTTGGGAGCTCAAGCTTATTCTATGAAAAGTGTAAGTGCCATTGTGGCAAGTTTGCGCGAACTCGACTTGAAAGCGAAAGGAGTAGGAGCACAAAATTTACCCGCAGCAGAGTTGTATAAAGAACTGCTAATTAAATTAAGAGCCTGATGCAAAAAGCTATCACTTGGGTAAAAGCCGCTCGTTTGCGTACTTTGCCCTTATCTATTTCGGGAATTTTATTGGGAGCGGTATTGGCCCACCTTGAACAAGATTTTCAACTTTCTATTTTTATTTACGCTTTGTGTACCACCTTGTGCTTGCAAATACTTTCTAATTTCGCCAACGATTATGGTGATGGTGTTAAAGGCACCGATAATGAAGAACGGGTAGGGCCAATGCGAGCCCTACAAAGTGGCATCATTACCGACAAGCAAATGAAGATAGGAATGATTTTTTGTAGCCTTTTGTCTTTAGCTTTTGCAGTTTTACTGATTTACTCAGCTTTCGGAAGTGAAAATTTCACCTTAAGCATTTTCTTTTTCCTTTTGGGAATAGCTGCCATAACCGCTGCTATAAAATATACCGTTGGTAAAAGTGCTTACGGTTATAGAGGCTTAGGAGATGTCTTTGTATTTTTATTTTTTGGTTTGGTAGCTGTCGTAGGTAGTGCCGTTTTATTTACGCATCAAATAAAATTCACCTATTTTTTACCAGCCATTGCGGTAGGAACTTTGAGCGTAGCAGTACTTAACCTTAATAATATGCGAGATCGTTTGAGTGATGCCAATTCCAATAAAAACACTTTGGTGGTTAAATGGGGCATCCGTAAAGCAACAAACTACCATATTGGTCTAATTTTGTTAGCCTTTTTGTGCTTTTTGTTGTTTAATTACAATTTACCTATTCAATTTAATTTAGCTTTAATTCCATTTATACTTCTATTTAAGCATCTATATACCGTGGTACAACACGAAGAGCCAAAAACTTTAGATCCAGAATTAAAGAAAGTTGCCTTAAGTACCTTTATAATTGCTCTAATTTATTTGTTACTTGCGTGGATTTAATTTGTTATAAATTTTTTAATTCATTTAAATTCTAAGTGCTATTGCTTATTTTTAGCCATCAGCTAAGACAATAAAAAATAAAAAATATGAAAATTACATTTTACGGGCAAAATACCCTCGCATTAGAGATCAATGGTAAACATATCATTGTAGATCCTTTTATTACAGGTAATCCTTTGGCAAATGAGAAAGTAGATTTACAAGATTTAAAAGCCGATTATGTGTTGCTAACCCATGCGCATCAAGATCATACCTTAGATGCAGAGGCAATAGCTAAGCAAAATGAGGCAACCTTGGTGAGTAATTTTGAGATTGCCAATCATTACCAAGCAAAAGGTATTAACGTACACCCTATGAACCACGGTGGTAGCTGGGAATTTGATTTTGGAACCGTAAAATATGTAAATGCCGTACACACCAGTTCTTTTCCAGATGGTAGTTATGGAGGGCAACCCGGAGGATTCATCATTGAAGCCAATGAAAAATGTCTTTACATTGCGGGAGATACTGCATTGCATGCCGATATGAAATTAATCCCTTTGAGGCATCAAGTAGATTTAGCTGTTTTACCTATTGGTGATAATTTTACAATGGGCGTAGATGACGCTATCTTAGCAAGCGATTTTATTGAATGCAACAGAGTTTTAGGTTGTCATTATGATACTTTTGATGTGATTAAAATTGACCATGACTTAGCGCTTGAGAAATTTAAAATGAAGAAAAAAGAATTGATTTTGTTGCCCATTGGTGAAAGTGTAAACGTTTAAAAGTAATCTCATTGAAAGCAAAATTTATAAAACATTCATTACAATTTAAAACCCCAGGAGGCACTTCTCGTGGGGTTTTAAAAATCAAAAATACTTGGTTTTTGATACTTGAACATCAGGGTAAAAGAGGTTACGGAGAATGCGGTATGTTTGAGGGATTAAGCTATGATGATGTTCCGCAATTTGAAGAAAAATTACAATGGGTTTGTGAGCATATTCATCTAGGTGAAAAGCAACTTTTAGCACAACTCAGCGAATTCCCCGCACTGTTTTTTGGTGTAGAAATGGCATTTGCCTCGCTGCGATCAAAGACGGGGTTTGAATTGTTCCCTTCGGCTTTTACGCAAAAAGAGCAAGGAATAACCATCAATGGTTTAATCTGGATGGGAGATAAAAACTACATGAAAAAGCAAATCACCGATAAATTAAACCAAGGTTTTCATTGTATAAAATTAAAAATAGGGGCAATAGACTTTCAAGAAGAATTGCGACTTCTTAAATACATTCGTTCAGAATTTACAGCCAGCGATGTAGAGCTTCGGGTAGACGCTAATGGGGCGTTTTCACCTACAGAGGCGCTAGAAAAACTAAAAAGATTGAGTGATTATGAACTGCATAGTATTGAGCAGCCCATAGAAGCTAAACAAATAGAAGATATGGCTTTGCTATGTGCTACCACTCCTTTACCCATTGCATTAGATGAAGAGCTAATTGGAGTAACCCAAAGGCCTGAAAAAGAAGAGTTGCTAAAAACCATTCAACCCCAGTATATCATTTTAAAACCTACCTTGGTAGGAGGCTTTGCCGGCTCAAGAGAATGGATTGAAATCGCTGAGGAACAAAATATTAAATGGTGGATCACCAGTGCTTTAGAAAGCAATATAGGACTAAATGCTATTGCGCAATTTACCTTTCAATTAAACAATGAAATGCCGCAAGGCTTAGGAACAGGTAGTTTGTTTACCAATAATATCGCTAGTCCGTTATACGTTAAAAAAGATCAATTATTTTATAATCCCAGCCAGTCTTGGGATTTAACCCTTATTTCTTAAGTTATATGTTTATAGAGCAAGCTTTTCGCGGTAAAACCGATTTTTGGCGTTACCTCATCGGGTCTTTAATTATTGCAATTGTGGCATCAATTGGGCAATTGCCCTTACTTTTTGCCGTGCTGCTAAAAAGTGGTTTTGATCCTATGGCTTTGCAAGCCGATCGCTTAATGCAAACCTTAGATAAAAACTCAACCACTTTTTTTATTTTAATCTCTTTTGCTATTGGTTTTATTGGTTTATGGATAGCGCTTAAATTTTTACATGAAATTAATCTAAAAACGATAACAACCACCCGTAAAAAAGTAGATTGGAAACGCGTTCTGCTAGGTTTTTCATTGGTAGGTATATTTACATCGGTAAGTGTTTTGATAAGTTACCAAATGACACCCGAAAATTATATATGGAATTTTAAACCCGATAAGTTTTTAATACTGTTTGTGATGGCTATTGTATTAGTGCCTATTCAAACCAGTCTAGAAGAATTTATCTTTCGTGGTTATCTCATGCAAGGTTTTGGAGTACTAGCTAAAAACAGGTGGTTTCCTTTAATAATGACCAGCCTAATTTTTGGTTTACTACACATTGCCAACCCAGAAGTTGGTAAAATGGGGTATAGTATTTTGATTTTTTATATCGGCACCGGATTATTTCTAGGAATAATTACCCTGATGGATGAAGGTACAGAGCTTGCTTTAGGCTTTCATGCAGCTAATAATTTAATTGCCATCTTGTTGGTTACTGCAGACTGGACAGCCTTTCAAAGTGAGTCGGTGCTTATAGATATTGCAGATCCCACCGTTACTTGGGATACCTTTTTACCCTTGATTATTTTATATCCTATTTATTTTATAATTATGGCAAAAGTCTATAAATGGAAAAACTGGAAAGAAAAGCTAACCGGAAAAATTCAAGTACCTGTACCCGAACAAAATCCATCAATTTAATTAGAATTAGCAATATGCACCCCGATTTTAAACTTAACGGATTAAATTATACTGCCTTTAAAACCCAAATTTTAAATGAACTTACTGCAGAAAAAAAAGCTTTTTATTCAGCGGTAAATGATTTTATCACCGATTGGCAATCGGCCAATGCTGAGGTTGAAGTACAAACTTCTGGTTCTACAGGAAAACCAAAGAGCATTAAATTAAGTAAGACCGCTATGCGGGCTTCGGCAGAGGCTACAGGAGAGTATTTTAATCTTCCTGCGCAAACTTCGGCTTTTTTGTGCTTACCAGTGAGTTATATAGCTGGTAAAATGATGTTGGTAAGGGCCATGCATCTGGGCTGGCATCTAGATTTGGGCTTACCAAAATCAAATCCGCTTGACGCTAACACCAAACAATATGATTTCTCTGCAATGACCCCTTTTCAAGTGAGTCATAGCCTTAAAGATTTGCATAACATAAATAAATTGATTGTTGGCGGTGGCGCTTTGTCTAACTTACAAGTACAGGCTGTTCAAGCTTTAAAAACCCAAATTTTTGAAACTTATGGAATGACCGAAACCATTACCCATATTGCAGCCCGACCAGTGAATCATGCCCCGCAAAAAAACGTGGCTTTTACGGCACTGCCTCAAGTTAGTTTAAGCGTAGATCAACGCAATTGTTTGCAAATTGATGCGCCGCGAATTTCACCAACTAAAATACAAACAAATGATGTTGTGCAGCTGCTCGATGCACATAGTTTTTATTGGAAGGGTAGGTATGATCGAGTGATTAATACCGGAGGTGTTAAGGTTTTTCCCGAAGTTATTGAGCGTAAGTTGAGTAATTTGCTTCCAGAACGATTCTTTGTTGCTGGTTTACCGCATAAGGATTTGGGCGAACAAGTAGTTTTGGTAGTTGAAACCGCTCTCTCAACACTAACCGAACAAGATCTTTATAATAGGTTGAATAATATGAAGAACTTGGAAAAATATGAACTACCCAAGAAAATTTTATGCGTTGCAAAATTTACCGAAACCCACACAGGAAAAGTGCAAAGACAACAAACCTTAGCCAGTTATCTGAATAAAAACGCATAATACTTAAAGAAACTTTTATTTTTTTATTCGCTTAAAGCGGATGTAGTACTCCGCACGGGGATAGCCAATTTCATCAAGGCTTAAATCAAAATCAATAGTTTGCCATTGGGAGGTTAAATCAAAAACTTTATTTTTCTGTTGGTTACCTAGTCGAATGGGCATAGAAAAATTAGGAACATCGGCTACCCAACGACCGACTAATTTACCTTGCTTTTCTTTAATTTGCAATTCAGGTAAGTCGGGATAATTGAGGAATTGATAAAAAATAGGACTAACCTCTACAGACGTATGCACCTCAAAAAAGTCCACTACCTCTTGGGTGTTGGTTACTTGATGCTTAAAGTTGAGACTAAAGGCTTTTAACAAATCCCACCATTTTTTGTCATCACCAATTATACTACGTAGTGTATTTAGCATATTAGCTCCTTTATAGTACATATCTCCAGAGCCTTCATGATTTACTCCGTAGGTGCCAATAATAGGAGACTGGTTTTCAATATTTGCCCTAATTCCGTAAAGGTATTTTAGCGCATCTTCTTTACCCCAACGGCACTCCACATAAATTGATTCTGCATAGGTTGTAAAAGCTTCATGAATCCATAAATCGGCTATATCGCTGGCGCTTATAGAGTTGCCAAACCACTCATGCGCGCTTTCGTGAATGGTGATAAAATCCCATTTTAAACCTACACCAGTGCCAGAAAGATCTCTACCCAAGTAACCATTGTTAAATTGATTGCCATAGGCTACAGCGCTTTGGTGTTCCATACCCAAATAGGGCGTTTCTACCAATTTGTAACTGTCTTCAATAAAAGGATAGGCGCCAAATTTCTCATAAAAACAATCCATCATTGGTTTAACTTCCTTAAAATGCTGCCTGGCTTTATCTTCGTTATAAGAAAGCACGTAATAATGTAAATCTACACCCTTATGCTCGTCTTTGATCAAAGTATAATCTCCTACATTTAAAATAATGTTGTAATTGTTAATAGGGTTTTTAACCTCCCAGCTCCAACGCGTGAGATCGGGTGAAATAGCTTTTTTACCCACCAGTCGGCCGTTTGAGACATTCATTAACCCATTAGGTACACTTACGTGGATGCGCGCACTTTCGGGTTCATCGCTTAAATGATCTTTGTTGGGATACCATAAACTTGCTCCTGTGCCTTGCACGGCCACACTTACCCAAGGATTCCCATTTTTGTCTTTTGAAAAAATAAATCCACCATCCCAAGGAGCATTAACCGCTACCTTAGGTTTACCGCTATAATATACGCTAAAAACGATTTGCTTTTCCGCTGGTAACTTTTTTTCAAAATCGATGAAAAAAGCATTTGCTTCACGCTCATAAGCTAGAGTTTTTCCTTTATAAATTACCGAATCTATTTGCATATTCTTAAATAAATCAATTTGCATAAAGCGTTGCTCTTTAAGCACCTTTGCTGTAATTTCATTAAACCCTTGTATGCTTTTATTTTTAATGTCTAAGCTGATGTCTAGATTGTACTTTAGCACATCAAAATGAGATCTTTCTGGGCGTAAACTTCCGCGTAAGCTGTCGGCACGAGTAAAGTTTGATGGTTTAGAATCGAGTAATTGTGCTTGCATCGAGAAGCCGAGTAGAATAAAACAAAGAATTGAAGACAAACGCATGTAAGAAGACTATTTCCTAAATTAACTATAGGGAAGATACAATTTTTTTAAAAAAATAACCGGAATGCAAATAACCCTATCGATTTGCATCCCGGTGAATTATAAGTTGATAACTTTATTAAGTTTGAATTACGCCAAGATTAAAATCTTTGGTGATAGGAGCGTGGTTAGCCGCCTCAATACCCATTGACACCCATTTACGCGTATCTAAGGGGTTGATTACCGCATCGGTCCAAATTCTGGCTGCCGCGTAATACGGACTAATTTGCTTGTCATAATCGGCTTTGATTTTATCGAACAAAGCTTTTTCTTTTTCAGGAGTAATTTCTTCTCCTTTCTTTTTAAGCGATGCCGTTTCTATTTGTAACAATACTTTGGCTGCAGAGTTACCACTCATCACCGCCAATTCTGCACTAGGCCAAGCCGCTATAAGTCGGGGGTCATAAGCTTTACCGCACATCGCATAATTTCCTGCACCGTAGGAGTTACCTATTACGATGGTAAACTTGGGTACCACCGAGTTGCTCACTGCATTAACCATTTTGGCACCGTCTTTAATTATTCCGCCGTGTTCGCTTTTACTCCCTACCATGAATCCTGTAACGTCTTGCAAAAATACCAGCGGGATTTTTTTCTGGTTACAATTGGCAATAAAACGCGTTGCTTTATCGGCAGAGTCAGAATAGATTACGCCACCAAATTGCATCTCACCCTTTTTGGTTTTAACAATTTTACGCTGATTGGCTACAATACCTACGGCCCAACCGTCTATGCGAGCATAACCGGTAATTATGGTCTGCCCATAACCAGCTTTATATTCTTCAAAAGCAGAATCATCAACTATACGTTTAATGATATCCATCATATCATACTGGTCGCTTCTCTTGGCCGGTAAGAGTCCAAAAAGTTCTTGCTCATCTAATTTTGGCGGAGCGGATTTTTTTCGATTAAAGCCGGCTTGATCAAAATCTCCTATTTTATCTACAATATTTTTTATTTTGGTTAAAGCATCTTTATCATCGCTAGCCTTATAATCGGTAACGCCGCTTATTTCGCAATGAGTGGTAGCTCCGCCAAGGGTTTCATTATCTATACTCTCACCAATGGCTGCTTTCACTAGATAGCTACCTGCTAAGAAAATACTTCCTGTTTTATCTACGATTAAGGCCTCGTCGCTCATTATTGGTAAGTAAGCACCGCCTGCTACGCAGCTACCCATCACGGCAGCAATCTGAGTAATACCCATACTGCTCATAACCGCATTATTTCTAAAAATTCTTCCAAAATGCTCTTTATCGGGAAAAATTTCATCTTGCATAGGCAAGTAAACCCCGGCACTATCTACCAAATAAATAATAGGTAATCTATTTTCTATTGCGATTTCTTGAGCACGTAAGTTTTTCTTTCCGGTAATGGGAAACCAAGCGCCAGCTTTTACAGTAGCATCATTGGCAACCACAATAACCTGTTTACCTTGTACGTGACCTATTTTAACCACAACACCACCACTGGGGCAACCTCCGTGTTCTGCATACATGTCTTCACCTGCAAAGGCACCAATTTCTATTGCCTCTTTAGGATGGTCTAACAAGAAATCTATACGCTCACGCGCCGTCATTTTTCCTTTAGCGTGATGCTTTTCTATACGTTTTTCACCGCCACCCAAATACACTTTTTTAAGTTTATGTTTTAGGTCTGCAACGAGTAATTTGTTATGGTCTTCGTTTTTATTGAATTTTATATCCATTTTATTCCAAATAATTGATCTTAGTGGGTTATTCGTTCGGCTTAAAGCCGACTAAAGCCACGAAAATACAAAAATACTACGGCTAATAAACCAATGCTCGCTTATAAAATTGGATTATTCTATAATTTGATTGTATTTTTGTTAATCTAAATTATAAATTCGATTTCATGGCGATGAATAAAAATACAGTATTAGCTTGGGCAACTTTTATTATGATTATTGTAGGTGTAGCTTTAATTGCATTAGGCGCATTTAGGTACAATGATGTAGCCGGATATGGTTTTGCAGCCGTTGGTATTGGTTTTTTTGCCATTGCTTGGGTTTTCAATGCTTTGAAAGGACGCGTTTAGTTTTAATTACCAAAATTTCTTTAGCCCCTTAAATTTTATGAAGTACAAGTTATTCTCAGTTTTAACGCTAATTTTTTTGTTTTCACTGACAGCTTGCCGGTCTGACAAAAAATTAGAAAATGAAAAAGATATAGCCGTGTTTTGGGTGAATGCTTACCGAAGCAATTGCGATACAGGAGCTGGTACCAAAAATTGTTTAATGGTGAGCGATGCCGACCAGTGGAGCGATACGCTGAGTTATACCTACTTTTACAATGCTATAGAGGGCTTTGAGTTTAAACCGGGTTATTTTCAGAAAATTAAAGTGAAGGTGATTAAAAAAGAAGCAAATAATTTACCCGCCGATATGTCTAACCTAAACTATAAGTTGATTGAGGTTATACAAAAAAAGCAAGATGAGCTATTTCAACTACACGGTAATTGGAAGCTTTCTACTTTAAATGAAGAACCTTTAGACGGTCTTGACGATACCCCTCGTTTACAAATTGATTTGGCAACCCAAAAAGTATATGGCAACAACCTATGCAACGCATATAACGGAAGCATGAAAAAATTAGATGCCACTAGTTTTCATATAAATAGCATTGCACAAACTAGAAAGGCCTGCCCAGAAGAAAAACAAGCCCTGGCTAAAAATTACACCAGAGCCCTGTTAAAAGCGCGTAAATATGCTTTACAGGAAGAAGCTTTAATTTTATATGATTTAAATGATCTTCAAGTTCTTCGTTTTATAAAGGAGTAGGCTGTTTTTTATAGTTTTCTTTCCTCTAAGCTTGATGCTGTAAGGCTTTTCTATAAATTGGTCTAGATTGCTATGTTTTTTCCTACCTACCCGGTATTGGGTATATTTCATTATATTTTTTAGATTATTTGTAATTTTGTAGGATTATAGGTGAGTTTGAGAAAATATTAACAATTAAACTATGTATTTAAGTAAAAAGCAAGCAATTGCTTGCACACACACACACCTGGGCGTAGATTTAAAGCTGGTGTTGAATTTCCTCTTAGCATAGACAAATGGGCCGTTTCTACAAACACAGAACCGGGTAATTTAATAATTTATACAGAGCCGGTAGATGCGAATGAACCTATAACTGACCCTTGTGATAGGATATTAATGGGTATTTTAGCCGATGAATACAGTCCGCAACACATAAGTGACTTCTTAGGTATTAGTTTAGCCGATTTAAATTACTTAATGAAACAAGAACACCTACAGTTCTTTATAAATTCAATATCTTTATTATATGAATCTTCATTTAGCACCAATGCGATCAATCATTTTCATGAGGCATTGCAAGACTATAAAGATTCCCAAAACCCTATAACCGATTTAGAATTTGTTTATAGTAGTTTTGATGATATGCTTGAAAAGGATGCATAAAAGCAAAACCTTATAGATTTTTTAGTTCAAAATAATTATAGCGATGAAGCATTTGCTTTTTTACGCGAAGCTATGCCAGCGCTGCAAGACAATGATGGTGATGGACAACCCGATGCAGAAGTGGATTGGGAGGAGAAGATAATTAGTAAGTTAGTCGGTAAAGAAAAATGTTTAGATGAACATTTGAAAGAGTCCGGTAACAATTTTGTACAAGATTTATTAGCCAATTTTGAAGGAGATGATTCCGAATTTGGTATAGACATAAGATCAAAAGACCAAGTCTTCTATACAGATGAAAATGGAAATACTACAGATGTAAATGGTAAAACTATATATACGCCAACGAGCAATATAATTAAAATAGAGATTAGCACTTCTAAAGCAAATAGTAATAGAGCTTTAGAAGTAGTTAGAACTCTATTACACGAGTATATTCATGCTGATATTTTTAGAAAGTATAATTCTGAGAATGACAATGCTGAACTAGTCAATTTCAGAACCACTTACAATAGTTTTAAGGATAACAATTTTGAACCTTCACCAGAACATGAAACCATGGCTGCTCTTTATGTAAATTCAATGAAAGAAGCATTAAAAAGTTACCATATGACTGTTATGACTGGGGATTATAATTACCTATCGAATAATGGTCAAATTGATCTTGATAATTTCTATGAAGCTTTAGCTTGGCAAGGTTTAAAACATCATGATGTACAGGCTTGGCAAGATATGCCCCAAAATCAAAAGGATGTTATTAATGATGCTTATCAACAATATATATTTGCATCTACCCACAACTGTCCAAACTAATTACTATGAAAAACTGTATAAGTATTATAATATTCATACTATTTGTAAAATGTACTTTTGCACAAGCGGTATCCAAAAGTCTTTTTTTAGTGGTGGATAGAAGAATAGATTCTATAATTCAGGAAAACGGAAATTCTAATGTTAAAATCAAATATTACCATGTTAATAAGCGTAAGAATTGGTATTTGAGTCTGCGGCACACTAACTTTCCAAAGAACTTTCAAAATAATTACAAATATTCATTACCTAAAGAAATGATTACAGAGTTAAAAAGGAAAGGAAACCTAGAGGATATTCAACTTTTTATGGCAAAACTAAACGATTTTAATATTAAAGAACTAGGGCAATTTTTTAGTAAACATTATTCCTACTATTATGAATATCTAGAAAAGAATAGAAAAAAGACTTTTAAACGCTATAACATTTTTATAGTTTTTAAAGCAGACTTAGAAAAAACTTTTGTTCCCTGCTATGAGATGGCATTGTTAAAGAGTAGAATAGAAGTGCAATAATATTGCGGAAACTATGGGTTGTTCAGCACTCGTACTCGTAGATGAAAAATGTCTACTACGAGTACTTGTGTTTTACAACGAATAGGTTTTAAGGATAAATGCAAAGTATACCTAATGATTTCAAAAGTTGTCAATTTAATACACGCATTTAAGGTTGGTCCTACCGCTATACTTAAAGTCTACCCCAACTCAGTAAGCTTAAAGGCAGCTTATTTTATTACTTTAATAAAAAATGCTTTAAAAGATATTGATAATTACCAACATTCCGATGCATTTTACAACGCTATTGCGTGGATAGGTTTTAAAAATACAGAGGCGTGGAATGATCCTTCTGTAAACCAAGCACAAATTGATTCAATAATAAATAATGCTATTTCAAATGAGACACATAACTGTCCTAATTAATTTTCTTTTGCTTATATGGTTTCAGGGCTTTACACAGGAAATCGTTATTCCGAAAGATACTATTTATCATAAATATAAACCGAATGATGGCTCATTACCTCATTACAGGGGAATAAAATTTAGAAATAAGAATGGTCTTAATTTTAATTTGTATGAAGGTAATGGCCTAATTTATCCAAATAGTGAAGAGTCAGACACATTGCCTATGAAAGACTTGCAGTACTATCATTTTACCGAGTTAAAACATCTAGATAGTCTGGGGAGACAATGGTATAGAAAAAATTTGAATTTACTTCAGAAAAAATGGGGTGAAATTTTTCCACCTCATGACAAGAACGGGAAGTTCGTAACCTATCTAATCGAGGACTGCGGTGATCATTTTATTAAATACAGGGTCTATTGGCGTAATGAACATACGATAGATTGATAGTTAATGCCATTACAAATGAAACACATAATTGTATTAATTAGTTTACTTTTATTTATAGGATTAAAAGGACTTGCACAAAAGAAAATTTGCATTTGTTTAGCCGAAAATACCAAGCACATTAAAATGGAAATGAGCAAAGACTCTACCCGTGCTAGTTTTTCTATTGTTAAACCCGGGATCGAGCTATGGAAGAATATAAGGAAAGAGGGCCCTATCATTATCCAACGTTTAAAATAGGATATGTAGCTGGAAAATTCTATCAATTACAATCTTTAGAACTTAATGATTGTGCTTTAAAATTATCTGTAGAAAAGTTTAGGCAAAGAGATTTTGAATATCCAAAAGGTATAGGAAGCAACAGTCTTATTTTTATTAAAAAGAAATCTGACAGTACGTATCTTGTGTGGGATGCCATATCTTTAGATTAACACCTTTTAGAAAAACAGTTAAATACTGCTGATATAAAAGCTTGGCAACTAAAATCTCCACAAGAACAACAAGCAATAAAAGATCAAATTACTAATATGAAAAACACTTTTCCCAATGGCTGCAATTAAAATTTTAAGTTTACTATTGATTTTATGCCCGATACTTTCTTTCGGGCAAAAATCAATGTATAAGAAAGATACTATTTACGTGAGGTTTGAAAAGAATGAAGCCAATAGAAAAATTACAAACTGGGATTATCAAAAAAAGATTGGAGTCTATTTTAGTATCAAAGATAAAAGCAGCAAACATTTGAGCTTGTTTTATCCCTACTCAGAAAAAGCGGATACACTCTGTATAAAACATTTAAAAGATTACCATTTTTCTGATTTAGAAGAAATCAATGAAAAAAGAAACCGTTGGATTTTTGACAATAAAAGGCCTCCGGCCACTAGAAACGGAGTTTTCCAAAATTATGTGATTGAGGTGATTTCAGATAAGAAGTTTGTGAAATACCCGGTATTTTGGAGAAATGAGCGGATATGACGATGCTTAGTAAATAGTTAAGGACAACCTTTTACTCTTTTAACATCTACTAAATACAACTATTTCTTTTAAGCTGTTTTTCTATTTGTTTCCGAATTACACTTAGTTCATAATAAAGCTAAGCACGTAATTCAAAAGCCTAAAGTAATTTAAGAGACTAGATAAGAGCGACGTATTGTTTATCTTAAATCGGTTGAAATTATTAAATCCTTTGTACGTTAGGCTTAGAACGGTATAACTTAAATCGAGAGACTTAAAAGTCTTTATTTAATGTGGAAGAGGTATATCTAAACATTAGTCGCTTTTCATCTGTTCATATAAAGTATATAAGCGCTCCACTTCGTTTATAAAAACGTGTACACTAACATTTCCTCCTTTACGGATGTATTCTTTTTGGTTAAAGAAAACCAATAAACAAGGAACTTGAAACACCTGAAAATGGGCAGCGATTTCGGGGTGCATTTCGGCAGCTATTTCAAGAAACTCCATTTTAGGAAAGTTTTCGGTTACCGCAGCTCTAATTTTAGGCTTAAGACTGTGGCAAACACTGCATTGTTTTCCGCTAAAATACAATAATAGCGGCTGCCCAAAATCTATTTTTTGTTTTATATCAACTAAGCGCATAGCGTTATTTTTACTACAAAAATAAAGTTTCTTTTCTTGAAGGCTTTATTATTTTCATCAACTTATTTTTTAGATATTTGCGTTAGCGATAGCAGTGACATCCTTTTTAGGTATTTTACCTAAAAAGATACAACGAATAGCGCGACCCTAAATAGGGTAACGCCCAAATTAACAGCTTTAAATATATTATCATGGCAGATGACAAAAAGGTGATTTTTTCTATGTCTGGGGTAACCAAGACCTATAAAAATGCGAATACACCGGTATTAAAGAACATTTATTTGAGCTTCTTTTATGGAGCTAAAATCGGAATTTTAGGTTTAAACGGTTCGGGTAAATCTACTTTGCTACGCATTATTGCTGGCGAAGAAAAAAACTACCAAGGTGATGTGGTATTTTCTCAGGGCTACTCGGTGGGTTATTTACCCCAAGAACCCGAGTTAGATGAAGATAAAACCGTGCTTGAAGTGGTAAAAGAAGGGGTTGCCGAAACGGTGAAAATCCTTGATGAATATAACGCAATCAATGATCAATTTGCATTGCCAGAGGTGTATGAAGATGCCGAAAAAATGGAAAAGTTAATGGATAAGCAAGCCAAGTTACAAGATGCTATAGATGCAAGCAATGCTTGGGAAATTGATACTAAGCTAGAAATTGCTATGGATGCTTTAAGAACCCCAGATTCTGATAAAAAAATTGGGGTGCTTTCTGGTGGTGAAAGACGCCGCGTGGCACTTTGCCGCTTGCTGTTAAAAGAACCCGATGTGCTATTGCTTGATGAGCCTACCAACCATTTAGATGCCGAGTCGGTACATTGGCTAGAGCACCATTTACAGCAATACAAAGGCACGGTGATTGCCGTCACCCACGACCGTTACTTCTTAGATAATGTGGCCGGATGGATATTAGAATTAGATCGTGGTGAGGGTATCCCTTGGAAGGGGAATTATTCGTCGTGGTTAGACCAAAAGTCTAAACGAATGGCGCAAGAGCAAAAAGCTGCTTCGAAACGTCAAAAAACCCTTGAGCGTGAGTTAGAATGGGTGCGTATGGCGCCTAAAGGTAGACAGGCCAAGCAAAAAGCACGTTTAAATAATTATGATAAGTTGCTGAGTCAAGACCAAAAGCAAATGGATGAAAAATTGGAAATTTACATTCCAAACGGTCCGCGTTTAGGTACAAACGTGATAGAAGCCAATGGTGTAAGCAAAGCTTATGGAGATAAATTGTTGTATGAAGACTTGAACTTTAATTTACCCCAGGCTGGTATTGTGGGTATCATAGGTCCTAATGGGGCAGGAAAAACTACTATTTTTAAAATGATAATGGGTGAAGAAACACCAGATAAAGGATCTTTTAAAGTAGGGGAGACGGCCAAAATTGCTTATGTTGATCAAAGTCATTCTAATATTGATCCCGAGAAAACCATTTGGCAAAACTTTAGCGATGAGCAAGAATTAGTTATGATGGGAGGTCGCGAGGTGAACTCTAGAGCTTACTTGAGCCGATTCAATTTTAGTGGAAGCGAGCAAAATAAAAAGGTTAATATGCTTTCTGGTGGTGAACGTAACCGTTTGCATTTGGCTATGACCCTAAAAGAAGAGGGGAACGTTTTGTTATTAGATGAGCCCACCAACGATTTAGATGTAAATACTTTACGTGCGCTTGAGGAAGGATTAGAAAATTTTGCAGGTTGTGCCGTAGTAATCTCACACGACCGTTGGTTTTTAGATAGAATTTGTACACATATTTTAGCTTTTGAGGGTGACTCTCAAGTATATTTCTTTGAAGGAAGCTTCTCTGAATATGAAGAAAATAAGAAAAAACGTCTAGGCGGAGACTTAATGCCAAAACGTATAAAATACAAACGATTAACACGGGACTAATTTCTAAATTGATCTTTTATAAAAAGGCTGCTTTATTTTAAAGCAGCCCTTTTTGTTTTATTGTAATTCTTAATAGAAAATAAATGTCTTGAGCTTGGTTTTGATTTTTAGACCTCTTTTTTTAATGGGTCAAGAAAATGGAAAGCTATAAGTTAGGATGACGAATAGTTATAATCAATTTTTTAAATTATCAATTGATTCCTAAGTACAAAATCGAGTAAAAAAATAGGCTCAAATTAAAGGTGCAATTTGAGCCTATTCATTAATTTAGTTGTAGCCTGTTAGCTTTAAAACTTAAAGGATAAACTTAGAATTAATTCACTTTGATCAATATTTAAGCGATTTAACTCTGGTGTATTGTTAAAGTTATTTTGTAAAAACTCAACCTCATTGTCGCTAAAGCCACGAGAGTAACGCAAATCTATACCAAAATCTCCCAACTGCACCCCAGCACCAGCGTGCAAGCCTAAGCTCCAATCTTCATTAGGTTTTTCTAAATCTTTATTACCAAATTTACTGTCTAGATTATACTGTAAATTGGGACCCGCAAAAACATGCAATGGGCCTATCAGTTTTAAGCCTACTAAAACGGGAACGTCAAGACGTTGCAATTCAAAGTCTACCCCGTCATATTCACTTTGTGTTTTGGTGTAAATTAGCTCAGGTCTTAAGTAAATCGGACTTAAGTTAATATTCCCAAAAACCCCAATGTGGTACCCAACGCCTGCTTCGGCTTCAAATTTGGCATCATTGCTCAGGTTTTTTAATTCACCATTCGTGTTTTGACTTAGACCAGCTTTAATTCCCCATCCGTTTTCATCGGTTTGTGCCCATCCGCTAAGGCATAGCAAAATTATGATAAGGCTTACAAAATTTTTAAACATGGTTTTATTTTCTTTGGATTACTTTTTTACTTGCAGCAACAATAGACTTAGCATTGAGTCCGTATTTCTCCATTAATTGCTCGGGAGTTCCGCTTTCTCCAAAGGTATCCTTAGTGGCGATAAATTCCTGTGGGTTTGGGTATTCTGTGCTTAAAACACGTGCTACACTTTCTCCTAAACCACCTAAATAATTATGCTCTTCGGCGGTGACTACACATCCTGTTTTTTTAACCGAGGCAATAATAGCATCTGCATCAAGCGGTTTTATGGTGTGTATGTTAATCACTTCTGCGGTAATTCCCTCTTCTGCTAAGGTTTCGGCTGCCTGTAATGCTTCCCAAACTAAATGACCTGTTGCTACTATTGTAACGTCGTTTCCTTCGGTTAATTGTACTGCTTTACCAATTTCAAAATTTTGGTCTTCTGGAGTAAAATTAGCTACTTTTGGTCTTCCAAAACGCAAATAAACAGGACCGTCGTGTTCAGCAATAGCTAAAGTTGCTGCCTTGGTTTGATTATAATCACAGGTATTAATTACCGTCATACCTGGTAACATTTTCATAAGCCCCAAATCTTCTAAAATTTGGTGAGTGGCGCCATCTTCGCCCAACGTTAGACCAGCGTGCGAAGCGCAAATTTTTACATTTTTACCTGAGTATGCCACACTTTGTCTAATCTGGTCATACACACGTCCTGTTGAAAAGTTTGCGAAAGTACCAGTAAAAGGAATTTTACCACCTATGGTCATACCTGCCGCCATTCCAATCATATTTGCCTCTGCAATGCCCACCTGAAAGAAGCGCTCTGGGTGGTTATTTTTAAATGCATCCATTTTAAGTGAACCCGTAAGGTCTGCACAAAGGGCTACCACATTTTCATTCTTTTTTCCTAATTCTTCCAAACCGGCTCCAAATCCAGAACGGGTGTCTTTTTTGCCAGTGTCTATATATTTTTTCATGATTTTGTCCTTTTTAAAAATTAATAATCGCCTAAAGTTTCTGGGTTTTGCGCAAGGGCTTTTTCAAGTTGCTCGTCATTAGGAGCTTTACCGTGCCACTCGTGCGTATGCATCATAAAATCAACCCCGTTACCCATTACTGTATGCAGCAAAATACAAACCGGCTTTCCTTGACCTGTTTTTTCTTTTGCATCTTGCAATCCTTGAATCACTTCGGTAATGTTGTTTCCATTTTTAACCTCTAAAACTTCCCAGCCAAAAGCTTCAAACTTATCTTTTAAATTACCTAAAGGTAACACACGATCTGTAGAGCCATCTATTTGCTGTCCGTTTAGGTCAACGGTTGCAATTAAATTATCAACTTGGTTACCGGCCGCATACATTATGGCTTCCCAATTCTGCCCCTCCTGTAACTCGCCATCACCGTGTAGTGAGTAAACCAAGTGTTTGTCTTTATTTAATTTTTTAGTTTGGGCTGCCCCAATGGCTACAGACATTCCTTGACCAAGCGATCCCGATGCAATGCGTACTCCCGGTAAATTTTCGTGGGTGGTAGGGTGCCCTTGCAATCTAGAATCTATTAATCTAAAGGTGTTCAATTCGTCTACAGGAAAAAATCCGCTTCTAGCTAAAACGCTATAGAATACAGGCGAGATATGTCCGTTTGATAAAAAGAAAAGATCCTCGTTTTTACCATCCATCGTAAAATCGGTGGTATAGTCCATAACTTCTTGGTACAGAGCTGTAAAAAATTCTGCACAACCTAGAGAACCGCCAGGGTGTCCCGAGTTTACCTTATGTACTTGCCTAAGAATATCTCTTCTTACTTGCATAACAAAATCTTCTAATTGTGTTGTGTTTGCCATTGTTGTGTGGTTTAAAATCTGTTTGCGCAAAAATACTTTTATTTGTAGGCAATTGAAAATAAAAGTAAATAAATGTAAGTTTGGTTTTAGTTTGCTTTACGGAAGGCAATCCGTACAACGATAAAAGTTAATAAATGAAACAAGCATCAGTTTGCTTTTAAGAAATTAATTACCTTTGCCCATCTAAAATTTTATGCATGCAATTTAAGCTTAAAGCGAATGATTTGGGAAGCAAGGCGAGAGCCGGAACAATAACCACAGATCACGGAAGTATAGAAACACCTATTTTTATGCCCGTAGGCACCATTGCTACGGTTAAAGGGGTGCACCAACGTGAATTAAAGGAAGAAATAAATCCCGATATCATATTGGGAAACACCTACCATTTGTATATGCGGCCACACACCGATATTTTACAAAAGGCAGGGGGCTTGCATAAATTTATGAATTGGGACAGGAACATTCTTACCGATAGTGGTGGGTATCAAGTTTATTCTTTGTCGGCCAACCGAAAGATAAAAGAAGAAGGGGTGAAGTTTAAATCGCATATAGATGGCTCTTACCACTTTTTTACTCCAGAAGGGGTAATGGATATTCAGCGCCAAATTGGGGCCGATATTATTATGGCCTTTGATGAATGCACACCCTACCCTTGCGACTATAATTATGCTAAGCGGTCTATGCATATGACACACCGCTGGTTGGAACGCTGCTTAAAGCGTTTTCACGATACTCCGCCTTTATATGGTTACGAGCAAACCTTATTTCCTATTGTGCAGGGAAGCACCTATAAAGATTTAAGGCAGCAATCTGCAGAATATATTGCCAATGCCGGTGCTCCAGGGAATGCAATTGGTGGCCTGTCGGTTGGTGAACCTGCCGAAGAAATGTATGCGATGACCGAGGTGGTAACCGCCATTTTACCCGAAGATAAACCACGCTATTTAATGGGAGTAGGTACGCCTATTAATATTTTAGAGAATATTGCCTTAGGAGTAGATATGTTTGATTGTGTGATGCCTACGCGAAATGGTAGAAATGGTATGTTATTTACTGCACACGGTACCATAAACATTAAAAATAAAAAATGGGAAGACGATTTCTCTCCTTTAGATGAAATGGGTATTACTTGGGTAGATACGGCCTACTCTAAAGCATATGTTAGGCATTTGTTTAGTGTGAATGAAATGCTTGGCAGGCAAATTGCAACCATTCACAATTTAGGATTCTATTTGTGGTTGGTACGCGAAGCTAGAAAGCATATTTTAGCCGGTGATTTTACAAGTTGGAAAAATCAAATGGTCAAGCAAATGGATAAAAGATTATAAGCGAGTGAAAATATTAGATTGGTACATACTTAAACGTTATCTAGGCACATTTGTCATGTTGCTTTTATTGTTTATTCCTATAGGAATAACAGTAAATTTAGCCGAAAAGATTGATAAGATACTAGAAAATGAAGTGCCTTTTATAGAGGTGCTTTATTACTATATTGATTTCACCGTTTATTTTGCCAATTTACTTTTCCCTTTATTTTTATTCTTGTCGGTAATATTTTTCACTTCAAAGCTGGCTAATAATACAGAGATAGTGGCTTTTTTAAGTTCTGGTGTTTCATTTACTCGCTTTTTGCGTCCTTATCTCATTGGAGCTACCATTGTATGTATAAGCGCTTTGGTTTTAAGTATGTATTTGGCACCAAATGCAAGCCAAGGATTTAATGAGTTTAAATGGAAATACCTAAAACGTGGTAAATCAGCTCAAGAAACCCAAGATGTATTCCGACAAATTAATGATAATGAATTTATTTATGCGACTAATTTTGATCCAGCTACCCAAACGGCACGTAATTTTACCTTAGAGCATTTTGAAAACAACCAATTAAAATTTAAGATAAGTGCCAGTAGGCTTAAGTTTGACGATAGTATTTTTGTACTTAATAACTATGAAAAACGTATTGTGGGGCAGCCCAATGACCGTTTGATAAGTAAAACCAAATTAGATACCTTATTACCATTTGAATTTGATGCGCTTACCCCTGTAGAATATATTGCCGAAACTTTAAATTTTAATGAGCTTAACGAATTCATCGAACAGGAGAGAAGACGTGGTTCAGCCAATATCAATCGGTATCAAGTAGTGGCATATAAACGTTTAAGCTTACCTGTTTCTGCCTATATTTTAACCATTATAGCGGTATCGGTATCTTCGGTTAAAAGAAGAGGGGGGATGGGCGTAAATCTGGCTATAGGAATTGCAATAGCTTTTATATTTGTCTTTTTTGATAAGGTTTTTGGTACTATTGCAGAGCGGTCAACCTTTAGTCCATTGCTCGCCGTATGGTTGCCTAATATTGTCTTTGGAATCTTAGCTATCTTTTTGCTTCAAAAAGCAAAACGATAAAGTTTATAATTAATTTCGGTTAAGCTGAAGTGCATCGTAGAAGTTTTATATATTTGCTTACTAAAAACTACAAAAGCCATACCCGATTATGGAATATTTAGAATTTGAAAAACCGATACAGGCTTTGCAAGAAGAGTTTAATAAAGCTTGCAAAATAGGAACAGATAATGACGTAGATGTTTCTGAAACCTGTCAGCAAATAGAGAAAAAACTCAAAGAAAAAAAGAAAGAAATTTATAAAAATTTAACCGCTTGGCAGCGGGTTCAACTTTCGAGACACCCTAATCGCCCTTACACCTTAGATTATATTCAAGCACTTTGCGGCGATACTTTTTTAGAGTTACATGGAGACCGTACAGTAGCCGATGATAAAGCTATGGTAGGTGGTCTAGGTAAAATAGGCGAGCAAAGTTTTATGGTTATCGGTCAACAAAAAGGAACCAATACCAAAACTAGACAGTACAGAAATTTTGGAATGGCCAATCCAGAAGGTTACCGTAAAGCGCTTCGTTTAATGAAGTCTGCAGAGAAGTTTAACTTACCGGTGGTTACTTTTATTGATACTCCAGGAGCATACCCCGGTTTAGAAGCCGAAGAACGCGGACAAGGAGAAGCTATTGCGCGTAACATTTTAGAGATGACACGCCTTCAAGTTCCTGTTATTGTTGTGGTTATAGGAGAAGGTGCCAGCGGTGGAGCTTTAGGAATTGGTGTAGGTGACAAAGTGATGATGCTAGAAAACTCTTGGTATTCGGTAATTTCTCCAGAGAATTGTAGTTCGATATTATGGCGCAGCTGGGATCATAAAGAGCAAGCCGCCGAAGCGTTAAAGTTAACCGCTAAAGATGCCAAAAGACTTAAAGTTATTGACTCGATTATTAAAGAACCTTTAGGCGGAGCACACGCCGATCGAGTTGAAATGGTAAAAACACTAAAAAAGATAATTTTAGAATCTTATGCCGAACTAAAAGAGTTATCCCCAAAAGATTTAGTGAAATCTAGAATGGATAAATATTTGGCAATGGGTACATATAAAGACTAAACACCCATATACATAGTAATGGCTAAATCCGAAGATTTTCTCTTCGGATTTTTTTACCTTTATTAACAAAAAATAAAAGTTATTAACAGATGGTTCGTTGATAACCTGTTGATTTTAGAAAATACAATTTGGCGCATTAGCCTTATAATTTTTGTTACATTCGCACCTATGGAAAACGTCAAGAAAAATAAACCTTATACCCAAAAAAACCAGGATATTATATCACTGCAAAAAGGAAAAATACCTCCTCAAGCTGTTGATTTAGAGGAGGTTGTGTTGGGTGCTATGATGATTGATAAGAAAGGTGTAGATGAGGCTATTGATGTTTTACACCCTGATGTTTTCTATAAAGAAGCGCATAAATACATTTTTGAGGCTATTTTTAAATTGTTTCAAGACAGTCAACCAATTGACTTATTAACAGTTTCTAACCAGTTAAAGAAAGATTTGCGACTTGAAGTTTGTGGAGGCGATTATTATCTGATTCAGTTAACGCAAAAAGTTTCTTCTTCTGCTCACATCGAGTTTCATTCCCGCATAATACTGCAAAAATATATACAACGTAGTCTTATAAAAATATCAAGTGAGATCATTGAAGATTCTTATGAAGAAAGTACAGATGTTTTTGATTTACTAGATAAAGCTGAATCTAAATTGTATGAGGTTACTCAGGGAAATATTAAAAAATCATCAGAAACTGCGCAAAGTTTAGTTATTCAAGCTAAACGCCGAATTCAAGAAATTTCAAACCGTGAAGGCTTAAGTGGTATTCCTACAGGTTTTACCAAATTAGATGAGCTAACCTCGGGCTGGCAACCTTCAGATCTTATAATCGTGGCAGCTAGACCTGGTATGGGTAAAACTGCGTTAACCTTATCAATGGCTAGAAATATAGCCGTAGGTCAAGATATTCCTGTGGCATTCTTTTCATTAGAGATGTCATCTGTTCAATTGATTACTCGATTAATATCATCTGAAACAGGACTTTCATCAGAAAAATTAAGAACGGGTAAGTTAAAAACGCACGAATGGGAGCAGCTTAATGTAAAGGTAAAGGCCTTAGAGAAAGCTCCGCTTTTTATAGATGATACCCCTTCGCTATCAATTTTTGATCTACGTGCTAAAGCCAGAAGGTTGGCCTCTCAGCATGGTATTAAATTAATTGTAATTGATTATTTGCAATTAATGACAGCAGGAGGTACGCAAAAAGGAGGAAACCGTGAGCAAGAGATTTCAACCATTTCACGTAACCTTAAAGCTTTGGCAAAAGAACTTAATGTACCGGTAATTGCTTTATCTCAGTTATCACGTGCTGTCGAGACCCGTGGAGGGAGTAAAAGGCCATTACTGTCTGATTTAAGGGAGTCTGGAGCTATTGAGCAAGATGCCGATATAGTTTCGTTTATCTATAGACCTGAGTACTACAAAATAGATGAATGGGATGATGAAGAGCAATCGCCTACAGAAGGTCAAGCCGAATTTATTATCGCTAAGCATCGTAATGGAGGCTTAGACAATATCCGACTTAAGTTTATCGGAGAATTAGGTAAATTTGATAACTTAGATCAATTCGACTTTCCATCCGAGATACCCTCGAGTATGAATACAGAATCTGATGAGGATAACTTTCCTGGCGGGAATTTCCCATCGGCCTCTGCAGCTTTCGGTTCACCCGATTTAGAAGAAGGCGACGAAGATTCTGTACCTTTTTAATTATTAATACGCTTTTCTTTGTATCTTTTGAGCTATGAAAAAGATGCTATTATTACTTATATTTTTTAGCTTATGCTTTTCGGCGAAGGCGAGCTACCTTTTAATCCCTATGGATGATGTGGGGCAAAAAGATCATTTAAAGGCTTATGGCTTAACCTATTGGGTTTTGGAGCAGCAAATTAAGGTGAAGTGGTTACTCAATTATAAAGGCGGTTCTTTTTTAATTCCCGATTTAGAAGAAATAAGACGAGAATGTCAAATTCGTGGTGTTTCTTTTGAATTGTTAAGTGATGCAAAAACCCAATCTATTCTTGATTTTATTGACAGTCCTTCACAAAATATGGATGCCGTGGTATTGGAGAAGGCACCAAAAATTGCTGTATACACTCCAGAGGGTCAAGCGCCTTGGGATGATGCCGTTACCATGGTGCTTACATATGCCGAAATACCTTACGAAACAGTTTATGATACAGAAGTGCTGCAAGATCAACTTTTACTATACGATTGGTTGCATTTGCACCATGAAGATTTTACAGGGCAGTATGGTAAATTTTATCGGGCATATCGGGCAACACCTTGGTATATTGAAGAAAAGAAACAGGCTGAGGCTCTAGCGACTAAATTAGGTTTTAATAAGGTTTCTCAAGCCAAACTAGCGGTCGCTAAAAAAATTAGAGATTATGTTGTGGGGGGAGGTTTTATGTTTGCCATGTGTAGCGCAACAGATAGTTTTGATATAGCTTTGTCTGCTGAAGGAATAGATATTTGTGAACCTATGTTTGACGGTGACCCGAGTGATCCTTCCTATCAAAGTAAGATCAACTATTCTAATACCTTTGCCTTTACGGATTTTATTTTGGAGCGTAGCCCAATGGTGTATGAATTTTCAAGTATAGACATGACTAGCAAGCGTAAAATACAAAAAGAGGTGGATTATTTTAGTTTGATGAATTTTTCGGCTAAATGGGATCCTATTCCAAGTATGCTTTGCCAAAATCATACCGCCTTAGTTAAGGGATTTATGGGGCAAACTACTTCTTTTGACCCAAACACGATAAAACCAAATGTTTTAGTGATGGGGAAAAATAAGGTTAACAATGAGGCGCGTTACATTCACGGTATTAAAGGAAAGGGTTTTTTTACGTTCTATGGTGGCCACGATCCCGAAGATTACCAGCATAAGGTAGGAGATCCTAAAACAGAGTTGTCTTTACATCCCAATTCTCCAGGTTATCGTCTTATTTTAAATAATATACTTTTTCCTGCGGCAAAGAAGAAAAAACAAAAAACTTAAGGGGCTTTATAAAAAGATTCGTGGGGTAAAACAATAATTTCTACTCGCCTATTTTTTTGTTTGTTGGTTGGGGTGTCATTGGGTGCCACCGGTTTTTGCTCTCCATAACTTTCGCTTCTAAAACGGTAAGCGCCTAAGGGGTTTAGTTTGGATTTTAAAAATTTTTCTACTTCTCGAGCTCGATTTAATCCTAAATTATGATTATACCTGCTGCTAGCATCACTATCAGTATGACCAGCAATTACGATTTGTGCTTTGGGTATTTTTTTAATGATATCTATAAAATCGTTAAGTTTATCTAGTGCGTGGTTTTTTAGATTATGGGAATCGGTATCAAATAGTAGATGTGCCTTTACATTCAACTTTAAAACGGCTCCAATAGTACCTACTGCATCTATGTCTGCACCGGCCGTTGGGCCACTACAAAAGGATGCTAAATCTTTAATTTTTACATAATAATAAATCTTTTTTTCTTCTTCTTTTTCTAGTGCTGAAGCAATATCTATTTGCGAGGCTCCACCCTCTACACTTCCAATATTTATCCATTCTTTTGCATCGCTAGAAATGGCGACCTCAAAAGCTTCTACAGAAGGGCCTATTTCAAAAAAATATAAATCGTGACCTTCTATATCAATAAAACCATTGTCTGTAAATGCAACGATTAGTTCTCCTTTACAACCTATTGAAACATAGGATTGATCTAGGTACTTCTTGTAATCTGGTTCTCCAAGGGCTGCTTTTGGATTGGTGTATTTTTTTAAGGCTTTAGGTTCACCTTCCCTAAAAGAGAAAATAGCATCTGCAAAAGCTACGTTGCCTAGGGGTACATAAATTTCTTTATTATTCTTTAAGCGGTACATTTGCTTAAATTTAATATGATCTAGTGGTACCTGAGACGCGCTCCAAAAAAAGGATAAGAGAGCACAGAGGGTAAGTAGTTTAATGTTTTTCATAGCTTAAAGATACCATTTTTGACTATTCTTTAAGCGATACTTTAAGCTGACAATGCATAAAAAAACCACTTTAGCAAGCTAAAGTGGTTTTATATAGAGAGATAATAGGGTTTTGCAAATTATTTTACTTTCTCAACAATGGCTTTAAAAGCCTCTGGGTGGTTCATAGCCAAATCTGCTAAAACCTTACGGTTTAATTCGATTTCATTGGCTTTTAATTTACCCATAAATTGAGAATAAGACATTCCGTTCATTCGAGCACCCGCGTTTATACGTGTGATCCATAATGATCTAAATGTTCTTTTCTTTGCTTTACGGTCTCTATAAGCATATAACATAGCTTTTTCAACCGCGTTTTTGGCTACTGTCCAAACGTTTTTACGACGTCCGAAGTATCCTTTTGCTTGCTTCATCACCTTTTTTCTTCTGGCTCTTGAAGCTACTGAGTTTACTGATCTTGGCATATTTTAAATGATTTTGTAGTAGGCGTCTATACTTAAATAGCTCTTTTTTGGGCCCAACTCCAGGGTTATTAACTAGTTTTAACCAATTAAATGGCTATTACTTTAAACGTAATTGCAATTTAATGTTGTCCTCATCGGCTTTATGTACTAAAGTCGAGTGAGTTAATTTAAGCTTACGTTTTTTAGACTTCTTTGTTAAGATGTGACTTTTAAACGCGTGCTTTCTTTTAATTTTTCCAGTACCAGTTAGCTTGAAACGCTTTTTAGCACTAGATTTAGTCTTCATTTTAGGCATAATATATCCTTGTTAATTATTATCTCTCTAATGATAATATCTTATTTTGATTTTTTAGGCGCTATGAACATATTCATACGCTTTCCTTCTAACTTAGGCATTTGCTCTACTTTACCGTATTCTTCTAAATCTTGTGCTAGACGAAGCAGTAAAATTTCACCTTGATCTTTAAAAACAATAGAACGACCTTTAAAGAAAACATAGGCTTTAAGCTTAGCACCATCTTTAAGAAACCCAATAGCGTGATTTTTCTTAAACTCGTAATCGTGGTCATCGGTATTAGGGCCAAACCTAATTTCTTTCACCACAACTTTGGTTGCTTTTGCTTTTAAAGCTTTTTCTCTTTTCTTCTGTTCGTAGAGGAATTTCTTATAGTCCATTGCTTTTACAACGGGAGGTTTTGCATTTGGTGAAATTTCAACCAAATCTACACCCAGTTCTTCAGCTTTGGCTAAAGCTTTTTCGATAGGATAAACACCCATCTCTACATTATCACCTACTAAACGAACTTCTTTAGCACGAATTTTATCATTGATTTTGTGCTGATCTTCTTTGATCTGCCTTGATCCTCTTGATTTTTTTCTACGAATTGCTATGACTATCTATTTTAAATTAAACTTCAAATGTTTTTAGTGATGCATTTATCTCTTTAGAAATCAATTGAGCAAAATCTTCAATTGTCATTTCTCCTAAATCATCACCACCGTGTTTACGTACAGATACCGTGCCATTCAGCTCTTCTTGTTCACCAATAATGAGCATATAGGGTATTTTGTTCATTTCGGCTTCCCGAATTTTTTTACCCATAGTTTCACTACGGTTATCTAACGCGCTGCGAATTTCGTGATTTTCTAATAAATTTAAAACTTTTTTGGTGTATTTTTCATATTTCTCGCTTAAAGACAAGATAATAGCTTGCTGGGGCATTAGCCAAAGTGGAAAATTACCTGCCGTGTGCTCTAATAAAATAGCAACAAAGCGTTCCATGCTTCCAAAAGGAGCTCGATGAATCATTACGGGTCTGTGTTCTTCGTTATCGCTACCCTTGTAGGTTAAATCAAAACGTTCAGGTAAATTATAATCTACCTGAATAGTTCCTAACTGCCAACTGCGCCCCAAAGCATCTTTAACCATGAAATCTAATTTTGGTCCATAAAATGCAGCTTCGCCAGTCTCGATTACATAATTGAGTCCTTTTTCTTTTGCGGCATTAATAATAGCCTGTTCTGCCTTTTCCCAATTTGCATCGCTCCCAATATACTTCTCTTTATTCTCAGGGTCTCTGAGGGAAACCTGAGCAGTGAAATCTTCAAATCCTAAAGAACCAAATACATAGAGTACCAAGTCAATTACATTTTTAAACTCTTGATCTAATTGGTCTGGAGTACAAAATATGTGTGCATCATCTTGCGTAAAGCCTCTTACTCGGGTTAAACCATGTAGTTCGCCACTTTGTTCATAACGGTAAACGGTACCAAATTCGGCAAATCGTTTGGGCAAGTCGCGATAACTCCAAGCGCTGGCATTATAAATTTCGCAGTGATGCGGACAGTTCATGGGTTTTAACAAAAATTCTTCATTTTCGTGTGGCGTCAAGATCGGTTGAAAACTATCCTCACCATACTTAGCATAGTGTCCGGAAGTCTCGTAGAGTTCTTTTTGGCCAATGTGCGGTGTTACCACACTCTCGTAGCCTGCTTTATGCTGTGCTTTTTTTAAGAAATCTTCAAGTCTTTGCCTTAGTGCCGCACCTTTGGGTAGCCAGAGGGGTAGACCTTGTCCTACTTTTTGAGAAAATGTAAAAAGCTGTAATTCTTTACCTAACTTTCTATGATCTCTTTTTTTAGCTTCTTCTAAAAGAGCTAAATATTCTTTTAAATCTTTTTGTTTAGGGAAACTTATACCATATACACGTGTTAATTGTGGATTGTTTTCGTCTCCTCGCCAATATGCTCCAGCGACATTCATAATTTTAACCGCCTTTATATTGCCTGTATTGGGTATGTGCCCTCCTCGACATAAATCCGTAAAGCTATCATGATCACAAAATGTGATATCACCATCTTCTAAATTCTCAATTAATTCAACCTTGAAGGGATTTTGCTCTTTTTTATAAAAATCTAAAGCGCTTTGTTTACTAACTTCACGTAGTGAGAAGTCGTGTTTTCCACGGGCGATTTCCAGCATTCGTTTTTCAATTTTTGGAAAATCGGCATCTGAAATTTTATGTTCTCCAAAATCAACATCGTAATAAAAACCATTTTCAATAGCCGGTCCAATAGTGAGTTTAACTCCTGGAAAAAGCTCCTGAATGGCCTGTGCCATAACGTGAGATGAGCTATGCCAAAAAGCTTTTTTACCTTCTTTATCCTTCCAAGTAAAAAGCACTAAAGAGCCGTCTTGGTTTAATGGGGTAGATGTTTCAACCGTTTGCCCATTAAATTGGGCCGATAAAACATTTCGCGCTAAACCTTCGCTAATACTTTTAGCCACTTCTAAGACTGTTGTTCCTTGTTGGACCTCCTTTACGCTTCCGTCGGGTAGGGTTATTTTTATCATAGTTTTATATTATGTTACAAAGATAAACGCTTCACTAATTTTTGCAAGTCCTATGTTATCTAATATTAAATAAAAAGCCCAGTAGTTTTCTAATGTCCCAAAATAAGAAAACTACTAGGCTCTTTAGCTGAATTTGAAATTGTTATTTCATCAATTCAAAACTGCGTTTTACAAAATTGGTTAACTCTTCTCCTTTTAAAAGATTTTGAGAGAGTTTAGCCAAATCTAAAGCTTGTTTTATTGTTTTTTCTTGCACTTCTTTGTCTTGGTTAATTAAATCGCCCATAAGAGGATGATTTACATTTATCACCAAGTTGTACATATCTGGCATATTGCCCATGCCAAACATACCCCCACCACCGGTCTGTTGCATTTCCTTCATTCTTCGCATAAATTCGGGTTGGGTGATCATTAAAGGCGCCGCATTGCTATCCATAGGTTCTAATTGAACGGTGTATTTTTCTTTTGGAACAATAGCTTCAAAATCCGCTTTAAGCTTTTCTTTTTCCTCGTCTGATAATTTAGAAACCTGGTTCTCTTCTTTTTTAATTAAGTTATCAACATGATCGCTATCTACCCTTACAAAAGAGATATTTTCTTTGCTGCTTTCTAATTTTTGAATTAAATGTGCTACAATAGGAGAGTCTAATAATAACACCTCATAGTTTTTCTCTTTTGCCGCTTGAATATAGCTGTGTTGCTCATCTTTATTTGAGGCATAAAGTACAACGGTTTTACCGTCTTTATCGGTTTGATTGGCTTTAATTTTCTCTATCAATTCGTCAAAGGTGTAGTACTTTTCATCTACACTGGGGTATAATGCAAACTTGTCTGCCTTTTCAAAGAACTTGTCTTCAGAAAGCATACCATACTCGATTACCACCTTAATATCGTTCCATTTTTTCTCAAAATCTTCTCGGTTTTGGTTAAAGAGAGATTTTAATTTATCTGCTACTTTTCTAGTAATGTAACTTGAAATCTTTTTAACTGCTCCATCGGCTTGTAAGTAAGAGCGTGAAACGTTTAACGGAATGTCTGGCGAGTCAATTACTCCCTTAAGCATAGTAAGAAACTCGGGTACAATACCTTCTACATTGTCTGTAACGAAAACTTGATTTTGATAAAGCTGAATTTTATCTCTCTGCATACTCAAATCGTTAGAGAGTTTTGGAAAGTATAAAATACCGGTTAGATTAAAAGGGTAGTCTACATTTAAATGAATGTGGAAGAGTGGTTCCTCAAATTGCATTGGGTAGAGCTCTCGGTAAAAGCTTTTATAATCCTCTTCTTCAAGATCTGTGGGTTGCTTGGTCCATGCTGGATCTGGATTATTGATTATATTATCTACGGTAACTGTTTTTGCTTCTTCATCTTCTGGAGCATCTTCTGCCTTAGGTAAGGTTTTCTCTTTTGTACCAAACTTAATGGGAACAGGCATAAACTTATTGTATTTTGTCAATAGGTTCTCTATGCGTGGCTCCTCTAAAAATTCTTTTTCTTCTTCGTTGAGATGTAAAATAATCTCTGTACCGCGATTTTGCTTTGTGGTTTCTTCTAAAGTAAACTCGGTTGTTCCTTCACAAGTCCAGTGTGCCGCGGGCTCATCTTTGTATGATTTGGTAATAATTTCCACTTTATCGGCCACCATAAAGGCAGAATAGAACCCTAGGCCAAAATGACCAATGATACCGCTGTCTTTTGCCGAATCTTTGTATTTTTCTAAAAATTCTTCGGCTCCAGAGAAAGCTACTTGATTGATGTATTTTTCTACTTCATCCTTAGTCATTCCCACTCCCTCATCAATTATATGCAAGGTGTTGTTTTCTTTGTTAATTTTCACCTCAATCACGGGTTTACCATAAGTCACATCGGTCTCGCCAATGCGGGTAAGGTGCTTTAGTTTTAAGGTTGCATCTGTTGCATTTGAAATTAACTCTCGTAAGAATATTTCGTGATCGCTATATAAAAATTTCTTTATAAGCGGGAAGATATTCTCTACCGATACATTTATTTTTCCTGTTGCCATTTTTAAAAATTTTAAAATCGTTTTTTCTGATGAGTCAAAAAAAATACCAATTCTAGATATCTGCCAAAGTGGCATATTATTTGACTGTAGTAGATGCAAATATTAACAAAGTTTTTGTTTAAATATTTACTTAAAAGATTAAACAAAGTTATATCTTTGATAAAAATAACACATATGGCAGCACAAAAGACAACCAATAAGAAGAGTAAGGAAACAAAAGTTAAGGCAAAAAAGATGCATAAGAAAGATTGGATTTCTGCTTATATGACTCACATCCTAGAGGAAGAAAGCAGACCCAAAAGCGTATATAAATTTGCAAAGAATTTAGGTGAAGAAGAAGCAAATTTCTATGAATATTTTGGTAGTTTAGAAGCCTTACAGCGAAGCATTTGGGAAGAGTTTTATCAAATGAGTATAGATTTGATGAATAAAGCTAAAGAAACCAGTAATTTTTCGAATAGAGAAAAAATGTTGACCTTCTTTTTTACTTTTTTTGAACTATTAACAGCGAATAGGAGTTACGTAATTTTCAGTTTAAAAGAGCATGAGTCACCTCTTAAAAATTTAGAACAACTTTCTGGTTTGCGTAAACGGGTTAAACAATTTGCTAGTGAACTTATAGAAGATAAAAATGATGAGCAAAAAGTTAAACTACTTAGGCACAATAAAACGATTTTCTCAGAAGGAGCTTGGCTACAAACTGTATTTTTAATGAAGTTTTGGCTAGATGACAACTCGCCACAATTTGAACAAACAGATGTAGCGATTGAAAAATCTGTAAATACCATATTTGACGTATTTAATAACACGCCATTAGAGCGAGTTATTGATTTTGGAAAATTTATTTACCAATCCCATAAGGCATAGCCTATGAAAACAATAGATAAAATCCCTACAGGCAAGATTGGCCGGACTACCGAACTGGTTAAAACCGGTTTTAAAATTGGTGGAAATTACTTAAAACATTATAGTAAAAAGGCCTTTAATCCAGATCTTACTCGCGATGAGCTCGATGAAGATAACGCTGCCGATATTTATGATGGTTTAAAAAACCTAAAAGGTAGTGCTCTCAAAGTGGCACAAATGTTATCTATGGAGAAAAGCCTACTTCCTAATGCTTATGTAGAGAAGTTTTCGTTGGCGCAATTTAGTGTACCTCCATTATCTGCCCCTTTAGTTCGAAAAACTTTTTATAAATACCTTGGCGACTACCCAGAAAACATCTATGATGACTTTAACTTAAACTCTGTAAATGCTGCGAGTATAGGCCAGGTTCATCGTGCACAAAAAGATGGGAAAAAACTTGCTGTGAAAATTCAATATCCGGGAGTCGCCAATAGTATTAGTTCAGATTTAGCAATGGTTAAACCTGTTGCGATGAAAATGTTTAATCTACAAGGAAAAGATTCAGATAAATATTTTAAAGAAGTTGAAGGTAAATTAATTGAAGAAACAGATTATTTGCTTGAAATGAAGCAAAGTATAGAAATTTCTGAAGCCTGTAAGCACATTCCGAATTTAGGGTTCCCAAAATACTATCCTGATTTATCAAGTGAGAAAATTATTACTATGGATTGGATGGAAGGCTTGCACCTAAGTGAATTTACTAAAACAGATTTCTCAAAAGAGCAAGGAGACCAAATTGGGCAAGCTTTATGGGATTTTTATATGTATCAAATGCATAAACTAAAAGCGGTTCATGCCGATCCGCACCCGGGTAACTTTTTAATAACGCCCAAAAATAAGTTAATTGCTATTGATTTTGGTTGCATTAAACAAGTGCCAGAGGAGTTCTATAAGCCTTATTTTGAATTGGCAGTTCCTGAAAATATCAATAACAAAGAATTTTTCCTGCAAAAGCTAAAAGAATTAGAAATTATTGTGGAAACCGATACTAAGCGTGAGATTGATTTCTTTTCAAATTTATTTTATGAAATGCTGAGTTTGTTTACATCGCCTTTTCACAATGAGTCCTTTGATTTTAGTGATGAAACATTTTGGAGTAAAATAACCGACCTTAGTGAAAAGTATAGTAAAGACACTGAATTAAGAAAAATGAATGGAAACCGAGGAAGTAAACATTTCTTATACATTAATAGAACATTTTTTGGTCTATATAATTTGCTTCACGATTTAAAAGCGGAGGTGAAAATTAATAATTTTAAAGAGTTGTAATTTCATAATTTTTGGTTAATTGTTATGTGTTTGGGCTACTAAATTTTCGAGTTTAGTAGCCTTTTTTCATTTTTAAAATAAAATCTGTAACTTTTAACCTCTATAAAATAGAACTAGACTTAACTATCTAAATTGCTTTTATTTTCTTAACTTTAATAATAAAGACAAAAAAGTATTCTGTAAAACCTATTTAAATAAAATGCAAAGCAACAGATTCTTACCTATCTATTTTATAGCCGGTGCATTTTTCACCGCTTTCATAGGGGCATTTTTTGAACCTGGAAATTTTTTACGTTATGTTTTTTACGGATTAATGAGCCTGTTCTGGATTATTGCCATCGCACTTTTTTTTAAATATATGAGAAAATCTTAAGGGGAATAATGGTTTGGTTTGGACGCAATGTAAATTTAATGAAGATGTTGAAAAGTATTTTTAGTGTAATTGGTGTTTAACCGTTTAAGTTTTTTTCGTTCGAAGCCCATATTATGTATATTGCCACCTGAAAAATCAAAAGACATCACATGCTATATCAAACTAAAATTGCTGGACTAGGGAAATACGTCCCTGAAAATATAGTCACTAACGACGATCTTTCTAAATTGATGGATACCAATGATGCTTGGATTCAAGAACGAACAGGAATAAAAGAACGTAGACATATTAAAAAAGATGATGGTAATTCTACTGCAATCATGGGGGTTAAAGCAGCTAAAATAGCTTTAGAAAGAGCTAATGTAAGTAAAGATGATATCGATTTAATTGTTTTTGCTACTTTAAGTCCAGATTACTATTTTCCTGGTTGTGGTGTTCAGGTTCAAGAATTGTTAGACATTCATACCTGTCCCGCTTTAGATGTGCGTAACCAATGTAGCGGATTTATTTATGGTCTTTCAGTAGCCGATCAATTTATTAAAACTGGAATGTATAAAAATGTGCTGCTTATTGGAAGTGAGAATCATAGTGGAGGTTTAGATATGAGTACACGTGGTCGTGGGGTGTCAGTGATTTTTGGTGATGGTGCTGGTGCGGCCGTGTTAACGCGCAGTAACCATATAGGAGAGGGGATTCTGTCTACTCACCTACATTCTCAAGGAAAACATGCGTTAGAGTTAGCTTTAAAAGGGCCAAGTACTATGCATTGGGTACCCGAGATAATTGAGGAGCAAAAGTCAGGGAAAACAGAAGATATTCCTTACTACCCTTATATGAATGGACAATTCGTTTTTAAAAATGCCGTACAGCGTTTCTCAGAGGTTATAAATGAAGGACTCCAACATAATGGTTTAGAGATTAGCGATATAGATATGTTAATTCCGCATCAAGCTAATTTGAGAATTTCTCAATTTATTCAAAAAAAGTTCAAATTAAGTGATGATCAGGTCTATAATAACATTGAACGATATGGGAATACCACAGCCGCATCTATACCTATTGCGTTAACTGAAGCTTGGGAAGAAGGAAAAATCAAGTCTGGTGACAAGGTTGTTTTAGCTGCCTTTGGTAGCGGATTTACTTGGGGAAGTGCTATAATAAATTGGTAGAAAATTTATATTTCAATTTAAAAAGGAACGCCACGATAATTATCGTGGCGTTTTTATACTGCGGTCATTTTTTAAAGGCTAATTCAAATAAATTACCAACATACTTCTATCTATAAGACGAATAAAAAATAAAAAAGTTGCACGCTTTAATATAGTTTAACATTTTGATAATGAGCTCTTAATGTTATGTGAATAAAAAATGCTAATCCATTTATAATTCATCAAGTTACTTATTCTAGCATACTGTTTAAATGACTTTAAAAAGATAGAGATGTTACAAAATTTTGAAAAAAATTTTTTGAGTCGCTTCATTTTGTATCTTCAATTTTAATTCAATTTTATAGTAGTGTTTTTAAATAACCAAAGTATATGAACTGAATTTTAAAAATATATATCATGAAAGACCAAAAAAAAACTTTAGTACTAGGAGCCTCACTAAAAGAAAACAGATATTCAAACAAAGCGATAAAAGCTTTAAGAAAATCAAATATACCTACTTGCGCCATTGGTTTGCGTCCCGGTAATGTAGCCGATGTAACGATAGAAACGGAGCCGCAAAATTTTGAAAATATAGATACCGTTACTTTATATATAAACCCTAAACGTCAACCCGCTTACTATGACTATATTCTGGACTTAAGACCAAAACGTGTTTTGTTTAATCCAGGTACAGAAAATCCAGATTTCTATCGGTTATTACGTGATGAGAGCATCAAAGTAGAGGTAGCTTGTACATTGGTTTTACTTGCGACGAATCAATATTAAGCCAATAAAAGTGAGCAAACCATTTACTATCAATAATTCATAATTAAAATGATATCCACCTATAAGTTCGGCAGGAATACTGCCAATAATATAGGTTGTAATAACCGCAAGTACCGCCACAATCGCCACCCATTTATCTTTTACTTGATGCTTAGTAAAAATTCCAAATGTAAATAACCCTAATAAGGGGCCGTAGGTATAGGAAGCCGCTTTAAGCAAAAGATCAATTACACTAGAATCTAGCAAATATTTAAAGGCTACAATAACTAAAATGAGTAGTAGGCTGATGAGTAGGTGTACTTTTTTTCTCAATTTTTTTTGCTGCATTGCCTGTTTTTTCTTTATATCCAGAAAATCTACACAGAAACTTGTGGTTAAGGAAGTTAACGCGCTATCTGCACTCGAGTAGGCGGCTGCAATTAAACCTAATATAAAAACGATTCCTAAACCTAGTCCTAAATCGCCGTTGAGCGCAATTTCAGGAAAAAGTAAATCTGTTTTTTCTTTTCCATCTAGAAGAGGTACAGCAATACCATTTTGTTCAGCATACATAAATAAAAGCGCGCCTAGTAAGAGGAACAAAATATTAATAGGAACAAATACTAAACTGTAAGACAACATGTTTTTCTGAGCTTCTTTAAGGCTTTTGCAAGTCAGGTTTTTCTGCATCATGTCTTGGTCTAATCCTGTCATGCAAATGGTAATAAACATACCTCCTAAAAATGATTTCCAAAAATAATTTCGCTCTAGCCAACTGTCAAAAAAGAAAGTTTTAGAATAGCTCTTTAGCTGTGTAGAAGAGAATAAATCGGTTAAAGTCCAATTCATTTCATAGATAATTGTAAAAATTGCAATACCTACGGCCAATAACATAAAAAAGGTTTGTAGCGTATCGGTATAAACAATTGTTTTTATTCCGCCTCGAGCGGTATATATCCAAATAAATGCAATAGATAAGGAAACTGTAAAAATAAAAGGAACCCCCCATTTTTCGAAAATGAAATATTGCAAGACCGTGGCCACCAAAAAAAGTCTAAAAGCGGCACCTAAAACGCGAGAAATAAAGAAAAAAAACGCTCCGGTTTTGTAGCTAACCACACCAAATCGTTGAGACAAATACTCGTAAATAGAAGTAACATTTAGTCGATAGTAAATGGGTAAGAGAATATAAACAATTACAAGATAGCCAAATAAATAGCCCATTACCACCTGTAAGTAACTAAACTGGGCATCTTTAACCCACCCCGGTACCGATATAAAAGTTACTCCAGAAAGCGAAGCTCCAATCATACCAAAGGCTACAACATACCAAGGAGATTGACCCTTTGCTTTAAAAAAGGTTTCGTTACTATCATCTTTACCTGTGAGATAGGAAATTAAAATTAGCACCCCAAAATAGGCTAGAATTAAAAACAAAATGGTGGTTGGCTGCATGTTTTTTCTTACAAACTTAGTTTTTTCTGCAAATTACAAAGCTGTTGTTTAAATTAATTATTCATTTTACTTCGCTTAAAGCGGATTATTGGCAAATAACAATAAAAATAAATTGTATTTTTGACCTATGGATTTTTCATCAAAGTTACTAGAGAAAGCTGTTGAAGAAATAGCTTTATTGCCAGGAATAGGGAAGCGAACAGCGTTACGATTAGCACTTCACTTGTTAAAGCAACCCGAGGAGCAAACCGTGCACTTGTCTAAAGCCTTGTTAGATTTAAAAACACGAATTGTATTTTGTGAAAATTGCCATATGGTGAGTGACACAAAAATCTGTTCGATTTGTGCTAATGTTAAAAGAGATAAATCGACCGTTTGTGTTGTCGAAGATGTTCGCGATGTGATGGCAATTGAAAATACCAGTCAATATCAAGGTGTCTACCATGTTTTAGGAGGAAAGATAAATCCTATTGAAGGTATTGGTCCTGGCCAATTAAACATATCTTCTTTAGTGCAAAAGGTAAAAAACGGTACGGTAGAGGAAGTTATTTTTGCGCTTTCAAGTACAATGGAAGGCGATACTACCAATTTTTATATCTATAAACAACTCGAAAATGAATCGGTAAAAACCTCTACAATTGCCAGAGGAATTGGCGTAGGAGACGAATTAGAATATGCCGATGAAATTACACTGGGAAGAAGTATTTTACACCGCATCCCTTTTGAAAACTCTCTTAAAAACTAAGTGTAAATGAAACTTTCTGTAGTTATTTTAAACTATAAGGTGCCTTACCATTTAATGCTGTGCCTAGATAGTGTAGAAAGAGCCATTAAAAACCTCGATGCAGAAATTATTGTTATTGACAATAACTCGCAAGATGAAAGTGTGGCTTGGGTAAAGCGATATTTTCCTAATGTGATTTGTATTGAGAATTCTAATAATTCGGGATTTAGCAAAGGCAATAATTTAGGAATTAAACAAGCAAAAGGTACTTATATCTGCTTATTAAATCCAGACACGGTGGTGGGAGAAAATTGTTTTGTAAATGCTTTAGCTAATGCTGAAAAGAATGAAGATTTAGGAGCACTAGGAGTGCGTTTAATTAGCGGGACGGGAGAATACTTAAAAGAAAGTAAACGACAAGTGCCCACGCCACGCGTGGCGCTCGAAAAGATGATGGGTTATGACAAGAATTATTATCATCCGTTGCATTTTGCCAAAAACGGAAAAGTGCAGGTTTTGGTAGGTGCTTTTATGCTCATGAGAAAAGATCGGTATTGGGAAGTGGGAGGACTTGATGAAGATTATTTTATGTATGGAGAAGATATTGACTTGAGCTATAAGTTTTTAAAGAAGGGCTATCAAAATTATTATTTAGGTAGTGAGCGCGTAATTCACTTTAAGGGAGAAAGCACTGTAAAAGATAAAAAATATAGGGAGCGTTTTTTTGGGGCGATGCATTTGTTTTATAAAAAGCATTTTAAAGAAAAAAAATTAGGCTTGATAAAACCTGGCTTAAAACTACTTGAGAGTCTTTATGCTTTGAAAACACAACAAAGAAACAAGCCTCAAAACCTAAAACAGATACTCTGCATTGAAACCGAGGCAGAACATAATCGAGCTATATTAAAACAAGTGGATTTACCACTGCACCTAGCCGATAAAAAATTGATTTTAAAAAAAGATTTTTATGCTAGCCTTATAATAGTAGAAGCAAAAGCATTGGCTTATGAAGAAATTATTTATATAATCCAAAAACAAAAAGCTAAACAAAACCGTTTTAGGCTAATCCCTTCAAATTTTAATTTTGCACTAGGAAGCGATTCGAGTTTCACTCAGGGTGAAATTATAAAATTTTGAAAAACAATTATTCATATAGACTTATTTTGAGTAAATTCGCAACCATTAATAACAAAATCATCTTTAGAAAAAAGATATGGCAAAATTTGAACTAAAACTTCCGAAAATGGGAGAAAGCGTTGCAGAGGCAACCATTACCAATTGGCTAAAAGAAGTAGGCGATAAGATAGAAGAAGATGAAGCAGTTTTAGAAATCGCAACAGATAAAGTAGATAGTGAGGTGCCTAGTGAAGTAGAAGGTACAATTGTAGAAAAATTGTTTGATGTAGATGATGTTGTTCAAGTCGGGCAAACCATTGCAATTATAGAGACCGATGCCGATGTAGCCGATGAAGCTCCGTCTTCACCAGAGAATAACCAATCAGAAGGTTCATCTGAGAGTAAACAGGTGCAAGAGCAAATTAATCAAGTTCAAGATTCATTGGCGACCGACTTTGCCGAGAGTGATAAATTTTATTCTCCTTTGGTAAAAAGCATTGCTCAAAAAGAAGGAATAAGTGTTGCTGAATTAGATAAAATTGAAGGCTCCGGATTAGAAGGGCGTGTTACAAAAAATGACATATTAGCTTATATCGAGAATAGATCGAGTGCCGTGTCTGCACCGGCAGCTACATCTTCAAAACAGAATAGTGTTGCCCAAACTTCTGCACCAAAGACCAGCGTTCCTGTTCCAAGTCAAGACGGTGATGAGATTGTTGAAATGACTAGAATGGGTAAAATGATTGCCCACCATATGGTCCAAAGCGTACAAACCTCTGCTCACGTACAATCATTTATCGAAGTGGATGTGACGAAGATCTGGAATTGGCGCAAGAAAAATAAAGATGCTTTCCAAAAACGTGAGGGTGAAAAGCTAACTTTTACTCCAATCTTTATGGAAGCAGTAGCAAAGGCAATTAAAGATTTTCCGTTAATTAATATTTCTGTAGATGGAGATAAAATTATTAAAAGAAAAAATATCAATCTTGGTATGGCGGCCGCTTTACCAGATGGTAACCTTATTGTGCCTGTAATCAAACATGCTGATCAATTGAACTTAGTTGGTATGGCCAAAGCTGTAAACGATTTAGCCAACCGCGCTCGAGCAGGTAAATTAAAACCAGACGACACCCAAGGCGGAACTTACACCGTTACTAATGTAGGTACTTTTGGGAGCATTATGGGAACGCCAATTATCAATCAACCTCAAGTTGCTATTTTGGCCTTGGGAGCAATCCGTAAAGTGCCTGCTGTTGTTGAAACACCAGACGGCGACTTTATAGGTATTCGCTATAAGATGTTCTTGTCGCATAGCTATGACCACCGCGTGGTAAATGGAGCTTTAGGTGGGCAGTTTGTGCAACGGGTTGCGCAATATCTAGAAGGTTTTGATGAAAATAGAAGTATATAAATTTAATTAATATTATAAAAGAAACCGTTTGCTCTCGCAAGCGGTTTTTTTTGTTTAAATGAATAAATTATAAAAGTAATTAAACCTATTAATAGCACTTTTCTTTTTAATATTGTTATTTTTGAAAATAAACACTAGACTATGAATTTAAGGTTAACAAAACCCATTTGCTTTTTTGATTTAGAAACTACAGGAACGCAAATAGCAAAAGATAGAATTGTAGAAATTGCAGTTTTAAAGGTTTATCCCAATTCTAATAAAGAAAGTATTTGTTGGCGTGTTAATCCAGAAATGCCAATTCCTGCAGAAGTTACTAAAATACATGGTATTTCCGATGAAGATGTAGTTAATGAACCTACCTTTAAAGAAAGAGCTAAAGCTTTATATGAAATGATTAGAGGTTGTGATTTAGGTGGTTATAATAGCAATCGATTTGATATACCTTTATTAGCTGAAGAGTTTTTGCGAGCAGGTATCGATTTCGATATTAAAAGTTCCTTGGCAATAGACGTGCAAACCATTTTCCATAAAAAGGAGAAGCGAACCTTAGAAGCAGCCTATAAATTCTATTGCAATAAAGAACTTATTGATGCTCATAGTGCCGAGGCTGATACCTTAGCAACTTTTGAAGTGCTAGAATCTCAATTAGAGCGTTATCCAGATTTAGAGAATAATACTGAGTGGTTAGCTAATTTTAGCGCACATAAAAAATTTGTAGACTTTGCTGGGTTTATAGCTTACAATAAACAACAAGAGGAGGTTTTTGCATTCGGTAAACATAAAGGTAAAAAGGTAGAAGAGGTTTTTGAGAAGGAACCAGGATATTATGGATGGATTCAAAATGCCGATTTCCCGTTATATACAAAGAAAGTTCTTACTGCCATTAAATTGCGAAAACTGACTCAAAAACTGAATTAAGCATGAAGATTATTTGTGTAGGCAGAAATTATACAGATCATATCCAAGAGTTGGAGAACCAAAAGCCAGATGCTCCGGTTTTATTTCTAAAACCAGACTCGGCAATCCTACTCAAAAAGCAAGCTTTTTTTATACCAGATTTTTCTAATGAAATTCACCATGAGGTGGAGTTATTGGTTAAAATTAAAAAAGTAGGTAAACACATACAAAAAAAGTTTGCACATAAATATTATGATGAAATAGGTCTGGGAATAGATTTTACTGCTAGAGATTTACAAAAACAACTAAAAAAAGAAGGTTTACCTTGGGAAAAAGCAAAAGCCTTCGATGGCTCAGCTGTAATCGCAGAAAAATGGATACATAAAGCTGAGATTAAAAATATTGACCAAATTTCTTTTACGCTAAAGAAGAATAACCAGACGGTTCAGGCGGGTAATTCGGCGCAGATGCTCTATAAAATAGATGAGTTAATCGAATATATTTCGAGTTATTTTACTTTGAAAATAGGAGATATTATTTTTACAGGAACTCCTGCGGGGGTTAGTAAGATAAATCCAGGAGATACCCTCGAAGGATTCCTAGAAAAAACCTCCTTTTTTAAGGTAAATATCAAGTAACATGAAATTATATAATTTAGATGATGTGCGGGAAATGGCCGCTGGAGATAGCGATTTTATTAAAGAAATTGTAAACGCCTTTCTAGAGGAAGTTCCTATTGATATTACCCAACTTTACGAAGCCGTTCAAAATGAAAATAAACCCATGGTTTATGCGATTGCTCATAAAGTTAAACCTAACCTTCAATTGTTTGGTTTAGGGTTAAGTCATGAAATTAAACAACTTGAAGGATGGGGTAAAGAGCAAGAATCTTATAGGGAAGATGAAATTTTGGCCATTGCAAGAAGAGTGAAAGATACAGTTTTAATGGCTACCGATGCACTTCATAAAGAGATAGCATAATATATATGAATGCAGAGATTATAACTATAGGAGACGAAATTCTTATAGGTCAAATCACAGATACCAACTCCGCTTTCTTAGCTCAAGAACTTAATAAAATTGGTGTTGAGGTAACTCAAATTACTTCTATTCAAGATCATCCTACCCATATTTTTAATGCGCTTAAAAAAGCCGAAGCCTATAACCAGATAATTATTATTACAGGAGGTTTAGGGCCAACTAAAGATGATAAAACCAAAGAGACGCTCTGTAATTATTTTCAAGACGAACTGGTTGAAAATCTTAAGGTGCTTAGCCATATAGAGGATTTATTTGAAAAATATATTGAAACTTCTTCAATCTCAAAACTTAACCGAGATCAAGCTTATATTCCGTCAAAGGCAATTGCTTTAAAAAATGAATTTGGTACGGCACCAGGAATGTGGTTTTTTGAAAATGGAAAAGTATACATTTCAATGCCAGGGGTACCATATGAAATGAAGAATATTTTCACCAAAGAAGCTTTGCCTCGATTGGCTAAAACTTTTGAACGCCCTTATATTATACATAAGACAGCTTTAACTTATGGAGTAGGCGAGAGTACATTAGCCAAACTAATTGAAGATTGGGAAAACAATTTACCTTCTTTTATAAAATTAGCTTACCTGCCAAGTTTAGGGAAAGTTCGCTTGCGATTAAGTGCTAGAGGAGGAAATAAAGAAATTTTAGAACAAGCACTAAAGGAGGCATTTAAAAATTTAAAAAGCTATATTGGCGGATATATAAAAGGATTTGAAGGAGAGACTAGTATCGAAGAAGAAATAGCGCGTAAGTTCAATCTGAAAAATCAGCATTTGGCGCTTGCAGAAAGCTGTACAGGTGGTCAAATAGCCTCAAGCTTAGTAAATGTGCCGGGCGCTAGTTCTTACTTTCTAGCGGGTTTGGTAACCTATGCTACCCAAATGAAAATAGACTTACTCAAGATAGAAGAGTCGATAATTCAAAAGTACTCCGTAGTTAGTAAAGAGGTGACCTTAGAAATGGCTAAAAAAGTAAAACAGCAAACAGGTGCTGATGTTGCTTTGGCTACTACAGGAAATGCAGGGCCAACCAAAGGAGATAGTCAAGCTGATATCGGCCAAGTTTATATTGCCTTAGTTGCACCTGGAGTAGAAAAAGTATTTAGTTTTCTTTGGAAAAAAAATAGAGAAAAGATTATTGAAAAGGCAGTGGTTAAGGCCCAACAAATATTATTAGAAGAAAATTGGAATTAAATCTTTGAAATTGTTGTTTGTTTCGAGATAATGTTGTTAATTTGCAATCTGTTTTGAATAACGCGATAAAGATTAGAAAACATGTCAAGAGTTTGTGAACTTACGGGAAAGAAAGCGATGGTAGGAAATAACGTTTCTCACGCTATGAATAAAACAAAACGTAAATTTAAAGCCAATTTGGTTAAAAAACGTTTTTACATCCCAGAAGAGGATAAGTGGGTTACTTTGAAAGTGTCTACTTCTGCATTAAAAAATATTAACAAAAGAGGAATCTCTGCTGTCATTAAAGAAGCTAGAGAAAAAGGTTTCTTAACCAAGTAATCTTGAATCTTTAAAATCATAGAGCAATGGCAAAGAAAGGAAATAGAGTACAAGTAATTCTTGAATGTACAGAGCATAAAGCAACTGGTAAGCCAGGTACATCTAGATATATCACAACTAAAAATAAAAAAAACACGCCGGATAGAATGGAGTTAAAGAAATTTAACCCTATTTTAAATAAAATGACGGTTCATAAAGAAATAAAGTAATAAGTTATGGCAAAGAAATCGGTAGCATCGTTACAAACAGGATCAAAAAGACTTACCAAAGCTATAAAAATGGTTAAGTCTCCAAAAACAGGAGCGTACACTTTTGTTGAGGCAATTATGGCGCCAGAACAAGTGAAAGATTATCTTAAGAAATAAGAATAACTTAACACAGTATATAAACCGTCTTGTTAATACAAGACGGTTTTTTTAATTTAAGTAACGCGTATATTTTAGCATTATTTTGGCTTTCATTGAATAAAAAAGCTAACTTTGAGTTTTTAAAATTACACTTCTAATAATTCTGTCATGAATTTTTTTAAAAAGATATTTTCTAAAGAAAAAAAAGAGACTTTAGACAAAGGCTTAGAAAAATCAAAATCTAGTTTTTTTGGTAAACTGAGCAAAGCCGTTGCTGGTAAATCAAAAGTAGATGATGAGGTTCTTGATAACTTAGAAGAAGTTCTAGTAAGCAGTGATGTTGGGGTGAAAACAACTATTCGAATAATCGATCGCATTGAAGCTCGCGTTGCCAAAGATAAATATTTAGGGACAGATGAACTCGATCAAATTTTAAGAGAAGAGATTGCCGGATTGTTAAGCGAAACAGAAGATCAAACCAATTTTAATTTGCCCGATAAGAAACCTTATGTGATTATGGTTGTTGGGGTAAATGGAGTAGGTAAAACTACAACCATTGGTAAATTGGCACATCAATTTAAAAGTCAGGGTAAAAGTGTTGTGCTGGGTGCAGCAGATACATTTAGGGCAGCCGCTATAGATCAACTTCAAATTTGGGCAGATCGAGTAGAAGTTCCTATTGTTAAACAAAAAATGGGTAGCGACCCGGCTTCAGTTGCCTTTGACACTCTTCAAAGTGGTGTAAATAAAGGTGCTGATGTGGTAATTATAGATACCGCTGGAAGATTGCATAACAAAATCAACTTGATGAATGAGCTTACCAAAATAAAGCGAGTAATGCAGAAAGTAGTGCCAGATGCCCCACACGAAGTTTTGCTGGTTTTAGATGGTAGTACAGGTCAAAACGCTTTTGAGCAAGCCAAACAATTTACAGCTGCCACCGAGGTGAGTAGTTTAGCAGTAACCAAACTTGATGGTACAGCTAAGGGTGGAGTAGTAATAGGTATTAGCGATCAGTTTAAAATCCCTGTTAAATATATAGGGGTAGGAGAAGGAATTGATGACTTGCAAGTCTTTAATAAATTCGAATTTGTTGATTCGTTTTTCAAACAAAATTTATAGATAATTTGGAAGAAAAGCCACCTTTATTTTCCGAGAGAGCCAAGGGGAACACTACAAAGGTAGTACTGCTGTATTGTTTATTCTTTGTTATCATGAAAATTGTGGCAGGTTTTCAGGGATACGATTGGGGTTTAAACCTGCTCATTGCCCTTCCATTTTTTATAATTCTTATGTTGGGCTATTGGCTTTATAAAGCTCACAAAATAAATTGGACTTTTCTTTTAATAAGTATGCTTGCTATGGCTGCAATCCATTATTTTGAAGCCGATTTTGTAGCTTATTATACCCAAGTTAATTCGTAAATATTTGCCTATTTCTAATTTTTAGATTGTACCTTTGCACACATTTTAAATAGCTATGCGTACAAAATCTCTAAAGAAAAATAAAATAAATGTTGTTACCCTAGGTTGTAGCAAAAACCTTTATGATTCAGAAGTACTTATGGGGCAACTAAAAGCCAATAAGAAGGAAGTGGTTCATGAGCAAGAAGGTAATGTTGTTGTGATAAATACTTGTGGGTTTATAGACAATGCCAAAGAACAATCTGTAAACACCATACTAGATTTTGTACAACGTAAGGAAGAAGGTTTGGTAGATAAGGTTTTTGTGACGGGTTGCCTCTCTGAACGTTATAAGCCAGATTTAGTAAAAGAAATTCCAAATGTTGACCAATATTTTGGTACAACCGAGTTACCGGCATTACTTAAGGCATTGGGTGCAGATTATAAACATGAGTTAATCGGGGAACGCATAACTACTACCCCAAAAAATTATGCTTTTTTAAAAATCGCAGAAGGCTGTGATCGTCCGTGTAGCTTTTGTGCCATACCATTAATGCGTGGCAAGCATAAATCAACACCTATAGAAAACCTTGTGCAAGAGGCTAAAAACCTAGCTAAGAATGGCGTAAAAGAACTTATTTTAATTGCACAAGATTTAACTTATTACGGTTTAGATCTTTACAAAAAGCGCGCTTTAGCGGATTTACTAAAAGAATTGGTGAAGGTGGAAGGCATTCAATGGATAAGATTGCATTATGCTTTTCCTACGGGCTTTCCTATGGATGTGCTCGATGTAATTAAAAATGAGCCGAAAGTCTGTAATTACCTAGATATACCTTTGCAACATATTTCAGATGATTTATTAAAATCTATGCGTCGTGGCACAACTCACGCCAAGACAACAGAACTCATTCACAAATTCAGAGAAAAAGTTCCAGCAATGGCTATTAGAACCACATTAATTGTTGGCTATCCAGGCGAGACAGAAGCACATTTTCAAGAATTGAAAGACTGGGTAAAAGCTATGCGCTTTGAACGTTTAGGCTGTTTTACTTATTCTCATGAAGAAAACACCCATGCTTTTAATTTAGTTGATGATGTGCCAGAAGATATAAAACAACAGCGCGCCAATGAAATTATGGAAATTCAATCGCAAATTTCATGGGAACTCAATCAAGAAAAAATAGGCCAAAATTTTAAATGTGTAATTGACCGTAAAGAAGGAAATTACTTTGTGGGCCGTACAGAATTTGATTCACCCGATGTTGATAATGAAGTGCTTATTGATGCAACGAAATTTTATTTAAAAACAGGCGATTTTGCCGAAGTGAAAATTACAGAAGCAGCCGATTTTGATTTGTACGGAGAACCCGTAACCGCTTAAATAAAAAAAGCCTTGGTAATTTCCAAAGCTTTTTTATTCCCATTATGCTTTGTGTTAATCTTTAATTGAATTTTTTTATTTTTCAAAATAACTTTGATTCAGAATAAAATTACCTGTCCTATAGTTTATTTTACAGTTCGCGTTTTTTTGTTAACTAAAAATTAGTAGATTAAAAGCTTAACAAATGTATCTTTGTACGTATAAAGTGTAATTTATGTCAGACTGTATTGCCTATCAAGAAACCAATTACTTTTCTCCTCTAATTATAGACTACCTGAATAAAAAAAAGACGCTCGATGTCTTTTACAACCGGTTTCCTGATTTAAAGAATTTTCAAAAGCAAATAGAAGAGAAACAAGAAAATTATAAAGCTGAACACCGTAAAATTCTTGTACAAGAGCTTCAAGAACAATATAAGAATTTACCGGTTTCAAAAAAAGTAGAGACCAATATAAGAGCTTTAGAAAAAGACAATACTTTTACCATTACCACAGGGCATCAACTCAATTTATTTACGGGCCCTCTTTATTTTTTATATAAAATTATTTCGACTATTAATTTAGCCGAAGAGCTTTCAGTGAAATACCCTTTACAGAATTTTGTTCCTGTGTATTGGATGGCTACCGAAGATCATGACTTTGCCGAAATTAACTTTTTTAATTACCGAGAACATAAAATAAGTTGGGATATTGATAGCTCAGGGGCTGTAGGAGAACTAAAAACAGAACGTTTTGATCAAGTTATCCAATCTTTTCAGTCGGTTCTAGGCGATTCAGAGAACGCGCAATACTTGATTAATTTATTTAAAAAAGCCTATGCTCAGCAGGAAACTTTAGCAGATGCTACCCGTTACATTGTTCATGAACTTTTTCAAGATACAGGTTTAGTTATATTAGATGCCAACAGTAAAAAATTAAAAGAAACATTTATTCCGCATATAGAAGATGAGGTGTTTAACCAAACTGCCTACGAGCAAGTTGAGCAAACCTCTCAACAATTGCAAGAAGCTAATTATAGAACGCAGGTAAATCCGCGTGGGATTAATCTTTTTTATCTAAAACCAAATATACGGGAGCGTATTCTTTATGAAGACGGCAAATTTAAGGTGAATAATACAGTTTTTGAATTTACCGAAAGTCAAATCCGTAAAGAAATAAAAGAACACCCAGAGCGATTTTCACCAAATGTAATCATGCGTCCGCTTTACCAAGAGACTTTATTGCCAAACTTATGTTATATAGGTGGAGGAGGAGAGCTGGCCTATTGGTTTCAATTAAAGCCTTATTTTAAATCTCAAAAAGTCACATTTCCCATACTATTGCTCCGAAATTCTGCATTAATTGTCTCTGAAAAACAGCAACGCAAACGCAAAAAGCTCAATTTGGCTATTGCCGATTTATTTTTAGATCAAAATGAGTTGCTGACGCAGAAGATAAAACAACTTTCGGCAATACAGATTGATTTTTCTTCACAAAAAAAGTTTTTGAAAAAGCAGTTTGAAGATTTGTATAGGCTTGCAAATGAAACCGATAAATCGTTTAAGGGAGCTGTAGCTGCTCAAGAGCAAAAGCAAATAAATGGCTTGATGCATTTAGAAAAACGCTTGTTAAAAGCCCAAAAAAGGAAACTAAAGGAAAGCTTAGAACGCATAATGCAACTGCAAAACGCCTTATTCCCACAAAAAAGTTTACAAGAACGTCAACTTAATTTTGCTCAGTTTTACGAAGAAAATGGAGAACTTCTAATAAAACGTTTACAAAATGAACTAAAGCCTTTAGACCTACGATTTAAAATAATAACTTTGCCGTACTAAATATTTCATATGAAAAGTATGCACAGCATTGATATCAATACCGTCGAAATGACGCTAGATATCATGAAATATGCCATCAATAGGATTTCCAATAATGATCCTGAGTTGGGTCACCCTAAAAAAGAAGAAGTTCTAAAAGAACTTGCTGGCGATACCATTACAAAAGAAGGAATAGGCGGAGAATTTGCTTTCAATTTGTTTAAGGACGTATTTGCAAAAGCAACCGTACCAGTAGATCACCCAAGGCATCTAGCCTTTGTACCAGCAGCTCCAACTAAAGCTGCTGTTTTGTTTGATTTAGTTACATCTGCGGCTAGTATTCACGGCGCATATTGGATGACAGGCGGTGGCGGTATTTTCTGTGAAAACGAGACGATGAAATGGTTAGTAAGCTTAACGGGCTTACCCGAAGGAGCTTTTGGGGTTTTTACCAGCGGAGGAACATCGGCTAACCTATCGGCAATGATTGCCGCAAGAGAAGCTTGGCGCGCTCAAAACCAAGAACATGAAAACCTAAAAGCGCTTTTAATTACCTCTAATGGAGCGCACTCCTCTATAAAATCAATGGCAAAGGTCATAGATGCCGATATTATATTGGTAGATGATGATGATGATGATCGATTGACAGGTTATTGGTTAAAAGAGAAAATTAAAAACTTATCACCACACGACCGTAAAAGACTCTTTGCTGTAGTTGCCACAGGAGGAACTACCAACGCAGGAATAATAGATGATCTTGCTGGTGTGGCGCAAGTTTGTGAAGAAGAAAAACTTTGGTTTCACGTAGATGCAGCATATGGAGGTGGAGCCCTTGCCGCACCATCTGTTCGTCATTTGTTCAAGGGTATTGAACGTGCCGATAGTATTACAATAGATCCGCACAAATGGATGTTCTCGCCTTATGATTGCGGAGCGGTAATCTATAAAGACTTGTCTTTAGCCAAAAATGCACACTCACAAAAAGGAGCTTATTTAGATATATTTAAAGACGAAGGTGCTCAAGGATTTAATCCAGCCGATTATCAAATTCAGCTTACACGTCGCTTACGCGGATTGCCTTTATGGTTTTCCTTAGCTATGCATGGAACCGCAAAATACACAGAAGCAATAGAGCGAGGCTTGTTTTTAGCACAAGCCGCAGCCAAGCAAATAGAAGCACATCCCAACCTAGAGTTGGTGAGAGAACCAGGCCTTTCGTGCGTGCTGTTTAGAAGAAAAGGTTGGTCTCCAGATGATTATATAGATTGGACCTATACCAACCACCAAGCTGGATTAGCTTTGGTTACACCAACAAAATGGACCAAAAATGGAGAGAGTGAAACCATTTCTAGATTTTGCTTTATAAATCCAGATACAACAGAAGAAGATATTCAAGAAATTTTAGCCACAATGGCTTAGTATAAACTTTAAAACCAATAATAAAATATTTAAGGATTTTAAATTAGGCCTTAAATGCTTATTTTTAGCTATGCAAAATAACGTACTTATTCTCGACTTCGGTTCGCAGTACACGCAATTAATCGCTAGGCGTGTTCGTGAATTAAACATTTATTGTGAAATACATCCCTACAACAAGATTCCTGGAAATGTAAATACTTTTAAAGCGGTTATTCTTTCTGGTAGTCCATTTTCGGTTAGGGCAGAGGATGCGCCGCATCCCGACTTGTCTCAAATTAGGGGTAAGGTTCCCATGTTGGCGGTGTGTTATGGTGCACAATACTTAGCACATTTTAACGGAGGTAAAGTAGAGGCTTCTGAGATAAGAGAATATGGCCGTGCAAACTTAGCAGTAATTAAAGATCAAGAGCTTCTATTTGATGAAATTCCAGAAAACTCCCAAGTCTGGATGTCGCACAGCGATACCATTAAAGAACTACCCCAAGGCGGTGTAAGGTTAGCCAGTACGCAAGATGTTTTAAATGCTGCTTATCGTATTGAGGGTGAACAAACATTTGCCATTCAATTTCACCCCGAAGTATATCACTCACAAGACGGTAAACAATTACTTGAAAACTTTTTGGTGAAAATAGCAGGTGTAGCTCAAGAATGGACTCCAGAAGCATTTGTTGATATGACGGTAAATGAACTGCGTGAGAAAATAGGGTCTGATAAAGTAGTACTTGGTTTAAGTGGAGGTGTTGATTCAACTGTAGCCGCTGTATTATTGCATAAAGCAATTGGAAAAAATTTGTATTGCATTTTCGTAAACAATGGTTTATTGCGGAAAGATGAGTTTTCTAATGTATTGAATCAATACAAGGGTATGGGATTAAATGTAAAAGGTGTAGACTCATCAAAACGATTTTTAGACGCTTTGGCAGGTATAAGTGATCCTGAAGAAAAGAGAAAGAAAATAGGGAATACTTTTATTGATGTATTCGACGACGAAGCACATGAAATTACAGATGTTACTTATTTGGCGCAAGGTACTATCTATCCAGATGTTATTGAATCTATTTCGGTAAACGGACCTTCAGCTACCATCAAATCGCATCACAATGTGGGAGGTTTACCCGATTTTATGAAACTTAAAATCGTTGAGCCCTTACGCATGTTATTTAAAGATGAAGTGAGAAGGGTGGGGGCCGAAATGGGCATAGATCCAGAATTGTTGGGTAGACACCCATTCCCTGGTCCCGGACTTGCTATTCGAATTTTAGGCGATATCACAGCCGAAAAGGTACGAATCTTGCAAGAAGTTGATCATATTTTTATTCAAGGATTAAAAGACTGGAATCTTTACGATAAAGTTTGGCAGGCGGGAGCTATTTTGTTGCCAGTAAACTCGGTTGGAGTAATGGGTGATGAGCGCACCTACGAAAAAGTTGTAGCTTTAAGGGCGGTAGAATCAACCGATGGTATGACAGCCGACTGGGTTAATTTACCCTATGATTTTTTACAAAAAATATCAAACACCATAATAAATAGAGTAAAAGGCGTTAATAGAGTAGTTTACGATATTAGCTCAAAACCACCTGCAACAATAGAATGGGAATAAATTTTACCTGTGTTATGACTAGATTTAATATGTTTTTTTTGTTTGTCTTTTTACTGATTTTCCCTTCAGCTATCGCTCAAGGTTTTCGTACGCATGAGGTTAAAAAAGGAGAAAGCTTGGAGCAAATTGCTAACCATTATCAGGTGAGTGTCGATGAGATTTATAAATTAAATCCAGATGCCAAAAGGCGAAATATCAACCATATGGTGTTGGTAATTCCAGCGCAAGAACCTAAAATTAAACTAAATGAAAAAAGCAAACAATTAAGTTTTAAAAGCTATCAAATTCGAGCTAAAGAAACTTTATATAGCATTGCAAAAGAAAATCAATTGAGTATTGATGAACTTAAGCAATATAACCCCGACTTAGTTGAAACCGATATAGCTATAGGGCAAACCATTAAAATTCCTATTTTTAGAGAAGATAGACGTACACCTAATTTCAATGAATCCTTAACCAACTCTAGTTTTAGTAATATCATACATATAGTTTTGCCTGGTGAAACAAAATATAGAATTGCCAAGCAATATGGTTTAAGTGTTGAGCAATTGCAAGCACTTAATCCCACCTTATTAGACTTAAAGGCCGGACAGTTACTTACTATTGTAAACAAAAATCCAGAGGCACTGACTAATAAAAATGAAGCGCCCTTAAACTTTTTTACTTATGAGGTGAAACCAAAAGAAACTATTTTTAGGTTAACCAAAAAGTTTAAAGTACCAGCCGATTCACTTTATGCTTGGAATCCTCAATTGAAACAGTCTGGTTTGCAAGAAGGTATGCAGATAAAATTACCTAAGAAAGTGAATGTGCAAGTTGCTGGTTTATCTACAGATAAAGTGAACTTAGCAGAGAACATTAGTGATTATTCTACTCAAAAGTTGGCTGTTATGTTGCCCTTAAGTTTAGGAAACATTAACGATGATAATAAAGCTGAAGTTTTAAAAAAAGATAAAGTATTGCGTATTGCCTTAGATTTTTATAGTGGGGTTGAGGCTGCCATCCGTAAAGCCGGATCACTCGGGATTACAGTTGAGGCTAAAGTGTATGACACCCAGAGAAATTCGCAAAAGGTGGCGAGTCTTATAAACAATAATGATTTTGATCAAGTTGACTTTGTTGTTGGACCTTTTTTTACAAAAACCGTTGAAACAGCGTCCAAGCTATTAGAATCAAAAAAAATCCCTGTTTTAAGTCCTATCTCTAGCGGTGAAATTAATGGTGGTGTAAATTTAATTCAAACCCGCCCAACCGATATTATGATGCAGCAATCTATAATTTCTTTTATTAAATTGCACGGTGCAGATAAAAATATTGTCGTTTTAGCTGATAAGGATAAGGGGTATTTAGAATCAAAAATACTCTATACATTGCCTGAGGCAAAACTGGTAAACTTGCAAAAGGAGTATTTACAGCAAAGTGATCTGGCACGTGTTTTAGATAAGAATAGAACAAATTGGTTTATTCTTGAATCAGATGATATGGCCACCGTAAGTAATGCTGCGTCTTATCTAAATACACTGCGTTCAACTTTTGACATTCAACTGTTTACTTCCAATAAAAATGATTTATACGATAGCGAAGTACCTAGCACTTATTTAGGAAATTTAAACTTCACTTTCGCTGCTATTAACAAAGAGTACAATCAAGATCCTTTAGATGAGTTTGTAAAAATGTATCGGGAAGATTATGGTTTGTCTCCCAATCAATATGTTATTCGTGGGTATGATGTAACATTAGATGCAATTTTGAGAAAAGCTAACTTCTCTGATTTTTACGAATCGCTAATCCTTGATCAAACCACAGAATATGTGGAAAATCAGTTTAATTATAATAAAAAATTGATTGGCGGGTATTTTAATAACGCGGTTTATATTTTACAATACAATAAGGAGTTGCAAATTCAATCTGTAGAGAATTAAAATGACAAAAATAGCGCTAACTTATTTAGGAAACTTGAGGGTAAGTAGTATTCATCTTAAAAGTAATTCTGAGCTGACAACCGATGCCCCAATAGATAATCAAGGAAAAGGCGAAGCCTTTTCACCTACCGATACGGTAGCTTCTGCATTAGCTAGTTGTATGTTAACTATTATGGGTATTTATGCTAATGAAAACAATATTGATTTAAGCGGAACCAAAGCCGAGGTCGAAAAGTTTATGGAGAGCAATCCTAGACGTATTGATTGTGTAAAAGTAAAGCTTATTTTTAACAAGAAGTTTGATGAAAAAACAACTAAAAAATTAGAACGCATCGGTTATACCTGTCCGGTTTACCACAGCCTACATCCCGATTTGAAAAAAGAAATTATTTTTGAGTATGCCTAGTATTTAGAGGTATAATTTATAAAGCCTGGTAGCTTACTTACCAGGCTTTTTTTATATAAGTTGTTCTTTGACTGCTAATTTTGCTTTTTGGTAATCGGTCCATATTTGTTTTACAATTTCTTTTGCTGGGAGTATATCCTTGATAAGTCCACTTATTTGACCAATTTCTAATTCACCTTCTTCTAAGTCTCCCTCAAACATTCCTTTTTTAGCTCTAGCTCTACCCAGTAAATCAATTAATTCTTGTTTACTTGGCGATTTGCTATAAAGGGATTTCACATCTTCGTAAAATTTATTTTTTAATAAACGTACAGGAGCTAATTCTTTTAAGGTTAATTCAGTGTCACCCTCTTGTGCTTGAACAACACTATTCTTAAAGTTTTGATGGGAAGAAGCCTCTTCACTTGCTACAAATCTACTTCCTATTTGTACGGCATCTGCACCCAAAACCATAGCCGCCAACATTCCTGATCCAGTGGCAATTCCTCCTGCTGCAATTAAAGGGATATTCAATTTTTCTTTCACCATCGGAATCAAAGTAAAAGTGGTAGTTTCTTCACGACCATTATGGCCTCCAGCCTCAAATCCTTCTGCAACCACTGCATCTACACCGGCGGCTTCCGCTTTAAGCGCAAACTTTACACTGCTCACTACGTGAACCACGGTGATTCCTTTTTCTTTAAGCAATGGAGTAAATGTCTTGGGATTTCCAGCTGAGGTAAAAACAATTGGTACTTTCTCTTCAATAATAATGTTTATTATTTCTTCCAAGTCGGGGTAAAGCATAGGCACATTTACAGCGAAAGGTTTATCGGTTGCTGCTTTACATTTTAGGATATGCTCACGAAGTACATTTGGGTACATAGAACCAGCCCCTATTATTCCTAAACCACCTGCATTACTAACGGCACTTGCCAATCTCCAGCCGCTGGCCCAGATCATTCCGGCTTGTATTATGGGTAATTCTATATTAAATAGTTTGGTTATTCTATTATTATGGATCTGCATTCGGTTAAATTTTAATTTTTTGCTAAATATACTTAGAATTTTACAGGTAAACCATCTTATCCGATAACTCCCGACCCTAGTAGTTCATCATCAATATGCCAAGCTACAAATTGCCCTTCTGTGATAGCAGATTGCGCTTCTTTGAAAACAACATAAAGTCCTTCTTTCGTTTGATGTAATTTAGCCTCTTGAAGAGGTTGTCTATAACGAATACGTGCTTTCACCGCCAAACTTTCACCCAAGCCTAATTTCAAATCTTCTCTAACCCAGTGAATGTCTTGAGGTTTTACCAAAAGACCACGGCGATAAAGCCCAGGATGATTTTTACCTTGACCCACATAAATAACGTTGTTATTAACATCTGTTTCCAGTACAAAAAGTGGTTCTGGTGTTCCGCCTACGGCAAGACCCTTACGCTGACCTTTTGTAAAGAAGTGTGCACCATTGTGTTGGCCAACTTTGTTCCCATTTTCTGGAGTATAACTATATTTCTCGCTTAAAAAAGTCAATTCTTCTTTATCTAAACTTTGTTGTTGGTATATGGTTGAATCACTAGGGATTTCAATAATATCTCCTGTTTTTGGTTTTAGCTGTTGCTGAAGAAAGTCGGGCAGTCTTACCTTACCAATAAAACATAAACCTTGTGAGTCTTTTTTATTGGCTGTTATTAAGCCTTGTTCTTTAGCAATGGCCCGTACCTCGCTTTTTTGTAAGTCGCCAATAGGAAAAAGAGATTTGGCTAATTGATCCTGAGATAATTGGCAGAGGAAATAAGATTGATCTTTATTATTGTCTTTTCCAGCTAACAATTGATAAGTGGTTTTGCCGTTAATTTTGATAGTGTTTCTTCGAGCATAATGGCCAGTTGCCACATAATCTGCACCTAATGAAAGAGCAATATCTAAGAAAACGTCAAATTTTATCTCGCGGTTACATAGTACATCGGGGTTTGGGGTACGTCCAGCCTCATACTCTTTAAACATATAGTTTACAATACGTTCTTTATATTGTTCGCTTAGATCTATAGTTTGAAATGGAATATTTAATTTATCTGCAACCAGCATGGCATCATTACTGTCATCTAACCAAGGACATTCATCACTTATGGTAACGCTGTCGTCGTGCCAGTTTTTCATAAAAAGGCCAATTACTTCGTAGCCTTGCTCTTTTAATAAATAAGCAGTTACACTTGAATCAACTCCTCCGCTAAGTCCTACAATTACGCGTGGTTTCTTATTATTTTGCATTCTTTTTTGAGTGTTTTATTTTTTTGTGTTCTTAAAAAGAGGTAAGGGGTGCTGAGTTTCTTTGTAACTTCCGTCATCCTGGCGATCAAGCCAAATGCCATCTTTCTTCCCATGCTTATAATTTCCTTTTGAGATAAGCTCGCCAGCGGCATCGTAAATTCTTGTTTTACCGTGTAATTTACCGTCTTTATAAGTGTAATGTTGAAGCAATTGTTTATTGGCACCAAAGATTTTAAGCTCACCGTTTAATTTACCATATTTATATTCTTCTATTTGAGCCAATTCTCCCGTATTAAAATAGGTTTTCTTTAGCCCGTGAAGCTGATTGTTTTTATAATGTTCTTCGAGCATAAGTTGATCGGAATTTTTATGGTAGTATAACCAAGTACCTTCTCTTTTCTGACCAATCATCCCCCCTTTACTTACTGTATTTCCATATTGGTTGAAATATTCAACAAGTATAGTATCGGTATGTGCTTGAAAAATTTTGGTAGCTACCGGTTGTTGCCCACTTTTGGGTTTGTAAAATTTAAATACACCAACTTCTTTACCATGTTCAAATTGGCCTTCATATCTGATTTGATCTGATTTTTCATATTTTTTTATCCAACGACCGTGGCGCTTTCCGTCTTGATCAAATTGATTGATTTTCTCTTGGGCAAAGCTTGAATCCACAAAGGATAAAAAAACCAATATATAGAATGGAATAATACTTAAATTCATACGTTTTCTTTTTTGTATCTTGCTTTTTAAAAAAAAATTATAAATGAATCGATTTAGTTTCTACTTTAAGTTTGCAAAAGTACTGCCAATTTTTCTATTAAGCTTATTTTTTTTGGCTTGTGATGAAGATGATAATGATAATGTAATTGACGGTACCAACTCAATAATTAATTACTTGAGCAAAAATCAAGAATTTTTCCAGTTAACTGAATTAATTTTTAAAGCAGATTACCAAGGTAAGTTGGATGGAAACTCAGGCAACTATACCTTTTTGGCTCCAACAAATCAAGCTATAAGTGAATTTTTGACCAAAAACGGAATGAACGATTTATCGGCGCTTACGCAACAAGACGCGCAGGAAATAATTGATTATCATTTATTATTAGAGCAGGTAGATACGAGTCAAGCTACTACTGGATTTTTAACCACGGCCGCACAATTGGAATTGAACGATAGTGTCAGTTATCCATTAAATTTACATCTTAAAAAAGATATAGCTATAACCTTTAATGCAAGCGCTAAATTGCTAGAAGCAAATATTGAAGTAGACAACGGTACACTTCACGTTTTAGACGAAGTTTTAACTATTCCAAGCCTGGCTGATCTTTTAAGTTTTGATGAGCAAAGCAGTGGCTTTTATACTTTTTGGGATGATTTAGGTTTATTACCACTTTTAGAGCAAGAAGGGGTACAGAGTTTATTTGCGCCAGAAACCGACAAACTTGCTGCATTTCTACAAAATCAAAATTTAAATGCACAAGAAAAAGAACAATTTGCCAAGAATCATCTCTATCAGGGATTTTTACATACTGACGCCATAACATTGGGATATAGGTATAGCGAAGCCAATCGAGACAATACTAAAATCAGTAATTTTTTTAATACCAACACCGGAATACTTATTAATAATAAAGCCAGTGTAAGCACGCAAAATATTGTAGGAAAAAATGGTGTAATGCACATCTGCTCAGATATTTTAGCCTTACCAAGTCTTTGGAGCTTAATTGAGTCTAATCCAAATCTAGCTACCTTTGTACAAGGTGCAACTAGAACCGATTCCGCTTTAAGCGATTATGAATCGTTATTATCTGATACAAATAATACTAACTTTACCTGTTTTATACCTAATAATACGGCATTTGATACTTTTTTTAGTAACCAAGATGCAACGGGTATGCTAAATATAGATAATATTGACGCGAGCACTTTAGAAACCCTTTTAATGACCCACTTATTTGAGAACACGGCATTAAAAATTGAAGAATTACCCAGTTCGATTGCAAACAATCAAGGAGTAATCACTATCAATAAGTCTATCTCAACTTGCAAGCTAACAGATGAAAATGGAGTGGAAGCCGCTGTTATTGAGCAAGATATAAATGGTGAAAATGGGTTAGTTCATACAATTGATAGTGTTTTATTAAATAATTAACTTTGTTTAATGTTTATTAACAAAAGTTAAACACAATTCTTTTTAAAATACTTTAAATTTGAATTATCAATCAATTTAAATCAAAAATGTTATGAAAAGAATCAGTTTACTCCCCATTTTAATGTTGGCGCTTAGTTTCTCCTTTTACTCGTGTAGTGACGATGATGATGGCTCAGGAAATTTACCGCCTGTAATGAATAATACTATTGCCGATGTGGTGATAGCCAATGAAAATTATTCGGTACTTGAAGCCGCTTTGATTAAAACAGATCTAGTAAGTATCTTTCAAGGTAGCTCAGAATATACCGTATTTGCCCCCAACAATCAAGCTTTCCAAGACTTTTTAAGTGATAATGGTTTTGCAAGTTTAGATGAGGTTCCTACAGATGTGCTAACCCAAGTGTTACTATATCATGTTGTACCAGGAAATTTGCAAGCCGCAGATTTACAAACGCAATATTATTCAACTTTAAGTTTAGAAGAAGATTCTCAAGCCTATTTAAGTTTGTATGCCGATACAAGTAGCGGTGTAGAATTAAATGGAGCTACTGCCGTAATTACCCCTAATATTGAAGCCGATAACGGTGTAATTCATGGGATAGAAACCGTATTATCTTTACCTACGGTTGCTGATTTAGCGATTTATAATGATAACTTTAATACGTTGGTTACTGCTTTAGGAAATGGAGGTAACACAACCGACTTTCTTGGACTAGCTTCAGACCCATCTGCAGATATCACGGTATTTGCACCTACTAATGATGCTTTTGATACCTTTTTAAATGATTTAGGGGTAACACTTCCCGATGTTAGCGGCCCTGTGCTAGATAACCTTTTAAGAAATCATGTCGTAGCAAGTTCGGTTGCCTCAACACAACTTTCAACTATGTATGTAAATACAGAAGCTACTTTTGATGCTACTTCTAATAAGTTAAGTATGTATATCAACACCGAAAACGGAGTTACCTTAAACGGACAGTCAAATGTTATAGTTGCTGACGTAGTCGGAGTAAATGGAATTATTCATGCGGTTGATGCAGTAGTCGTATTACCAACTATAGTTACTTTTGCGACTGCAGATAGTACTTTTGAGACTTTAGTATCAGCTTTGACAAGAGAAACTAGTTTTACTTACGTGGATTTGTTAAATACTGAAAACGGAACGAGTCCTGCTCCTTTCACTGTTTTTGCACCTACAAACGATGCCTTTGCTGATTTATTAACCGAATTAGGAGCTAGTAGTCTAGCCGATATAGATGCAGCTACGCTTGAGGCTACCTTAAATATGCACGTTATCACTGGGGCCAATGTAACCGCTTCAGACTTAACTTCAGGAGCAGTCACTACAGCTGGAGGTGAGATGATTACAATCGATGCAAGTAATGCCACGATAACCGATCCTAATAGCCGTGTAAGTAATATTATTGTGACCGATGTTCAAGCGAGTAATGGAGTGATTCACGCTATTGATAAAGTAATCTTACCTGCTTTACCATAAGTATACAGAAGATTGTAAAGTTAAGAGGAGGCCCACTGGGTCTCCTTTTTTGTTTTATTGATAAAATATAAAGTCATATTGTCAATAATATTTGTATTTTTGCGCCCCGTATAGACATTATTTAATCAATTTATCATGGCACAAACCAAGTACATTTTTGTCACCGGGGGTGTTTCTTCGTCATTAGGAAAAGGAATAATCGCAGCATCATTAGCAAAACTTTTACAAGCACGAGGATATCGGGTTACTATCCAAAAATTAGACCCCTATATAAATATAGATCCGGGTACAATGAATCCGTATGAACATGGGGAGTGTTTTGTTACTGAAGATGGAGCGGAAACAGATCTTGATTTGGGGCATTATGAGCGATTTTTAAATACCAATACTTCACAAGCCAATAATGTTACTACAGGTCGTGTTTACCAAAGCGTAATCAATAAAGAAAGAAGAGGTGAGTTTTTGGGTAAAACCGTCCAAGTAATTCCTCATATCACTAACGAAATTAAAGAACGTATCAAAATTTTCGGAAACTCTGGAGATTACGATATTGTGATTACAGAAATAGGAGGAACCGTAGGCGATATTGAGTCTTTGCCATATATAGAAAGTGTACGCCAGTTACGCTGGGAATTAGGCGATAACAATTCATTGGTAATTCATTTAACTTTAATTCCTTATCTATCTGCTGCAGGTGAACTTAAGACTAAACCCACACAGCACAGTGTGAAAACTTTGATGGAGAGTGGTGTAAATGCAGATATTTTAGTTTGTCGTACAGAACACGAAATAGGGGATGACCTAAAACGAAAATTGGCTTTGTTTTGCAATGTAAAAGAAGAGGCTGTTATTCAATCTATAGATGCTTCAACTATTTATGATGTTCCTAATCATATGCTAGAAGAAGGTCTTGATAAAATCAGTTTAAGTAAATTGGCTCTTCCTTTAAAATCTGAACCAGATTTAACGCAATGGAATGCCTTTTTGGAACGGCATAAAAATCCGAAAAGTGAAGTTAATATTGGTCTAGTGGGTAAATATGTAGAATTACAAGATTCTTATAAATCTATTCTCGAGGCTTTTATTCACGCTGGAGCCGAAAATGAGGTAAAAGTAAATGTAATAAGTCTTCACGCTGAATTTTTCTCAAAAGAATACAAGGATAAAAACATATCATTAGACGGTATTTTGGTAGCTCCAGGTTTTGGAGAACGAGGAATTGACGGGAAAATCGAAGCGGTTAAATATGCGCGAGTAAATAAAATCCCTTTCTTAGGAATTTGTTTGGGTATGCAAATGGCCGTAATCGAGTATGCACGCAATGTATTAAATCTAGAAGGAGCCAATAGCACAGAAATGGAGCCAGATGTGAAATTTCCCGTAATTGATATTATGGAAGATCAAAAGAATATCTCACAAATGGGAGGAACTATGCGATTAGGAGCGTGGGATTGTGTTTTAACACCAGGTTCACTTATTTATACGGTGTATCAACAAGAAGAAATTAGCGAAAGGCATAGACATCGTTATGAATATAACAACCAATATAAAGCAGCTCTAGAAGAAGCCGGTTTGTTAAGCACAGGGATAAACCCTAAGACAGGTCTTGTAGAGGTAGTCGAGCTAAAGGATCACCCTTGGTTCATTGGGGTGCAATACCATCCCGAATATAAAAGTACCGTGGCCAATCCTCACCCGCTTTTTGTTCATTTTGTAGAAGCGGCAAAGAATTTTGCAACAAAAAAGAATTAAAAAATATAGATGCTGTTCAAAGTTTGAACAAGATTTAAATGTAATGTATGGAAAATAAAAAATTTGATTTAAACTCACTTATCGGTTTTTTTCTAATAGGAGGTATCTTGCTATGGATGCTTTATTACAATAGTGATGAGCAAACTACTATTACCACAGAAGGCACCCCAGAAGTAACGGAGCAAACCCAGAACGAAAATCAAAAATCAGAAGCTGTTGAAGAAATTGTACCAAAAAGCCAAGATTCATTAGCTATCGCACAAGCTAAAGAAAAATTAGGTGCTTTTGGTTATGCCGCGGCTCAGGCAAAAGAGGGAACTACCACCATAGAGAATGATGTTTTAAAATTAATCATAAGTAACAAAGGTGGACAAATTGTATCAGCTAAACTGAAAAATTTTAAAACCTATGATTCTATTCCAGTACACTTAATCAAAGATGGTAATAGCGCTTTTAACCTTTCATTTACCACACAAGACAATCGCAACATCAATACTAAAGATATGTTTTTTGAGCCTCAAAAAAGCCAAAATGATGCACAAGCATCTTTTAGGTTAAAGGTGTCAGAAAATCAATACTTAGAGTATTACTATGCTTTGAAACCAGGAGAGTATATGTTAGATTTTGCTATTCGCTCACAAGGTTTAAATCAGGTAGTTCAAAATAAAGATATTGCACTAGATTGGTCTTTAACCGCTTACCGACGTGCGAAGAGTATTTCATATGAAAACAGGTATACTGAGATTTTATGGGAGTTTGAAGACGGTAATACAGATTATGCCGGGCAAGGGAAAGATGAGCAAGAAGAGGATAAACAAATTTCATGGGTAGCTTTTAAACAGCATTTCTTTTCTTCTATCTTACTTACTGATGACCCTTTTCAAAAAGGGACTTTTATTTCAAAAAATTTAGTAGAAGATGAAGAAATAGATACCGTGTACACCAAAGCATTTCAAGCTAAATTTCCTATTGCGTTAAAAGGGGGAGAATTTAATGAGACCATGAATATGTATCTCGGTCCTACCGATTACAAAATACTTGACAAGTATCAGCGTAATTTAGATGAAATTGTTCCTTTAGGTTGGGGGATTTTCGGATGGATTAACAAGTATTTTATTATACGTTTTTTTAATCTCCTTAGCGGATTTTTACCGGCAGGTATTGCCATTATAGTATTAACCATAGCGATTAAGATATTATTGTCACCAGTACAATATAAGCAATATGTTTCTCAAGCAAAGATGAAGGTGCTGCGACCCGAAATCAACGAAATTAATGAGAAGTATAAAGACAACGCTATGAAAAAGCAACAGGAAACAATGAAGTTGTATAATAAAGCGGGGGCTAGCCCAATGAGCGGTTGTATTCCTGGTTTGTTACAAATTCCTGTATTTTATGCTTTATTTAATTTCTTTCCGAGTGCGTTTAGTATTCGTCAAGAAAGTTTCCTTTGGGCAGATGACCTTTCGAGCTATGATGTTATAGCCGAATTGCCTTTCCATATTCCATTTTATGGAGACCACATTAGCTTATTTCCTATACTTGCATCTATAGCCATCTTCATTTACATGATGATGACAACTGGGCAGACTATGCAAGCTTCTCAACCAGGAATGCCGAATATGAAGTTTATAATGTATATCTCTCCTTTGTTTATGTTGTTTTTCTTTAACAACTACGCAAGTGGGCTATCATTGTATTATTTAACCTCAAACTTAATTACAATAGGAATTATGCTTGTAATTAAAAATTTCATAATCGACGAAGATAAAATTCACGCTAAAATTCAAGAAAACAAAAAGAAGCCAGCCAAAAAGAAAGGTAAATTTGCGAGGAAAATGCAAGAGATGATGGAGGAAGCTGAGCGTCAACAGCAGCAGGCCAAGAAAAAATAATTAAACTAAAAAAAGACTCGGGAAACCGAGTCTTTTTTTTATCTATAAGGATTAGGATAGCGGGTTCTTAAGTTTTTCAATAAATGTTCTAATCCGTTAATTTTTATCTCATAAACGGCTTGCATTTGTTGGCCTAATTTGCTTTTGGGAAATCCCTTCTGTGCGAACCAAACGAAATAAGGTTCAGGGATATCAGACAAAAAGAAACCTTTGTATTTTCCAAAATGCATTTTAGCGTAGGCTAGAAAAAGCAATTCTTTTGTGTTGAACTCATTCATAAATCAAAAGTACAAGAAAGCAAAATTAAGCAGTTAAGAATATTATTTTTCTTTGTAAAAAAATATTTCTACATGCTGTTTGTTTTTGTTATTTTTGCTAAACAAAATTCGAACGATAAGAAAAACCTGATTATGAATTTACACGAATATCAAGGAAAAGAAATACTAAATAGTTTTGGTGTGCGCATACAGCGTGGGATAGTAGCTAATACACCTCAAGAGGCTGTTGACGCAGCTAAGAAGCTAACCGAAGAAACAGGAACAGGATGGCACGTCATTAAGGCTCAAGTACACGCAGGTGGTCGTGGAAAAGGAGGTGGAGTTAAATTAGCTAAAAACCTTCAAGAAGTTGAAAATATTGCTGATGAAATTTTAGGAATGCACTTGGTTACTCCGCAAACCTCTGCAGAAGGTAAATTGGTAAATCAGGTATTAATTGCAGAAGACGTTTACTATCCAGGGGATAATGAACCAGATGAGTTTTATATGTCTGTGTTGCTAAACCGTGCTAACGGCAGAAACATGATTATGTATTCTACAGAGGGAGGTATGGATATTGAAACTGTAGCAGAAGAAACTCCGCACCTAATTTTTACAGAAGAAATTGATCCCGCCACAGGAATTTTACCTTTCCAAGCCAGAAAAATTGCCTTTAACCTAGGTTTGTCTGGAGCTGCTTTTAAAGAAATGACCAAATTTGTTACGGCTTTATATACAGCTTATGACAAATCAGACTCTTCATTATTTGAAATCAACCCGGTTTTAAAAACCAGTGACGACAAAATTATGGCAGTAGATGCCAAGGTAACCTTAGACGACAACGCTTTATACCGTCACAAAGATTACGCAGCTATGCGTGATGAGCGAGAAGAAAACCCAACAGAGGTTGAGGCACGTAAGGCAGGATTAAGTTATGTTGATTTAGATGGTAATGTAGGGTGCATGGTTAACGGTGCTGGACTTGCTATGGCAACTATGGACTTAATCAAACACGCAGGTGGAGAACCAGCTAATTTCCTTGATGTAGGAGGGACAGCAGACGCTAAAAGAGTAGAAGAGGCTTTTAGATTAATTTTAAAAGACGAGAAAGTTGAAGCTATACTTATTAATATCTTTGGTGGAATTGTTCGTTGTGACCGTGTGGCCCAAGGAGTTGTAGATGCCTATAAAAATATGGGAGACGCCATTAATGTGCCAATTATTGTAAGATTGCAAGGTACTAATGCCGATATAGCTAAAGAATTAATTGATAGTAGCGGATTAAACGTACAGAGTGCTGTACAATTTAAAGAAGCCGCAGATAAAGTACAACAAGTACTAAGCTAAAGGTTATTTATATAACGTATTAAAAAACCTCAATGGAAACATTGAGGTTTTTTTTAATTAAAATTTATAAAAACTGAATTCAATTTAGGTGTAAAATTCGCTAAAAAATTCGGTTTGTATAAAAAAGGATAAGTTCTACTTTCCTTTTTCTGATTTATTGGGACGCTTTGGAGGTAACGGACCTCTCAGATGAATAATAAGTCCGTCCAAAAAATTTCGTAAAAATTGGTCGCCACATTCCATATATTTAGGGTGGTCTTCTTTTCTAAAAATAGCGTTTAATTCACTCTTGGATACTTTAAAATCTACAAGCTTGAAAATATTAATAATATCATCATCTCTTAATTTATGTGCTACTCTTAGTTTCTTAAAAACGTCATTATTTGTTAGTCCCATAGGTTTGTTTCTTGAAACGCAAAAATAACTTTATTCTTTTGATATATTAACGATATCTTGATAAAGTTCTCCTATACGGTTTCTATCGGTATCATTTGTGAGAGCCTCTTGCGCGTCTTGGTAAATATTCTTAGCTTCCTTTAACAGATTTTCTTTGTAACAATTACCTTCAATTTTTTGAAGAAGAAGGTATTTAAGCATAATTAATAGCTTTTGTACGCAAGTAATATCATGTTTACAATAAGTTCTATAGCTTGCCAATACCTGGTACAATAACTCAGCAAAATTTACCGTGGTTAAAAAAACTAATGCCTTATCACTTTCGTATATTATGGTTTCATCTCGCTTCTTCATCCGTAAAGCAAATAGCTCCGTTAAATAGTCAATGGTATTTAGAGCTGTTCCTGGGTCATTGATGCCTGGTGACATAGCCTTAACACCAATTTCAGTTATTTGTTTAAAGCCCAATGCGTAATTATCTAAAACAATTTCGCCTCGAGCGAAGTTGAAGTTCTCTAATATTTTTTCTTTTAATTCATCGTCTATCGATTTATTAACCAGAAATAAGGGAACGCCTGCCAAAACAAAGGCGCCTTTAAGCGGTAATATTTTAAGTTTAATTTCATTCTCTAAGCAAAGCAACTTTAAATTGTTTAATGCAAAGGTTTGCAAATAGCCCGTTTCTGTACTATAATATTTGTGCCAATTGTCGGTGCTTGGAAAGCAGCTTTTATGATTCTTTTGTTCTCCTTCGATTAATCGGTTTAATCTATTTTTGGCGTCGTTATATATGTTTTCTAAAATACGGTTTACCTGAATTGATTGCGAGATAGAATGAATAAAATATAAAAATGCAGCAAAACATATTACTGTAAATATGATTCCTAATAATACCGAAAAGCCAGGTAATTGATATTGACTGTCTTCCTTTGGATTTATACCTACAAGGGTAAAAGTATTGTACAAAATAGTGGCAACATACAAACCTAAGACGTATTGATGATTACGTTGCGATATTAACCCAGGAAGAACTCTAGGAGAAAAATTACTAGATGCTTGATTTAATAATACCATAACCATTGAGAAGCTAAAAACCATAATGGATATTATGCCTCCTGTTAAAAAACTTAAAAGAGTCTTGGCGGTATCTGCATTGTTGATCACCAACTCCGGAACATAATTGATCACAAAGCTTGAAACTCCCCTTTTCTCTAAGTAAAGCATCAACATAGCAAAATTGAAGCCTAAGAAACTAATAATAGAGGGGTAAAAAGCTATATTCTCTTCAATACGATGAAAGAAAGCAACTAGTTTATTATAAAGATTACGCATAGGTGAAGTTTGTAATAGAAATATACAATTTGTTTGTTAGTGGCCTTCTTAATTTTTACATAAACCTTTAATTGCAGCGACAAAATGACATTAAACTATAAAGTTTTAACGACAAAATGACAGTTTACCACAATTGGTATTTAATTTGACTATTTACTGGAAAAATAAATAAATACATTATGAGTTTAGTAAAGCATACAAATCCTTGGTTAAAGACAGCCTTTGAAGATATATTTCAAGAAGATTGGTTTCGTTCAGATGCGACAAAAAGCTTGGGAGTTCAAATTCCAGCAGTAAATATTATCGATGAAGAAAATCAATTTGAAATTGAATTAGCTGCTCCAGGAAAAGTTAAAGAAGATTTTAAAATAGAGTTGAAACAAGATTTATTGGTCATTGAAACAGAAACAAAGACCATCGAGAAACCCGAAAAGCCAAAATATTCGCGTAGAGAATTTAATTATAGTCAGTTTAAACGGTCTTTTACCCTGCCAGATTCTATTGACGTTGGTAAGATTAAAGCAAAATATGAGCAAGGAATTTTACGTGTGGTCCTGCCTAAAAAAGAAGAATCAGCAATTTCGAGCAAGAGATTAATAGAAGTTGCATAATTTTCAAGGTTACCAATTATAATAGCCCTCAAAAATGAAATTTTGAGGGTTATTGTTTTTTATCCTTCAATTTTTGCTGTAACATTTTAAGTTCATCTCTAAATCGTGCTGCAGCCATGAAGTCTAATTCTTTAGCTGCGCTTTCCATTTCTTTTCTTACCTTTCTAATACGGTCTTCCAGTTGGTTTTCACTAAAATAAACAACCTCTTCTTCAGCGGCTTTTAAATTTTCAGCAGGTTTAAAGCTGTACGGCTCTACCTTTTTACCCGCTAAGGTGTTGTCTAATGATTTATTCAGCGCTTGAGGAGTTATATTATGCTTTTTATTATAATTGATTTGCTTGGTGCGACGGTATTCGGTTTGATCAATTGTTTCCTGCATGCTTCGGGTGATTTTGTCGGCATACATTATCGCCTTGCCTTCTAGGTGTCGAGCTGCGCGTCCTATGGTTTGAGTAAGCGATCGATTACTTCTTAAGAACCCCTCTTTGTCAGCATCAAGAATGGCTACCAGTGAAACCTCGGGCAAATCTAGTCCTTCTCTAAGAAGATTTACGCCTACTAAAACATCAAAAAGACCTTTTCGTAAATCTTGCATAATTTCTACTCGCTCTAGGGTGTCTATATCACTATGAATATAGCGGCAGCGTATATCAATTCGGCTTAAGTATTTGGTTAATTCTTCAGCCATTCGTTTGGTTAAAGTGGTAACCAAAGTACGCTGATCTTTTTCTACGCGCTCCTGAATTTCTTCTATCAAATCATCAATTTGATTTAAACTGGGACGCACCTCGATTACAGGATCAAGTAAACCAGTAGGTCGAATAACCTGTTCAACATAGATACCGTCAGATTTCTGTAATTCATAATCTGCAGGAGTAGCACTAACATATACTACTTGGTTTTGTAAGGCTTCAAACTCTTCTAGTTTTAAAGGGCGGTTGTCCATGGCTGCTGGTAAACGAAATCCATATTCAACCAGATTTTCTTTCCTCGAGCGATCTCCACCATACATAGCACCAACTTGGGGTACCGTTACGTGACTTTCATCAATAACCATTAAATAGTCGTCAGGAAAATAATCCAGTAAGCAGAAAGGGCGCGTCCCTGGCTGTCTTCCATCTAAATAGCGCGAATAATTCTCAATTCCAGAGCAGTACCCCAATTCTTTTATCATTTCTAAATCAAAATTAGTACGCTCTTCTAATCTTTTTGCTTCCAAAGGTTTTCCAATTTCTTGAAAATAGCTCACTTGTTTTCCTAAATCTAAAGCAATTTGGTCTATCGCATTATGCAAGACATCGGGTGAGGTAACAAACATATTGGCGGGGTAAATAGTAAGCCGCTCATATTTCTCTATTATCTCATTATTTACAGGGTTAAAGGCCTCAATTTCCTCAATTTCATCACCAAAGAAATGAATCCGGAAGGCATTATCGGCATAACCAGGAAAAACATCAACTGTATCTCCTTTAATTCTAAAATTACCATGTTGAAAATCCGCTTCTGTTCGTGCGTATAAACTTTGAACCAATCGCTGCAACAACTTAGTACGTGATATTTCTTGATCGCGTTCTAGCGAGATAACATTCTTTTGAAATTCAATTGGGTTACCAATACCGTACAAGCAGCTTACCGATGCCACCACGAGTACATCTCGTCTACCAGATAGCAAAGAAGAGGTTGTGCTTAACCGCAACTTTTCAATCTCTTCATTTATCGATAAATCTTTTTCTATATAGGTACCAGAGGTTGGAATGTATGCTTCTGGCTGATAATAATCGTAATACGATACAAAATATTCAACTGCATTATTCGGAAAAAAAGTTTTAAACTCGTTGTAAAGCTGTGCCGCCAGGGTTTTATTATGCGCCAAAACTAAAGTCGGTTTTTGTACCTGCTCAACCACATTGGCCATTGTAAATGTTTTTCCAGATCCAGTTACACCTAGCAAAGTTTGGTATCTTTCGTTATTTTCTAAGCCATCTACCAATTGTTTAATCGCCTGAGGCTGATCTCCAGTCGGTTTAAAATCTGATTTTATATTAAATTTCACCCTTTTTTTTTGTTTTTCCGTCAAGCGGATTTTTTTAACTCATTCACTTCAAACATACTAAAACCGCTAACGTTTTAGCGTTAAATGCCCCTTAAAACTAAGTGAATTTTTAAATCGTATTACAAACCAATAATCATTAGAGGGCATAGGTTTGCCGTTGTAGTTACCATCCCAATATTGATAAGGGTTCATTTGATGAATTAGCTTGCCATAACGATCATAAATCAAAACATACTCGATGTTTGGGTCTTGCCGACTTATACCTTGTAAGCGCCAAACGTCATTGACCCCATCTTGATTGGGAGTAAAAAATGCCATAAAGCCTGGGATATTAACTTTTATGCTTGCTGTACCACATCCGTAAAGATCACGAGCATAAATGATATGCTCTCCCAAACTAAGCGTATAAGCTGATTGAGTAGAGAAGTCTTGATTTTGATCAATAGCAAACGCATAGCTGCCCGTACCAGAAGCTTTAATGGCTATTTTACCACTACCAAATGGAGGCAACAGTTGATAACTCAATTGAGGTAAACTTGATGGTTTTACCTTAAATTCCTTTATTTTTTTACAAGTATAATTTTCCCCTCGAATGTTGGTGGTTTGAGAAACCTCTACCCAATATTCACCAATTTCTTGTATTTTTATTTGTGGCGTCGTTTCTCCTGTACTCCATAAAAATTGATAAGCATTAGACGGTTGTAGCCTTGTCATTAGTGTAATTTCACCTACTGCATCGCACAATACCTTTTCTTCATATGATTTAATATTAGGTTGGGGGGGCGCTAATAATTCAACTTCAATAATGCCAATACAAGTTGTTGCGTTTTCAATTTTCGCAAATAGAATTAAAGGCAATTCTTCAGCATTAAATTGGATATTTATGGGTAAGGAGTTTTCTCCTTTTAAAGCATCTTCTGCAGTTTGATAGTAGTTGATCCGTTTTCCTGGTGCATTAAACATGCTTTCGATTTGGGTAGTGGCATCTACTAAATTGTATTTTACAGAACCCTCGGTATCAGGACAATTAATTAAGTTGATTTTAGTTTTAGGATTTTCTGTGGTTTCAAGGCGCAATTCACAAATATGATAACATCCTCTGGCAGTTTCTACCCGCGCAAATATAACTTGGTTTTTGAGGGTGTTTTCAAAATTAGTAGTAGTGGTAATAGGATTACTTTTGTTCTCGGCATTTAGTCGACTGGTATAAAAAGCTTGCACCTTATACAGGGCATTATTATTGGTTATGAAACCAATACTAGACTCCAAATTAAAAATACTTAAACCATCATCATCGGTATCACAAGCCAGCAGCGTTTGGTTGTTAATTTCTTTAAAGTCAATATACTCCACTTCAATTTCATCTTCGGCAATGCAAGCATTTCCATAATCTAAAACCAATTTATACCTACCTGCTTGATTTACGGGGTAGTTTGTTTCATTGGGACCGCTGGCTAATAGAATATCTGGAGCGTTTTCTTGTACCGCATACCAACTATAAGTTTGCGGGGTATTAGCAGTATTTTGGGAGCTAAGGCTGTACACCTCTCCGGGACATAAACCGTTTTCGCCCACCAAATCCTCACCCAGATTGGCACCAATATTAAAACTACCTCCTTCTAAAAATACAGCCGAATCATAGCGGTAATTTTTTTCATCAGCGATAATCAATTTGATATGGTAACTGGTATTGGGAATAACATCTGCCGTAGCAGTCAACGTTTTGGTCTGGCCATTAAAATTTATAGGGGCATTAGCTGGGTTAAAGCGATCAAAATAGGCTTCATTTTCTGCTTCGCAACCTCCAGGAATTGCAGGGTGAACCGTAGTTACTTGTACTGGAGTATTGGTTCCTGGTACTACAGCAATATTGGTATAGGTTCCCCCTTGAGGTTTAATTAAAAAAGCAAAAACATCTGAATATCGGCAGGTGTTGGGGTCATTTTCTTGGTATTCTTCAGATGCGAAAATATAATTAAACTGAATTTGATTAGCATTGGGCGTAAAATCAAATTCAATGATGCTGGCGTTTACGGTTCCTTGAACATTCAGCACTTGTTCTAAATCATTGTCTCCACCCCAGTTGGGCGCATCATCATCGCTTAAGGAAGTATTTGGTCCTGGGACATTAGAAAGTCTTCCCGTAGACATTACCACGCCATTAGCAAAAGGAAAAGAGGAATTGTTATTAGTAAAATACCCGTAGCTCAAATCGCCACCACTAAAATTACCGCTAACAGCGTTGGTTACATTAACATTGCTAATGCAACCGCTATCCATTAAAATGTCTTCTATAAGTTCTTGTGGCGTAAAATTGGTTTGAACACTAATGTTCTGTCCAAAAACCGGGTAAAAAATAAGAATTAATAAAAATTGAAAAAATTTCAAAATACCAGTTTAAAAATGGGGAACAAAAATACAACTAAATAGTCTTTTGTTAATCTATAAACGGGTTAAAAATCAATTAAATTATCGGTTCAAGTACACCCAGCCTTTAATGGGTTTAAAATCGGGGTCATTTAAATTAAGCACATAGAAATAAGTGCCTGTTGGCAACTGTTTCCCTACATTGTTTAAGCCAACATTGCTAGTACCGTCCCAATTGGGGGTTTGATTATTTCCTTGATAAACCAAATTTCCGTAGCGCGAAAAAATTTTTAATTCAAAGCGTTCAAATACGGTATAGAGTCCTTTGATTCTAAAAACATCATTAATTCCATCATCATTTGGAGAGAAACCTTCAGGAATCCAAGGGGGGCAATGCTTGGTGCCAATTACGAGGCTATATATTTTATGGCATTGGTTGGGATCGTCGAAAGTTGTGCGTAAATAAATTTCTTGCGGATTTTGGGTATTTTGATACGCATACGGATTTTTAATCGGATTTTCTTGCGCTTGTGCGGATGAAAAGGAGGTGTAAAAATCAACGATATCTTCATTAGCTTTAAGGTCTAAATTCAAAGCTAAATCGTATAAATCAAAAATGTTTTGGTTATAACCTAAATCGCAGCGCTTAATCGGTGCTGAATTTTCAATGGCTATGGGTTTAATGATTAACATAGTGTCTAAAATCACATAACAATCGTCAAAATCAGGGTGTTGAATCCTGATATAAATTAGCATTGGATTTTGATTGTTTTCAAAAAATTCAGGATTGGGGATGGGGTTGGTATTTGATTCTGCCTCATCTAAATTTGTAAAATATAAAAATGTGTAAGCTGAGGGATTGGATAAAATTTCAGATTCAAGTTGTGTTAAATCAACTATACCTACTTCTTCTTGAGTGGTGTTATTACAAACTATGATGTCATCGGGTTGATTCCATTGTGGTAGGGTATAAACTTGTATGGTAAATGAAGTAATTAAAAAGCAATCTGGATCTTGTAGACTGGTTAACCTTATAAAAATTTCTTGTGGGTTGGTCGTATTTTCAAAAGCCGTAATATCAGTAATCGGGTTTTGATTGTTTTGCGCTTGAATTAAATCCGTAAAGAAAGAAACTTCTACTTGGGTTTGATTGCCTTTTACCAAAGCGAGATTGTTAGAAAAGTCAAAGATAGCCTTGGGTGTGGTCGATTGTTCTTGGCATACTTTTAAATCTTGAGGAGGTTGAGCTATCACCAGGTCTATTAAGCTAGTAGGTTGTTCCGCGGTGTTATCATTTTGATTTAGTTCTGGAATTATGACCTGTTTATTAGCATCTAAATTGACTTCAATTTTTAAATTAAAATCTTGCGGAATATTACTGGGTATATTCAGTTGAGTAGTGAAATCTTGAAATGCGCCAACGGCAATGGGACTCGGTGTAAACTCTTCTTTAAGAAAAGTATTATTCGCAAAAAATTTAACCGAAGTATTTGCGGGTAATACATCTGTACCGTTGGTATTGGCAATTCTATAACTTAAATCGATGGATTTGGTGTTACAAACCGCGGTTACATCAAGAAAGCTAGGTGTAGGATCGGGTAGGGTGCTATTGAATACCGTAACAATATTACTTACAAAAACAATGTCTGCAGAAGAATTAAGTTCTATACTGGCAGTACTATCGCCTATGTTGATGTAATTTTGAACATCGTACACATCTAGATCCATATTGTAAAGGTTGGTAGCACCGGTAAAAGAGTTGGTGCCATTGAAGGCATTGTTAGAGGGATTAAGACTATTGGAGAGTGTGTTCCCATTCAGTTTCAATGTTTCGTTAACAGCTAGTGCCGAATCACCTTCCCAAGTAAGAAAACCAATTTTTGCTCCTTGATTGTCTATGACGTTTAGATTGTTTAGTTGAATACTCAAAGGGGTGCCGGTAGCGGCAAGGGTAACAAAACCATCGAAGACATCAACTTGATTTAGAGGTAAACTAAGGTCTTCATAAACAATAATAATACTCCAACCTCCAAAATTCATGCCGATATTACAATGACCATTATTGATAAAATTGGTTAAATCTAAATTAGATAATGTGTAACTTCCTGTTCCTGTACTTTGAACTTGGGTAGTCACATCTTTAAAGGCAGCAAAAAAATCAAGATTATTGATGTTATAATTAAAGGTACGATCAGCATTTAGGTTTTGGTTGTTTAAACTAACATTAAAATCACCGGGCCCTGATCCTGCCCAGTATAAATAAGCTGCAATAATATTTTGATTTGCGGCTAGATTAAGATTTGCCGAAGAGGAAGTTAAAATAGTACAATTGGTAGAATTTTCATTTTCGACAACATTTAGGGTATTTCCTATAGCGAGATAATCATATTGCCCGTTGAATTGTTGGAATTTGGTTATAGGTGTTTGTGCAAATCCGTGAAAACCACTTAAAATAAAAGCTAGAGCGAATATAAAAAACTTCATAATAAACTACTTTTATATAAAAATAGTTAAAAATGTAGATAGACTAGCGTTTTAAAGTGAAATGTCCTTTTATTTCTTTATTGTTCTTTAGTCTGATTATATACCAATAGTCATTAGATGGCATGGGCTTTCCGTTATAATTGCCATCCCAGCCTGGACGTTCTGCATTAAATTGATAGAGCATTTTTCCGAATCGATCAAAAATTAGCACCTCGGTGCCGCGCAAGTTGTCTTCGTATTTACCAAGAATTCTCCATTTATCATTAATGCCATCGGCATTGGGTGTAAAGAAGCGCATTAATCCCAAAATACTTACTTTCTTAGAAGTTATCCCGCAGCCTTGCTCGCTTTTGACATACACGGTATATACTCCTGGGACTAAATTGTTAAAAAAAGGAGAGTCTTGATAAGGCCCTTCAGGATTTTCTATCGCATATTGATAGCTGCCTGAATTTCCTGGATCTAAAATTACTTGAATACTACTATCTGGAGAGAAGTGCGTTTCTTTGGTCGTGAATTTTGCTTTTCCAACAGGAACTAAGGTGAATTTCTTACTCTCGGTACACCCATTTTCGTCGGTCACCCGTACGATATGAGTGGTCAGTTCTGCAGTATTAATACTAGGAGTAGTTTCGCCAGAGGGCTCCCATAAGTAGGTGAATTTTTTATCTGAGGCTGCATCGACTGTTACCGATAAATTAATAGGATTGGGACTATTTTCTAAACAATAAAAAATTTCTTCATCTGCATCTAAACTAAAGCTGGTATTAGATTCAAATTTAACTTCATAAATGTCAGAGCAACCAGCCTCGTCGTCGGTTAAATAAATACTAAAGGGTAGGTTATTCTTAACTATTTCAACTTTATCTTCTGTGTACGGATTAATTTTTTTTGCCGCCTCATCTTCGGTACGGTAAAATTTAGGATTATTAAAGGTAATACCAGTTTCTTCTACTATTGAACTAAACTCTTTACTTACTTTTTGATCTATATTGCAAACATTTTGTTGAATAGGTATAAGATTATAATTACCAATATCAAGGGTTAGCGTAGCTTGATTACTACAACTGGTTTGGGTGTTGACTAGTTGCACTTCAAGCTGTGTAGGTAGGTTAGCGGGGGTATAGTTTTGTGGGTTAGAAATGAGCTTTTTGTTATTGTCTTTATCCCATTCATAAAATTCAAAAACCAAATTGGAATCGGGAAAATCGGCGCTTAGCTTTTCGCGGATTTCGACTAGATTAAATTCGGGCTGTTGGTTGGTTCGGGTACATTGAAAATAAGTATAATCTTGAATATCGGGTAAAGCTTCAAACGTGATATTGGCAATTCCTATCAAGGGACATTTCCCGTCGTTAAAGGTAATTTCTAAAATATATTCTTGGGTTTGTGGAAATCCTAATGCCAAATCTGGGGTAACCAATAAGCTGTTGCCCGTAACAGTAGGAAGGGGAGAATCGTTTTTAGACCAAGAGTAGCTCGCGTTGGGTAAATTGGGATAAGCCAATTGATAATTTTCGGACGCGCACAAACTAATATTAGTAATTAATTCATCATCATCTTGATTGATAATGTTGATGCGATCTACAAAAAATGACTGAATAAAAGGAGGTAATCCAAAAACCGCATTTTTTTGAGCTAAAGGGACCGCACCATCAAAAGTACTTTCGGTATACTCAAGCGAATTGAAATCGGCATTTGGGTTTTTTATTACAGCCAATTTTGGCTCTCCAATAACGGGTTTATAAATTCTGCCATCTGGACCTAATTGCAGGGCAGTGGCTTGCTCTGAGGTGGTGATGAGAATTTCATTTATACTTGCAGCCATATTGGGAGCAGTTAAATCCCATTGAAAAATCTTATTTGCCAGATTATCATTAGCGGTAGCATAAGCTTTTGTTGAATTTGTACTAAACTCTACGCCGTATGGATTTACATTTTCAACAAGCGCAGTACTACTAGTAACTTGGCCAGTGGTAGGGTTAAAATCTGAAAAATATACTCCGCCATTTGGCAAATCATCACCACTATTTTGATCAAAAGTTTTGGTATGATGCGCAGTTAAAATTTTTAAACCATCGGGAGAGGCTTTAATATAACCCAATGCGGCTCTTCTGTAGGCGTTTAATGGTATATTAGGACCTATAGTTGAGATTACTGGAGTGGTGTTTATGCCATTTTGATCTATTTTAAAGGCATAAAAGCTATCAACAAAATGTGTAATCACCCAAATACTGCTACAATCTGCCCCTTTAACCGCCGTAATCTTCTCAGAACATTTATATTTTATTTCTTCAGGATCATTTTGATCATAGGTTATTAAATGTATATTTTTTTGACCAGGTACTACATCTCCTAATCCGTTGTTTAACTTCATATCGACGATGGAGTAGTTAAAGCCATTATTGAAACCGTCATCGGCTACAGGTACAGCAGTATTAGTGTCGCTGTAATTGGCTTGTGGTGTCCCGTTGCTATTGGCTGGACCTTGATTAGGGTAAGCAAAAGCATTTTGGTGGTGTGGTTCATCTACCGTGAAAATAAAATATAAATCTTTATCTCCAGGGTGAGGTACAATAAGTGCACTGCTTGTACTACTAGGATCGCCATGTAGCCCAGTACTGCCATAATAATCGGCATTGCCCATAATTTGGTGGTTTCGGTTCCAAACTGTTCTACCGTCTGAGTAAAACAGAAGATTTCCCGAAGCGTCTGAAATACTAGAGCAACCTTCAGAGGTATTGATTTGACCATTGGTTATGGCTGTAGGAGTGCCACTATCAAAGTTTATACCTGCGTTGTAGCCAAAATACCAATTGTTGGCTTGCCCTTGGGCTTGTATATTTAAGTTGTTAAAAATAAGTGCAATTGATACAACTAGGGCAAGGCGTAAATTCATTAAATCTGTATTTTTAAAGGTCTCGGCGTTTTAATAAAGCATAGCTTCCCCACACAAAAATGAAAATCCAAACTAAAACGATTAGGATTTGATAAAAGTAAACATTCGAATCAAATTGTAAATCAGTGTTCAATTGGTTAGCAGTACTTTGTATAACATTTAATTTAGAAATGGGCTGTTTAACCAGATTGCTTATAGATTCTAGAGGGAAAAATTGGGTAATATTTCTTGCTACTTCTTCATTTCCTATCTCCCAACGAATAAGTCCGTAAAGTAGATTTTCAAAAATCCACCAAACAAAAAGAAAACCTAGAGCAAAAGCCGATTTCTTAACAAAAATACCTAAAAACATGCAAAAGCTAAAGAAACCAATCAACTTTATAAAATAAGCCAAGAGGTACTCGAGATCAGAAAAAATGATGCTTAACTCATCGTAATCTGAAAATATAATTCCTAAAATAAGCGAAACAATAAAAATGAATAGGGTAGAAACTAATGAAAAAACTACTACGGTATAGAATTTAGAAAGGATAAATTCCTTTTTGCTTAAACCGTCAATAAGGTTTTGTTTGAGGGTGCGGTTGCTGTACTCATTAGACATCATTGATACAATAACAATGGCTAGAAAAATCTTTAAAAAAGCAGCAAAATAAGTGTTGAAATGCCAAATGTAAGGGAAGTTGAAAATTCCTTGGTCGGCCAGCTGAAAATCTATACCTCCAAACTTAAAGCGGATCGATGCAAATAGAGCAATGAGTGTAAATAAAGCGAAATATATTATACTTAAAACACGTGCAGAACGGCTGTGTTTTAATTTTTGAAATTCAATTTGTAAAAGTCTTTTCATGCTTAGGTGTTTTTTTGACTGGTAAGTTGTAAAAACTGTTGTTCGAGGCTTTCTTTTCGTTTAACGAGGTGAGAAAGTATGATGCCCTTTTCAATTAATAGCTCATTTATTTCTTCAGCTTTAGCGGGCTCAGATAAAAAGGCGGTAATAAATTCATCTTCATCTTGTTTAATTACACGCTCAAATAGGTTGTTGGCTTTTAGAACCTCCATTAGTTGCTGGGTGTTTTGAGCATTAAGCTCTACATAACCGTGATTGGCTGTGAGTTCGTGTACAGGGCCGGCATATAGTTTTTGGCCTTTTCGTAAAATTACCACGTGGTCGCATACCTTTTCTACTTCATCTAAAAGGTGAGAAGCTAAAAGTATGGTAGTGCCCATTTTTGCGATGGTCTTAATGATTTCTCTAATTTGATGAATCCCTTGAGGATCTAATCCGTTAGTGGGTTCATCCAAAATCAAAATTTGAGGGTCGTTGAGCAGTGCAGAAGCAATGGCCAGCCTTTGTTTCATCCCTAAAGAAAAGGCACTAAACTTTGTGTTTTTTCTATCGAGTAAGCCTACCAGTTTTAACTTATCATCAATGGCCGATGTGGATACATTTTTTATTTTACAAACCAAAGCGAGGTTTTGGTATGCGGTCATGTATGGATAAAAATTTGGCCTTTCGATAATCGCACCTACCTTTTTAAGCGCCTGATGTGTGTTTTCTTCACCATTAAACCATTTAAACGAACCACTAGTGGCGTTTACCACATTGAGCACAATACCCAAAGTGGTTGATTTACCGCTTCCGTTGGGTCCAAGTATTCCGTAAACGTGGCCTTTTTCAATGGTAAAAGAAAGCTGATTTACCGCTGTAATTTTACCATAAGTTTTGGTTATATTCTCAAGAGTAAGTATTGTATTCAATATTTTGTTTTTTTATAAAACGATAAACTTACATAAATGTTACCGTATTTATACTGCGAAGATTAGTATTTTTGGTAAAAAAATAAGCATGTCAGATCGTTTAATGTCTAAAAGAAAACCAGCATTTCCCATTAATGAAAGGCTAAAGGCCTATTTGGTAAAATATAATAGAAGTACAAAAATTCCGGTGTTTTATGAAGATTTGTTACGCTTTTCGGGAAGTATAGTGGTGTATGATGAGAACGACGAAGATACCCTTTGGGTACGCTGTTATTACCCAGACCACGAGCGTAGTGATATTGATACCAGCTTAAAGCGGATTTATACTATCTTATATTCAGACGGTAGCGATGATTCGTTTAAATTTCTAAATATAGACGCCATTGATTACTGCACCTTTGGTAATTCAAAACCTTTTAGAGTCAAGGTGCGTAATATTTTAAACGATAGTGTTACTTACTTTTACGTGAAGAAAGCAGATGCGTCTCGAATCTATGGTTTAGAATTTGAACACTTGTTATCTCCGCACCGTATTGGTTTTTTAGTGTATAGAGATACGCTAATCGAAGAGCATATAAGCGGAATACCAGGAGATGTTTTCATTAATGATATGCTTCCTACCTGCGATGATCGTGATAAAACGTACATAGCCAAACAATTTGTGAAATTTAATGAGCGCTGTACCATAAGACTTTTGGGCGATATGCGTTCTTATAATTATGTAGTAATTCCTACCCATGATTTTGACCATGTAGCTTATCAAATTCGAGCCATAGATTTTGATCAGCAATGTTTTGAAGGCAAATTAAAGGTTTATCGGCCACAATTCTTCAAAGAAAATTATGCAATGGTTAAGCTCGTAGCAGATTATTTACAAGAATCATCTATAGAGCAGTATCAAAAAGAAGAACGTAGCCAGGTGGCCAAAAGATTAATAATTACGCAAAAAAGGTACAAACAATTAATACGCTGTATGATTGCCGATGAAATTTCTACACGAGAAAATGTAAAGCAGTTAAGAAGAGAGTTGATGAATTTTTCAAACGATATTAGTTTTAAACGAGCCAAATCTATGGGGCATATCTTAAAAACAGCGCTAAACTTTGTGAAAAGAAACTACCAAGATATAAGTAGTAAAGAATTTGAAGAATTTTAAATAAAAAAACCAACTGAAAAGTTGGTTTTTTTGTATTCTTATTTTTTATCCTCTTTGTTAAAATAAACTAAGTAGTAGTACATCTGCCGTTCTTCGTCCCAGCCTTTTTCAATAAACTTCTCAGCGCTTTCTGGATTTATAAAATCTAGCTTAATTTGTACATTAGTGTCTAGATTAATCACACTTTTTATTTTCTTTCTGGCCGCACTTACCGCTGTGTTTGAAACAGGAAATTCGGTTAAATCTTCGATTTTATATTTAGGTGCTTTTTCGGTTTTATAATGTTGAAATTCAGGTATTAACTCTGGATTTTCAAGCACCTCATTTAAAAATTGATCTTCTTTAAAGTTTTCGTTTTTGGCAAAATGATTTACCGCTCGATTCATAAACAAAACTTCTTGTTGTTTGTCTTCGGCCGGTAAAACTACATCCTTAGCAAAATCTTGACAAAACTTTAAATAGCTTTTGGTATTAAAGTTTTCATCTGCAAATACGTCTACCGACAAAAATTGCTCTAACCAATACTTTGTATCATACCTATTTGAATCTATACTTAAAATTTTATAACCTTCCTCTTTGTTCTTATTAAAAATTAGGGCGCCTTTATCTAATTTATTCAAATTAACGCCCTGTTGTAAAATAGCTTCTAAGTTTCCTTGATTCTCATCAAATTGTAAAAAATCATGCTTCAACTCAGATTTAAAAATACCTACGCCATCAAGTTTTTCATTATCCAGCATCAAATTTTCAAAATGAACTACGTATAACTCACCACTTTTAATGTGCGGATGTTTACCTTCATTAAACAATAACTGAGCTATTTTCTGTGATTGCTCATGCGCCTTACCAGGATTGTCAAAAATTTGACTCACCGCTTTAAATAAATCGTGATATTCTAAATCTACATCATGGTTAAATTGATAATACGTCTCTTCTTTTTCTCTAAAAGATTTAAGAAAATATTCTTTTAACAACGCATTGAGTTCATCGTTGAGCTGAAATGGGTTTTGGGAAAGAAATAGACTTTCGTTTCTGCTTTTATTTCCTACTCGGTGTATCGATAGACTTTCGATTTGAGCGCTATATAAATTTATCATTTACTATATTTTAGTTTAGTGGTTTTCCGCTTTAAGCGAAAAAAAAATTAGTTCCAATACTGGTTATAGTCAATATCATCTAGGTTGTCTAGATTATCAAAATCATCAAATTCATCAAATAAATCAGTATCTTCTTCTCTTTGTTTAGGATCTGGGTCAGCTTCAAATTGCTTCTCGGGTGGACTGTCTGGTAGTTGCCCTTGGGCAAATAATAAATTAGGATAATCTATCTCTTCGTCTTCTTGGGTGATATCAGCTAACTCAACATAAAATGTCCACATACTAAAAAAGTCGTATACATAAATGAGTTTGGTTTGCTTTTGAGATAAGATGCTATCGAGGCGAGTCTCATTCATCATTCTCACTTCATTTGAGCCTTCGCTCATGTCAAAAAGTACAATTTCTTCGCCCTGTGTCCAGTCTTCATCACTTAAATAAAAGCTTGCCATCTCGGTGCCATCAAAACCAAAAGCTTGCACAATTGTATTGTGTAAATCTTCCAAGTTATCGGAGGCTTTTATTTCTAAATCTCTAAAAACATCATCAAACGTGTCAAGAACTATTCTAAATTTATATACCATAGGGTGAATTTTTTGGCTTGCAAAGATAGTCTTTTTTATTTATTTACTAAACCTATGTAAGGCGAATGTCATACTTGAAATGAGTAAAAAGGCTCCCAGCTGGTGAGCTAAGCCTAAAGCAAGTGGCACCTTATGAATTATAGTAAGCACCCCTAAGATAAATTGAAAAATAACCAAAATAAGTAAGGTGTTAATGGCTATGTTTTGTTGTGCTTCTAAATTCATTTTTCTGGTTTTATACCAAATAATTAGAATAACCAATACCACGGCATAGGCTAGTGTTCTGTGTATAAATTGTATTCCACTTGGGTTTTCAATAAAGTTCTTATAGAAAGGCTCCAAAAGATAAACGGTATGGTGCATAAATTGGCCCTCATTCATCATTGGCCAGTGGTTGTGCAGCAGTCCAGCTTTTAATCCAGCTACAAAACCACCATAAATAATCTGAATGAGTAAAATAACGATTCCTATAATCAGCCAGTTTTTGATGGGTTTATTGGGACTTCTTCTTTGCGGATAAATCAGGTCTAAAGCAACCCAAAGGGTTAAACCAAAGGTTATAAAAGCAGTGGTTAAATGTGCGGCCAGTCTAAAATGGCTCACATCGGGTTGGTCTACCAAACCGCTTTTTACCATATACCAGCCTAAAAAGCCTTGAAATGCACCTAAAACCAATAAGCCTATACATTTTTGAATGGTTTTTTTACTGAGTTGTTTGGTGAATAGAAAGTAAAGAAACGGTATAATGAATACTAAACCTATTAGCCTACCTAATACGCGATGAAACCACTCCCAAAAATAAATAGCCTTAAAATCGGCTAATTCAAAATGGGTATTGTAGGCTTTGTATTCTGGGAATTGCTTGTAAAATTCAAATGCTTCTTGCCATTCTGCATCGGTGATTGGTGGAATAGTGCCTCCGATTAACTTATAATTAGACATAGATAGTCCAGAATCGGTAAGTCGAGTAATTCCACCTACCATAACCATTATAAATAATAATAAGCACCCAGTTAAAAGCCAGTAAATTACTCTTTTATTATCTTTCTTTTTCATTTTTAAAGTTACCGATTATTCGTTTTGATTTGATACTCTTTTTAAACCCAGCTTTTCTCCCTTTTTTATCATGAAATCACGAGCAGCTTCATACTCGTTAAGGATTTCTCCATCAAGAATAGCTTCTTTTATAGCGTTTTTTATAATTCCAATTTCACGGGAAGGCTTTAAAGCAAATGTTAGCATTATCTCTTCACCAGATATTGGCGGTTGAAAATTGCGAACATGATCGCGTTCTTCAACTTCCTTGATTTTTTGCCGAACAATTTTAAAATTGTTATGATACTTTTTAAATCGTTTTGGGTTTTTGGTAGTTATGTCTGCCTCGCATAAGGTCATTAAATCTTCTAAATCTTCACCAGCATCAAATACCAGTCTTCTCACTGCAGAGTCGGTTACCGCTTGGTCAACAATAGCTATTGGTCGCGAAGACATAAGAACAAGCTTTTGTACGTATTTCATTTTGTCGTTTAAAGGCATTTTTAACCTTTTGAACAATTGAAAGACCATTTTTGCTCCAACAAATTCGTGACCGTGAAATGTCCACCCGTTTTTTTTATGAAACTTCTTGGTTGGGGCTTTGCCGATATCGTGAAGTAAAGCCGACCAGCGTAGCCAAACATTTTGGGTGTGCGGGGCAATATTATCTACCACCTCAAGGGTATGCCAAAAATTGTCTTTATGAGTCTGCCCCTCTTTTTCATCTATTCCCTGTAAATCTGTTAATTCTGGGAGTATGAGTTGTAGTAATTTAGTTTGGTGCAATAATGTAAAACCTATCGAAGGTTTTTCTGCGCTCAAAATTTTATGAAGTTCATCAACAATTCTTTCTTTGCTTATAATTTTTATACGAGTGTGATTTTTGGTTATAGCTTGTAAAGAAGAATCTTCAATCTTGAAATTTAACTGCGTAGCAAAACGAATGGCTCTTAACATACGCAACGGGTCATCGCTATAGGTAATATCTGGATTTAAAGGTGTGCGTATTATTTGTTTCTTTAAGTCTTCTATACCTTTAAACGGATCTAAAAGCGCTCCAAAATTATTCTTATTTAATTGCAATGCCAATGCATTTATTGTAAAATCACGTCTATTTTGGTCGTCTTCTAAACTGCCTTTTGAAACCGCTGGATTTCTACTATCTTTAGCATAAGATTCTTTACGAGCCCCCACAAATTCAACTTCTAAATCGTAGGCGCGCAACATGGCCGTACCATAATTCTTAAAAACCTGTACTTTTGGATTATGAGGTAATAGCTTTGAGACTTCTAGTGCCAAATCTATACCACTTCCCACACAAACAATATCTATATCTTTAGCTTCTTGGCGTTCTAAAAAGAAATCTCTAACAAATCCGCCAATAGCAAATGTTTCTACTTTCAAGCGTTCTGCTGCCTCTTGAATGTAGGAAAATATAGGGTGAGTAAGTGCTTCGGGGTATTGAGTCACGGTATCTAGTTTTGCATTCATAGGTTGGGAAAATAATGCCTTATTTTCTAATTATTTTCACTTTTCCGTCTTGGCTTAATTTAATAATAGCCGAAGGCGAGCTGTTTTTTTTATGTTGGTGCAAATTTACGACATAGTCGACTCCCTCTAAAATTTCTGGACTTATTTGCTGAAAAGATTTAGGGCTGGGCTGGCCACTCACATTAGCCGAGGTGGAAACTAAAGGTCTTTTTAATTTTCGAATCAATTTATTACAAAATGCCTCTTTGCAAACTCTAATACCTAAAGTATTATCTTCAGCCACCACGTTTTCAGCTACACGTATGGGTTGATCGTAAACGATGGTTGTAGGTTTAGCAGCATATTTTAAAATATCATAAGCTACTTCTGGTACCTCTTCTACATATTGATTAAGCATTTTAAAATCTGAAACTAAGCAGATTAAAGCTTTGCTTTCTTGCCTGCGTTTCAGGGCATAAATTTTATCTATTGCGTCTGCATTGGTGGCATCACAACCTATTCCCCAAACTGTATCGGTGGGATATAAAATAATTCCGCCCCTTTTTAAAACCTCTAAAACCTTGTTAATTTCTTCAATCATATTTTTATATTAAGTAGTCAAAAACCCTTTTGGCAAAGTTACTATTTATTTTGCGACAAACATTTAAAACACATTAATAGCCTAGCGTTTTTAAGCTTTTTTTTAAAGTATTTTAAACTTGGTTTTAAAACGCTGTTTACCCGAATTGATTTTTAAAATTTACTCAGTATCCAAAAAATTAACTTCTGCTTTGCAAAAGGTGAATTAACCGGTTAAAAGTTAGACAGCAATCCCTTAACCTTGATATTTTATTGTTCGAAGTTTATAATTTTTTGCTTTTGCTTTAAAGATTTAGTTAAGGGTGCGCCTTGTAAGAGGGTTAAGAATAATCTCCAATACTTAGGTTTCACCAGACTAGTGAAAAAATAACGCAGAATATAATAGAGGAGTAATATTTTATGTTGCCAATAGCCATGATGCTTACGCGTGTAATATAATAAAGAAATTTTCTGCTCTATTTTTATAAGAATCCCTTTTTTGGTACTGGCGTTTTTGTAGTGAATGTAAGATAGGTTCGGATAAAGAAAAGTGCTAGCGTTGTGTTGCTTTAAAAGTCGCAAAGAAATATCAGATTCTTCGTAGTAAAGAAACATGTTATCATCAAATCCACCAATGGCGTTAAATTCTTGTGCGCGAGTAAACATATAAGATCCTTGAACATAATCTACACGGGTAGGTTTGTCGTAAAAAATCTTTCGGTTTAAATAACGTTTTGGAAAAAGTGCTTCCAATATAGGTCGTCTTAAAATTTCTCTTCCTAATGATGAAAAGTGATCTATTGTAACTCTAAAATTTTTATTTTGATCTAGCATTTGGGGCGAACAAATACCAATACTCGGATTTTCATCCATAAAGACCTTTAATTCTTGCAAGGTGTCTTTAGAAAGGTGCAGGGTGTCGTTATTTATAAAAGCGTAATATTGGCAAGGAGAAGCCATTTGAACCCCAAGCATATTTCCACCTCCAAAACCAGTATTTTTCTTACTTCGGTACAGCTTTATTCTATCATTTTTTATAGAAGCTACTTCTTTTTTGAGCAATTTGTATTCCTCTAAAGAGGACGCATTATCAACTATAATTATTTCATAATTAAGCGAAGATTGCTCCGTATTTAAAATGGATTTTACGCAATCTATGGTGAAAGTAGTGGTGTTGTAATTTATAATAATACAACTAACATCAATTGGCTCTATGCTAAGATTGGTTTCCATTTTTTTGAGATGTTTTGTAAATTAAATAAATGAGCTTCTTTTGTAGCTAAAGCTGATTTTTTAGAATTTGGGTTTTCTTTGATTACACTCAACAGTGTCGATTCTAATTTCCCTTCGGGATAGACGAAACCAATTTCTTTTTTGATGATTTCTGATGGGCCCGAATGATTACTGCTTATCGGGATTATACCCTGCGCCATGGCTTCAATGATAACCATACCAAAAAGTTCTTCCCATTTATTCGTTTTTTTAGAATTTAATAAAAGAAATTTTTGATTGCTTAAAATTTCCGCCAGTTTAGATTTATCGCTTACGCTTCCTACATAAGATATATTTTCCGAAGATTCAGCAGCTTCTCTAACTAGCCTCTCTAACTTTCCATTTCCTATTATAGTTAGATGTACAGTAGTACTTTTTTTAAAAAAATCTAAAACTTCTACTATTCCTTTCTCCTGTACCAGACGCCCCACATAAACAAAAGAATTTTGTTTTTTTTGGGTTTTAAAATCCGTAAAGAAAGCCTCGTCTACCGCGTGGTAAACAACGCTTATCTTTTCAGGTTTTATTTGGTAATTAGCTAATAAACTGTTTTTAGCTGTTTGGGTTACGCTGAAAATATGTTTCGCTTTATGCTTTAAAAACCAGCTCCATGCGTGATAGGTTTTTTTGTTTTTGGCTTGCTTGGGATTAAAAGTTTTATCCCAGCAGGTCCAAGAAGTATGGTAATAAACGTTATGTCTTTTAAGCAAAGGTAATAATCGGTTTAATTTATCATCAAAAGGCGCAATGCCTAGGACTATTTTTTTATTTTTGCTAACCAGTAATTTTGCGACAAAGATTAGGTTTATAATTTGTTTTTTAAAAAGCTTAGGCTTGCCTTTTATCAAGCTTTTGAATAACTTCCCCAAAATAGAAAATTCTCTGAATTTAATTTCTATATCGTTTTCTTGAAGAAGTTGTTTTAAGCCAATATAGTGATTGTCAGCTCCGTTTTTATGTAAAACATAAATGGTTTTGGTGTTCATAAAGAAAAACTATGTTGCAAACTTACTATTTTAAATTAGTATGATAATTATTTATATGAATTTAAGCGAAAAGCTTACTTGAATTTTATTACTTTACACTCAGAATTGTTTGTCTAGATAAAGTTAGATTTTTTTAGTGTTACCTTTTAAATCATAAATCTTTTTTACATTCAAAGTTAAATAAATGAAAGCTTATTTTGCACCATCTTTGCCTTTACCCGAAGAAATTATTTACTCTTGTATAGAGAATTTTGATTTAAAGGGTACTGAGTTAGGTAATCAAGATCGAAATAAAATTAAGTGTTTTGAGACCGAGTATGGAATTACTGTTAACGTAAAGGCCTTCAAAATTCCGAATCTAGTGAACAAGGTAGTTTACCGATTTTTTAGAAAAAGTAAGGCACAACGGTCTTTCGAATATGCGAAGCAGTTGCAAAAAAAAGGCCTTGGGACACCCCTGCCATTAGCTTATTTAGAAGCCAAAAGCTTGCTTTGTTTTGGTAAAAGTTATTATGTATGTGAGCATATTGAAGCAGACTATACTTATCGAGATTTCACAAAAGATTTTACTATTCCTAATTATGAGAAAATTTTAAGAGCTTTTACCCGATTTACTTTTAAGCTACACGAGAATAATATACTTTTTCTCGATCATTCGCCGGGTAACACCCTGATTAAACTTGAAGATGGTGAACCTAATTTTTATTTGGTTGATCTTAACAGGATGCTATTTAAATCTTTGAACCTTGACGAACGCATTAAAAATTTTGCAAGGTTAACTACACATAAAAATATGGTAGAGATAATGAGTGACGAATATGCAAAATGTATGCAAGTACCTTTTGATGTGGTTTTTGAAAAGATGTGGGCAGAAACTCAAGATTTTCAAGAAAAGTTTAAGCGAAAAAAGAGATTAAAAAAGAAAATTAAGTTTTGGAAGTAACCGAGGATTACCTTCGGTTTTTGCGCAATAACCATACTTTGGCGTAACGCATTACTACCGTATAACTTTTTATGTAGGCAATGATAAATCCTACTACACCATCTCTAAAACCGCATTGCAAAAAATAATGTTTAAAAAAACTCCATAAGGGTTTAATGACAAAATGGTAGACGGTAAGTTTGCCGGTAGTTTTATCATAATCTTTGGCCTGCCACCAAGCATACCTATTCATCTTCTCTAAGTATTGGTCTAATGAAATATAGGTGTTGTGATAAAATTTATTTTTTAGTTTTCCTAATTTGCCATTAGCTATAATTTCGGCATGAACTTTTTTGTCCTCGTATTGGCAAAAATCTCGTTTAAATAGGCGAATAACCTTATCATTTCTCCAACCACTATGGTTTACGGGTTCACCCATAAAGTGATTTTTTCTACCAATCCAATAACCAACCGTACCGTCTTGTGGTGGGTTAGCCAGAATTGCCTTTATTTCTTTCTCTAATTGTGGGGTTACGCGCTCATCTGCGTCAACCAACAATATCCACTGGTGTTCTGCTTGAGGGATAGCCCAATTCTTCTGTGAAGCAGAGTATTTATATTCTCTTCGAATAACACGGCTAGCTAATTTTTTTGCTTTTTCATAAGTTCCATCCGTGCTAAAACTATCAACAACCAAAATTTCATCGGCAAAATGAACAGATTGAATGACTTCTTCAATGTTGTGAAGTTCATTTCCTGTAGGTATTATGGCTGTTAATTTTTCCAAAAAAAAGTGACTGACTTTTATACTAAGGGGCAAAAATAGAATTTATTTAAAGCCTAAGGTAGTATTTAGCAAAAAAATATTCTACCGGCTCTACCTCTAGATGTATCAAATAAAAAAAGGTTGCGTTTTTTTAGGGTTTTTTATAAATCACTGTAATTTTCTAAGTGAAATGTTTATTTTTGACTCGTTTAAAAAAGATTTAGTTAGCATACGTGTTCTCAAAACCTCAAATATCGGTTATTATAAGTACTTATAATTCTGAAAAGTGGCTTGAAAAAGTGCTTTGGGGTTATGCTTGTCAAAATTTTGATAATTTTGAGTTGGTACTAGCCGATGACGGCTCTAAAAAGCCAACCTTTGACTTGATTGAGCAAATGCGAGGCCAGTTACCTTATGAAATAAAACACATTTGGCAAGAAGATGAAGGTTTTCAAAAATCTAAAATTCTAAATAAAGCGATTTTGGCTTGTGACAGCGATTATATACTCATGTCTGACGGAGATTGCATACCTAGACAAGACTTCGTGAGTCAGCATTTAAATTATAGAGAAAAAGGATATTTTCTATCTGGTGGTTATTTTATGTTGCCCTTAGCTATATCTGAGTTAATAACTAAAGAAGATATTCTTAAACAACGTTGTTTTGATGTGGCATGGTTAAAAGCTCGCGGACTTAAAGCATCTTTTAAAAACACTAAGTTGCGTGCGAACAATAAGCTAAATGCAATTCTAAATTTTATTACACCAACCAATGCCAGTTGGAATGGTCACAATGCCAGCGGTTGGAAAGCGGATATATTGGCGGTAAATGGTTTTGATGAACGCATGCAATACGGAGGACAAGATCGTGAGCTGGGCGAGCGCTTATTTAACTTCGGAATAAAATCTAAACAAATTCGATACTCGGCCATCTGTGTACATCTTGATCATCCGCGCGGTTATAAAACACCCGAATCTATAAATAAAAATCTTGCCATCAGAGCGGATACTAAAAATAAAAAGTCAAAGTGGACCGCCTTTGGTATTCAAAAGAACACCAATTAAACCTCTTTTATTTCTTTCTTATTTTCAGGTAATGCGGGTAGTTTTATCATATCTCCCAGAATTTTATTGTAATGAGCAGGGTGAAAGTCACTTCTTCCATCGGCAGGATAAAATGTCATTTCTCCAAAAATGGTCTTGTTTTTTATTGAGTATAAATCAACTCTTACAAAAGGAAATTTATCTGCCAATTTAGTAGCCACTTGAATCATTTCATCAAAATTATCGGGTTTTTCTAACGCACCAGAATAAACTTTGACTGTTTTTTTATATAAATCTAATTTTTTCCAATTTAAATCGTAAAATACCCGTTGATCGTTTACACCTCGTTCAAGGTCTATTTGAACAAATTTAGGCTCTCCGTTGAAACAAAAGAATTTATAATCTAAAATTACATCTTTGTCCATTTCCTCTAAATACTTTTCTGCAATTAATCTAGGAGGAACATTTTTATAAGCCCATTCAAGTCCGCCACGATAATATTGGTTTTTATGCATCCATTTATTCATTAAAAACCTTGCTTTATTTCGGTTCAGCTTTGTTTTGTCTTTAACAATGAGGTTAAAGTGAAAGCCGTGCACACCTTTAATTACAAATTTATTAGGCAACTCGTCAAAATTGACTTTGGAGGCTTTGTCATAAACAGCGATTAAATCATTTAAGTATTGCTCGCCCACTTTTTCTTTTACATATTCTCTTACCGCATACTTATCAACCAATTTGGTAAGAATATCTGGGTGGTAATAGGTCTTCAGCCACTGTATTTTTTGATTAAACTCCACAGGATTTTTCAAATCTAATTTCTTACCCAAGTAGTATTCATAGTAAATGGGCATATAGATCTCAGGAGGGAGAAACTTCATTTTTTTTAGAATACCATAGAGTAATTTTTTTGCTCCCATATTAAGCTTTGATCGATTTTTGAATAAATTGAACTAATTTTTTTTCCAATAAGTAGGGTTCGAATTTTGAATAATATTCTTGCTGGTTTTTCCTTAAAAACTTTCTGTTCTTATCCGAAAATAATTCGGGCTTAAAATCTTTTAAATGAACGTTCAAGTGTTTTTTATCTGAATCATTGTTACCCCAGGTTTCTTTTCTAATCCAAGGAGAGAAGATAGCAAAACTAGGTATGTTTACTGCTTTAGCCATGTGAATTGCGCCACCTTCATTACCAATCATAGCCTTACAAAAAGAGGTAAGTACAATAAACTCTCTTAAACTAGGAGTATAGAAATCTATTATGGAATCTAAGGTTTGCTTCTGGCAATGTGATTTTAATTCATCTACAAATTTGCTTTGATGTGGAATATAATTAAATAAGAAAGTAATTTCATTAAATTCCGCTTTAAGCGTATTTAAAAGCTGCGCCAAATAGGGCAGGGGGTAAGTTTTATCGGGAGAACTGCCCAAGATATTTACCATTACAGGAAATTTATTTTCTAAACTTATATTCTTTTGCGTTAATTGCATTTTTAGCTGGCTCCTTTCTTCTTCATTCAAGAAAATCTTAGGGTCTACATCATAATTGATATCTTTGAATAAAGGTTCCAGCATTTTTAATCGGTTTTCTTGAGCAAGCGGAATTCCTTTGTTTCTATTCTTTCGAGATTCAATAGGGTGTGTGTAGGCCCAATTGAGGTATGACTTTGATTTACCGATTCTAATTTTGGCTCGTGAAAAGAAGCTGATTAGGGCGCTCGCGTTTTTGCTGTAAACGTCAATTACGACGTCGTAATTTTCTTTACGGATGCTTTTTAAAAAGCTGTAAAATTTTATTTTACTCTTTTCAACTTGAGGTGTAAATTCGATTATTTTATCGATGTACGGATTGTTCAATACTACCGGTAAGGTGTGCGAATATATAAGGTAATGTAACTCAGCAGAAGGATTTTCCTTTCTAATCGCTTCGAATAAAATAGACGAGGTTAATACGTCTCCAATCATCTTCTGCTGAATTATTAAAATTTTCATACTATACGGCTACGTCATACGTTCGTAATGCGTCATTTAGCGAGGTTTTCTTATTGGTGCTCTCTTTTCTCTTTCCGATAATCAAAGCACAAGGAACCTGAAATTCTCCCGCAGGAAACGTTTTGGTATAACTACCTGGTATGACAACAGAGCGAGCGGGTACAATACCTTTCATCTCTTTTGGTGTGTCGCCGGTAACGTCTATAATTTTAGTCGATGCTGTTAAAACCACATTTGCCCCTAGAACAGCTTCTTGTTCTACGCGCACTCCTTCTACAACAATACTTCTAGATCCTAAAAAAGCATTGTCTTCAATAATTACAGGCGCGGCTTGCAAGGGTTCTAGAACACCACCAATTCCAACTCCTCCAGATAAATGAACATTTTTACCTATTTGCGCACAGCTCCCTACGGTTGCCCAAGTGTCTACCATCGTTCCTTCGTCTACATAAGCGCCTATATTAACATAACTAGGCATCATAATAACGCCTTTAGATATATAAGCGCCGTGCCTTGCTACAGCATTAGGCACAACACGAATTCCTTTTTCTTTATAGCCTGTTTTAAGTGGCATTTTATCGTGGTATTCAAATATACCAGCTTCTAGAGTTTCCATTTTTTGAATCGGGAAATAAAGTACAACGGCCTTTTTCACCCATTCATTAACCTGCCAACCAGCAGCAGTAGGCTCTGCACAACGCAAAGATCCTTCATCTATTAATTGTATTACTTTTCGTATAGCTTGTATCGTATCGGTATTTTGTAATAAACTTCTATCGTTCCAAGCCTCTTCAATGCTTTTTTGTAGCCTTTCCATAAAAATAATTTGGTGTAAATATACAGTATCTGGCCAAAATAGAAATCTATTTTTAAAGAAGTATTAAATTTGCAAAAAATCAAACCTTTTATGCCTCGAATTTTAGCCATTGACTTCGGTACCAAAAGAACTGGAGTTGCCGTAACCGACGAAATGCAACTCATAGCTTCTGGTCTCACCACTGTAGAAACTAAACAGTTATTAACTTTTATTAAAGAATATATAGCTAAAGAAAAGGTAGAGTTGTTGGTGGTGGGTGAACCAAAACAAAGAGATGGCTCTCCTAGCCAGAGCGAAGCACCTATACAGGCTTTTTTAAAAGTGCTGCAAAAAGAATGTCCAGAACTTAAGGTGCATCGAGAAGATGAGCGATTTACAAGTAAAATGGCTGTTCAAAGTATGATTCAAGGGGGAATGAAAAAGAAAAAAAGAAGAAACAAGGCACTAATTGATGAGATTAGTGCAACCATTATTTTACAAAATTATTTGTATTCAAAAAGTAATTAGTTCGTAGTTTTTATTATTTTCAACTTGGGATTATAACAAATTGCTACAAAGTTTAAGGTGCTTTACTTACCTTTGCACTCTCAAGAAATACAGAATTTATGATTTTACCAATCGTAGCCTACGGAGATCCCGTATTAAAGAAAAAAGCTAAAGCTATTAATGAAGATTATCCTAAGTTAAAAGAGCTTATAGATAATATGTGGGAAACCATGTATAACGCCTATGGTGTGGGGCTGGCTGCACCTCAAGTTGGTTTGCCTATTCGTTTATTTGTGATTGATCCTACTCCCTTTGCAGAAGATGAAGATTTAAGCAAAGAAGATAGAGATCAATTACGCGATTTAAAAAAAGTTTTTATCAATGCTCAAATTGAATCTGAATCGGGAGATGAATGGGCTTTTAATGAAGGCTGCTTAAGTATACCAGATGTGCGTGAAGATGTGTTTAGAAAGCCAGAGATTACCATCTCTTATTACGATGAAAACTGGGTGAAACATCAAGATACTTTTACAGGATTAGCTGCACGAGTAATTCAACACGAATACGATCATATCGAAGGGATTTTGTTTACCGATAAATTGTCTAGTTTGAAAAAGAGATTGATAAAGGGTAAACTTGCTAACATCAGTAAAGGAAAAATTAAAATAGACTACCGTATGCGCTTTCCGAAACAAAAAATTGTGCGTTAAACTTGTGAAATAAAGGTAGAGATTAGATATTTGTTTTTTTAATTAACTAAAAATAGAATATGAGTTTAGATAAAGTGCTGTCTATTTCGGGAAAACCCGGTTTATATGAATTAAAAGCGCAAACACGAGGTGGCTTTGTAGCGGAGTCTTTAGATACGGGAAAAAAACTTTCTGTAAGCGTACGCCACAATGTAAGTATGTTGAGTGAAATTGCTATTTATACCTATACCGAAGAAGTGCCATTAGGTGAAGTTTTTCAAAAAATTGCCGAAAAAGAAGATCATAAAGAAAGCAGTGTTAGCCATAAAGAATCAAAGGCAAAACTAGAGGCTTACTTTCAAGAAATTTTACCAGAATTTGACGAAGATCGTGTTTATTCAAGCGATATTAAAAAGGTAATTCAATGGTACAATATTTTAATAAAAGCCGGTAAAACCGATTTTAATACAGAAAAGGAAGAAGAGGCCGTATCAGAATAATAGTTTCTGAATAGCCTTGTAAAATTAAAGTCTTTAGCTGCAGCTAAAGACTTTTTTATTTTATTAATGGCATTTACTATTAAAACTAAAACTAGTTTACTGCTGTATATTTATTAAATTCGCTTTTAGAGAGTAATAAGTCTTTATGGAACCAAAAGAAAAAATAAAACAACTCACTAAAGAGTTACACCAACACAATTATCAATATTACGTTTTAGATAAACCGAGTATTAGCGATTATAACTTTGATATGAAGCTTAAAGAGCTAGAAGAGCTCGAGCGAAAATACCCAGAATGGGCTCTTGACAACTCGCCAACCCAACGCGTAGGAGGTCAAGTCACCAAAAATTTTAAAACCGTTAAACATGATTCGCGTATGTATTCGCTGGCTAATTCTTACTCTAAAGAAGAATTACTGGACTGGGAGAAGCGAGTTAAAAAACTTATTCCGGGAGAAATTAGTTTTACCTGCGAACTCAAGTATGATGGCGCATCGATAAACCTAACCTATCAAAACGGACAGTTGCTGCGAGCGGTGACCCGTGGTGATGGAGAACAGGGAGATGAGGTTACAGCAAATGTAAAAACCATTCGATCGGTTCCTTTGCAATTACAAGGCGATTTTCCGGCTCGATTTGATGTTCGTGCCGAAATTGTGCTTCCGTATGAAGGCTTTGCTAAGTTGAATGCAGAACGTGTTGCTGCAGGTGAAGAACCATATGCTAATCCGCGTAATACAGCATCGGGTAGTCTAAAACTGCAAGATAGCGCCGAAGTGGCAAAAAGGCCGTTAGACTGTTTGGCTTATACTGTTGTGGGACAAGATTTAAACCTTACTACACAATTTGAATCTTTAAAAAGTGCAAGAAAATGGGGTTTTAAGGTGCCAGAAGAAGCACAACAAATGAATAGTATCGATGAGGTTTTACATTTTATAAATTACTGGGATGAGCACCGGCATGACTTACCATATGAAACAGATGGGGTAGTAATCAAGGTAAATAATTTGCAACATCAAGATGAATTAGGCTTTACAGCCAAAGCACCCCGGTGGGCCATAGCCTATAAATTTAAGGCAGAACAAGTCGAAACTAAATTAAATCAAATTTCTTATCAAGTAGGACGTACGGGAGCCATTACACCAGTTGCAAATTTAGAGCCTGTACAATTGGCCGGAACCGTGGTCAAGCGTGCTAGTTTACATAATGCCGATCAAATTGAGAAATTAGATGTTCGCGAACAAGATTATGTTTATGTAGAAAAAGGTGGGGAAATAATACCAAAAATAGTCGGGGTTAATTTCTCTAAAAGAGAAACAGATTCTAAACCAACAAAATATATTACGAATTGTCCTGAGTGTGACACTGTCTTAAAAAGAGAAGAGGGTGAGGCGCTGCATTATTGTGTGAATGCAGCAGGATGTCCACCTCAAATCGTAGGTCGAATCCAGCATTTTATTTCTCGTAAAGCCATGGATATCGAAGGTTTAGGGGGAGAAACGGTAGCACTTTTGGTTCGGGAAGGTTTAATAAAAAATTATGCCGATTTATACACCCTTCAAAAAGAACAGGTGCTTCCTTTAGAGCGAATGGCAGATAAATCTGCCGAAAATTTGATTAAAGGAATTCAAAAATCAAAAACAGTTCCCTATCCTAGGGTGTTATTCGGATTAGGAATTCGGTATGTAGGGGAGACAGTTGCCAAAACCCTTTGCAAAGCTTTTCCTAATATAGATGCCTTGCAAAAAGCAAGCCTTGAGGAGTTACAGGCGGTAAATGAAATAGGAATTCGAATAGCCGAAAGTGTAACCGATTTTTTTGCTATCGAGCAAAATCGCGAACTTATTAAACGCTTAAAAGATTATGGTTTACAGTTGGCAGTTGAAGAAAATGACTTGTCACCAACTTCTTCGGTTTTATCGGGTAAAAACTTTGTGATATCTGGTGTTTTTACACAGGTTTCGAGGAACGAACTTAAAAAGTTAATCGAAGAAAATGGAGGAAAAGTAACAGGTTCAATCTCGGGAAATACAGATTTCTTAGTGGCCGGTGAAAATATGGGACCTAGTAAATTGGCTAAAGCCGAAAAACTGAACACTCAAATTATTGATGAATCAACTTTTTTAAATATGATCTGATTTATAAACCGCCAGTGCGAAACAAAGCGCTGGCGGTATAATTTAAACCAGTATGCTTGCCCCTTCGCTACTGATATTTTTTTGGTCGTCTAAATAAAAATCTATTCTGCCTAAATTGATTCCTGCCCAACCTACTTGATTTACAAGCACATTTTTATCTTTGGCATTACGGACCACAGTAGGTTTATCTAAAAAAGTATGACTATGCCCACCAATAATCAAATCAATATTTTCGGTTCGTTTGGCAAGCTTTAAGTCATCAATCTTACCCGATTTATATTGGTAACCCAAATGCGAAAGGCAAATAACTAAATCACATTGCTCTTCATTTTTTAATTGGTGACTAAGGTCTTGAGCGACCATAACAGGATCATTGTACTGAGTTTCTCTATACATTTTTTTATTTACTAATCCTTCCAATTCAATACCTACGCCAAAAACACCAATTTTCACTCCATCTTTTATAAAAATTTCATAAGGTTTTATGTAGCCACCGTCAAGAATAGTATTGGAGAAATCATAGTTACTATTTATAAAACTAAATTTAGCATTTGGTATTTGCGCCAACAGGCCGTCTAGACCATTGTCAAAGTCGTGATTTCCCAATGTAGCAGCATCATAACCCATTTTGCTCATAAGCTTAAATTCAAGCTCTCCTCCATAAAAATTAAAATAAGGCGTGCCTTGAAACATATCGCCCGCATCTAATAAAAGTACATTAGGATTTTCTTTTCTAATTTTTTGAATTAAAGTATAGCGTTTAGCAACTCCACCAGCATTTGGATTTCTAGCGTTTTGTGGGCTAAAGGGTTCTATATGGCTATGCACATCATTGGTATGCAAGATGGTGATATGCTTCTTAAAAGAGGGTTTGAATCCTGTGCTTAAAACGCCTGCACCGGCGATACTTGTAAGAAATCCTGCCGCAGCCGTTTTTTGAATGAATGTTCTTCTTTTCATGACTTATTCTTGTATAAAACGTTGGTCGCGTAACGGATTAATGGTATCGTGTTTTTTAAAGTAATCTAAGAAAAGGTTTCTTAATTTGTAATCAATATAAGTGGCGGTTTCTTTCTTTTTAAAGAAATCCATGCGATCACCGCCTTCCATCAAATAATCGTTGGTGGCTATATAATACAAGCGATCATCTTCTAAATTTTTACCCTGAATCTTTTTACTTTTTATAGATCCGTTTTTATCTAAAATGAGCTGCATTCCCGCTAAGGGGTGCGCGGTTTGATTTTGAGCTAAGTATTCAAACATAGCATGCAAGTGCTTACCTTTGATTCCTACAATTACCAACTCGTTCTCAAAAGGCATGATATTGAAAGCAGTTTTAGTGGTAATATTGCCTTTACTGATGATAGAACGAATTCCACCGTGGTTTAAAAGAACCGCATCAATCGATTTTTGTTCCCTTTTTTGAAAAATAGGGTTGGCCATCTCTAAAACTGCATCGGCTTCCATATTTCCTATAGCTGTATTCAATTGGCCATCATTTTTAGATAAAGTTTTAGGCGTAAAAGACAAAACGCTGTTCATTTCTTTGTCAATATGCTCTTTATAAGGTTGGATAAAGGCGGTAATTTTAGGATCTTCTTCTATATCGGCTGCGACCGCAATTTGTTTAGCCTTTATATGGCTTACCGCCAAAGAAGTTTTTTCTTTACAACTCACTAGGCATAGTCCTGCGAGTAAGACAAGACCTGGTTTTAAGTAATGCATAGAATGATTTTTTACAAAGGTAAATATAAGCTTGGCTTATTTGTTTTTTTCGTCACAAAAATAATTATTTTTGAGCGCTATGTAACAACTACTAAAATAGTCGGTCTATATAATATGAATACAATTACTATGAAAAAAATAATCTTTCTTTTAAGCCTTTCATTTTTTATTTGGTCGTGCGGGGTTCAAAAAAACACTAAAGGCCAGCCTTTTTTTACAGAGGTTCATATAGATTTGGTTAATGTTGAAAACGACCGCGTTGAAGTAAAAATAGATCCCCAAGCTTTTAATCAAAACATCGTTAGTTATAATATTCCGCAAACGGTACCAGGTACCTATTCTGTAGATAATTACGGCCGATTATTATCTGGATTTAAAGCTTATGATTATAAAGGAAATTTACTTCCGGTTAAACCGATTGGAATGAACTCTTATGAAATTCAAAACGCGCAACAACTAGATTATATAACATATACTGTAGATGATACTTATGATGCCCAGGATGAACTAGGAGTGTTTTCTCCATCGGGAACGAATATTGCTGATAATGAAAACTTCGTGCTAAACTTACACGGACTTGTAGGTTACTTTACGGATTTGAAAGAAACTCCTTATACGATTTTAATTTTACGCGATGCACATTTGAACGGAGGTACTTCACTTAAAAAGCTTTCTAGTCAGGCAGTTGGCGAAATGCAAATGAAAGACATTTATCAAGCTTCACGATATTTTGAAGTGATGGATAATCCTATTATGTACACCGATGTTAGCGCGGCTCAGTTTAATCTTGAGGGAGGAATGCAAGTACGTCTTTACGTTTACTCCCCTAATAAAAAATATGACGCACAAGACCTTAGACCTAATCTTGAGAAAATTTTAAGGGCGCAAAAAAACTTTTTAGGTGAAATTGACAATACTGGCGAATACGTGATACTTCTCTATTTGTCTGATCTTGAGAAAACAGATGCGCAAGGTTTTGGAGCGCTAGAACATCATACTTCTACCATGGTAGTTATGCCAGAGGCTATGCCATTAGATTTTTTGAACAAAAGTATGACCGATGTAGTGGCACATGAATTCTTTCATATCATAACTCCCCTAAATATTCACTCTAAAGAAGTGCATTATTTTGATTACGCTAAGCCTAAAATGTCACAGCATCTATGGATGTATGAAGGGGTTACCGAATATTTTGCCAATCTTTTTCAAATCGATCAAAAATTAATTGATGAGTCTGCTTTTTATGAAAGAATTGCCGAGAAAATAGAAGCTGCAACCAATTACGATGACGAGATAGCTTTTACACATATGAGTCGGCATATACTTGAAGAGCCACATGCTTCTAATTACTATAATGTGTACTTAAAAGGAGCACTAATTGGGATGAGCTTAGACATACGTTTGCGCGAATTAAGCGATGGTAAAATGGGCGTTTTAGATTTAATGAAAGCATTGAGTGCCAAGTATGGTAAAGACAAACCCTTTGAAGATGAAAAATTATTTCAAGTTATTACCGAATTAACCTATCCAGAAATTGGGGGTTTTCTAAATACTTACGTGGCGGGGAATACACCTATACCTTACAAAAAATTTCTAGCCAAAGTAGGGGTAGAGCAATCGGTAGATACTATTAAAACCGATTTTTTCTTAAACCAAGCAGATCCGTTTATAGATGCAAAACCAGATAGTAAAGAGATATTTGTACGTGAAGGTATTGCATTAAACTCTTTCCTGAAAAATGCTGGCTTGCAAGGCGGTGATATCATCAAATCCATAAATAGACAAAATTATAATCTAGATAATATTATGAACCTCATATTAACTAGTCGAAACTGGAAGGAGGGTGATAAAATTGAAATGCTGGTGGAGCGCGATGGGGCGTTACTTAACTTAAAAACAAAAGTGATAACACCTGTCTTGTTTAAAAAAGAGTTAAAAAACATGGATCTACCACTAGAAGACCCACGTGTTGAATTAAGAAATGCTTGGCTTTACGGTCAATAAGACAAGAACAATTGAGTTTAAAAAAGAGAGCAATACAAAAAGAGGTCAATAAAAACCTGACTCAAAAAAGGGTGCAAAAACCATCAGCTATAAATAGCATTGGGATTTTGTATGAAAAAGATCAAGTAAATATTGCAAACTTAAGGCAAAACTTGACAAAACAGTTTAAGCTTAACAATGACGCTATAAATTGTTTGTCATTCGCGGAACAAATCAAGACCGAAAATGAGGGCGTTTTTACAAGAAAATCGTTTTCTTTCATAGGTAAGCTTAAGACGCAATCTGCAGCACAGCCGTTTTTAGAAAAGAAATATGATTTATTAATCAATTACTTTAATCAAGATAGGCAAGAGTTATTGTTTGTCAGTAGTCGAGTGAAAACCACTTTACGGATTGGTTTTCGGTTAAATGAAAAACGTTTGAATGATTTAGAAGTTTTGGTTTCATTAAATGAACACGAGTTGTTTATACAGGAGTTAGTTAAATATTTAAAAATTTTAAAATAACAATGATACAAAAATTTGTAGGCACAGGAGTGGCTTTGGTAACACCATTTACAGCCGATAGCGAAGTTGATGAAATCGCTCTGCGCAAAATTGTGAGATACCAAATAGAAAATGGAATAGACTACTTAGTGGTTTTAGGTACTACGGCAGAAAGCGCAACCTTAACCTCAAAAGAAAAGGCACGGATCAAGCAAATTGTAATCGATGAAAATAACGGAGAACTACCCTTGGTTTTAGGTTTAGGAGGTAATAGCACCCAACAAGTGGTAGATCAAATACAAAACGAAGACTTAACAGGATTCGATGCTCTGTTATCGGTTTCACCTTTTTATAATAAGCCTACCCAAGAGGGTATTTATCAGCATTTCAAACAAGTTGCACAAGCTACAAAAATGCCTATAATACTATATAACGTTCCGGGTAGAACTGCAAGCAATATGTTGCTGCACACGGTAGCACGACTGGCTTCTGATTTTGAAAATATAATCGGCATAAAAGAAGCAGCGGGCGATCTAGTGCAAGCGATGCAACTCATAGATAACTGTCCCAAAGATTTCTTGGTAATCTCTGGCGATGATATGATTACTTTGCCTATGGTTTTGGCGGGAGGTGCGGGAGTTATTTCGGTAATTGGTGAAGGTTTTCCCGAAGATTTCTCACGAATGGTAGCCCTGGGTCTTGATCGTAAGGTCGATGAAGCCTATGAATTGCATTATAAATTAGCTCCAGCTATAGATATGATTTTTGAAGAAGGAAATCCTGCAGGGATTAAGGTTGTGTTTCAAAAATTAGGCTTATCTACGGCGGTGGTAAGGTTACCTCTGGTTGAAGCTTCGGCTAATTTAAAATATCGTATTCACGAATTTATGGATAACCTAGCCAATGCTTAAAGCTGAAATGAAACAATTATTTTTTTACTATTCTAAAAAACAGTACTTTTGCAGAATGCAACAAATTTTAAAACATAATATTTATTATTTATTTTTACTAGTAAGTCTTATGGCTGGCGTTACTTCATGTAGTGAATACCAAAAGGCGTTAAAGAGCGATGAGGTAAAACAAAAGTATGAAGTGGCGATGCAACTTTATGAAGAAGGACTTACTGAAAATAAAAAATCAAAACATAAAAAAGCCTTACGACTTATTGAACAGGTATTGCCTCAATATAGAGGGAAACCCCAAGGAGAACATATATCTTTTGTGCACGCCAATAGCTATTATATTTTAGGTGCTTACTTTGACTCGGCATATCAATTTGAGCGTTTTACTAAGTCTTATCCCAATAGTCAAAAATACGAGGAGGCTTTTTACAAAAGTGCATTGAGTTATTATAACGAATCGCCAAGGTATTCGCTTGACCAGACCGAAACCTTAAAGGCGATGAATAAATTTCAAGAATACATTAGTAAATTTCCCGATGGAGAGCATATTGGAGATGCTAATGAGAAATACGCAGCTTTACGTGAAAAGCTAGAGAAAAAAGCTTACGAAATCGCTAAATCCTATCATCACCGCGAGGACTATAAAGCGGCTATTGAAGCCTTTGATAATTTTATAGAAAATAATCCGGGTTCTAAGTTTAGAGATGAAGCCTATTTTTATAAATTAGATGCTGCCTACATTTTAGCAATCAACAGTTATGCCCAGTTGGTAGAAGAGCGTTTAATCGCAGCACAAACATATTATGAAGATTACTTGAAATATTTCCCTCAAGGGGAATATGTAGAGCAAGCAAATACTATTGCAAAAGAGATAAAAGAGAGATTAAATAACAATTCAGAAAATAATTTAGGATAAACCTATGGATATTAAAAATTCTAAAGCGCCAGTAAGTACTACTACCATTGATAAAAACTTGGTAGATGCTCCTACAGATAATATTTATGAGGCAATTTCAATTGTAGCCAAGCGTGCTACACAAATCAATTCGGAGATAAAAAAGGAATTGATTGAGAAGTTAGATGAGTTTGCCACTTATAACGATAGTTTAGATGAAATCTTTGAGAACAAAGAGCAAATAGAGGTTTCTAAATTTTATGAGCGTTTACCTAAACCACACGCTTTAGCAGTGGAAGAGTGGTTAGAAGATAAGATCTACTTCAGAAATACAAAAGAAGACCAACAAGCCTAATCGATAAGATATGGCAGGCTTTTTACAGAACCAAAAAGTGGTATTAGGTATTACGGCAGGAATCGCCGCATACAAAATACCCTTTTTGGTTCGTTTGCTCATAAAAGAAGGCGCATCGGTTAAGGTGATTATGACGCCAAAAGCAAAAGAATTTGTTACACCCTTAACCTTGTCAACGCTTTCAAAACATGATGTGATTACCTCTTTTACCGATGAGGAAGATGAGGTTTGGAATAACCATGTTGATCTAGGCCTTTGGGCTGATTTTATGCTGGTGGCACCGGCTACGGCTAATACTTTGGCCAAGATGGCCAATGCACAATCCGATAATTTTTTATTAGCTACCTATCTCTCTGCAAAATGTCCTGTGTTCGTTGCTCCTGCAATGGATTTGGATATGTACAAACACCCGGGTACTCAAAATGCTTTAGATAAATTAAGCGCTTTCGGGAATTTAATTATTCCTGTAGGTACAGGAGAATTAGCGAGTGGTTTAAGTGGGGAAGGCAGAATGGCAGAGCCGCAGGATATTATTAATTATATTCTTGACTATCAGCAAAAGCAAAATCCGTGGACAGGAAAAAAAGTGTTGATTACCGCAGGGCCTACTTATGAGGCAATAGACCCTGTTCGCTTTATTGGGAACCACTCTAGCGGAAAAATGGGTTTTGCTCTTGCCAAAGAGGCGGCTAAGCTTGGCGCACAAGTGGTTTTGGTTAGCGGCCCTTCCAATCAAAAAATTGACTCTCCCAATATTAGGCTCATCGGGGTAACAAGCACCAAAGAAATGTATGATGCTGTTTTTGAGCATTATAATGAGGTAGACATAGCGATAGCTGCAGCAGCAGTATCAGATTATAGACCCTTGCAAAAAGCCAATCAAAAAATTAAAAAATCAGATCAATTTCTAGAGATTAGGCTAGAAAAGACAGAAGATATTTTAAAAGCAATGGGCGAAGCCAAAAGCCAACAATTCCTTATGGGATTTGCACTCGAAACAGAAAATGAATTGAAAAATGCTCGTGGTAAATTACAACGTAAGCACTTAGACGCAATTGTATTAAACTCCTTAAACGACAAGGGGGCAGGGTTTAAGCAACCCACCAATAAAATTAGGATTATTGACTCCCAACAAGTCTTAGATTATGAGTTAAAGACCAAGGATTTGGTGGCTACAGATATACTTAATTATATTCAATCACGTTTAAATAACTAGCATCTAACTTTTATATTATGGCTTATTTAAAGCGTTTTATTTTATTTTTCATCATAGGGTTTAGTGCAAGCTTACAGGCTCAGGAATTAAATTGCAGTGTTACTTTAAACGCAGAGCAAACAGGTAAGACGCAATTAAGCATCTTTAAAACCTTGCAATCTTCGATAGAAGATTATATGAATAAAACGCAATTTACTAATCTAAATCTTAAGAAAGATAAACGTATTAATTGTGCTATATTTATTACGGTAAAAGAGTTTGAAGCCGATCAATTTAGGGCGACTATTCAAGTGCAATCTTCAAGACCAGTTTATGGCAGTACTTTTACTACTCCGGTGTTGAATTATAAAGATGATGATTTTAATTTTCAATATACAGAATTTGATCCGTTAAGGTTTGAGCCCAATAATTATTCGGGGAATTTAACGGCAAATCTCAATTTCTTTGCTTTTACCATAATTGGATTAGATGCCGATACATTTAAATTAAATGCCGGAGATGAATATCATCAACAAGCCAAGCAAGTTGTAAACATAGCTCAACAAGGAAGAACTACCGGTTGGTCTCCAGGAGATGGGGCTATGTCTAAGTACAGACTTAACGATGACTTGCTTTCTAATGCTTTTCAAGACTATCGTAAGGCGCTTTATGTTTATCATATAGAAGGCTTAGATAGTATGTATCAAGATGCAGAAAAAGGTAAAACAAAAGTGGCAGAAGCCATACAGCTCTTGCGTCAAGTGAGTGGAACAAGGCCCAACTCGGCACCCTTACGAATGTTTTTTGATGCTAAAGCCGATGAGATTACTTCTATTTATAGTGGCGGTCCAAGTATTCCGATGAATAATTTAATCGATAACCTCAAGAAAATTGCTCCTTTGTACAATAAAAAATGGGCGCAATTAAAATTGTAATTTCTGTTGCCTAAAATTGGTAGCATTAATTAAACTCTTTTATCTTTACATTGCGATAAAATCTTAAAGCCAATTCAATTTGCTAAGCAGTATTACCATTAAGAATTTTGCATTAATTGAAGATGTTCAATTAACATTAGACGAGCATTTTAATATTATAACAGGAGAGACGGGCGCAGGAAAATCTATTATTCTTGGTGCTTTAGCTTTGTTAATAGGTAAACGAGCCGATTTGTCTTCTATGCGCGATGCAACAAAGAAGTGCGTAATAGAAGGTATATTCAATATCCAAAACTATGACTTAAATTCTTTTTTTGAATCAGAAGAGCTTGACTATGAGCCGCAAACCATTATACGCAGAGAGATATTACCATCGGGTAAATCTAGAGCCTTTATCAATGACACTCCAGTGCGTTTGCAGCAATTAGCTGGTTTAGGAGAACAATTAATAGATATACATTCGCAGCACCAAACCTTGGCCATTGGCAACACCAATTATCAATATGCTATTTTAGATGCGATAGCCGATAATTATTCTACTCTAAACGATTATAAATCAGCTGTAGCTGAACTAAAAAATCGGCAAATAGAATATGCACAATTAAAAGAAAAACAAGCCGAAGCTCAAAAAACCTATGAGTATAATTTGTTTCTATTAGAAGAACTGCAGGAAGCAAAAATAACTCCCCAAATTCAAGTAGAGCTAGAAGAGCAGCAGCATGCCTTGAGCAATATAGAAATGTTGCAAGAAAATTTAGGCTTTGCTAGTCATCATTTCAGTCAAGAAGATACCGGAGTGCTAGTGTTTTTAAGGCAAATAAAACAAAAACTAGCTGCACTCAATGGTTTTGGATCTAAATACGCAGAATTGCACGAGCGTTTAACAAGTTGCTTGGTTGAGTTAGAAGATTTAGGTAGTGAAGTTGAAGATCAGCAAGAGCGTATTGAGCATAACCCAGAGGCGCTGGCTTTAGTGAACGATCAATTAGATAAAATTTATGCGCTGCAACGCAAACATCAAACCGATAGTTTAGATGAGCTATTGCAAATTCAGCGAGAACTAGAGGATAAAGTACAACTTACCACCAATGCACAAGAAGCTGTAGCAAAATTAAAACTTGCGATTGAGCAACAGCAAAAAAAATGTGCAGAAAAAGCCCAAAAACTCTACAAAAACCGACTTAAGGTAATACCTACATTTATTCAAGCAGTAAAAAATACCTTGGCCAACTTAGGTATGCCAGACACAAGGCTAGAGATTCAACTTAAACTTATCGATGATTTTAATACTTGGGGACAAGACCAAATGCAATGGATGTTTAGTGCCAACGCAGGTATGTCTTTAAATGAAATTAGTAAGGCAGCTTCTGGGGGTGAGCTTTCGCGGATTACCTTGGCGGTAAAAAGTATATTAGCAAAATACAAACAATTACCCACCCTGATCTTTGATGAAATAGATACTGGAATATCGGGAGATATTGCTAAAAAAATGGGAGAGGTCATGCGCCAGATGAGTCAAAAGCTGCAAATTGTGGCCATTACCCATCTACCTCAAGTGGCTGCCAAAGGGAGTAACCATTTAAAAGTGCAGAAAGAAACCCAAGCAGGAAAAACCCAAACTTTAATTAAGCATTTGAAGCATCAAGAGCGCATTGAAGAGCTGGCTGAAATGCTTGGCGGAAATCGGGAGTCTAAATCGGCTATGGCACATGCAGAAGCCTTACTCGTAGATTCTGCCCAACAATAAGAAAAACGAATAACTGATTTGACACAAGATTTAATATATTTACAGCAATAAAATAAACAAACATGGCTTATAACTTACTTAAAGGAAAAAGAGGAATTATTTTTGGCGCTTTAGATGAAAACTCTATAGCCTGGAAAACTGCAGAACGAGTTTTTGAGGAAGGCGGTAAATTTGTCTTAACCAACGCACCCATAGCAATGCGTATGGGAAAAATTAAAGATTTAGCAGCAAAAACAGGTGCCGAAATTATTCCTGCCGACGCCACCAAGGTTGAAGATTTAGAAAACCTAGTTGAAAAAGCCACCGAGATTTTAGGGGGCAAACTAGATTTTGTATTGCACTCTATAGGGATGTCTGTAAACGTAAGAAAAGGAAAACATTATACAGATATGAACTATGATTTCACCACCAAAGGCTGGGATGTATCTGCCGTTTCATTTCACAAAACAATGCAGGTGTTATATAAAAAAGAGGCTATGAATGAGTGGGGAAGTATTGTAGCCCTTACATATATGGCGGCACAGCGAGTATTTCCAGATTACAACGATATGGCAGACAACAAAGCCTATTTAGAATCTATCGCAAGAAGTTTTGGTTATTTCTTTGGGGTAAATGCTAAGGTACGCGTTAACACCATTTCGCAATCACCAACACCTACTACTGCGGGACAAGGGGTAAAAGGTTTTGACGGTTTTATCGCTTACGCGGATAAAATGTCGCCACTGGGTAATGCTACTGCAGATGAGTGTGCAGATTATACCTTAACCTTATTTTCAGATCTTACCCGAAAGGTTACACTACAGAATTTATTTCATGATGGAGGTTTTTCAAATATGGGTGTAAGCCAAGAAGTGATGGAAGCTTTTGAAAAGGGCTTAGAAAAATAAAAATTTAATTGTCTCAAATTAAGAACCGCCCATTGAGGCGGTTTTTTTATCCTATAATTTTTCACTTAATCGGTTCATCTAAGAATTAATGGAATTTCTTTGTTTCTTTAACTAAAATGTAAGTATATTTAGACTTGGTTTAATCAAAATTATAACTTTTATGAAAAAAATTACCTTTTTAGCTTTACTAACTATCTTGTTTAGTTGGCATGGCTATGCACAATTCGGATGTGGATCTGGTGTGGTCATTTCAGCTGGCTATACCGCATCTAACATCACAACTCCCGGTACGGGAGGCCCAGAAGCCTGGGTTACCGGCTCGACGCCCTCTAATAACTATTTAAATGATGATGTCTACCTATTTGAATATACCACAGGGGCCACGGCAGAGCAAATCACTATGACCATATTTACACGTAATGCTTGGAATGGTATAACCATTTATGATACTTGTACCGGCACAACTCTTTCGGGTGAATTGGATAGAGCTACAACTAGCTCAGGCAATGTTAGTAATACGGTAACAGCAGCAGTTGCTGCCAATTCTACCGTATATATTGCTGTAGGGCAATGGGGAACACCTAATGATTTAGATTTTGATGTTACAAGTTTTACTGTTCAATCTTGTGTAGCACCAACTGCTTTAGCAGTAAATAACATTACAACTACATCGGCAGATCTAACTTGGACAGCTGTAGGTAGCGAAACAGCTTGGAATATTGAGCTGGTTACCGCAGGTACAACACCTACTGGTACACCTACCGCAACAGGAGTAAGCAATCCGTATACGGCGACCAACTTAAATTCTGGTACCGATTATGAATTTTATGTCCAAGCGGTTTGTGGTTCAGATACAAGTACTTGGGAAGGTCCGTTTGCCTTTACCACACCTTGTGTGACTGCTAGTGTACCTTATTTAGAAGATTTTAACGGAACTTCCTTTGCTCCAAACTGTTGGTCAGAAGCAGATTCAGGAGACCCTACAACGGGTCCTAGTGGCTTGGGTTCAAGCTCTTGGCAATCGGACGAATACAGGAATGATTCAGCCGCTTCAACCGCAGCTCAGATTAATCTTTTCTCAGATACTAAAGAAGAGTGGTTAATCTCTCCATTAATTGATTTAGGGCCAACCGGCGGTTACTCTTTAACTTATGATGTTGCCGAAACTGACTATGCTAACTCAGGGCTAAATGAAGATGGAGGAATGGCTACTACCGATGATGAGGTTCAAGTTCTAATAACTACAGATAATGGAGCTACTTGGACAAATCTAAAGACGTACGATGCTAACAATACTGCACCTAACGCGGGAATAAAAGAGTATATCGATTTGGCGGCTTACACCGGTGTGGTTCAATTTGCTTTCTGGGCAAGTGAAGGTACGATCGATGATACAGCCGATTATGATTTTCATATAGATAATGTAGAAGTGGTTGTAACACCTAACTGTTTTGCACCTAATGCTTTAAGTGTTGCTAATATTACAGCTAATTCAGCAGAGCTTTCTTGGACTGCTGGTGGTAGTGAAACCGCTTGGAATATAGAAATTGTACCGGCAGGTACTGCGCCTACAGGAACGCCAACAGCTATAGGTGTTACCAACCCTTATACCGCTACCAACTTGACGCCAAATACAGGTTATGATGTATACGTGCAAGCAGATTGCGGCTCAGGAACTTTGAGTACTTGGGTAGGACCACAAAATTTCACCACTCAATGCGCAGCTTTAATGGCCCCTTATACAGAGTCATTTGCATCGACAAGTATACCAGCTTGTTGGAGCCAAAGCGCAATTGCAGGAGACGGATGGTATTTTGATTCTAGTTTTACTTGGAATACTACTGGATGTTCAGCCACTCCAACAGATCATTCAGGTGCTAGTGGTAGCTATGCTTCTATTGACTTCTCTTCAACAGATACTGAAGTGGTATTAGAAATGCCTGTGATAGATGTAAGTGGTTTGACGGTTCCAGCATTAAAATTTTATACTTTTTTATGTACTACAGATTATAGTCCCGTAAATGAATTATATGTAGAAGCATTTGACGGTACCAATTGGAATCAAATCGGTTTAATTAATACCGGCAGTGCTGCTTGGGAAGAGCAAATCATTGGATTAGGTTCTGCGGTAGTAGGTAACTTGGTTACTTTACGTTTCCGTGCAGAATCTGGAGGCTCAACGCTCGATTACTATGGCGATTTAGCCTTAGATGATGTGAGTGTTGAAGAAGCGCCAGCTTGTTTATATCCTTCAACTTTAGATGCTAGTAATATAACGAATAATACAGCAGATCTTTCTTGGGTCGCTGGAGGAACCGAAACAGCTTGGAATGTAGAAATAGTTACTACTGGTACAACACCAACAGGAACACCAACGGCAACTGCAGTTTCAAATCCGTATACGGCGACTAACCTTGCATCAAATACTACTTATGATTATTACGTGCAAGCCAATTGTGGTACAGACGGAAATAGTAGTTGGGTAGGCCCATTTACTTTCACTACAGCCTGTGATGCGTTTACACTTCCAGTAGTAGAGAATTTTGACGCGGCCTCTGTAGGTTCATCTTCTAACCCTACTAATGCAGACTGTTGGTCTTTTATTGCATCAGGAGCAGGTTATGGTTATGTGAGTACAGTAAGTGACAACTCTGCACCGCATTCATTCCGTATATTTAATTCTAGCGACACAACAGGAGATTATATTTTAGTAAGTCCAGAAATCACGGGCTTAGGTACAGGTAATAACCGTGTAGTATTTGGTATGGATTCTTCTTCAGGTCAGGATTTAATTGTAGGAACAATGTCTGATGCATCTGATGCAACCACTTTTACTCCAATACAAACAGTTACAGATCCTGATGGTAATTATAATGTTTATACTGTTTATATTCCTGCAGGAACCGATTCATATTTGGCCTTTAAACATGGGCAAAATGATAGTTCTGACAGTTACTATTTAGATGATATTACAATTGAAGTTAACCCTTCTTGTATAGCACCTGTTGATATTGTATTAAATTATGTTACCGATTCTGTGGCTGATTTAAGTTGGTCACAGCCAGCAGGAACGGCTAGTGGATATAATGTAGAAGTAGTAACGGCTGGTACTGCACCAACGGGTGTGCCAACCGGAACGAGTGTTTCTACTAACTACTCGGCAACCAACCTAATGGATGATACTGCCTATGATATCTATGTTCAGGCGGATTGTGGTACAGATGGTACCAGTGTTTGGATAGGTCCATTTAATTTTACAACTAACTGTACTGCTGTTACCGCTCCTTGGTTAGATGATGTTGAAGCATTTACCCCTACCACTAGTTTTAATGGTGACTTATGCTGGCAAACGACTAGCACGAGTTCTTGGGATTGGAACATTGACGGATTAAATAGTACTCCATCTTCAGACACAGGTCCTGCAGGGGCTTTTAGTGGAAGTAATTATTTCTATACCGAGGCAACAAGTGGTAGCCAGGGAGATGTAGCTGAGCTGATTACTCCTTTAGTAGACATTGGAAATAACATAGCCAGTTTAGAATTCTATTACTTTATGTATGGTGCCGATATGGGAGATCTTTATATTGATGTTTTTGATGGAACTGCTTGGGTAAATGGGGTAGACTCAATAATCGGCCAGCAACAAACTGCGGAAACCGACCCGTGGGCACTTAAAACTGTAGATTTATCTGCTTATTCAGGAGCTATCAAAGTTAGGTTTAGAGCTATTCGCGGTGTTGATTTTGAAAGTGATATCGCTATAGATGATATTGCTATAAATGTAACAGCACCTCCATGTACAGATCCTTCTGCCCTAATGGTAAGCAACTTGAGCGACACTACTGCTGATGTTTCTTGGACAGCAGGTGGTACAGAAACCGAATGGGAAATCGAGTACGGTGCAGCCGGATTCACTCAAGGTAGTGGAACCATTGTAAATGATAACGACGGTACTTTAGGTGAAACCTTAACAGGATTAACTGCAAGTACAGCTTATGACGTATATGTACGTGCTATTTGTGGCGTAGGAAATGAGAGCGCTTGGGTAGGACCAGTTAACTTTACTACATTAGCACCTCCCTGTGTAGATCCTTCTGCGTTAATGGTAAGCAACTTGAGCGACACCACTGCCGATGTTTCTTGGATAGCAGGTGGTACAGAAACCGAATGGGAGATCGAGTACGGTGCAGCCGGATTCACTCAAGGTAATGGGACAACTGTAAATGACAACGATGGTACTTTAGGTGAAACCTTAACAGGGTTAACCGCCAGTACGTCTTATGATGTATATGTACGTGCTATTTGTAGCGTAGGAAATGAGAGCGCTTGGGTAGGACCAGTAAACTTTACTACTTTAGCTCCTCCCTGTTCAGATCCTTCAAACATAAGCGTAGCTAATATTACTAATACTACAGCTGATGTAACTTGGACAGAAAATGGTAGTGCGACTACTTGGGAGATTGAGTACGGTACTAGCGGTTTCACTCCAGGTACAGGTACAATTGTCTTAGATAATGATGGCACTTTAGGTGAAACAATAACAGGATTAACAAAAGACACGAATTATGATGTTTATGTTACCGCGTTATGCGCTGGAAATACAAGTAGCCAAGTAGGGCCAGTAAGCTTCAAAACAGATAATTTGGGTGTTTATGATAATGTTTTCCAGACATTTGAGTATTATCCAAACCCAACTCAATCTGTGTTGAACTTAAAAGCAGCCAATTCTATTCAAAATGCTACAATCTTTAATTTGATTGGTCAGCGTGTAATTGAGGTGAATCCGAATCAACTGAGTACAGAAATTAACTTAGGTGATTTACCAACAGGTGCCTACTTAATGCAAGTGAAAATCAACGAAAGTCTAAAAACTTTTAGAATAATTAAAGAGTAAGAACCTGATTTTTATCATATAAACCCCTTAAGGTGAAAACCTTAAGGGGTTTTTTTGTATATTTAACGAACAAAGCAACTTTTAAACTGAAAATTTGGTAAATATCTACTAGATCTAAAATTATAAGTAGCTTTGTTATTAATTCTATTTTATTTTTATAGAATTATATTTTGAAGAAACACCACTAATATGAAGAACATCTATTTAACCTTCTTGTTTTTCGGGTTGCTCACACCCTTATTCAGTCAGATTAATGTGAGCCAAAATTTTGATTCAAGCTCTAATTATACCAACGGTTGGTATGATGATGGATCCTTCATTATATCCAGTACAGGGGCTTGTTCAGGAAATAGCGTTAGAGATAATTTATGGTACGACACGCCATCTTCAACCGGTAGTGTCCAGGGTAAATTATACTCTCCCGTGGTAATAGGTATTTCTAGCGGTACGCCTATGCAAGTTAGTTTTGATTACAAAATTGTAAATTACAGAGCTAATGGCGCGCCTAATACGGCTACACCTCCCGGTTGGGGAAATTTAAAAGTTGAATTCACTATCGATCAAGGACAAACTTGGAATCCTGTTATTACTATCGACGATACCAATCACGTGACCAGCGTTTCTTGCACAACAATTAACCAAACCATACCTGCGAACGAATTACCACACGGAGCAGATTTTCAACTGCGGTTCACTTCCAATTGGTTGTCAGGAGACTTTTTCGTTTATTTAGATAATATTTCGGCTGTTCAAAATTACAACAGTCTTCCAGCTTGTGATGTGAATTTGATATCGCCTGCCAATGGTTCTGTTAATGCATCAAATAACGGTATTTTAGTATGGGATAATGCCACAGGTTCGCATTCTAATGAATTAAGCGTAGGTACCGCACCTGGCGCAAGTGATGTGCTAGCCCCAACACTTATACCAAATGGAGTAAACACCTATAATTTGGGCACCCTAGCTCAGAGTACTACCTACTATGTTCGAATCAATCCAATTAATGAAATTGGCACGCAAACCTGTAATGAATTTCAGTTTACTACTGATGGTCCACCATTAAACGACCCCTGTTCGGGAGCTTTTGTGGTAAATAGTTTTCCTTACAATATAACTCAAGATGCTTCACAAGCAACAAATAATAACGGTTTTATTTCGGCTTGTGCACCGGGTATGAATGATGGGGTGTGGTATACCTTTGTAGGTGATGGAAATCAAATAACAATCGATGTTGAGGAATCAGGAAATTGGTCAGGTGCAGTTGGGTTGTATACTGGTAATTGTAACAATTTGAACTGTATCGACTTTTCGGATGTGGGTAGTACAGAACAAATCGTATTTAATAGTGTAGCCGGCACAACTTATTATATCAATATAGGAGGTAATTCAGGAACCAATGAAATACCAGAAGGCGTTTTTGACCTGAATATTACCTCAGAGCCCTCTTGTCCTGCACCTTCTAATCTCAGCATTTCGGCTATTACCGACAACGCGAGCCAAATTAATTGGGTTGAAAATGGAACGGCTACCAGTTGGGAAATTCAATACGGTCCCGCTGGTTTCACATTAGGCAGTGGATCACTTTTTATAGACAATGATGCTACCCCTAACGAAATGATAACAGGTTTAACAGCTAATACTAGTTATGATGTATATGTGCGTGCGCTTTGCGGAACAAACGATGAAAGTGTATGGATTGGTCCGGTAAACTTTCAAACCACCAATAGTTCATGTTCTGCTCCCTCAAATATTACCATAACAAATGTAACTAAAAATTCTGCCGCTATAGATTGGCAAGAAAACGGTTCAGCCACGGCCTGGCAAGTGGTTTATGGTGTTCAAGGCTTTGATCCCACCCAAGAAGGAATTTCAATCTTCGATAACGACGGTACAAGAGGCTTAAGTATTCAAGGTTTGCAACCCAATACAACTTATGATGTATATGTCTTTGCTGTTTGCAGCAATGATTTAAGTGATCTATTTGGCCCTACTAGTTTTACTACACAAGTTTTAAGTACGAAAGAAGAAACATCAGCCAATTTAGAAATATATCCTAACCCTGTGAAAGATATAGTTTTTATGAAATCTACTTTTACAATAGATATGGTGAAATTATATAATTTAAGAGGTCAACTTATTTTGGAAAGACCTATTAAAGCATTACAAGCACAGATAAATTTAGGCCATTTAAATTCGGGAGTATATATGCTTCAATTTGAGATAAACGGAAGCACCCAAATTAAAAAATTGGTTGTACAATAGGGTTTCATATAAGATAACTCAAAATAATACTTAACCAAAAGCGCTAAAAACCCTACCTTTAAATTTTTATTGGTAGGGTTTTTAATTGAAATTAATTTTTATGGAAATAAAGTATTCATTTATTATACCGGTGTATAACCGTCCCCAAGAAATTGAAGAACTTTTGCAGTCGTTCCTTGTAATGAAAAAATCAGTTTGTTATGAGATTATTATTGTTGAGGATGGCTCCTCCCTAAGCAGTGAAGATGTGGTTTCAAAATATAAAAACCAACTTACTATACAGTACTTTAAAAAAGAAAATTCGGGCCCAGGAGATAGCAGGAATTTTGGTATGCAACGCGCTAGATCGTCTTATTTCATTATCTTAGACAGTGATGTAATACTGCCTACTCATTATTTATGGGCGGTTGATAAATATTTGTCCTCTCATCCATTTGATTGTTTTGGGGGGCCAGATGCCGCACTAGCCACTTTTACTCCATTGCAAAAGGCCATAAACTATACTATGACTTCTATGTTAACTACTGGCGGAATTCGGGGTAAAAATAAATCCGTAAAAGCGTATGAGCCGCGCAGCTTTAATATGGGCTTATCTAAAATTGCTTTTGAAAACACAGGAGGCTTTGGTCGCATACATCCAGGAGAAGACCCAGATTTGGTACAGCGTTTAAAAAAACAAGGTTTTAGCATTGGTTTTATTGAAGAAGCTTTTGTTTACCATAAAAGGCGAATAAGCTGGTCTAAATTTTACACTCAAGTGAATAAATTTGGAAAAGTACGCCCTATTCTTAACCAATGGCACCCCAAATCAAAAAATATAGTTTTTTGGTTTCCTAGTTTATTTATAGCGGTATCGCTTTTAAGTTTAATTTTGACGCTAACAGGTCTGTACATCCCAATAGTGTTGATGGGATTTTATTTACTGATTTTATTTCTTCACGCCAGTTTTCTTGAAAAAAGTGTGCGTGTAGGGTTTTATGTTTTATGTGCAGTATTTATACAGTTTTACGGATACGGTTTAGGTTTTTTAAAGTCAAGTATTTTTTTAAAGTTCAAGAGTAAAACTCCAGAGCAACTTTTTCCTAATTTATTTTTCAACTCATGAAATGGTTTAGTTTTTCCAATAAAAGAAATAGTATATTAAATAAAAGCAACTTTAAAGCTTTTGCCATATTTGCTACCTTTTCGCTTTGTACTTGGCTACTTATCCAATTTTCTAAAACCTATACGCAAGAGTTTAACTTGAAAGTGATTTTTGAAAATTTACCAAAAGATAAATTGGTTGAAGAGCGAGAAAAAACGGTCGAAATTCGGGTGCAAACAACGGGTTTTAGGTTGTTTTGGATTGGTTTTAAGAATCTTAGTCTGCGCCAAGATGCCTCAAATTTACCCGAGGAAAAAAACTACTTGCTATACAATACCCGATACTTTAAAAAAGACATAGCTAAAGAACTTGGGCTAGATATTGATAATGTTGAATTTCTTACCCCTAGCATAAAACTACCTTTTTCGCTTAAAACCATTCGGGAATTACCAATTAACCCACGAATTAAAATAGAGTATGCCAGAGGTTACGGAGCTTACAACCCTTTGGTTGTTTTTCCTGAAAAAGTAAAAGTAAGTGGGCCAGACCACCTTTTGATAGATATTGACCATATAAATACCCAAGAACTTAGCCTAGAAAATTTAGATAAAACTACGCAAGGAAAAGTGCAATTGGAAAAGCCACATGAAGAAATAATATTATATCAAGAGACTACAACTTATAAAGCTTTCGCCGAAAAATTTACAGAGGGTAGAGTAGAGGTCCCTATACAAATCATTAATAAACCCCAGAAAGGGGAGCTAAGTATTTTTCCTAAAAAAATAGAAGTAATTTATCAGGTAAGTTTGCGAAATTTTGATCAAGTTAACACCCAAGATTTTCAGGTAATTTGTGATTATGCAAAAATTGGGGAAAACGATAATTTTATGATTGCCAAATTAAAGCAAAAACCAGAGCAAGTTACCCATGTACGCTTGAGTTTAAATAAAGTAAATTTTGTGATAAAAAAATGATTGTAGTAGGATTAACAGGTGGAATTGGCAGCGGTAAAACCACTGTGGCAAGATTTTTCCAAGAATTAGGAGTGCCACTTTATATTGCCGATTTAAAAGCAAAAGAGCTGCTACATCAAGATAAAAATTTGCAAAAAGCAATCATAGCCTTGCTAGGAGAAAAAGCATTTATTAATGGCCAATATAATACGAACTATGTGAGTAGTCTGGTTTTTTCAGATCATATGCTACTTAAAAAATTAAATGCCATTATTCATCCCGCCGTTCATGCCGATTTTAAGGAATGGAAATCAAATCAAAAAGCCCATTATGTCATTTATGAGGCTGCTATTTTGTTTGAACAGAACAGGCAGCACCACGTAGATTACACAATTTTGGTTACGGCGCCACTCGAAGAGCGTGTAAATCGCGTAATGCAGAGAGACCAAACCAATCGTCAAGCAGTATTAGATAGAATCAATAAACAATGGAGTGATGACCGCAAAAAATTGTTAGCCGATTTAGTCATAGAAAATACGGTCTTATCAGCTACAAAAGCTCAGGTTCAAGAAATTCATGAATACTTGCTAAACCTAGGAAGTAAGTAGGTTTTTGCTAGTGTTAACATTTGGTTAAACCCTTAAAAAGGTAAATGTTAAAACCTTACTTTTGGAGACATGAAAAAGAAAGTTTTTGTCTTTTTGGTGTTGCTCATGAGCCTTTCGCTTATAGGAATCATCTTTGTTCAGGGGTATTGGATTAAAAATACGGTTGAAACAAATGAGGAGCAGTTTTCTTTTAATGCGCGACAAGTCTTGTTTCGTGTAGCCGATAGAATTGAACGTGAAGAAATAGATAAATATTACATTCAATACACACGGGTAGCCGACTCGACAAAACCTACCACCGCGAGGCTGAGCGAACTTTTTCAGATTAAACAAGACGAGCTTACCAACGAAACTTTTTTCTATACCAACAGCATCTTGCAAGAAGATTACAAATTATCTTCTTCTTTTTTAAGCGAAGAAAAAGATTCTATCGCTTTTAGAAAATTAGTAAATAGAAAAATTACGCGCCTAATACATGATGATAAACTTCGAGACAATCAGAATCTGAGTGCAGAGGAACGTTTTGAGAAAATATCAAGACTAGAAGATAATGAGAAATATTTATTGGTAGAGGCAATTAAAGAAAAAGCAGCCAACTTGCCTATCCACAAACGCGTAGATACCGAAAGGGTGAAAACATTAATTCAAAATGAGTTAGCGGCGCGCCGAATTCAATCTGGCTTTGAATTCGCTATTTATAGCAAAGACCTAGCAACAAAAGTTCGAACCGCCAACTTCGATCTTGATTCTCCTGCCACTTACGGTACACCATTGTTTAAAATGAATAATAATAGTTATCGGTTATACATCAATTTTACCGAAAAGAAAAAGGAAGTGCTTTCGTCTATTGCAGTAATGACTTTCTTGAGTATAGTGTTTACCTTGATTATTATAATCGCATATTACAGTGCAATTTCACAGCTGGTGAAGCAAAGGCAAATTTCACAAATCAAGACCGATTTTATTAATAATATGACGCACGAGTTTAAGACACCAATTGCTACTATAAATTTGGCATTAGACTCTGTAAGAAATCCTAAGATTGCTCAAGATCAAGATCGGGTAAACCGTTATTTAGGAATGATTCGTGAGGAGAATAAGCGTATGCATGCTCAAGTAGAGAATGTATTACGTATTTCTAAGTTGGAGAAAAATGAGCTCAACATAAAAAAAGAACGCCTTAAGCTTCATGATATTATTGAAGAAGCGATTACCCACGTTGAGTTGATAATTGAAGATCGCGGTGGATATATACAAACACATTTTGGCGCATTAAAATCAACGATATTAGCCAATGAGACACATTTTACCAATGTTGTAGTAAATATGCTAGATAATGCTATTAAGTATTCTACCGAACAACCAAGAATCGATGTGTACACCGAAAATGTAAAAAATTATATTGTTTTAAAAATAAGAGATCAAGGGCAAGGAATGAATCGTATTGTGCAAAAAAAGGTCTTTGAGAAATTTTTTAGAGCGCATACAGGCGATATTCATAACGTCAAAGGACACGGGCTTGGTCTTGCCTATGTCAAGAAAATAGTAGAAGACCATCACGGTACTGTCACTTTAACCAGTGAAAAGGGGAAGGGAAGTACTTTTATTATTAAATTACCTTTAATATCATAAAATATGGAAACTGAAAACAAAAAGATTTTATTAGTTGAAGATGACCCGAACTTCGGGATTGTTTTAAAAGATTATTTAGCGATGAATGACTATGAAGTTACACACGCTAAAAACGGAATGGAAGGCTTTGAAAAATTTAAGAAAGACGATTTTAATTTATGCATTCTAGATGTGATGATGCCTTACAAAGATGGTTTTACTTTAGCCAAAGAAATAAGAGAGAAAAATGAAGATATACCCATTATCTTTTTAACGGCAAAAGCTATGAAAGAGGATGTTTTAAAAGGGTATAAGGTTGGTGCCGACGATTATTTAAATAAACCTTTTGACAGCGAAGTGCTACTGATGAAAATTCAGGCTATTATGCAACGTAAAGCTACTGACAGTGTAGCCGATAGCAAACAATTTGAATTTCAAATTGGTGATTTTCATTTAAATTCTAAATTACGTTTCTTAACTTTTAGAGAAGAAGAGCCACAAAAGCTTTCACCTAAAGAAAATGAACTACTTAGGTTATTAGCTTTACATGAAAATGATTTAATGCCTAGAGAATTAGCGCTTACTAAAATTTGGAGAGACGACAATTACTTTACTTCTAGAAGTATGGATGTTTATATTGCAAAATTGCGTAAGTACCTTAAAAAAGATGAAAACGTTGAAATTTTAAATATTCACGGTGAAGGATTTAGACTTGTGATTAGAAATCAAGAAGAATAACACCTTAAAATAAATATTTCTAGTTTCCAAAAATTACTTGCCAAATGGGCAACTATTTGGCAAGTGTTTTTTGCTCGATATAATGAATAATGGTTTTGGTATCTTGTGTATAATCAAACCACTTGATTTCGGGGTCTTTTTTAAACCAAGTCATTTGCCTTTTGGCAAATCTTCGTGTGTGTTTTTTAATTTCGGCTATCGCAAAATCGAGAGACCATTTTCCGTCAAAATAGGCAAACAACTCCTTGTAACCTACCGTATTTAAGGCGTTTAATTCACGGTGCGAATATAAGCTCCTTGCCTCTTCCAACAACCCCATTTCTAGCATTAAATCTACGCGTTTTTCGATACGCTCGTAAAGAATAGCTCGATCGGCTTCTAAACCTATTTTTATATTTTTAAAATTTCTTTCCTTCTTGTTTTGGGTTCTGTAAAATGAAAAATTTTGTGGCGCGCCTAAACAAATCTCCAAGGCTCGAATAACACGCTGCTTGTTTTGTAAGTCGGCTTTTGCGGCATACTCCGGATCCAATTCTCTTAGTTCTTCAGCTAGTAATTCTAAACCCTCCTCGGCATAACGCTGATTTAAATTTTCACGGATATACGGATCAATATCCGGAAATTGATCTAAGCCATCGGTGATGGCTTTTATATATAAGCCGCTACCACCTACCATTACTAATGGGTTTTTGTCTTGAAACAATTTATCTATTAGCGGAATGACCTCCTTCTCAAAATCACCAACAGAGAACTCCTGGTGTATGCTTTTATTCTGAATGTAATGGTGTTTTGCAGCCTTTAATTCGCTCAGACTCGGCACGGCTGTTCCAATATTCATTTCTTTATAAAATTGTCTAGAATCGGCCGAGATGATTTCGGTATTAAAGTGCTGGGCTACTTTTATTGCCAAAGCGGTTTTGCCTATAGCCGTTGGCCCTAAAATATGAATTAGATTATTCATTTTTTTTTCTTATTTCATTCCGTAAAGAATAGCCGCAACGATGGCAATATTTTGCCCGGTCTAAATGCGTTTTTTCGTTACAATTATAACAAGATAAAGAATTAAACGATTGGTCATTTCTGCTTCTAGCACTGTATTCTGCGCTTACTATACCCGTTGGTACCGCAATAATACCATAACCCAATATCATAATTAGAGATGCCAAAAATCTACCCATCGAAGTTATAGGGTGAATATCTCCAAATCCTACTGTAGTTAAGGTTACAATTGTCCAATAAACACCAACGGGAATACTCGTAAATCCGGCTTTTTCGCCCTCTATCATGTACATCAAAGTACCGGCGATGATTGAAAGGACTACCACGGCAAATAAAAATACAAAAATTTTGGCTCGGCTATTGCGCAAGGCGCCTAATAGTCGATTACCTTCGCCCATATAGCGCGAAATTTTAAGTACCCGAAAAACGCGCAAAAGCCTTAAGGCTCTAAAGGTAATGAGTGCCGAGCTTCCGGTTATAAAGAACGATAGGTATAAGGGTATGGTCGATAGAAAATCAATGATACCATAAAAGCTGAAGATATAGCGTGAAGGTCGGCGAATACTTATGATTCTCAAAATATACTCAATGGTAAATAAAATAGTAATTACCCATTCGGCATAAATTAAATATTCATAAACCCATGGCTCAAGACCAGATACACTTTCGAGCATCACAAAAATTACGCTCAAAAAAATAAAAACCAATAGAACAACATCAAAAGCTTTACCTGCAGGGGTTTCTGCTTCGTAAATAATGTCGTGCAATTTTTCACGCCAAGTGATATCGGTATGCTTATTTTTTTCCAAAATACTAGTAGCCGGTTAAGCAGTCTAAATTATTAATAAAATAAGGGATTAAAAACTTTTTACCGATAGATTTTTTTTGCGGCGTAAATAACTTTGAATAATATGCCGAGTATCCCGGTTTTCTTGTGCATAGGTGAGGCGTTTTTTCAATAGTTTAATGTCTTCAAACTGATGATTGAGGGTAACAAATGCATAACCTAGATAAGTACCGTCTTCAATCAATAAAATACTTTTTTCATCGGGTTTTCTACCCCGATCTACAATAATCATATTTTGATTTTTGTAATTGTACTTTTCTTCCAGTTCCGCTATACGGGAGTTGTAACTATCAGGTGTTTCTTCGCCAATACATGCCCCGTTGCATTTTTTTATAGTATAGTTAAAACAGTTACCCGAAGTTTTATGCAAACCAGTAAACTTAGCACATAGACTATAATCTTCTGTCACTCGTTCTAAAAACGACTTGGCTTGTCGCAAACTGGTAAAGGTAGTAAGGGGCTGATCAACTAAATTCGACTCGGCGATTCGCATAGTTTTGTAACCCATTTCGTTTTCACGGATTTCAATAGCGTAATTGAATATATCTTTTTTTAAAGCTCGATTGTATTTAGGTTTTAGTTTTTTTATCGCTTCATTTTCTTTAATCAAAGCGAGTAACTCTGTGCCAGTGGTCTCAATACTAATGCGTTGCACTTCAATCTGCATTTTCTTAGCCTTGTGACTCGTATTGGTAAAATGCTGGTTTATACGTTTTCTTATGTTTTTGCTTTTACCCACATAAATAATATCTCCAGCCGTGTTATGCATATAATAAACGCCAACAGTAGCAGGCATTTCTTCGATTAATCGTATTAATTTTTTATCTAAACTATTCTTGGGTAAACTGCGTACCGCTTTTTTTACGATTTCTTTATTAGCATCTTTTTGTAAAAGCAGTTCAAACAATTTAACAGTTGCCAAAGCATCTCCGCTTGCCCTATGCCTATTGGTTATAGGGATTCCTAGACTTTTTACTAGCTTTCCTAAGCTATAGGAGGGTAAATCGGGTATAAGTTTTTTTGACAATTCAAGACTACATAGGGTGTTGCGTTCATAACTATAGCCTAAACGCTTGTATTCTAGCCTTAAAATGCGGTAGTCAAATTTTGCATTGTGAGCTACCAATACGCAATCTTCGGTAATTTCAATTATTCTTTTGGCTACTTCATAAAATTTAGGTGCCTGGCGTAGCATTTCATTGTTGATACCGGTAAGTCCTACTACAAAAGCTTGAATGGGACGTTCAGGATTTACTAAACTGATGAATTGATCAACGATTTGTTCTCCGTCATGCTTATAAATAGCAATCTCAGTAACGCCTTCTTCGTTGTATTTACCTCCGGTGGTTTCTATGTCTACAATGGCATACATGCTGTAAGGCGTTTTAATAGTTACGTGCACCGAATATGGCGCTTCCTATTCGCAGCATATTACTTTGATGTTCGAGTGCTATTTTATAATCTCCGCTCATTCCCATAGAAAGTATTTCTAATTCAGGATGTTGTAATTTTAATTGATTAAAGGCTTGAGATAAATATTCGAATTCTTTATGAATTTGCTGGGTATCTTCCGTAAAGGTTGCCATACCCATTAAACCTACAATTTTTACATTTTTCATTTGGGTATATACATCACCCGATAGAATTTCTTTCGCCGTAGCCAGATCCATTCCGTATTTGGTATCTTCCTCGGCAATTTTTATTTGAAGTAAACAATCGATAACACGTTCGTTTTTTTTGGCCTCTTTGTTGATTTCTTTCAGCAATTTCATTTTATGTACCCCGTGAATCAATTGCACATAAGGCGCCATGTATTTGACCTTGTTGGTTTGCACGTGACCAATCATATGCCATTGAATATCTGAAGGCAGATTGGCTTGCTTATCGGTCATTTCTTGAATTTTATTTTCGCCAAAAACACGTTGCCCAGCCTCGTAGGCCTGTAAAATTTCTTGCTCGCTTTTGGTTTTAGAAACAGCTACAAGTTGCACGTGCTTAGGTAACTCACTTAAAACTTGATTTAAATTTGTTGAAATGTTACTCATAGTTTAGTATTCATATATGGTGATACCGCTGCGTAATTTGGGTTCTATGTAAGTTGATTTGGGAGGCATGGTTAAACCTTCATTGGCGATTTGTTTCATTTCGGAAACAGAAGCTGGCAGCATACCAAATCCTACTTTAAACTCTCCACGGTCTACTAGTCCTTTGACATACGCCATGCCTTTTTTACCATGGGCGTAGTCCAAACGTTTGTCTGAGCGTGCATCGCCAATACCCAAAATAGGATTTAAAACGGTTTTATATAAGACTTGCGCATCGAGATGAGATAATGCATTTTCGGTTTTATAGTTTAACTTTCGTAAGTGTAGACTATAAAAATCACCGTCAAGGTACATACTAAAAGAATGCTTTTCTTGAGGCTTATAATAGGTATTCTTGCGGTTTTCTATTTTAAAAAAATTATCTAACCGAATGAGAAACTCTTCTTTGCTTAAGCCATTTAAATCTTTTACCAGCCGATTAAATTCTAAAATTTTAAGGTTACTCTCTGGTATGATGTAACTCATAAAAAAATTATAAGGCTCTTTACCGGTATGCTCTTTATTGCTTTTTTTTAATTCTTCGCAAAGTTGATGAGCGCTGGCACTGCGGTGATGACCATCGGCAATATAAAGATGATCCATCGACTTAAAAATCTGAGTGATTTGTTGGCAGGTTTGAGCATCGTCAATCAACCACAAATAATGGGTGTCTCTGTAGGTGGTGGTAAATTCGTATTCTGGACGTATGCTTTTCGCATTATTGATGATCGCAGATAAATCTGAATTATCGGGGTGCGTTAACAAAACTGGCTCTGCATTAAAGCCAACAGTTTGCAAGTATTTTTTAAAATCTTCTTCGCGGTAAGCGATGGTTTCTTCGTGCCTTTTTATTAAATTACTTTTGTAACTATTAAGGCCCGTGGCGGCAACAATACCAGTAAAAACGTGACCGTCTGCATCTTTGCGTTCATAAATATAAAAACAAGGATGCTCATCTTTGATAAAAATATGGTCTTCTCGAAATTCTTGATAGCGATTGCGTACCAATTCATACCGATCTGGTCCCGATACCTCTTTGTGGTATTTATAACCCGGATTCACAATATGTAAAAATGAAAACGGATTGTTGTCTAGCCGAGCTTCCCTTTCGGCCTGTGTATAGTGATGGTAAGGTCGAGATGAAATTAAACCAACTTTGTCACGGGTGGGTCTCACAGCCCGAAAAGGAACAACTTCTGGCATAGTAATTTATTTGAATTGAGCAGCCACAACTTCGGCTTTTTTAGATTCGCTATAGTCGTAAAAACCTTCGCCCGATTTAACGCCTAGTTTTCCAGCTTGTACCATATTCACCAATAATGGGCAAGGAGCATATTTCGGATTTTTAAATCCGTCGTACATTACTTCTAAAATACTCAAACAAACGTCTAAACCAATAAAATCGGCCAATTGTAAGGGCCCCATAGGATGTGCCATACCCAATTTCATCACGGTGTCTATTTCTTTAACGCCGCCCACTTGGTTATAAAGTGTTTCAATGGCTTCATTAAGCATAGGCATCAAGATACGATTGGCTACAAAACCAGGATAATCATTCACCTCTGTAGGTGTCTTTTTTAAAGCCACCGATAAATCCATTATTTTTTGAGTTACTTCCTGCGAAGTACTATAACCTTTAATAATTTCAACCAACTTCATAATGGGTACAGGATTCATAAAGTGCATCCCGATTACCTGCTCAGGTCGTCTAGTTACCGATGCAATTTTTGTAATTGAAATTGAACTGGTATTGGATGCCAAAATAGTTTCTTTAGCGCAAAACTCATCCAATTGCTTGAATATTTTTAATTTTAAGTCTTCGTTTTCGGTGGCAGCTTCAACCACCAAGTCAACTTGCTGCACTCCCTCTTTTAAATCGGTAAAAGTGGTGATATTGGCTAAAGTCTGATCTTTATCTTGCTCGCTAATTTTTTCCTTAGCAAGCATACGATCTAGATTTTTTGTAATGGTAGCCATTCCTCGATCTAAATTCTCTTGAGCTATATCAATTAAATGTACTTTGTAATTAAACTGAGCAAAAGTATGAGCAATTCCGTTACCCATTGTACCGGCTCCTATTACGGCAATATTCTTCATAATTCTAATTTTTATTTTTTTGAAAAACTATTTATTATTTGTTTGGCTACGCGTAAGGCACGTGCACCTTGTTCTAAAGTTACCTTCGGAGTGAGATCTTGGGTAATCGCCTCAGCAAAGGTTTCCAATTCTTCTAAAATAGCATTGTTTTCATCTACATCGGGATTATCAAAATAAATTTGCTTTTTAACTCCTTCTGCGTTCTGCAAAATCATATCAAATTCTCCTGGTTGCTGCGGAGCATCTTTCATTCTAACTACCTCACATTTCTTTTCTAGAAAATCTACAGAGATATAAGCATCTCTTTGAAAGAAGCGGGCTTTGCGCATTTGTTTAAGTGAAATGCGACTTGCGGTTAAATTGGCTACACAACCGTTTTCAAATTCTATACGGGCGTTGCAAATATCTGGTGTTTCACTAATTACCGAAACACCACTGGCATTAATATTCTTTACAGGAGAGGGTACCACGCTCAAAACAGCATCGATATCGTGAATCATTAAATCTAAAACTACGGGAACATCAGTGCCACGCGGATTAAATTCTGCCAATCGATGGGCTTCGATAAACATGGGTTGGTCAATTTTGTCTTGTACTGCTTTAAAGGCTGGATTAAACCGCTCTACGTGGCCTACCTGCCCCTTAACCTTATGCTCTGCTGCCAATGCTACCAATTCATCTGCTTCTTCAACAGTATGAGTAATTGGTTTTTCTATAAAAAAATGCTTGTTTAATAGCACTGCTTTTTTAGCAATATCATAATGTGAAAGGGTGGGGGTTACAATATCGATTACAGCCACATCCTGCAAAAGATCGTCAATCTCCTCATATAAAGTATATCCAAATTCATCGGCTACTTTTTGAGCATACTCCCGATTGCTATCGTAAAATCCTACAAGTTCATATTTTTTGGATTGGTTGAGTAGACGCAAATGTATTTTGCCTAAATGGCCTGCGCCTATAACTCCTATTTTTAGCATATATCGTGGTTTTGCACAAAAATACTATTTCTTTTAGAGAAGTGGCATTAATTTTTTTTAGATTTTTATCTCCGCACTCGTTCAGGTCCATTGGTTTTAACTAATTTATCTTTACTTGCGCTTTTTTAATTATTTGGTTATAAACAGCCTCCCGCCTGGGTTTATATATGGGTGTATTTCTTTGTATAAATCGGCTGAAATTCCTTAAAAATTAGCTAATTTTAGCAAAAATTTCAAGGCGTTGAAAGATACATTCAGACATCAAGGTAAGCGACAACATTTGGTTGAAATTCTCAAAGATAAAGGAATTGCAGACCAACGTGTTTTGGAGGCAATTGGCAAAATACCCCGTCATTTGTTTATGGATAGTAGTTTTGAAGATCACGCTTACCAAGATAAGGCTTTTCCTATTGCGGCAGATCAAACTATTTCGCAACCCTACACCGTAGCTTTTCAAACGGAGTTGTTGGCGGTAGAAGCAGGACATCAGGTCTTAGAAATTGGTACAGGAAGCGGCTATCAAACGGCTGTGCTTTGTGAGCTGGGTGCAAGGGTTTATAGTATCGAACGCCAACAAGAATTATTTAAAAAGACCAAGCTCTTTTTGCAAAAACTGGGTTACCGCCCAAAATACCTTAGTTTTGGCGATGGTTATAAAGGATTGCCGCTTTATGCTCCTTTTGATCGAGCTATTGTAACAGCAGGAGCACCCTATGTTCCCAAAGCTTTATTGGCTCAGTTGAAAATTGGAGGCAAGTTGGTCATTCCAGTAGGCGATGACCCGCAAATTATGACGCTCTTTACCCGAAAATCGGCAACCGAGTTTGAGCGCGAAGAGTTTGGTGAATTCAGATTTGTACCGCTGTTAGAAGATAAAAATTAAAGCGAAAGTCCCACAAAAACACCGAAATCATTTTGATTACCTGATTGGAGGCTCTTTACAAAATCAAGGCGTAAAATTCTGTATTTACCCCAACCTAAGTTGTCTAGGCCTAAGCCAACTTCTATAAAAGGATTATGTTCTTGGGTGTACAAAGCTTTTCCAGTAGCAACTAAATTTAAATTTAGTGCTTTTATGCCCGGAATTTTCCCTAAAATCCAACCCTTGAAATTATGTTGTACATGCACCTCGGCAAATGTATTGGTTGTGCTATGACTATACAAATCAAGTAAATAAAATCTGTCTAAACCTTGTTTTAAGCGTATTTGGGTAGGTGTGCTATCAAAATGTTGGTAATCGATAAAGCTAGTTTTATCTCCACCGATAAAAAATCCGCCTCGAGCGAAATAAGAGAAATTTCCTCTTTGTTGCCAGCTTAGGTTTTGATTAACTCTTAAACTGATTTTAGAAAAATTGTAGGTATCCAAATCAGTCGCCCAGCCTTGGTTATAATACAAGAAAAATCGAGGGTACTTAGAAGAGCTAACCGTATACTTACCATCGGGGTACAGGTAATAAGATTGGTCAAAGTCAATCCGCAATCCTATCTCATATTGCAGCATCTGGTGAGGGGTAAATAAATCCGACGCTGGTTGATCTCTAGCGTCAAGCGGATTGTTGGGCGTGTAAAATTGTGAGCTTGATTTAAAAAAGCCATGATGAGCTCTATTTTTAAGTACATCCCTTTTGTTGAAGCTTAAAGCGGAATAAAATCGGAGTCCGTTTGCCAATTCGTTTGAGTAGCTTATACGCGCAAATTGATTTGCATAGAGCTTGAGGTAATTTTTTTGGAAACCGATTAAAGCCAAATCGTATAAATGTAAAGGGGTACTCGATTTATTATTTATTTCTTTTGCTTCAGATCCAAGACTGATACTTAAAAACGGCTTACTGAAGTTATTAAACTTTTGGGTGTAGGTGAAGCTACCCCGCCAAGTTTTATCGGAAAAGCCGTATTGCGGGGTGGCTGCAAAACTATAGAAAGTGTTGTTCTTGGGATCGGTTTTTACAAAACGCAGCGGTAAGCGCAAATTGTAGCCTTGCACCATGTTAAAGTGCAAGTTTTTTAAGGGAGCCTCTATCTGCCAACGCTGGTTTTGATAGCTTTGCTTATAGGTGTATCCACTTATTAAATTACCAATTTTAAAACGATTATTTATAGCGTCGACAGAATCTTGGTAGCGTTTGCTGTTTTGTAGGTTAGCTAATTGTTGTTTTTTTAAATAATCCTGTTGTTCTTCATCGGTTAAGGGTATAGGACGTTGGCCTTGCCAAAACATACTGTCTTTGTCATTGGCTTTTGTGTCAAAAGCCAAAATTTCTCTTCCGAAGCTTGCTGAGGTAAACTGCGGATTGAAATCATAGTTCGTGTACACCGCAGAAAAACGACCATCACCAGAAACACCTAAAATAGACCAGCTAAAATCTATGGTTTGTGTTTGCTTCACCCATTGTTGATCTACAGGATTAAAACTGAAATTTTGTTTAAAGTCTATGGTTTCAATAGCTTCAAATTGTATCGCCTCACCGGTGGTCTGCAAATCAATTCCGTAAAGCTGCCAAGTTTCATCTACAATATAAACAAATCCCGAAAATACCCGCCCTTTAGGGTTTTTAGGCTGTACTTGTATTTTGTAAATTAAGTGATTCTGTTCGTCATAAAATAGGTCGGCTAATTGGTAGTTGTAATGATTTAAGGCATAGTCAGCTATGGGGGAGATCAAATTTTGCCGCAGTTCAATACTGTTTTTATAAAAATTGAATTCGGCTTCTTGAGCGCTGTTAAAACTAAATCCGTTATCGTCGCCACTTAGCTTTGAGGCGATTATTTTTTCGTGGAAATTATCTGGAGCCTGAAATTTAATTTGAGATACGGTTTCAGATAAATAGGCAATACCGCTACCGGTAGAATCGAGCTTGGAGCGTAAATCAGATAAATCGTTACCCAAAATTTTTTCGGGAGCATTTTGAATTTTCCAGATTCCTTTAGAGTAGAAATTGGCCGTGTATGCCTTGGTTAGATTAAGGTTTTTTTCTCGGTTCGCAATGGCTTTTTTAATGAGAATAAGCCCTTTGTTCTGTTGTTTGCTTACCACGATTTGGTCAAGTGAGGTGGGCTCTTCCTCTAAGACAATAGTACCGCAGTCATACTGCGGGGCGTTCATAATAATTTTGCGTTTTAGCGTTTTATAACCCAAATACCGAAAAACTAAGGTTAAGCTGTCTGTATTTACAACGGGTAATTCAAAATAACCCGATTGGTTACTTACACTGCCTTGGTAGGAGTTTTCAATAAAGATATTAACTTGTGCAAGCCCTTCTTGCTGGGTGTTGATTACCCGACCGGTAATTTGAGCCTGAGTTTGTAAACTACAAGCTAATAAAAAGATTAAACCAAAAAGCTTTTGGCGCATACCTAGGCATTATAAGATTTTTTAATTCGGTCTAATTTACGTTTATTCTCTCGATCTTTTATGGTTTCACGCTTATCGTGCATTTTTTTACCTTTTGCCAAGCCAATTTGCAATTTTGCTAAACCGCGCTCATTAATAAACAAGCGCAGGGGTATAATGGTTAAGCCAGTATTGCTCACCTCTTTATGTAGCTTTCTTAATTCTTTACGCTGCAGTAACAATTTGCGTTCGCTTTTAGGGTTGTGGTTAAAATGCGAAGCGTGCGAATACTCTTCTATATGCATATTGATGACATACAACTCATTACGGTGAAATTCGCAAAAACTTTCGGCAATACTTGCTTTTCCTTGACGGATAGATTTTATTTCGGTTCCGGCTAAACTGATTCCAGCAATGTATTTATCTATGATTTCATACTGAAATCGCGCCTTTCTGTTTTGTATGTTAATGTTGTTTTTACTCATAGTGCTAAAATAAGATGCTTTTTTAAACTATGCTGCTTTTTTAAATAAATTTTACCGCTAGAGATACTTCTATTTTTCTATAGAATTGATTTAATTTGTTAAAAATAATATAGCTTTACAGCTCAACCAAATAAAACACCACATGAGACTTACTATTTTAGCGCTTGCCATAGTGCTAGGCCTGACCAGTTGTCAACAATCTATTGAATATAAACCCTTAGAATCAGCCAATGCGGCTAATCGAGAAAAAGCCAATACTATCATTCAACAAACTTTCGCTAAAACAGGGGTAGCTTTGCAGGAATCGGCTGTGATTAAATTTAAACACCAAGGCGAACATTATATGGCGCTGCGCAATTGTGGTATGTTTATGTACCGCAAGCAAAATACCCATGGGAAAGATGCCATAGAAGACGTTTTAGATAACCAAGGCTTTGAACGCAAAATAAACAAACATTTAGAAGAATTAACTAGTAATCAGCTTCAAGAAGCTAAGGCGGCATTGCAGCAAAGCGTAAATTGGGTGCAATTTCCTTTCGGATACCAAGAGCAAAGTTTTTACCTAATAGGAGAATTACAAACCGATGGGGCCAATTACCATAAAATAGCCGTAGAAGGTAATGAAGAGCCTAAGGAGATTTGGTGGGTCAATACCAAAGATCACTTGGTATATTTTGTTGCCCGAGCTAACGGAGATGAATCGGCGCGTTTGCTTAAAATCGACCCTAGTTTTACGCAAGAGGGAGTGCACCTTAACCAGGTTTTCGCTTACGCTATACCTAATGCTGTTCCTTTGCATTATGCTGCCGATGAATTTTTTCAAGCTAGCCAAAAATGGAAATTAACCGATAGTTTAAAATTTGAGCAAGCCAGTGTATTATTAACACCTTCTAACTGCGAATAATCGTTTAATGCTTTTTAATTTCAAACCATAAAACCTGATTGATTTGTTCGTCGAAACTATTAAAATTATTGTCGGCTACAAGCAATAAGGTGGGGTTGCCGTTGGGCAATGTGGGCCCAAAACACATGCCTTCAAGATTATCTAACCGTTTAGAGGCTAATGATTTTCTTATCTTCTTTAGATCTAGAATCAGTTTTTTATGTGTTTTGGCTTCTCGGTTCAACTGTTTAAGGTTTTGGTCTGGGTTTAAATCCGTAAACTTATATTCAAAAAGAATTGCGCGATTGGCCTTATTACCACGGCCGGCAGAATAGGCGCGTTCAAGCATAATATAACGGCTTTCGTCAAAGGCCAGCATAGCGGTTAGACCATTAATTGCAAAAGGTTTTAGCGGCCACGTGCGTATACGCTCTAACGGGTAAAAATATTCTTTTTGGTAATTCTTGTCCGCTAAATCATAGCGCAAAACACTTACCAAGGCAGGGGTGTCGTAAAGCTTTGGTTTTTGGCCCCAGCGGCTGGCTGGTAATTCTAGAGCTGCAAGAAATTGCGATTGGTCTGGGGTAAAGCACAAACTTTCCCAAACGCCATTATGATGTGCTTGGTTACCTTTATTTACATCGATATAATCGGGTAGGGAATAGGTTTTTTGTATTTTTCCTTGCTCGTCAATTTGATAGATACCCGATTGTTTTTTGTTTTTGATAGAACCCTCACTCGAAACGAGAAATCCAGGTTGATTGGGATGTGCTAAAACCGATTCTAAATCAAACCACAGGTCTGTATTATCGGTATTTATCTTTATCGCTTCTATAAAGTTTATTTGCTTTATTTTTTCGGCATCAAATTCGATTGTCGTTTTATAAATACGCGGATTGCTAGGGACATCAACTACCCAGTAAAAGTATCCGTCACGATAGTCTATACCCGATAATCCGCCAATTGGCTCTGCATTAAATTTTGCGTCTTTAGCAATGATGTACTCATCTAATAACTTAAGTTCAATTTTGCTTCGCTCATAGGATTTTAGACTAGCGCAACTATTGAGGTAAATCATTGCCATAACGGCGAAGCAAATTTTATAAAAAGTCTTAAATAACATAGTATTAGGATAAAGATAAGATTTCATTAATAACTTAAGACTGCAAATAACTGTACTTTTAAATAAATTAAAAAACTTAAATATTATGAATGAGCAAGAATTAGAAGGAAAATGGAAACAAGTAAAGGGAAAATTCAAACAAAAATACGGTGAAATCACCGATGAGGATACCACTTATTCTGAAGGTAAATTTGATGAAATGTTAGGTAAACTGGAAGAAAAAACAGGAAAAACCAAAGCAGAACTTAAAGAAGAAATCAATAAACTATAAGTTGAGTTAGAAGCGTTCAAACGAAATAAAAAAGGTAGCATTTTAACTGCTACCTTTTTTAATGCTTACATTTTTTGTATTAGTTGATTTCAACCAATTCTACATCAAAAATTAATATAGAATTAGGAGGAATGGGGCCTATCCCACGCTCACCGTATCCTAAGTAAGGTGGAATCATTAATTTAGCTTGATCGCCTTCGTTCAAAAGCATAATCCCTTCGTCCCAACCAGGAATAACTTTACCTGTTCCTACTGGAAATTCGATAGGCTGATTACGGTCGTACGAAGAATCAAATTTGGTACCGTCTGTTAGCATTCCGGTATAGTGAACTTTTACCATTTGACCTGCCTTTGGTTTTTTGGTACCATTTCCTTTTTTAATGATTTTATACCATAATCCGCTATCGGTTTTTTCATAACCATCGGCCATACTATTCAACTCCTCATCGATTTTTTTTTTCATTTCGGCCTTACGCTCTTCAGCTTTAGCGGCTTCAATTTTTTGTTGCTCGATTACGTCTTTCATAGCGCTATCAAATTTTTCTACAGCATCAAAAGACTTGGCAGCTTTTCCTTTTCTTATGATATTTACTTCTTGAATAATCACAGGATTTACTGGCTTATCTCCTGGCTTAGTGGTCTCTACTTTTCCTATGCTATCAACCACTTCTTGCCCCAATACAATCTCTCCAAAAACACTGTGTCTATTGTCTAAATGTGGGGTTTCTTTTAAGGTAATAAAAAACTGACTTCCATTGGTGCCAGGTCCGGCGTTAGCCATAGAGAGTATACCTTTTTTACTGTGCTTTAAAGATTCGTCGAACTCATCGGGAAACTTATAACCTGGTCCGCCAGCTCCGGTACCCTCAGGATCGCCACCTTGAATCATAAAGTTATCAATAATACGATGAAATTTTAACCCATTGTAGAACTTCTTGTTGGCATAACTAGTGTCTACCTGTGGGTGAGTACCTTCGGCCAAAGCCACAAAATTAGCCACGGTAAGTGGTGTCTTTTCAAAATGTAGCTGACTTACAAAAGTTCCTTTGTTGGTAACAAATTCGGCATAAAGCCCGTCGTTTAAGTCGGGATATTTCTCATTGCAAGCATACAGGCTTAGCGCTACAAATAAGCATAAAAATGCACTTTTTAATTTCATAAATTTAGTCATTTAATTGTTTTTCGTTATTTAATTCAATTGAGTTTAAGGTTATGGTAGACCGAATAGGGAGATTTCTTCCTATTTTCTGGTTATCGCCATAATAGCCAAAAGCCTTATGCGAAGGAAAATAAAAAGTAAGGGTCTCGCCAGGTTTCATCATTTTTAAAGCTTGGCGTAAGCCAATAAAAACGCTTTCTTGGTCTATAGCATACTCGCGTGTGCCTAATTCTTCTCTAGTATATATGGGCTGCCCTATTAAGGTGCTAATGTCATAATCAAAGTTTACCAAATCGCCAAATTGAGGAGTAAGGGTGTCTTTACCGATTTTGGTATCGTAGCGGTACCAGAAACCGTTGGGCGAAGCGTGGTAGGTATTGATTGTATCCTGCTTAATAATCGAATCGATTAAAGCTTCTTCGTAGGCTACTAATTTTTTGTTGCGCGCAACCGATTCCCGAATAAAAGAACCAGATTGTTGACTCACCGGACGTCTAGCTTCTGGAGTTTTGCAACTAAAAAGCAATAAGCCTATGCAAAAAGACTGTAAAAAAATACGGTATATATTATTCATGGGTAAGTTGGGGTAACAATTGTTCAAACTTTTCTAAGGTTTCGCTAAGTGGTAAATCACTTTTTCCTCCGGCTGCATTGATGTGACCACCACCTTGAAAATGTTTTCTTGCAATTTGGTTAACGTCAAAATCTCCTTTAGAACGCAAAGAGATTTTTACGATGTTTTCTTCTTTGTTTTCAATGAAAATAGCAGCAAATATAATTCCTTTAATCGCCAGGCCATAATTTACAAAACCTTCTGTATCTCCCTTTTTAAAATTATTTTGGTCTAACTCTTCCTGAGACAGGCTTATATAAGCCGTTTTGTAGGCCGGTAAGATTTTCATATTGCTTAAGGCTACTCCCAGTAATTGCATACGGTTGCTACTGCTACTGTCATAAATGGCATTGTGTATGGCCGTATTATTCGCACCAGCATCAATCAGTCGTGCTATAATTTTATGGGTTCGGCTACTGGTTGAAGAAAAACGAAAAGAGCCTGTATCGGTCATAATGCCCGTATACAAACAAGTAGCCATATCTTCGGTAATCAAATGCGTATCGCCTAAAAATTCCAAGAAATTGAAAACCATCTCACAAGTAGAGGAGCAGTTTACATCAGAATAGGTAAAACGGGCGTAATCTGCCGGTGCTTGGTGATGATCAATCATCACAAAAGTAGTTTCTAAACCAGCTAAGACCTGCTGCATAGCCTCACCCGTCCGACTAAAATCGTTAAAATCTAAAGTAAACACCATAGAGGACTCTTGTAGACATTGAGTAGCTTTTTGCTTTTGCTCGCAAAAGAAAATAATCTCTTCTTGATGCGGTAACCAGCTCAAAAATTCAGGGTAGGGGTTAGGTGCGATTAAATGCACGCTGTGCCCTAGCTGTTCTAAATATAATTTCAAGGCTAGTGTAGACCCTAAGGCATCTCCGTCTGGATTCCTGTGCGGAATGATGCTAATGGTTTGGGGATTAGCCAAAAGCGATTTTATTTCACTGATTTGTTCTGCTGTCATAGGGGATAAAGATACAATTTCTGTAGATTTAGAAAACCTAAGTTTTGTATTTTCTTTTAAAGCCTAGACTTGTGCTAAGAAGAGGTTGTTTTTCACGCTTAATTCTAAAAGTAAGTTCTGCTTGTAATTGCTTGCTTAAATCAAATCCGCTTTAAGGCTATACTAAACAATAAAGCTTTTAACTAAAGGCTATGGGTTTTTGTGACTTGTTCAAAATTGTAATGAGGTGAATTTTTTCTCTTTATGGAAAGGTTGTCGTTCAATTTTATTGCGTTCTGCCTTTATTTTATTGCTGAAATCAAATCGGTTTAACCGAAAAGGAAATGCTTAAAATTTATTAGCTAGCTTCAAGTAAATTGGAAATGGATCTAAAAATTTAGCCAATCCATTTTTTTTGAATCGCTCGTTGGGCGATATAAATACAAAATACGCCAATGACCAAAACCATTACAGGCATAATTGCGGCACCCGGACCGTAAACCTCGGTAGCTTTAGCAATGAAAAGGCTGTGAGTCATCTGTACCACGATACCCACCAAAGATAAAATGAACAGCGTTTTAGCCCATTTATTTTTTAAAAGCAGTAATAAACTACCTAAAAATCCGCCACCAACTGCCATGGCGAAGGCAATTAGTGCCCAAGTGGGATAATTAGCGTACAATGCTTGTTGATCTTCGGGGAGTAGCGCAACCTCCTCTGTACCCATACTTATTTGATTGATAAATGCGAGTACTCCCATCAAATTCCATACTAATAGAAATACGGCTAAGGCAATAAACCATTTAGGGGCTTTTTGTTTGGTGGTGCTTGGGTTCATAATGTTGATTTTTAAGTTGACTGTTGTTTTTTTATTCGCTTTTGCGGAAGTAAGGCTCACCTGCGCATCTTTAACAAAGTTAATTCTTTTTTAATTATAACCCATTTAAGGCCGCCGAGGCATTCAATATTAAGTGCTACTCGTAAGTTTTTCGGCCAACTCAGCTTATTCTTTCACCTACTCGAAAAATTTTCTGATAAACTCGTACAATTTGTAGGCAAACCCGTAGCTTTTGTCGCTGCATTATGGGTATTAAGGGCTATCTTGCTCTATGTTTTTATAGACCTTTAAGAGGAATTAAAGCGATGAAAAAACTGACTATTATCCTTAAAAAATCAGATGACAACCGGTATGAACCATTTTAATCTAGTAAGCTATGCCTATCAATCCTAATTCGCTCATCTTGTCAACTTTTCCCTGCCTTGAGCTAAGCTCAATTCTTATTGCCATGAACCTGATGGAATTAATCAATTTTTTGAAACAACATTACGTTTTAAGCCTAGCTTTTATTCGTCTGCAGACTTGTATCGGTGGTTTTATGCACAATGCGTTTGGCCCAAAGACGCATAATAGCAGTCCGCAAAAGCATGCTTTATTTTTACATATGCAATGGGAAATCAAGTTCTCTTTTTTATTTAATACAAAACATAAGCGATTTGTTAGTTTGATAAGAGGGAGCCGGTTGACTCTATACCCCATCTTAAACCCCACAATTTCAAATTATTTTTATTTTTCAAAACTACCCGTTCTAAAAAGCGACTGAAGCTAGTTAATTTTCTTATTGGTTTGGCTTAAGCCTCTCGTTTAACGAGAGGCTTTTTTGGCTTCAAAAAGCCGAAAATCATGCCCATGATTTAGAAAAACCATGCCTATGTTTCATGAAAATCATGCCTATGATTCATGAAAAACATGCTGAACTTTTTAAAAATCATGCTGATCATTTGCATGCGCCATAGGCATGAAATTTAAAAACGCTAAAACGCAAGAAAAATGAGCTTTTTACTCAAAAAATACACTTTTTTGCCCTATAAAAACCCCAAAATAGACTACAAAAACGCGGTTTTCCGCTCAAAAAGCGAACAAAACGCGAGGGGAAGTAGGATTAAACCTCGTTTAAATTCGATTAAAAGTAGCATTACACCGTCGTATACTGCAGATTACGACGGTTGCTCACTTCATTTTGAACCTATTTAAGTCCAGAAAATGAGGTAAGCTAAAGTTACGCTAGTTCGTTACTTCTTCGATGTTCCTTCGTTAATCCCTCGAAATATAAGGATTTATCGCATAAGTACCGAAGGAGATTCGCATTAGCTTCGAACCAGCCTAGGCTTATCTCCAGTGAACATATACGATTGCTCCGCCTTAAACAGGCAGTATTTATGGGGTAAAGCTCGCAGAAAAATACTTGTGGTTTGGTGGTGGGAGGCGTGAGATGGCGGTGGTGAGGAAAAGGGTATGTTTAAAAGCAAAGGAGAAATTGGTTTGGGAGTAGGGTTACATTAAATAAGAAGCTAATATAATGGGTTTTAGCCGTAGCGCTTTGAAATACAATCTGTTTAGACAAATTAAATTTAAATTAGATTATCGAAACTTTTGAATTGGGGGTTTGTATTGTTTGTTGTCTGCTGAGGCTCGAATCTTTGGGTTTATGCAATTGTTTATTTTCTTAAAGGTTGTATCAAAAGATAAACATCTGAATTAAGAATAAAACATATAGATAGAATATAGGAGTATCAATGTTTATCTTTGGTTAAACATTCACTTTTACATTCATTAACTCAGTCACAGTCACAGCAAAGGGAATTCCGGCGGCTATTATTTTGTTTGGTTCTTTGTTTATTATGTCTTTGTAGACTTGTAGATCCTTAAATTTAAATTCACTATTTCCAAAATCTAACGACTCTTTATTTTCTATTTCTATTACAAGGTAGTAGTCCTTCAAACGTTTAGTTTTATAACCCTTTAGTTTTTTACCTTCAATAACTTTTGGACCTTCACTTTTTATTTCAAAAAACAAATTTGCATTTTCCTTGCCAGGTACTCTCAACAACAAATATTTTGCACTTACCACTTTGTTGTTTAATACTAAAGACCCCTTGTCATTATTCATTCGGAAATTATATATACCTTCTTTTTTATACCACGATATATTTGCTGTATCACTACAGTAGCCAACCAGCACATAAGTGTCATCTGGTATCAAACCTCTGTTTGCACCATAGGTCTCGGGTAAAATTTCGTTTATTTTGTTATTTTTGCTAGGTTCATTTTTATAAACATCATAGGTCCTGAATGCAATTTTTTCACGTTGTGAGGCTCTATTAACGAAGTGGTCAATTACTTCTAAAATGAAAGCCTTAAGTTCACCAATGCCACTATCGTTTTTGGATGGACGAACTGGGAATGCACCTAATCCTGGTATAATCTCGTGAAACCCTTTTCGATTTAAAGATTTATTACCGGGATATAAAACGTAGGCTCCTCCCGTTCTTCTAATGGCATCTTTGTAGGCATGCATTTTTAGTAAATCAGCATTTTTGTAAATACCCTTCTTATTTGCAGTTTTTTCTTTATTTAAATCTATTGTAGTACTTTGTTCTATAATATCAGTTAAATTAGTTATTTTATATTTCGCATCAAAGTGAACATGCACAATCAATTCCTGCCTTTCAGCTTCGTTTTCTGTAATTCCGAAAGGCCAAAAAGAAAGGGTGTAATCTGGCCTTAATGTCGTCGTCCAACTACCTGAATCAGGATAATTTTTCTTACCACTAAATTGTCGATTATAGTTAAATTGAATGTTTAATTTTCTGGTATCTGTTTCAAAAACACCTTTCAAGGCGGTAAATTTACCTTGCTTAATTTGAAGGTTTAGTCCATCTTTTGTAGGCTTAATAAGTTCTGAAATGTCTTTTGCGTCTATTTCGAAGAGCTCTTGAAATAGGTCTAAAAGTTTAAAGAAAAGCCAATATTCATAAAGTATAGCAATGTCTTTTTTACCTGCACCATACACATCTTCACCTCCTCGCCAAATCAATTTTGCAGCCAATTCAAACATTAGCCAAGTTCTCAAAACTTCTCTGTAACCCTCTTTTCTCTGTAAGATTGGGCTATTAAGTTTTAAAGTACTTGGTCTGGAAATAGCATTAAAAACAGAATGATGTAATTGATTCTCTAATACACTAATTAATATTTTTGATTCGACGTCAAGTTTTGAATTCTTATCAGCAGCATTATTAATTTCAGAACAAAACTTGAGGAATGTTTCTAAAGCATGTTTTATAAAACGATTTTCTGGTGTATCTACAGAATCGGTTTTACGAACACTAGTTATTCTTTCAGGAAGTGTTTTTAAACCATAACTTTCCAAATAATGACCGCTGGGTAGATTTGTCCTTTTCCCTCCTTTAACTAATTCTTTTATGTTTGAATTTGTAAATCTTCTTACACTTCTAACATCTTTTTCTTCCTGTGTTTCAGACCATTTGGTTACTGGCGCTGTAACTATTCTATGAATAGCATCCTTAAACTCTGAAGAGTTGATTATGGATTTAATAAAGGCAAATTTTTGATATAAGGTTTGACTGTTTTTTGAATAGTCCACATCAAAATGATGAGATACTGGCGAATTAGATTGTAATAGTAAATCGGTACATTTCTCAGTAATCAGTTCAAGCATGTCTCTGTAATCCTCTCGATAGTTGGACTTAATTGATTGAACTTCTAAATAAATTGAGTAGCACCTTTCCTGACTCTCCTTTTTAAGTAAAGGAATCTCTAATGTTCCTACGAATATATTTGGTGAAATTGTACCAATATTTGAGTGTCGCTTATGTTCTTGAATGATATTCTCTCCAATGTCGTCTAGCTGGTAATTGTCATCACTAATTTCATAATCATAATAACAACCTTCTCTTAATTGATAACGTGCTTCATTATTTTCAATAGCAGTGTCGATTCCATCAAACAAGGTTTTATCCTTTTTGGAACTTATCCATAGCTTCAAACCTTCTTGAACAGCATCTAAATTTATTTTTATTTCAGATAATGCTTTCATGTATTAAGCCTCAGCATAACTTGCGAATCCATTATCTATTGCGCCTTTATACATCCTTGCAATTTTTTCTAAAGACAGGGGATACAGAACTCCATCGGTCGGCACTAATTTTTTACCCTCTTTTTTGTAAAACTCGAAATTATCTTTCTCGAAAACATCCTTAATTATTTTTAGGTCTTCTTTTAGACAAAAACTACCTAAAGTCTCTAAAATTGGAGTTAACTTTCTTCTTGAACCATGAAGCTTTGGTAGTAATTTTTGCATAATAGCGATATCTAGCTTTTCAGAAGTAGTTAATACACTGTTTAATGTGTCTAATTGATTAATCAATCTCAGAATCTCAGAAGCGGTTCTATAACCAAACTCTGCACCAGTCTTTTGTAATTCACCAAAGAAATTAAGTAGTGTTTTATTAATTTCATCCAAGTCCTTGGTCGTAAATGATTTGTTATTTGAAAGACTTATAAAGTTTTGAGCCATAGTTGCTCCTTTTCCGGTTTTTTCACCTTCTTCTAGCAAAGCTTTCATATTTAGATCGTTTGCTGAGCTAAGGAAATCTTCCATTTCGCTATTGTTAATGCGGAATTCTATGGTGTTTGCTCTATCTAAAACTTTTGGACTAAACATATTGGTTGTTTCATCAATATTTACCGTACCTATGATAAATAAGTTTGCTGGAACTTTAAGTTTTGAAGGGACTCCATTATCCACAGTTCCTTCTGCATAAAGTGGAATTTCTTCGTTGGATTCCATCACGCTTAAAAAATCTGCAAAATATCGTTCTACATGGCTCAAATTCATTTCATCTAAAATCAGAAAATGTGGAAGTTTAGGATTTGAGTTTGCTTGTAAAATGAGGTCTATTACGCCATTATCAGGCTTCACATACTCTTCCGGTTTTAATGCGTTTGGATAGCCTAGTAATGGTTCTCGATTGGTCCAATCTGCACCAACAGGGATAATACGGTATTGACTTTCTTCCTGACAAATCCATTGCACAAAAGCCTGAGCTAACTTAGTTTTACCTGAGCCTGATAAACCTGTTAAAATGACAAATGGTTTTGTTAAAAGGGAACTTACAAAACGAGTGATGAGTATGTCAGAGTAGATTAAACCAGCGTTTTTACAATCTACTTTAAAGTTCTTAACGTTAAATGGAGGATGGTTTATCGCACTGGCTTTTTTTATAACCGGTGCTGAATTAATGGTTAGTCTATATTCTTTTATTATATCCTTTAAATCTTCTTCAATTCTATTAATATTTAATTTCTTATTGAGATCATACACTTCAGCAACATACGAAGTTCCATATCTATCGGGTTTTTTTTTGAATTTTTTTTTAAAGAATTCGTTTATAGTCTCATTAGAATTTAGTTTCCAATTCATTTCTGGTTCATTCGATTCACTAATTCCATATGCAAGGATTAGTAATTCAAATTCTTTATAATATAAAAATACAGGATAAATACCCTTACTTGTAGTATTTGGCTCGATTAAAAAAGAAATCCAAGGGATTCTTGCTGTATTACCCTGTCCGAAACTAACTTTTACCTTAGTATTTAAATAATCCGATTTAAAGTGCTTAGTTTTTAAATTGTTTGTTTTAGCCTGTTTCAGAAACAACTCTAATTGTTCACCATATCCCATTTTAAAGTATTATTTATTATTCGCTACTAAAGTTCTTTTACGCCTAATTTTAAAATTTCAGCTATTTCATATAAGCATTCAATACTAGGAGGTCGTCCGTTTTAGGCGTAAGAGTTTACCATCTTATGCTCTTTCCTAATTTTTAAGATAACCAGATATTTTTAATTCCATTCACTTCTAAACCCTCGTTAATTTAGTTCAAAATTGGAATTACTTGATTTCGTTTGCAAAATAGGAATATTTTTTGAGTTAAATAAGTATAAAAAACACCATTAGACTTTATCTAACTTAGGACCTTATAAGCTCTTTTTTATTGTAGATAGCTAATGGATTGGGAATTAAGTCAATATCATAAATTAGGTTTTCAACTTTTCAATAATTACTTCACCACCCCGAAAAACCACCGATAATAATAGTATTGCACCGGCTACAGGACTTATGTTCTTACTATTGATTAAATTTGAAATCTTAGACTATCTTTATCCAAATATAGGTTTTGACGGTTTTTTCTCTTGGTTACTAACTTGTGTTTTGTGCTTTTGCATAATTTTAATTGCGTTTTTTCTTAGTTATCGTATTACTTCAGGTTTACGGATTTATATGTGGTTAGCCGCTGGGGTATTGAATACAATAATTGCCTTTTGGCTGTATGCGTGAATGTTTATTGCACTCAAAAGCAAATACAATAACCTCCTAGAAGTTTAAGGATACTTTGGCCTAGTTTTTAATGGACAGATCTTCGCCGCTTTGTGTATAATCAAAATACTGTTACTTTTAGGGGATTGGAATCTCTTTTTTAAAAATTTCTAAAGGATGTTAAAAACGCTAGCGCTAATTATTATTTTCATTAGTACAGTACTTATACTGGTTAACTTTTTGACGGCTCAAGCCTTTAATCTTAGGTTTTGGTTAGATGTTTTGCCACAAGTTTTTGTTATTGCCGGCATGTGCTGCGTACTAAAGGTGCAACATTATCGAAACCAAAAAAAGGAGAGACCATAAAGGCTTTGCGTTCATCTTTCACTTAAATTTGCTGTCTTATAATGTCTTTTACTAATTTTTATATACGGTTTTCTCCACATTATAAATTATATGTGCAGCAACACGATCAGCTTGTTTTTGAGTCAATTTTACAAGAAAACAATATCGATTTTTTTAGTAACATAAAAGAACAGGCTTTTTTAGACACGGGTATTCGGTATTTTCTGCTAGAAGCAGACCGGTCTAAAATTGACGCACTGTTAATTAAACACCAACTTATCGCACAGATCGAATCGAATAATATGCCCGATTTTACCTCTCACAAAAAAATAATGAAGATTTATTATTTAATTGCTATGATTGTGGTTTTACTAATGTTAGCGGTTATAGTATTTGACGCTATTAGAAGCTAGTCGTAAAACTATTTTTCTAAGTGCTAAAAAATAGTGGTGCAAATGGGATTACTAGTAGCTTGCGCGGATTCAATTCTTGTTTTTCTGCGTGAGGGGTAGAGCGGCATGTTTAAGCTCTTAAAAGTGTGGCACACTTTTAAAGCGAGTAGCGATAACCCGACTTTTGGAAGAGGCTATGCCGAAAGCCAAAAGGCACGCCTAAATTAAAGCTTTTAGCCAGAGGTGAGTACTCCCAATAAGTTTGTTTGCAGAATCGTAAGAAAAGATTACTTTTGCAGCAAATTAAAAATAAAATCCATGGCAGGAAACAGAACATTTACCATGATTAAGCCAGATGCTGTAAAAAACGGGCATATTGGTGCAATATTAGAACAAATCAACGCTTCTGGTTTTAGAATTGTTGCAATGAAATTAACGCAAATGACCAAGCGTGATGCCGAAACTTTTTACGGTGTACATAGCGAGCGTCCATTTTTTGGTGAGTTGGTTGAGTTTATGACTAGCGGACCTATTGTTGCAGCTATTTTAGAGAAAGATAACGCCGTAGAAGACTTTAGAACGCTTATTGGTGCAACCAATCCAGCCGAGGCTGCAGAAGGTACTATAAGAAAGAAATATGCTACTTCAATTGGTGAAAACGCAGTTCACGGTAGTGATAGCGATGAGAATGCCAAAATTGAAGGCGATTTTCATTTTGCTGGCAGAGAGATGTTTTAATGGCTTGTTTTTAAAATAACTGCTAAGCTTAATAGCTTATTAAAAACCCAAAAAAGTTTATTTTTTGGGTTTTTTTATTAGCGTAAAATCAGCTTTTTGATTAAATCTTGTCCTAAAGATTCATTAAGCATGCGTATGATTTTTTCTTTTCCATAGCTGAGTTCTTCACGTAAAACAGAGGAGCTCAAACTTACAATGAGTGTGTCTTCTTTTAACCGAATAGTATTGGTGTATTTTTTTATGGCTGGCCCCATTTGGCTGTACCATACTTCTTTTACATTCACGTGATTGAGACCTTGATCTAATTTATTTTCTTTTACAAAGGCTTTTAACACGCTGCCTATGTCTTGTTCTTCGCTATTTCTCGCCATAATCGTATCCTTCAAATTTTTTATAGGTGTAAATAATTCCTTGGTGGTTGCGTACTTTAAACTGCTCGGGCGCTACCTGTAGTAGGGTTTCTTGCCAAGAATCTTGTGGGGTGCTATATTGTAACACTAGACTGTCTCCTTGTTGTAGAACTTTTATAGCTTCTTGCACGCCATTTGATTGGTAACCGCCGGTAAATTGCGGACGGGTTTTTTGCCGAAAGCCTTCGCCGTTTTCTAACTCAATATAATCTACGTTTTCATTAAACTTAAACGCAACTATTTGTCCGTTGGGTTTTTTAACCTCTTCGATTTCCCAATAGCCATTGAGCAATTGAGTGTCTTCAAGTTTAGGTTGATGGCTGCAGGCCAAAAGCACACAAAACAAAACCAAATATAGACTATATTGTAGCGTTTTTTTTAGAATCATAACTTTATTATTTTATAATCTGATGCGTATTTCTTGACTACCTCTTCTGTACGCTGGGCGTGGGTATCGCTTATAAACAATTGGCCTAAATTGCCTTGGGTTACCCATTGCACAATTTGCCCTACACGCTCTTCGTCTAATTTGTCAAAAACATCGTCGAGCAAAAGTATGGGTTTTACTCCAGTATGTTGTTGTAAAAAGTCATATTGCGCCAATTTTAAAGCTATAAGATACGATTTTTGTTGGCCTTGGCTACCAAATTTCTTTACGGAATAGTTTTTTATTTTAAAACTTAAATCGTCTTTATGCGTTCCTGCTCCCGTGTACTGGCGTTGTAGGTCTTTTTGTAAATAGCTATCGAATAAGGCAAGCGGACTTTCTTCTTTTAACTGACTGCGGTAATGTAAATCTACGGCTTCTTTTCCTTTACTGATGTGATGGTAACGGTCTTTAAAAATAGGGGTAAAAACCGAAAGGAATTCGCTGCGTTTTTGAAAAATTGACTCGGCCAGCGGACTCAGCTGTTCATTGTAAACACTCAGCGTTTCTTGATCGTAATGTTGGTTGGCTGCAAAATATTTGAGTAAAGAGTTACGCTGACTCAGCAACTTGTTGTAGGCCAAAAGATCGTTGAGGTAGGTTTTGTCGCTTTGCGCAATGATGCCATCGATGAATTTACGGCGAATCTCACTACCTTCAGTAATCAAGTCTCTATCGGCTGGTGAAATTATCACCACAGGAATAAGCCCGATATGCTCACTAAATTTCTCGTAATTTTTTGCATTGCGTTTAATTACCTTTTTCTGTCCTTTCTTAGCGCTTACCACAATATGTTCTTTGCGCTCAAGACGCTCAAATTCGCCCTCAATTACAAAAAAATCTTTCTTATGTTTGATGTTTTGACTGGTTACCGGATTAAAGTAACTTTTGCCATAGGCCAAATGGTAGATGCTGTCTAGGGTGTTGGTTTTTCCTACGCCGTTAAAACCCACAAAACAATTTATACGCGGATTAAATTCAAAATCTTCTTGCTCAAAGTTTTTGTAATTGACCAAAGCGAGTTTCTTTAAAATCATAAGATAGGCTGTACTATATGCTTAAACGTAAAAAAGTTTAAAAGTACAAAGTAAGTAGGAAAGCCAATTAAAAAATACAAATAAATTCTCTTTTTTATATCAATAAAAATTATATTTTTGCGCTTAATTAACTATTATTTATGGCAACTTACAAAAAGAGAGGATATAAGCCTAAGGCTAAAAAAGAAAGCGATGCAGTAGAAGAGAATTTTAACGAAGAAGAATCTACAACCGCAGAAGTATTTAATAACCTAGACGAAGGAGCCAACAAAACCGAAGAGTGGGTTTCTGAAAACCAAAAGCCAATTTTAATAGGAATTGGAGTAGTGGTGGTTGCTGTTTTGGGTTACTTAGCATTTACTAAGTTTGTACAAGAGCCAAAAGAATTAGATGCGGCCAATGATATTGCACAAGCACAAATTTATTTTGAAGACGCTTTAGACGCTTCGGGTAAAGCCCAAGATAGTTTGTACAACCTCGCTTTACAGGGAGGAAACGGTAAATTTGGTTTACTAGATGTTATTGATAATTACGGAAGTACGGCTACAGGAAATCTAGCACATTATTATGCGGGTATTGCTTATTTGAATACAGGAGAGTATAAAGAAGCGATTAATCATTTAGAGAAATTCTCAAGCGATGATGAGATTATAGCTCCTTTGGCTAAAGGTGCCATTGGTGATGCCTTTATGCAATTGAACCAGCCAGAAGAGGCCTTAGATTATTATGAAAAGGCAGCCAAATTACGTAAAAATGAATTTACGACGCCTAAGTTTTTACTAAAGGCGGCCATTACAGCCTTAGAATTAAAAGACGGTGCGAAAGCCGAAAAATATTTAAATCAAATTGATGCAGAATATCAAGATTCTGCAGAAGCTAGCGAAGTGGCCATTTATTTAGGTCAGGCTAAAGCAATGCAATAATTATATGGCAACAGCAGGTAAAAATTTATCTGAATACGACAAAGCAAGCATCCCAAACGCGAATAACTTTCGGTTTGGGATTGTTGTTTCAGAGTGGAATAGCGAGATCACCGAGAATCTTTTTCAAGGAGCATTCGATGCTTTAATCGATAATGGTGCCATCAAAGAAAATATTGTGCGGTGGAATGTACCCGGTAGTTTTGAATTGATTTACGGTTGCAAAAAGATGCAGCAATCCTATGATATGTTAGACGCAATTATTGCGGTAGGGAATGTAATTCAAGGCGAAACCAAGCATTTTGATTTTGTTTGCGAAGGTGTAACACAGGGTATAAAAGACTTGAATATTCAAAGTGATATTCCGGTGATTTTTTGTGTATTGACCGATAATACCAAGCAACAAAGCATAGACCGTTCTGGGGGTAAACACGGAAATAAAGGCAGCGAAACGGCCATTGCAGCCATCAAAATGGCAGCTTTGCGTCAACAAACCAAATTTTAAGGGTTATTCTCCCTAGAAAATAGCCGATTAGAACCCTAATCGGCTTTTTTTATGTTTATAAGTTTAGCTTGGCTAATTCGGTATTGTTTTTGATTTTCTTTACCTTTGAAAAGAGACTAGGTTATGGGAATTTTAAAGCGAAGAAAGAACAAGCAATTTAGTTATAAGCCCCGTTATTATGATGATAAAGGGGAGGGGAGTCCGTATAAAATAAAAACTAAATACGATCAATTTAGAAAGACTACGGGCAATCCTTTAGGCTTTGTAGGGAATGTAAAATCCGCTTTAGCTGAATTAAAAGAAAAAGACGAAGATCAAACCAGTCGCAAACGCATTTTGCTTATTGTAGCTATTCTTATATTCCTATTTCTATTATTTATCGAATTTGACTTATCTATATTTTTACCCGAATAATTTATGGGAGATATAATACAATTGCTACCCGACCATGTGGCCAATCAAATCGCAGCAGGTGAGGTGGTACAAAGGCCTGCCTCTGTAGTAAAAGAATTATTAGAAAATGCTATCGATGCAGGAGCCACTCAAATTAGCTTGGTTTTGAAAGATGCTGGTAAAACCTTAATACAGGTTTCCGATAACGGAAAGGGTATGAGTGCTACCGATGCACGATTGAGTTTTGAACGGCATGCCACCTCTAAAATTAAACGTGCCGAAGACCTTTTTCAATTAACCACAAAAGGCTTTCGCGGTGAGGCGCTGGCTTCAATTGCGGCCATTGCGCAAGTTGAGTTAAAATCGAAGCAAGAGCAAGATGAACTAGGTACTTGTATTAAAATAAAAGGGAGTGAGGTAGAATCTCAAGAGCCTTGTGTTACCCAAAAAGGGACTATTATAGGCGTTAAAAATTTGTTTTTTAATATTCCTGCTAGACGTAATTTTTTAAAATCTAACCAAGTGGAAACCCGTCATGTAATTGATGAGTTTCAACGCGTGGCTATTGCTCATGCACAAATAGGTTTTAGTTTGCACCACAACGGTAATGAATTGTTTAATTTACCAGCTACAAATGCTCGTCAGCGCATTGTACATATTTTTGGTAGTAAAACCAATGAAAAATTAGTTCCTGTTTCAGAAGAAACCGAACTGATTAATATCGAGGGATTTGTAGGAAAACCTGCCTATGCCAAGCGCACCCGTAGCGAGCAGTTTTTCTTTGTCAATAACCGTTTTATCAAGTCACCGTATTTGCATCACGCGGTAAACGCCGCTTTTGAAGGTTTGTTGCCCGATAAAGCCCAACCTTCTTATTTTTTATTTTTAAGCATCGATCCTAAGCGCATTGATATAAATATACACCCTACTAAGACCGAAATTAAATTTGACGATGAGCACGCTTTGTATGCAATTTTACGCAGTGCGATTAAACATAGTTTAGGGCAGTTTAATGTTGCACCTATACTCGATTTTGAAAGGGATTCGAGTTTAGACACCCCTTATGATCTTTCTAAGAAAGAAGTACAGGTTCCACAAATAGAGGTTGATCGTAACTTTAATCCGTTTGACACCGAAAAACAAGCGGCCAGTCAATCGGCAGCCAAGGCAATGGCATTTAATCGGCACACGGCTAAAAAGAATGCAGCTTGGGAGGCATTATATACACAGATTGATGAGCAATTACCCGAAACCAAAATCGAGGTTGAAAGTGAGGAAGTTACGGGTAACCTGTTCGGGCAGCAACAGCAAGACTTGAGCGGTGATAGTGTTTTTCAATTGCAAAAAAAATATATTGTTTGTCCTTATAAGAATGGTATGTTGCTTTTAGATCAAAACCGGGCTCACACGCGTATCTTATATGAAGAGTTATTGCGCAATATAACGGTAAAGGCTGCAGTAAGTCAGCAACTATTATTTCCGCTTTCTTTACAATATAACGCTATAGAGGTAGATATGCTGAGTAACTTACGCGAACACCTAGAGCAAATCGGTTTTATTTTTGATAGCATAGACACCTCCGAGGTGAGTATTAGTGGTATTCCTACGCTTATTAATGAGAGTGAAGTTTCTATTCTATTAGATCAGCTTTTAGCTGATTTTGAGCATGAAATCCCCGATAGCGGATTTTTACAAACCGATGTTTTTGCCAAGTCTATGGCGCGCAGTATGGCAGTAAAAAATGGCAGTGTGTTGGCTAAAGAAGAACAATTGGCTATAATCAATAGCCTGTTTGCGTGTAAAGAACCACAAATTTGTCCGAATAATAAAAAAGTTTTCGTACGTTTAGAAGTTGAAGACTTAGAGAAAAATTTCAGGTAATGGGAAGAATAACAGAGACGGTAAAAGTCTTATTGATAATCAATGTTTTATTTTTTTTCGGGAGTCAATTTTTAGGTGATTTAGCCTATCGCTTATTTGCGCTTTGGTTTCCAGAAAACGTGAATTTTCAGGTTTGGCAGTTGCTTACCCATATGTTTATGCACGGCGATTTAAGTCATATCCTATTTAATATGTTTGCTTTGTATATGTTTGGTAGCGTATTAGAACAGAGTATCGGGCAGCAACGTTTTTTGTTTTTATACTTTTCTGCCGGTTTAGGAGCAGCCGGACTTCAAATTTTGTTTAGTTATATCGATTACAACAGTGCTTTTAATGCTGCGCTTGAAGCTGGTTTTTCGGTAAACCAAATACAAGAAATGATTTACAATTACAGTAGCACACAACAAGTTTTTAGTGCCTTGCCTCAAAATGTTTCGAGCGATTTACTCAGTAATTATTATACTCCGATGGTAGGAGCTAGTGGAGCTATTTTTGGAGCGCTGGCTGCCTTCGCAGTGATTTATCCTAATTTACCTTTGTATATTATCTTTATACCTATTCCTATAAAAGCCAAGTATCTTATTGGGGGCTATTTTGCCATCAATGTTTATTCGGCGGTGACCGGTAGTACATTATTAGGGCCTAGCAATACAGCATATTGGGCGCATATTGGGGGAGCCGTGATCGGGTTTATAATGATGTGGTATTGGAAAAAAAATCAGTTTAACGCTAACCGGTGGAATTAGATGGATTGGAGAGATCAATTGCGTGTAAAGTACAAGACGGCTAATGTAGTTGAAAAACTCATTGCCTTAAATATTGGGGTTTTTGTATTGCAATTTTTATTTCAAACCCTAGCCTTTCTTTTTCAATTCTCAGGTAACTTTTTTGTTAATTGGTTTAGCTTTCCTACTCAAATAGAATCATGGTTGTATAAACCATGGAGTGTAATTAGCTACGCATTCTTACACGCTGGCTTTTTTCACTTGTTGTTTAATATGATAGTTTTGCATTTTGCCGGACGATTTTTTCTTACCTTTTTTGCTCCGAAAAAGCTATTGAATTATTATTTTTTAGGCGCTATAAGTGGTGCGCTGCTTTTTGCCTTGAGCTATAATCTATTTCCGGTGTTTTCAAACTTGGGCAATGTGCCATTAATCGGTGCGTCGGCTGCGGTTATGGCAATTTTGATTGGGGTTGCCACACAAGCTCCTCAAATGCAAATTCGTCTCTTGTTAATTGGTAATGTAAAGCTCTGGCATATTGCGGTGGTCTTTGTAGTTCTAGATGTGATCAGAATTCCTTTTGGTAATGCGGGCGGCCATATCGCGCACTTAGGGGGTGCCTTGTTGGGGTATGCTTATACCAAACAATTGAATAAAGGCAATGATATTGGCTTATGGTTTGAAAAAATTTTTGATGCTGTAGCCGGATGGTTTTCATCTGCATCTTCTAGCAAAAAAACACCATTTAAAAAAGTATACCGCAATCCGAGAAACACTTATACCGCTAAAGCCAAGCAAGCATCAAAGACGGATAAGCAAAAGAAAATAGATGCTATTTTAGATAAAATAAGTGAGAATGGTTATGAAAGTTTATCCAAGGAAGAAAAAGATTTCCTGTTTAAAGTAGGTAAAGAATAATATGAAAGGGCTCAGTGTCTTTAATAAATTGGTGTTTTTTATCAATACCCTTGTGGCTTTGGCATTATTGCTTGCCTATTTATTGCCCTATATTCCGCCTGTAACTTTTCCTTTTTTGTCCGTTCTCAGCTTAGGCCTACCCATTTTCTTTTTACTTAATTTTATATTTGTTATTTACTGGTTGCTAGGCTTAAAACGTCAAGTTTTCCTTTCTTTACTTATTATTCTAATCGGTTTTAACCACTTGTTATCTTTATATAAAATCAGGTCGCTTGAAGCGGAAGTAGATCCGCAAAAGGCTATAAGTCTTATGACCTTTAATGTAAGGCAATTTAATGTTTATGATTGGTTGCCTCAACCCAATTTAAAAGCACGTATAGGAGAATTTATAGCACAAGAAGATCCTGATATTTTACTGTTTCAGGAGTATAATCACCAGCAAGCCCCAGATTTATCACAATATGCCTATAGTTATTTGCCTGTTTTGAAAGGAAAAGCGAGTCAGGCTATTTATTCAAAATACCCTATTATTAATCGGGCTTCAGCCGATTTTAAGAATACAGGAAACAATGCACTATACGCCGATTTGGTCATTAAAGAGGATACCATCAGGGTTTTTAACATACACTTAGAAAGTTTAAAGATCAATCCTAGTGTAAAAGAGTTACAAAAAGAAAATCGGGAGCAATTAATCACCCGAGTGGGGCGAAGTTTTAGAAAACAACAGCAGCAAACCGAACAGATATTAGCATTGGTAAACCAGAGCCATTACCCGAGTATTGTGGCTGGTGATCTTAATAATTCGGCTTTTTCTTATGTCTACCGCCGTTTGTCAGAAAATTTTAATGACGCATTTAAAATGGCAGGAGAGGGCTTTGGTAAAACCTTTGTTTTTGATTTTATACCTCTTCGTATTGATGTTATTTTAACTTCGCCCGCTTTTAAGATTATAGATTTTAAAAACTACAGCGAACAGCTATCCGATCATTATCCTATTAAATCTACTTTTTACTTAGATAAATCGGTTGCTAATAAATAACTTGCGGCATTGTTCCCTTCATTAAATAGCAAATCAATTATCGATAGATTGGGAATAAAACCATGTTTTTCTTCAAATACTTGGCTGTAAGCATTCAGTTTAAACTGGGGGCTGCCCTTAGCATCTACCAAATAGCGACCGTCAAACTGAGCCGCATTCGTGGGTTTTGTTTGATATGTAGCTGTGAATTCTGGGTTCCAATCAATTTGCAGGCAATTGGCAATGGCTTGCATGGCATCGAGGTTAAATTCCCACAATGAAGTATAAGCTTTGTTGTATAAACTTATAAATTCATCTTCATAAAATTCAAAAAATGGCGAAGAGCGATAGGCCGCTTCAAGACTTTTAAAGTGGTTTTTTTGCCAGGCAAAACTATTTTCTATCGCCACTTCTTTGGTTAGCTTTCGCTTGTGCTTATCGCCTGTATGTTTTATAGGAATATTGAGTAGTAGCTTGCCGTTAGCTCCATAAATATACTGCCTGTTCCGGTAGGTTTGTTTTTGATAATTATCGCAAGCTTCAAAACTTATTTTTTTTGCCTGCAGCATTAAACTCCATTGTGCGATAGAGCCAAAATAAACCGGATGTACGAGAGCGTTTTCTACCATTTTACTCGCTTTTTTTCTTCTTTCTAAAAGTATTGTAACCAATCACAAGAATAAGGCCTATTACAAAGTAATAGAAATAAGAAACTGGTTCGCCCGATCCGCCAACGGTAGTAAACAACCTTTCCCAACGAATTTTATTCATAAATCCTTGTGCGTTGCCATCCCAACTCATCCAAATGAATACTGGTTTTCCTACAATATGGGTTTCAGGAACAAAGCCCCAGTACCTGCTATCTTCACTATTGTGACGATTGTCTCCCATCATCCAATAATAGTTTTGCTTAAAAGTATATTCTTGTATCGGATTCTCGTTAAGGTAAACTTGGTTGCCTTTTACTTGTATGTTTTGTGGAGTACCCCATTCGCTTCCTTCGTAAACTTCAATAATACGCTTGTATAGCGCTATATTTTCTGTTGTGATGGGAGTTGTGGCACCTTCCTGTGGAATATAAATTGGTCCTAACTGATCTTTATTCCAAGCGAAATTAGGGTCTTGAGGGAAAATACCAGCTTCGGCTTGACCGGCAGGATCAATATTTCTTCTTATCGAAGCGACATTAGGATGATTTTTAAAGCGTTGTAGCGCTTCTTCAGACAATGAACTAAAGTAATATTCACGGTTGTTCTGATTATACCAGCCAACCGGATCTGTAATATCATATTGTTCATATAAATAACGCAAAGAAAAGCCTTGCCCTTTGCCTTTTACGATATAAGAGTATTGCGGCTTGGCACGGTCATGTAATTGCAGCGGTTCTCCTTGAATATATATTTTTCCGTCTCGTATAGACAAGCTGTCGCCGGGAACACCTACGGCACGCTTAACGTAATTTGATTTTTTATCGATGGGTTTATAGTAACTGGCTTTCCCCTTATAACCAAAATAAGGAACGGTGTCTACCGGCCAGTTGAAAACTACAATATCATTTCGTTCTACTTCCTCAAATCCGGGTAAACGAAAGTAGGGGAGTTGAGGCCAATTGGTATAGGATTTAACGCCTAAAATAGGAATAGTGTCGTGTACCATAGGGAATGAAACCGTAGTTTTTGGAGTTCTGGCTCCATAATGAAACTTGCTAACAAAAAGAAAATCACCTACCAGTAGTGTTTTCTCTAAAGAGGAAGTAGGTATGGTAAAAGGTTGTATAAAATAGGTATGTACAATGGTTGCGGCTACAACGGCGAATAGGATAGAACTTACCCATTCTCCTACCTCTGTTCTAGGTTTAAGACTTCTATCTTTAATATGCTTTAAATCTGCGCTGTAATTGATGATGTAAATGTAAAAGCCCAAGCTTAAGATAGCTAACCAAGTATCTGCTACACGATGCTTCCCGAAACTTCTTAGTGTTTCTACCCAAAGCACAGGGAAAATGATGAGGTTTACAATGGGGATAAATAGCAAAATCACCCACCACCAAGGCCGATTGATTATTTTTAACAGTATTACGGCATTATAAACAGGAATAAACGCAGTAATGGGGTTTTGGCCCGCAGCTTTATACATCCTCCAGGTTCCTAAGCCGTGCACCAATTGTACGACCAAGAAAAACACAAACCACATAAATAAACTCATATTCTAACTTTTAATTCTTTTACTAATTATTTTTTTTCGTGTAGATTTAATACGTCTTGCATATTAAAAATACCTTGTTTTCCCTCTAACCATTCTGCGGCTACAACTGCGCCTAAAGCAAAGCCATCTCGTGAATTCGCTTTGTGTTTGATGCTAATCTCATCTATTTCACTCTTGTAGTTGACCCAATGCGTACCAGGAACATTCTCTTCTCGTATAGCGGTGATAGCTAAGGGCTTTGTTAGGCTGCCACTTTTAATTTGATTGTCATTGGTGAGCTGCCAGCCGGTATATGCTTGTTGAGCCATAAGATCCTCGGCTAGACTAATGGCCGTACCGCTAGGTTGATCTAATTTTTTAGTATGATGCACTTCGGTTAAGCTAGCTTTGTAATTGGGGTAGGGCTGGAGCAATTGAGCTAATTTTCGATTTAACTCAAAAAAAAGATTCACCCCCAGGCTAAAATTAGACGCATAAATAAATGCGCTTTTATGCTTTAAGCAGCTTTTATGCGCCTCTTCTAAATGGTCTAACCATCCGGTGGTGCCACTTACTACGGGAACGCCCAGTTTAAAGCATGTAGTAATATTATCAAAAGCAGCTTCTGGAATACTAAAATCGATGGCAATATCTTGCCGCTTTAAAATCTCCTCATCTAACTTGGTATTGGTTTTATAACCGATTTCATGGCCACGTTCGGTAGCTATTTTTTCGATGGTTTTACCCATTCTTCCGTATCCTAATAGCGCAATTTTCATTTATAACTTGTAATTTAATGAGAGTCCGTAAGCCGATTTGCCTGTAAACTCATCGATATTAAAACGAGGTTTAAGGCTGAGGTCTTCACTTACGTTGAATTGACTTAAGTGGGCATCTACATTGGCATCAATAATATTTAATATGTAGAAAGCCGCCGAAACCAATATAGATATTTCTTTATTTCTTCTAAATTGCCTTTGTGCATCGATTAAAGCCTCGGTTTGAAGAACGCCTTGAAATTCATCGTCTTCGTAACCTGCCAACCTGCGTTTATAGGCATCTCTGTACCGGTGATATTCTTTATTGTTCTCTATATAAAAATAGATACCGCCACCAATTCCGGCGTAGACCAAAGGTATTTTCCAATACTTTTTATTATAAGCCTGCCCCAATCCTGGCAAAACAGCCGAATAAAAAGCGGCTTTAGATGGCGCCAATGGGTCGTATTCTTTTGGTGATTCTTTTAATTCTTGGGTCCGATTTATACTCAGACTGTCGGTCTGACTAAACCCACTGAGCGACCCCAGTACAAAAACGATAAGTATAAAAAACAATCTGTTATTCACCTTGAATGAGTTTTGCCAAACGCTCAAAATCTTCTTGTGAAGAAAACGGAATAATCAATTTACCATTTCCTTTTTTTGTCATTTTAACATCTACTTTTGCACCAAAATAGCTAGAGAACTCTTTTACATCTTGTTTGATATGTTGTGGAATACTTGGAGGCTTGGCTTTAGACTTATTTTTACCGCTTTGACTTTCTTTAACTAGCTTTTCGGTTTCACGTACCGATAAGTTTTCACTGATTATTTTCTCGTAAATTCCTAACTGAACTTCGTGATCGCTTAGATTGATAAGCGCACGACCGTGGCCCATGCTCAAAAAACCATCACGCATCCCGGTTTGAATAATTGGGTCAAGTTTAAGTAATCGTAAATAATTACTAATCGTTGACCTATTTTTACCTATACGGTCGCTCAATTGTTCTTGCGTTAAATCGATTTCTTCTAAAAGCCGTTGGTAGGATAAAGCAATTTCTATTGGGTCTAAATCCTGTCTTTGAATGTTCTCTACCAACGCCATTTCTAACGATTCTTGATCGTTGGCAATTCGAATATAGGCTGGTATGGTTTTAAGTCCTACTAGCTTTGATGCGCGATAACGACGCTCTCCAGAAACCAGTTGGTATTTATTAAAATCAATTTTTCTTACCGTGATAGGTTGAATAACGCCAAGTTCACGAATAGAAGACGCCAAATCTTGAAGGGCTTCTTTATTAAAACTGGTTCGTGGTTGAAACGGATTTACCTCTACAGTGTCTAGCGGCAGTTCAACAATACTACCTACCACCTGGTCGGCATTTTTATCTTTAACCGATTTTATATCGTTTTCTGGATCGTTAAGTAAGGCAGACAATCCTCTTCCTAAAGCTTTTTTCTTGGTAGCCTTTGCCATAACATACTGCTATTTATTTTTATTGATAATTTCTTCTGCTAAGCTTAAATAATTGCTAGCTCCTCTACTTGCAGCATCATAATTTATAATGCTTTCGCCATAACTTGGCGCTTCACTAAGGCGAACGTTGCGTTGAATAACGGTTTTAAACACCATCTCGTCAAAGTGTTTTTTAACCTCATCTACCACTTGATTGCTCAAACGCAAGCGTGCATCATACATGGTAAGTAAAAGTCCTTCTATATCTAAGTTTTGATTATGAATGCGTTGCACACTTTTTATAGTGTTTAAAAGTTTGCCCAAACCTTCTAAGGCAAAATACTCACATTGTATAGGGATGATAACACTATCTGCGGCAGTCAAGGCATTAAGCGTAAGCAAACCCAAAGAAGGGGCGCAATCTATAATTATATAATCATATTGCTCTTTGAGATGCCTGATAGCCGTTTGTAACATATACTCACGCTTATCTTGATCTACCAGTTCAATTTCAATAGCCACCAAATCGATATGGGCCGGGATGATATCAACATTGGGCGAATCGGTTTTTAAAATCGCCTCCTCGGCTTTTGCGGTATGTTCTAATAGCTGATAGGTGCCTAACTCTATGCTTTCAATATCTATACCTAGACCAGAACTAGCATTTGCTTGTGGGTCGGCATCGATTAACAAAACCTTTTTCTCTAGAACGCCTAGAGAAGCAGCTAAATTGACTGAGGTGGTGGTTTTACCCACACCTCCTTTTTGATTGGCAATAGCAATTATCTTACCCATTAATAAAATCGGATTTTAGAAGGTAAAAATACAATTTATTCTAGCATTTAAAAATTGAAGTTGTTAACACTTTACTATGATTTTTTATTTTTTGCTTTTATCATGGTTTCAAGCATATCCCACATATGGTCTGGTACTTGTTCGAGTAAATTAAATTGCCCGGCTCCCTTTAGCCATTCTCCTCCGTCTATTGTGATGATTTCTCCATTTAAATAAGCCGAAAAGTCAGATACCATGTAGGCGGCTAAGTTGGCCAATTCTTGGTGTTCGCCAACTCGCTTTAAAGGTACTTTTTTGGCTAAATCAAATTTTTCTTTTAAATCACCTGGCAATAACCTATCCCAAGCGCCTTTGGTAGGAAACGGACCTGGAGCAATACCATTAAAACGTATGCCGTATTTAGCCCATTCCACCGCTAAACTTCTGGTGAGTGCTAACACTCCAGCCTTGGCAGTTGCCGAAGGAACCACATAGGCAGAGCCTGTAAAAGCATAGGTCGTTACAATATTTAGTACAGTTTTGTCTTTTTCTCCTTGGTCTATCCAGTGTTTACCTAGCGCCAAAGTACAGTTTTTGGTACCTTTTAAGACAATATCTATGATGGTATCAAAGGCGTTGGAAGAAAGCCTTTCTGTAGGCGAAATAAAATTTCCCGCAGCATTGTTTACCAAAACAGAAATGCTACCCATTTTAGCAATGGCTTTCTGTATCATTTGTTCTACTTGCTCATAGTGCCTCACATCACATGCAATAGCATGGCAGGTTCCGCCGGTTGCTGCACTCAGCTCTTGTGCGGCATTTTCTAATTTTTCTAAGTTCCTTGAAGTAATACAAACCTGTGCGCCCAACTCTAAAAAGTAACGGGTCATGGCTTTTCCTAAGCCGCTACCTCCTCCTGTAACCAATATGGTTTTGCCTTTTAAGGCATTATCGCGTAGCATTTTTTCTTGATAATTCATAATATTCTTTTTGTTTTACTAAGGTAACTAAGAATTTTGAGTTTCTGTTTTAACTGAATAGCTTTTATATTAAAATAAAATTTAATACTTATTTTTGTAAAGTCTGCTTTACAATTTGTAATTTTAGCTTTACATTTTAAATTCAATAATTATGAAAACATATTTATTCCCATCGGTTTATCAAAAACTGGGATTTACTTTATTTATTGTGGCGCTGGTATTATTTATAGGAACACTGGTTTTTGATTGGGAGTTTAGTTTTTTGACGGTTAAAGTATGGGCTCTTTGGGATATTGAATTTTTAGCCGGTACTCAATATTTTGCTTTTATTGAAAATAATATTTTTGATGAAATTATACTGGTGTTGTTTATTTTAGGATTGCTTTTCAGTGGATTTTCTAAACAAAAAATTGAAGATGAGTATATTGCAAAAACTAGACTTTCTAGTCTACTTTCGGCTGTTTTAATCAATTATGTATTACTGATATTAGGTAGTTTCTTTTTGTATGGTTTGGCCTTCTACTATTTTGCTTTATTTGCTTTGTTGGGTGTTTTGCTAATTTATAACCTTAAGTTTCACCTGAATTTATACGTCCAACAGAAATCTTTGCAGCATGAAGAATAAAATTAAAATATACCGTGCAAAATTTGAATTAACCCAAGCTCAATTGGCGGAATTGGTGCAGGTGAGCAGGCAAAGCATCAATGCAATTGAAAAATCAAAATATGTGCCTTCTACCGTTTTAGCTTTAAAGTTGGCGCGGGTTTTTAAAGTAAGAGTAGAAGATCTTTTTGAACTTGAAAATCTAGATTAGCCACGCCTTTGCGCTAAGGATTGTAGCGTAAATCCTTTTTGTAAATACAAAAAGATTGAAGCGAAAAGCCTGACCCGTAAGGGGAGCGCCATACAAACGAATGATAGCAGTATTTAAATAATTTATCACTAATTTTTTTTTCCTTGTGCGCGTTTTATTACCCTACCTAAATTAATTGGGAAATCGAATGTCAAATTTATTTTGCAATTGTCCAGTTACTTTTTTATCAATAATCATAAATTAAAACTATGTCAATTAAAGTAACGCGTAGAGAAAGCGCAAGCAAATTTTTGGGTTTATTAGTAAACAAAACTGTTTTTTTTGCGGCGATGTCAATTCTAATAGCCATCGTAGGATTTACCTTATTGTTTGAAGAAAAGGCATCTTACTATTATAACCTTGCCCAAACTGCGGTTTCGGCGCACGGGGGTTGGATGTATACCTTGGCGGTGAATCTCTTTATTGTCTTTTGTTTGTATATGGCGTTTGGTAAATTTGGTAGTGTGCGTATTGGAGGGAGTAAGGCAAAACCAGAATTTAGTCTTTGGGCTTGGTTTGCAATGCTGTTTAGTGCAGGAATAGGTAACGGTTTGGTTCTCTTTAGTATTGCCGATCCGGTACGTGATTTTTTAAATCCGCCGCGTTTGGCAGGAGAAAATCCGGCTTTAATAGCACAAGAAGCGATAAATTTTTCATTCTTGCATCACGGTATTTACGGTTGGGCAATTTACTCGGTAGTTGGTTTGGCACTGGCATATTTTACCTTTAACCGAAAAATGCCGCTTACTTTGCGCAGTATTTTTTATCCAGTTTTAGGGAATCGTATTTACGGATGGATGGGAGATGTAATTGACGTGATGGCTGTGATTACCACTTTATTTGGTCTAGCCACCACCATTGGTTTTGGCGTAGGACAAATCAATTCGGGCTTTACCCACGTTTTTGGAATTCCAAGTTCGCTTTTTTACCAAATATTAATTATTGTAGGCGTTACACTTGCGGCTACTTTATCTGCTTTTAGTGGTGTAAATAAGGGAGTTCAAATGTTAAGTAAACTCAATGTACGGGTAGCGAGTGCAATTTTTATTTTGGTGGTGGTTTTGGGACCTACTACTTTTATCTTTAAATCCTATATTCAGAATTTAGGTAGTTACCTCACTAATTTTATAGATATGTCAACTTGGACGGAGTCTTTACAAGGAACCAATTGGCAAAAAACAAGAACCATAATGTATTGGGGATGGTGGATTTCTTGGTCGCCATTTGTAGGTACCTTTATTGCACGAATATCTAAAGGAAGAACTATTAAAGAATTTATTTTATGCGTACTTATTTTACCAGCATTGGTTACCTTTTTATGGTTTAGTGCTTTTGGAGGAACTACTATGCGCGATATACTTTTGGGCGACACGGCTATGATCGCGGCAGTTAATGATAATATTTCTACTGCCTTATATGTGTTTTTTGATAAATTTCCGCTAGCTATGTTACTTAAGGTTTTGGGAGTAGTGCTCATTTGTAGTTTTATAATTACCTCTGCCGATTCTGGGGCTTTGGTGGTAGATAGTATAACATCGGGGGGTAAATTAAAAACCCCTGCTTTTCAACGCGTAATTTGGGCGGTAGCCATTGGTGTAATCGCTTCGGTACTGATGTATGGTGGTGGCTTGAACGCTTTACAAACGGTAGTGACCATATCAGGTCTTCCTTTTGCTTTTATGCTGGTAATGATGTGTGCTTCTTTATACAAAGGCCTCAATGAAGATTATGAAAAGACAAGGAGAAAGGAGCAATTGTTAGAAAAAGAATCCTATCGTAAAAATATAATTGAACTTATCAATAAAGAGCGCGATAAGAAGAATAGAGAACGACTAGAAGTCGATAATACACAAAACCAAGATGATCACGAAAGCACTATTAAATCTTAAAGCATTAAGTCTATTATCATGAAGGAGTTGAAAAAAGAAATGACGGTCATGTTGGCCCTCGATTTAACCGAAATGGATGCGGTATTACTGCGCTATGTGAGTTTTTTAACCCAAGTGTTGCCTATAAAACATGTGTATTTAGCCCACAACATTAAGCACTATAAAATTAATGATTTATATGAGGATTTGCTCGATGATGATATTTCTATAGATAATATTGTAGAGCAGAGTATGCAAAATAGTGTTGATACTCATTATACAGGTGATTCACCTTACTCTATCTTGCTCACTAGCGATGATTATACAGAAGGGATCCTAAGTCATTTATCTAGTGAGTATGCAATCGACTTGTTAATTTCGGGTAATAAAAATGCACTACAAGGTACTGGAGCCATGAATCAAAAACTGGTTCGCATGCTTAAAGCGGATTTGATGCTCGTGCCCGAGGAAACGCCATTTACATTAAATCGTATCTTGGTACCTACAGATTTTAGCGCCGCTTCGGCACAATGTTTTAAATTGAGCGAGGCTTGGAGCCAAACCGTAAAAGCAAAGATTCAAGGCTTGCATGTTTATAATATACCCTCCTCCTTTTATCCGTATATCAACACTGAAAAAGCTATTGATAAAACCGAGAAGCATCTAAAGGAAAAGGTAGATTGGTTTGTTAAAAAATATAAAATTGATGCTCAGGTTCCTTTTACCTATGTTTATAGAGAAAATGCTTCTATAGCCGATAGTATTGAGGAGTTTGCAGATAAAGCAAAATGTGACTGCCTAGTAGTAACAGCAAAAGGAAGTAGCGCAATTAAAAGTTTATTTATAGGAAGCGTAACCAATGAGCTGCTTAGCAATCACCGTAAAATGCCTTTGTTGGTTATCAAATAGCACATTTTGGCAGTTCGTTAGAACTGCCAAAATTTTCGCTAAAAAATTACTTTTTTCTTCTTTCAATCAACTTATCTTCCACTTCTTTTAGCGAAGTTTCTTTGGCTTGCAAAAGCACTAGAAAGTGATAAAGCATATCGGCTGCTTCGTTTAAAAATAAATTTTTATTTTGATCCTTAGCTTCAATAATAAGCTCTACACTTTCCTCACCAAATTTCTGAATTACTTTGTTTAAGCCTTGATCCATAAGTTTTTTCGTGTACGAATCTTGGTCGCCAGATCTCAAGCGGTCTTCAAGGCTAGCTTCCAATTCATATAAAAAATTCCCTTGGGTAGCAAAGCAAGATTGATTACCTGTATGGCAAGTAGGTCCGTTGGGTTTAGCTAAAATGAGTAGCGTGTCTTGGTCGCAATCGCTTATAATTTTCTTTACGCTTAGTGTGTTTCCAGACGTTTCTCCTTTGGTCCAAATCCTATTTTTAGAGCGGCTAAAAAATGTAACTTGCTTGGTAGTTCGTGTTATATTAAGCGCTTCCTGGTTCATATACCCCAACATTAGCACTTGTAAATTACGGTAATCTTGAACAATAACGGGTAGTAATCCGCCTGTTTTTTCAAAGTTTAAATTGTTCATCGTATAGGTAAGTTTTTTTGTTTTAAAATTTGTTTTAATTCTGGAATAGGCACTTCTCCAAAGTGAAAAATACTCGCGGCCAAGGCTCCCAATGTTTTCGTTTTTTTGAAAACCTCGGCAAAATGCGATGCTCTGCCCGCACCGCCCGAAGCAATTAAGGGTAGGTTCACGGACATGCCGGCAAGTTGCATTAATTCTATATCAAATCCGTCTTTGGTTCCGTCTTGATTCATTGAGGTTAATAAAATTTCACCCGCACCTAAAGTTTCAACAGTATGCAACCACTTTTCAAGTTTAATGTGGGTGTTTATTCGTCCTCCATTTTTAAAGACAAAATAATTACCCTCGATTTTTTTTACATCAACCGCTACCACCACACATTGATTGCCAAATTGATCGGCTATTTCTTTTATTAAATTCGGTCGATTTAATGCTGCGGTGTTAATACTAACTTTGTCGGCTCCCGCCTTTAAAAGACTGCGTACATCTTTTACACTACTAATGCCGCCACCTACGGTAAAAGGAATATTAATTTCCTGAGCAATTTTTTGAACAAGATTTACCAAGGTTTTGCGGCGTTCGTTACTGGCTGTGATATCTAGAAAAACCAGTTCATCTGCCCCCTGTTGCACATACAATTTTGCCAAATCAAGCGGATCGCCTGCATCTATCAGGTTTAAAAAATGAACCCCTTTTACAGTTCGATTATTTTTAATGTCTAAACAGGGGATAATTCTTTTAGTTAACATAATTCGCTTAGATTTTTAAGGTTAATTTGTCCTTCATAGATTGCTTTTCCCACGATAACACCCGCGCAACCTAAAGCTTTTAACTTTTTAATATCTTCAATAGAATGTACCCCGCCACTGGCGATAAGTTGGCATGAGGATTCTTTTAAAATTTCTGCATATAAATTAAAGGCGGGACCGTTGAGCATTCCATCTTTTTCGATATCTGTACAAATAACTTGTTTTACACCCTGGCTTTCAAAGTATTTTATGAAGTCTACCACATCGTATTCACTCGATTCTTGCCAACCCATACTGGCAATTTTTCGGTCTTTGGCATCGGCACCTAAAATAATTCTATCGGCGCCGTAGGTTTCTAGCCAGGATAATAACAATTCGGGCTGTTTTACTGCAATACTTCCGGCAGTAATTTGTTGAGCGCCGGCATCAAAAGCTATTTGAATGTCTTCTTCTCGTTTAATTCCACCTCCAAAATCGACTTGCAATTGGGTGTTTTTACAAATAGCTTCCAAGCTTTTGTAATTAATGATTTTATTCGCCTTTGCGCCGTCTAAATCGACTACATGCAAATGGGTGAATCCTTGGTCCTCAAAAGATTGAGCAACAGCAACCGGATTGTCACTATAAGTGGTTGATTGACTGTAATTTCCTTTTTGTAAACGGACACATTTTCCGTTAAGGATATCAATAGCAGGTATAATTTTCATAAGGATAAAAAGTTTTTTAAAATTTGCTCACCCGCTATTCCCGATTTTTCGGGGTGAAATTGCGTAGCGTAAAAATTGTTTTTTTGTAAAACGGCACTAAACGAACGGTCATAGGTGGCTGTAGCCTGTGTGAAATCACATAACTCGGCGTAATAGGAGTGCACAAAGTAAAAGTAGACACTGGGCTTTACCTTGTTTAATATAGATTTATTATTGAATTGCAAGCAGTTCCAACCCATATGTGGCACGGGTAATTGGGCAGTAAACCGTTTAACGCTTGTTGGAAAAATACCTAGACCTTGGGTGTCGTTTTCTTCGGAATGCTCACACATTAACTGAAGCCCCAGACAGATGCCCAAAACCGGTTGTTCTAGTTTCGGTAAAAGCTTGTCCAGGCCCGTTAATTTAAGTTCTTTCATCGCCACGCTTGCTTGGCCTACACCGGGAAAAATTATTTTATCGGCTTGTTGAATTTCGTTTAAATCTTTACTGAGCTTACAGCTGTAGCCCAATCTATTAATGGCGTGCTTGACAGACTGGGTATTGCCTGCATTATAATCTAAAATTACTATCATAAAATTCCTTTTGTACTGGGTATATTAAACGATTCATTCTTGTCTATAGCTGCTCGCAGCGCGCGTGCAAAAGCCTTAAAAATGGCTTCAATTTTATGGTGTTCGTTTTCTCCTTCGGCTTTTATGTTGAGGTTACAACGGGCAGCATCTGAAAAAGATTTAAAAAAGTGCATAAACATTTCGGTAGGCATATTGCCTATTTTTTCACGGTTAAAATCGGCTTTCCATACTAGCCAAGGTCTACCACCAAAGTCAATCGCCACTTGTGCCAAACAATCGTCCATAGGTAACATAAAACCATATCGATTAATTCCTTTTTTATCGGCTAAAGCCTCTAAAAAGCAATCGCCTAAACAAATGGCTACGTCTTCGATACTGTGGTGCTCATCTACTTCCAAATCGCCATTAACTTGAATATTTAAACCTATTTGAGCGTGCTTTGCAATCTGCTCAAGCATATGATCAAAAAAGCCTATTCCCGTTTGTATGGAAACATTTTTAGGTTGATCTAGGTTTAAATCGATTTCAATCTGCGTTTCATTGGTAATTCTTGACTTTGTAGCTTGTCTAGGTTTTTTCTTTAAGAATTGATAAATAGTTTCCCAAGAAGTGGTGCAAAGCCTAGCTTGGTTTTGAGCATCACCTAAATAAATGGCTTGCGCATTTAAATTTTTTGCCAATTCAATATCGCTTAAACGGTCGCCTATTACAAACGAATTTTCTAAATCGTAATTACCATAAATATAAGCCTGCAACATACCCGTATTAGGTTTGCGCGTAGGTGCATTTTCTTGGGGTAAACTAGCGTCTATATGCACAGCCTTAAATTCAATACCTTCATTTTTAAAAGCGGTCAACATTTTGTTATGAGCGGGCCAAAAGGTGTTTTCAGGAAAAGAAGATGTTCCCAAACCATCTTGATTGGTTACCATTACCAATTCATAATTTAATTCGCGAGCTATTTTTCCTAAATAGGTAAATACGCCGGGGTAAAAACTGAGTTTTTCAAGACTATCAACTTGTTGATCGGGTTGAGGTTCTAGAATTAAAGTGCCGTCTCTATCTATAAATAATACTTTCTTTTTCATAGCTTTTAAGTGTTTTGAGTAATTGTTTGTTTTCTTCTGGACTACCAATGCTTATACGCAAAGAATTTTCAATTAAGCTTGAACGGTCGCGTACCCGAATATTATTGGATAGAAAAAAGGCGTGCAGTTTTTCAGCATTGGGTGTTTCTATCAATAGAAAATTGGCTTGGCTAGGGTAGACATACGTGATGCATTCCAGTTTTTTTAGTTCATTTTCTAGATGTGCTTTCTCTTGAAGAATTAAGTTTATTTCATTTTGAACATCTTGTTTTTGGGCGAGCCTATTAAAAGCGGCTTGAGCGTTTAAAGTACTGATGTTATAAGGTGGTTTAATTTTATTTAGCCACTGTACTATCATTGGTGAAGCATAGGCTATCCCTAAACGAATTCCGGCTAAACCGTACGCCTTACTTAAAGTTTGGCAGACGATTAGATTTTTCCTTTTACTTAATTGAGATAAAGCACTTTCTTCTTTACTAAAATCGATATAGGCTTCATCTATCACCAAAACACCCGAATAAAAATCTAGTAATGCTTCTATATCGCGCATTGCTATGGCAGATCCTGTAGGATTGTTAGGCGAACAGATAAAAAGCATTTTGGGCTTATATCTTTCAATACTCGCTTTCGCGGATTTTATGTCGATCAATTGATTGTTAATTAGAGGCTCTCTGATTACAGAGACATCATTGATCTGCGCTAAGACTTCATACATACCATAGGTGGGTGTAAAAACCAATACGCTATCTTGTTTGGGGGTGCAGAAAAGCCGAAAACATAAATCAATGACCTCGTCGCTGCCGTTGCCTAAAAAAACTTGATTGGTAGCCAAACCTTTTAAGTTGGCTAAAGCCGATTTAAGTTGAGTGTGGTAGGGATCGGGATAGCGATTTAGGCTTCCAAACGGATTTTCGTTTGCATCGAGCAAAATTAAATCTTGTTGGTTGCTTTCGTGTCTTGCCGAAGAGTAAGGTTTTAAGTTACGCAATTCGGGTCTGATAAGTTTCTCTATCTCATTCATAATTTAAGGTTATTTATTCTTAAATCGACTGCATTTTTGTGACCAGCCAAGCCTTCAGCCTCAGCCATTAAAGCAACCGCATCACCAAGATTTTCAATGCCTTTTTTAGTGATCTCTTGAAAAGTGACTTGCTTGCAAAAACTCAAAGTAGATACGCCGCTATAGCTTCGGGCAAAACCAAAAGTAGGTAGCGTATGATTGGTGCCGCTAGCATAATCGCCCATAGATTCGCAACTGTAATGCCCCAAGAAAACCGAGCCAGCGTTGCTAATTTTGTCGGAATATTGCCCCGCTTCATCTATTGCCAGTATGAGGTGCTCGGGGGCATAAAAATTACTCAATTTAAAGGCCGCAGGCAGATCTTCTACTAAAATAGCCACGCTATTAAGCAAAGCTTTTTCGGCTATTTCTTTTCTTGGTAATTTTTCAACTTGCTCTTTTAAGGCAGCTAAGGTTTGCTTTAAAATTGTTCTACTTGGAGTTAAAAATACCACTTGGCTATCTGGCCCATGTTCGGCTTGGGCAATTAAATCTGACGCTACAAAGTCTGGGTTAGCGCTTTCATCTGTAATAACAAGCACTTCGCTGGGGCCGGCAGGCATATCAATAGCTACTCCATTTTGTTGTAAAATTTGCTTGGCACGGGTAACATAGGCGTTTCCGGGTCCGAAGATTTTATCTACTCGCTTAATACTTGAAGTACCGTAGCCCATGGCAGCAATTGCTTGGGCGCCGCCAATGTTATACACTTCGGTAATGTTTAACAATTCTAGACAGAAAGCTACGGCGGGATGCATACTGGCATTACCTTTAATGGGGTGACAAACAACAATACGCTGGCAATTGGCCAAACGAGCAGGAATACCTAACATTAATATAGTGGAGAACAAAGGGGCGGTACCTCCCGGTATGTAAAGGCCTACATTTTCTATAGGTTTATTTTCCTGCCAACACACTATTCCCGCACTTGTTATTATCTTCTTCTTTGGCGATAACTGACTGGCGTGAAATTTTTTAATATTCGCATAAGCTTTTAGAATGGCTTGTTTTAGGGGTTCATCTAGTTGTGTTGCCGCTTGTTGGATTTGAGATTTTTCAATTTTAAAATCCGCTTGACGGGAATTGTCATACTTGGCATTAAAAAATTGGATGGCTTGATCTCCCTTTTCGCGAACTTGCCGAAGAATATTTGCCGTATCCTCAATTTGTTGTTCAGTTTGTTGCGACGGCCGCTGTAAAGCCTTTTGAGCCTCTTCTATCGTGGGTGTATATAAAACTTTCATTATAAAACCATTTTATTGATGGGGATGATTAATATATCTTCGGCACCTGAAGCTTTAAGCTGATCTATAACCGACCAAAATTGATTTTCGTCGATAACAGAGTGCAGCGAACTCCATCCTGGCTGGGCGAGAGGCAAAACCGTGGGGCTTTTTAAAACGGGTAAAATTTGGCTTACCGCATTAATTTTATCATTGGGTACGTTAAGTAAGACATATTTACTTTTCTTAGGTCTTAAAACGGCATCCATTCTAAAGACCAATTTATCTATGCTTTTTTGTTTTACGGAATTGATTTTTTGAGACTTAATCAGCACTGCTTCAGAATTAAGAATGGTTTCTACCTCACGTAAGCCATTATTAAATAGCGTTGTGCCAGAGCTTACAAGGTCGCAAACTGCATCGGCTAGGCCAATGTTGGGAGCAATTTCAACTGAACCTGAGAGGGTGTGAATTTCGGCTTGAATATTATTTTTGGTTAAGTAAGCGCGAAGGGTATTGGGGTAGGAGGTAGCTATTCTCTTTTGAGTTAAAGCAGAAATATCGTTGTAATTTTCAGCTTTGGGAATAGCCAAAGAGAGTCTGCAGGAGGCAAAACCCAATTTCCTTAAAACATCATAATCGACCTGCTGTTCTATTAAAATGTTTTCGCCTACAATACCAAGATCTACAATGCCATCTTCAACATATTGTGGAATATCGGCATTGCGAAGCAGTAGAATTTCTAGCGCAAAATTTTCAACCACAATCTTTAACTGATTGTTTCCTTCCTTAAAATTTAAGCCGCTTTCTTTTAAAAGTTGAATGGATTCTTCATACAAGCGACCTTTTTTTTGAATAGCAATTTTTAATTTACTCATTGTTTTTTGGATAAATAGGTCTGAGTAAATCAAAAAAAAAACCGCCTGATTTACTCAGACGGTTTGTTTAAAAAATATAGTTTGCTTTACATACAACATACCCTTTTCACTTCGCCTGAGGAGCAAATATGAAAATGATGATGATGTAAGTTTATAAAGTACATTTCGTTTTGTTTAGGCTACAAAGCTAATTTAAACAAATTAAAATCTGTAAAAAACAAACTGAAAAATCATGTTAAATATTTAAGAACGAAATATTTTTGCTGATTTAAATATCTGATAATTAAAAAGCTGTACTAGAAAGTAGTAATTAAGCTTAAATTTTTTTTCCTTTTTTATTTTTTGAAAGTAAAAAGTTTAAATAACTTTGCACACATAATGAGAAAACTAACTTTAAATACAACTTGGTGGTGGCACAGCTTAAAACAGGCGTGCTGCTTTGCTATTGGTATATATTAAAGTTACAATCTCTTCGTGAGAAAAGCCCGTCTGTAAATTTTTACAGACGGGCTTTTTTATTTTATCCACTTTTAAATTTTTATTACTATGAACACCAAAAAGATTTTTTTACCTGAGAACGAAATGTCAAGGCAATGGTATAATATTGTGGCCGATATGCCACATAAACCATTGCCTCCTTTAGATCCTAAAACCTTAGAACCACTGGCGCCAGAAGCTTTAGAATCCATTTTACCTAAAGCCTTGATAGCACAGGAAATGAGTCAGGAACGCTATATTGATATTCCCGATGAGGTTTTAGAAAAATACCGTATTTACAGGCCTTCTCCGCTTTTTCGGGCTAGTGGTTTAGAGAAAGCATTGGGTTATTCGGGTAAAATTTATTACAAGTACGAAGGCGTTAGCCCAAGTGGGTCGCATAAACCTAACACTGCGCTTGCCCAAGCGTACTACAACAAAGAAGAGGGAATTAAAAAATTAACCACCGAAACCGGAGCAGGACAATGGGGAACGGCCTTAGCGTATGCCTGTGCACAATTTGATTTGGAATGCGAAGTGTATATGGTGAATGTGAGCTACAAGCAAAAACCTTATCGTAAAATTTTGATGAATACTTTTGGAGCAAATGTATACGCTAGTCCGTCGGAACGCACCCAAGCGGGAAGAGCTGTTTTAGAAGACGATCCAAACCATACCGGAAGCTTGGGTATAGCAATATCTGAGGCAGTAGAGCGTGCCGTGCAAGAAAATGACACAAAATATTCTTTGGGTTCGGTGTTAAATCACGTGCTTTTGCACCAGACTATAATTGGTTTGGAAACACAAAAACAATTGGCAATGGACAATTCCCAAGCCGATGTAATTGTTGCCCCGTTGGGTGGGGGTTCTAATTTTGCCGGTTTAGCTTTTCCTTTTTTAAAGGATAAAATGCAAGGAACTTCCAATACGCGATTTGTAGCAGTAGAACCCAGTAGTTGCCCAAAGCTTACCCAAGGGAAATTCAGGTACGATTTCGGCGATAATCAAGGATACACTCCTTTAATGCCAATGTATACCTTAGGTCATAATTTTGTGCCTGCAGGAATTCACGCAGGAGGATTACGCTACCATGGCGCTAGTGTTTTATGCAGTCAGCTTTTAAAAGACGGTTTTATTGAGGCAAAAGCTATTGATCAACTTACTTGTTTTGAAGCTGGAATACTATTCGCTAAAGCGGAAGGAATTGTAGCGGCGCCAGAATCCACCCACGCTATAGCACAAGTTATTCGGGAAGTAGAGCAAGCCAAAATTGAAGGCGCTCAAAAAACAATAGTGTTTAACCTATCGGGTCACGGATTTGTTGATATGGCGGCTTATGGCGATTATTTAGACAATAAGCTCACCAATCACCGCGTAGATAATACGGCTGTGCAAAAAAGTTTAGATAAAATTAAGCGTTATCAACCCGATAACTTTTTAAAAGAATTGACTCATTGAAGATCAATTAATCTGCTAAAATAATTCCCTATTGGTGTTTACGCGAATAGGGAATTTTTTTTTAATTCTTTCCTAACTATTTAAAACGCTAATCGATTAAAATCCTATAATTCCACTTATTATCATATAATTAGATTTTGAAGGTAGACGCATTCAGTAATTATGCTAAAAAACGCTAAGGGAATAGCTGATTTTTACTAGTTAAGTGAAATAATTTACATCAATGATAAAAGAAATAAGCAAAAAAATACGATACTCAAAATTATCACTGTAGTGTTAATGATAAGATACAACCTATTGATGTTTTTTATGGCATGGCTGCTAAGAATTAATGCGATGGTACAGAAAAGCAAACCTAAATAGTTAACGCTAAACCTTCCTCTTAGCCAAAGGGGTAAGTAACTTTTAAATATCTGAACGCGTTCGGTTTGGCTTTCGCCTGAATTATAGGCATATATCCATAAACCGTATACTACTATTGGTATCAATACGCATAGAATATTGACTATAGTGAGAATTTTGTATGCCTTTTTAATAGGTGATTTCATTAGTTTGAACGCTTTCAAAAATAACACTAAATTACAAGTAGTTATTTTAGTAATTCAGATTTGAGATTGCTTATAGTTGGTCTTGATAGTTTTTCCAAGCTCAAAACACGCTATCCTTTCATCTCTCAATTTTTCAATGAAAATCTGGTATAATTAAAAGTATACTTTTATAACAACGCAGCTTATTTTAAGCTTCCCTTAAGATTTTCTCCATTTTTCGCCCTTTTGCCAATTCATCAACCAATTTGTCTAAATATCGAACTTGTCTGTAAATTTCAAACTCCTCTTCAATATCTTCAATTCGGTAGCCGCAAATAACGCCTTTAATCAAATGGGCATTGGGATGGATTTTTGCTTTTTGAAAAAAGGCTTCAAAAGTAGCCTTTTCATCAATAAGCTGTTGTAAATTTTTTTCATCATAACCGGTGATCCATTCAATTACTTGATGAAGTTCTTGTTTTGTTCTTCCTTTCTTTTCAACTTTGGTTACATAATGTGGATACACCGAAGCAAAAGTCATTTTGGCAACCTGTTCGTTTTTTTTAGCTGTTACTTTCATTTGATCTAATTTTTATTCGGTTATTTTCGCATAAAGTCAAAAGCTCCTTTTCTGAGTTGTATTCCATATTCCAGGTAAGCTTTCAAGCAAGCTAAAAAATTTGCCCATCCACCTGAATTTTCCAAGGCCCAATTTAAGTTATCTTCATTAAATTCTTTCCCTTTTTCGTTTACTTTTACTAGAGTACTTCCGTCTGCCATATTTTCTAATGTTATATTCACAGTGGTCTCGGGATCCCAAACAAATGAAATAGCGTCATACTTATCAGTTTTAACATGTGTTATTGGAAATTGTTCCTTGAATTCTGGAAATTTCCAAATTACTTCATCTCCTGTCACTAACCGACCACTACTTTCAGAAATAAAGTATTTCGTCATTTTCTCAGGGTTTACAGTTCCATCAAACACTTCTTTAATTGGTTTTTGAACTTGTATTGCTGCTTTTGATTCAAGAATCATAATAATTTATTTTATAATGAGCCGATATATAGCTAATAGCTTGTATGCATCAATATATTCGACATACCTAAAAGCCGGGCTAGATACTACTTTTTTTTCATTTGTTTTTTACAAAAAATGCGACAATAGCCGTAATAATTAACCCTGAAACAAAACCTTTTTAATAGCTTATCTGACCATTGAAATGATTTTCCTTCTTGTCTTTCTTTCATTGCCAGAACATAAACTAAAATTGCAGGAATTGCAAACAAATTAGTTAATTACATATGTTAATCTATATGCGTGCTGTGCGGCCCAACGAGTTTCTCTAAAAACATCCAAAGCAAAGACATAACAACAAATATCAACGCCCACTTAATTTCGATTTTTCTATTTTTCATAAACTTATTTTAAGTGTTGTATGTTTTTCTACACGAACATTCATTGTGCTTAGCAGTGTATTTTATGGATTCTATACAGAGTTTTTTAAAAACCGGAATATTGCATTATACTGAAATAGGTTGACCTTTTTTACGGTCTTTTTTGGTTGATTAACTACTACTTTTAGATAGTAAGTTCAGGTAAATTTACATTATTTTTTCGATAGGATCTGTATTTGATCGTTGGATTTTTGTGCACTTCAGCTGGCTTTCTTAAATGCAGGCTAAAATGTGTTCTTAGGTTATTGTAAATATACACTGCTTGTGCTGTCATTTTCTGCGCTAATTCAGTGTTTTTAATCGTTTGTTTTAGTCCATATTCATATTTAAGCGTCCTGTTAATACGCTCTGCAACTGCGTTTTCATAAGGATCATACTGTTCGGTCATACTCATAACAATATTATTTTTTTCAGCAAATTGGGTGTATTTGGGGTTACAGTATTGAAAACCTCTATCGGAATGATGGATGAGTCTTTCACTTGGGTATTTTCTATTTTTAATAGCCATAGCCGGATATAGACTTCCCAAAAAAGGGAATGCCTATAGTGAACCACCAGAATATTGGATTGAACGACTCAAAAAACAAAATTAAAAGATAATGAAAAACGCTTCTTCAAGACGTAATAGAATGCTACACCCCAAAATCAAGAAAAACCGCATAAAGTGATAGCAATAAACCATTCAATACGCAAAGAGGTGCAATTTATAAGCTTTTTGGGTATCCTAAGTCTACCGCTAAGAAAAGAAATGTTGCTAATCATCTCTAAAAGAGCTGCACAGCAATAGATTAATCCCCATAGTACCAACCGACAAACAGCCGGGTTAGTCAACACGGCGTTCATGTTAGGCTCCCGAAAAAAGAAGTCGGGACAGGCTGTACCGGCCACACAGCTTGCCCCGATTTTTCATTGGGGAACGCTTAGTTATTGGCAATAGGTTTTTTTGTTTTATAATTTTACTTCCTTTGCTTGTAGTTGGATTGCTGGAGTTATAAGAATTCTTTTAGATGGGGTTTTAAACAGGTAATTAGCAAAATCATATTTAACCATTAGGTTACTATTTTCTAAATAAACAGATTCTTTACCTTTAGTTATATTATATGTCTTGGCGTAATAATTATTTTCGTTGGAAAACTGAAATTTCAATTTTGTTTTGTCTTTATTTGTTGGAGTAAATTTTTGATGATTTTCATTTAAATAGTATAAAAGCTCTATACAAACAAAAAGTGTTTTGCCTTCTTCAAATAAAATATCCTCTTTGTGCTCAATCTCAATTCTGTTTTTTTGCTTAGGATTTAAGTAAAGGGTATCGGTTGAATAAATCTTTTTAATAAAATGAAGCGTTTGTAAATTACCTGAAGGCAAACTTTCTTCGACTTCAAAAAAGTGGATTTTATAAGCTGTTTTGAACTTTACTTTGTCAACATAGAAAATGGTCTGGCTAATATCTAAATTGCTGTGATTGTTTTTGAAAATTATACCAGAATCTATTTCTGATGTAATGAATTTGCTTTGGGAGTTTATAATCCTATTTGATTCCCCAAAAATAATAGAACCTTCTTTTTTTGTAGAAATTACCAAGTCGTCTAATTGTATAATCTCTTTAATAAGGTAAACAGCTTCATTCAAATATTCTGTTTCTATAGTGAGTGTTTTATAATCTGTTTTAGTAAATTTTATCTTATCATATTTAAGGTATTCGGGAATAATGGTTGCTTTGTTTTTTTTGGTTATATCTTCATATACTATTTGGTCACCGTTATAGATTTTAAAAGATACAGACTCTACTAAATCATAGGTTTCTTTATCTACAACAATAAATTTTTGACTAAAAATTTCTAAAGAAAAAAATAGTAAAAAGTATAGGATTGTATTTTTCATTCACTTTATAATAAAAACGGTACTGCTAAATTTAACAGCACCGTTATTTATTAATTTACGGTTGATACTCTTCATTACACCCAACAGTTACTTGCTTGTTAGGGTTGCCTTCTTCTGTCACACGCTCTTCGTCTGTAAGTTGGAAACCAAGAAAGTAATAAGCTCTATAAACACCTCTTTGACCATCTACACAAGCTCCATAAGAATAACGCCAGCCTAGAGCGATTGGTTGTGGGTCTCCAGTAACTGGGTCTGGAATGATAGGATTTACAATGATTCTAATAATATCAAATTGGTCTGTTGGCTCATATTCATAAAATTGATTTATTTCATTATAAACAACTTTTTCAGACGTTTGCATGTCTGTCACAGTTAAAGTAAAATTTTCTCTATCTACTTCCACAGAAGTACCCCTTCTATTTATTTTGGTGCTTTCAAATATATACTTACTGGCTCTTTCTTCATTACCAACAAAAACTTCTCTAACAATGTAGCCATCAATTTCAGCTGTTCTATTTGTAGCTTCTGTATAATTTTGTTGAGAAGTTAAACTTTCATTTAAAGAATTTTTATCAATTGCTGTTGGTTTTTCCATTTGTTCATTATCCACTGAACAACTTGTAAAAATAACAGCACTCACAAAAAATGCCATTAAAAAATGTAACGATAACTTTAAATTTTTCATAATTATTAAAATTTAGTTTGTGCCTACTATTGTTTTATGGTTCCTGTTCGGCTAATTTCCCCACTTTTGTGTATTATACTGAAATAGGTTGACCTTTTTTACGGTCTTTTTTGGTTGATTAACTACTACTTTTAGATAGTAAGTTC
>CANMOY010000005.1 GCA_947499595.1 uncultured Mesonia sp.
TGTATCCGACGAGCGCAGCGAGAGGAATACACCGTAAAGAAAATGAAAATTAGGACATAGCAAGATTGATGAATTGTAAGAAAGTAAGTTATGAAAATATAAATAAGTTCGTTACTTTTCGACTTGTTCTCGATACTTCACATTTTTGTTCTATCGTCCAAAAATCCGAAACTCGAACTGACAAGGCAGGTTTTAAACGCCCTGTTACTTCGAGTGGGCCAGCCTAGCCAACAGGCATTTTTAATGCCGCAGTTGGACTTGCTGGGTTGTATCGAGAAGTGGTTTAGTTGGAACTAAAAAAGTAAAGGATTAAAAAACTCAGATTTTAAGGCTTGCAAACCTTACAAGCCGTATAACCCGCTGCTTTAGCTTCAGCCTTAGTGGTTTTAATCTTACTGCTTTTTAAATATCTACAACCGGATTTATGGTACTTCTTACCGGTATTGGTAATATAAACTACTTCGGTAAAAGGCTGTATGCGCTCTACTTTTACCGGTAAACTGACCGCCGAAAAACTCGGACTTAAGGCACTGACTAAAAATAGTAAAAGGAATAAAAAATTTTTCATGAGGAGTGGTCTTTTTTAATGATACGGCCTGGGTTGCCCACCAGGGTTACCCCATCGGGTACGTCTTTAATAATCACGGTTCCGGCTCCAATACGGCAGTTTTTGCCGATGCTTATGCCTTGTATCACCTGCGCCCCTATACCGATATGCGTTCCCGAACCTACCTCAACACCTCCGGCCAAAGCCGCATTGGGTGAAACATGAACAAAATCGCCTAAACGACAGTCGTGCTCAATTACCGCAGCGGTATTGATGATGGCGTGCCGACCGATATGCGTATCGGCATTGATCACCGCAGCGGGCATCACTACCGTGCCTTCCCCTATTTGGCAACTGGGAGAGCAAATGGCACTGGGATGTATAAGCGCTGCCGCATAATCAACTGCTAAAGTCTGACTCAATCGTCTGCGGGTTTCATTATCTCCAATTCCCAAAATAAGCGGATGCGCTTTTAAACGTTCTGGACTTGGGCTATGTACAGGAAGTCCCATATGGGAAGTGATGCTTGTATTATCATCCAGTAAATACCCCAATTGCCTCTGCTGTTGCGCATAAAGCAGATCTAAAATCACCTTGCTGTGGCCGAACATTGAGAAACCCGCGTATTAATCAAATAATTCAGTTGTTATTTAGTTAATTTGGATTTTTCTTGCGTAAGAAATATTGGTTTACTAGTCACTATCTACCATAATGTTAGATTACACAATATACCTTTTTTTACAGAGTTAGTTAATTCATAATTCGAGAGCAACTATAACCCACCTCCTTCAAATATGCATTTTAGTAACCTATTTAGCCCTATATAACGGAAAAAAATTCGGATAATCTTCCGGTTTTAGATTTTTCTCTGCTACTAAACTATTATAAACTTCCTCATTAACTATCAAATTCCAAACTTTAAATTGATGAAAATCTTTGGAAAAACCGGATTTAAAACGAAATAACGAATCTTCATCGCTACCACCAACGCCACCGCCTAAATTCAGATAATTTAAATTCAAATCATTGCCTAATAAGCGAGCCTCATTTATAATCAATTTCATGGGATGATCACGCATAAAAATATTTTTTGTGCCTGATAAGTGATATTGCATGATAGTATTTGTATAAGTAAATATACCACCCACGGCAGGTTCTCCTTCTTTAAAACCCATCAGTAAAACAGAATTAAAGCACTCATTATTCAAAAAATTATGGAAATACTCAAAATCGAAATAGTAGCTCTTAGCCGCTTTCACTCTATCCATTGTTTCGTGATATATTTCCACGAAGTTTTCAATGAAATTATCATTATTTCTAATGACTTTAACCTCATACCTTTTTTTCTTCTTTAATTGATTAATTTGATTCTTAGTCGATTTCCCATATTGGCGTCTTTGAATAGTCGGATCTGCTTTTAAATTAATCCCTACGACTTTATTGAGGTTTCTTACTACTCCAAAACCATTAAAAAATTCAAAATTATTTATATAAGGATGTAATCTTGAAAATACCGAGATTATTTTGTTTTCACGACAGTAGTTTAAAAAGCATTTTTTAAAAAAAGTAATTATCCTTTCAGAAAGCTTACTAAAATCTTTTGAAGCTATAGGACCTCCATAACCATAAACTGAATTGGCATCAAAATAATTCGTAGAGGGAATTGGGCTAACAATTAATGGTAAGCAAATATATTCATCAAATGACCTAACGACAATTAGAATCGATTTTTCATTTTGCTTTTGTTCAATTTTATGGTAACAAGCCGTATGGTAAAAATCATAATTTACGCATCCATTTATATATTCATTCCATATTGGATTATTTACTTCAATAATTTCGAAATCAAACATTTGCTGTAAAAAAATTTAATTGTTTAATTATAAAACGAACATCTTCATTATCGTATCTAAAATCGGAATGTATAAATAACATTTTTTGCTCAAAAAATCTATCTTTTTTAGTTTTTTGGTTTGGCCATAATATTGCGGGATAGATATTGCTATCTATTAAAAACCCTTTCAAAGATTCTCTGGTTTTATGGTTATCACATAACAACAGTAAACCCATTTCAGAATTTTGATTAGAGGAAAGCAATTTAACCTTCCTATTAGACCGCCATTTTCTTTTAGCAAGTTGTATGTTAGATTGTGTTTTCTCAAGCAAATTTTTGTAGTTAAATTGAAAAATCATTTTCTTTAATATATCGGGAATAGCACTATCCGGTTTAATTAATTCAAATAATTTTTCAGATTCAATATATAAGCTCCTAAACATTTTTTTTTCAATATTTTCATCTTTAAGAAATTTTGATTTTAAAAGCATTGCTGTAAGCTTTTGTAAAACGATTTTATCTGAAAGGTTATCTACTTCAAGGTCTACACTCAAGTCTTTATTAGGATCATAGCAAAACCCACCGGCGGGCAACGGCAATTGTTTACGTAGTGAACCAAAACAATAATTAGCGCTAGATGTTTTAAAGCTCAATAGATTATGTGTAATGTCTTCAATGATGATAGATTTTTTTAAAAAAGACGTATCTAACTTTGAAATACCAAAAAAGTTTACGCTAATAAAAACTGATTTTTCGTCGTCTTCCCAGTCTAAGCTTCTATGTATAAAAGGATTGTAATTATAATAATCAACTTCTATCGGAAGATTTCTGCAAAAATCCACTACCTCGTGACAGTAATAAGAAGGAAAACCAACCTTACACCACCCAAATTTTTCTATACCATAATTTAGTAAATTATAAAGCGCAGCTCTGCCAGATAAAAATAAAGAAAGGTGCTCTTCATTAAATATAGAATACTCAGCATTAATTACATTACTTTGATAGTAATGAAAATCTGAACCAAATTCTTTACTTATCATTCCAGTAGTCTGTTTTGTCAATCAGCTTGTTATAGCCTTCTCTCGTAATACCTACAACAACCTGATCCCACCATTGATTTTTCCTAAAATAATGATTTTTTTTAACTCCTTCGACTACCCAGCCACATTTTTTTGTGTAAACTCCAATAGAGGCTTCATTATAAGAAATCATAGAACCATTCAACCTCATTAATCCTAACTCTTCAAAGGCATATCTATTCATTGCCATGATAGAATCGACACCATAACCCTTGCCTCTAATGTCAATATCACCAAGCAACATACCGTGAAAAGCATTCTTATTTTTCCAATCAATATCAACAAGATTGGACATACCTATTAGTCCTAAGTCGTTTGTCTCAATCGCAAATCTTTGGTTATTAGAATTTAGAGATAAAGATTCAAACCACTTTTCCTGATCTTTCATACTAGATGGAAAATGCCACCCCCCCAACATATAATTAATATTAGGATCATTTGACCATTTATGAATCAACGTTAAATCTTCTTTTTCAATTGCCCGAAGCAACACCTTATTTCCTTTTATATTCATTAGTTTTATTTTTAAAATGATTAGAACTTAAATTTCTACTCAAACCTATATCGTCAACTTCATCAACCGTTTGTCCTAAGACAATATCATTTGATTTAAAAAAAATTGTTTTAATTGTCCAAATTAAAATTTTTAGGTCTAATACAAAAGATAAATTGTTAACATATATTACGTCGTTTTTCAATCGTTCACTAAACTTCAACAAATTTCTACCTTTAACTTGAGCTAAACCTGTGATTCCTGGCTTAACATCATGCCTTAATTTCTGTTTAGGCGAATAAATTTCTAAATATTCTGGCAACAAAGGTCGCGGTCCTACCAAACTCATATCGCCTTTTAAAACATTTAGCAGTTGGGGAATTTCATCTAATGAAGTTTTTCGTACAAATTTCCCAATTCGGGTAAGACGTTCTGCATCGGGTAATAACTTACCTCCCGCATCGCGTTTATCGTTCATCGTTTTAAATTTGATAATGCTAAAAATTCGCTCGTTCTTTCCAGGCCGCTTCTGTACGAAAAATGGTTTTCCATTGTTCGCAAGCGCTAAAGCAAGTGTTACCACGATAAAAATCGGACTCAGAATTAGCAAACCCACTAAGGCGGCGAGGAAGTCAAGAAGGGGTTTGATTGCGTTTTTATACATGTTTTACTGGTTGACTGGTTTTGGTTTTCAAAATATTTAATCAAGTTTACTAACTGCTTTCCTATTTTCTGATTCTCCTTTTTTAATTCCGTAGCTATTGCTTCAGACAAAAAATTAAGGTTTTCAGCAATAATCAGTTACGTTTCTAATTCCGAATTACTACCTAAAGCTATATATAGAAAATGATTTCGTTCTTTAACTCCTTTTCTGGAATAACCCTCTGTTTAACCTGTGAAATACGATTTAAGTCTTTTTTTTAGAAACATTTTACCATAATATGCTTTGAGATATTTCTCTCTTTTTAACGCATCTTTTTGAGATAAACAAGCTTCAAAATAAATTAGCTTTAAAGGTCTGCGATTTTTTGTTGATACTACGGAACCTTTATTGTGCTCACTTAATCGTAAATTCAAATCTTTCGTATAACCAGTATAGTTTTTACCTTCAAGTTCGCTTTCCAGAATATAAACATAGAAAAAATTTTCCATAATGATTTGAATTTATTTCACAGGTGAAGAGTTCGACGGAACAGAAACAGCACTTTTTCTTAATTGAGAAGTTAATCCATAACGTTCAGTAGAAAAGAAATGTTGAGTCTTTTGATAAAGTCGAGTAACAAAATTAATGCTATTCTTCCAAACATCTAAATCTTTATGTGTCTTCATATTTACTGGTTGACTGGTTTACTAACTACTCACTACACGTTACTTATCTCCACCAACCCCTCATATTCCTCCAACAGCGCCTCCCAAACCAACTTTTGCTCATACCTTTTACAAATCATTGGTCTTGCATTTTTTTGTAGATGGGTATAGAGGGTTCTATCGTTCATTATTTGCAACATGGCGTTTTGCAAAGCTTCTGTATTTTTTGGTGGAATGATAAGTCCGTTTTCTTGGTTTTTGATGATTTCGTTGCTCCCGTTTATATCCGTCACTATACTTGGTAAATCCATTGCACCGGCTTGTAAAACTACATTGGGGAAGCCTTCGCGATAACTGGGAAATGCTAAGGCATCACTAATTGCAAAAAAAGATCGTACATCTTCTTGATAACCTACTGAAATGATAGCCGGGTTTGTTTCTATTTCGTGAAGTGTTGATTGTTGTAGAGGATCTAATTCTGTTTCGAATGGTCCTACTAATAACAATTTTATCTCTCGACTCCGCTCGAGAGGACATAGGTTTTTAAATGCATCTACTAATTCGTTAATTCCTTTATCGCCTACTAAGCGCCCAACAAAAACAAAAACAAAATCTTCTTGTGCTATGCCGTATTTCTTCCGTAAAGCTTGTTTTTTTATGCTGGTGACTTGCTGTGGAGAAAAGTGCTGGGTATTGATGCCACAAACGCTTCCATTAGCCAGTACTTTCAAAGGTTTGGTTGTAATTTTATAGTCTATTAAATCTTGTTTAACTCCTTCTCCCTCTGGATAAACATGGGTTGCAGCTCTACATAAAAGACGGTCCATTTGTATTAATAACTTCTGCATTGCTCCTGCCTGCGTGGGAAAAATTAGACCAGTAAACGTATGCAAACGGAATGGCACGCCCGCAATCCTTGCCGCTAACATAGATAGCAAGCCTGCTTTAGGAGTAATAGAGTGAACTATTTGTGGCTTTTCTTTACGAAACAGCCTAATCAATTTCCATAAAGCTATTAAATCTTTAAGTGGACTGATACCTCGCTGCATGCGAACAGCTTTTACCACAACGCCTTCTCTGCGTTCTATTTTTTGCAATAAATCCAGTGGCGGTGACGAAACACCCACAATCTCAAAGTATGAAGACAAAAAATGCAACTGACCCTCAAGTAATTTATCAAGAGATATAGGTACAGTAGCGGTGCGGATGAGTTTAGGTTTCATTATTTATAAGGGTATAAGCCTTTAATATCAGAAATTATTCTTTCTCTACTTTCATTTACTATATTTATGAAATTAGATAAAGAATCTGTAATATTATCATAATTCTCAATCGCATCATCAAAAAGTTCAATTAAATTCACGGTAGTGACGTCTTGAATTTGAATTACGTATTTATCTAATCCAAAATCATTCATTATTCCTTTTGCTTTATTTCCTCCATAACCTATTGCAATTGATGGAACTTTAGAAGTTAAAGAGAAAATTATAGAATGAAAGCGGGTTCCCACGTAAAAATAAAAATTTGAATAAACTGCTTTAAGTACATCACAAGACAGATTCTCATTTATCCAAACGACATTTGGATGATTAAATTTTTCGAGTAAATCTAAAATTGCATTTCTATCATCTTCATGTGAATTTGGCCCAAGTGATTGATTGCATAATGCGACTTTATATCCCTTTTCTGAGATACTCTTAACCAGGTCAGCAACAGATTTAATATAATTTTCATATAATTCTTCTGGATTATTTAAGCCCGGGAATCTCCATGGTCGAATTGTAATTCCAACTATCTTATCTTCAACTGATAAATTATATTTCTTTAAAATTTTAAGAGCTTCAACTTGACTTCCTTTCTGTAAAAAGAAGCCTAAATCCATTTCCACAGGTATTTTTTTATTCAACAATTCACCCAGACTTTCTGCTGAAACATTTTCTCTTGCATAAATCAAATCTAACTTGTTAAAAACAGAACGTACTTGTTTTGCTACAGTTAAACCTTTAAAAGGACCAAATGAATTAGGTAAGAACACAACTTTCTTATTCATTTTTTGCGCTAAGCGCACATAAAAAAGGAAGTACCACATTAAATATGGAGCAGTTTTCTCACCATAAGCATGAATGAAGCCACCTCCTTTTACAAAAACAGCATCTGCTTCAGAAAACTCTTTTATCGTACTGTATACCTTTTTTGAAAAAAGCTTTTTAACCAGCGATAGATCATTAGCAATAGAAATAAGAAATTTCGTGTTTAAGAAATCTAAACTCGCATTTTTAACTTGTTTTGCTAATTCAATTTTTGATTCCCGAACATGCTCGTCACTCTTATGTCTACCTCTTCGCGGGTGCTGAAGTATGTTTTCAATCATTTCATAACCGTGCTCCTTTGATTGTGAGCATAAAAGATTTTTCTCTTCTTCATTATCCCCAGAGTTAAGAATGAATATTTCATTGTAAAGACCAGTGTCTTTTACAAGTCTATGACTTTCCCATACCAGAGCTTGATCTCCTTTATTTAGGTCACTAACACCTGGAACAATTATTGCTTTCATTTTTTATTTAGTTTAGTATTTATACTCGTCTTTTTGGTGGCAGTTAGGTATAGCTTTAATAGAACCCCAAAGGGTATAGCAAAAAATGTGGTTAACTTAGCAGGGTTTTCTTTAAACAATCTATAATTTCTGGCCATCAACATGGAGGAAACATAATGAATGGCGTTTTTAAACTTCATTTTAAAATTTAATGCAAATTTCATTCTTGTTTTACGATAATGTGCGAATGATTTCGGACTTTGCTTATACTGATTTATCAAATTGTTTGACAAACCATCTTCTTGATATTCTACTACACAAAGCACTTCGTTAAATGCCAAATACCTATGGTCTTGCTCGATATAGAAATATAAAAAACTTGTAATGGGAAACTTTTCACCCTCAAATTTTGGATAGGGTAAATATTTATTAAATACTGATCTATTATGAACAAACTTTTTATCCCCATATATTGCATTTGCTTCGAGATCGGAGAACTTACAATTCCAATTATCATTCGGAAATTTATCGCCAACAATTTCGCCATTAGGATATTGATCCAAGCCAATTAAACCAGCACAATTATCTGACCCGTATTTGTGCCATAATATACTTATTTTTTCAATTGCATCAAGAGGCATATAGTCGTCGGAATCTATACAAACACAAAGCGGAGTATTCATGAGATGATGAGCAGTATTGTGAGCCGCAACCATACCTTGATTTTCTTGTGAATGGTAATCAATATTAATTTTACTTTCAGTTTTCCATTTTTTTACAAGGTTAAAAGTATCATCCGTTGAGCCGTCATCTATAATAAGCCAAGTGAAGTTTTTTAGGGTTTGCTCACACAAGCTGGCATAAAGTTGAGGCAATAAGTGAGCTCTATTAAAGGTTGGCGTGAATACGGTAATCAAACTCATAAAATTACATTTAAAGTATAGGTAAATAAAAAATATAGTAATATAATATGCGCTATTAGCTTTGACCTTACAGCGTTATCCATTGAGTACTTTAGAATAGGATAGATGACAATAACTCCCATTAGAAACCAAGATAAATATGCAAATCGATTAGAGAAACTAGCTTCAATGATAAGAATCCAAACGCCATTTGCGACAAGGTAGGTCTTATATAATTTTTCAAATTGCTGATTCTGCCATTTTTTTCTAATTAAAAAATACCACCCAACAATTACAGGTATGGCACTGTAAAACAAAAAATCCCAACGAAAACCACTACTGCTAAAAAGTTGATCAAAACGATCATCTGTCAAATAACTCAATCTTTCATCGAAACCTAAATTTGCGAACAAGTTTTCAAAAAAATTACCCCCAACAAGCGAAAGAGGTATACATAAAACCCAAAAGTACAATAGTTTCCTACTCGTAATTTTAGAGTAAGCAAATAGATAACCAAACGTAGGTAGTAACATAGATTTATGAAAACCTATCGCTATGATTAAAAACAAAATTTGGTGCCAAAATTTGTTTCTAGTTAAAGCGAAAATGAAGATAGCACTAGCTAAACCGTTTCTTATACCATTTGTGCCGTAACTCCAAAATGAAAACGAAACAATAAGCATCAAAAATGCGTAAAACCAGTAATTACCAAACCATTTCTTAGAAAGTTTATAGAGCGGGTAAACATAGATAAGGGTACAAATAAAAAAATAACCCGTTAAATTTGTAATCTGTGAACAAATTAATGTAAATAATTCAAATAAGTAATCCGAACCTTTTTCTAATCGTACGAAGTTCCCATGTTGATATTTTGTAAAATTAAATCCATATCCACGCATATCTACGAAGACAGCATGATTAGGCCTCAAACCCATATAAAGCAAAACAAACATCAAATTAAAAATACCAAAGTATTTTAAAAAAATGATATTTCTTCTATTATTATAACCAAACGAAAAAAGATGCAATAAAACCAAAAGTACATTTACGAACATCAAGTGATAATACAACGGTGTATATTGCTGTATGGGTATAAAATCAAACATGAGAAAAACTTAAGTAAAGGTCACTTAAAAGCTTAGCACTTGCCTCTATATCGTAACCGGTCTTTTCAATTTTTATTAATCTTTCATCGTCTGTGTAGCTGTTATCCTTATTTTTCACTTCTAGACATTTCTCTACCCACAGGTTTAATGATTTGTCTCCTGTTATAGGTAATCTATTTATTAATTCCAGCCCGAGATCTACTTCATCAGTTACAGTATTAGAAATTATTGCAGGTAACCCAATCGCTTGCGCTTCAATTAAACTAACTGGCAAGCCTTCAAAAAGAGAAGGCATAATTAAGACATCGGCTTTTACCATTAGTTCTGGTATATCGGTACGTAAACCTAATAGTTTTACCTCATTACCAAGGTTATAATTAATAATATTTTCTTGTATTTCATTCTTCAAGCTTCCTTTTCCAGCAAAGTTCATAGTGAAATCAAAACCTTCTTTCTTTAGTTGTTTGGCAAGTGCCAATGAAAAGGCATAGTTTTTAACTTCCTCAAGACGTCCCACTTGAAGTATATTTAATTTTGAGTCAGATGTATTATTAGTAATTTCTTTCTTTTTTATAGCTAAAAACGCTTTAACATCAACAGCATTTGGCAGGTATAATATTTTCTCATTGGTTTTGAATAAATACTTTGCCGCACTTCGACTGCATCCAATACGGTAGTTAGCAAAATTGGCTATTAAAAACAACATGGAAGCCTCATAAATTTTATGTCGTAAACCAGTGTTATCACCATTTCTTATACTATGCGCATGAGCGATGCGATTAGGGACACCAGCCAATTTGGCTGCAAAAAGATTGAGCCCGCTATTCAATAAAGTATGACTATGCACAATTTTATACCCTCTATTTAACTTAAAAAAGGTAACGAGTTGCCTGAACTGTTGAATGGGATTGGAGGCTAAAATGCGATGTATCTTACCCCCATATTTTAAAATTTCTTTCTCATAATCACTTTCCTTCGTTGTAAAAAAAATAAAATCAAATTGAAATTTACTTCTATCTATATTCCTATACAAATTCATGATCATAGTCTCAGCTCCGCCACGATCCATACTACCAGTAATGTGCAGAATACGTTGCATACTATAAAACTTCCTTTATTGGTTGGTATTTATGTGATAAATCGGAAATAACACCTACATCGAAGTTATGTTGCGCTAAAAAATCTATTATTGCACTCTCAGAAAATGAATCAATTAAATTGATGTTCTTATTTTCTTTAATCCAATCATAAGTCTCTCTCACTTTATGATTGTTATTCTGAAAAACCAAGCACGGTGTATTGGTAATATAGCAAAAAATCATTCCATGTAAGCGATCGGTAACCACTAGCTCTGCGCCCTTAAAGGCATCCCATATCTTATTTAATTCTAACTCTCTTTCTTTAACACTTAACTTATTTCGTTTTATATGCGTATCATAAAAAGTAACCTGAGTAAACCTCTCCTTAATACTATTTAAAATAAAATTAGATTGTTCAGTATTTAAATTTTTCTCTTTATCGCTACGCATGCAAATTACAGCACCTTCCCTAGTCATTTTAGGGTGTTCTTTATTTAAGCTGATGACAATGTCTGGTGTCAACATTACATTGGCTTCGCTAAAATGTTTTTTCATTAGTGCAGAAGAAGTTTTCTCCCTAGCAATGAAGTGTAAATCGGGATGCTTGTTGTAGACCTCTTTTGCTACTTTCAATGCCTCCTGCCCTCTTTTATTTTCACCGAAATCAAAGGTTTGAGGAAATGAAATAAATCTATTTTTTGGAAAAAAACTTACGGCTAGCTGGCGAATAAACTCAATTTGATCGTATAGATCTCCTAAATTTCCACCACCTACACTTGTTACTATATCACCAGGTTTAATGTTCTGTTTAACAAAATGTAAACCTTCTAGACTTTGACTGATGGGAATTTCAACTACTTTAAAATCAGCTCTTAAATTTTCCCTTAAAAATTTTGTTTGGGCGTAAGTTATCGCTACATCACCCAGATTACCGTAATCTGCAGCTAAGAAAATAAAAGCATACTTTTTATTTTCTGAAAGTTGCGTCCCCTTAAAATAATCAAGCGGCTTAAATTTTTGAAAAAATAAGCGAATACGGTATTTAATTCTGAAGTTTACTAATTTTTTCAACATAATTATTTTATTAACCGGGATAAAAGAGCAAGTAAATATGCTTGTTTATACTTTATAAGAAATTTAATAACTAAATCTTTCTTGTTTTTGGGGTCAAAATTAGTTATATTTTCTTTCGTAAAGGAGTGATAAAGCATTTCTTTAATAAGATTCTTTTTTTCTAGGAAAGTTAAATTATTTTGATAATAGAACATATTATGTATACAATACCTTATACCGCTGATATGGCTTTTAGCAAGAATAGCTTTGCTATTTTTAAAATTCCATTCTCTAAATAAATCTTGAAGTACGTAATTTCGTCTTAATTTTAATGCGAAGGATTCAGAGTGATATTGCTTAATTAAGGTAGCGCTAGGGCGGTTAAGATAATGATAGTATGCCTTATTTAAAAAATGAATCTCATCCAGCTTATGATATAGCTGCGTATTAAATAAAATATCTTCAATCAAAGATGTACCTTTTTCGAAAATAATATTATTAGAGGTTAAAAAGTCTCTCCTATACATTTTATTCCATGCATAACCTAATAAACCTAAAATATTGGCGTTTAGTTCAAGATTGGATTGTGATTTTCTTATAATATCGGTGTTTGGCAACACATCAAAAGAATTCAAAATACCTCCATTAATATCTTCATTATCTTGGGTATAGCCAAAAATCACAAGGTTGATTTTCTTATATTCCAAAAAAGATATACCATCTTTTAACAAATCAGGTTCAATCCAATCATCACTATCCATAAAGTAGATAAATTCTCCCTTGGCCCTTTCCATACCATAATTACGCGCATCTGAAAGCCCTCCATTTGTTTTCTCAAATATTTGGATCCGCGAATCGTCAAAACTCTCGGCAATGCCTTTGCTGTTATCTGGGGAACCATCAATTATAATCAACAATTCAAAATCTTTAAAACTTTGATCTAGAACAGACTGAATACTTTTAGCAACGTATTTTTCTACATTATAACAAGGAAGGATTATTGAAACTTTAGGCACTTTTGAAATGATAATTATTAACGATTTATAAGTTTTTTCCCTAATGTTATTAGGCTGTTTTTTTCCGTTTTTGTAAACCCAAAAAACCAGATAGCTGTACTTAATACCAATACACTGGCTGCACTAGAAAATACAAGTACTGCATAATCACTATCCTGAGTAAAATATTGATTCTTTAAAATGTATAGCAAACATGCTATTATCGAGATAATCAATATGGTCCCGTAATAAAGATTGTGCTTTTGGGGTAAAACACCCGTTTTGTTCAGAACATATTTAATTCGATAAATATATCCCAAAAAATTCAAAACCACCTTGACTAGCATAACATATACAGGACTATAATCTAAATACAATATTAAATAGGCAAAAGGTAAATTTAATAAAAGAATAACCCCTATTACAATTTGATAATTTTTAATATTTCCGATAGCATTTGCAGACATCCAAAAAGGTCCAGCCAAGGCATCAATCAAAGCAAAAACTAAAATCAATTTACTAAATTCAATCGCATATTCAGGCACTACTCCTAGCCAAATATTGAGCACTTGTTCCATATTCATCAATAATGGTAACACCAGAACTAAAAGTAGAAAGTAAGAAACTTTAGAGGTTTGAAAAAGAAAATTAATATGAGCTTGAATATTTCCGCTTGCATAGGACTGGATAGCCTGAGGTTTAAATGCAATTTGAAGGTTAGATATAAAAGTAAACAGGGCAGCATTAATTTGATTAGCGATACCCATCGTGGCGTTTATAAAAACACCCAAAAACAAATTCAAAACTATAGCAACTCCCTGATTAGATGACAATAAAGCTACATTACCAAACAAACTCCAACCCGAAAATGATGCCATTTCCCTCCATAAATTTTTATCTTTTTGAAAGTAAAAAAGAACATCTTCGTTAAAGTTTCGCTTGGCATATTTATAATTAAATAAAAGTATTAATCCTGCTAAAAAACAGAGTAAAACGGCATACATTATAAGCTTGTCTGCACCAAAATAAGAGAGAGAAAACACCAAGGCTAGTTTTAAAACAACCTCGATTACACTTAAAATGGCGAAAAACCTCATCCGTTCATAAGCAATTATCATTGCGTTAAACGGTATTTTTAAAAAATTTAAAACTGTTATAAGTAGGGTAAATTGATAAACATAGTTTGCGGCTTTAATTCTAGAAGCTGGTATATTTAATTTATAGTTTAAAAACCAAAGTCCTATACTCTCGGCTAAAACCAGAAATAATATAATTAATAGAAATTGGATTTGTAAACTTGCACTAAACAACTTACTAAGAGTTCCATTTTTATTCTTAGCTAATTCAACATTAAAAAATCGTTGAATAGTGCTATTCATAGCGTTGTTTAGGAAAGTAAACATAATTACCACCCCTGCAATGAGATTAAAAATACCAAAGTCTTCTATCCCTAATTGTTGCAGAATAATTCTCGAAGTATAAAGTGATACCCCCAATACCAGAATCATTCTTACATACAAGAAGAAAGTATTATGTGCGATGGTTCTAGTATTTATCAAATCTATAAAACTCCTTACTCCCTCACCCCACAAAAATCCAATACCACTTGTTGGGGGTTAAGGTTTAGGTTTTTAAATTCTTGATGTGCCACCAGTAGGGCGACGATATCGGCTTGTTGGGCAGCCGTTTGGTAGTCGGTTATTTTAAATACCTGGTGGTCTTTTATATTGGGTTCTACAATAAAGTAGGTTTCGTCTTGGGCTTCTTGCAATACCTTTTGTACAATGTACTTGGCCGGTGACTCCCGCAGGTCGTCTATATTAGGTTTAAACGCCAGTCCCATTAAAGCGATGGCCGGTTGACGCCCGTGCTTTAGCTGAAAGTCGTGCTTGGCTTGTTTGATTTGCTGGGCACACCAGAAGCTTTTATAATTGTTGATCTCCCGGGCTTTGCCTATGATTTGCGATTCCATAGGAAACTCGGAGGTAATAAAATACGGGTCTACGGCAATACAGTGTCCGCCTACCCCACAGCCGGGTTGCAAAATATTCACCCTAGGGTGTTTATTGGCCAGTTGTATGAGTTCCCACACGTTGATATCGGCTTTATCACAAATCAGCGAAAGCTCATTAGCAAAAGCGATTTGCACATCGCGGCTAGCATTTTCGGTGAGTTTACACATTTCGGCCGTACGTGCGTTGGTCGCATGCAAGTCTCCTTTCACAAACTGCCGATAAAAAGCCATGGCTTTTTGGGTACTCGCCTCATCTACCCCACCAATCACGCGGTCGTTGTGTACCAACTCGTGCATCACATTGCCCGGCAGTACGCGTTCGGGACAGTAAGCGATATGTAGGCTCTGCGCCAGTTCGGGACGCTCGGCGATGATGAGCTGCTGCATTTTTTCGGTTGTTCCCACCGGTGAAGTGGACTCGATGATATACAAGTCGCCCGGTTTAAGCAGCGGAATAATACTACGGGTAGCTGCTTCTACATATGAGATATCGGGTTCGTGATTCCCTTTAAAAGGCGTAGGCACCACAACGAGGTAGGTATCGGCTGCTTGAGCTTGGGTACCGGCTTTAAAATAGCCGCTGTGCACTGCCTGTTCTAGCACCTCTTGCAAGCTAGGTTCTACAATATGTATTTTCCCTTGGTTGAGGGTTTCTACCACCTTGGGATTGATATCCACGCCCCATACGGGGATTTGATTTTGAGCGATCAAAGCCGAGGTAGGCAGGCCGATATAGCCCAAACCGATTGTGGTTACAGCAGGTTTCACAAATAGGGTGTTTTTGGTTTATTTTCAGGCTGCTAAGATAGTAGGTTTAAAGGAAATCGAAAGTGTTTTTTCGGCTTTTCTGTTTAACGGTAGTGATTAGGTTTTTAATTGAAAATAAATCCCTAACTTTTCGACTGCACCTCGATACTTCGCATTTTTGTTCTATCGCCCAAAAATCCGAAACTCGGTGTGACAAGGCGTGGCTATTTTATAAAAGAATAAATAGGCATACCATTTTAAATCGGCCTATCGAAAATAGCGCGTAAAATTGGCAGTGCAGTTCCATTAGTTTACATTGCAACAGATAAGAAGAGTAATATCCAGCAGCCCACGTAAAAAAGCGATTCAAAGCAGGGCTTTGTAATCTTTTTCTTCAGTATAACTTGTGTTTTGCGTAGACATTAGGCAGGACAATAGAATTAAAGATAAATTATATACTGCTATCTACTTAGCGCGACCCTTAGGGAGTCCCGAGTATTCGGGAAAGCCTTGGAGCCAATTTAGCAAAATACAAGTGGTTTTCAGCAAAGCTGAAAAATACCTCAGAAAAAGTGTACTTTCTTTTGTTTCGTTTTCTCCTGTATCCGACGAGCGCAGCGAGAGGAATACACCGTAAAGAAAATGAAAATTAGGACATAGTAAGATTGATGAATTGTTAGGATGTAGGTTTTGAAAAAGAAAATAAACTCACTACTTTTCGACTTTACCTCGATACAAGAGTTTTTGCCTATCGTCAAAAACTCCCACTCGGTATGACAAGGCTTGGTTTTATACTACTACGTACTTAGTGTGACCTTTTGGGAGTCCCGAGTATTCGGGGCTTCGATACACGGGTGTTTGCCTATCGCCAAAACCCGCACTCAGCGTGACAAGGCAGGTTTTTTCACCAAAAGAATAAATAGAAATACAATCCAAACTCGGCCTTATTCTTTAGCCTAATTCTAAGTAAGAACAGTTTCTTCAAGCCTATATAAAACATTTTTACTTGTTCTTGATTGATTTATAGCGCTATTTCACTCCTTTGGTCCATTCAGACATTGCTTTATAATCACCTGAATACCAGTCAGTAGGGAATCTTGCGAGTAAACTCGGAAGATTTTCGGGTAGACGCATAAAATTCTGTTTAAAACTCAATGAATTCTGCTTTAAACTCGTAAAATTTAAACCGGTATTCTTTGCTTAAGTCTCTAGTTTAGCGCTAAGTAAATAAAAAAGAAATAGGATGACTTAGCTTTAGAACAACCACCGAGAGACCGAGTAAGAAGCAGTTTCGACCTTTGCTGCCACCACAGCTTACCAACGGTAAGCGCTCTCCCGACCGCAAAAGGTGTATTTTAATTAAAACACATTTTATTATGAGTAAAAATATACTCGCAAAATTAAAAATTAGAACACGTAAGAACCCTCAAGATCCAACGGCTGCGCCGCTGTATTATCTACAGGCCGTAAGCACTGGTACCTGTGATCTTGACCGACTTGCGTATCTAATTTCCAATCAGTCAACCGTGCGTGAACCCGATTGCTTAGCCGTTTTACACGCTTTTGTACATAATATGCTCGATGAGTTAGAGCAAGGGCGTATTGTAGAATTAGGACGCTTGGGCAATTTTCAAATTGGCGTAGGCTCAACCGGTAGTGTTTTAGCCGAAGACGTAAGTTTAAGCAATATCAAGCGTATAGCTTTAAACTACCGTCCCAGCAAACATGTGAAAAAGCGCATTAACAGTATGGACTTCAGTCTAACCGAATAAAGCGCTCACCGCAGCAAGCGGAAGTTGAATAAACCGCTTGGTCCAGCTTGGATCAAGCGGTTTATTTGGTCAAAAAAGCCAAATTTCATCAGCATGATTCATGCAAATCATGCGCATGATTCATGAAAAACATGCTGAAGAATTAAAAAATCATGCTGATGATTTGCATGAACCTTCAGCATGATTTTTAAAAACCACTTCTTTCAATTTTTTTTACATTTTCACCCTCCAAAACAAGCTTTTTCAAGCCCAAAACGGCCTCAAAACCCTAAAAAACCGACTGTTTTTGCTCAAAAAAGCACTAAAACGCTAGCAAACACCCCAAAAAAGCAGGATAAAAAACAAATTCAACCGATGAAATACAGTTGCTCTTCTCTCGAAATGTCGGTTTTTACCTCCAAAAATCAACAAAACCGTAGGTGAAACGGCAGGTTTTAAACCGAATTAGTGCGACCTTTTGGGAGTCCCGAGTATTCGGGATTACTTCGAGTGGGCCAGCCTAGCCAACAGGCATTTTTAATGCCGTAGTTGGACTTGCTGGGTTGTATCGAGAAGTGAATGAAACTACACCCCTCACTCCCAATCAAAATCCAACTTCAAACCAAATGCTACAAATTCTTTCTGTTCATTTTTGCTTGATCAAAAACGAACCAAAAAATCAAGAATAGTTGAGGAAATTGCTTAAAGCTGAATCCTTCAGCTTTAAGCATCTCTCGTTCCTTATCGCTGCATGCTCTTTTTCGCTATCGCGAAACGCACTTCCGCTTGTCACTCGCTATTTCTGAAACTATTCGGGTTTTTATTTAAAAAATAATAAGTAGAGTTACTAATATCCAGCAGCCCACATCAAAAAGCGTTTCAAAGCAGAGCTTTGCAATCTTTTTCTTCAGTATAACTTGTGTTTTGCGTGAAGAATTGGCGAAGCCTTGGAGCCAATTTAGCAAAATACAAGTGGTTTTCAGCTTGCCTGAAAAATACCTCAGAAAAAGTGTACTTTCTTTTGTTTCGTTTTCTTTATACAAGTAAAGAAAATGAAAATTAGGACATAGAAATATCTATGTTTTGTAAAAAAGTAGGTTATGAAAAAGAAAATAAACTCGTTACTTTTCGACTGCACCTCGATACAAGGGTATTTGCCTATCGGCAAAAACTCCCACTCGGTGTGACAAGGCAGGTTTTAAACGCCCTGTCACTTCGAGTGGCGCTGCTTAGCCAACAGGCATTTTTAATGCCGTAGTTGGACTTGCTGCGTTGTATCGAGAAGTGAATGGATTGAAACTATAAAAGTACTCACTACTTTTCGACTCCACCTCGATACTTCGCATTTTTGTTCTATCGCCCAAAAATCCGAAACTCGACATGACAAGGTAGGTTATAAAAGCCTGATTACAAAGTCTTAACGACTTTTAACAAGTGTTAGCTTATTTTGTTAAAAGCAGCCCAAATAAGAATTTATTAAGAATAACGCAAGTATTGTATTTGTACTTTAGTCAAAGATTAAAGCAATGACGTCAATTTTTTTTAATCTGTAAATCAATTAACACAAACTAAAAACTGAATATTATGATACGTTGGATTGTTATTTTTTTAATTATCGCCTTAGTTGCGGCTGTTCTAGGTTTTGGAGGTATTGCCGAAGGAGCTGCTGATATTGCCCAAATCATCTTCTATATATTTATAGTACTGCTAGTAATTTCGCTGGTGATGCGCCTATTGCGTAAATAATAAATCATATCGGGTGCTAATAGTATTCTATTGGCATCCCTTTTATTGCTCGATACTACGGGCATTGAGTTGCACTACCTGCTGATTTTCACAGCTAACCGATAATTCTATAGGGTTGCAGCAGATCTCACAATCTTCAATATAAGTCTGACTCTGTGAAGGGTCTACCAACATACTGATTTCTTCCCAACAATACGGACATTGAAAAAAATGTTCTTCCATTACTTAGGTGTTAATCGCCTTGTTTTTCGTCTATTTCTAGTTGCACCGCTTCCCAATCGTTCATCAAAGCTTGCAAGCGTTTTTTCTTTTTTTCATACCGGTCAAAAAACTGCGTATCTGCCACGGTTTGGTCATAATCGGTTGCTAAAGCCACATCGTCTTCTTTGATCTCCCGCTCCAATTGGTTGATCTTAGATTCTATATTACTCAATTTATTTTGTAATGACTTTAATTGCTTTTGCTCAGCATAGCTTAATTTTTCTTTTGAGGCTACCGCTTGCGCGGATTTTTTCTCGGGCTGACTTTTCTTTTCTACTTCACGAAGGTTTTCTACCTTACGTTCAGCCAAATAATCGTCTATATCGCCCAAATATTCTTTGATCTGATGGTCTTTAAACTCCAATACTCGCTGGGTGAGTCCTTGCAAGAAATCTCTATCGTGCGAAATTACAATCAGCGTACCTTCAAATTGAATCAGCGCTTCTTTAAGCACCTGTTTCGATTGTATATCCAAGTGGTTGGTCGGCTCATCCATTACCAGCACATTGAGCGGTTGCAACAACATTTTGGCTAAAGCCAAACGGTTACGCTCTCCACCCGAAAGTACCTTTACCTTTTTTTCGATATCATCACCACGAAACAAAAAGGCTCCTAGAATATCGCGTACGCGGGTGCGGTTTTTCTCGTTGGCCGCATCGATCATAGTTTGGTGTACGCTAATATCACCATCTAGGTATTCGGCTTGGTTCTGGGCAAAGTAACCGATTTGCACATTGTGTCCCAGTTTGAGTTCGCCCTCATAATCGATTTCTCCCACAATGATTTTGGCTAAAGTGGATTTTCCCTGACCGTTTTGGCCTACAAAAGCCGTTTTACTATTGCGCTCTACAATCATTGAGAAGTCTTTAAAAACTTGATTATCGCCATAAGACTTGCCCAATTGCTTGGCTTCTAAAATGATTTTACCCGGATTTACCGATACCGGAAACTGCAGGTTCATCACACTATGGTCGTCTTGATCTACTTCAATCCGATCGATTTTGTCGAGTTTCTTGATAAGCGACTGCGCCATAGAAGCTTTGGAGGCTTTGGCTCTAAACTTTTCGATCAGTTTTTCGGTTTGCTCGATTTCCTTTTGCTGATTTTTTTGTGCTGCCAACTGCTGCTCTTTGCGTTCGGCGCGTAGTTTAAGGTATTGGGTGTAAGGCTTGTTATAATCGTAGATACTGCCTAAACTGATTTCGATGGTACGGTTGGTCACATTATCTAAGAACATCTTATCGTGCGAAACAATCACCACGCATCCGCTAGTGGTTTTTAAAAAGTCTTCTAACCACAAAATGCTTTCGATATCCAAGTGGTTGGTCGGCTCATCCAATAGCAACACATCGTTGTTCTGCAAAAGCAATTTAGCCAGTTCTATACGCATACGCCAACCTCCACTAAAGCTTTCGGTAGGTTTATCGAAATCGCTTCGGCTAAAGCCCAGCCCCTGCAACACTCTTTCGGTATCGCCTTGGTAATTGTAACCGCCTAGCATTTCGTATTGCTGCTGCACGTCGTTCACCGCCACCATCAGCTCGTGATATTCTTCGCTCTCATAATCGGTGCGTGTAGCCAATTGGTGGTTGATTTCTTCCTGTTGGCGCTCTAGGGCTTTGATTTTAGTAAACGCCTGGTAGGCCTCTTCAAGTACACTGCGTCCCGCCTCAAAATCTATATCCTGTCGCAAGAAACCGATTTGTAAATCTTTGGTTTTAGCCAGTTGGCCCTCACTGGGTTCTAAATCGCCAGCCAAAACTTTGAGCATAGTCGATTTCCCAGCTCCGTTTTTACCGACTAGACCCACGCGATCGCCGGCATTTAAACGATAGGAAATGGACTCAAATAGGTATTCCCCCTGAAAACTGACACTTAATTGATGGATATTTAGCATTTGTGTAACCTTTGTAACCTTAATTATGGCAAAGATGACTAATTTTGTAGTGCAAAAAAAGAAAGCTATGAAATTTCTAAAAGGATCGAAGCTGTACAGCATATTCACGGGTACCTGCCCGGTGTGCCAAGAAGAAAGTATGTATAAAGATAGTAACCCCTATCATTTAAACAAGGTTTTTGAAATGCAGGAGCATTGTGGGCACTGCGGAACTAAATACAAAATAGAGCCTTCGTTTTTTTATGGTGCCATGTATGTGAGTTATGCTTTGGGAGTAGCCTTTTCTGTAGCTGCTTTTATCATCAGCTATGTGTTTATCGGCAGCAGCCTGATGACCAGTTTTTACGTGATAATAGGTACGCTAATTGTCCTGATGCCGATTATTATGCGTTGGTCGCGCAATATTTGGATCAATTTCTTTTTAAGCTATGACCCTAAGGCTGTCGAGAAGCATAAAAACGCTCAATAGCCAATTCGCTAGGTAGGGGCTGTTGTTTTTCGCTATAGGCCACTAACATACGTCCCATTTCGGGTGCGTACAAAATTCCACGGCTGCCAAAACCATTGAGCACATACAATTGCTCGTGCTTTTGATGCCTACCCATAACGGGTTTTCGGTCGCCCAATGTAGGACGTACGCCTGCCAGCTGATCGACAACCTTAAAATCGCAGTTTATAATTTGCTTTAGCTTTTTTATGATTTCGCTTTTTGCGGATGCGCTGGGTTGCTCATCTTCAAATTTACGCGCATAAGTAGCCCCCACTTTATAGCGATTATCGCCTAAGGGAATGATAAAATACCCGGCCTTTACCACTTGCTCTAATTGCAATTGCGGAGAATGGATAATCAAATACTCGCCCTTATTGGGTACAATAGGTAAATCTTTGAAATAGGGATTGTTCTTGATTTGTGCCCCTTCACAAAACACCAGTTTATCGGCTTTTATATTAGCATATTGCACTCCGTCTTCGCGGATTGCTAACTGCTGGTAATCGAAGCTGGCAGCCGTATAAGCCTTTTGTTGCTGCAATTCATTTTTTTGATTTTGGAGTAACTGAGCGATATTCAATAAACCCGTGCCTTGGGTTTGGCCCGCTTGGTGTTCCGCTTGTAGACTGTTAGGCAAGATTTTGACCAACTCACTAGCCAGAAAAGCTTTGGCTTTTGGGCGTTCACAAGCCATAAACCAATCGTTTTGCTCTTGTTTATTTTTAAAAGGCCTCAAGAACGGCATAGGAGTAAACGGATTCGGTTCGAAAGACTGGTACACTTTAATTGCCTGCTCATACCAGTACTCCCCTTTCCAACTCATATTGAATTTCTTTAATACAATCGGATTTACGAGTCCGCCAGCCACCAAGGAAGCCGGATTTTTAGCTGCATCGATTACGTGAAACGACCGCTTTGCTTCTTTAAGCGCTTGATGTACGGCAAAACCTGCCAGGCCGTAGCCTACAATGAGGTAGTTTACTTTTTTCATAGGACAAAGGTAGGATTTTGTCTTGATTATTATGCGTTCTTATTAATCAGGGATTTTGTTAATAGTTTTTTGATTCAAAGAATATAAAAACAACAAGCAGGTTTATATTTATTAAACACGGCCTAACTAAAATAGCGCGTAAAATTGGCAGTGCTTTTTTTATTCACGTAGATTCAGAATTAACAATATCCAGCAGCCCACGTCAAAAAGCGTTTCAAAGCAGAGCTTTGCAATCTTTTTCTTCAGTATAACTTGTGTTTTGCGTGAAGAATTGGTGAAGCCTTGGAGCCAATTTAGCAAAATACAAGTGGTTTTCAGCTTGCCTGAAAAATACCTCAGAAAAAGTGTACTTTCTTTTGTTTCGTTTTCTCCTGTATCCGACGAGCGCAGCGAGAGGAATACACCGTAAAGAAAATGAAAATTAGGACATAGAAAGATTGATGAATTGTAAGAAAGTAGGTTATGAAACAATGAATAAATTCGCTACTTTTCGACTTGTTCTCGATACTTCGCATTTTTGGTTTACCACCAAAAATGCGAAACTCGAACTGACAAGGCAGGTTTTAGAATTATTTTACCCACCAGCAGCCTAATTCAAAAGCGTTTCAAAGCAGCGCTTTGCAATCTTTTTCTTCAGTATAACTTGTGTTTTGCGTGAAGAATTGGCGAAGCCTTGGAGCCAATTTAGCGAAATACAAGTGGTTTTCAGCTTGCCTGAAAAATACCTCAGAAAAAGTGTACTTTCTTTTGTTTCGTTTTCTTTATATAAGTAAAGAAAATGAAAATTAGAACATAGAAAGATTGATGAATTGTAAGAAAGTAGGTTATGAAACAATGAATAAATTCGCTACTTTTCGACTTGTTCTCGATACTTCGCATTTTTGGTTTACCACCAAAAATGCGAAACTCGAACTGACAAGGTGGGTTTTAGAGTTATTTTATACACCAGCAGCCCACGTAAAAAAGCGTTTCAAAGCAGAGCTTTGCAATCTTTTTCTTCAGTATAACTTGTGTTTTGCGTGAAGAATTGGTGAAGCCTTGGAACCAATTTAGCAAAATACAAGTGGTTTTCAGCTTGCCTGAAAAATACCTCAGAAAAAGTGTACTTTCTTTTGTTTCGTTTTCTTTATACAAGTAAAGAAAATGAAAATTAGGACATAGTATTTTCAATGAATTGTTAGGGTGTAACTATTGAAAACAAGTTAGATCAAGTAAATATCGGTTGTTTTAGTCCCTTGCTAGTGCGCAATTGCATCGCGTTTTCTTAACCACATTGCAATCAATGCCTAAATCTTCACTTCATCATTCAAGTATAAAACTAAAACTCACAAAATAAAGCCCTTCTGCATCTCGAACTTGTAATTACGGCTCCTATTTTAAAAATAGTATTTTTTTATCAACCTGCTAATAGGTAGAAGACCACAGGCGGCAATCGTGCGGGAACGTAGGGAAAGCATTGCAACAGTAAAAAATAATATAAAAATTAAAGAATAGGATTTAATTCGTAACTTTGATATTATGGATTTAAGTTTAGAAAATAAAAAAATTGAATTGATTCAATGGTTGTCCACATTAAACGACAAGTCTTTGATTGATCAACTAATGAAAATAAGGGATAAAGAAAAAACCGATTGGTGGAATGAAATTTCTGCTGCTGAAAAAAATTCTATTGAAAAAGGAATTCAAGATGCAGACAATGCAAAATTAACTTCTCACCATAAGGTGAAAGATATATATGAAAAGTGGTTATAAAATTCTATGGACCGATCACGCCATTTCTGAACTTAAAGCAACCATAGAATATCTTGAAGCGAATTGGACTGAGAGAGAACTAAGAAAATTTGCCGCAAAATTAGATCACACTATCCCCCTCGCTGGTGCGCGATTGCATCGCGTTCTCCTTACCCCATTTCAATCAATTGCTTACATTTTCAATTCCTAAATCAACAAAAAAATTAACACCTCGTTTCCAATCAAAATCCAACTTCAAACCAAAAGCTACAAATTCTTTCTGTTCATTTTTGCTTGATCAAAAACGAACCAAAAAATCAAGAATAGTTGAGGAAATTGCTTAAAGCTGAAGGTGTTCAACTTTAAGCATCTCTCGTTCCTTTTCGCTGCATGCTCTTTTTCGCTATCGCGAAAAGCACTTCCGCTTGTCACTCGCTATTTCTGAAACTATTCGGGTTTTTAATTAAAAATAAATTCGCTACTTTTCGACTTGTTCTCGATACTTCGCATTTTTGGTTTACCCCAAAAAAGCGAAACTCGAACTGACAGGGCGTGTTTTGGAATTATTTTACACACCAACAGCCCAATTCAAAAAGCGTTTCAAAGCAGCGCTTTGCAATCTTTTTCTTCAGTATAACTTGTGTTTTGCGTGAAGAATTGGTGAAGCCTTGGAGCCAATTTAGCGAAATACAAGTGGTTTTCAGCAAAGCTGAAAAATACCTCAGAAAAAGTGTACTTTCTTTTGTTTCGTTTTCTCCTGTATCCGACGAGCGCAGCGAGAGGAATACACCGTAAAGAAAATGAAAATTAGGACATAGAAAGATTGATGAATTGTTAAGATGTAGGTTTTGAAAAAGTAAATAAACTCACTACTTTTCGACTGCACTTCGATACACGGGTGTTTGCCTATCGTCAAAAACCCGCACTCAGTGTGACAAGGCAGGTTTTAGAGTTATTTTACACACCAGCAGCCCACGTCAAAAAACGTTTCAAAGCAGAGCTTTGCAATCTTTTTCTTCAGTATAACTTGTGTTTTGCGTAAAGAATTGGTGAAGCCTTGGAGCCAATTTAGCAAAATACAAGTGGTTTTCAGCTTGCCTGAAAAATACCTCAGAAAAAGTGTACTTTCTTTTGTTTCGTTTTCTTTATACAAGTAAAGAAAATGAAAATTAGGACATAGTATTATTTATGAATTGTTATCATGTAGGTTTGGAAAAAGAAAATAAACTCGCTACTTTTCGACTAGCTCTCGATACACGTTCTTATGGCTCTCGCCATAAAATCGCACTCGAGCTGACAAGGCAGGTTTTAGAATTATTTTACCCACCAGCAGCCTAATTCAAAAGCGTTCCAAAGCAGAGCTTTGCAATCTTTTTCTTCAGTATAACTTGTGTTTTGCGTAAAGAATTGGTGAAGCCTTGGAGCCAATTTAGCGAAATACAAGTGGTTTTCAGCAAAGCTGAAAAATACCTCAGAAAAAGTGTACTTTCTTTTGTTTCGTTTTCTTTATACAAGTAAAGAAAATGAAAATTAGGACATAGAAAGATTGATGAATTGTTAAGATGTAGGTTTTGAAAAAGTAAATAAACTCACTACTTTTCGACTAGCTCTCGATACACGTTCTTATGGCTCTCGCCAAAAACCCCCACTTGGTGTGACAAGGCAGGTATTAAACTACTAAGTACCTAGTGCTACCTTTTGAGAGTCCCGAGAATTCGGGATCTCGATACTTCGCATTTTAGTTCTATCGCCCAAAAATCCAAAACTCAAATGATGACAAGGCGTGGTTTCAAAACAATTTAAAGACTTAAGTACGTATCAAAAAAAAAGCATCCGCGTTGGCGGATGCTTTTTTTTATTTTAGAAACGGATTAGTAATTCCACATATCCGATTCAAAGTTACGTATAGACTCTTTGATACGATTTGATTCTAGCAACTGCATCAAGGTATTGTCTGCAATGTACTCATCTACTTCACGGTCACCATAAACGTTATCTTCTTTGTAAACCATGGCGTCGAAACGTCTTGAGTTTAACAAATGATCAAAGGTAAGCGGGTGTGCTGTGTTTTTAGCATTGAATACATAATTGCTATGCAACTGCTTTCTGATTTCGGGATAGTATACCCAGAACAATTCTACGGGTACCACCTCTAAATCTGGATTCTCCTGCTGCTGCAATTTGTTTTGAGCAGAGATTACCACTGGAGCGATAGCCAACAAGCGGTATTTTAACTCGCCTTGTCTTTTATCGAAATACCAGTATCCTCTAATCTTATAAGCGTGAACATCAGCTGGCTTGATTTCGGCCATTGAGTAATGCCACTCTTCTAAAGGCTCTCCTGCATTTTCGGCTGCGATACCCGCATCGTTCAATACCTTTACAGACAAGTTGGTCTCCAACTGGTCCATCGGATATTTCTGATGAAAGTAAGAATCCATATACATGGTTACCTGGTCGGTTTTCACCGCGTCGATAATCACCTCAAACAAAGATTTTCTTCCTTGGCTGGTCTTATCTAAAGGATAAAGCAAAGGGAAGTTCACTCGCTGATTCAAATCTATGTATTCCCAAGTTGTTTTTGCCCACAAGATATCTCTATCGTCTACATAACCGTAGTCTAAAGGTTCCTGGTTGGCATCATTCTGCACTTGAGCCTGACTTTTCTTCCCGATCTCTTCTGGTGATTCTGCATTTAGGATGTTCAGCTGCGCAAAACTCGCAAAGCTAAATCCTAGTGCAGCTAACATAAATAAACAACTCTTCTTCATATACGTTTTTAATTTAATATTAATCTTGTAGTTCTATAATTAATGGATTTACTCGTTGTAATTTATACTTCGAGTTACCGGCTACTTTAGCCTGGATATCAAAAATCTGAACTACCGAACCTCTTTTTGCCGAGTTCAAGGCTGCTTTTGCAGCGGCATTTAAACGGTTACCGTTAACTTGTACTACTGGTTTACCCATTACCTGGAATTTAAATCCAGATACATTTAAATTCAAGTCGAAATCAAAGTCTGGTAATTTGGCTGCGATCGGTGATACTTCAACCGCACGCTTACTCATACGAATAGCACCATTACCACCATCTTTAGCTCCGATAACTCCTAATGGACGTGGAATTTCTTTGATACGGAAAACCTTGCTAGAAGATACTGATTTACCTCCTGGTAAAGTTCCAGACACGTTAATTTTAACCTCTCTTGCTTTTACGTTGGTTACATCCATCACATAAGCTCCAGCTCCGCTTGCTGGAGATAAACCAGGTGCTTGAGCATTTACCTGTGGTACACCAGGAATAGAGATGGTCATTGGGTTTTTAACTCCACGGTAAACCACGTTCATCTTATCGGCTGAAATCACAGCTGAGTTAGGTTCAGGAATTACGGTATAAGCGCTCTTTACAGGAATGCTTACAATCGAATCTCCTTCTTTAAACTGCAACTCTCCTTTGATTTCTTGCTGCCCTACATTTCCGGCTGGGAATTCTAATTCTACCTGACCGGTTTGGTTTTCTAATTCTTTGTTGTTGATTACTACTTTATCAAAAGTAAGTGAGTTATCAAAACGACCCAATACTACTTTACCTTTAAAGCTCTCTCCACTGAAGAATGCTGTTTTCTCGGGTACCACAATTGCCTCGTAATTACTCATCGATAATTGCGAAGTCATTTGACCTTGCAACATAGCCGATAATACTTGGCTTTCTGTAGTTTTAATATCCGCTTGAATCTTAGTTAATTTAGTTACCGATGCGATTAATGGGAAACCAACATAGTGGTAGTTTACCCAGTGCTTCTTAATTCCGTCACGTGTAGCCACTTTATTATCGTCACCACCGGTTGAGAATTTATCGGCAACATCTTTTTTGATATCGTCATAACCTTCTCCTAATTCTCCTATAACCGTTTGGCGATAAGCGATGATTTTATTCATCAACTCCTCCCCTTTAGGTTGTAGTTTTCCACCTTTCCAGAACAACTCATCGAAATAAGCTGTTTTGTCCATAGTTTCGTAATCTTTAGGATCTTTTACTCCTTCTAATGCACCGGCTTTTAATTCACCGATGAAGTTATACAAGTCTGATGAAGCTGCGCTAATTTTAGCCGCTTTTTCTTGTAAAGGCTTGTATTGTTTAGGTTGTTCTGAAGCTTTTTCGGCTAGACCGGCCATAAAGTTGGCATTACGAGCGGTAGCCGCTGTATTGGCCTCATTAAAGCTTTCATTGATTGAACCAAAAGCAGACAATACTTCTTTTGACATATTTAGGGCCATCATTGCGATGAAAACCAAATACATCAAGTTAATCATCTTCTGCCTTGGGGTTTGTTTTCCTCCTGCCATAGTTAAATTTTGTAAATATTAATAATTCAATTTGGACTTAGGCGTTAGGACGCATTGCCGTTAACATTCCTCCGTAAACATTGTTTAAGTTTGATAGGTTGCTAGTTAAGCTTTCCATTTCAGACTTTAACTTCACCGCGTTATCTGCTACCGCTTGGTTTACTTCGGCTTGCTTGCTAGTAGATTCTAATTGTACTTTGTAAAGGTTGTTTAAAGATTCCATTTGAGATGCCGCTAAGGTCATTTCTTCGCTGTATTTCTTTTGCGAAGCAATAGCGTCTACTGTTGGAGCCATATTTTTTGCCGCACCTTCGAAGTTTTTAATGCTTTCTCCTAAGCTTGCCATTAAAGCTCCATCTATCTTAGCTTCTTTCAACATATCGTCTAATTTCTTAGAAAGTGCACCTTGCGCATCTTTAGGATCTTCTACTAAGGTATTTCGCTTAGAACCTGAAGAAGCACCTCCTGCCAATTCTGGGTAAACCAAAGACCAATCTAATTCATCATCTACTGGTTCGAAAGCTGAAATAGCGAATACTAATGCCTCTACTACAAGACCAAGGATTAACATCTCGTTTCCAAAAGGCCAGTGCATAATTTTAAATAGTGCTCCTAAGATTACTACCGCTGCTCCTAGACCATAAACCATATTCATGATTTTCTTTCCTTTTTTTGACTTTGCCATAATTTAAATTTTAGTTGTTTAAGTTAAGTTTAATTAAAATTGAGTTTGTTGTTTGTTTGTTCTTATCTCGGTGGCTGATTCAAGTCTAAATCATTACCTAAATAATCTTGTACTGTTCTGAAACCGATATAACTTCTTGCCGAATCTGCATACTCGTAATCTCTCGAGCTTACTTGTAGGAAATAGGCTACATCTTTCCAAGAACCTCCGCGTACTACTTTACGCTTGTTGTTTTTATCGTTTACGTTCGGGTTCATCGACGAGTAGTAGTCGTATGAATCGTCTGAGTAAGATGAGTTTACCCACTCGGCCACGTTACCGGCCATATTGTATAAGTTAAAATCGTTTGGCTCAAATGACTTGGCTTCTACGGTATATAGCGCCTGGTCTGCTGCATAATCTCCACGCAAAGGCTTGAAGTTTGCCAAGAAGCATCCGCGATCGTCTTTTGCATACGGCCCACCCCAAGGGTAAGTAGCCGATTCAATTCCGCCTCGAGCAGCATATTCCCACTCCGATTCAATTGGCAATCTATAGGTATTCACGTTATGCAAACCTTTTTCTTTACGGTAAGCATTATGCTTTAAAGTTCTCCAGTCACAAAATGCTTTGGCTTGTTTCCAAGAAACACCCACTACTGGATACTCATCATAAGCCGCGTGCCAGAAATAATCGTTATGCATAGGCTCGTTATACGAGTAGCTAAAGTCACGGATCCATACTGTGGTATCTGGATACACCTCAACTTCTTCGGTTTGAATGAAGTTGGAACGGTCGCCACGAGAACGGGCCGCAGCATCCATATCCATAGTTTTATAGCTGTATTTGAATTTAGTTACATCCATAAGACGCTCGCCGTTGTACGACTGGTCTTGAGGCAAGTACATTTCGTCCATTACATAAACGTAAGACTCGTCTGGATACTCATCGGTTTTCCAGATGATATCTACATCCCAGTTCAAACGCTGGTTATTAGGGTCGTAGTGTTTTGAATACTGCTGGTAAGGCGTTTCTTGTGCCTGACCTCCTTTTTTATTGTTGGCATTTGCCGAACCTTTAAAGGCGAAATCGGCAATACTCGCGGTTTTACCACCTTGGCCACCGCCGCCACCGCCGGCTAGCTCTGCCTCCTCGGCAAGTCGTTGTCTGATGATCGAATCTCTTACCCAATGTACAAATTCACGGTATTCTGAGTTCGTAATTTCGGTTTCGTCCATATAAAAGGATCGAACGGTAACCGTTTTGGTTGGGGCATTGTTCAAGCCAGCCACATCATCGTCAGATTTACCCATAATGAATGAACCACCGGGTACCAGTGTCATTCCGTAGGGCTTCTCTGCATGCCACTGCTTTCCTTTTACTCCAACTAATTGACCTTTGTCTCCTCCGCCACAGCTGGCTAAGAATGAAACTAAAGCAAGAACTGAAAAAACTTTCTTCATAACTATATCAGGTTAAGATAATCTAATTTTAAGGGCGTAAACCTATTTAATAATTTCCAAAAAAACAATTTTTTATTTAAAAAAAAGTTAAAATTGGTGACAAATTGCTGACTATAACTCGTTTTTTATTCTTGCTTTCCACCAAATGGCTGGTAATTTTTGGTTGCAAGCGCTCTCATAGTCTTCATAAGTACATGGCAATAACGTCGTATTTTCTAATTTATTGTTAATTTTTTTTGCAATTGGTACCTCAAGCCACCATCTACCGGTAAGCTGACTCTTATAAAACGTTAAAACATCGGTATCTACCGGGACTTGGTACTTGATAAAATCTTTTTTAGCGCTGGGTGAATTTTCATCCTTTCGGTACACCACCCCTTCGATAAAATACCACATAATTTGGGCTACAAGGGTATTGGCCGCTTGGCAATTGGGCAAATCGTCTAAATGGTAAAGCCCCATACTCGAAACTTGATCTCCCAAACCAGCGTAGCGGGCAATGGCGCAAATCTCCCGACCGTTAAAGCCGTTGGCCGTCATATTGGGCGCTGCCAAATGAGCGGGCTCGATGGCATTTACATCGATACTAGCCATACTTGCGTTTCTAAATACCGGCTCTACTCGCTCGATTTGTTTACAGACCTCTCCTAAGCGATAGGTATCAAAATAAAGCTTCTCTAGCAAGTTGATCTCCTCTTGTGCATTGTAAAAGGTTTGGTAACCTATATTGGAATAATGATACAAGTTGAAAGGCTCTTCAACCACCATCTTTCCTACATAAGAATAGGGCCCAATAGGGGCGGCGGTATCACCCAAGTCGAATTTTGCATCTACATTCACATAATGCACCATTTGCCCATGGTTGTCATAAGCTCGGTATTGGGCATAGGCCAAATCTTGGCTACCGCCTAATATCAAAAGAATGGTGTTTTGTTCTAGGCAATGCGCTAAACATTCTCGCAAGGCAAAATAGGTATCTTGGGGTGTGGCACCGGCTCGAATATTACCCAAATCGGCTAGTTGTAGGGGCCAATTGCCACGGTGCATATGGTAAAAAGCTTTACGGATGGCTTCCCAGTTTTCAAAATCTGGGTTTTGCGCTTGTGTAGTGCGCGAATCTTTTACACCCAAAATAGCCACTTGCACATTTTCTAAATCGGGAAAAGCGCCAGCCTCCCGATAGGCCTGTATTTGCAAGCCTATACTCCCCTCGCCCAAATCTAAGGTTTCAAAAAAAGTTTCGGGCAAGGGAGTAAAAAATGATGTATTCATAAATTATTAATCGGCTTAAGATTTTTTGGTCGTCTTCTTTGTCGTCGTTTTTTTCTTGGCCGTAGTTTTCTTTTTGGTAGCGGTTTTCTTTTTAGCTGGAGCCTTCTTTTTTGTAGTCTTTTTCTTTCCACCTGCCTTCTCAAGCATCGCCTTCACTTCTTCTAAAGTAAGGTTTTCGGCATCGGTGGTTTTAGGTAATTCTACTTTGGTCTTTCCTTGGCTTAGTTTAAAACGACCCCATCTGGCTTTCTCTACCTTTATTCCTTCTTCTTCCCAGTGGTGAATCAGCTTATCGCGTTCTTTTTTCTTTTTGTCTTCGATTAGCTCGATAATATCGGATTCACTCAGGTTATCGAAATCGTATTTCTTATTTACATTGATAAAAATATTGTTCCATTTGATATACGGACCAAAACGACCTACTCCTTTTTGCACGTCTTTACCCTCATAAGTATAAATAGGCGCATCGGCTTTTTCTTTAGCCTTGATCAATTCCATCGCACGTTCAAACGTCACATCTAGCGGATCTTCGCCTTTGTCTAGCGAAACAAACTTTTTCCCATAACGCACATACGGACCGTAGCGACCGTTATTCACCTCAACCGCTTCTTCTTGGTATTCACCCAATTTCTTAGGCAACTCAAACAAGGCCATAGCCTCTTCAAAGGTAATACTGTTTAAGGTCTGATCGGGTCCTAGGCTTGCAAATTGCGGTTTCTCCTCATCTTCAACCGAACCGATTTGCACCATGGGTCCGAATCTTCCTAATCGAGCACTTACAGGTTTACCCGTTTTGGGGTCTTTACCCAGTACGCGTTCTCCTACTTCGCGTTCGGCATTTTCGGCTACATCTTTTACGGTAGGATGAAACTCCTGATAAAAAGCCTGCATCATCTCCGTCCACTTCTCATTACCTTCGGCAATATCATCAAAATCCTGCTCTACTTTAGCGGTGAAATTATAATCTAAAATATTACTAAAGTGCTGTACTAAAAAGTCGTTCACCACCATACCTACATCGGTAGGGATAAGCTTACCTTTATCTGATCCTACCATTTCGGTTAGGCTTTTTTCGCTGTACTTGTCTTTTTTCAGCACCAGCTTGGCATAGGCACGTTCTCTACCCTCTATACTTCCCTTCTCAATATACTTTCGGTTTTGGATAGTCGATATGGTGGGCGCATAAGTTGAAGGTCTACCAATACCCAATTCTTCTAGTTTTTTAACCAATGAAGCCTCGGTATAGCGGGCGGGTGGGCGGGTAAATCTTTCTGTTGCGCTGATGTAGTTATTTTCGAGTTCATCGTTTACCTTCATCGCTGGTAAAAGACCTGCTTGCTCTTCTTCTTCATCATCGGTTCCCTCTAAATAAACTTTTAAGAATCCGTCAAATATCAAGATCTCACCATTCGCCGTAAATTGCTTATCGTGCTTATCGGCATCGATTTTCACCACAGTACGCTCCAATTTAGCATCGCTCATTTGCGAGGCAATGGCACGTTTCCAAATGAGTTCGTATAAACGTTGTTGGTCTCTTTCTGCCGGTACGCTATGGTTTTCAAAATGCGTAGGTCTTATCGCCTCGTGCGCCTCTTGAGCACCTTTGGCTTTACCTTTATAATTACGCGGTTCTAAATATTCTTTACCGTAGGCGCTTTGAATCTCTTTTGCAGCCCCTTTTTTAGCCTCATCAGACAGGTTTACGCTATCGGTTCTCATATAAGTAATATGTCCGGCTTCGTATAAACGCTGCGCCATATTCATGGTTTTACTCACCGAAAAATACAATTTACGCGCGGCTTCCTGCTGCAAGGTAGAAGTGGTAAATGGCGGTGCTGGTTTTTTCTTGGCAGGCTTTTTAGTGAGGTCGGCTACCACATACTCAGCGCCGATATTTTGTTTTAAAAAGGCCTCGGCCTCTTCCTTGGTGTCAAAGTTTTTCGGGATTTTGGCTTTAAAGCTTTTGCCTTCTAGGGTTGCGAATTCCGCATCGATACGGTAACTGGCTTTGGTTTTGAAATCGATGATTTCGCGTTCGCGTTCTACGATCAAACGTACCGAAACCGATTGCACACGTCCGGCCGAAAGTCCTCCCTTTACCTTGCGCCACAATACAGGCGAGAGCTCATAGCCCACTAACCGATCGAGCACCCTTCTTGCTTGTTGGGCATTCACCAGGTTGTAATCGATTTCTCTAGGGTTCTCTATAGCTTTGAGAATAGCATTTTTAGTAATTTCGTGAAAAACAATACGCTTGGTCTTACTCGGCTTTAAATCCAATTCCTCTGCCAGGTGCCAAGCAATAGCCTCTCCTTCGCGGTCTTCATCACTTGCGAGCCAAACGGTTTCTGAAGCCTCGGCTAGTTTTTTCAAGTTGCGCACCACATCTTTCTTATCTTTGTTAACCACATATTTGGGCTTGAAGTCTTTTTCTACATCTACCCCCAATTCTTTGGTAGGCAAATCGGCAATATGCCCGAAACTAGAAGCTACTTTATAGTCTTTACCCAAAAACTTTTCAATGGTTTTGGCCTTCGCTGGTGACTCTACTATTACTAAATTTTTCGCCATGCTTTCGTTTATTTGTATTTGCAAAAGTAGGAGAAATTTTTGATTTCTTTTTTCTTTACCGATTTTTAGTCCGCTTAAAGCGAAATAGAAACCAGTCTCATACGCCTTATCACAAAGCTTTTCGGCCTCAAAAAGAAATAAAAGCGCTTACTTGAATTTGACTGGAGGATGGTGGAATTGCATTTTATTTATTGCTGCCAGTTTGTCAGTAAATGAATTTACCCGTATCTTTGGCGTTCAAATTTGATTAATAGCATAGAATATGGAGAAGGTGATCGACGAAACCCAGCAAGGCAGCGCCTTGGTTATGGAGCCCAACAAAGATAACAGCCGAAAACTTTTTATTGAAAGTTACGGTTGCCAGATGAATTTTAGCGATAGTGAGATTGTAGCTTCCATCTTAGCCAAAGAAGGTTTTAACACCACCGATAAATTAGAAGATGCCGATTTGGTATTGGTGAACACCTGCTCGATTCGAGAGAAAGCAGAGCAAACCGTGCGCAAACGTCTTGAAAAATACAACGCGGTAAAACGTCATAATCCCAGTATGAAAGTAGGGGTTTTAGGTTGTATGGCCGAGCGCTTAAAGAGCAAATTCTTAGAAGAAGAAAAAATAGTAGACCTGGTGGTAGGTCCAGATGCCTATAAAGACCTACCCAACCTCATTGAAGAAGTGGAGGCCGGCCGCAATGCCGTAAATGTAATTTTAAGCAAAGAAGAAACCTATGCCGATGTTTCACCGGTGCGCTTGCAAAGCAACGGGGTTTCTGCTTTTGTATCGATTACCCGTGGTTGTGATAATATGTGTACCTTCTGTGTGGTGCCTTTTACCCGTGGTAGAGAACGTAGCCGTGACCCTCAAAGTATACTCGAAGAGGTAAACGACCTAGCGGCACGCGGTTTTAAAGAAATCACTTTACTAGGCCAGAATGTAGATAGTTATTTGTGGTATGGTGGTGGTCTAAAAAAAGATTTTGACAAAGCCAGTGAAATGCAAAAGGCTACAGCCGTAAACTTTGCCGGATTATTAGATCAGGTAGCGAAGGCTCAGCCTAAGATGCGTATCCGCTTTTCTACCTCTAATCCGCAGGATATGACTTTAGATGTTATTGAGACCATGGCTAAACACCAAAATATTTGTAAGTACATTCACCTGCCCGTACAAAGCGGTAGCGATCGTATTTTGAAAAAGATGAACCGTTTGCATACACGCGAAGAGTATTTTACTTTGATTGATAATATTAGAAAAATCATACCCGATTGTGCGATTTCTCAGGATATGATTGCGGGATTCCCAACTGAAACCGAAGAAGATCATCAAGATACGCTTTCGCTGATGGAATATGTGAAATACGATTTTGGTTTTATGTTTGCTTACTCGGAGCGCCCCGGAACGATGGCAGGTAGAAAGATGGAAGATGATGTACCCGAGCCAGTAAAAAAACGAAGACTTCAAGAAATCATCGAGTTGCAACGCGAACATTCGTTGCACCGTACCCAACAACATTTGGGTAAGATAGAAGAAGTGCTTATCGAAAAGGAGTCTAAAAAATCTGACTTACATTGGAGTGGTAGAAACACCCAAAACACTATGGTGGTTTTTCCTAAAGATAATTATAAAGTAGGCGACTTTGTAAAGGTAAAGATTGAAGATTGTACCAGTGCCACCTTATTAGGAACCCCAGTTGGATATTCTGACAACAATTAAAAATCGGGTACTCGCCTGCCGAGTACCTTATTCAATTTTGCCTCAAAGGCCTATCTTATTGGCGGTTTTTACCACCGATTTAATACCTTAAAAAATGGAATCATTACAAGCAACCAAACAGCGTTTTGAAATAATCGGCAACGATGCCGGGCTCAACCGAGCTATAGAAAAGGCTATGCAGGTAGCTCCTACCGATATTTCGGTATTGGTAACCGGTGAAAGCGGTGTAGGTAAAGAGAGTATTCCAAAAATCATACACTCGCTTTCTCATCGTAAACACGGTAAGTATATCGCCGTAAACTGTGGAGCCATACCCGAAGGAACAATTGACAGTGAGCTATTTGGTCACGAGAAGGGTGCCTTTACAGGGGCAACCCAAACCCGTAGCGGTTATTTTGAAGAAGCCGACGGCGGGACCATCTTTTTAGACGAAGTAGGCGAATTGCCTTTGACCACCCAGGTGCGCTTATTGCGCGTACTCGAAAATGGTGAATTCATTAAAGTGGGTTCTTCTAAGGTGCAAAAAACCAATGTACGCATTGTAGCAGCAACCAATGTGAATATGTTTGAAGCCATTAAAAAAGAAAAGTTTCGGGAAGACCTGTATTATCGTTTGAGCACGATTGAGATTCACCTTCCCCCTTTGAGGGAAAGAAAAGGCGATATTCATTTATTGTTTAGAAAATTCGCTTCCGATTTTGCTTTAAAATATAAAATGCCCAGCATACGCTTAGATGAGGCTGCTGTAAATACTTTAGTCAAATATCGCTGGAGCGGAAATATACGTCAGTTGCGCAATGTAGCCGAACAAATATCGGTATTAGAACAAAACCGAAGCATCGATGCGCAAACCTTGGCAGAATACTTACCTCAAGCAGGAAGCAACCTTCCTGCCGTGGTAGAAAACAAAAAAAGCGAAAGCGACTTTAGTAACGAACGAGAGATTTTATATAAAATCTTGTTTGATATGAAGAGCGATTTAAACGACTTAAAAAAGCTTACCTTAGAACTCATGCAGAGCGGTAATAGCGCCGATTTAAAAGATGAGCACGAAGGGCTTATCAATAAAATATACGGTCAAAGCAAAGAGCAAGAAGCTTACGAGGAAGAGTTTGATGAGCAGATGGAGATATTGCAATTGGGAAATGAAAGCAACAAAACTCCGACAGAACCGGTAAATACAGCACCCGATCCTTATGATTTTGCCGAAGAGATTGAAGAAGAGGAAACCCTGTCTTTACAAGAAAAAGAAATCGAACTGATTAGAAAGTCGCTCGAACGTCATGACGGTAAGCGCAAAGCTGCGGCTGAAGAATTAGGCATTAGCGAACGCACCTTGTACCGCAAAATAAAACAATATAAATTGTAATGATGCAGAAATTTTTAAAGCTTTGTTTGGTATGTGCAAGTCTGTTGACTTTGCAAGCCTGTGGTATTTATAGTTTTACGGGTGCCGATACCGGAGATGCCGAAAGCTTTCAGGTAAATTTATTCCAAAACACTGCCAGTTTGGTAGAGCCTGGAATAGAACGAAGTTTTACCAATGCGCTACAAGACCGTATTCAAAACCAAACCAGCTTGAGTTTAACCAATACGGGAGGAGATTTGGTATATGAAGGAGAAATCACACAATATTATATTGCACCGATGACGGCTACCAGTAGCAATACCGCTGCCGAAAACCGACTGACCATTGCGGTTAACGTACGTTTTTATAATAACTTAGACCCAGAGAAAGATTTTGAAAAGCAATTCTCTTTCTATTGGGATTATCCTGCCAACCAACAATTGGTAGGAAGCACCTTGGATACCGCACTCGATGAAATCTTTTTAAGGCTTACTCAAGATGTGTTTAATGCCTCCTTAACCAATTGGTAATCGAAAATGATAGATAAGGCTACTTTTAATGCACAATTAGAAAAAGAAACTACCGATAGTCTCCCTTCTAGTCAATATGCCGAGCTATTGGAAGAATACCCTTATTTTCAAGCTGCACGTGCTTTGTACCTAAAGGCTCTTAAAAAGGAAAATAGTTTTAGCTATAACCATGCTTTAAAAGTCACAGCAGCTTATACCGAAGACCGAGGTGTTTTATTCGACTATATCACCTCACCGGTTTTTAAGCAATTGGAAAAGGCGCGACAGATCAAAATCCGCTTAAGCGAAGAACTGGAATCAGATTTATCGCTAGCCCCCGAAGAAGCCAGCAAGGTATTTGATCCCGATCTATTTCAACCCGAGAAGGCAGAAGAGCCTAAAGCAAGCGAGCTGGAGGACTCAAACGCCGCAGATCAAAACCAAGCTCCTGTTACAGAAGATGTATTGGAAAGCGGACGCCCACTAACTTTTGACCGCCAAGAGACCCATAGCTTTAGCGAGTGGTTGAAACTCACTCAAGCTCAACCTATTGATAGAGCTGCTGCCAAAGCAGAAGTGTCAGCCAGCAGCGAATCATCGACTGTACCTCCTAAGAAATTTGAATTGATCGATAAATTTATTGCGAGTAACCCAAAAATAATTCCGTCTAAAGAACCGGTAGGAAAGCCCGAAGGCCTGCAGACTACCCCTTTAAATACGGACTTAATGACTGAAACTTTGGCGCGAGTTTACTTGGAACAAAAAAATTATTCTAAAGCAATTCAAGCTTTTAAAATATTAATTTTGAAAAATCCCGAAAAAAGTAGTTTATTTGCAGACCAGATTCGAGCAATCGAAAAATTACAAGAAAAACATTAGATATGAGCACATTTGGAATATTTTTAGTTTTAATCGTTATCGTAGCCTTTTTATTGGTAGTTGTTATTATGGTACAAAACCCTAAGGGAGGCGGACTTTCTTCTTCTTTTGGAGGCGGTGGCGGCCAGCAAATGGGTGGTGTTAAGAAAACCACTGATTTTTTAGATAAGAGTACGTGGACATTAGCTACGGTTTTATTGGTGCTTATCTTACTTTCTAACGTAACCATTATGGGTACAGGAAGTGCCGAAGAATCTAGAATCATAGGCGGCGATCAAGAAGCTACTCCAATTGAAGCTCCTGTTCCTAACCCGACTACACCAACTACAGAAAACACCACAGGCGAGCAGAACTAAGCCTTACTTTATAAAGTTTACCAATGCCATCTGTCACTTAAAAATGACAAGATGGCATTTTTTTTTGCCCTTATTAGACTGGCATACTTTTGGGAATAATGCTGAGCAGAAATTAATAACATTAAAACAAATACATATGGCATTAACATTTAAACCCTTAGCAGACCGCGTGGTGATAGAGCCCGTAGCTGCCGAAACGAAAACCGCTTCTGGTATTTACATTCCTGACTCTGCAAAAGAGAAACCACAGCAAGGAAAAGTAATCGCTGTAGGAAAGGGAACCAAAGAACATGATATGACCGTTGCAGAAGGCGATATGGTTCTTTACGGAAAGTTTTCTGGAACCGAATTAAAGCTTGACGGTAAGGATTATTTAATTATGCGTGAGACTGAAATTTTAGGAATACTCTAATCTGTTCACCTCTTTAAAACTTGTATTGAAACAATTAAAAAAAAAGAATTATGGCAAAAGATATAAAATTTGATATTGAAGCACGCGATGGTATTAAGCGCGGTGTAGATGCATTGGCCAATGCAGTAAAAGTAACTTTAGGTCCAAAAGGTAGAAACGTTATTATTTCAAAATCTTTTGGTGCTCCTGTAGTAACCAAAGATGGTGTTTCTGTAGCTAAAGAAATCGAATTGGAAAATGCGCTTGAAAATATGGGCGCTCAGATGGTGAAAGAAGTTGCTTCTAAAACCAATGATTTAGCCGGTGACGGTACCACAACGGCAACCGTATTGGCGCAGGCAATTGTAAAAGAAGGTTTAAAAAACGTAGCTGCAGGTGCAAATCCGATGGATTTAAAACGCGGTATCGATAAGGCCGTTGAAGCCATTACCAAAGACCTAGCTGAACAAACCAAAGAAGTAGGAAGCTCTTCTGAGCAAATCAAACAAGTGGCTTCTATCTCTGCCAATAACGACGAAGTGATTGGTGAATTAATCGCTCAGGCTTTTGCCAAAGTAGGAAAAGAAGGAGTTATTACCGTTGAAGAAGCTAAGGGTACCGATACTTACGTAGATGTTGTAGAAGGAATGCAATTTGATCGCGGGTACTTGTCGCCTTACTTTGTGACCAATAGCGAAAAAATGACTACCGATTTAGAGAACCCTTATATCTTGATTGTAGATAAAAAAATATCTACTATGAAAGATTTAATGCCTGTACTAGAGCCAGTAGCACAAACTGGTAAGCCTCTATTAATCATTGCTGAAGATGTAGACGGTGAAGCTTTAGCTACTTTGGTAGTAAACAAATTAAGAGGATCTTTAAAAATCGCAGCGGTTAAAGCACCAGGTTTTGGAGACCGTAGAAAAGCTATGCTAGAGGATATCGCAATCTTAACTGGAGGAACTGTAATCTCTGAAGAACGCGGATTCACTCTTGAGAATGCAAGTATCGATCAATTGGGTACAGCAGAAAAAGTGAGCATCGATAAAGACAACACAACGATTGTAAATGGTGCCGGTGATGATGAAATGATCAAAAACCGCGTAAACCAAATTAAATCTCAGATAGAAACTACTACTTCAGACTACGATCGTGAGAAGTTACAAGAGCGTCTTGCTAAACTTGCTGGTGGTGTAGCCGTACTTTATGTAGGTGCAGCCTCTGAAGTTGAAATGAAAGAAAAGAAAGACCGTGTAGACGATGCTTTACATGCTACTCGCGCAGCCGTAGAAGAAGGAATTGTTGCTGGAGGTGGAGTTGCCTTAGTACGCGCTAAAACCGTATTGGCTAACCTAGAAACCATTAGCTTAGATGAAACTACGGGAGTACAAATTGTAAACCGTGCTATTGAAGCACCGCTTAGAACCATCGTAGAAAACGCAGGAGGAGAAGGTTCTGTAGTGATCAACAAAGTGCTTGAAGGTAAAGATAACTTTGGATATGATGCCAAAACCGAAGAGTATGTAGATATGCTAGAAGCTGGTATCATTGACCCTAAAAAAGTTACTCGTATTGCTTTAGAGAATGCAGCTTCTGTAAGCGGTATGATCTTAACTACCGAGTGCGCTTTAATCGATATCCCAGAAGAGGATAACGCTGGAGGCGGAATGCCACAAGGTATGGGCGGAGGAATGCCCGGTATGATGTAAACCAATTATCATATCTTATAATACTCAAAACAGCTCGTCTTTCGACGGGCTGTTTTTTTTATGCCTCGACCTTTTGAGCCTAATATAATTTTAACCTTGTACCAAAACGAATCTGACCAATATAATGCAAGAAAGTGGCAGCTTTTCTATCCTTAATCCGCAGTAATCGAGCAATTGATGCACTTCTTTTGGGTGTGCCGTGGTTAAATCGTTTAACTCTTCTTCAATAAACTAGGTAAATCAGTTAAACTTTATTTAGATATAAATGCAGGTTCAAAATCATAGGCAAAAAAAAATTCCCCTTGTGAGGGGAATTTAAAGTATACTTGGTAGGATTAAGGAAATTAAAACAAGCCCCACTTTTTCTTTTTGGCCACTTCTTCGGCGTGGTAACCATAACCGTAGCCGTAATTATAACCATAGGCTCCATCGGCTTTTACATCGTTAAGTACCAGACCCATATTCTTAATTTTATCATTGCGTTTTAATTCCTCTATATGTTGAATCAATTTACTATCGGTATAATTGGCACGGATCATATACAAGGTAGCATCGGCATGTTCGGCTATCAATAAAGTATCGGTAACTAAAATGGTAGGTGCGGTGTCTACTACGATATAGTCATACTTTTGCCTGGCTTCGTCTAACAGACTTTCAAAACGCCCGTTAAGCAATAGTTCAGCCGGGTTTGGTGGAATCTCTCCAGACAACACCAAATCTAAGTTGGCATGTTCAAAAGCATTTTTCTGAACCAATTCTGCTAAACTAATATCTTTGCGGTATAAATAATCGGTTGTACCGGCCAGGTTTTTCTTCAAATTGATATAGGCATGCAACTGCGGATTCCGTAAATCACAACCCAGCAACAACACCTTTTTACCTGTAGAGGCCATTGAAATGGCTAAATTAATCGCCACAAAGGTCTTCCCTTCTCCTTTAGTGGTCGAGGTGGTAAACACTACTTTACCGCCTTCCTGCTCCCGCTCCACAAAGAAGTTTAAATTGGTTCTTAAAATCCTAAAAGCTTCAGCCAACACACTATGATCGTTCTTTTGAATGAGTCGGTCAGCGGTTTTTAACAAAGTAGGCACTTCACCTACAATTGGTATTTGTGGTAACAAGCGCTTCACTTGGTTTTTATGGTGAATTTTGGTATCCAATAAAAACAAAACGTATAAAATACCAAAAGGCAATAAGAGTCCTAACACCAATGCCCCCAACAAAATAATTTGCTTTTTAGGCGCTACCGGTTGGGGTTGAGTATATGCCCAATCTACTACCTTAATCACCGGCGAAGTAATAGCATAACTCAAGGCCGCCTCTTCTCTACGCTGTAATAAAAACAAGTAAAGTCTTTCTTTAATTTCACGCTGACGGGTGATGTCTCTGATTTGTTTCTCTTTCTCAGGAATACTCCCTAGCTGCCCAGCCGAAACGCTTTCACGTTGCCTAATGCTGCGCAAAGCGGTTTCTAGCGAACGGATATAAGCATTTACACTTCCGTTTAGATTGCCACGCAACTGATTGATTTGCTGGTTTAAGTTAACCACCATAGGGTTTTCTTCGGTTCCTGAAACCAAATAGCGTTGGCGCTCGGTCACCAAACTGTTGTACTGCTGGGTAAGCGCATTTACATTTTCATTGTCTATTCCAATATTGGCAGGTAATAAATCAAAAGCCGACTGATTTTGCAGTGTTTCTTGGAAATCACGCGCTACCAGCAACTGGGTTTCCATCTCGTAACGTTTTTGTTCGGCCCCAGCTTCTTTACCAAATAATTGCTCGGCACTAGACTCTACGGTTACCACATTATTATCGCGTTTGAAATTTACCAGACCCGACTCAACTGTATCTAACTCTCCTTCTAAAAACACCAAACGCCGTTCAACAAAATCCTGAGTACGTTTTGAAACCAAGCGCTTGTCTTCTATACCATCTTGATTGAATACTTGAATTAGCCGATCTAATATGGCTTTATTCAACTCTTGATTAGCGCCTTTGATGCCTAGTTGCAATACGTGACTCTTATCGCCTACTGGCTCTATACTGATTTGCTGGGCTAGGTTTTTTACTTTATGGTTCATCGCCGTGTGCCAAAAAGACATGTTGGCAATGGGTTTGGGATCTTCTCCTACGCGCTTATCAGTGATTAACAAAGTGAAATCGCCGTACTGGAGGGTATCACCAAAGCGCCCCTTTTGTTCGCCTATAGATTCTGCACTCAGCTTAAACTCATTATTCCCTAGGCTCGCTAATTGTATGCTTGGGGAGTTACCTACCTCCTGCTGAGTACTATCGGGAATCCAATTAACGTGAAAAGGTGCATCTGGACCAAAAACCAGAAAAGACTTGATGGTTCCTTTGGATTGGTAAGTGGTATTAAGATCAAGACTTTTAACCACTTGCTCTAGAATACGTCTCGATTTAAAAATTTGCATTTCATTTTCGAGATTTACCTTGGTCATATTAAACAAGGTACGCGAGCCCGAAAGTCCGGAAAGGTCGAGCCCACCATCATCGTTTTCATCGAGTACTTTAACCTTGGCCGTAGTTTGGTAAATACTAGTTGAATACCGCAAATAAATGAAAGCCCCAATTACAAAGACTAACACGCTGGCCAGGAACCAAGGCCAGTAACGCAAGTATTGAAAAATAATCGCCTTGATATCTTCACCGTTTTCCAGATTCGGATCTGTAGCTTGATTTTCTTGAAAAGCTTGAGGTTCTTTCATCTTATCTAAATATTAATACCGCTGAACTTAAGAGAATTGAAAACACAGAAAGCAGGGTTCCTAAATTACCTACTATACCAGCCGATTTTACTTTGGCGGTATTTGGGGTAACATAAAGAATGTCGTTTTGTTTTAGGAAGTAATAAGGCGAGTTCATCCAATCGGTTTGAGTTAAGTCGATGCGTTGATGCACACGCTCGCCATTGATTTCGCGGACCAATAAAATATGGTTACGATCGGCTTGGATGGTTAAGTCACCCGCCATCCCTAATGCTTGTGGAATACTGATGTTTTCATCGGTAATACTGTAAGTCCCTGGAGCTTTAACCTCACCTAAAACGGTGAACTTAAAGTTAACCAAGCGTACCTTCACCTGTGCATCTCGCACAAATTTTTGCAAACGCAACTCAATCACCTCTTTAAGTTCTTGGGTGGTGAGACCAGCTGCCTGAATATTCCCTAAACCGGGGTAATCAATGGCTCCATCTTTATTCACCAAATAACCCTCTAGCAATACGGCCGGACCGTTTAAATTGGTTGCGCCCATAGCTTGAGTTTTCTTAAACTTAAAAGGGGTTAAACTTTCTTCGTTTAAAGCGGTTACATCGATCTTTAAAATATCGTTTACTTGGATGTATTTTTCGGTATATAAATCCAAGGTTTGCGCAGGTGTATGCTGGTCTATATTCTGCATATATAAGATGTCCTTTTTACTGGTACAAGCGGTCAAGCAGAGAACCCCAACAAAGAGTAGTAGTAATTTCTTCATGCGTGCAAAGATAATTAAGTTTTGCTACTATAAAATTAAGAGCACTTATTATTTACAAACGCTCAATTTATAAAAACTTTTAGTATTATTTGTATTTTCATCAAGATTAAACCTATTTTTGTCCCATAAATCAATTCGATTAACCTAAGAAAACGAGCAGGTTAGCTTGTTTTTTTTTGAAGGATAAACAAATTTTAGCCATACATAAGAAACAAAAAGTGCTTTTCCTTAGCAACGCCCTCTTTATATGAGAACACTTTTACCCAAAATAAAAATCAAGCTGCTACGGCTGTTAAAACCTCTAGTGCAAAATTATGTGCCCAGGCGGTACATTTTATTTATTGACAGCCTATTGGCTTTCATCGCATTAGAATGCTCGTTCTTTCTAATCAACAGCGTTCAAGGCAATACCCAAGTTCGATTTGTTTTATCTTGGGAGTTAGCGGTGATGCTAGGAGTTCAAATACTTAGCTTTATCTTACTAAAGTCCTATTTTGGATTGGTTCGTTTTTCTAGCTTTCGCGATGTCATCACCCAATTAAAAGTAACGGCATTAGCGGTATTTACCATTTTGATCATCAACCGTATTTATTACTATTATGACGCTCAAAAACTCATTTTAGATGCAGGGGTAATCGTTTACGGGTTTATCAGTTTTTCTCTATTGTTTTTCTTTCGCGTATTGGTAAAGCAAGTATATAAAAGCATATATCCAAGCAAAAAGAATAGCGTCAAAGCCTTCATATACGGTACCGATTTAAAAACCTTAACCACCACCGAGGGTTTATTATCAGACCACTCTGAGCATTTTCGTATTGCGGGATTCATTCATTCGGGAAAAGGTGCCTTGGTCAATCGCATTCATAACCTCCCCATTTACAGTCTAGCTGAATTGAAGCAGATTTCAAAAGAAGCTTCTGCTTTAATTATTACCGAAGAAAAGCTGAAAAAACTGCAGCTGCGTCGTCCGCATTTGGTAGATGAATTGCTCGAATTGCAATTGACCATTTACAAAATAGCACCGCCACAGAATCTAGAAGACCGTGTAGATTTTAAAAACTTAAAGGAAGTAAAAATAGAAGATTTACTGCAGCGTAATCCTATTAAAATCAACAATCCCAAACTCAAAGAACGCTATACTGGAAAAACAATTTTAGTAACAGGAGCGGCCGGTTCTATTGGTAGTGAAATTGTGCGACAGCTCATTCCGTTTAACCCAGGACACATTGTTCTGTTAGATCAAGCTGAGACCCCTTTGCATGAAATTTCTTTAGAACTTAAAAAAAATCACCCACAACTCAGTTTTAGTCAGGTGATTGCCAATGTGCGCAATCAAGCCCGATTAGCCGAAGTTTTTTCACAATACAAACCTCAAGTGGTTTTTCATGGGGCAGCCTATAAGCACGTACCCATGATGGAAAACAATCCTATTGAAGCGCTTTCGGTAAATTTCTGCGGCACTTGCAATTTAGCCAATTTAGCTGGCGAATACCAAGTAGAGCGTTTTGTATTTGTAAGTACAGACAAGGCGGTTAACCCTACCAATATTATGGGTGCTTCAAAACGATCGGCCGAAATTTATATTCAGGCGCAAGCCAAAAAACAAAAACAAACCACCTTTATTATTACCCGATTTGGTAATGTATTAGGTTCAAACGGTTCGGTAATACCACACTTTAAAAAACAAATAGCCGCCGGTGGCCCCGTAACGGTCACCCATCCTGAAATCACCCGTTACTTTATGACGATTGATGAAGCATGTCAATTGGTGTTGGAAGCTGGAGCTATGGGTAATGGCGGAGAGATCTATGTATTTGATATGGGAAAACCCATTAAAATTATCAACCTAGCCAAGCAAATGATTCGCTTAAGCGGATTGGTGCCCAATGAAGATATCGCCATCACCTATACCGGATTAAGACCAGGAGAAAAACTTTACGAAGAATTGCTTGCTGATAAAGAAACTACATTGCCCACACACCACGAGAAAATACTCATTGCCGAAGACACCAATTATTTTAACAAAACCAGTGGAGTAATGCTACAAAAATTTAGTCAGCATATTATTTCTAATGATATTCACCTTGCATTTACAACGCTTAAAAGCTTGGTACCCGAATATGAATGCCATCAACAAGAAGAGCAGCTGAACAAAAAACAACAAGCCAGTTAAAAGTATTTTTTATTCTATTTAAGCACGCCTAGCGTATTAGGCCTAAGCCTTGGCTTATGCTATCATCCTTGAATTAAGTATGTATTAACGCGGCGCATAGAACTTACTTTTTTGTTTATAAAAAATTGCTTTATTTTTTTTCGAAGCCCATAAATAAATGTAAGTTTAAGCCAAGATTTTAGCTCTCAACACCACCGCTATGTATTTAATTTTTGATACCGAAACAACCGGTTTACCCAAACGCTGGGATGCCCCCATAACCGATACCGACAATTGGCCTAGAGCCATACAGATCGCGTGGCAATTGCACGATGAACGCGGGAATCTAATTGAACAAGAAGACTTTTTAATACAACCCGATGGATTTGACATTCCGTTTGATGCAGAAAAAATTCACGGGATTTCTACTCTACTTGCCCAAGATCAAGGAATCGAGCTAGAAGAAGGATTAAAACGTTTTCAAACAGCACTCGGGCAAACCAAATTTTTGGTGGGTCAAAATGTGGGTTTTGACATCAATATTATGGGAGCCGAGTTTCATCGCCTAGGCATAGAAACACAGCTTACTCAACTTCCGGTTTTAGATACCTGTACCGAAAAAACAGCTCAATTGTGTCAAATTCCAGGCGGACGTGGAGGAAAGTTTAAACTTCCTACTTTAACCGAATTGCATGAGCATTTATTTGGAGAAGCCTTTAACGAGGCACATAATGCAACAGCCGATGTTGAAGCTACCACACGTTGTTTTTTAGAATTAATACGACTCAAGCAATATAGCCTTGATGAGTTGCATGCCCAACCAGGGTATTTTGAAGCTTATACCACCGCCAATCCACAGCCAATAAAAGGTATTGGTTTAAAGCATGTAAATTTAAAAAAGGCTTCGGCTCAATTGCGCAAGCAGCAAAAACAGCAATCACCCGATGCCGGTATTAGTCAGGCTCAAATCAAAGAAAACCTAGCCGAGCTAGAGGCCGTTTCTTTTACCCACCTACACAACCACAGTCAGTTTTCTATTTTGCAATCGACCATGAGTGTGCAAGACTTGGTAAAAGCAGCAGCCAAAGAAAATATGCCTGCGGTTGCCCTAACCGATCACGCCAATATGATGGGGGCCTTTCATTTTGTAACGGCTATAGAGAATCATAACGCCAAAATAGCGGCAGAAGCATCCGGCGAAAGCCAAGAAAAACCCTTAAAACCTATTGTAGGCTGTGAATTCTTTGTTTGCGAAGACCACTTAGATAAGAGTAGAAAAGATAACGGTTACCAAATTGTTTTGCTTGCCAAAAACAAAAACGGTTACCACAATTTAGCCAAGCTATCTTCTATTGCGTACACCCAAGGGTTTTACTATGTCCCGCGAATCGATAAAAAGATAATAGAGCAATACAAAGAAGATGTTATGGTACTTTCGGGTAACCTTTACGGAGAGGTGCCCGGAAAAATACTAAATGTAGGTGAAAAACAAGCCGAAGAAGCTCTTATTTGGTGGAAAGAAACTTTTGGAGAAGATTTTTATATTGAGGTAATGCGCCACGGACAAGAGGATGAAAACCGTGTAAACGATATTTTAATCCCTATGGCCAAGCGTCACGATGTAAAGCTTGTAGCCACCAACAACACTTATTATGAAAAGAAAGAAGATGCTAATGCTCACGATATATTACTTTGTGTAAAAGATGGTGAAAAACAATCGACCCCCATAGGTCGAGGACGTGGCTATAGGTATGGTTTGCCCAACCAAGAATATTATTTTAAGAGCGCCGAAGAGATGAAAGCCCTCTTTAAAGATATACCCGAAGCCATAAGCAACACCCAAGAGATTGTAGATAAGGTAACCCCCTTTGGTTTAGCTCGAGACGTATTGTTACCTGCTTTTGATATTCCCGATGAATTCAAAGATCCACAAGATGAGATAGATCATAAAAAACGTGGAGAAAATGCTTATTTGCGTCACCTCACCTACCAAGGCGCCAAAGAACGTTATGGTGAAATTACCGAATCAATAAGCGAGCGACTTGATTTTGAACTATCGGTAATTGAAAAAACCGGTTATCCCGGATATTTCTTAATTGTAGAAGATTTTATTCGTGAGGCCCGAAACATGGACGTTTCGGTGGGCCCGGGACGAGGTTCGGCAGCCGGTAGTGCAGTAGCATACTGCCTGAAAATTACTAATATAGACCCTATTAAATACGACTTGCTTTTTGAGCGTTTCCTAAACCCTGATCGAGTGAGTATGCCCGATATTGATATTGATTTTGATGATGAGGGTCGCGGTCGTGTGATGGACTATGTAATCAATAAATACGGTGCCAACCAAGTTGCGCAAATAATCACTTACGGTACTATGGCCGCCAAATCGTCTATTCGAGATACAGCAAGGGTATTGGATTTACCTTTATCTGAAGCCGATAGAATTGCCAAGCTGGTACCCGATATGTCTAAGCTGTATAAAATATTCGCTTTAGACGAAAAGGGAGTTGCTAAAAAATACCGCAGTGAGGATGTAGAAAAAATAAAATCGCTCTTTGATATTGCCGCCGGTAACGACTTAGAGGCCGAAACCGTAAACCTAGCGCGCACCTTAGAAGGATCGGTTAGAAACACCGGTATTCACGCTTGTGGGGTTATTATCACCCCAAGTGATATCACCAATCACGTTCCCGTTTCGCTAGCCAAAGATTCCGATTTATATGTCACCCAATTTGATAACTCGGTGGTTGAAGATGCTGGCTTATTGAAGATGGATTTCTTGGGATTAAAGACGCTTACGCTGATCAAAGACACGGTAAAAATTGTAAAAGGAAGACACAATATAGATCTCGATCCAGAAAATTTTCCGCTTGACGACCAAAAAACCTATGAACTGTTTCAACGCGGAGAAACCATTGGGGTGTTTCAATATGAATCGCCTGGGATGCAAAAGCATATGAAGAACTTGAAACCCACAGTGTTTGAAGATCTCATTGCCATGAACGCTTTGTACCGCCCAGGACCTATGGAGTACATCCCTGATTTTATCGACCGTAAGCACGGGCGGCAGGAAATTACTTATGACCTGCCCGATATGGAAGAGTACCTGCAAGAAACCTACGGAATTACGGTTTACCAAGAGCAGGTGATGTTGCTCTCGCAAAAACTAGCCAACTTCTCTAAAGGTGAAGCCGATAAATTGCGAAAGGCGATGGGGAAAAAGATTTTTGCCCAACTCGAACTCCTAAAGCCTAAATTTATGGAGGGCGGTGCATCTAATGGACATCCGCAAAAAACGCTTGAGAAAATTTGGAAAGACTGGGAAGCCTTCGCTAGTTACGCCTTTAACAAGTCGCACTCTACTTGCTATGCCTGGATCGCTTACCAAACGGCCTATCTGAAAGCGCATTACCCGGCCGAATATATGGCAGCGGTTTTATCTAATAATATGAATAACATCAAAGACGTAACCTTCTTTATGGAAGAATGTCAGCGTATGAAATTAGCCGTATTGGGTCCAGATGTTAATGAATCCTACTATAAGTTTTCGGTAAACAAACAAAACGCAATTCGCTTTGGCATGGGAGCTGTAAAAGGAGTAGGCGCCGGAGCGGTAAAAACCATTGTAGACAACCGTAAAAAAGATGGTGCTTATAGATCTATTTTTGATATGGCCAAACGCATCGATTTACGAGCAGCCAATAAAAAAGCCTTTGAGAACCTAGCCTTGGCTGGTGGGTTTGACAGTTTTGGCGGCACGCATAGAGCACAATATTTTCACGACCCAGGAGACGGTATTAGTTTTTTAGAAAAGGTTATTAAATACGCTGCCAAGTTTCAAGAAAATCAAAATTCTGCTCAGGTGAGTCTGTTTGGTGAAGCCAGCGAAGTACAGATTCCCGAGCCTGAGGTGCCGCCATGCGAACCTTGGGGTACCATGGAGAAATTGAAAAAAGAACGCGAGGTGGTGGGAATTTACATTTCGGGACACCCACTAGATGATTTTAAGTGGGAATTAAAATATTTTTGTAATGCTTCGCTGAACAAATTAGAACACTTAGAATATTATGTAAATAAAGAACTCTGCATAGGTGGAATTGTAAGTGGCGAAGTTCAACATCGCACAAGTAAGACAGGTAAAGGTTGGGGTATTTTTACCATTGAAGATTATGACGGTTCTTATGAATTCAAAATATTTGGTGAGGAATATCTTAAGTTCAGGCATTTTTTACTACCCAATAACTTTGTGTTCATCCGTCTGTTTGTAAAAGAAGGCTGGACCAATCGGGAAACCGGAAAAAAGGGAGATCCGCGAATACAATTTAATATGTTTAAACAGCTTCAAGACGTATTGCCCGATTTATCAAAGAAAATTAGCATACAGCTTGACATCGATCAGTTAAACAAAAATACCATCGACTATTTAGATCAACTCACCACGACCTATGTTGGTGACAAGCATATTAATTTCATCGTTTATGAACTGAAAGAAAAAATTAAATTACAAATGCCCAGTCGGAGTCGAAAGCTAAGCATCAATAGAGAATTGCTTGACAGTTTAAAGACAAAAGATATGCATTTTAAAGTGCATTAGCAGTCAAGCTGATTTACTTTGAACAAAAAGATATAAAACTCCGCCTATGGCTTTGTCCTTCAGCTTTTGAGTATTGATAAAGCATATACGACTATTGGAAAATCTAATTTAGAAGGTGTAGGGAAAACATAAAAATATTGACTAAATTTGTAGAACAACAAAAATATAAATTATGGCATTAGAACTTACAGACGCAAATTTTGAAGAAAAAGTATTAAATAGCGACAAGCCCGTATTAGTTGATTTCTGGGCAGCATGGTGTGGACCTTGTAGAATGGTTGGACCTGTAATTGATGAAATCAGTAAAGAATATGAAGGGAAAGCAGTTGTTGGAAAGGTAGACGTAGATGCAAATACAGAGTTTGCTGCTAAGTATGGTGTAAGAAATATACCTACCGTTTTAGTTTTTAACAAAGGGGAATTAGTAGGAAGACAAGTAGGAGTTTCTCCAAAAGATACTTACACTAAAGCAATTGACGAGCTTTTATAATTTTTATCTTTAATTCATAAAAAAGGTTTAGCTTATCGGCTAAACCTTTTTTATTTTTATTAAATTGTTGGGCTATGAATTTACAAGAACAGATACAAAACGGGCCCGGTTTTGGGCGTCTAGATTTGCTGGCTAAAAAAGTAGTTGAAGGCTTTATATCGGGGCTACATGCGAGTCCGTTTCACGGCTTTTCAGCCGAGTTTGCAGAACATACGCTTTACCATCCTGGGCAGAGTACGAAGCACATTGATTGGAAACTCTATGCCAAAACCGATAGGTTATACACCAAAAAGTATGAAGAAGAGACCAATTTGCGTTGTCACGTAATCATTGATCAATCGAGCTCCATGCACTATCCGACTTTAAAAAAGCAAAGTTTAAGCGAGTACAACAAAATTGGTTTTGCAGCCTTAGCCACGGCATCTTTAATGCAATTATTCAAAAAACAACGCGACGCTATGGGGCTTAGTCTTTACAGCGATGCCTACGATTTTTACCTGCCTGAGAAAGGAAGTGAACGGCATTTTCAACTGCTTTTACATCAATTGGAGCAAATGCTTACCCCTAGCTCAAGCCGCAAAAAAACCGCCACCTATGAGGTTTTACATCAAATTGCCGAAAAGGTAAAACGTCGTTCCTTGATATTTCTCTTTACCGATTTATTACAAGCCCACGAAGATCAAGAACAACTCCTGGCTGCTTTACGGCATTTGAATCACAATAAACATGAACTCGTTGTGTTTCATACTTTAGAAGCCTCAAAAGAAATGGATTTTGATTTTGAAGATACTCCTAAGAAATTTACCGATGTAGAAACCGGTGAGGAATTGGCGGTTTACCCCTCTCAATTACAGGAAGCCTATCGCCAACAGATGAAAAGTTACCAGAATCTGTTTAAACAAATGTGTTTAAAAAACAAGATACAGTACCAAACTGTAGATATTCAAAAAGATCTGCATAAAATACTGATTACTTATTTAATTGAACGACAAGGCTTTAAATGATTTTATTGAAAAAAATACAAAAAAAGCTGTGTTTTTTTTTGCACGAACCATAAAAGCACTTATATTTGCACTCGCAATTGCGCTGAAGCTTTGAAGAAGCGCAATACAGACAAGACAAAGTCTAAAAAATGAGTTACGGTCTGGTAGTTCAGTTGGTTAGAATACCTGCCTGTCACGCAGGGGGTCGCGAGTTCGAGTCTCGTCCAGACCGCAATAAAAAAAGCTTCAATTTTCATTGAGGCTTTTTTTTGCGAAGTTGTGTTGTGTATGTCAAGCGATTGTTTGGCATCTCGGTTTAAGTAGTTAAACCAATGAAGAGCTTTTCCTTTCTTTTAAGGAGAGGCTTTTTTTAGTTTTTATGATCAAATATTTTGTTTATATAATCTACTCGAAGTCCTATGATAGCTACTATCGTGGATATTCAACGCAACCAGAAAAACGTCTAAACCAACACAACGAAAACAAAGGCCGATTCACCAAAAATAAAGGACCCTGGGTTTTAGTTTTTCTACAATCTTTTTCTACTAAACGAGAAGCTTTGATTCGAGAAAGAAAAATCAAGAAGTACAGTAAATCTCAAAACATACAATTAATAGCATCAACAAAAAATGAACTGATATAGAATACCTGCCGGTCATCCCCAAGTAAACTTGGGGACGAGTTCGAGTCTTCCCCTAAAGATTTGGCGACAATAAAAAAAGCTTCAATTTTCATTGAGGCTTTTTTTTGCGAAGTTGTGTTGCGTATGTCAAGCGATTGTTTGGCATCTCGGTTTAAGTAGTATACCAATTTAATTTTATAATGTTTTCCAGAAAACGCAGTTGCTTTTTTGTTCTATGACGCTATGAATGATTTGCATAGCTTTTGCTATGGAAATTATGAATAAGAAAATAGAACGGAAAATGAACAAGTTTGAAGATGACATTATATTGTTTAATTGGTATGTAACCAATGAAGAGCTTTTCCTTTCTTTTAAGGAGAGGCTTTTTTTAGTTTAGGGCTGATAAAGTTAAAAGTCAACTTTTAAGGGGATCAAGGACATTTTGGATCAAGAACATTTTCAGGGTTTTTAAGCAAATAATTTTTCGAGACGAAATAAGAAAAATTCGAGTTTTCTTACTCTTGTTAATTATACTTTTCAGACTATTATAAACACAAAAAAAACCTCCAAATGGAGGTTTTTTAATTTTTATAAATGTGCAGTATTTTACTGAGCCGAACAAGGCAGCGCATCAATTTTATCTTGAATACTACCATCTTCATCCCCACAAGCTGCTTTTTCTTGCTCTAAGGCCACCGCATACTGTTGGCAAATGGCGGAGTAATTTGGATTATTAGGGTTGGTGTTTTCAAATAACACCCTAGATTGGTTTGATGTGGTTTGCGCTTCTTCGCAGGTAACGCTAGGTTCTGGACCTGGCTCTTCTCCTCCTCCTACACTAGTAAAAGGAACCTCAAAGAAATAACCCTTAGAAAAGTTTAGCGTATCCCCATCTATTTCAGAAATGGCATTGAAGTAAAACTCACCAGATACACTTCCATTTTCGTTACGGGTAATGCTAATCATTCCCTCACCGTTAGCTTCTGAGGTGGTAAAGAACTCTCCGTCAAAAGTCATAAAACTAGCCGAATTTCTACCTTCTGGTGTTATCAAGTAATTACCAACTTTAAAATTCTCTGTGTTTAAAGTAATGGTTTCATCGGCTGTGTTCCCCACAATTTGCAGTGAATTATCGGTAGCTACATCAGCATAAGAAGTAGAGGTTCTAAAAAAGACGCCTTCTAATTCTCCTTGAATAGAGGGAGCATTAGATTCTACATCATCGCCACAGCTCACTAAAAACAAAGCCATTAAATTAAGTAAGAAAAATTTTTTCATAAGTTTAAAGTTATTGGGTACACCTGCAAATTTATAATAAAAATTAAGAACTAAATTAATCGCAGAAAAAAAATATCTCGTATCTTTGCCAAATTATTAATAATCGAGGTCGAGAACCTCAAAATTTAATTTTTATGTCAGTAAAAATAAGATTACAAAGACACGGTAAAAAAGGTAAGCCTTTTTACTGGATCGTTGCAGCAGATGCACGTGCTAAAAGAGATGGTAAATACTTAGAAAAAATTGGTATTTACAACCCGGTTTCTAATCCGGCTACTATCGAATTAAACGTAGACAAAGCTGTAGAGTGGCTTCAAAACGGAGCTCAACCCACAAGCACAGCAAGAAACATTCTTTCTTACAAAGGTGCTTTATTAAAAAACCATTTAATGGTAGGTGTTCGTAAAGGTGCTTTAACCGAAGAAGAAGCAGAGAAGAAATTCAACGCTTGGTTAGAAGATAAAGCAAACCGTATCGATGCCAAAAAAGATTCTATCTCAAAAGCCGACCAAGAAGCTAAAGCTCAAGCGCTTGCTGCAGAAAAAGAGGTAAATGAGAAGCGCGAAGCAGAAGCAAAAGCCGCTGTAGATGAAGCCGAAGCTGCCGCAAAGGCTGCCGAAGCAGAAGCTCAGGCCGAAGAAGCTAGCGAAGAAACAGAAGAGACTAAAGAAGATTAATTTTACTTGCTTACGGTATGCGTAAAGAAGATTGTTTTTATGTAGGCAAAATCGTAAGTAAATTTAGTTTTAAGGGAGAGGTACTGGTTAAACTAGACACCGATGATCCCGAAAGTTTTCTTGAAATGGAATCAATCCTTGTAGAAAAACACAAGCGATTGATTCCATTTTTTATTGAAAAATCCTCCCTACAAAAAAGTCAGCTGCTACGCCTCAAATTAGAAGACGTGAATAACGAGGAAGATGCCGATGCCTTACTAAAAAAAGAAGTTTACCTCCCTCTAAATTTTTTACCCGAATTAAAAGAGGACCAGTTTTACTATCACGAAATCATTGGTTTTGAGGTAATCGACAATCAATTAGGGCCTATTGGTAAGATTACGGGTGTAAATGATACCACCGCTCAAGCCCTGTTCGAGATCTCCTTTCAAGGTAAAGAAATCTTAGTTCCTATTCACGATCATTTCTTGAAGCAGGTAGACAAAGTCAATAAAAAAATACATCTAGAAACTCCTCCCGGTTTATTAGATTTGTATTTGTAATTCGCTTTAAGCGGATTTATTAACTTAACCGCAAAGCGTATGAACCCCGAAAGAGCATTTAAATTTAAAGCATTTAGTGTAGCGCAAGACCGCTGTGCTATGAAAATTGGCACAGATGGCGTATTGCTGGGTGCTTGGGCAAGCATTTCCCAAAATCCTTTTTCTGTACTCGATATTGGGGCAGGAACTGGTGTCATCGCTTTGATGCTAGCACAACGAAGCAACGCAGAAATCATAGACGCCATTGAAATCGAAGCAAATGCTTATGAGCAATGTGTCGATAATTTTGAAGCCAGTGACTGGAACGACCGACTTTTTTGTTATCACGCTAGCTTAGATGAATTTGCAGCCGAAATAGAAGACACCTATGATTTAATTGTGAGTAATCCACCGTTTTATGAAGAAAACTACAAATCAAAAAATACCTCGCGCAACCAAGCCCGTTTTACAGATGCTCTTCCTTTTCAAGAGTTATTAAAACACACTTCCCAATTACTTTCAGAAGAGGGTATTTTTTGCACCATTATTCCGTTTAAACATTTTGATGCTTTCCTCGCTTTCGCGGAATCAGAGCAACTGCATCTACAAAAAGTAACTTTTGTAAAAGGCAATAAAGACAGTCCCATCAAACGCTGTTTGCTACAGTTTGGTTTCACCTCAGAGCAAACACCAGAAAAAGACGAGTTGACTATAGAGACCAAAAGGCATCAGTACACCCAAGCCTATAAAAAGCTAGTACAAGATTTTTATTTGAAAATGTAAGGCAAGAGAAGTTTAGTTTACTGTTTTGTGTTTTATATGGCAGATTTATTTGATTTATTTGCTGTTAAATAAAGATTCTTTATATGCGTTTTATAACAAATTACTTTAGAAGCAAAAAATGAATTTGGTTATTGCTTCTGGCAGGAATACTTTTCTGTCAGTTTTTTATAATAAAGGCAATATGGCTTAATATGGGTAAAAGCTACCTTTATGATTTTGAAATTATAAAATCAAACCTAGATTTTCGCCTATGTTCTTCTTATACCTATATTTGAAGAGCTAGCATTTTGCGGGACATTGATCAAAAACAAGTATATTAAGGCAATTAGTCTTCTATGCTTTTTGATTCTAATGGTTATCCTATTTCATGAAAGTCTCTACGATTGATTCACGTGGTTGTTCTTCACTTTAATGCTGTCGATATATTTATCACCTAATTTTAAAGCAAAATATTCTGCTAATTTTCAAATCGCAATCTTCGCCTTAATCAATAGCCTTTTATTTGCATTTCTTCATTTTGCTGATGACATTTTGAATTGGGAGAATTTATTTATTAGCTACAGTTTTTTTGCTTAGTTGGTTAACCCTTAATTATTCTATTACTCTTGCTATTTTATTTAACATATTAAACAATATAAAAGCCACCTTAAGTGATGTTTCCTTTACAAATCATGAAGTAAAAGCAAGAGAGTATAAAAACAACACCTCGGTAAAATGGCGTGAAAAATCACTTTTTAATATCGATTACCCCTAGGCTAAGGTTAACGATACAAGCTATATTTATAATGCTGCAGAGATTAATTCTTTTACCCAAGAAGATTCTTTGAAAAAATACATTCCACCAAAAGAATTAGGTAAATATAAAATTGAAATTACAAGTGACACCCTTATTGCCAATGAGCTTTTCTTTGAAGTTATGACTGATCTTAATATACTTAAAAAAATAAAAGATTAACTAAAAATGGTTTGGTTTTCCCCTAGCGGATTTCCTAAAATAACCCATAAGCAAAGAATTTTCTTTCTTAAAGTCAAAATTTTAATACAACTTATAGCGAATTAAGATTGGTCTGGAAAGAGCACATTCGCTTAAATACCTTTACTGCAAAGCACTAATTTATTCAACCCATTTTATTGCCCAGTCGGCTTGATTTGGTTAACTTTACGGCTACCAAAAAAACAAAATAAACCTATGAAACCCGATTTATTTCAAGCCCCTGATTATTACCAAATAGATGATTTGCTTAGCGACGAACACAAAATGGTACGTACTGCCGCCCGAGACTGGGTTAAAAAAGAGGTGTCGCCAATTATAGAAGATGCCGCTCAAAAGGCAGAATTCCCAAAATCAATTATTAAAGGTCTAGCCGAAATTGGTGCTTTTGGTCCTTATATTCCGGCTGAGTATGGCGGTGCGGGCTTAGATCAAATTTCATACGGCTTAATCATGCAAGAAATTGAACGAGGAGACAGTGGTGTGCGTTCTACGGCCTCGGTGCAATCTTCTTTGGTGATGTACCCTATTTTTAAATACGGTACCGAAGAGCAACGTCAAAAGTATTTACCCAAATTGGCCAGTGGCGAATGGATGGGAAGTTTTGGTCTTACTGAACCTGACCACGGATCTAACCCTGGAGGGATGACTACCAACTACAAAGATATGGGCGACCATTATTTATTAAATGGAGCCAAAATGTGGATTTCTAACTCGCCATTTTGTGACGTAGCCGTAGTATGGGCTAAAAATGAAGAAGGCCGCATTCACGGACTTATAGTAGAGCGTGGTATGGAAGGCTTTAGTACTCCCGAAACACATAATAAATGGTCGCTTCGTGCATCTGCCACCGGAGAGCTTATATTTCAAGACGTAAAAGTACCTAAAGAGAATTTATTACCCAATAAATCTGGTTTAGGGGCTCCACTTGGTTGTTTAGATTCTGCTCGATACGGAATTTCGTGGGGCGCAATTGGTGCCGCAATGGATTGCTATGATACGGCTTTGCGCTATGCCAAAGAGCGTATACAATTTGGTAAACCTATTGCCAGCTTTCAGTTGCAACAAAAGAAGCTTGCCGAAATGATTACCGAAATTACCAAGGCTCAACTAATGGCTTTGCGTTTGGGACAACTTAAAAACGAAGATCGAGCGACTACAGCGCAAATATCAATGGCCAAAAGAAACAATGTTGAAATGGCTATTAATATTGCACGTGAAGCTAGACAAATGCTAGGTGGCATGGGAATAACAGGAGAATACAGCATAATGCGTCATATGATGAATTTAGAAAGTGTTATCACCTACGAAGGAACGCACGATATTCACCTTTTAATTACCGGTGCCGATATAACAGGAATCCCAGCTTTTAAATAGTCGAATCTTACATAAAACCTAAATAAAGAGGCAAGGCTGAAACCCTTGCCTCTTGTTTATGTGCTTATTGGTGGAAATATAATTTAATAGAGCAGCTGATAAAATATAGAAGAATCACTTTTTAGGTCTCCATAAAATAAAAAGGTCGTTATTTTTTAATAACGACCTTTATAAAATTCCATATTTATTTCAGTCAATCACCAACAAAAGTGGTAGTTAAGACTCTGGTGCTAATTCTATTTCTAATCCCTCCATCTCTGGAGTAAGTTGTATTTGACAACCCAAACGGCTGTTTTCTTTCGTATAAAATGCTTCCGAGAGCATGGCTTCTTCATCATCCTGCATATCTGGCAACTCAATTTGAGGCGTTAAAATATAGCATTGGCAAGAGGCACACATGGCCATTCCTCCGCAAACACCAATAGTACCTTCAGGAGCCAACTCATACGAACGAACTAGCTCCATAATGTTCATATTCATATCGGTTGGGGCTACCACTTCGTGTTTTTGACCCTCACGATCTGTAATAATTATATTTATATCTGGATTCATAACTTAATTTATTGCCTTTACTACAGCTTTGGGGGCTTCTTTTTTGCTACCATCAAAACCAGTAACTCCTCCTACAGTTGTATATTTCATTACGTATTTTTTATCGGGAAAAATACGTTGGTATGCACTTTGGCACATTAGAGTAGCTTCGTGAAAACCACAAAGAATCAGTTTTAATTTACCAGGATAGGTATTTACATCGCCAATAGCGTATATACCAGGAATATTGGTTTGGTAATCGAGGCTATTGTCAACCTTAATCGCATTTTTCTCTATTTCTAATCCCCAATCAGCTATAGGTCCAAGTTTTGGAGACAAGCCAAAGAGAGGAATAAACTCATCTACTGGCAACCAAAATTCTTCTTTCGCCTCGTTGCTTTTTCTTATAAGTACCGCCTCGAGATGGTTTTCACCTTCCAACTGTACAATTTCGGCTGGGGTAATCAAATTGATTTTTCCCAAATCTTTTAATTCCTTCACCTTATCAACAGAATCTAAAGCCCCTCTAAATTCATTTCTTCGGTGCACTAAAGTCACCTCTTCTGCCACATCGGCTAAGAAGATACACCAATCTAAAGCCGAATCGCCACCCCCTGCGATGACTACTTTTTTATCACGGTAAAACTCGGGGTCTTTAATCATATAGCGAACGCCTTTATCTTCGTAATGCCCTAAATTTTCAATCAAGGGTTTACGAGGCTCAAAACTACCTAGACCACCTGCAATAGCCACCACGGGAGCGTGGTGTTTTGTACCTTTATTGGTTGTTACGATAAAAGTACCATCGTCTAATTTTTCGATGGTATCTGCACGTTCTCCCAGCGTAAAACCGGGTTCAAAAGGTTTGATTTGCTCCATCAAGTTATCTACTAAATCTCCGGCTAAAACCTCGGGAAAAGCTGGAATATCGTAAATAGGTTTTTTGGGATATATTTCTGCACATTGCCCGCCAGGCTGTGGCAAAGCATCTATCAAGTGGCATTTTAATTTGAGTAAACCGGCTTCAAATACGGTAAAAAGTCCGGTTGGACCTGCACCGATTATAAGAATATCTGTTTTAATCATAGCTTATTTAATCGCTTAGTACTTTATACAAAATTAGCGGTTATAGATTTGACAAAGAATGACAATTATCAATTTGATAATTCGGGAGCAACGTTGATTACTTTATCAATTTGCGGAGCATATTTTTTGATGGTCATTTCTACTCCAGATTTTAAAGTCATTTGATTTACACTACAACCCACGCAAGCTCCTTCAAGTTGCACGCGCACTATATTTTCTTTTTCGTCGATATCAAGCAAAGAAATATCTCCCCCGTCATTCTTTAAGAAAGGTCTAATTTCTTCTAGTGCCTTTTCTACCTTTTTCCTAAGTTCTAAATTCATTCTCTTTCCTATTTTTTTACAGCACTGCAACCTGCCATAGTGGTTATTTTGATAGCTTCGGTAGGTGGCAATCCTTCGTTTCTTGCTACGGTTTCTTGCACTACCTGCTTGGTAATAGCCTCAATTGCTTGAGCGCTTGGCGTTTCTTTCTGTAACGCAGCCGGTCTACCTATGTCGCCAGCTTCACGAATACTTTGCACCAACGGAAGTTCTCCTAAAAAAGGAATTTCTAGGTCTTCTGCTAAGTTTTTAGCTCCGTGTTTTCCGAAGATGTAATATTTATTGTCTGGTAATTCTTCAGGCGTAAAATAGGCCATATTTTCAACTATACCGATAACAGGAACATTGATACTTTCTTGTCTGAACATCGCCACACCCTTTTTTGCATCGGCCAATGCTACATTTTGCGGTGTGCTTACCATTACTGCTCCTGTAATAGGTAAAGATTGCATGATAGACAAGTGGATATCTCCTGTACCTGGAGGCAAATCGATTAAAAGAAAATCAAGCTCACCCCAATCGGCATCAAAGATCATTTGGTTTAAAGCTTTCGCCGCCATAGGTCCGCGCCAGATTACCGCTTGGTTGGGTTGGGTAAAAAATCCTATTGAAAGAATTTTTACTCCGTGATTTTCAACTGGCTTCATCTTAGATTTACCATTGACTTGTACAGACAGCGGTCTTTCGCGTTCTACGTCAAACATAATGGTTGCCGAAGGGCCATAAATATCCGCGTCAAGCAGACCCACTTTAAATCCTTTACTGGCTAAACTAACCGCTAGGTTAGCGGTAACAGTAGATTTACCTACCCCACCTTTACCAGATGCCACCGCAACAATATTTTTAATACCGGGTATAGGTTTACCTTTAATTTCATTTTTTGGTTTAGAAGGAGCGTTTACTTTCACGTTCACTTTTACCTTAGCTTTGGCATACACATGTTCATGAATTGCCTTCATCACATCTACCTCTGCTCGTTTTTTTATGTGCAAAGCCGGTGTGGTCAACTCAAGATCGACCACAACCTCATCACCAAAAGTAACGATGTTCTTTACTGCACCACTCTCTACCATATTTTGGCCTTCACCAGAAACGCTTATTTTTTCTAGGGCCTTATAAATATCTTGTTTATTTAATTTCATGAAGTATATCTATTTTATAATGAGCACTTAATTTGGATTAAGTCTAAATGCAAATATAAGATTTAAGCTTCTAACTATAAAGCCCTTTAAGAGGCATTTATTAATTATCTAAAGACAACATAGGAGGCTGCCAAAAATACTTTTGAAAGTTATGCACTTGGTTGTTTTTAACGCTAATTCCTTCTGCTTCAAGCTGGGCTTGCATGGCTTGAGAACCCATAAAATGAGCTTTACCTGTGAGCATTCCGTTTCTATTGACTACACGATGAGCTGGAATATCTATATTGCCGGCACTGGCATTTAAAGCATAACCTACCACCCGAGCACTTTTAGGCGAACCAATAGCTTTGGCTATGGCGCCATAGGAGGTTACTCGCCCGTAGGGTATTTGACGAGTCATATGGTAAACGCGTTCATAAAAATCGCTTTGCGCCATAGTTTTTTACTTAATAAAAAATTCGGAGTAAAGTAATTACGACCAAAATAAACATTAATCCAGCCATAAAGTAATTGCTGTATTTAGAGAAAGACTGATTGTGTTTTTCTATTTTCATAAAAGAAACCACATACATATACAAAGTAGTGAAAGTTCCTAAACTGGCAGCTAAAGCAAAAAGAACTATGGTCGTACGGCTAAAATTAAAATCATCTGCGTGAAAGGCGGCACTTATGGTTACAAAATAGGGTATAGGAAACACGTTTACAGCAGCAATCATCATACCTTTTACCAGATTGCGGGTTGATTCTTGTTTTTTAAGGGCTACCTTTTTATTGGGTTTGCGTGCGGCTATAAAAAAATAAACGCCCATAATCAAGAAAACCACTAGACCTGCTCGCAAAATCATCTTTTGAACATAAGGATGATTAAATATGTATTTGGCCATTAGAATGGCTACCAAAGCTTGAAAAAAAACAACTAAGGAAGCTCCCACAGCTACCCGTAAACCACTGCGTTTACCTTTGTTAACACAAGTTTTTGCCACCGTCATATTAACTAATCCCGGAGGAATAACGCCCACCATGGCAGCAAAATAAGTGATTACAATAAATTGGGCCGTGTCTAACAAATCTTAGTTTATCTTAAATCGAATATACGTAATTGGTTTGTTTTTTTCAAGATATTGTTTTTCATAGAAGGTCTGTATACCTACCACTTCTGGTGCACTGTATTCATTTTTATACACATCGTGATTGGCTTCGATAATCTCGTGCCCTTCTCCGTGTAGTAGACCTAAAGTATAGCCGTGCATAAACTCACTATCTGTTTTAAGGTTTACAACGCCATCTTCTTTTAAAATTCCTTTATATTTCTGCAGAAATTCTGTATTGGTTAAGCGGTGCTTAGTACGCTTGTATTTTATTTGCGGATCTGGAAAGGTAATCCAAATTTCATCAACCTCTCCGGGTGCAAAAATTTGATCTATTAATTCGATTTGCGTACGTAAAAAACCAACCCGTGTGTTGTTTTCCGTTAAGGCGGTTTTGGCCCCACGCCAAAAACGCGCGCCTTTAATATCAATACCCAAGAAGTTTTTTTCGGGATACATCGCCGAGAGTCCTAAACAATATTCTCCTTTTCCACAACCTAATTCCAGCACTAAGGGTAAATCATTTTTAAAGAAATCTGATTTCCAATTGCCTTGGTATTTAAAGTTACCCGAGGTAATCTCTTCTCGACTTGGTTGTATTACATTTTCAAAACTTTCGTTTTCTCTAAATCTTTTTAATTTATTTTTGCTTCCCACTGCTGCATTAATTTTTGGCAAAATTAAACAAATTATACGCAGCTTTAAGAATTGTTTTCAATATTGCAGGATGTTGTATTTTTAAGCGATGCAAAAACCAAAAATTTTAGTAGTTGTTTTAAATTGGGGGCTGGGGCATGCCAGCCGCTGTATACCCTTAATCGCAGCACTCGAACAACAAGGTTTTGAACCTATTGTGGCTTCAGATGGCTTGGCTTTAGCTTTGCTCACAAAAAACTTTCCGCATCTTAAGTCTTATCGCTTGCAAGCTTACGAAGTACGCTATAGCCGAAAACCTGCCTTTTTAAAAGCCATCTTGGCTTTCCAGGTGTTTAGTTGGATTAAGAATAATTATTTTGATAAAAAACAGATTCTAGCCATACACAAAAAAGAAAAACTTTCTGGAGTAATTAGTGATAACCGACCCGGAGCGGTGCTATTGGGCATACCCAGTGTTTACCTCACCCATCAAACCAGTATTTTGGGCGCTGGCCAATCTATTGCCAATATGCTACACTGGCACGTCATTCGAGCACATTCGCATTGTTGGATTCCGGACTTCACGCATAAGTTGGCTTTTGCAGGAAAGCTGAGTCAACACAAAACCTCAAAACAAGTTAAGATAAAAAAAATCGGTTTATTAAGTCAGCTTAAAGCGGATACTCACCCCGTTGCGAAAAAACACATTTGCATACTATTGTCTGGCCCAGAGCCGCAGCGTAGTGAGTTAGAAGTCATTTTACTTAAGGCGATTGAATTTAGCAAAATACCCGTTGTTCTTATCCGCGGAAGCGATAAAAAATTAAAACTAGATAAAGTTCCTAACCACCTAGAAATAATTGATTTTGCTACTAGAACCGAAGTACAGCATGTTTTAGAACGCAGTCATTTTGTTATTGCCCGTTCTGGTTATAGTAGCTTGATGGATTTTTGCGCTTTAGGCCTTAAGGCATTTTTAATTCCCACACCGGGGCAACCCGAACAAAAGTATTTAGCAAGCTATTTCTCGAAGCAAGGCTGGGCGGCAAGTTGCACACAAGAGGCCTTTACATGGCGCAAATTAGAGGCACTAAAAAATATAAAAGGATTTCCTACTTTTGAGGCTCCCGATTTTAAAGCTTTGTTTTCGATTTTTCGAGCGTAAAAGAGAATTCACTGCCTGTTCCAAAATCGCTCTCTACGTAAATGCTTTCTTGATGTGCCTCGAGTATATGTTTGACTATAGCTAAACCTAGTCCTGCACCACCCTCTTTTCTAGATCCGCTTTTATCTATGCGGTAAAAACGTTCAAAAATGCGGTTAAGGTTTTCTTTCTGTATTCCTTCGCCATTATCTGTAATGCGCACAATCAATTTATTTTTCACCAAAGGTTCAATCGCTACTTCGGTAGTGCCTCCGTGTTTTCCATATTTTATCGAATTTACAAACAAATTGATTAAAACCTGTTGTATTTTATCTTTATTGGCACGCACATAAATAGGCGCATTATAGTCGGTATCAAAAGTAAAACTGATGTCTTTTTTATGGGCTTTCATTTCTAACAAATCGAATACATTCTGTATTAAAGCCACCAAATTAAAATCTTGTTTTTCTAATTGTATATCCTCCATCTCGAGCCGGGTGATCAAGTCGAGGTCTTTCACAATATAAACCAATCTGTCAACGCCTTTGCTTGCGCGTTGTAAGTATTTTTCACGAACTTTTTTGTCGTTAATCGCGCCATCTAATAGCGTTAAAATATAGCCTTGCACGGTAAAAAGCGGTGTTTTAAGCTCGTGAGAGATGTTACCCATAAACTCTTTGCGGTAATTTTCACGATCTTTTAAGGTCTCTATTTCAAGTTTTTTAACTTCGGCAAAATGCTCGAGTTCTTGAATTAGGGTATTCATATCGGTTGTGATTCTAGGACTTTTAATGGCAGAGCTTTCAATTAATTCAACCTTATCATAAACCTCTTTAACCCGTTTAAAGATGTAACTTTCTAACCGCAATTGAATCAGTAAAAAGGTGGTCACCCACGCGAGTACAAAAAACAGGATACTTGGCCCGATATGCACCTCGATATAAATGGCTTGTAGGAGCACTGCTAAGCCTAGCATTACTACACTAATGAGGCTGGCACTAGCGGTTGCAAATTTATAGGATTTTTGTATTTCTTTACCCATAGTTTTTTACACTACAAATTTATAGCCAACACCTTTGACGGTTTTAAAGCGCTTATCGCCCATTTTCTCGCGTAATTTCCTGATGTGCACATCTATGGTTCTCCCACCAACAACCACCTCGTTGCCCCAAACATTAGCTAGAATATCTTCGCGCTTAAAGACTTTTCCTGGTTTAGATGCGAGCAAAGCTAATAGTTCGAATTCTTTTCGGGGTAAAATCAATTCTTTTTTGCCTAGCATTACTTTATACTCTTCTTGATTGATGGTAATATCACCAATTTCTGTAATTCCCTGATCGCTATTTGAAGGTTGAGTTCGTCTCAATAAAGCCTTAACCTTACTCACCAGCACCTTAGGTTTTATAGGCTTGGTTATATAATCATCTGCTCCAGCATCAAAACCTGCCATTTGAGAATAGTCTTCTCCTCTAGCGGTAAGAAAACAAATCAAACTATCTTCTAATTGGGGCTCTTGACGAATTTTTTCGCAAGCCTCCATGCCGTCCATTTCGGGCATCATAACATCTAAAACAATTAATTGGGGTAGATGCTTTTTGGCTTTTCGAACTCCTTCTTTCCCGTTTTCAGCCGTCAACACTTGATACCCCTCTTGCTTTAAATTATAGCTTATGATTTCTAAAATATCGGGTTCATCATCGACTAACAGAATCTTTATATCACTTTTATTCATGTTTTATACAATATTTATGCTGGTGTAAAAATAGTTAAAATTAGGCTATCCACTTTGTTAAGAATTAACGTTACCAACTTAACATAGATAACCATTTGCTAACATAGGTTTAAAGATACTTAACAACGGGATAACTTTTTTCTTGTGATTATAAAATTTCTTTGCAGCGTAAATGAAAACTGCAATGAAAACTACATTAACATTATTATTATTTTGCCTAACACCCCTGGTCTGGGCGCAAGAATTTGGAAGTATTAGCGGTAACCTTACCGATGAGGAAGTGAACAATGAACCGCTACCTTTTGCCAATATTACCTTAAAGAATACCAATAAGGGTACCACCTCTGATTTTGATGGGAATTATGAAATAACCCAAGTACCTGAAGGTACCTATACAGTTGTATTCAGCTTTGTTGGGTACGAAACCGTAAGCATTCCTGGAGTTAAAATTAAAGCCAATCAAACTACGCGTTTAAGCACTGGGTTAAAATCGAGTGCAGCAGCATTAGAAGAAGTAATGATTACTGCAGTAAAGAGCAGAGACTCTGAAGTAGCACTTTTACTTGATCAAAAAAATGCGATTCAGATGCAGCAATCGATTGGTGCCGAAGAATTATCGCGAAAAGCTGTAAGTAATGTAGAACAAGGCGTCTCTAAGGTGTCGGGAATTACTATGGTTCAAGATCGTGGGGTCTTTGTGCGCGGATTAGATGACCGTTACAACTACCTACTGGTAAACGGCTTGCCATTAGCCTCCTCTGATCCCGATTTCAAAATCATTCCGCTTAGCTATATCGCCACTTCGATTGTAAGTTCGGTTGATGTCTTAAAAACTTTCTCTCCCAATTTGTATAGTGATTTTGCGGGAGCTACCTTTAAAATAAATACACCAAAAGCTCCTGCTAAGCCTAAAACACAAATAAATTTTGGCGTAAATTATAATACTAAAACCACTTTTAAAGATTTTTATACCGATGATGCTAGCGGAACCGAATTATTCGGTTATACGGGAGACTCGCGTGCATTACCTTCTGAAATTGGCGACCTGAGTTACAGTGCTTCACCGCGTGAATCGGGTGAGCTTTTTTCGACCTCTTGGACCCCTAAAAAAAGAAAAGCACCCCTAGACACACGCTTTGGGATTACCCACGGTCAGCGCCTTTTTAGTTCAGATAATAGTAATCTTGGTATGGTTTTAAGTATGAATTTTAGAAATTCACATCGCGCCCAAGACGGTGTTGAACGTACTTTGAACTCTGAAGGTACAGCCGGACAAGATTTTACCTCATCTACCTATGAATACCGTACACAAAAATCGGCTTTGCTAAGTTTAGACTACAATTTATATGAAAAATTAGATCTAACCTTTAATACAATTTACCTACAAAACAGTTCTAATTTCATTCGAGAAGCCTATGGCCGAAATGATGGATTTACCCAGTTGAATAATCGAGATTTCTTTATTCGAGATATGCGGTATACCGAGAATCAGCAAGTAAATTTTCAACTTTTAGGTAAATATGCTCTAGACGGAAAAAGGCAAGAATTGCACTTTGCCAGCGCTGTGGGTCTCGGAAATAATCAAGTACCTGATAGACGTGTACTACGTGCTGCTGGAGTAGGTGAAGATGCAGAGTACATTACCACTAATGGGATTAATCCTTTTAAGTTTTACCAAGAATTAGACAACCAAAACTTTAATGCTAGAGTGGCTTACCGCTTAGGATTACTCCCTACAGAATCAGAAGAATTTATGGGTCATCTAGAGATAGGTTATCAAACCGATCTAATTGCCTATGACTTCTTTAATAAATTTATTACTGCCCAAGTTAATACCAACAATCTTCCCGCATTGAATACCAACAACCCACAAGATTTCTTCGAGACAGGATTTGCCAACGGGTTTTTAAGTTATTCGAGTACATTTGATCCGACTGCCAAAAGTGAAATCACCCAAGGTATTCATGCGGGTTATTTACAATTCAACAGACAGTGGGAAAAAATAGTCTTAGAAGCAGGGGTACGCGTAGAAAAAGCTATACGAGAGATCAGCTATCGTGAGCCTTTAGACCGTCCCGACACCCCCTTTAGCAAGATTAAGTATGATCCGCTAGACATCAATCCATCTTTAAACATAAAATACAGTTTAAACGAGTTGTCTAATTTGCGTTTCACCTCATCAATTACCAATACCAGACCACGCTTACGCGAAATTTTACCCACAGTATACCAAAATGGTGACGGTAACCAAGTAATTGGTAACCCCGATTTATTAAACTCTACCAATTATAACCTAGACATCAAGTACGAAATTTTCCCTAGTAATGCCGAGCTACTTGCCGTAACCGCATTTGGTAAGTATTTAAAAAATCCTATTGAGCGTTTGGCGCGTTCTACCTCGGTTGGTTACCGTACCTTTTTCGACAATTTTGAAAGCGCACACCTTTACGGATTGGAATTTGAAATGAAATTAAACCTAGGGAATGTAAGTAAAATTGATCAGCTTAAGCCTTGGCAATTTGGTTTAAATGCCATACTAATGAATTCAAAGGCTCAGGCCGATGAGAATGACCCTCGTTTTGCAGTGGTTACCCATAAAGAGAGAAAATTACAAGGTGCTTCTAACTGGGGCTTAAATGCCGATTTAGGCTATCAATTGTTTGATAAGGAGCAACTAGAGTCTAAAATCAACCTGATTTTTAACACCTACGGAAAACGTATTTATGCCGTTGGAGTTGAAGGTGCAGACGAGATTTATGAAAAACCTCTCAACCAATTAGACCTTACCTGGAACACTCAATTCAACAAGAAGTTTGGCGTTAAGCTAACCGTGCGTAACCTCTTAAATGAAGAAACTTTATTTACACAAGACCCAACGCAAAACGTTCGTTTTCCCGACCGCTTTAGCAATCAAATTGAACGTTTTGACCAGGGAATTACTTTTGGATTAAACTTTACATATACATTTTAACCTTTAAATTTTAAAACAATGAAAAAAACAATCAGCAAAACCATTTTAGCCACAGCCCTTTTGGGTATGCTGTTCTCGTGCAGCAGCGATGACGAAGGAAACTCAAGCAACAACCCTGTGAATGAGGATATTCTTCAAGGTGACGTACTTACAGGTGAAATCACGCAAGACTTATTTGTTCCTAAAGGAAATTACGCTCTTCGCGGAGCGGTCTCTGTTAAAGATGGTGCTACTTTAACCATAGAAAAAGGTACTACTTTTACGGTAACTGCCGAAGATCAAGCTGCCGGAATCAACCTTTTGTTCGTTGAGCAAGGTGGTAAAATAATGGCTGAAGGTACAGCACAAGAGCCAATTGTATTTACTTCTGAGAATAAAAATGCAGAAGGAGGCGATGGCGATTGGGGTGGTATTGGCATACACGGTAAAGCTAAAATGAACGCTCCTGGCGGCACTTCTTTATCTGAAGCAGGACAATTGCCTTACGGCGGAAACGACGATAACGACAACTCTGGAGTTTTACGATATGTTCGTGTAGAGTATGCCGGTCAAGCCTCTTCAGATGGTCAATTTGAATTCAATGCTTTCTCGTTTTTTGCAGTGGGAAGCGGTACTGTAGTAGAGTATTGCGAAGCATTTGAAGGTGCAGATGACGGTTTTGAGTTTTATGGAGGTACGGTAAATGCCAAGAACCTTTCAGCCGTAGGAATGGAAGATGATTCAATCGATTGGGATGAAGGTTTCCGCGGAAGCTTAAACAACGTTGTGATTTACCAATACGATGCTACTGGAGATTTTGCTTTTGAATTAGCCAACAGAAGTGGAGAGAACAATGCTAGCCCACGCTCTAAAGCCCAAGTGAGTAATGTTACCCTACGAGGACACAATAGACCTGGTAAAGCTGCATTTGACTTAAAACAAGGTACGGCGGGTATTTTTGACAATATTGTAGGATATAATTATGACAGCATGATTTTTGTAAACGATCAAACACAAGAAGTAACTAATGGTGAATTATCTTTTACCAATACTTTCTTTGACCAGTACAACAACTTAGTGGTTAATAACGTAGATCAGACCGACATTGCCACTCAATTAATCGATGAAAACCCTGCGGCAAGTGGTGCAGATGAAAGCGCTTTTGCCAATTGGACTAATTTCTCGGCTCAAGGCGGATTCAATCAGTAAATCAAACAATAACAGTGGGAAAGTTTTAAATCTTTCCCACTGTTAAATAAATAAACCCTAAATTTAGTTTTTAATCAATTAACAATCAGGTCTATATATTATCGCCTAATAAGTTAAGAAATAAAAAAATTGATTAAAATCATACCAAATCCTAGTACATATTTGTACCTTTGATGACATCATTAAATAAATTTATTATGCAAAAAATTACTTTTTTAACTTTCATGCTCCTTACAGGCTTATTTAGTTTTGCTCAAGGACCTATTATTACCATGATTTCCGATGGGGATTGTTCAGGTGGTAATCCTAAAGTATTAGAAATCTACGCTCAAGGTACTGTAGATTTTTCTTTGTACTCTTTAGAGAACCAAACCAATGCCAATACCACTTGGGGTAACGCTTTAAACTTAGCTTCTCTTGGTACCCTTACCGATGCTTTTGCTTATGTGTATGCAGATGACCCGAGTTTTGCAACTGAGTTTCCTAGCGCAACCAATACCTTTGCTACTACGGCAAGTGTGATGAATTTTAACGGTAATGACCGTATTCGCCTAGTTTTAGATAGTAACCCAAGCGTATCTGTAGATGAGTACGGCGTAGACAGCCAAGACGGTACAGGAGAAGTTTGGGAATACAAAGATGGCTACGCGAAGCGTAAGTCTGGTACTACGGCTGGTACATTTGCCGCAGCCGATTGGGATTTCTATAACGGAGCCTTAGATGGTTTAGGTGCTTGCCAAGGTGGTGCAACTTTTGAGAGCATCATTGGTTTAGGAACTTATACTACAGCTGGTACTCCATGCCCATTAAGCTTTACTATTACAGACGTAAGCTGTGATGCAAAAACTAGTGGTACAGACACGTATACCGTTACTGCTTCATTTTCAGGTGGAGGAACAGAAACTTATACGCTTAGTCTTAATGAAGGTACCTTAGGAGGTGACGATGCCAATACACAAGCAACAGGTACGGTTACTATTTCAGGTATTACCGAAGGAACCGACTTGAACTATACCATTACTAGTGCCAACTGTAACATTTCAGGAACCATAACTTCTCCTGCTTGTGACCCGTCTACCCCTGTTGCAGATTTAGCTACCTTAAGAACACAAACCTTAAACGAGAAATACATCTTAACCGGTGAAGCTGTACTTACTATGCAACAGTCTTTTAGAGGTCAGAAGTATATTCAAGATGCTACTGCTGCAATCTTAATCGATGATAACAACGGTGTAATTACTACTACGTATAACATCGGTGACGGAATTACAGGAATTGAGGGTACCTTAACCGAGTTTGGTGGCATTATGCAATTTGTACCAGAAACCGATCCAGGTGCAGCTACTTCAACAGGTAATAACGTTGCTCCACAAATTCTTACTATCAGTGCTTATAATGCTAATCCTGAGATGTATGAGTCTGAGTTAATTGCATTTCAAAATGTAACCATTACTGAAGCAGATGGTACAGCTACTTTTGCAACTGGCACCAACTATACTTTAAACGATGGTAATGACAATACAGTATTAAGAACCAACTTCTACAGTGCAGATTATATTGGTACCGTAATCGCGGGACAATACCAAAATGTAGTAGGAATCGCTTCATCTTACGATGACGGAACAAACGTAACTGCTCAAATATTCCCAAGAAGTTCTAACGACTTTAACGCTGCCTTATCTACTCAATCTGTTGAGTTATTAAGCAAAATCAATATGTACCCTAACCCTGCTAACGGATCTGTGGTTAACTTTGAGTACCGCGATTTAAATCAGGTAGAAGTGAGTGTTTACACGATTTTAGGAGAGCGAATTTTTAAGGCAAATAACGCTGTAAAAAGTATCGACGTTTCTAACCTTGCTGCTGGTATGTACTTGGTACAAATCAAAGCAGATGGTAACACTGTAACCCAAAAGCTAATTGTAGAATAATTTAATTCGTTTCTCAATTAAAAAAAGCGCTCTACACCAGAGTGCTTTTTTTATTCGTAATTTTACCGCAAATGCATTCGCAAAATGACGAAATTAGAAAATAAAATATTTGCCATTTCCAATCAGCGTACTTTTGACGAGGTTTGTCTTGAAGTTTTCCAATATCAATACCATAAAGTACCAATTTACAAACAGTTTTGCGATTACCTTAAGGTAGCACCAGAACAGGTAAACCAAAAAGAGGAGATTCCCTTTTTACCCATTCAGTTTTTTAAATCGAATAAAATTTATAGTGCAAGCACCTCTGCCGAAGTAGTCTTTAGTAGTAGCGGGACCACAGGACAGACAACTAGCAAACACTATGTAAATGAACTTAACCTTTATAAAAAAAGCTTTAGAACTACTTTTAAACAATTTTACGGCAATATTAAAGACTATGCTGTACTAGCTCTGTTACCTGCGTATTTAGAAAGAGAAGGCTCCTCTCTCATTTTTATGGCGCAAGATTTAATCGCAGAAAGCAATCATGCTAAAAGCGGATTTTACCTCAACAATTTAGAAGAATTAGTGCAAACCTTAAAATTGCTAGAGTCGCAAAAACAAAAAACTTTATTATTAGGTGTTTCTTTTGCCTTATTGGATCTAGCCGAGCAATTTCCGATGAAATTAGAGCACACAATAATAATGGAAACAGGAGGCATGAAAGGCAGACGAAAAGAAATGATTCGGGAAGAATTGCACCAAGTAATTGGTAGAGCATTTAATTTATCAAACATTCATAGTGAATACGGAATGACAGAACTGCTCTCACAGGCGTACTCGAAGGGAGAAGGAATATTTAAACCAGCTGCCTGGATGGATATTTTAATACGTGATCCTGAAGAACCCACTAGAATTCTTAAAAACGGAAAAACTGGAGGTATAAACGTAATTGATTTAGCCAATGTGCACTCATGTTCTTTTATTGCAACACAAGATCTCGGAAGTAAGCTCAACACCAATGAATTTAGGGTTATTGGGCGCTTTGACGCAAGTGATATTCGCGGTTGTAATTTACTTTTATTATAAAATTTTGTTAAAGTTATTTTTAAGTGTAAGTTTTTTGCCTTAAATTCGTCTTATATTATGCTAAGATGAAAGTTTTTTCATAATAGATTGGTTAGTTAGTAGGAAACCCCAGCACTGCTGGGGTTTCTTTTTTTATACCGGTATTTTAAAACTTCGGTTTAATCCGCAATAGCGATAATATAGGTATTCTTCTTTCCTTTATTAAGAATCACATATTGATCATTGATTAGATCTTCTAGTTGAATAACAAAATCCTCCTTTACTTTTTCTTTATTTACCGCAATACTATTGGCTTGAAGAGCTCTTCTCGCTTCACCATTACTAGATAAAAAATTAGTCTTAGCCGAGAGAGCTGCAATCATATCTAAGCCTTGCTTAATATCGGCTCTGCTCACCACTGCCTGTGGCACTCCTTCAAAGACATCTAGAAAAGTAGCTTTATCTAATTGTTTTAAGTCTTCTGATGTGCTCTTTCCAAAAAGGACTTTTGAGGCCTGAATAGCTTTTTCATAATCCTCTTCGCCGTGCACCATTTTGGTCACCTCTTCTCCTAATCGTTTTTGAAGTAAACGTAAATGAGGAGCCTCCTGATGTTCTTTCAAAAGGTTCTGGATTTCTTGCTGACTTAAAAAGGTAAATATCTTAATATATTTTTCGGCATCTTTATCGCTAGTATTTAACCAATATTGGTAAAATTTGTAGGGTGAGGTACGCTCTTTATCTAACCAAATATTACCCCCTTCTGTTTTTCCAAATTTTGTACCATCAGCTTTTGTAATCAACGGACAGGTTAAAGCATAAGCTTTACCTTTCCCGATTCTTCTTATCATTTCTGTACCCGTAGTAATATTACCCCATTGGTCGCTACCTCCCATTTGTAGGGTGCAATCTTTTTGCTGATAAAGGTGTAAAAAATCATAACCTTGAATCAATTGATAAGTAAATTCAGTAAAACTCATCCCTTCTTTAGATTCAGCACTGAAACGTTTCTTCACAGAATCTTTTGCCATCATATAATTTACTGTGATATGTTTACCTATATCACGTGCAAAGTCTAAAAAAGAAAAATTCTTCATCCAGTCATAGTTATTGACCAAAATTGCATTGTTTTCTCCTTCAGAAAAATCAAGAAAACGTTCTAATTGCTTTTTAATGCTGTCCTGGTTATGCTTAAGCGTTTCTTCATCTAATAGATTACGCTCTGCCGATTTACCCGAAGGATCTCCAATCATACCCGTGGCACCACCTATTAAAGCCATTGGTTTATGTCCTGCCAGTTGAAAGTGACGCAGCATCATAACACTTACCAAATGGCCAATATGCAACGAATCTGCGGTAGGATCTATACCTACATAAGCCGAACGCATTTTTTCAAGTAGATGCTCTTCTGTTCCTGGCATCACATCATTTAACATACCTCTCCACTTGAGTTCTTGTACAAAGTTTTTATTCTCCATTGTTACTGATTTATCTTGGCAAAGATACTGGTTTCTGTATTTATTAAACACAAAAATTCCTATATTTACACTATGATTTTAGTGACGGGAGCAACAGGTTTGGTGGGCACACACCTGCTGGCTGAACTGCTTGAAAAGCAAGAAAGTAACATACGTGCGATTTATAGAGAAGATTATAAAAAAGAGTACAGCTTAAGGCTATTAGCTTCTTATTATCAACTTTCTCATTCGCTTTTAGAACGGATACATTGGGTTAAACTTTCTATTCTAGATATCCCTCAACTAGAAAAGGCTATGCAAAACGTAAAATGGGTATTCCATTGCGCAGGTTTAGTAGCCGACGAACCATCGAATCGTGGCTTTAAGGAATTATACAAAGTTAATGTGGAAGGTACGGCTAACGTAGTAAACCTATCGCTTACAGCAGGGGTACAAAAGCTATGTCACGTTAGCTCTATTGCCACTTTAGGGCAAGAGATAAAACCTACAATACCAATCACTGAAACCTCTATAAGAGAAAGCAATCAGGTTTACAGCAATTACAGCATCACTAAGTATGGTGCCGAAATGGAAGTATGGCGAGCTTCTCAAGAAAAATTACCAGTAATAATTGTTAATCCTGGAGTTATACTAGGAGCAGGATTCTATGAACAAAGTAGCGGTAGGTTATTTCAAAAAATTGCAAAAGGTTCAAAGTTTTACATTAACAAAAAAACAGGTTTTACCGACGTTCAAGACCTTTGTAGTATTATGGTCTTACTAATGCAGAGCCCTATACAAAATGAGTCGTATATCGTTGTTAACCAATCGCTAAGCTTTAAAGAGTTTTTTACGGAAGCAGCACAGCAATTGGGGGTGCCGGCCCCAAAATTTGAAGCCAAGAAACCTATACTATATTTGTTGTGGCTCATTCAATTTTTAGGTAGAAAACTATTGGGCACACGCCAACACATCAGTAAAACTTTTGTACGAAACAGCGATACCATGAGGCTATATAGCTCAGAAAAATTATTAAAGCACTTAGATTTTCAATTCACCGATTTGAGTCAAAGCATCAAACGAATTTGCCAGCATTATCTTCAACAAAAATAGTAATGAATATTAGGGTAAGGCATTTGCCTTCTCAACCTCTTTTTCTTTTCTCAATAAGCTATCATTAACCGCCTTTTTAGCTTCTAAACGCTCTAAAACTTCTCGATAGATTTGTTCGTTTCTTTCGGCATCTTCAAAATAGTAATTCGCGTTTTCTACAAAAGTAAGACTGTCTATATTGTATTTTTTCAAGATTAACTTATTCACCTTTATGTCCCGTTGCATAAACTTGGTGCCGCTATACCCTTGAATTGCATCTGTATAATGCAAATCAAATAACAAATTTACCATGGTTTCTTCATCTATAAGCGAATCTGGCTTTGGTGCCTCTTCGATATTCTGACAACCAGTTATTACCAAAAAAACCATTAGAAAAAGTGCAACTAGATGTTTCATGATCTTTGAAAACTTAAAGCTTGTGCATTTCGAACATCTAATACTTTAAAATTATGGTAAACCAATGCACCATTTACAAAAGTATGTGTGATTCGTGACTTAAAAGTTGTTTTTTCAAATGGCGACCACCCGCATTTATATAATATATTTTCTTTTTGCACTGTCCAAGGCGCATTTAGATCGACTAAAACCAAATCGGCTTTATAGCCTTCACGGATAAAACCTCTCCTTTCAATTTGGAAAAGAATAGCCGGATTATGACACATTTTTTCGACAATTTTAGGCAAGGTAATCTTACCTTGATGATAAAACTGAAGCATGGCCGGTAAAGCATGCTGTACTAAAGGCCCTCCACTTGGTGCTTTGGTGTAGACATTATTTTTCTCTTCTAATGTATGTGGCGCATGGTCTGTAGCGATAACGTCTATTTTGTCTTGCAATAAGGCCTTAAACAAGGCTTCCTGATCTTGTTGTGTTTTAACGGCAGGGTTCCACTTAATCAAGGTTTTTTTATCGGCATAATGGGTGTCATTAAACCAAAGGTGATGTATACAAACCTCGGCGGTTATCTTTTTATCCTTTAAGGGCTTTTTCCCATCAAAAAGTTCCATTTCCTTAGCTGTACTCAAATGAAACACGTGAAGTCTTGCACCGGTTTCTTTGGCTAAAGCAATAGCGCGAGATGAAGATAAATAGCAGGCCTTTTCACTTCTAATCTTGGGATGATTCTCTATGGGGATGTCCTCTCCATATTTGCTTATATACTCTTCTAAATTATTTTTTATGGTAGTTTCATCTTCACAATGTACGCAAATCAAAACAGGAGATTGCGTAAAAATTTCTTTTAAGACTTCTTCATTATCTACCAACATATTACCAGTAGAAGAACCCAAAAATAACTTTAGCGCTGGGGTGGTTTTTGGATCAATTTTTTTGATTTCCTCTAAGTTATCGTTGGTACCGCCAAACATAAAAGAATAATTGGCGTAAGCGGATTTAGCTGCTATAGCAAACTTTTCTGCAAACCTCTCATGTGTAGTGGTTTGTGGTTGAGTGTTGGGCATCTCTATGAACGAAGTTATTCCTCCTGCAACAGCTGCCTTACTTCCGTGTTCTATATCTTCTTTATGCGTTAAGCCGGGCTCTCTAAAATGAACTTGATCATCAATGGCTCCAGGTAATAGATATTTCCCTTCGGCATCTACCACATGAACATCTTGCGATTTAACACTGATGATTGGCGCCACCTCAACAATGGTATCATTTTCAATGTAAACCTCACCTTCTTCAACTTTGCCCTCGTTTACAATCTTAGCATTTTTAATCAATATCTTTTTCATAATTCTTTACCGAATAAACTCTTAAATTTCATTTTTAAAACGCCAAAAATCGCTTCCGAAATTATGCGCCCGTTCATTTTTGACTTTCCTCTTTCTCTGTCTGTAAAAATAACTGGAACTTCTACAATCTTAAATTTCTTCAAATATGCTTTAAATTTCATTTCAATTTGAAAAGCATAGCCTATAAATTGTATTTTATCTAAATTAATACCTGTTAATACTTCTCGCTTATAGCAGACAAAACCAGCCGTAGTATCGTGGATGGGCATACCGGTTATGAACTTAACATATTTAGAGGCCGTATATGACAACAGTATACGTTTCATAGGCCAGTTAACAACATTAACCCCAGTAACATAACGCGAACCTATGCTCACTTGAGCGTCATTTTCTTCGCAAGCATTAAACAAACGTACTAAATCTTTTGGGTTGTGAGAAAAATCGGCATCCATTTCAAAAATATGAGTATAACTTCGCGCTAGAGCCCACTTAAATCCGGCAATATAGGCCGTACCCAATCCTGATTTATTTGACCTAGAAAGCAAATGAATGCAATCTTTGTACAGTTGCTTTTTCTCTTCTACCAAGGTTGCAGTACCATCTGGCGAATTATCGTCTACCACCAAAACGTCAAAGCTAAGCGGAAGGCGCAAAATAGCATCCAGAATATGCCCAATATTCTCGGCCTCGTTATAGGTAGGTATGATGACTAAGCGATTGGACATATTTTTTGGTGACAAATGTACTTATTTTTAGGATGAAATATTAAGCCCTATCCGTCAATTTAGTCTTAAATTTGCAAATAAATTGTGTAGCTTGGATATCAGCCTTAGAAATTTAATACCGCAAGATTGGATTATTATTGTTCTACTTATAGCTATGGCTCTTATAGCCGGTACGGCTCGTGCCTTTGGAAATCGGTTTATTCAATTTAAGGAGTTGTATCGTTCAAATGTTTATTTCACACAATACAAAAAAAGCCCAAATGTTGTAAGCCTGTTTAGTCTGCTTTTGTTTTTAGCTCATCAACTAATTGCCAGTTTAGGTTTATTTGTTTTATTCAAAGCAACCGATTTACTTTCTACAACATACAATTTTAATTTATACCTTCAAATTCTTGTGATTTTTGCTGCGCTAAGTATTTTAAAATATTTGGTTGAGAAAATAACGGCCGTAGTATTTAAAATCGAACCCTTAATCGATAATTATATTTTTTATAAAATCACTTATCGCAACCTTTTTAGTTTATACTTCATACCCTTATTATTTTTATTGATTTATACGCTAAACTACCATAGATTAATCAGTTTAATCTGCATTGGAATGATGGTTCTTCTGCAAACAGGTGGCTTGATTGTTTATTACATAAAACAGCAAAAGTCGCTTATATTGTATTGGTATTATTTTATTTTGTACCTTTGCAGCCTTGAAATCGCTCCCTATATTATTTTATATAAAGTGATTACATAAAAAACAGCATTTAACAAACAGCTTATCGATGAAAGTAAAAACAATTCTAATTTCTCAGCCAGAACCAAAGATGGAGAACTCTCCCTATACAGAGTTGGAGGAGAGACAAAAGGTGAAAATTGATTTTATTCCTTTTATACACGTAGAAGGGGTAACCTCAAAAGATGTTAGGCAGCAAAAGATAGATCTGAGTCAATTCACGGCTATAATTCTAACAAGTAGAAATGCAGTAGACCATTTCTTTAGAATTGCCAAAGAGATGCGCTATGAGGTACCTGACACTATGAAATATTTTTGCCAGAGTGAAGCTGTTGCCTATTATTTACAAAAATACGTAGTATACCGCAAGAGAAAGATTTACGTGGGTAAGCGTACTTTTCCTGAGCTTATACCTTTAATTAAAAAGTACAAAACCGAAAAGTTTTTACTCCCTTCTTCAGACATGCTTAAACCACTTATTCCAAAAGAACTAGATAAGATAAAAGTAAACTGGAAACGAGGTATATTTTATAAAACTGTTGTTAGCGATCTTTCTCATTTAGAAAAAGTTTTTTATGATGTATTGGTATTTTTTAGTCCGAGTGGTATTAAATCACTTTTCGAGAATTTCCCAGACTTTAAACAAAATAATACGCGTGTCGCTGTCTTTGGAAATTCTACAATTAGAGCAGCCAAAGAGCATGGCTTGGAGGTAAATATCAAAGCTCCAACTCCAGAGACTCCATCAATGACAATGGCTTTAGAAAAATATATTAAAGAGCATAACAAAAAATAGTTTCAAGTTTTTATTATTATTACAAAAAAGAGGCGGTCTTACAACCGCCTCTTTTTTGTAATAATACATTTAAAGTTTATGCCTTGGGTCCGCCATTCATAATTTCTTCATTGGCGTATTCTTCAAACTTCTTAAAGTTATTTTTAAAGAATAAAGCTAATTCTTTGGCTTTAACATCATAAGCTTCTTTATCTTTCCAAGTATCTCTTGGATTAAGCACCTCATTGGGTACATTAGGGCAAGTTTTTGGCATTTGTAGACCAAATATAGGATGCTCTTGATACTCCACATCAGATAGTAATCCTTCTAAAGCAGAAGAAATCATTTCACGCGTGTATTTTAATTTCATCCTAGAACCGATTCCGTAAGGGCCACCTGTCCACCCCGTATTAATCAACCAAACATTTACATTTGCCTCTTGCATTTTATGGCTTAGCATTTCTGCATAACGCGTTGGATGTAGTGGCATAAATGGCGCTCCGAAACAAGCAGAAAAACTAGGTACAGGCTCTGTAATACCTGCTTCTGTTCCGGCCACTTTTGCAGTATAACCACTTATAAAATGGTAAGCTGCCTGCCCTGGTGTAAGTTTACTGATGGGAGGCAATACTCCAAAAGCATCTGCAGTTAAAAAGAAAATATTTTTCGGGTTTTCTCCTACCGAAGGCTCTTTAATGTTGTTAATATGATAAATAGGATAACTCACTCTAGTGTTTTGAGTAATACTAGTATCATCAAAATCTACCTCTCCATCTTTTATGATTACGTTCTCAAGAATGGCTCCAGGTTTAATAGCACCATAGATGTCTGGTTCTTTTTCTGAAGAAAGGTTAATTACTTTAGCATAGCAACCTCCCTCAAAATTAAAGATCTTGTTTTCGGCTGTCCATCCGTGCTCATCATCACCTATAAGTTTACGCTCTGGATCGGCCGACAAGGTAGTTTTACCCGTACCCGATAAGCCGAAAAATATTGCCGTATCACCTGCCTCGCCCACGTTTGCAGAACAATGCATAGGTAGCGTATTTTTATTTACGGGTAAAATAAAGTTTAGGGCAGAAAAAATACCTTTTTTGATTTCGCCGGTATAACCAGTACCACCTATAAGCGCAATTTTCTTTTTAAAGTTTAAAATAGCAAAATTATGCTGCCTTGTACCGTCTATTTCTGGATCGGCCATAAAGTTAGGTGCGTTTACCACCGTCCATTCTGGAGAGAAATCTTTTAATTCTTCTTCGGTTGGTCTTAAAAACATATTATGCGCAAACATATTGCTCCAAGGCAACTCATTGATAACGCGAATGTTTAATTGGTATGATTTATCTGCACAAGCATATGCATCTCTTACAAAAATTTCTTTACCCGATAGGTAATCTACAACCTTTGCATAAAGGGCATCAAATTTAGCTGGGTCAAAAGGTATATTTACATCTCCCCACCATACCTCATCTTGTGTTACATCATCTTTTACAATAAATCGATCTTTGGGCGATCTTCCTGTAAACTCTCCCGTATTTACGGCCAGAGCACCAGAGTTCACCGTTACACCTTGGCCTTTTTGCACAGTGATTTCGTGAAGCTCTTCAGAAGAAAGTTGATAATTGATTTTTGCGTCTTTTATACCGTAATTTTCTAGCGAAAATTCTTGCGTGGTTTTATTATTGTCCACCATAAAAAATTTTGAGTTGTGTTCTTTGAACAAAAATAACAATATTCACTAACATATAAAGAATTAGCTTTCTTTTATTTAGTTTTCATTTTTAGTACCTGAAATAAAATCAGCACCCAAGCGCTAATCAGAAGCAAGCCTCCTATTGGCGTTAGTAGCGCAATTTTGGTAAAATCAAAGCCAGTTAAAGCGTTGGTTGCCAACCCATAAATTGACCCTGAAAATAATGTTACCCCAGAGAGCAAGAGTACAAATAAAGTATTTTTGGCTTTATTAGGTATAAATGTGGTGCTCCCCAGAATTAACGCTAAAAAGGCATGGTAAAACTGGTAACGCACCCCTACTTGAAAGGTTTCAAGCTGTTCATTAGTTAATAATTTTTCTAAACCGTGACTAGCAAAAGCGCCTAAAATTACTCCCAATAGACCTAGTACGGCACCCAAAATCAATAATTTCTTTTGCATATTTTTAAGCCGAATTAAATTTTATTACTTTCGGAAACGAAACACAAATTTAATCAACTTAGTTTAACTTATGAGAAGTATTCTTATTATTGGTGCCGGAAAATCAACCTCGGCTCTTATACAATATTTACAAAACAAATCAGACCAAGAAAATTTAAGGTTAGTAATCGCAGACTTGAACCTAGAACAAGCCCAAAAACTGGCTGGCAACCATAAGAATTCTAAAGCCTTAAGCTTAGATATTTTTAATGAGAATGATCGAAAATCCGCTATAAGCGAAGCCGATATTGTGATTTCTATGCTTCCCGCTCGCTTTCACATCGAGGTTGCTAAAGACTGTATTAGCTTAGGAAAAAATCTAGTAACTGCCTCTTATGTGAGTAAGGAGATGGAAACCCTAAGCGAACAAGTAAAAAGCAAAGGGCTTATTTTCATGAATGAAATAGGTGTTGACCCTGGAATTGACCATATGAGCGCTATGCAGGTGATTGATCGCATACGCCAGTCTGGCGGCAAAATGCTCTTATTCGAATCGTTTACAGGAGGCTTAGTTGCTCCCGAAAGCGATAATAATCTTTGGCATTATAAATTTACTTGGAATCCTAGAAATGTAGTGGTGGCTGGACAAGGTGGCGCTGCTGAATTTATTCAAGAAGGCCAATACAAATACATTCCCTATCACCGCCTTTTTAGAAGAACCGAATTTCTTGAAGTGGAAGGCTATGGTAAATTCGAAGGCTTAGCCAATCGCAACTCGCTAGCGTACCAAAAGGTTTACGGATTAGAAGATATTAAAACCCTTTATCGTGGAACGCTACGCCGAGTAGGCTTTAGTAAAGCTTGGAATATGTTTGTTCAACTTGGAATGACTGATGACACCTATACTATGCAAAATTCGGAGCATATGAGCTATCGTGATTTTGTGAATGCTTTCTTACCTTATTCTCCTACAGACTCGGTAGAGTTGAAAATGCGCCATTCTTTAAAAATTGATCAAGATGATTTGATGTGGGAAAAGTTACTTGAACTTGATTTATTTAATAAAAATAAAACCATAGGTATAAAAGATGCAACGCCTGCACAAGCGCTTCAAAAAATCTTAGAAGAGAAATGGACTTTGGCTCCAGATGATAAGGACATGATTGTTATGTACCATAAATTTGGTTATGAACTAAACGGGGAGAAAAAACAAATTGACTCTACTATGGTGCATATTGGCGAAGATCAGACTTTCACCGCGATGGCTAAAACGGTTGGCTTACCGGTGGGTATTGCCACTTTAAAAATACTTAATAAAGAAATTAAAACCCCAGGTGTTTTACGCCCTATAAGTCAGGAGGTGTATGAACCCATTTTAAAAGAGCTAGAAGACTTTGGGATTGTATTTAAAGAAAAGGAAGTTCCGTATCTAGGCTACAATATTGATAATGTAGTAGGATAAAAAAAAGCCGACTTACCCGGTGGTAAGTCGGCTTTTTTTTATTAATTATCCTTTTAATCTCTACTCATATAAACACTTACAAAATACAATAGCGTAGCTAATGAGCCTACAGCTGCCACCACATACGTTCTAGCGGCCCATTTAAGCGCATCTTTAGAATCATCATATTCTGTAGAGGTAACAATTTGTTTCTCTTCGAGCCAAGCCAGAGCACGGTTACTGGCATCATATTCTACAGGAAGCGTAATAAAACTAAAGAGTGTACCCAAACCAAACATAATAATTCCGGCCAATAATACAGTTTTACCTACTCCCAAAGAAACAGCAGACATTAGTATAAGACCTCCCATAATCACCCATTGACTATAATTTGCAGCCACACTTACTATGGGAACTAGTTGACTTCTCATTGTTAACCAGCTATAAGCCGTCGTGTGTTGTACTGCGTGTCCGCATTCATGTGCTGCCACAGCTGCCGCAGCAGCATTTCGTTGATTATACACCGCCTCACTGAGATTAACGGTTTTGTCTTTAGGATTGTAATGATCTGTTAGTTGTCCTGGTGTTGATATTACCTTAACATCATAAATTCCATTATCCTCTAGCATTTTGCGTGCTATTTCTGCCCCGCTCATACCGTTTTGCAAATGCGTTTTGCTGTATTTTTTAAATTTAGTTTTTAATTTATTACTTACATACCAGCTTACAAGCATAATTAAACCAGCAATTACATAATATCCCATCATGGTCGATTAACTTTTATTGTTTAGCACTCAACTAGCAAAAATAGCACCAATTTTAAAATTTAAAAATAACCTGACAGACAATAAATATTTCCTCAAGTTTTTTAACAAGTATTTATAAACAAAAATTTCCGCAAGGCTTAACACTAGTGTATCTTTAATAAAAAGTATTTTATGAAATCTTTTTTGTTTGATAAAAGCAAGGGAATTTGCCTTTTTGATTTTGAGCACACTACTGCCGAAGCCAATGCGCAAGCCATACAGAACATGCGCAATTTGCTAAATATTCACAAGATGAGCATTCACGATTTAAATTTAGAGTTAGCAGACGGCATCTTGACGGTTTATGGTGAAGTAAATTGCCAAAAAACTAAAGAAATAATTATATTACTTTTAGGAAACGCCAAAGGTATTGCTTGTGTGAATGACAAAATGTCTCTTTACCAAGAATCAACTAGCGGCGAAGCTAACGCTAAGAAACCTTCACAGTTTTATGAAATAACTCCTAATGACAATTTAAAAAAAATTGCCAAACGATTTTATGGGGATGAAAGCTATATCGATAAAATAATAAATGCTAATAAGCCACTTTTAACAGCGCCCTCTGATATTTTTACAGGTTTAGTAATTCGTATACCGAATTAAAAAAAACGCGCTACTTTTAAGCAACGCGTTTTGACTTATGTGGTGATGTATTTAACCTACAATATTCACAATTTTACCTGGCACAATAATAACCTTTTTAGGGGTACGTCCTGCTAATTGTTTTTGGGTTCTCTCATCTGCCATAACGATTTGTTCAATTTCATCTTTAGAAAGCTCTAAACTTAACTCTAGGGTAAATCTCATTTTTCCATTAAAAGAAATAGGATAATTCTTCGAACTCTCTTTCAAAAATTTTTCTTCGAAAATAGGATAATCGGCAAAGCTAATGCTTTGTTTATGACCCATTTTTTCCCAAAGCTCTTCGGCAATATGAGGGGCATAAGGAGCGATTAATATGGCCAGTGGTTCTAAAACTGCTCGAGCATTACATTTCAAGGTAGCCAATTCGTTCACACATATCATAAAAGTAGAAACCGATGTATTAAAACTGAACGCCTCTATATCTTCTCTAACTTTTTTAGTAGTTTTATGTAAAATTTTTAAAGCATCATTGCTAGGTTGCTTTTCGCTTATCACAAACTCATCTCCTTTATGGTATAGCTTCCATAATTTCTTTAGGAAATTATGAACTCCAGAAAGACCCGCTGTATTCCAGGGCTTAGATTGCTCTAAAGGTCCTAAAAACATTTCATACATACGCAAAGTGTCTGCACCATATTCCTGGCATATCACATCAGGATTTACCACATTGTATTTAGACTTAGACATTTTTTCGACCTCACGCCCTACTTGATAAGTCCCATCACCTTCAGTAATAAAAGTAGCATCTTTATATTCCTCACGCCAATTTTTAAAGCCTTCTATATCTAGCTCATTTGAGTTATTCACCAAAGATACATCTACGTGTATAGCTTGTGTGTCGTAATTATCTTTTAATCCGGCACTAACAAATTTGTTTTGATTTGCTATACGGTATACAAAAGCACTTTCTCCTAAAATCATACCTTGGTTGATCAACTTTTTAAAAGGCTCATTAACGGGTACAAATTGCCGATCATTTAAGAATTTAGTCCAAAACCTAGCATATAATAAATGACCGGTTGCGTGCTCGCTTCCACCAATATATAAATCTACATTCTCCCAGTAATTTAACCCTTCCGCGGAAGCAAAAACATTATCTCGTTCTGAGTTTTCTTCATGTTTACCAGCCTCCATATACCTAAAGAAGTACCAAGAGCTACCTGCCCATCCAGGCATGGTGTTTAACTCTAAAGGGAAAATAATTTTATGGTCTATTTCTTGCTTACTCACCACTTGGTTTTTAGCGGTATCCCAGGCCCAAATATCTGCACGACCTAGCGGCGGCTCTCCACTTTCTGTTGGTAAATACTTTTCTATCTCGGGTAATACTATAGGAAGATGCTTAGGTGCAATTGTTTGAGGCAACCCGTTTTTGTAATATACAGGAAAAGGCTCGCCCCAATAACGTTGTCTACTAAAGACAGCATCACGTAAGCGATAATTTGTTTTTCCTGCTCCTTGTTTTTCCTGCTCTAATTTTTCTATCGCTTTTTGCATACCCGATTCATAGGTCAAGCCATTTAGAAAATCAGAGTTAGTAAGTTTAACCTGATTATCTTTTTCTGTAAAAGCCTTTTGGCTAATGTCTACACCTTCAAAAATATTTAGAATAGGTATGTCAAAATGTTTAGCAAAATCATAATCACGCTGATCGCCACAAGGAACCGCCATAACTGCCCCTGTACCATAACTAGCTAATACGTAATCACCCACCCAGATAGGAATAGGTTCTTGCGTAAAAGGGTGCAAGGCATATGATCCAGTAAATACACCAGAAATATGTTTTACATCGGCCATTCTTTCTCGCTCACTTCTTTTGGCTGCAGCTTCTACATACTGCTTCACAGCCTCTTTTTGCTTTCCTGTAGTTATTTTTTGAACCAATGAATGTTCTGGAGCTAGGGTCATAAAGCTAACACCAAAAATAGTATCTGGTCGGGTAGTAAACACTTCGATAAAAGCTTCATCATTTTGCACCTTAAATTTTACCTGAGCCCCAGTTGACTTTCCTATCCAATTGCGTTGAGTTTCTTTTAAGCTCTCTGTCCAGTCTAATCTTTCTAAATCCTGTAAAAGTCTTTCGGCGTAAGCAGAAATGCGCATACTCCACTGCTTCATTTTTTTTCTAACTACGGGGTGTCCACCGCGTTCAGAAACACCATTCACAATTTCGTCGTTAGCTAATACCGTACCCAATTCAGGGCACCAATTTACTTCTGTTTCTGCCAAGAAAGCTAGGCGGTATTGCAATAAGACTTCCTCCTGCTCTGCCTTACTCCATTCTTTCCATTGTGCTGCCGTAAAACTAGGAACTTCTTCATCACAAGCCACATTGACTTCTTGGTTACCACTTGCCTCAAACGCTTGTACTAACTCATTTATCGGCCTGGCTTTGTTAACATCAAAACAGTAATAAGACTCAAAAAGCTGTATAAAAATCCATTGAGTCCACCTGTAATACTCGGGGTCACTGGTACGCACCTCCCTACTCCAATCAAAAGAAAAACCAATTTTATCTAATTGATTTCTATAACCAGCAATTTGGTTTCCTGATTTATCTGTTCCTCCTTCAATATTAACTTTGGTAGTATCGGCAGGGTGTTGTCCTGTTAAAATAGCATATTGTTCGGCGGGAAGCCCAAAAGAATCATAACCCTGCGGATGCAAAACATTAAAACCTACATGTCTTTTATATCGTGCAAAAATATCACTAGCGATATACCCCAAGGGGTGTCCTACATGCAAGCCTGCCCCAGAAGGATAAGGAAACATATCTAACACATAATATTTTGGTTTATTACTGTTATTACTAGCTTTAAAAGTATGGTTTTGCTCCCAGTATTTTTGCCATTTGGCTTCTATAGTATTAAAATTATAACTCATGGTAAACGCTTTCGATAAATGCCTATAATTATTATTTTGAATGGCAAAAGTACTATTAATGTACGAAAGTGAAAAGTTTGAACGTTTTAAAGAAACTAGTTTCAATTACTTTATTATTTTTACAAAAATTACAAGCCTATTCTTTATGAGTTCTTCGTTTGAAAAATACCAAAAAAGGCGTTTGATATCCTCCTACTTTTCGGTAGTTATAAGTATTGCCTTGGTATTGTTTTTATTAGGTTTATTAGGGTTGCTGGTATTAAACACCAAAAAAGTAGCCGACCATTTTAAAGAGCAAATCGCCTTAAGCATCTTTTTAAAAGATAGTGCCAAAGAAGTAGAAATTAATCAATTAGAGAAAAGCTTAGCTTTAGCCGATTACACCAAATCTACTCAATTTGTTAGCAAAGAAGATGCCGCTAGAGCGCATAGTCAAGAAATCGGTGAAGACTTTATGGATTTTTTAGGGTATAATCCCTTAAAAAACTCAATAGATGTTTACTTTAAAGCCGATTATGTTTCTGAAGCTAAGATTGCAGAAATATCGAAAGATCTTAGCAATAAAAATTTTATTGAGGAAGTGGTGTATGATAAGCCGTTAATAGCCCTGCTCAATGACAACATTAAACGCATAAGCTTTTGGATTTTAATCATTAGTGGTATTTTCACCTTTATAGCCGTATTGTTGATCAACAGCAGTATAAGACTCTCGGTGTACTCCAAGCGATTCACGATTAAAACAATGCAAATGGTTGGCGCTACCAAGGGGTTTATCCGCAGACCGTTTATTTGGAAAAGCATAAAGCTAGGAATTATTGGTTCTATTTTAGCGCTCTCGGGAATGGCTGCAGTTCTTTACTATTTAGACAAAGCCTTTCCTGAATTGCAATTACTAACCGATCATCGATTACTTATTGCTATATTTGCCGGTGTATTCATTTTAGGCTTGATTATATCTTGGATTAGCACCTTCTTTGCTACCTCAAGATTTTTAAACTTAAAAACAGACGAATTATATTATTAAGCGCTATCTATAGCTTTAAAATAAATTATGGGAGAGCAAAAAAGACGAGAAAGAGAACAGGAAAAGCCAGAGGCTTATTTCATTTTTGAGAAGAAGAATTACATTTTTATGGCTGTTGGTTTAGCCGTTATTGCCTTGGGTTATTTACTGATGGCCGGAGGCGGAAGCGATAACCCAGAAGTTTTTAATCCCGATATTTACAGTTGGAGACGTATTCACCTAGCACCTAGTCTTGTGCTACTGGGTTTTGGTATTGAGGTTTACGCTATTCTTTTAAATCCAAGTAAAAAGAAATAATGGATGTTTTAGATGCGCTTGTTCTTGGCATTATTCAAGGATTAACCGAGTTCTTACCCGTATCCTCAAGTGGTCATTTAGAGCTAGGCAAAGCGATTTTGGGTGATGATAGTATACCACAAGAGAGTATGCTATTCACCGTTGTGATGCATTTTGCTACTGCGCTGAGCACCTTGGTTATATTCCGTAAAGATATTTACACTATAATTAAAGGCCTGTTAGCATTCAAATGGAACGAGGAAACCCAATTTACTTTAAAGATTATTTTATCGATGATTCCTGCAGCCATAATTGGGTTGCTCTTTGAAGAACAGTTAGAACAATTATTTGGAGGCAGTGTGTTTTTAGTAGGAGCTATGCTAATTATAACTGCTTTGCTTCTATGGTTGGCCGATAAAGCAAAAAGCACTTTAAAGCCCGTTAGCTACTCCAATGCATTTGTTATTGGAATAGCTCAAGCTATTGCTATGCTTCCTGGAATTTCTCGTAGTGGCGCTACTATATCTACTTCTGTTTTATTGGGGAATGACAAAACCAAGGCGGCTCGATTTTCTTTTTTAATGGTAGTCCCATTAATATTGGGGAAAATTGCTAAAGATATACTCAGCGGCGATTTAAGCCATACTGGCAACAGTACGGCATTATTTGTTGGTTTTATAAGTGCCTTTATTGCTGGCCTCTTCGCTTGTACTTGGATGATCGCACTGGTACGAAAAAGCAAACTTTCTTATTTTGCTATATATTGCTTAGTGGTGGGAATCATAGCCTTAGCGGTAAGTTATTAATTAAAATATTATTTTTTTGAGTTTTTTTAGTCTAGAAGATTTTAAGAAAGGCCAAGTTTTATTGTTCGATAAACCCTTGGAGTGGACCTCTTTTCAGTTGGTTAATAAGGTACGCTGGTTAATCAAGAAAAATTATGGCATAAAAAAAATTAAAGTAGGTCACGCAGGGACCCTAGATCCATTAGCTACTGGCTTGTTGATTATTTGTACGGGAAAATTCACCAAAACCATACATGAAATTCAAGGCTTACCCAAGGAATATACAGGGACTATTCGTTTTGGGGCAACTACTCCCTCTTACGATTTAGAAACGGATATTGACAAAACTTATCCGATTAATGATTTGCAACCGGAAATTATAAAAGCAAAAGCGGCCTGCTTTGAAGGAGATATCATTCAAAAACCCCCTGTTTTCTCGGCCTTAAAGAAAGATGGCAAAAGACTGTATGAATATGCACGCAAAGGCCAAGAAATAAAAATAGAAGGTCGCCCTGTTCGCATAGACGAATTTTCTATTGGTAAAATAAATTTACCCGATGTAGAGTTTAAAGTCAAATGCAGCAAAGGAACTTATATAAGAAGCTTAGCTCATGATTTAGGTCAAGCTGTTAACAATGGTGCTCACCTTACCGAGTTAAGACGTACAAAAATAGGCGATTTCAACATTGAAAACGCCTATACTTTAGATACTTTTATTGCCAAATTGCCAAAAGATTTAAGCTAGAAGCAGACTTAATTCTTTCATAACGGTTTTACCTTTGTCTTGGTTGTACCAACGTTGAAGTTCTTCTTTCACCGTGGCATCAACTTGACCGTGCGCGGCTTTATAGTCGGTTATTAATTTTTTAGCTGGCGCCGGACGCTCTCCCCAAACCCCTAAAACCTCGAGCGATTTTTGATCGACCATCACTAATTTAGGAATAGATCTCGCGCCATTGGTCAAGAAATGATCTATAAAAAAGCTATTGTCATCGCGAAGAACAATTTTTAATTCAATGTTCTCATTTAACTCAGCCAACTTATTTATAGCTGGCAAACTATGGGCTACATCACCGCACCAACCTTCGGCTACTACTATCCAAAACACTTTTTTTTGAAAGGCTGCAACTTTATCGGCTAAAGCCTCATCAACCTTTAGGGTTTTATCCCATCGCTTTATCCTTTTTAAATTGAGCTGAGTATAATTTAGTAAATCTTCAGATTGTGTATGCCCCGTTACACGGCCTTCTTCAAAACTATCAACCACCAATTCTTTAAAATCAGTATAAGTCATTGCGTTTTCTAAGGCTTTGGACACTTCGGTTTGTAATTCTTTTACCTTCATTTTTTATTCTATTTTTATCCCCTTTAAGGTTGATTCAAAATTACACAATTATGAGCAAGCAGCGTTGTCTTTGGTGCCAAGGGAATGAATTATATGAGAAATATCACGATTTAGAGTGGGGTGAACCTGAATATAACGACCAAAAGTTATTTGAAATCCTTTCTTTAGAGGTCTTTCAAGCTGGATTGAGCTGGATTACGGTATTAAAAAAACGAGATAATTTTCGTAAAGCCTTTGATGATTTTAATCCGGTTATGGTTGCCCAATATGATTCTAAACGGGTTCTAGCACTACTAAACGATAGCGGAATCATTCGGCATAAAGCCAAAATTGAAGCTACGATTCATAATGCCCAAGTTTTTGTACGGCTGCAACAAGAATTTGGTAGTTTTAGCAAATACATTTGGTCATTTGTTAATCACGTACCAAAAAATAACAACCCCCAAACCTCAAAAGAGGTTCCCTCTAGCACAAAGCTAAGTGCTGATATTTGTAAACATCTAAAAGCGAAAGGATTCAAATTTTTAGGAGCTACAACCGTTTATAGCTTTATGCAGGCAGCAGGACTAGTGAATGATCATCTGGTAAATTGTTTTAAACACCAGCAATCTTAACAAAGCAATTTCTGATGTTTAATTTAATAAAACAACAACTTGAGGTATATTTTCAATAAAAATAGAATAAAGTTAAAAAAAGCAGCTAAGAATAATTATTTTCGCAACTTTAATAAATTGTCAACTTTAGATTAAATAAATCTTAGCTATTATGGCGTGTCTTTGTAAATATAGAAAAAGCTGTTTTGCTTTTATAACCTTGATTTTTATAGGCTTTTCAGCCATGGCACAAACACATTTTGATGGTTTCATTAATCCGGAGATTAATTTAGATCTCAAGACCGAAACGCCTTGGAGTTATACTTTCGGCATCGCACACCGATCGATTGTATTTACCGATATTGAAGATAACAGCCAATTTGATGATCAAGTAAAATACGAAGCTGAGTTTATAGAGTTAAATCAATATACTCATTTTAAACTAGGCGAAAAGGGTAAAGCAACAGTGGCAGCTCGCTATCGCTTTAAAGATATTTTTATCGATAAGCATGACGAGCTAAGACTTCTCCAACAATACAGCCACAAAATAAAATTGAACAGTTTCTCATTAAAACAACGGCTTCGCTTCGCACAACGATTTAGAGAAGAACTGGTTTTAAGATGGCGCTACCGCATAGGAGCTAGTTTTAAATTAAGCCCGGCTTTAGCCGATAAAGAACCTCTGATTTTTAGTGCCTCAACAGAGAGCGTTTGGGAGTTTGGCAAATATAACAAGCCTAGTTTGGGTCAGCGTTTTACAGGAAAATTTAGTTTACCAATTGGCGCAAATTCAAAAGTGGATTTAGGCTTAGAATATCGCCACCGTAATTATACTCACCAACCCTTTACAGAATTGTTTCTGATAAGCGCATTAAATATCAGTCTATAAATTTCACTACAAATAGCTTAAAAAAGCCTGACGATCAATTTCTTCGGCTCCCAGGCTCGCCAGATGATTGGTATGCACTTGGCAATCAATTAAGCTAACTTCGTGCTCTTTTAAAAACTGAACCCAAGTTATAAAAGCATATTTAGATGCATTACTTACTAAAGAAAACATGCTTTCTCCACAAAATACCCTTTGAGGTTTTAGCCAAATTCCGTAAAGCCCTCCCACCAATCTTTCGTTTTGCCAAACCTCTACCGAATAGGCAAATCCTTGCTGGTGCAATTGGGTATAGGCATTTATAATGTCTTTAGTAATCCAAGTTCCGTTTTGGCCTGGTCTTTTTACTTGTGCACAGGCTTGAATGACCTGCTCAAATTCTTCATTAAAAGTGACCTTAAATGTTTTCCTATCAAGAAGTTTCCTCATACTTTTTGACACTTTTAGCTTCTTAGGAAACAAAACCATTCTTGGATTTGGTGACCACCATAATACGGGCTGATCGTTTTCATACCAAGGAAAAATACCTTTTTTATACGCCCTTAAAATGCGTTCTGGGGTTAAGTGACCACCATAAGCAACCAATCCCAATTCGTTTGAAGTATTGGGATGCGGGAAATCTTGCTTTGTATCTAAAAAAGGTATAGACATAAAAAAAGCTGCTTTAAAATGTTTAAAACAGCTTAAAGTTTTTAAGTTATCAATTTAGAACGGTAAATCGTCATTATCGTCATCATTAAAATCGTTTGCGGGTTCAAATTGATCTACAGGAGGTACATTTGCTTGTGGAGCACTACCCCCTAAATCTTCAATACGCCACCCCTGAATAGAGTTAAAGTATTTGGTTTCACCTTGTGGGCTTACCCACTCTCTTCCGCGTAAATTTACACCAATTTTTACCGGCTGACCTACTTGAAAATTGTTCAGTAAGTCGCATTTATCTTGAATAAATTCAATAAGCAAGTGTTGCGGATATTGTTCTTGGGTAGTTACAACAACTTCACGCTTTCTAAATCCGTTGTTCCCGTAAGTTTTGGTCTCGTCTATTTTCTTTATCGTTCCTTGTACTTCCATATTTCTAATTTAATTTTGCTAATAATACCTTCCAGGCTTTCTCTATTTCCTCTTGTTTTAAATACTCTTGGGCTACTGCATGAATTTTCTCTACAGAGCCTTCTTTTATATATTCTACTAAATTCAATTCATTCAAAAAAGAATTGATTTCCTCTTTATTGGGTAAACGCTCAATTGTTCCTAATTTCCCTAGATCATTCCCGGTTAACACGTTACTTGTACGCACATCTTCTGGAAAAGCATCAACACCTATACCCATGGTTGTTTTGGGTTTAGGAATTTCAAACATACCTTTATTGGCACGTGAATAGTAATTACTTCCCATGCGTGCCACTTGATCAATCTTTGTTTGATCGATAATATTTAAATGCTCATCCATAACCTCTTCAGCAACATGCATACGCACAACTTCACACAGCACCACATTACCTGCGCCTCCTTCTTCACCCAAACTTACTACCTCTTTCACCACGCATTCAAATTGCACAGGACTTTCTTTTACTCGAAATGGCTTCACTACATCTGATTCCAGTGGCGTTAGACCAGTTTTCACGAATTCATTAACACCAGTCGCGTAATCTGTACTAGCTAGTGACATTTGCTGCACCATCTCATAATTAACAATATTAATCACCACCTCTCCTTGTGTGCTTACATTATTCAAGGTGTCCTTAGCGCTGCCATCGCTAATGCGTAATAGAGGTGAAAACATAAGCATAGGCGGATTGGCACTTACAACATTAAAAAAACTAAATGGCGCTAGGTTGGCTTGTCCCTCCTCATTTATTGTACTTGCAAAAGCAATAGGCCTAGGTCCTACGCTTCCTGCCATAATACCATAATTTCTAGCAATTTCAACTTCTTTTGGGTTTATTGTCAGCATGAATTAAGATGTTTTTGCAAAGATAACGAAAGTACCGAGCTAATAAAAAATAGCTTTGTTTTTATAAAAAAGATTATCTTTCAATTTTAAAACAATCTATGCTTTACCTTAAAGAACGTAGTTTTGCCCGTTGGTTTGTGACCATAGCCTCTCTAGTAATTGTAGGTTTATTTTTATGGAATGTTTCTATTTTTTTTGAGCGCATCAAAGAAGAAGAGAAAAATAAAATGGAGATCTGGGTAAATGCTTTTACTGAAGTATCAACCCCAAATTCTGGCACAAGTCTCAGTAATAATGTAATTGAAATCTTTAGTTCAAACACAACCACACCAATGTTGGTTTACTCGGTGGGTGACAACAGCTATAATTCCAGAAACATTGAAGAAGATAAAGTTAACACCCTCGAAAAAAAGTTGGCTTTAATCGAAGAGTTTAAAAAACAATACCAACCCATAGAAATTAAAGATGACAACGAAACCATTAATATAGTTTATTATGGCTATTCAGACACCCTGAAGCGACTTACCTACTTCCCAGCTTTTGTCATTTTTATAATTATTCTTTTTTTAAGTATAATTTACTATTTCCACATCACTTCAAAAAGTGAAGAACAAAGTTTGTTATGGGCGGGAATGGCCAAAGAAACTGCACATCAAATCGGTACACCCTTGTCTTCCTTAGTGGGATGGATAGAAATTCTTAAAAGTGAAGACATTAACCCCGATTATGTTCAAGAAATACAAAAAGACATAAATCGGCTACAAACAATAACCGATCGTTTTAGTAAGATAGGCTCTGTTCCTAATTTAACACCTACAAACCTTGTTCAAGCTACACTTGAGACAAGTCAATATTTGCAAATCAGAACCTCAAAACTGGTTCAATTTGATGTAGATTTACCCAACCATTCTATTTTTGTAAATCTAAACGAACAGCTATTCAGCTGGACGATTGAAAATCTAGTAAAAAATGCGATCGATGCAATGAAAGGTAAAGGCATGCTCAAAATTGAGATGCGAGAAGACGCACAATGGGTATTACTATACATTTCAGATACAGGAAAAGGAATTCCTAAATCTGATTTTAAAAAGATTTTCAAACCTGGTTTTACAACCAAAAAAAGAGGCTGGGGTCTTGGTTTATCTTTAGTCAAACGCATTATAGAAACCTACCATAAGGGCAAAGTTAGGGTGCTCAAAAGCGAATTGAATCAAGGTACTTGTTTTGAAATAAAATTAAAAAAAATTAAAAGTTAGAACGTATTGCCTCACAGGTTGTTTTCATCTCTTCTTCATTCATTTTCACTTTGGTTTTAAAGCTGGCGTCCTCCATACGCTGTAGCGGAATTAAATGCACATGCACGTGAGGCACTTCTAACCCGATAACAGCCATACCTACCCGTTTACACGGAATAGATTTCTCTATTGCTTTAGCCACCTTTCTCGAAAACCGCATCAATTCCATATAAGTTTCTTCATCCAAGTCGAATATTTTATCTACTTCTTGTTTGGGAATGCATAAAGTATGTCCTTTTGCATTAGGATTTACATCTAAGAAAGCATAAAATTTATCATCTTCTGCAATTTTATAACTCGGGATTTCGCCCGCCACTATTTTTGAAAAAATACTAGCCATAATTATTTATTTTAAATTTATGTTTTAACATCTAAAGCATCGCGTAAAGCATTTCCTATTAGCATAAAGGCCATGACCAAACTCATGATGGCTAATCCAGGAACCAATGCCAAGTAGGGTTTGCCTAGCAAAATATAACTGTAATGATCTTTGATCATACCGCCCCAACTTGGTGTGGGCGGTTGAGCACCTATACCCAAGAAACTCAATCCGCTTTCAATTAAAATGGCTGCCGCAAAATTAGCTGCAGAGATAACAATTAAAGGCGCTATTACTTGAGGTAAGATATGCTTTAAAATTACTCTGCTGTGCGAGTAACCCAATGCCTTAGCAGCCGTTATATATTGTAATTTTTTCACTCCCATCACCTGCCCGCGAACTACTCGCGCCACCTCAACCCACATCGTTAAACCTACAGCAATAAAAACTTGCCAAAAACCTTTACCCAAAGCTAAGGTAATGGCTATTACCAATAGTAGAGTGGGTATAGACCACATCACGTTAATCAACCACATAATAGTGGCATCTATAAAACCACCAAAATATCCCGCAAGCGCACCCAGACTAAGTCCTATTATCAATGAAATAAAAACGGCAACAAAACCGATAGATAGTGAGATTCTACTCCCAACCAATAAGCGACTAAATAAATCTCTACCGTATTTATCTGTACCCAATAGAAATGTATGTTTTTTAACAAACACCTCTTGTATATCCTCTAAATTTGTCAATCCATTAAAGCGAGAAAGATCAAAACGCTGGGGCAAGCCTAAAGAAGTTTGTGTATCTTTTTTATATGGGTAAACCAAAACTTCATTTTTTTCAATTTTTAACTGACTAAATGGGATTTGTTGTGGCGTATCCTCTTCACCCAATAACCATTCCCAGTTGTTTTTGTGGTGATCACCACTTCTCTGCGGGAGGATTAACATTTCAACTTTAAATCCTGGTGGCTGAGAATGAATGCTCAGATTCATCGTATTTGCATTGACTGAGCTGTCTGGCGCTATAACATATGCGAAAAGAGCCATAAACCCAATGACCATGATATAAATCAAACAAAAAACACCCCAAAAATTTGACTTAAATTTTTGGAGTGCCATTTTGGTTGGTGACCCAGACTCGTATTGCATTAGTCTCTAAAGTTTGCAGCTGTTTTCTTGTTTTGGCTGCCTGCACCCAGGTCTTCTAAAACAAAAATAGCTTCTTCTACATACACATCTTTACTCAAATTTTTATGCCAGCGTTTTCTCTTCTCTTGCAAGGTAGTATCGGTTGCAAACAACATTTCCTCTACCGGTAAAGATGAAAAACTCAAATTGGTTTTATAATCGTTTATACTTTCGAACTCCTCAAATACAGCCTCACTCTGTTCTAAATCTGCTTTATACTCTTCGTAATTTATACTGTATTGATTTAAATCTCTTTGCGCTTTAATCCACTTTGCGTTTTTATCGATTAAATTAAACTGTTTATTTTGAGCAATTCTGCTTTTACTTTTTGCAATCACAGCATCAATATCATCGTATCCATCCCATAAACTATAATTCGCTGGTTGTATTTGGTCCCAAGGCAAGGGGTTGTTTAGATCTTTCTCTCCAAGATCTATGTAACTGTATTTATCGGGCACTACCACATCGCTTTTTACTCCTTCTAATTGGGTAGAACCTCCATTGATTCTGTAAAACTTCTGGCGTGTAACTTTCAAAGCTCCCATATCTCCCAAATCGCTATTTCGCATCCATCTATTTAGGTCAATTACACCTTGCACGGTACCTTTACCATAGGTTTGTTTGCCACCAATAATTACGGCGCGCTTATAATCTTGCATCGCTGCGGCTAAAATTTCTGAAGCTGAAGCAGATAGCTCATTTACCAAAATTACCAACGGACCGTCCCATAGTACTTCGCCATCTTTATCTTTTAAAATCTCTTTGCGTTTATCACCGTCTTGAACTTGAACTACTGGTCCTTTCTCTATAAAAAGTCCGGCAATATCAACAACGGTAGATAAAGAACCTCCCCCGTTATTTCTCAAGTCAATCACCAAACCGTCCATATTTTCTTTCTTGAGTTCAATTATTTCTTTGCGCACATCGCTAGCCGCATTACGTTCATTGGCATCATTTATATTAAAGTAAAACTTTGGCAAATAAATAAGACCAAATTTCTGATCGTCTTTTTCTACCATAGCGCTTTTGGCATAAGTCTCTTCAATTTCCACCACATCACGAACAATTGAAATTTCTTCAATAGCTCCCGACACCTTTTTAACCGTAAGATGTACGGTGGTGCCTTTTGGACCTTTTATTAAACCTACAGCATCATCCAATCGCATTCCTGAGATATCAACGGCCTTTTCTTCATCTTCCTGCCTTACCTTTTGAATTACATCGCCAACCTCAAGTTCTTCTCCTCTCCAGGCGGGACCTCCAGAGATTACATCCATAATTTTAATCTCGTCCATCTTTTTTTGCAAGCGAGCACCAATACCCTCTAGACTACCAGACATTTGTATATCAAAGCGTTCTTTGTCTTGCGGTGCAAAATAAAACGAATGCGGATCAAAACCTTCTACAATGGCATTGACATAAACGGTAAACCAATCTTTGCGTTCTAAATCACCTGTCAAATCAAAAAACTCATCTAAAGAATTTTTCACCTTCTCTCGTGCTTCTTGCTCCAACTCCTTGTCTATTTTTTCAACAAAATCTTCAGTTTCTTTTTCTTTCTTTAGCTTTTGCTCTTCTTTTAGGTCATAAAAGTAACCTAGGGTTGAATATTTTAATTGCTTACGCCAGCGTTCTTTTATTTCTCGCTTAGAGCTGGCAAAAGGTAAATTTTCATAATCTAGATTAATACTTTCTTTTTCCGAAAAATCAAAAGGCTCGTTTAATATTTCGGTGTAATACGATTTAGAATCTTCAATACGCTTTAGAAAACGTTCATAAACCAAATTAAAGAAATCTATATTTCTCGATCTTATCTGATCATCTATTTGCTCTTCATACACCGAAAAATCACCTATATCTGCTGTGGTAAAATAGCGCTTTCGCGGATCGATTTTATTTAAAAAATCATCATAAACAGATTGTGAAAATTGATCGTTTATATTTTTGGGGTCATAATGACCTTTTTCTAAAACATAAGTAATTAACTCAATAAGAACTTGGTCTTTATCTGAGTTTTCATCGGCATCAAACTTTTTGGTGGTAAAACTACAGGAGGCAACCGCAAACAGCAACCCAAGTAACCATATAATTGAATTTCTTTTCATAAACGTTTTTATTTTCATAGAATTTCTTCTTACTACAAGCATAAAAATTATGCCAAGGTCTAAATTAAAAATAATAAATAGTTTTATTGAATAATCAGCTAATAAATTTTTGCTAAAACAGCATTAGCTTAGCAGCCTAGGCTGAATAAGTATTTTGCATTAATCGGTTTAACCGAAACAAGGCATAGCCGTAAAAATAATTGAATTTATCACTTAATAGCTACTTTAATCGTAGTTTCTATCAATTTGCTTATTTTAGCTTAAAAAAAGAATGGAAGACAAAAGGCCTTTGATTCTCGTTACCAATGACGACGGGATTACTGCACCAGGAATACGCACACTTATAAAAATAATGAATAAACTTGGAGATGTGGTAGTGGTGGCTCCAGATAGTCCGCAAAGCGGAATGGGACATGCCATTACGTTAAATGATAACCTCTATTGCGACCCGTTAAACGTTGAAGAAACGGCCAATCATTTAGAGTATAGCTGTTCGGGAACCCCTGCTGACTGCGTAAAAATAGCCAAGCAGGAAATTTTAAAGCGTAAACCAGATTTATGCGTGAGTGGTATTAATCACGGCTCAAACGCCTCAATAAATGTGATTTATTCTGGCACTATGAGTGCAGCCGTAGAGGCCGGTTTAGAAGGCATACCTGCTATAGGCTTTTCTTTATTAGATTACAGTCTGACGGCCGATTTTTCTCCTTGTGAGGATTTTGTGGAACGCATTGCTCGTAATGTTTTAGAAAATAAACTACCCCCTGGTGTGGTTCTAAATGTAAATATACCTAAGCTCAAACGAGAGGAGATTAAAGGAATTAAGGTTTGTAGACAAGCAAAAGCGCATTGGCGTGAAGAATTTGACAAACGCACCAATCCGCAAGGTAGAGATTATTACTGGCTTACCGGCACTTTTATAAACGAAGATGAAGGCGAAGATACAGATGAGTGGGCTCTGGCTAATAATTATATTTCGCTTGTACCTATACAGTTTGACCTTACTGCTCACAAAGCCATTAACACCATAAATAACTGGAATTTAAATGATTAAAAAGGAGATATTTATCGGTTTTGTTGTTGGAATTTTTGCCAACATGGCCGGACTATTTATGTATTTATATTTTTTTTCAGAATATAAAGTTGAGACTTCTTTGACTATGGCTTATGAAAATGGCGTACTAGGAAATGTTATCGCCTTGGGTGCAATTGCTAATTTTTTACCATTTTTTGTATACATTAAAAAAAATAGAATATACCGTGCTCGCGGTGTAATTTTAGCCACCTTACTTGCAGGCTTGAGTATTATATATTTTGAATTTTTATAACCTCAAACGTTTATGAAATATTATTTGATTGCAGGAGAAGCCTCGGGAGATTTGCACGCCGCCAATCTTATGAAGGCTTTATTAAAGCAGGATGCAAAGGCAGAATTTCGATTTTGGGGAGGCGATTTGATGCAAGCTGTAGGCGGAAAGTTGGTAAAACATTACAGAGATTTAGCCTTTATGGGCTTTATTGAAGTGGTAGCCAATTTAAAAACCATTTTTAAAAATATAAAAATTTGCAAAGCCGATATTAGTACTTTTCAACCAGACGTTATAATCTTTGTTGACTATCCAGGCTTTAATTTTAGAATCGCCAAATGGGCCAAAAAACAAGGTTTTAAAACGCATTATTATATTTCTCCACAAATTTGGGCTTGGAAAGAAAACCGGATTAAAGCCATTAAACGAGACATCGATGCCATGTATGTTATTTTGCCTTTTGAAAAAGATTTTTACGAGCAAAAGCATAAGTTTCCGGTGCACTTCGTAGGGCATCCTTTACTTGATGCCATAGATCAACGACCCTCGATTTCTCATCAAGCTTTTATCGCTGAACATAATTTAAACGATTTACCCATCATCGCTTTGCTGCCCGGTTCTCGACAGCAAGAAATTAGCAAAATGCTAAAAACCATGCTCGAAATGGTACCGCATTTTCCCGATTACCAATTTGTAATAGCCGGTGCCCCTAGTCAAGACCTAGCTTATTATGAGCAGTTTTTAGCTAAAAACAGGGTATCTGTTATCAACAATAAAATCTACGATTTGCTCGAGGTGTCTACCGCTGCACTTGTAACATCGGGTACAGCTACGCTCGAAACCGCTTTATTTAATATTCCAGAAGTGGTATGCTATAAAGGGAGTTATATTTCTTACCAAATCGCTAAACTCATTATTAAGCTTAACTATATTTCTTTGGTGAACCTTATCATGGATAAGCCTGTTGTAACAGAGTTGATTCAGAACGATTTTAATCCGCGAAAGCTGCAAGAGGAATTGAATTTAATTCTCCAATCTACAAAACGTAAACAAGTCTTAGAAGATTATCAGCAGTTACGCAAAAAATTGGGAGGTCAAGGTGCCAGCGAAAGAACCGCCAAATTAATTTATAATTCAATAAAAGCATGAAAATAAAAGTCTTTTCTCTACTCTTACTTTTAATACTTTCTGCCTGTGGAAGCAAGCGCGAGGTGGCATCAAAAAATAATAAAAATAAAACCACAACCGAAAAGATCATTTCCTACGCCCGTAGTTTTGAAGGTACTCCATATAAATTTGGCGGAACCACGAAGCGGGGTATGGATTGCTCTGGGCTTATTTACACCTCATTTTTAAGTCAGGATATTAGCTTACCGCGTGTCTCTAGCGAAATGGCTAAAAAAGGGAAAACACTTAGACAAAGAGAGATAAGACCTGGCGACTTGGTTTTTTTTAGAACAAATAAACGCCGTAGACGTATCAATCACGTTGGACTAGTAGTAAATCATAACAAATCTGGCATTTATTTTATACACTCTTCAACCTCTCGTGGTGTAATAGTATCAAAATTAGAGGAAAACTATTGGAAGAAGGCTTATGTTTTAGCAAAAAGGATTTTATAAATTACTATTTTTGAGTAACTTAACCAAATGAAGTTACTCAACACCTCTTTTTTGTGGCTTTTTCTTGCATTTGTAATAGGCATATTCTTAGGGCATAATTACACATGTAATTTTGACTTTGCTTTCTCTTTATTACTTGCCACCCTATTTAGTTGGTTAATTGTATTTCTTTACCAAAAGAGAAGTTGGTTACCCCTAAGAATTTTTAGTGTAACCAGTTTGATAACCTTCTTAGTTATAGGATTTTTTTGTGTCAAATTGCAAAAGCATTATTTATATCAAGAAATAAAAACACAACCTAACCAGCTCTTACATTTAAATTTAAAGCAAGAATTAAAAGGTTCAACTTCTTATAGCAACTATATTGCTCAAATTAAAAACCCAAGCGATGTTAGGCAACATAGCCTCGTATTACTACGCGTATATCTGAAAGACAGTCTTGTAATTTATCAACCTGGAGATGTAATCATTACCAATACAAAATTAACCCCGTTAAAAGAGCCCCAATTTCCCGAACAGTTTAACTACAAACAATACTTAGCCAATAAACACGTGACACGGGAGACTCGGGTAGCTAGTAACGAAATTATTCATCATAAAAATAGTAATCCAACTTGGGTAGACCACTCTGAAGTCATCAAAAAGAAAATAAACTATCAGCTTAAAAAAACTAAATTAAAGCCACGGCATATAGCTTTTATCAATGCTCTAGTTTTAGGAAATAAAGATCTTTTAGAGCGTAGCACTTATCAACAGTTTCAAAAAGCAGGTGTAGTTCACATATTGGCGGTATCTGGATTACACGTTGGGCTCATCGTTTTATTGTTGCAGGGAATTACCTATTTTTTAAAATATAATAAATGGACTCGGGCATTGCGCGTCCTGCTTATAGTTATTGCTCTATGGTTGTATGCCTGGCTGGTTGGTTTTAGTCCTTCTATAACCCGTGCCGTAACGATGTTTAGTTTTTTTATTCTTCTTACTTTAAATAAGCGGAAAACCAATGGGGTTACAAGTTTGGCGCTATCGGCTATGTTGTTACTGTTTATAGATCCTTGGTTGGTATTTGATGTTGGGTTTCAACTCAGTTATTTTGCGGTAGCCTCTATATTATTTTTTTACCCAATTATTTATAACTTATTTTCTAAAAAGACCTGGTTGATTCGTAAGGCTTGGGCATTGGCCTCGGTTACCTTAAGTGCGCAAATAGGAGTACTGCCCTTTACGCTTTATTATTTTAATCAGATTCCAGGATTATTTCTTATTTCTAACCTAATGATTTTGCCCTTCCTATTTTTGGTGCTTCTTAGTTGCATCATAAGTATTTTGGGGAGCTTTTATTTTATTGAATTAGAATGGATTCAAGGGTTAACTGAACACATAATTGATGGTTTAATGTGGGTTATTGAGTTCATCGCCCGTCAAGATGCTTATTACTTTGACCACGTGTATTTTTCTGAATCCATGTTAGCTTTGTCTGTCTTTTCTTTTTTTAGCCTTATCGGATTTTTTTATAGTTCGCAAAAAAGAATATTCGGATTATTTACGCTGGGTGCTTTAATAGCCACACAATTGGTTTATATCATAGACTATCAAAATGCCAAACAAATCCGTAAAGCTATGATTTTACCTTATTATAAAACCGGCACACTAGCTATTCATAACCGTAACGCCATTCAAATATACACCGATTCTATTGTGCCTACAAAGGTTTTAAACAATTATAAAACTAAGTATTTCATCAACGATATTCAGCAAAATAAACGCTTAAATCGGGCTTTAGAAATAGATGGTATATCGGTGCTACGTATTGACAGTGACTTATACGCAGAACCTTCTAAAACACCAGTAGACGTATTGTGGCTAAGTCATTCACCTCGTATAAATCTAGAACGAGTTATAAGACTTGTACAGCCTAAAACCATTGTAGCCGATCAAAGCAATTACAAAAGTTACGTTACCCGTTGGCAAAGAACTGCCTTAAAAGAAAAAATCCCTTTCTTTGACAGCGCAAAGAAAGGGACCTTTTACATAATGTCTAAACCTTAATCTTTAAATTCTCCCTTAAAGTTTTTTTGATAACTTGCCCAGGCCTCGCTCGTTTTTAAATTTTTGTAATCGTCGTTGGCAATCATCTTTAAATAAATCTCAAGCTGAGAAGGGGTATGATATCCCGCTACTGGAGAAATAACTTCTCCTTTTTCATCAAAGAAGACCATACTAGGGTAAGCTGTAATTTTAAGAGCGTGAGCAAAAAGATGCTGACTATTTCTACCTTTTCTTCCCGGCTTATATTTTGGGTTTGTATAGGTGAAATCTTTATAGGTTACTTCCTCTGTTCCCTCTGCATTAAACTTCACCGGATAAAAATGTTTATTCACATACTGCGCAACTTGCTTATTACTAAATGTGTTTTTATCTAGCAATTTACAAGGTCCACACCAATCGGTATAAACATCCATAAAGATCTTCTTTGGATTTTCTTTTTGAGCTTCTAAAGCTTCATTCATGGTCATCCAATTGATTTCTTGGGCTTGCGTGCTAAAACTAAGTAATAAAACTAGCGCCCCTATTATTTTTTTCATACGATAAATTTTAATGCATTAAGAAACAATTATTGTTCCACTTTTTTAATCTACCCCTTTCATTAACTTTTTAATAGGTTTATTCACCGCGATTATCAATAGACCAGCAGCGATTGGGACCACCGTAAAAATTAAGAAAAAAGTAGTTAGTGAATATTCTTCTCTAATATTCTCTAGTTGCCCACCCAATACGGCGGCAAATTTATTACCTATTGCAATTGCCAAGTACCACATACCAAACATAAAGGCAATCATACGGGCAGGAACTAATTTGGAGACGTAAGATAAACCTACAGGTGAAATACAGAGCTCTCCAAAGGTATGAAAGAGATAAGCCAAAATTAACCAGATCATACTAACTTTAACCCCATCTTCTACTCCAAAGGTACCAAAAGCAAGCATACCAAAACCTAGTGCCAATAGGATAAGGCCTATACCATATTTCTGTGGTGCAGAAGGGTTGTATTTGCTTTCCCACCATTTAGAGAATAAACTTGCAAACGCAATGATAAAGAATGAATTTAAAATACTAAACCAAGAAGCAGTAATCTCAACCCAGTGATTTTTAACCTGTGTAACTTTAGCTTGAACCACGCCACTATCTCGACCTAAGTTTTCGGCATTTTTCTTAGCGGCTTCTAATCTTTCTGGAGTTAAATAGCCAAACTTTGCGAAATTTTCATCCTTGGTAATGATATTGATTTCTTGTCCTTCTTTAAAATCACTAAAAGCCTCACCTATCACCACTTTTTTAGTGATAATATCATTTTCAATTTGGGAAATATCTTGATCAACAGAGATTGGTGTTTCCATAAAAATTAACTCACCATTCTTGGCCAATTTAGGCTCATTGGTTTCTTCATCTATAACCGCGACCTTCTGAGCTTGAAACTCTACTTCATAGGCAGTAGTATTAAAATCTCTGTTTAACATATAAATAACCACTCCCCATATTCCGACAAAACAAACCGCTAGAACAATATTTGATCCAGGAATTTTTGCGAAGGTCTGTTTCGCTAGAAGCACCAAAACATAGGTAATTATAGCTAATGGAACTATGGTTAATAATGCGTTTACAATGTTAAAAGTAATGGCTGCATTGCCAATGAGTTCTCGATCGATATAATCACGAGCAAAAAGAACCAAAGAGGTAGCACCCTGCTCAAAACCTAAGAAAAAGAGAACGGTAAAGAATGCGAATACAATAACAGCGTACATTCTATTACGCACGACGGTCGCATATCTGTTTATACGCCCTAAAGTCAAATATAAAAAGAGCACCAAACCAAATAGTACTACTACATACTGCCCTTCCATTCCAAACATCTCAAATGGAAACAAATTGATATCAGCGATTTTAGAAAGCGGATCATTGATGGCGTATGCTAAACCTATTATAGAGGTAATGACTATTAAGATTTTATCTATACTAGTAAACGGATTGTATTTTACTGGTTCTCCGTCACTTTCTACTTCTTGCTTAACGTTTTGCTCTTCTTTAGAAGGTACATCTCCTATTTTCCCAAATAATGGTTTAGCTAACCAAAATTGAAGCGTCCCTAAAAGCATGAAAACTCCGGCTAGACCAAATCCCCAAGACCAGCCTACACGCTCAGCTAAGTAACCACAAAGCATCATTCCGAAAAATGCACCTGCATTTACACCCATATAGAAAATGGTATAAGCACCATCTTTTTTCTTAGGTAAATCTTTATACATTTCGGAAATTATTGAGGTCATTGTAGGCTTAAAGAAACCAGTACCAATAACCAGTAAAGCTAATCCTATGTATAACCAAAACTCAGTTTCAACGGCCATTGCGGCGTGTCCTAAAGTCATTATTACTGCACCAATAACTACTGCCCATCTATAACCTGTAAATTTATCGGCTATAACTCCACCAATAATTGGCGTGATATAAAGCAACATGGCATAGGTACCAAAAAGCGCTCCAGCATTTTCGGTAGTCCACTCCCAACCAGGATTATAACCAATGGCGGCCATGGTTAAGAAGTTAATCAATAATACACGCATCCCGTAAAAAGAGAAGCGTTCCCACATTTCTGTGAAAAATAATACAAATAAACCGGCTGGATGCCCTAAAACTTTACTTTTAAAAAACTCACTGTGCTGAGTATCACTAATTGCTGACATAGGTGTTTAAATTATTCTTTTATTTCTGTATCGGCTATTTCGTAGCCCTCTTGTTCCAATTTTTCTACTTCTTTATCTTCCGCTCCGTGGGTTAGTTTCTTTAGTTTCTTAAGAAACAGGATTACTAAAAATCCGAAGGCCACTGTAAAAATAGTCAAGAACAAAAAGGTATTGTATTCTTGTTCGTTCTGCTCTTCGCTCAAGACAAAAGAAACCTGATAGTTTTTACCATCTCCCTTATTTTCTACTTGCTGGGCGGCATCTGGATCTTTCTCAAATGTTAAGGCCGCGTGATAAGGATTTTCTGCTGTTACTTGATTTTCTTGAAGTGTTGTTTTGAGCTTATTCACCGCCTCATCATCCAATTCAAAAATCGGGTTTAAGATTTCGTCTGCTTGGTATTGCTTAAATTTAACCTGATCATTTTCTAAGAAAACGGTTGATTTAAGGGTGAAATTTTTATCTTGATTTATCGGGTAATCATAAACCGTAACCACTTTATTTTGCTCGTTTTTAATCTCAATGCTATCTTTTGACATAAAAGGAACAATCTGTTCTTTGTTGTATAGCATCGTGCCCGAATAGGGCTCTAACTGAGCAGACTCCCCAATGCTTCCTGCCAATTTATTACCAAAACCAGTGGCTGCAAAATAAACCCCCATCATTATCGAGGCATATTTAAGCGGTGCAAGCTTAGTGATAAAAGATAAGGCTACAGGAGATGTACTCAATTCACCAATAGTGTGAAATAAGTAAGCCAAGAAAATCCAAAACATAGCTGCTTTACCAAAAGTCTCTTGACTGGCTTCTTGTGATGCAAACATCATGAATACATATCCAAGTCCCATAATAATAGTACCTATGGCCATTTTGAAAAGTGAAGAAGACTCTCTACCCTTCTTTTTCCACCATACCCAGAAGGCTCCAATTGCGGTTCCAAAAATTATGATGTAAGCGGCGTTAAGCGATTGAAAAACACCAGCTGGAATCTCTTCTAACCAACTTAAACCAATGCTTCTATCTATTTTAGCATCGGTGTACAAGTTCATTAATCCACCTGCTTGTTCAAAGGCTCCCCAAAAAACAATAACAATCAAGAAAGAAATGAATAAGACGATTACTCGATCTTTCTCTATTTTAGTTAGTGGTCTATTGGCTGCTTCTTTTTCTTCGGCACTTACCAAAGAGCCTCCACTAAATTCTCCAACACCTTTTAAAAACTTTTGTCCCCAAATATAAACGGCTTGACCTAACAACATTCCTATACCAGCTAGACCAAATCCATAGTGCCATCCGTAATAATAGGCCACCAAACCTACACTTATACTAGCTAAAAACGCACCGATGTTAATACCAATATAAAAAATAGTAAAACCACTATCTCTTCTAATATCACCCTCTTCATAGAGACCACCTACCATTGTTGAAATATTTGGCTTAAGTCCTCCTACTCCCAACACAATAAGCAGTAAGCCGGTAAAAAATGCCCAGTCTTGGGGAATCGCTAAAATACCATGCCCTAAACACAGCAGTATACCTCCCCACATTACCGTTTTCTTTTGGCCTAAAAATTTATCGGCAATCCAACCTCCAGGAATTGAGGCAACATATACCAACATAGTATACCAACCGTACAGCCAAATGGCATCTTTACTACTCCATCCCAAACCCGGATCTACCGCTGTGGCCGAGGCCGCAATATACAAGGTTAAAATACTCCGCATTCCATAGTAGGAGAATCGCTCCCACATTTCGGTGAAAAACAAAATAAAAAGTCCTACTGGATGTCCAAAAATTTCTCTTCTTTCTCTCGTAATTGCTGCCATTTATGTTTAGGTTGATTTATAAGTTTTTTAAAATATAATTTGTCATTAATGTATACAAGTGCAAGCGGGTATTACCTCCGTAAATTCCATGGTTCTTATCGGGATAAATACGCCAATCAAATTGCTTGTTTTCCTGCACCAAAGCTTCGATCAATTGCATGGTATTTTGTACATGAACATTATCATCTGCACTACCATGTATAAGCAAAAAATGATTGGTATCGTCAAATTTGCTTACGTGCGTAATGGGTGAATTCTCATCGTAACCCGTAGGATTCTCTTGAGGTGTAGTCATGTAACGCTCTGTATATATAGTATCATAAAAACGCCAGCTTGTAACGGGTGCTACTGCGATGGCTAAATTGAATACATCTCCTGCTCTAAAAATTGCATTTGAAGACATATAACCACCAAAACTCCAACCCCATATTCCAATACGATCTTCGTCTATATAATCACGCTCCCCCAATAATTTTGCAGCAGCGATTTGATCTTCTAATTCATATTTACCCAATCCTTTTTGGGTGACTTTCTTAAACTGAGCTCCTTTAAACCCTGTACCTCGACCATCAACGGTAACAACTATATAACCTTGGTTGGCCAATAATTGGTACCAGTAATCATTAGTAGAAAAGTAAGTATTGGCCACCGATTGCGATCCGGGTCCTGAATATTGATACATCAGCATCGGGTATTTTTTATTCTCATCGAAATCATGGGGTTTAATCATGTACATATTTAAATCTTCGCCGTTTACACGGATGGTGCTTAATTCTTTTGGAGAAAAACCGTAGTCTTTTACTTTTTCTGCTAAAGCACTATTGTCTTGTATTTTACGTACCAACTTGCCATTTTTAGCTTGATGCAAAGTGTAAACGCTTGGCGTATTAACACTTGAATAATCATTGATAAAATAACTATAATCTGCACTAAAGTCTGCATTATTGGTTCCGGTTTTAGGCGTTAAACGCAGCTTATTTTTTCCATTAGCCAAAATGCTATATACATCACGGTTTACGCTACCGTTCTCTGTACTTTGAAAAAAGATTCTTCCCGTATTAGGGTCAAATCCGTAAAATGCCGTCACTTCCCAATCACCTTGAGTTACTTGGTTGATTAACTTACCCTTTTTGCTATAATGATAGATATGATTATAGCCGTCTTTTTCACTTGTCCAGATAAAGCTATTGTTGTTTAAAAAAGTAAGGTTATCGGTTACATCTACATACGCCTCATCACGTTCCTCTAGAATTACATCCGCTTCAAGCGAAGTTGCATTTACAAACAATAAATCCATTTCATTTTGATGTCTGTTTAAGGCCTGTACACTTAAAACATCTTTGTCTTTCGTCCATTTTAAACGCGGCAAATATTCATAATTTTTTGGCAGCTTAACCGACTTACTTTCTTTCTGGTTTAAATCAAAAATATGCAAACTCACTTTAGCATTATCATCACCCGCTTTAGGGTATTTAAACACCTGTTGACTAGGATATAATTGATTGTTATAACTCCCATAAATATCCATTGAAAACTCAGGAACACGGGTTTCGTCAAACTTCAAGTAAGCTATCTTAGAAGCATCTGCACTCCAATCAAATGCGCGAACAAAAGCGAACTCTTCTTCGTAAACCCAATCGGTAATCCCGTTTATGATTTCATTCTTTTTACCATCTTGGGTCAACTGAGTGGTGGTTCCAGAAGCTAAATCTTTAACATAAATATTGTTTTCGTATACATAGGCTACTTTGGTTTCGTCTGGCGAAAACTGTGGCTCTTGAACTGGGTGAGCAGCTAACATGATATTCTCTCCATTGTTTAAATTATAAACAAAGTAAATGGCGCGCGTAGAACGTCTATAGATCGCTTCTGTATTTACCCCCAAAAGCGCGAAATTTTCATTCGGACTTAACTGATAGGTTTCGAAATAATTAAGTTGTTTGATTTTATTTGAAGATAAAATATTTCTCGTTTGCTCGCCCGTCTCGTAACTATAGGCATCAACCCGCATATTTTGGTTACTGCGGTCATAGTGTTGCACTACATATTCTTTTCCGTTGTTTAATGAAGTTAAAGATTCCATATAGGCCGGCCTAAAAGCTCCTCCCCAAATCTCCTCTAAAGTAACTTGCTTATTTTGAGCACTTACCAAAAAAATACCCATAAAAAAAACTAGCGCGAAAGGCCTAAAAATTCTCATAATCTATATTTCATTTTTTTCGAATCCAAGTTTACTAAAAATTAACGGATTTTAACGGGTTTTTGTTGTTAAATACTAAGATTATGTTAAGCAAAAAATTAGCTTCATTATCTTCTTAGCTTTAAATTGAATTGAGCTTAGTATCTTTGCCCAGCAATAATTCAAATTTATAATGAAGCAAATTCAAGGTTTTTCTAAATTAAGTAAGCAAGATAAGATCGAATGGCTAGCAACTCATTTTTTTCAAAATGCAGATTTAGCCAAACAAACTTTGATGCAGTATTGGAATTCGAACCAACAACTACAACAATTACACGACGAATTTACCGAAAACACCATTAGCAACTTATACATTCCCTTTGGCGTGGCGCCTAACTTTTTAATCGATGGCCAATTCTATAGCTTGCCCATGGCCATAGAAGAAAGTTCTGTGGTGGCTGCTGCCAGCAATGCAGCTAAATTTTGGCAAAGCAGAGGCGGGTTTAAAACCGAAATTATAGGAACAGAAAAGGTAGGACAAATACATTTTACCTTTAACGGTCAAGCCGATTTTTTATTCTCACAATTCAATTCTCTAAAACAAAGCTTAATTGAAACGGCCAATGAGGTAAGCGCAAATATGATAAAAAGAGGCGGCGGACTTACGACAATTGACTTAATAGACAAAACCGATGCCTTAGAAAATTACTATCAAATTCATGCTTGTTTTGAAACCTTAGACGCCATGGGCGCCAACTACATCAATTCTTGCCTAGAAGCAATGGCTAAGCTTTGGGAAAACGAGTTGAATGCAGCATTAGCAAATAGCACCCATAAGCTTGAAGTGGTAATGAGTATATTATCCAATTATGTACCCAATTGTCTGGTCAAAGCACAGGTTAGCTGCCCAGTATCGGCACTAGCTGAAGATCAAGATAAAGCCAAACAGTATGCACAAAAATTCGTACAAGCTGTACAAATTGCTCAAGTAGAACCTTACCGTGCGGTGACACACAACAAAGGAATTATGAACGGAATTGATGCGTTGGTTTTGGCCACGGGTAATGATTTTAGAGCCGTTGAAGCCGGCGTGCACGCTTACGCTAGCCGAACAGGCACTTATCGCAGTTTGAGCGATGCGCGCATTGAAAATGATGAATTTATTTTTGAAATGAGCTTACCTCTGGCTTTAGGTACTGTAGGTGGCTTAACTAAATTGCATCCATTGGTTAAATTAGCTTTAGAAATGCTGGGTAACCCGAATGCTCAAGAACTTATGCGTATTGCCGCAGTTTGCGGATTGGCACAAAATTTTGCTGCCCTAAATTCATTGACCACTACAGGCATTCAAAAGGGACACATGAAAATGCACTTAATGAATATCTTAAACCAATTTCAAGCTACCGAAGAAGAAAAAACAACCATCGCCAAAATGTATGAGAACAAAACCATAAGCCATACCCAAGTAGTCGAAACCTTAAACGCCATGCGTGATGCAGCAAATTAGAGCAAACGGTAAGATCTTATTGTCTGGCGAATACGGGGTACTTGATGGAGCTCAAAGCCTGGCACTTCCTACCCAACTGGGTCAAATCTTTAGATTTGAAAAAATTAATGAACCAGAAATTCAATGGAAAAGCCTGTTTGCCGATAACAGCCTTTGGTTTGAAGTTATTTTTAAGCTTGAAAACAACCAGCTATTCGAACAAATAACGCCAGCAACCTCTGAAACAACCCGCTTAAAAGAAATCCTAGAGTACATTTTCATTAGAAAACCAAATTTAGCACAAACTGGCGGTTATAAAATAACCAGCCAGCTAGAATTTGATAAAGATTGGGGCTTGGGCTCTTCTTCTACACTTATTTACGCTTTAAGTAAGTGGGCAGGGGTAAATGCATACGAACTTCTCGAGAATACTTTTGGCGGTAGTGGTTATGATCTCGCTTGCGCGGATGCTAGCACAGCCATACTTTATAAGAAAACCAACCAACCGTATACACCAAGCGTACAACCTATACATTTCGCCCCCGATTTTAAGGAGCAACTCTTTTTTGTTTATTTAAATGAGAAAAAAAATAGTCGGGAGGCTATTGCGCATTATCAGCAGCTAAAAAAAAGTCAGCGCACCCATCTTATCGAAGTACAAAATAGGATAACCCAAAATTTATTGACTGCCCAAACCCTAACCGATTTTGAAGCTGTGTTAGAAAAAAGCGAATCGGTTTTAAGTAGAGTCTTAGGTATTAAAACGGTAAAAGAAGAGCGCTTTAAGGATTACCCCTATAGCATAAAAAGCTTAGGGGGCTGGGGAGGAGATTTTGTATTGGTAACCACGAGAAAAGCAAAAGATATGGACTATTTCATTCATCAGGGTTACACCAATTATTTTTCTTTCGAGGACTTTATAAAATAAAAAAAGCAACTTTAAAAGCTGCTTTTTTTATTTATAAACCTAGATCTAAGTCAAGGACTTAGTAAAACTTAGCTCTTTTATCTTCGATTTCTGCCGAATTCTTCAAAGCTTTCATCAAAGCATTAGTAGCTTGGTTGGCTCTTTCTTTCGACTCTCTCTCTGCAATCAGACGGTATGAATCTAGGGGTGTAGCAGCCGTTCTGCCAGTTACTTCTACAACATATATACCCTTTTCACCTTTAATTGGAGCGCTTGGTTTACCTTCAGGTAAAAAGAAAGCTGCACCCACTACTTGTGGTTCAGAACCTGCTCCTGGTAAGAACGGATTCTCTAAATTAACAGCGTTAGCATTTTTCACCCCAACCTGCTGGCTAGATGCTAAGTCTTGTAAACTCTCAAAGCTACCTATCTTATCAAGAAGAATTTTTGCTTGCTTTTCTTTTTTGATAATTGGTGTAACTTCTTCTGAAGCCTCTTCAACGGCCATTAGGCCTTTATCATACTTTTGTGTCAATTGTGCCACAACATATCCTGTAGGTACATCAAAACGTTTAATGTCGTTTACCCCTGTATCTTCATTGAAGGCCCACTGCACAATCGCTCTCTGGTTACCTAATCCGCCTAGAGCTTCATCCATCTCTTTGATACCGTTAATATCTTTAACCTCATAAGTATTTGATTTGGCTACTTCTTGAAAATCTGATTCGCCGGCTGCGATTTCGAATTTTGTAGTTTCAGCAAATAAATCATTACCCGTTTTTTCAGATGGTTCTATTTCTTTGGCAACTGTTGCAATTTTAATTGCCTTTTTAGGCGCTTTTTTCTCCTCAATCAAAACTACGTGAAAACCAAATTCTGTTTCTGTTACCCCTAAACTTGGTGAGGTATCTGCGAAAAGATAATCAATAAAGTCGGAGCTATTCGTATTTCTATAGTTTACCCAACCTAAGTCGCCTTCTTTATTTTTGGTAGACGCATCAGCAGAAAACTCCTGTGCGAATTCTTTGAATAAATCTTGATTGGATTTCAACTCTGTGCTTAAACTGTCCGCTAATTTTTTAGCTTCTTCTTTGGTACGTTCTAGATCTTGACCAACTGCAGTTCCCGAATAAGCTACCAGAATATGTTTTGCTTTTACAGAATCTGTCATTTGTTTTGACTCCACCACCTTAGAGGCTTTCCAGAAGTTATTATGTTTGTATGGCCCATATATAGCTCCGGTTTCGGTACTCATTAGTGCGTCTGCAAATGCCGTTGGAAGTTCATCTTTAAAACTAAAGCGATCTTCATAGGCTAAATCAGAATTCTCATTAATAAATTCTTGATAATCAGAAGTGTTTTTTAAGCCCTTGATTTCCTCTTCCATTTTAGAAACCTCATTGTAGATTTTTCTATCTTCTAATAGGCTCATCAATTCTTCCTTGGTTTCTTCGTCATCCGCTTGCGAAGGCTTTTCTTCAAAATACACATACTGTATAGCACGAGAAGCTTCGGTGGTATATTTTTTCTTATTATCTTGTAAATAAGCCTTAATATCTTCTTTACTTACTTCTACTTCTCCAGCTTTTTCGTAAGGTATTTGTACAAAATTCAAGTTAACTTGATCGTTTTGCTTTTTATAAGCTTGCTCGCCTTCAACTAAAGTTGCCCCAACACCTGCTCGCACAAGATTATAGTACAATTGTGCTTTGGCCTGTTGAGCAATATTATTTTCTATACTCACCCATTGCTGATATGCCTCTGGAGAGTTTGCCTTTAAATTAGCAATGTATTCTTTCATTTTACCAAAATCAAATTGTCCATTTTCATTGGTAAAATTTGGATTACCTGCAAATTGCTGCTTGATACTGTTGTTGATTTGATCGTTTCCTACCTGCAGGCCTAATTTTTCAAGCTGTTCACTTAACAAAGTCTGGTTTACTTGATTTTCCCAAACTTGCTTTACGGCTTGTGCTGTGGTTAAGTTCCCTCTTGAATTACGCTGAACCCCCTCAACTTGTCTTGCAAAAGCTTCACGGCTAATCTCCTCACCATTTACAACACCAATGATGTTTTGATCTTTAGCACCCGAAAATCCTCCACTTCTAAACAAATCAGCTAAAACAAAAGAAAATAAAGCTAATGCGATAATGATGATTAGAAAAACAGAACGTTGTCTAATTTTATTTAATACTGCCATTTTTAAAGGTTATTTATCTAAATATAGTGGGCGAAAATAAGATATTTATACAGATAATAAAATATTTTTCAAAGAAAAACTTAGGCTTATTTTTATTTTTTAAGCAATTTTCTATGGCTAATCTTAATCTTCTAATCGTTCAATTTGTACCAATTCAATTTTTGTGTTGGAAACTTCGAGCACTTTAATCTTATAATCATTCACCATGATTTGTCCTCCTTTTTGAGGAATTTCTTCGGTGTGATGAACAATAAGCCCACCAAGTGTTTCATAGTTTTCTTCTTCGGGGAGATCTAATTTATAGGTTTCGTTTATGTAGTCAACCTCCATTCTAGCCGAGAATTTGTACACGTTTTCGGCCAACTCTTCTTCGATGAGCACTGGTGCATCATGCTCATCTTCAATTTCCCCAAATAACTCTTCTACAATATCTTCGACCGTCATCATACCACTAGTGCCACCGTATTCATCTAGCACTACTGCGATACTTTTTCGTTTTTTAATCAGTAAATTTAATACATCTTTCACCAGCATAGTTTCGGGTACATACACCACTGGTATCATTATATCTTTTATACTTTGCGGATTTTTAAACAATTCAAAAGAATGCACATAGCCTATAATATCATCATTACTCTCTTTGTAGACCAGCAGTTTACTCAAGCCTGTGTCGGTAAAAATATTAATTAGGTTTTGTGGAGTTTCGGTTAGATCTACGGCAATAATTTCTGTTCGAGGCACCATAACTTCTCGAGACTTAACCTCTGAAAAATCAAGCGCATTTTTAAAGATTTGAATTTCTGAATCTATCTCATCATTTTCTTGAACGGCATCCATCTGCTCGTTGATATAATGCCCCAATTCTACCTTACTAAAAGCCAATTGCACCTCATCGCCCTCGGTTTTAAAAAAAAGTTTAAGCACTAAATCTGATATCCAAATGACAAATGCTGAAACCGGAGTAAAAAAGAGGTAAAAGAAATAAGCTGGTAAAGCAAAAAACTTAAGCAATGTATTGGCATATATCTGAAAAAACACTTTAGGCAAAAACTCAGCCGTAAAAAGAATTACCAATGTAGAAATTAAAGTTTGTGTAAAAAGCAAGGCTTCATTGACCAAATAGGAAAAAAAAGAGGGCGTATCTGAATTTACGGATTGTTGCAATAATTCTACTAACAAATCCCCCATAAAAAAACCATAAATCACTAAGGCTATATTATTGCCTACCAACATGGTTGCGATAAACTTGGATGGTTTTTTGGTAAGCTTTGCTAATACTTTAGCTAGAAAATCATTTTGTTTCTTTTCAATTTCAATATGAATTTTATTGGACGAAACGTAGGCGATTTCCATTCCTGAAAAAAAGGCGGAGAGAACTAAGGATAATAAAATTATAAAAAGATCTAACTCCATTATTGCTGATTGCGTTTCTCTACGCGTTTCCTAAACCTTCGCTTAAAAAAGAACATAAAGATTGCCAGAATTACAAAAAAACTAAATAAGTAAGCTTGGCTTCGGTCTTTATTCCAAAGCATAATCGTTTCATAAGTAAAGAAGGCTGCTATTACAAGGTAAGCATATTCAAAATATTTATACACTTTATTCATAGTCTATTGGTCTATAACCTGCATTCCTTTATTAGAACGCGAGATGAATTTATTAAATTTTTCATTAGCATCAAAACTTTCGCCGTTATTCACCGCTCCGTTTTTGAATTGAACCTGATAGGGTACATCAGAAAAAACCCACTGTTTAGATTGATCCCAATAAAGTTGATTAGCTTTAAGCACCACACTATCACTTGTAGTGATTACGACATTATTTTGAAGATCTACCAGATTCGTTTGTTCATATAAAATACCATAATCGGCTTTAATGGTATTTTTCTGATTTTTCTCATCATAAAAGTCAAGCTCTAAACCCTCTGGAAAAGCTCTATAACCAAAATCTAATTGTGTAAAGTCCTGCATCAATGGAGTTCTTAAAAAAGCTTTGATTTTACCACTATCGGTATAAACTAGTTTAATACCTTGACCAGATGTTTGTGGTTTTATTTCTTGCACCTCCCATTTTCTTACCGTACTCAGGCGTTCATTGCAAGAAAAAAACATTGCTGCTATAGCGATAGCAGCAATGTTTTTAAACTGAATAATTAGACTTTTTTTAATATACATCTTATCCTGGAATTCGAACGCTTTCTCCAATCCAGCATCCAATCTTGATGGTTTCCCCGGCTTTTCTACCTTCTTGGAAAACATCAGATTTCTGCGGTGCTCTTCCTCTATAACTTGCAGCGGCTTGCTTTGCAGATGAACTAATCGCCGGACTAACACGCGCTGCTCTTTCTGCATATTCTGCTGCCAACCAGTATACAGCACGTTTATTAAAAGTGGTATCTCCACAATTGTTTGCACTACTAGCATACATACTTGCTATTTGCAAATAAGCGCTACCCAAAGATGGCTGTATGCTTAAAGCTTTTTTATAGTAACTACGTGCTTTTGAGAAGCTTCCAGACTTTTTATAGTTCCCAGCAATCATCATATACACCCTAGCTTTATCGATTTTATTATCTTCTAAATCAGCCGACTGCTCGTAATACTCTAAAGCCTTGCTATACTTTCCGTCTTTAGCAGCCAATTGCCCCAAATAAAGCGCTGATTTAGCAGATGGTTCTTGTTTGTGTAAAGATTCAACTAATTTAAAAAACAAAGGATCTCCAGTACACTCTTTAGCCGATAAACGCTTAGCTGCTCTCTTTAACCACTCTACATCCTCTTTTTTAGCATCAAATTCTTTATTATATAATGGAATAAGGTTGTCACAGTCTGCTCTTTCTCCTAACAACCCGTTAATTCCTTGTTTAATTTTATTGAAATTATTTAAGTAGATATCAGTATTTTTTAAGATACGCTCTTCTTTACTACTTAGAGACTCACCTAGCTCTTGCTTTTTAAGCAAAGGTTCGGCTTGACCGGCACGATAAATTTCTTGTTCTTCAATTTTTTGAATTAACTCATCATACATTGTAAAAACCTCTTGTAAGTCACGGTTTCCAGCATCTTGTTCAGCTACCAAAATATTAAAGTAAACATAAAGCGTACGTGGGTCATTTACATTCTCTTTATCTTCTTTCCAGGCTTTCTCATACCAACTCAATTGCTCGGCTGCTGTACCGATTTTATAATCGTACATTGCCTCTGCGATGTTGGCATAGGTTTCTCCTTTTGAAGTTTTTGCCGGGAAATTTTGGAGTCTTAATTTATAATTCTCTATCAATTGCTCGGCATATTGTTTTTGCAAATCTGCATCATCTTTAGTAGACTTAGCAAAATGCTTTAACATACGATCTCCGTACTGATACAGGCTAATGTGATAATCTTGACAAGATTTTATCAATTTTTCATAATAAGGTTTTGCTGCTTTGTAATCTTTCACCTTGGCACTTTGCGAAAACAAAGATAAAGCTCTAGCACAATCTACCTCTTGAGCAGCAACAGATTGATTTGCAAAAACACCAATGGCCAATAAAATTAAGAATTTGATTTTCATAGTATTTGAATTGTCTCTATTGATTTTAATTGTATTTTCTTTTTATAAACCACTTATCATTTAGTGATAAGCCCACAAAGAAACTAAAAAACTTTTCTTCAACCAAGTTGTTTTTGGTAGTGCCTCTTTGGCCATACTCAACTCCAAGGTTGATATTGGTTAAAAAGTCTCCTGCTGGCAATCCAACTCCAAAAGATATGCCAAACTCATCAATACTCTCTTGATTAATCGCTAAACCTAACTCCTCATAACGTAATCCTGCACGGTAAGTAACTCGTTTAAAGTACCCTGTAACATCATTAAAATTAGGTATATAATACCCACCTAATTTATAAGAATGTCCCGTATTAAACGCTACATTATTTAAACTATACGAACGATTTGAAAATTTATTCGCCTCGGTAATTTGGTATTCAAATCCGGCAAACCACTTTCTAGGTTGCCCTATACCCGCACCAAAACTTGAGACTGCACCCAAGTCTAGCTCACTATCGGCCACAGCGATCTCACGTTCCTCTGCCACTAACTCATCATCTCCTAAATTAAGCACAATAGTAGCCAATTGTCGTTCGTTTTTTGCATTTAAAGTACTAGCTGGCGCATAGGTTGCAGATGCTGTTAACTGCAATTTATCTGTTAGCATTTTCTCATAATGTGTACCAAAATTAAATCTAAAACCGCTAAGGTCTGATCTATTCTTTTCTCGGGTACCAAATTGAACGTTCTGTTGTCTTAAAATACTTTTATTCTTTATGTTACCAAAGTAATAACCACCTTCAACACCTACGCTAAGCTCAGGTAAAACTTGATAAGCTGCTCCTAAGTAAAGTTTATTCACGCCACCACTTCCGCTAAAGCTAGCTTCGCGATCCTCGGTGAAGTCACCCATTTCGTAACCTACAGAGCTAAATGGTTTAAGTCCAAAACCAAAACCAAATTTACCTGCAGGAAAAGCTAGAGCGACATAATCTAATCCTGTAGCAGTAACTTTGCTTTCTGAAATATTATCACTTATGGTATTGCTAGTATGCGATGCACCCACACTAAAAGTGGTTAAACCTAAACCAGCATATCCTGCCGGATTCTGGAGGTTGATGTGAATACTATCTGATTTGATGCCCAAGCCACCCATAACTCTATTTTCTACGGTACCGCTAAACTTATTGGTACCCACCCCAAAAAAGGAGTATGGCGATGCGGTGTTATCTTGTGCAAATCCTGCAAAACCTAGAAAGGTTAAGAGAATAAAAAATGTTTTTTTAATCATTTATTTAAATTAAATTCTAAAATGTAGTTTAATCCTTTGGCCAGAAAATTGGGCGCTGCAAATATGCTATTTTTTAACCGCTTAGACAAAATTTCGTGGTCTCCCCCAGTAAAAATAACTGTTAAATCGCTGTATTTTTTCTTATAATCATTTATAAAGCCATCTATTTCTCTGGCCAATCCTTCAGCTGCGCCAATCTGCATTCCTGTTTTAGTTTCATCTCCTATCAAGGGCAGATCATCAAAAGGCTGATCCCGTAGATCTGGCAATCCAGCGGTAAAAGAATGCATGGCGGCAAACCGCATTTTTAAACCTGGCGAAATTGCCCCTCCTAAATATTCATTTTGATCATTTATAAATTCATATGTCACACAAGAACCAGCATCAATAACCAAAACATTACGTGCAGGGTAATAACCAACGGCAGCGGCAGCCAAAGCAATTCGATCTTTACCCAAAGTTCTTGGAGTGGCGTATAAATTACGAAAAGGAAGAGAGGTTGTTGCAGATAAATGTATAAATTCAATTTGTTGAAGCTTAAAAACCGATTCTAATTCAGGAATCACTACACTCACATTACAAATAATCGCTTTACGGATTTGATTTTCGGATAAAACTGAATTTATTTTTTCAACCAAACTGTCACGCTCTACGCGCCACCAAGCAACAATATTATCCTGCTGAAAAACAGTCACTTTGGCAAAAGTATTACCGATATCTAAAATTAAATTGCTCAATCCCTTTCATTTTATTTCACAACAAATGTAGTTTTTTTTATCAAATTATTTGGTAGAATGTAAAAATGAATATATATTTGCCACCGCTTACAAGCACTGGTGCCTTAGCTCAGTTGGTAGAGCAAAGGACTGAAAATCCTTGTGTCCCTGGTTCGATTCCTGGAGGCACCACCGCAAAACCTCGACTTTTAGTCGGGGTTTTTTGTTTTAAACCGGTTAAGCATTTTCTTTATATTATACACAGCGCTACCTTAAATAAATTCTATGTTGGAGAAACATTGGACGTCCAAAATAGATTAAAGATGTACAATGAAAATAGCTTTAATAAGTCATTCACAAAGGCTGCAGACGATTGGAAACTAGCACTCGCTTTTAAATGCAGAAACAAAAACCACGCGCTTTATTTAGAGAATTTCATTAAAAGAATGAAAAGCAAAAAGTTTATACTTAAAATTATAGATCAGCCAGATATCTTAAATGACATTATTAATAAAAAATAGTCCCTGGTTCTCCCGAAGCATAGGGACTAGAGGCACCACCGCAAAACCTCGATCTTTTGATCGGGGTTTTTGTATAATTGTCATAGCTAACTTATGAGGATAGACCGAAAAATATAGAGACAACCACAGAAAGAATAAAATAGCTCAATGATTTTAAACTATTAATTTATTATTCATTCTTTGTCACCTTATACTTCAACACACTAAATTGCTCTTCTTCAAATTGAATACCATATTTTTCATTTAAAAAGTTTTGTAAAGAAGTAATGGACATAACTGAATCAAAGTTTATATTATATCCTCGTAAATTTTCTTGCCCTTTACCCGTAGTAACCTTTACCCCATATAGATCTTGAATAACACTGGCTAATATTTTTAAATTAGCATTACGCATATTAACTATGCTACCGTTTTGCTCTACACTAGTGTTTTGATTGTTTTCTGCCACATAAATATTTATTTTATCATTTTCTAGACCTAAAGTATAACCTTTTTCTAACTTTTGATTTTTATTTATGTGTAAATCATAATACTCAACAAACTTTTTTAATATAAGGTTTTTTAGCGCTGTAGCATCAGAGCCTCTATACTCTAAAGTGTAAAAATTTTTATCAATTCTGTTATCAACAATAACATCTTTTAAATCAACATCTAGAAGAAAAGAAATTAAATGTCGCAAATCTGCTCCTCTTACTTCATAGCCATTTTCTAGTTTTTTATAGGAATAATATTTTGCACACTGAATATCATTATCTTCATTCGTTTTATTTTTACCTTCATAGATAGTATAGCTAATAGAATCGCTATGCACTTCTTCTATAACCTTCATACTTCTTGCTTTATTCTGACAAGAAGCCAATACGCTAACTGCCATAAAAGCAACCACCAGCGTATTAACTGAATATAAAATTCTATAATTAATTTATTTTATTTTCGATTATTCTGCAAGGCAAGTCTAATCACTCTTAAAATCACAGGGATTAAGACTAAAACAGCCAAAAAAATACCTGTAACTGAATGAAAATTATTGCTCCAAATAGTTTTAAAGCTATAAAAGTAATATAGCTACGGAAAAAATAGAAATATCGCGGTCTTTATTCATTATTCTTAATAGTCTTCCTTACTACAAGTAGCAAAAACCATACTTGCTAACAACCTAATAAAAGGTACTCTAAATAAATTTTTCATTTTATTTTTTAAATTTAATTATACTTTTTTAGATGTATGGCCAAACACGATTGCAAGAAAAAAAATAATATCTAAAAATTTAAAATGTTAAAATTTTATCTCAATTACTAAGTTTATATGATAAATGTATCGGTAAAAATTATATTCTTAGGATTAGTAGTACAAATAAACCAATTTATATATAATTTTACGCTTTTACAAATTAATCAAGACAAGGTGTAATTAAAATAGGATAATTGGTTTAACCTTTCCTAGTAATGACTCAATAATACCAAGGGCATATAATGTATTCAAACATTTGCAAAGTAAAATTTTAGACTGGTTAGTCCCATTTTTAGTCCGCCAATAATCACTTCTCTAATCTTTTATTAGTATTTTTCTTAGCTGGTGCTTTGGCCGATAGAGGTCCTAGCACAGACTCATCCAAGTAAACACCATTTTGGTGCATATCGGCTAGAATAAATTCATCTTTTTCTTGATCTGATTTTTTTAAACTGTTCGGATTCATAACTTTTTTTCTAAAACTTAGAATAAAAACGCCAAACAGAAAAAATACAAAGCTTTAATTCATAAGTAACTAACTATTGTTTATTGCCTAAGAAAAATTAGATAATCAGAACTACCTTTTAAGCGTAAAGTGCGATTTAAACACTTTTATATTTCCCTGATATTTATACTCTACTTGAAACCAATAATCCGCAGACGGCATTTGTTTTCCGTTAAAAGAACCGTCCCAACCTCGCTTTCGCGGATTGGTAGAAGTAATTAATTTACCAAAACGATCGTAAATGTAAATTTTAGCCTCTGGATAATCGTACATATCGTTAATATTCCAATAATCATTTATTCCATCGGTATTTGGGGTGAAAAATTTAGGATAATTAATAACCTGAATCTCTTTTACTACCTCGCCACAATCGGCATATTTACCTTTAGCACGTACCAAATGAGGGCCAGAACCTACTCCGGTAAAATAAGGACTTTCTTGGTAAGGCTGATCATCGATTTGGTACATCATTTCACCCTCAGCTTTTATCAGCTCAACAAAAACCTCTGCTCCCCCAGAAAAGGGCTCAGACACATTAACTTTAATCTCTGGTCGGCTAGAGGCATAAACCTGAACCGAAGTTGCGTAATAGCCACAATCCTCTACATGGCTAATCTCTTTTAACTCTACCTCTATTTCAAAAGTACCTGCCTGAGTAACCTCAAAGTTAACTCCTTCATGCACCAGTTGATTTTCTAGGTACCAATAGACATTGTACTTATTTGGATCAAGTCCCGTTTCTAGAAAAGCTGTTGACAATAGTTCACCTGTTTCCGGGTCTAAACATATAGCAGCCGGTTCTAAATTCAGTTGTTTTATCGGGAATATTTCTATCTCGAATCGGCCTTCACTTATGCAACCATCCATTAAATTAGAAGAGGCTTGTACATAAAAAATATACTTTCCTGGCTTTGTTAAACGCAATGCATTTGGACTTACAGGTTTACTGAAGTTAGGATCTACAAAAAACCTAAAATCTTGATTTTCTTGAGCCAGATCTGGCAGATATAATTCTCCGCAGTGCGTATAGTGCTCAAAAGCGCTTAAATCTATTTTAGGTTCTACTTCTATCCTAAAAGAGGTTTGATCAAAACACGTAAATCGATCTCCTTTTTGAGCAAAAATATATACTGTTTTACTCTCTTTGATTTCGGTTCCAGGTTGAAGTTTCTGCCCCTTAGCATAAGGTTCGGTAAAATACTCCCCTACTGCTAATTGAGGCAACACAAAAGTCTCACAAGCAAGAACATCAGGTAACTGAGTTGCCTCTACGCCCTCTACATATACGGTAAAAGAATCTTCATTGTCGCAACCCACTAAACTGCTAGACTCTTTATACAAAAATAACTTCTGAGTAGAATGAATTAGGTCACCTGAAAAGTATTCATTTCCACTTCCATTAGGGCCACTAAAGTATTTTGCACCTGTTATCTCTGGTAATTCGTAAGTATCACAAGTATAAACATCGGCAAAATTAGGCACTACGGGTAAGGGAATTAAAGTTACGGTAAAAGAGGTCTCGCTCATACAAGTAGTGGTAGCATTATTGATAAATATGGTTTGTGATTCTGCTATCACATCGCCTGGAGCTAGCATTTGCCCACCCCGTTTTTTCTCTGTAAAGTATTCACCATCTTGCAAAGGAGGCAAAACAAAAGGAGTACTTGCACACTGCACCACATTGGGCAAAGTGTCTACCTTAGGTTTATCAAAAATGGTTACCTCAAAGCTCAGGTTTGTTGTACAATTTGGTGATGTAGTGGTTTCTGCAAAATAATATATGGTTTGAGAAAACTTAATTTTAGTTGTTGATGTGAGTAGGTTTCCTTGACCGTTAGGCAAGCTATAAAACCCACCTACTTCGACCTCGGGAAGTTGGAAAGCTCCACAGGAAACAACATCGTCAAATTGAGGGGTTATGAATACAGTGAATTCTGATTGGTTTGCGCATCTACCATCAAAGTTAAAGGCATAAAGCGTGGTGGTCTCGGTGATGGTCGTTCCTGGTAACAATTGGTCACCGGCACCGCCAGACTGTGTGTAATAATTACCATGAGTCAAGGCAGGTAAGGTGTAATTGTTACAGGTAATTACATCTGCTGGTTGATCTACTGGAGGCAAAGGAAAAACCTGAAAAGAAAAGGTATCTTCTTTACAGAATACACCATTCACTTCGGCATAATAATAAATGCTAGCGTCATTATAATAGATGGTACCCGGCGGAATTATTTTTCCGCCACCAGATGGTCCACCAGGCAAAGTATAAAAATTGCCCGCAGGTGGAGATGGAACCCGCATAAATTCGCAGTATTCATCTTTTATACCATACTCTTCAATGAGTTGAACCGTAAAACTGCTTTGGTTATAACAACCTGCATCTGTTGGACCGTTATAAATATAATAGGTTCCGCTTTCATCTATTACGTCGCCTGCAAAAAGCGGGGTTCCGCCACCTTGCGCTCGGGTAAAATAATTACCGTGTGTCAAGGGCGGCAAAGTGTAAGTACTACACTCAATAACATCGGGCAACTCATCTACCAAAGGCAGTCCATTTACTTGAATTTGAAAACTGGTAAATACGTAACACTCAGGCATATATCTATCGGTTACTTTTACATAGATGTTCTGGTTATTTGAGCGTCGACTAGGAGAAACAGAAAAGGCTCGGTAATCTTGAATTTCATTTTGACCAGCTTCCAAATCAGCTTGACTGTAATAATAAGCAAACATATAGTTTTGGGTATGGCCTACTAAATCTTCGTTTACCTGAGTGAGATCTACCAGATGTGTTTTTGTAATGTCGCACAGTTGAATATCTTCTAACGGCCCTAAGTGAATTTTATCCGCTACTTCTAACTTAAAGTCGATGATTTGGGTACACCAATTATTATTATTTTTAGCTTTCAGTTTGATGTAAACACTTTGGTTGGGTGTACCCGCAAAAGCCGTAATATTTGCCGCAGGTATAGGTAAATCACTATTCAAATCTTGCAAACTGGCATAATAAAAAAGCTCATAATCTGATGGCGATACACCTAGAATCTGGTGATTATTGACGGTTAAATCCCAGAAATAATTAGCTCGATCGTCGTAACATATCTTTAAATTATTAGCTTCATTTATTTGCACTTGTGTCAATTGTATCTCGTCGGTTAAAAGACAACCTGTATTATTTTCGGTAACCTCAACACTATAATCCCCAGGATTGGTCACCGTAAGGGTATTGGTATTGGTGTAGTTCACCACGCTACCATTCATTTTCCATGTATGGTTATAAAGCTGAGTATCTAATCCCGTAGTCAAGGTTTTAGATTGCCCCAAACAAATGGCTTCATCGTCTCCAAGATTTACATTGGTTTGAAAACTACCAGCCTCCAAAAAGATGGCCGAATCAAAATTAGCATCGTTAGAATCTGCTATTAAAAGTTCTATTTTATAGGTATCACCTGGGACAATTTGAGCCGAGGCTTTCATCACCTTGGTATACCCTCGCATATTTAAACCCGCATTGGGTTGATTTACCAAATATTCACCAAACAAATGTTTATTATCTGATGAACAAGAATTGTTATAAGCCTTGTCTTTTATATTCTTTACGGAGACAGGGGTAGTTGTTCCGGGTATTACCGCTAGATTTTGTGATTGCCCAGTATTAAGATTGGTCAATACAAACGCAAAAACATCACTAGAAACACATTGCCACTGCCCATACTCATTTGAAGCAAAGACAAAATTAAAACTGAAGTCATGAGACAAAGGAACAAACTCAAACGATAAAAATGCCACGTCGGTAATTTGAGCGTGTTGCCCAGAAGCGGCATTTAAATTTTCTAAGTAGGCGTTAGTATTTTGATTTATTTGAGAACTCAGGTGGTTCCCTGAAAACGGACCTTCGCTATGCTTTGCGTTTCCACTTCGAATAATCACGCCTTCCTCAATAGGAAAATTACTGTTGTTTTGAGAAAAATAACCAACCGCTTGACTAGATGACATCTCGGCATTGAATAAACTAGAACAAGCATTATTCAATAACATTTCACTTAAGTCTTGTGCATTATATGTATTCACATCTACCTGCACATTCTGACTAAATCCAATATTGAAGATCAAAAAAACAACCAACACAGCATATTTCATAGCAACTCCTAATTTATTCTTAAAATCGATGGCAAAAATAATCGATTATCTTAATTTTTACACGATTAAAGGTATTTTATTTCGGATAAATAACAAATTTTTTTTTAATAATTTTTTAACATATTGTATTTCAGCGGATTAAAATGACTTTATATAGGTAAATCACTCTAGATAAAGTACTTACAACATCGATTTAAGGTTGTTTTTCGTGGTTATAAAACTAATATCTGTAGTTAAAGCTTAATTTTGTACCTTTAATCTTAATTTAAAGGTTAAAAATTATGCGTTTTATTAATGAGACTTCTGCCTATTTAAAAGAGAAAGGATTTGAGGTACCAGAAATTGGTATCATATTAGGCAGCGGATTGAGCGATTTTGTGAATCATATCAATATTATTCAAGAGGTATCTTATAATCATATTCCGCATTTTCCTACCGCAACAGTTGAATTCCATAAAGGTAAACTTATATATGGTGAGTTAAGCGGAAAGAAAATTATGGTTATGCAAGGGCGATTTCATTTTTATGAAGGCTATACTTTACGGGATGTGACTTACCCGGTACGTATAATGAAAAATCTAGGGGTGAAACACTTATTAGTATCTAATGCAGCTGGCGGTTTAAATTTGAATTATAAGACCAGCGACTTAATGCTTCTTGAAGATCATATTAACTTATTAGGAGATTCGCCTTTAGCTTTTAAAGGTGTTGCAAAACATGGAGAGCGTTTTGTAGATATGAGTAACCCCTATGATACTGGTATGCGCAAAAAGCTAATGAAAATAGCTAAGGAAGAAAACATTAAGCTACATCAAGGGGTGTATGCCGCAGTAAAGGGTCCGCAATTAGAAACCAGGGCAGAGTATAGGTATTTGAAATTGATTGGCGCCGATGCAGTAGGAATGAGCACTGTACCAGAAATCATTGTAGCCAATCATTTAAAACTACCTGTCATTGCTTTATCGGTTATTACCGATTTGTGTGATCCAGACCATTTAAAACCTGTGAATATTAAAAGTATAATGCAAGCCGCTAAGCAAGCTGAGCCGCAAATGATCACTTTATTCTGTAAACTCATCGCAAGTTTATAAAAAAAGAGGCGAAGATATCTCTCCGCCTCTTTCTAAATTTTAGATTTAATAGATTACCTAGAAATTTCTAAGATTTCAAAAGTAATCTTTCCATTAGGCACTTGAATTTCAGCTTCTTCACCTGCTTTCTTACCCAACAACCCTTTACCAATAGGAGAATCTACCGAAATTTTACCGGCTTTCAAATCGGCTTCGCTTTGGGCTACTAATTTATATTGCATCTCCATATTGTTGGCTAGGTTTTTTAACTTCACCGTAGAGTGGATTAATATTTTTGAGGTGTCTAGTTGTGATTCATCAATTACTCTTGCATTTGAAACCACCTCTTCTAGTTTAGAAATTTTCATTTCTAATAAACCTTGGGCTTCTTTAGCTGCGTCATACTCTGCATTCTCACTTAAATCTCCTTTGTCTCTAGCTTCTGCTATAGCTTGCGAAGCTTTAGGACGCTCAACGTCTCTTAAATGATCAAGCTCTGCTTTAAGTTTTTTCAAACCATCAGCAGTGTAATAAGATACTTTACTCATAACTTCATCGTTATTAATTATACTATAAAAAAAAGAATCCTACTCGCATAGGATTCGTTAAGACCAAAGATAATAAAATTAAATCAGTAAAACAATTTATATTCGCACACAAAAACTATTATGATGAAATACCTCAATTTTTTGCTTTTAACTTGCCTTCTTTTTGCGAGTTGCGATTCTGATGATGGCCGTTTAGACAATCCTTACTTGGCTGGGGCACCTGTAAATTTAGAAATAAATCTTAGACTACCACAATACACCCCTTTGTTAAATCCTGCTAATCCCGTTTTTATACCCAACCAAGGTAATGTTGGTATTGTTGTAATGAACACTGGCACAAACACCTATGTAGCTTTTGACGCCTCAGACCCTAACCACCCTATTTCATCTGATTGCTATGCCATGCAGCTAGAAGGAACCCGATTAGTTTGTGATTGTGAGCAAAATACCTACGAATTGTTTACCGGGAATTTTATAAGTGGTGAGAATTTGAGGTTCCCTTTGTATGCTTATCGTATTTCTAAAATAGACAACAACACCCTAGTGGTGACTAATTGATTAAATTAATTCCCCCCCTTCCTTTACGGAAGGGAGGGGAACATAATTTTAGCTGTTTAAAATTTTAGGTTAATACCAAATAAAAAGTTTATAGTAGCCTGCGGATAATACCCTGCTCCTTCTAGGGTCTCTAAACCGCTTGGAATATTAGTGTTTTCAACCTCATAATTGAAGTAATAGCCGTTTGAAACATATTTTACATTAAAAATATTATTCACCAACCCCGTGAAAACTATTTCGTTAAAGAAGGGTGGTTTTTTCCAAACGTATTGCAAATTCAAATCGTTGATAAAGTAATCGTCTAATCGCGAAGCCTCGCGCTCAAGGTTACTCATATACTGCTCTCCTACGTATTTACTCAACCAATTGATCTGAAGATTTTTTACTGGTGAAAACCGAATAGCATTAGCGGCCACTACACTAGGTGAAAATGCAATTTCTGTATTGCCAAAATTTTGCAGCTCACCGTCAAAACGAGTTTTAAAATCTCTATTTTGATTCCTACTGATCGCCACATTAGGGTGAAGGCTTAATGTATTGGTAAGTTTGATACTGGCATCTAATTCGATTCCTGCTCGGTAACTATCGCCTACATTTTCTCTAACAGCTCCTCCCTCGGCATCAATTTCACCAGTTAAAACCAATTGGTTTTTATAATTCATGTAATAGAAATTAGCATTTAAGACAAGTTTTGGTGTTTGCCAACGCCATCCCCATTCAAAATCGTCTAAACTTTCTGGCTCAACATCTGCATTGTTGAATAACGCATTTTCAAAATCTGAACGGCTTGGTTCTCTATGCGCTTTAGCATATGAAAAGTAAAGTTGATGGTCTTCAGCAGGTTGATAGGTAAGTCCGAATTTAGGGTTAAAGAAACTATATTGCTCATCAACACCTAAAGGAATACCCTCTTCAATTGCACCATTTGTTTCATATCCGATCCATCGTCCTTGTAAATCGATATAAGTATTAAGCTTATTGCTTAGAGCGTATGAAATTTTAGTGTAAAGATTTGCATCGGTTTTAACCGCATCATTATCATAATAAGGCGCATAAGGTTCTTTATTTTGTGCAAATCGGGTATAAATAACTTCTCCAAAATGATCTCCTTCGTAACGATTTGCCCCTCCACCAATAAGAGCATTAATCCTCTTAAAATTATATTGAACACTAAAAGTTGTACCGTAAAAATGATTATCTAACCATTTGGTATTAATAAGATCTGAAGTTTCAACCAGTTCGCCATTAGCTGTAAAGCTCGGTAGATTATAGTCGTTTAAACTTGCATCCTCTTGAAATTCCTCGTAATAACCTTTACCGCGCGTGTAGTGTAGCGCAAAATTTGATGACCATCTACTATCATAAGTCTGGTTCCACAACAGTTGGTAATGATCTTGCCAGTAATTATCGGTTTGGTTATCATAATATTTTACCTCTCCTTCATCTGTAGTGTATTCTCCTGCGGGGTTATATCGTCTATCTTCTTTTAACTGATTAGCATCTATACCATACCATGCTTGGTAGGTCTTTTCTTTATTACCAAAAGTAATCGCTTTAATCTTGGTATTCTCATCAATAAAAGCGGCTTGCAAGAAATAAGAGCGCATCGAGCTACTGGCTCTATCTATGTAACCGTCGCTCTCAAGAACCGAGGCTCTACCAGATATTTCCCAATGTTTATTAAATAAACCGGTACTAAAATTCAGGGTATGTTTATGGGTATCAAAAGAGCCATAACTATTTGATAGCTCGGCATAAGCTTTTTCAGAAAAGTCTTTTGTAGCGATATTTATACTCGCTCCAAAGGCTCCTGCGCCATTTGTTGAGGTTCCTACACCACGTTGTAATTGCAAACTTTCGATAGAACTGGCCATATCGCTTAAGTTTACCCAAAAGCTCCCTTGGCTTTCGGCATCGTTATAAGGAATACCGTTAATGGTCACATTGGTTCTTGACGCATCGCTACCTCTAACCCGTAAAGAGGTATAACCAATACCAGCCCCCGCATCTGATGTCATAACCACTCCTGGCATATAACCCATTAACACTGGTATATCCTGTCCTAGATTTCGCTCTTCTATTTCATCCTCCTCCAAATTGGTGTAAGCAATGGGTGTTTTTTTGGTTGCTCTAAGCGCCTGAATAAATACCTCCTCTAAGTTCTCTTCTACCCCATCTAAGCTTATATTGAGTCGTGTATCTTTATTCAAAAACACCTCAACTTTTTTGGTATTGCCCGAGGTTACCACTAAATTGTAGTTTCCCTTCTTTAATTTTAATCGGTATTTACCGTTTTGATCGCTTAGGGTTCCCATTTTTGTGCCTTCTATACTAATTTGAGCGTAAGGCACCGGTTTTTCATTTCTTGAGATTTCGCCAGCTAAAAAATAAGTTGCCTCTTGGGCGGAGACTATACTGGCAGAAATTAAACCAACTAAAAATAATACAATTCTCATTCGTAATTTTTTTTAAATACGAATAAAAGGGGCGATTATTCTTGGTAAATTATTAAACATAAAAAAACCTGCAATTCTTTTCTTCAAAAGAAAAACAGGAGTACACCTACAACAAAATGCTGCTAGCCGCATTTTCCCTTGGCAACATTACTTGCCCAGGTTCATTGGGTATGATCTCAGCCTTCTTCAAGGCACCCCTTAGAGATGCTGCGAAATTAATTCTTTTTTTGATTTTACCATAACTTTAAGGCACTTTTAAAAATTTGCATTCTATTTTTGAGTATGCCTGAATCTACAAAGAAAAGAATTACCCTTAAAGTTAGCCTTGGCTATCTGTTACTTACTGTTTTTACAGCGGCATCTATTTACATAATTTACACTCAGGTAGTCGAATTAAATCAGGCAGGGAAAGAAAATACCAAAAATCAAGAGCGCCTATTGTTAATGAACAAAATGGTGACAAAAATTTATAATACCGAAGGAATCAGTCGCGCTATTATTCAAAATCAAGAGGCAGACAAGGTCGACTCTTTAGAAAGACAGCATGATTCTATACACTCGTTAATTGGCCAATTAAAACAGGTATACCCCGATCGAGAAATAAAAATTGAATTAGACAGTCTCAACAAGCTACTCGTTCTTAAACAAGAGAATCTCCTAGAACTGCTAAAATTACGATCTCAAAACTCGAGTGTAAATTACTATGACAGAGTGCTCAATAATTTAAAAAAGGTAAATTATTTATTTGAGGAAGACAATTATGACAAGCTTTTTAAAGATCATAGTCCGCATGCGCGTAGGGCTCTTATAAAATGGTTAGAATATGCAAAAGAAGACAACGCCCAGCGGCTGACCCAGCAAACCGCCGATTCGCTCATAACTTCGGTTAAAAAGGTATTGAGCTCTTTAGAGCGCGAAGAAAGACGTTACCAAACCGAAGTAATTGCTAAAGAGAATGCCCTTATAAAAAACGATCAAAAATTATCGGCGCAACTTCAGAAAATTAGGAATGAGATTGAACGAGAAGAACTACAACAATCTGTACAACAACTTCAAAATTCGCAACAAGCCATTAGTAAAACCACATTAATTATAGGTGTACTAGGGGTGGCCTGTATTTTTACTATTTTATTATTTGTGATTTTAATTTCAAGAGACACCAGAAGCAGTTCTCGGTACCGGGAAGAACTTGAAAAAAGTAAACGATATGCAGAGTTTTTATTGAAACGCTATAAGCAGATTTTAGCCACTGTTACGCATGATTTAAGGTCTCCGCTAAATGCAATCTTAGGTTATTCTGATTTGATTAAACAAGATTCTTTATCTGCTAGGCAAAAACACCAATTGGGGCAATTGCAAAAATCATCAGACTATATTTTACAAATGGTCAACAGGTTACTTGACCTTTCAAAGCTAGAAGCGGGAAAAATCGGTTTAGAAATTTTACCTTTCGTGCCTAAAAATTTGGTAGAAAACTGCATTAGCGCTGCGATACCTGCGCCAGCCAAAAATTCTATTGAACTCGAAACTTCTTTTGGCGAACACACCGAGCTATCTTTCTTAGGTGATCCCTTTAGAATACAACAAGTGTTAACCAATCTTATTAACAACGCTTACAAATTTACTCATAAAGGTAAAATAGAGGTAAAGACGAGATTATACCCTATCACTCGTAAAAAATTCAATCTTCTTATAGAGGTAAGTGACACAGGAATTGGCATAGCCAAGAGCCAACAGGCAGAAATTTTTGAAGAATTTACACAAGCGAACAATAAAATTGAAAGCCAGTACGGTGGTTCAGGATTAGGATTAGCCATTACAAAAAAAATTATAAAACTCTTAAACGGGAATATTACCTTAACAAGTGAGCCCGGTGCTGGAAGTGTTTTTAAGATTGAAATACCGGTTCATCTAAATGAAGACCGAGTAAAAATCCGTAAAGACATTAAGGTACACAATGCTAAAGAAAAAAAGATTTTACTGGTTGATGATGAGCCCGGGCAACTCGAATATTTAAAGGCGATGTTAGAAAACTCCAACTTTAACTGTTTCACAGCAAACAACGGCAAAACCGCTTATAATTTGCTTCAAAACATGAAGTTTGATTTGGTAATTACAGATATTCAAATGCCCGTCGCTAGCGGATTTGATTTGCTCAAAAAAATGAAAACTGATGCAATTTTAAAAAGCATTCCCATAATTGCACTTACGGGTAACACACAGCTCAAAGAAGAGGATTATCTTATAAAGGGGTTTTCGGCTATGCTTATTAAACCTTATAAATCTCAAGAATTACTACTAGAAATAGCTTACGTCTTAAAATTAGAAACGCTCCAAAAACAAACCAGGATTTCCACACCGATAAATAAAGAAAATTTGTTTACGATATCCGAAATACAAAATTTCACTTTGGGCGATAATCAGGCTACAAGAAATATCATACAGAGTTTCTTAAAGAGTTGCCAGGATAGCGCAAAACAATTAAACTACAGTTTAAGAACAAAGCAATTTGAATCTGTTGGAAAAACCGCTCATAAGTTACTTCCAATGCTTAAACAATTACAAGCAAGTAAATGCATTGTATCATTTGAATTATTAGAAAAACAGGGACTCAAAAATCCAAGCCACATAGATAAAGATAACTTGGCTAAGGCTATTAAAGAACTTAACCTATTAATTAAAGCGTTGCAAAATTATTTAATTACGCCCACCTAGTATTCTATATTATACTGCTTTAATTTATTATAGAGCGTTTTGCGATCTATTTGTAACAGCCGTGCAGTTTTACTCTTATTTCCGCCCGTTTTAGCCAGCGTATCTTTAATTAACTGAACCTCATTTTTATTTTTAAATAACGAATAAGATTCTTGGCGTTCTGGTTTTACTTGAATTTCTTTTGGCAAATCTGTTTCTTCTATATACTCGTTCTGTGCTATTAAACTGGCTCGCTTTACACAATTTTGCAATTCACGTAAATTTCCTGGCCAAGAATAGCGCTCCATTTTACTCATTGCTTCATCGGTAAAACCCAAAATTTGTTTATTTAAAATTCGGTTGGCTTGGCTTAAAAAATAGTTCGCAAAGAGCACTAAATCTTCTTTTCGTTCCGCTAAAGCAGGAATTTGAATACTAAATTCATTTAATCGGTGGTATAAATCTTCTCTAAAGTGACCCGCAGCAACAGCTTTGTCTAAATTTTCATTTGTAGCGGCTATCACCCGAATATCCACTGGGATTTCAGTATGACTTCCTATAGGTTTTATTTTCCTTTCTTGTAAGGCTCTAAGTAAATGAATTTGTAGTTCATAAGATAAGTTACCTATTTCATCTAAGAATAAGGTTCCGCCGTTGGCAGCTTGGAAATGCCCCACCTTATCTTGAATAGCCCCAGTAAAAGAACCTTTCACGTGTCCAAAAAATTCGCTAACCGCTAGTTCTTTAGGAATAGCGCCGCAATCTACTGCAACAAAAGCCGCTTTACCACGTTTGCTTTTATGATGTATATTTTTTGCTACATACTCTTTACCTGTACCGCTTTGGCCTTCGATAAGCACTGAGAAATCTGTGGGAGCCACTAAATCTATATAACCGGCTAAAGTTTTTGCCTCTTTACTTACCCCTTGTACGTATTTCTGCTTTTGAGACTCTAAAATTAAAGCATCCGATTTCTTACTGGCTTTATTTGTTTGATTTAAAGCACTTTTATCAAATCCTTGCAATTCCTTGAGCGCGTTCTTTATACTAGCAAGAAGTTTCTCGGGATTAACAGGCTTAGCAATATAATCAAAGGCACCACCTTTCATCACTTCAACCGCTTTACTCACTTCTGCATACCCTGTCATTAAAATCACTTTGGTAGACCAATTATTCTGCTGCACACGATCAAGTAATACTGTTCCTTGCTTTTCGGGTAAACGCACATCGGTAAGTAAAACATCAAAACGATTTTGATCTAGTTCTTTGTGGGCCTGTTCTGCACTTGTACAGGTAGTTACTTCAAAACCCTTTTTGGTTAAGAAAGTAGCTAACATCTGGCAAAATGCAAGATCATCTTCAACGATTAAAATTCGGTTCACAATGCGTAGTTTTTTTACAAATTTAGTCCAAACAAAAGCAATCCATTCTCAATTTTTTCATAAAATAAGACCGCCCTTTAAGGCGGTCTTCACTAACTGTACAAAACTAACCAATCTTAGCTTTCGCTACAAATTTTCATATTTTGGATAAATCCAATTTCCTTTTTCATCTAAATAAACTACTTGTTTCTTGTCTTTAGCATTTATTAGTTCTACTTTATAATCATTTTGCTTATTTACATAAATCTTTATCAATTCACTCTTTTCAAATCGTTCTGTAATTGACTGTATAATTGATTTTTCTACTTCGCTCTCCTGCAAAAGAACAAAACCATCGCTTAGGACGCTTTCATTCTTATTTATGGCTTCAACTTTACCATTTTGTGAAAACCCTAAATTGATAGAACCTAGGCAAAAAATAAGCATTATTAGTATTTTCTTCATGTAAGGGTTTTCTTTACTAATACTATAGAAAAAAGTATACCATTTACTTATAAGGTCAGCTTTCGCCGAATATCTAATTATAATACCGAAATTCAATCCTTTAAGATATTCACAGTGTGTAGAATTCCACACACAAGTGTGTAATTTTTCTACACTCCCCTAAATGAAAAATTCTACAAAGGAGGTTTCCTGTTTCGTTTCTTTTCTGAATGCAGGCGTTTATTTTGAAGTCTTTTTAATCGGGCCGCCTTTGTGGGAAGTGTTTTCTTTCGCTTTCGCGGAACTTTTAAGCTATTTTTAAGCGCCTGAAGGAACTGCAGTATTACTAATTGTTTATTTTTAAACTGGCTTCGGCTCTCTGCGCATCGCATTTGTAAAACCCCATCTTTATTTAAATAAGAACTTAATTTTTGCGATAGCCGTTGTTTTTCTTCAGCTGTAAAACACTCCGAATTTGAAAGATCCCAGTATAATATTATTTGCGAATATGTTCTATTAGCGTGCTGTCCTCCAGGGCCACCACTAAGGGAAGCCTTAAATTGTGTTTCGGCTAGTATTTTTTCTTCTTGCAAACCTATTGATGATTTGGCTTTAATAGGTCCAAAACTGTTTTTACAGGATTAAAGGTATTCACTGGTACCTCAACCATAATTGTATTCCAATAAGCCATAGCACCATTCCATAGTCCCGGTAACTCCAGTGCTTTAAATTCTTCCCCATTTTTAGATTTGATGGAAATAAAACATTCGTTTTCATTTCTAAAATGAGTTAATTCAAAGGCGTTACCCTTATAATTTTTAAGACCACAAACTAAATCAACCGGATTAAAATGTGTTGATTTTTTTAATATAGCCAATTGGTTTTTATCTTTTTTATCTATTTGAGAAGACTCTACAATTTGTAAACTAGGGTGTTGGTTATCGTGTTGCACCCAATACGGACCTCCACCTGGCTCTCCTTGGTTTTTAACCATACCACAAATCCGTAAAGGCCGATTATAAAAATTAAAAATTGCCTGAGCACTATCAAAATTAATTTTTTTAAAAAAATAGGTTTCGGCAATGCTATCAGCCTCCGTTGCTAAAGCTTCGTTAAAACCCTTTTCTTCTAACTCATTTAATAAGGAGAAAATTTTGTCTTGTACTTCAATTAGCAATCCGGCCAAAGCCTGTTTATAAACAACATTCTCCTGAAGAATGCGTTTTGAACTTACATTATCTATGTTTTTAATAAAAACAATATCGGCATCTACATCATTAAGATTATCTAACAAAGCTCCATGCCCACCAGGTCTTAAAATAAGCTGACCTTCTCTATCTCTTACTGGCTTATTTTCATGATCTACCGCTAAAGTATCGGTATGTCTTTTCTGATATGAAAAATCAATTACAAGCTTTTTCTGAAATGCCTCCTCCAAAGCTTTAAGTTTTTTCTCCACCACTTTTTTAAATAAAGAAGCTTTACTTTCTGAAATGGTAAAATGTAAAGCTACTCTTTCAAGATGTTGGGTGTAGCACGCTTCAACCAGTTGTTCTTCAAAAGCAGTTATTACATTATCTTGCTCTAAATGAAAAGGTACAAGTGCCTTAGGTAAATTTACAATAGCTTCTCCTTGAATAACAGGTTGAAACAATGCCTTTAAAAATAAGTAATTTTGTTGGTTCTCATTTTGGCTCTCGTAACCTGGATTATTATTTTTTAAAAAGGGTCTTAGTTGCTGATATATGGCTAATTTGTTTTTATTCTTAAAGAAATTACACCATGAACTCCAAGATGATTCTTGCAGGGTATTGGCTAGTGTTTCAGAGCTATTCGATAGTTCATGCAACTTGTATAAGTCTTTAAACATACGTGAAGCTGCACCACTAGCGGGAATAAAACTTAGACTTTTTCCTTGATAATTATGAAAGCTATTCTGCAAGCTGGCTATTTTCTCTGGAGAAAGAGATTTAATACCATTATTTACATTTGCAGGTTCGACCAACTTGACAGGCTCAACACCATTCTTAAACAAACGCATCTGGTTGGCTATAAGGTTTTGGTTTAAACCATGTTTTTCTAGTTGGGCTATATCTTTCTGAGAAAAATCAAAATTATTGATCATTGCTTAATAGTTTATCAATTTGCTCTTTTGCCAACTCTATGCGGGTATTCAAACTGCCAGAAAGTTGTGTATAAGGCAAATTATTTTTTTGCAAAGCCCGCTCAAAATGATTGAACATAGCTTGGCGTTCATTGGGTTTATCTCTTAAATCATCTGCTTCCCAAGGCACATCAATATCTGTAAGAAAATAATAGGTGTATTGATGTTTTTGCACCGCTTGCTCTAAGCGTTCATTTTTAAAGTTGTTGTAATACACTTGAGCATAGCAGTAAGTTTGCAATACATTGGTGTCACAAAATAACACTTTGTTCGCTAATACTGCAAGTTTATTTTCTAAATCTATTTGCCCAATGGCAATGGGTATAAGATCTTTTTCTTCACAAATAATACCAGAGTCATCATATTTTCTTTGCAAATAGTCACGTGCAAACTCAGGCACCCATTGCGTTTGGTAGTGCTCTGCCAATTGCTTTGCTAAGGTGGTTTTACCTGTTGACTCTGGACCAAAAAAAACTATTTTGATACAATTACTTGGTTGTTGTTGTAAATCTTTATCCATGAATAATATCCGTAAATCGCAATGATAGTAAATAATATGTACTGTACTGCAGCCATATTCAATCCTTTATAAAAATACAAGGGTATCGAAACCAAATCACCTATAATCCAAAAAATCCAATTTTCAATTTTACGTTTGGCCATAAGCCACATGCCAACAAAAAATATTGCCGTGGTGAAAACATCCATATAAGAAATCCAGCCATCCCATTTTTCAAATACAGTGTACACCCCTATAACAAATATAGCTGTACCAACAAAAAGAAGTAAACCGTATAAATGTTCTTTAAAACTGGCATGTTCTATTCTATGCAAGGTCTCTCCATTTTTTTTTCTTGACCAAATATACCAACCATAGATACTCATACTAAAGTAATATCCATTAATTAGCATATCTCCCAGTAAACCGTAATACCACAAAATGTATACAAAAATACTGGTGTTTATAATTCCTGTAGGATACACCCAAATATGATTTTCTTTAGAGTACCAAACCGATAAAAATCCGAACACTACGGCCACAAATTCAAGTAAAATAAGATGCCAAGAAACACCAATATAAGGCTCAAAAAACCACTCCAACCAATTCATAGCCTCTATTTTAATGTTCTTTGTTCATAAGCAGTTCCTACTACAACCATTCGGGCACCAGCTTTATAATATTCTTTCGCCAAGCTAAGACTCCTAATACCGCCCCCAACCATTATTGGTAGATCTATTTCTTGCTTAAGTTTTTTAATAATGTTTAAATCAACTGGTTTTTGCGCTCCACTACCTGCTTCGAGATAAATCAATTGCATTCCCAAAAATTTTGCTGCTAAACAAGTATCTACAATCAATTGAACCGAATCTTGTGGTATAGGTTGGGTTTGCGTCACTTCTCTAACGGCGGTTCGAGTTTCCCCGTCAATTAACAAATAGGCTGTAGGAATGACTTCGAGAGCATGTTTTCTTAAAAACGGTACAGCCTTGACATGTTGATTAATTAAAAATTCTGGATTTCTTCCTGAAACCAAAGAAAGAAATAATACTGCATCTACATTAGAGCTCAATTGTTTTTCATCACCAGGAAATAACATTACGGGTAAAGAAGTAAATAGCTTTATACTTTTACAAATCAAGTCGCTTTTTCCTGGCTCCACACGGCTTCCCCCTACCAGCACACAAGTTGTTTCTACCGGTAAGCCCTTTACTAAATTAGGTATACCTTCTACCTCCTCTTTGTCTGGATCAATAAGAATTGCCAAACCCGCAGTAGATGCATTTAAAAACTTTAAAATTTTATGGTTGTCAATTGAATTTTGCATTATATGCTGGGTAATATATATGCACAAGTAAAACCTTCAAACTCCCAAAAAGCAGCCTCATAAGTACCCTGCGCAAGATGACTCACACTAGCCGTTGTTGATCCCGCATCAAAGTCGAAGTCTTCAACATAGATATGTTCTAAAAATCTTAAACCAGGTATGCTTAAAACTTTATATACCGATTCTTTAATCCCCCAAACAATTGTAAGTTTTCTAATTTTCGCTTCATCGTTAGCCAAGGTATGATACTCTTGTATAGGAGTAAACTTATGCGCTATTCGCAATATTTTATCTCGCTGCTTTTCAATATCAATACCAACTGGCCTATCACTAATAATTATCCCTGTAAAGGTAAATGAATGAGTTATTGAAATATACTTACCGTCTTTTAGGTGTGGCTTCCCAAATTCATCATAATACAAATCACAATCTTCATAACCTTCTAATGCTAACAGGTGACGAATACTCATAAAACCACGTTGATGAATTTCAGACTTCATCGAATCTAAACGTTTTTGGCAATGAGGCGTAAGCTTAATTGATTCCCTCAAAAATGCTAAGGACTCTTCTATCTTCCAAATGAGCACTTTAGCGCGCTCATCAATTGTTATATTTTTATAAAGAGGCATCCTGTTCTTTGATTATTATGTATTTTTGCAAATGAATTGATAAATACAAATATAAGGATATGAGCACGAAAACAGTAGGTTATGTACCATATAAAGTAAAAGATATTAGCTTAGCCGATTGGGGGCGCAAAGAAATCGAGTTGGCTGAGGCCGAAATGCCCGGACTAATGGCATTACGCGAGGAGTACAAAGACCAACAACCTCTTAAAGGTGCAAGAATAGCAGGTTGCCTGCATATGACTATACAAACCGCAGTCTTAATTGAGACATTAGTGGCGCTTGGCGCGGAAGTTACTTGGAGTTCTTGTAATATTTTTTCTACCCAAGATCAAGCCGCAGCAGCAATTGCTCAAGCTGGGATTCCTGTATATGCTTGGAAAGGCATGAACGAGGAAGAGTTTGACTGGTGTATTGAACAAACATTATTTTTTGGAGAAGAGCGCAAGCCCTTAAATATGATTTTGGATGATGGCGGTGATTTAACCAATATGGTTTTAGATCGTTACCCAGAATTGGCCAAGGACATTAAAGGTCTTTCTGAAGAAACTACCACAGGAGTGCATCGTTTATACGAACGTATGAAAAACGGCACCCTGCCAATGCCAGCCATTAATGTAAATGACTCGGTAACAAAATCTAAGTTTGATAATAAATACGGCTGTAGAGAAAGTGCCGTAGATGCTATTCGAAGAGCTACAGACGTTATGCTTGCTGGAAAACGTGTAGTGGTATGCGGATATGGAGATGTAGGAAAAGGTACGGCCGCTTCATTTAGAGGAGCCGGATCGATAGTAACGGTAACCGAAATTGACCCTATTTGTGCGTTACAAGCAGCTATGGATGGTTTCGAAGTAAAACGCCTTGAAACGGTGTTACCGAAAGCCGATATTGTAATCACAACAACAGGCAACAAGGATATTGTTCGAGGTGAGCATTTTGAAGCCATGAAAGATAAAACTATTGTATGTAATATTGGTCATTTTGATAATGAAATCGATGTGGCTTGGCTGAACGAAAATCATGGAGAATCTAAAACCGAGATTAAGCCGCAAGTTGATAAATACACGGTGAATGGAAATGATATCATACTTCTTGCAGAAGGTAGATTGGTGAATCTAGGTTGCGCAACCGGACACCCGAGTTTTGTAATGAGTAATTCATTTACCAACCAAACTTTAGCTCAAATTGAATTGTGGAATCATAGCGATAAATATAAAAATGAAGTTTATATGCTTCCTAAACACTTAGACGAGAAAGTAGCCGCGCTACACTTAGAAAAAATTGGTGTTGAGCTAACTGATCTTTCTGAAGATCAAGCAAAATATATAGGAGTTGAAGTGAAAGGACCGTTTAAACCTGAATACTACCGCTATTAATACAAAAAATCATTTTAATAAAAAAGCCGCGCAAATGAGCGCGGCTTTTTTATTTGAAAAACTTTTCTTTTACTGATTAGAAACCAAAGCTTCATTATATTGAACCATTTTGCTATTAAGAATGGCCAATCCGTTTTCTGTAGTTGTTGCTGCGTTCATTTTAACCACCTCACCTTCTGGCAAATAAACTACATAACTCCCTTCTTCAATAGCTGCTAGCTTAATCGCCTCTTCATCTTCTTGCTTTAAATTCCAAGATTGCTCTTCTGGTGAATAAAAGAAAGTGGCACTGCGACCTTCATCTTTTCCGTCAAGAACATTAACTTTCATAGTGTTGGTAGTTGCAATTAATTCATACGTTACTCCTTCGTGAGTTATGATTTGCGATTCCATTTCACCAGGTTTCATGGCTATCGGATTAGAACCTGACCAGAATTCTATCACGTTAAAAATAATTGCATCCCCCAAAAAGAACAAACCGTAAACAGGGATAATATTTAGCCCCCAAAATATTACATTATTAACGTATTTGTTATTTGTAGCTTGTTGGTTCCAATCTTTCAACCCATTAAAGGCGCTGAAAGAACCTAAACAACTCGTACTTAAAATTGCGGCAGCCAGTGCCATACTTACATAAACTCTTCTCATAATCAAATATTTTATTTAGAATTCTAAGTTAATTGGAAATTACGCTACCTCTGCCCATTTTAAAAAAATTATAACAAAAAAAAACCTCTAACACTAGGTTAGAGGTTTTCAAGATTTATTCACGATATATTTCTAAGCTTCAAAAGGCTCTATAGAAACATATGATTTATTGTTTTTCTTCTTCGTAAATTTAACAATACCGTCAATTTTCGCATGTAAAGTATGATCTTTACCTGCATAAACGTTTTCACCAGGGTTGTGTGCCGTACCGCGTTGTCTAACAATAATATTACCAGCAACAGCTGCTTGCCCTCCAAAGATTTTAACTCCAAGACGTTTCGATTCTGACTCTCTACCGTTCTTCGAACTACCTACTCCTTTTTTATGTGCCATTTTACGTAAATTTTAAAATTAATACTTATTTGCTTAAAGCTTCAATAAGCTCAGCTTTCTTTAAAGAAGAGTAACCTTCAAGACCTTTTTCTTTAGCCATTTCTTTAAGTTCAGCTACTGTGTAACTACTTAAATCTTTATCTTCTTTAGATTTTGATTCGGCTTTTGCCTCTGTTTTTTTACCTCCTTTAAGCGAAATATCGTTGATAACGATCTCTGTCAATGCCTGACGGTGACCATTTTTTACACGATAACCTTTTCTTCGCTTCTTTTTGAATACAATTACTTTATCTCCTTTAAGGTGTCTAGTAATTTTGGCTCCAACAAGAGCTCCTTCTATAGCCGGGGCGCCAACAGTAATATCATCACCATTACCAGCTAAAAGAACTTTATCGAAAGAGATTTCATCTCCCTCTTCTCCTGCTAAACGGTGAACAAACACTTTTTGGTCTTTTGCAACCTTAAATTGCTGCCCTGCTATCTCTACAATTGCGTACATAGCGTAAATTTATTTAATTAAAACGGATGCAAATATACGTCTATTTTTCTAATTTACAATATGCTCATGATTTTTTTTATACTCGTTTACAGGATGTTTCTTTGCATTCCAAGAGTTTTTAAATAGCTGCATAAAAGTTAAGGTAACCACCAAGGTTGTAGCAAAACCCATTATCGCTACAATGAATAAAAGCAGTGCAAAATTATTAATCAATTTTATATCCATTTGTTCTAAAAAGTCAGGCTGCAAATGCGTAGCATACACACCAAAAAATAAAGTAAACAGAATACTGGCGATGAATCCCGAAGTTATACCTGCAGTAAAACCATCTTGATAATTGAATTCAGATTCGATATTGCGCTTGTAAGCTCGAATACAAAGAAAAATACCAGCACTAGTAATCACCGCATTAAAAAAACTAAAAGCCGGGTAAACATGCAATCCGAAAAGAGCTAAAATTAGAAAATAAGCACTTAGCATTACAGCTATCCCAAAGCCATAAATAATAGGAATATTTTGTTTTCTCATAATCATTATTTTTGTTTCTTTAAATTTAACTAAAAAGCAGTAAGTTATTAATTAAGTTCTTGTTAAATTTAACTTAATCCGGTAATTTTCAGCTAATTGAAAATTACAACCTATTTTTGTAACAAATTTGTATTTTTGGAGTCTTATTTAATAAATAACTAAACAAATAAAACATGATTAAAAAAATCAGCTTAACGGTGTGTTCGTTACTTTTGACTTTTGGAGCTTTTGCCCAACAAGTTGAATTTAGCCAGTACACCCTAGACAACGGTCTTGATGTAATCTTACATCAAGATAATACTGCTCCTGTTGTTACCGTGGCAGTAATGTATCACGTAGGAGCTAAAGATGAGGAAGAAGGACGCTCAGGATTTGCACACTTTTTTGAACACCTACTTTTTGAAGGTACCGAAAATATTCCACGTGGCGAATGGTTTAATATTGTAGCAGCCAACGGCGGTCGAAACAACGCAAACACCACGCAAGATAGAACTTATTACTACGAGACCTTCCCTTCAAACAATTTAGAACTTGGGTTATGGATGGAGTCAGAACGCATGTTACACCCAGTTATCAACCAAATCGGCGTAGACACTCAAAACGAAGTGGTAAAAGAAGAGAAAAGATCGCGAATAGATAACGCTCCTTACGGTAAGATTCTTTATAACACTGGAATCTCACCTTATATGTTTGAAAAACATCCGTACAAAAATTCTGTTATCGGAACGATGGAAGATTTAGATGCCGCTCAATTAGATGAGTTTAAGGCATTTTTTGAAAAGTATTACGGACCCAATAATGCGACTTTAGTGGTAGCCGGTGATTTTGAAGAAGCTAACACTAAAAAATTAATCGAGCAATATTTTGGCCCAATTGAGGCTAAGCCAGAGGTTGAACGAGTAAATGTTAAAGAAGATCCTATTACTTCAACTATTAAAGCAACCGAATATGATGATAACATCCAGATTCCTGCGAAACTTTATGTGTACAGAACACCTTCAATGAAAGATAGAGATGCTTATGTATTAGACATGATATCTTCTATTTTAACCGATGGTAAAAGTTCTAGAATGTATAAAAAAATGGTTGACGAAAATAAAGAAGCATTACAGGTATTAGCCTTTCCTAGATCACAAGAAGATTATGGAACTTATGTGATGGGTGCTCTAGCAATGGGTGACACGCCACTTGAGCAGCTAGGAAAATCTATAGATGAGGAGATTGAAAAGCTACAAAACGAATTAATCAGCGAAAAGGAGTATCAAAAGCTTCAAAATAAATTTGAAAATAGATTTGTAAACTCCAACAGCAACATTCAGGGTATTGCCTCTTCTTTAGCTACCTACCATACTTTATACGGCGACGTAGATCTAATCAATGAAGAAATTGACATCTATAGAAGTATAACACGCGAGGAAATAAGAGAAGTAGCTAAAAAGTACTTGAACAAAAATCAAAGACTTGATTTAGATTATTTACCAACACCAGAAGACGCTAAATAAAAACAACATGAATAAATTTAAAATATTTACCATTCTATTTCTATGTGTTTCTCTCTTTGGAGCACACGCACAAATAGATCGATCTAAACAACCACAGCCCGGGCCAGCCCCAAAAATCAACTTAGGACAACCAGATACTTTTACGCTTAAAAATGGCCTTAAGGTATTGGTGGTTGAAAACCACAAGTTGCCACGGGTAAGCGCCACATTAATCATAGACAATAAGCCGCATTCAGAAGGCAACAAAGAAGGCGTTAAAGCCCTTTTTAGTGCACTTATGGGTACTGGTACCCAAAACACTAGCAAAGACGCGTTCAATGAGCGTATTGACTTTTTAGGAGCTAGAGTAGGATACGGAACTTCTAGCGCTAGCGCTGCCTCATTATCTAAATTCTTCCCAGAAGTATTTGGGCTTATGGCAGAGGGTTTACTTATGCCAAAATTCACCCAAGAAGAATTTGATTCTGAAAAAGCAAAATTAATCGAAGGTATAAAATCTAGTGCCAAGAGCGCTGGAGCTATTGCTAGCAACGTTTCTTCTGCTCTAGTATACGGTAAAAATCACCCTTACGGGGAATTTGCCACAGAGGAGTCTGTAGAAAACGTAAGTTTAAAGGATGTAAAGAAATATTACCAAAATTACATATCTCCGAAAAATGCATACTTGGTGGTTGTAGGTGATATCAAAACCAAAGAAGTTAAGAAGTTAGTTAAGAAGAATTTCAAATCTTGGCAGGCAGACACACCTCCAGCGGCAGCGCTTCCTAATTTACCTACAGTACAATACACTCAAGTTAACTTTATAGATGTACCCAATGCCGTTCAAAGTGAGTTGCGTATACAGAATGCTATTGACTTAAAAATGGCAGATGAAGATTATTTCCCTGTCTTATTAGCCAACCAAATTTTAGGAGGTGCATTTGGAAGTTACTTGAACATGAACTTACGTGAAGAACACGGTTGGACATACGGAGCCAGAACAAGTACAGGTTCAGACAAGTATGCAAGCCGTTTTGTAGCATCAACCAGCGTAAGAAATGCAGTTACCGATAGTGCTATTGTAGAATCGTTTAAAGAATTTAACCGCATAAAAACAGAACCGGTTTCTTTTGAGGATTTAAATAATGCTAAAAGTCAATTTGCAGGAGATTTTGTAATGCGCTTAGAAAGTCCTTCAACCGTTGCTAATTATGCACTAAATATCGAAACTAACGATTTACCTGAAAATTTCTACGTGACTTTTTTAGAAAAAATCAATGCAGTAACCCCAGAAGATATTTTACGTGTTGCTAACAAATACTACAAAACAGATAAAATGCAAATTGTAGTAGCTGGTAAAGGTTCAGAAATTTTAGAAAATTTAGAGAACATTCACTTAAATGGTAAAAAAGTTCCAGTATTTTACTTTGACAAAGAAGGTAATAAGGTAGATCGCCCTGTTTACAAAATAGCGCTTCCAGAAGGTGTAAACGTTGAAACTGTTTACAACGACTATCTAAAAGCTATTGGTGGAAAAGAAAAACTTAAGGGTGTTAAAAGCCTAGCCATGGAAGGCGAAGGAAAAATTCAAGGGATGACACTTAACTTTAACATCAAAAGCACCCAGAAAGGTGAATATGCTAGAGTGGTAAGTATGAATGGAATGACAATGAGTAAAGAAGTTTTTGATGGTGAAACTGGATACGTGATGGCTCAGGGTCAAAAAATCGACTTTACCCCAGAACAAATCAAGGATGCCAAAAAATCTGGTGGATTATTTCCTGAATTAAACGTACCTGCCGATGCCAAATTAACAGGTATTGAAATGGTTGACGGTAAAAAAGCTTACGTGGTTCAAACTACCGAAAACACACAGGATTTTTACAGTGTAGATACTGGCCTTAAAATCCAGTCGGTTACTACCGCAGAACAAATGGGACAAACCGTTAGCAATACAGTTGGTTACGGAAACTACAAAGAGGTAAATGGAGTTAAAATTCCACACTCAATGACAATGAGCATGGGACCTCAAAATTTGGATATTAACATGAAAAATGTTACTATTAATAAAGGAGTAAGCAGTAAGGATTTCGAATAATCTAAATGCGATAAATCTTTAAAAGGTCTGGTTTTCAAAAAAGAACCAGACCTTTTTTTATGTATTGATTTGTTTGGCTTGCTTATAAGATTTTCTAGTTTTTCTTTTGTTAGCGTAAAACACTCCAATTAGCACCACAAAACCGCCAAAAGCTTGCATCCAACTAAATTTTTCACCATCTAAAAAACCCCAAAATAAAGCCACTACAGGAATTAAATAAGTAACCGATGTTGTAAAAACCGGACTAGAAAGCTGCACCAATCTATTGAATAATATTTTAGCAATACCAGTGCCTACAATCGCTAAAATCGCGATATAACCCATAGATTCATATACAATGGGATCATTAAGCAATCTAGTTGTAAAAAATCCGCTGAAAAGCAAATAAAAAAGCGCCGGAAAAAACAAAACTATAAAACAACCCACTGTGATGCTTAAAGCGGATATATCCTGGAGATAGGTTTTGATAATATGAACATTAAAAGCATACATCGTGGTGGCAATCAAAGGCAACAAAGTGAACCAATAATTCTGATCTTGATTAGTAGTTGCGCCATTACCGATGAGTATTATACTACCTATTAAGCCTATTATTACCCCTATCGTCTGCTTTTTACTGGCTTTTTGAGCAAAGAATAAACTTCCCACAATTATTGCTAAAATAGGAACCGTTGAGTTAAGAATAGATACCACAGCACTATCTACCTCTAATTCGGCAAAAGCGAATAAATAAGCAGGAAAAAAACTTCCAAGAAATGCCGATAGAATAATATAACGCCAGGAAGCCTTTGGAATTTTTTTAAGACTTCTAGCACCAATAATCATTAAAAATAAAGCCGCTAAACAAATGCGTAACGACCCCAATTGTAACGGTGTTAAACCAACCAAACCTTTTTTTATAAGTATGAAAGAACTTCCCCACACCAAGGAAAGGGCGAATAAGTAAACCCATTTAAGCACCGATTGCTGCATTTCTTTTTTTTGCAAAAGAAAGCAAAAAAAATTACATCAGAGATAAATTAACGCCATTGTAATGACTCAAGCAAACGCTTCATATCTGTTTTAAGATAAGCGGCTGCTGGTTGAATGCTATCAAAATTAGGTTTTGTTTTAAAGTAAAGTGAACCAGTTAGGAAGTGATTTACACTATCGGTTACATAAAATTGAGCTTGAGAGGCGGCATCTCCCTTTACTTCATAAAAAGTACCATATACTTTTCTTTTATTATTTACATAGGTATCTCCCTCAATTTCATCTGCCTTAATTGTATGCTCTAAAGGAAGACGCTGAGCATCGACTAACAAATCCCTTAAATTGTCCTTATTTACTGGCCTGTAACTTAAAAATAAAGTAGCATTTAAAGTAGGATATTCTATGTTGTACCAACAGTTTTGCTTTGCTTTTGCTGGTTGAATCTTGGCTATTTGATTTATTTCAAAAGCGTAAGGGCAAGCTAAAAATTCACGCATACTATAGGTTGGTTCTGGGTAATTAAGTGCCAAGTAACCACCGGGTTTAGGAGTGGTTGTTTCTTCACAAGAAAATAAAAGAAATACAACAACCGCTACGTATTTTAAAATTTTTAGGTTCCTATACATAATTTCACCTGTTTAATTCTTTTTTTATCTACAATTTCAACAATAAAAGTAAGGTGCCCAATTTCTATTTTGGTGTTGCGCTTGGGAAACTCTCCCGATATTTCAAGTAAAAAACCAGCTAAAGTTTCTGCCTCACCTTTTTTTTGTTCAATTAGCTCTACCTCATCAAGGTCAACTATTTTATAAAAATCTTTTAAGGTAGTTTTACCTTCGAAAACATAAGTATTTTCGTCTAATTTAGAATAAATTAAATCTTCGTCATCAAATTCATCGCTAATATCGCCCACGATTTCCTCAATGATATCTTCAAGAGATATAATTCCACTCGTTCCACCATATTCGTCTACAACAATGGCGAGGTGATTTTTCTTCTGTTTAAAATCATTCAATAAATCATCTAGTTTTTTATTTTCTGGAACAAAAAAAGCTTCGCGTATTAGGTTTTGCCATTTAAAGTCTCGCTCCTCTAAAAAAGGTAACAAGTCCTTAATGTAAAGAATACCTAAAATTTGGTCTATATTATCTTCGTATACCGGTATCCTCGAGTAGCCATTTTCGATAATCTCATCAACCACCTCTTTGAAAGATTGCTCTTTATTAAGCGCAAAAACATCCATCCTATTTTTCATTACCTGCTTGGCTACGGTATTACCGAATGAGACAATACCTTGTAAGATTTTTTGCTCCTCTTGGGTAGTATCCTCTGCATTGGTTAACTCTAAAGCTTGAGATAATTGATCAACGCTTAAGCTAGACTTTTGCTTCCCTAAACGTTCATGAATCCGTAAAGTAACAAAACGCATGGGCATACTAAATACCAAAAAGAGCTTATCTAGGAACGCTAAAGGATAGGCCATAAACAATGAAAACTGTAAACGATTACGATTAGCATATATTTTAGGAAGGATTTCGCCAAACAAGAGAATTAAAAAAGTTACCACTACCACTTCAACCAGAAAACGTAAATTAAGTCCTAGTATACTTGTGTTTAACTGATGTAATAATTGCTCTCCCAATTGATCAAAAAGCAATACAATAGCAATGTTTACAAAATTATTGGCAACCAAAATAGTAGCTAATAACCGCTTGGGTCTGTCTAATAATCGTATTAATATTTGCTGTTTTGCCGGAATTGATCCCTGATCTACCTCAAAATCTGAAGGCTTTAAAGAAAACAAAGCAACTTCGGAACCAGATATTAAGGCCGAAAAAATTAACAGAACAAAAAGCCCAAAAATACCCAAGGCTTCAAAATATCCTAAACTATAAAAAAGCAACAAACTGGAAGGGTCGGGGTCCAAGTCTTAAAAGATTAATTAAACAAGAATTAAAATGGCAAGTCATCGTGGTCTTCGGTATCTACCGATCCAGCTTGGCTTGTGTTGGGGTTTGGCGTCTGCGGTTTGGCCTCATTTGCCGCACCTAAACTAGCATCTTGGTTTTGATTACTCGCCGATTTGGGTGTAAGAAAAGTGAAATCTGTGCATTGTACCTCTGTACTATACCGCTCTTGGTTCTTATCATCTACCCATTTTCGGGTTTTAATTCTACCTTCTATATAAACTTTATCTCCTTTTTTAAGGTATTTCTCACAAATTTCGGCTCCTTTATTACGCACCACAATATTATGCCACTCTGTATTGCTTACTCGCTCACCAGTTGACTTATTTAGGTATTCTTCATTGGTAGCTAAAGGGAATCTACCTATGCAGCCACCCCCTTCAAAATAGTGCATCTTCACTTCATCTCCTGTATGCCCTATAAGCATTACTTTATTTAAGGTTCCTGACATAGTTTTATTAATTGATTATAGTAGTAAATGTAAAAAAAAACTACGAGTTGAAAAAATCGCTCGCTCCAATAAATCTTTCAATTACCACTGGAACTGCAAAGGTATGAATGTTTTGGACAATATGGTACTTTTTTGATAGCGATGCAAATGCAGAATAGTCTGTAACCATACCAATGTAAAATTGAATAAATAACTTACGATGTGATAATAAATGTTTTACCGGCTTTGGATAAAAAGCGGTTAATTCTACATTTTGATTTTCTAGCGACTTCAGCCTAATAGTTTCATTTAGTCCCTCAGAAACGCCATTAGCAAATTCACTTTCTAGTCTAGGGAATTCAAATAAATTACGCCAAATACCTTTCTGAGTTCTTTGCTTCATAAAAGTATTGCCATTATTGTCTACCAACACCAAATAATTTATGTGTTCTTCTTTAACTTTAACCTTCTTCTTTTTCCGAGGTAAGTCTCCAATCATTTGATTTTGATAGGCCACACACTTTTGCATAAACGGGCAAACATTACACAAGGGTGCCTTAGGCGTACACTGCAAAGCCCCAAATTCCATAATGGCCTGATTGTATAAATCTGGTTTTTCACTGTCGAGTAATTTTTGAGCTAAATCTTTGAAAATCCTTTTCCCGGCGGGAGTATCAATTTCGTCATTTACTCCAAAAACCCTGCTCAGCACTCTAAAGACATTTCCGTCTAGAACGGCGACAGGCTCACGAAAGCAAAATGAAGCTATAGCATGAGCCGTATATTCTCCCACGCCTTTAAGTTTTTTTAATTCTTTAGCCGTTTGCGGAAAAATCCCATTTTTTTCCTGCGCAATATATTGTGCTGTTGCGTGTAGGTTTCTAGCCCGCGAATAATATCCCAAGCCTTGCCAGAGCTTTAAAACCTCATCTTCTTTCGCCTCTGCCAAGTCGAAAACTGTGGGAAATCGCTCTAAGAACTGCAAGTAATACGGCATGCCTTGCACTACACGGGTTTGCTGCAACACAATCTCGCTTAACCATATTTTATAAGGATCTTGAGTAGCTCTCCAGGGGAGATCACGTAGATTAATTGAATACCAGTCAATTAATTTTTCAGAAAACAGCATAGACAAAATTTGAATGTACAAATTTAATAGAATAGATTGAAAACTAAATAACGATTTAATGCTTGACTTATTGATAATTAAATTAGTATATTTGCATCCTCGAAAATATTAACCCATATTTTAAAATAACTTAACGATGACGAAAGCAGATCTTGTAGCGAATATTTCAGATAAATTAGGTATGGAAAAGGCGGACGTACAAGCGACTATTGAAACTTTTATGCAAGAGGTAAAAGAGTCTTTAGAGAACGGTGACAATGTATATCTAAGAGGCTTTGGTAGCTTTATCATAAAAACAAGAGCAGAAAAGACAGGGAGAAATATATCTAAGAATACAACTATAAAAATTCCTGCACACAATATACCTGCATTTAAACCTGCAAAAGTATTTGTAGAAGGTGTAAAAACCAATGTAGAAGTAAAGTAACGAAAATCATTTATTAATCTAAAAACATATTTTTATGCCAAGTGGTAAAAAAAGAAAAAGACATAAGGTAGCGACGCACAAGCGTAAGAAGAGAAGAAGAGCTAACCGTCATAAGAAAAAGAAGTAGTTTAGTACTACTTCTTTTTGTTCAAACGTTCATTGACAAAGAAGCCTTTAAAAAAAGGTTTCAATTTATTTATTTACATAACCTGTGAGTAAAATTGTTTAATCCATCTGTATATTTATATACGGATAATAAATCTATTAAGCTGGAATTATGGATAGAGAATTAATTATCAGATCAAATTCCGATGCTGTTGATTTTGCCTTACTAAAAGATGGAAAACTAATTGAATTACATAAAGAAAAAGATGACAGCAACTTTTCTGTAGGTGATATATTTATTGCTAAGATTAGAAAAGCTGTGCCAGGTTTAAACGCAGCCTTCGTTAATGTAGGCTATGAGAAAGATGGTTTTTTACACTATCATGACCTTGGCCCGCAAGTATCTACTTTATTAAAATTCGTAAAACGTGTAAGCACAGGTAAACAAAAAGACTTTTCTTTAAAGGATTATCCTTTTGAGAAAGATATTGATAAAGACGGCAGTATTACTGATGTTCTTAAATCAAATCAGTCTATACTGGTACAAATAGTTAAAGAACCCATTTCTACCAAAGGTCCTAGGATAAGCAGTGAACTTTCTTTCGCAGGAAGGTACATTGTACTAGTACCTTTCTCAAATCGCATCTCTATCTCACAAAAGATTGAAGATAAAGAGGAGAGAGATCGCTTAAAGCGATTGGTAAAAAGTATAAGACCAAAAGGTTTTGGGGTAATTGTACGAACTGTAGCAGAAGGCAAAAAAGTAGCAGAACTAGACCGCGATTTGCAAAACTTAGTAAATCGATGGACTGGCATGTGTAAAAAATTGTATAAAGCCCAGCATCCTACAAAAGTATTAGGCGAGTTAAGTAGAGCTTCTTCCATTTTAAGAGATATGTTCAACGACTCCTTTACCGCTATTGTTACCGATGAAGAAACCCTTTATACACAATTAAAAAATTACGTGGGAAAAATCTCCCCACAAAAAGAGTCTATTGTTAAGTTATACCAGTCTAACGTTCCTATTTTTGAAAAATATGGTATTGAAAGACAAATAAAATCTGCTTTTGGTAAAACTGTTTCTATGAGTAAAGGAGCTTATCTTGTTATAGAGCATACAGAAGCCATGCACGTTATAGACGTGAACAGCGGTAACCGAAGCAACAAAGCAAAAACCCAAGAAGATACCGCTCTAGAGGTAAATCTTATAAGCGCTACAGAAGTAGCTCGCCAATTAAGATTACGCGATATGGGAGGTATTATAGTGGTAGATTTTATTGACATGAGTGACGCCGAAAATCGTAAAACGCTCTACAATCACATGCGTGATGAGATGAGCGATGATCGGGCAAAACACAAAATTTTACCCCCAACAAAATTTGGATTGGTACAAATTACAAGACAACGCGTAAGGCCGGAAATGAATATTAAAACCCGCGAAGAAGATCCTAACGGAAATGGAGAAATAGAAGCTCCTATTGTGGTAATTAATAAAATAAATGCCGACCTTCAAAAACATATTAAAAAAGGGCACAAGAACTTATCTTTAAGCGCACACCCTTTTATTGCCGCCTTTTTAACTAAAGGTATTCCATCACCCAGAAGCAAGTGGTTTTTTGATCACAAGCGATGGGTTAAAATATTACCTAGAGATGCTTACACGTATCTGGAATATCATTTTCACGATAAAAATGGTGAAATTATTTCCTAAAATTAAAGCCCGAGTTTTATTTTCTCGGGCTTTTTTTATTTTTATAATTCAAAAAAGAAAAAAAACGTGAAAAAGAAGTCATTTACCGTTGAGGAAGCCAAAATCAAACTGATGCGTTATTGCGCTTATCAAGAGCGATGTCACCAAGAGGTCAATAAAAAATTAGATGAACTCCATATAATTCCACTGGCAAAAGAGCATATTATAGTCGAGTTGATTCAACAAGACTTTTTAAATGAGGAACGCTTTGCAAAAATATTTACCATTAGCAAGTTCAATCAAAAAAACTGGGGAAAAAAAAGAATTATTAATGAGCTGAAACGTAGAGAGATTAGTGCTATAAATATTAAAACAAGCTTAAATCAAATCGACGAATCTGAGTATTTAGCAAAGTTAAGCCATCTTGTTGAAAAAAAATGGAATGCCACCTCAGAATCTAATTTAGCTAATAAAAAGAAAAAAGTAATGAATTACTTTCTTTATCGAGGTTGGGAGTCCCATCTGGTGTATGAGCAAATTCAAAATCAGGCCAACATCAAATAGTATTCAATTTAAGTTCGGTTCTTTTTTTAGCCTCCCTATTCTTATAGTCAATCCAATCTTGGCCTTTCCATTTGCGCATAAAGTTATCGTAATTGCGCATAATAAAAATATTGTATATTGCCTTGGCTAGGTTTTTCGGCTTTCGCGGAATTGATCTTAGACTCATAGAAAAACCAGGAGTAACATAACGCATATAGTGCCAATATCCTTCTGGCATATAAAGCATCTCCCCGTGCTTTAAACTAGCTTTAAAACCCCTAGCTTCAGCTAATGCAGGCCATTTTTCAAAATCTGGATTACTAAAATCGATATCTTCTCTTACTATTAGAGAATGAGGAATCTTATATAAATAATCATTTTGTTTTTGGTCAAACAAAATCACTTCCTTCTCTCCATGAAAATGAAAGTGAAAAATATTGGCCAAATCGATATCATAATGCATAAAGGTGTAAGAATCTTTGCCGCCAAAAAATAACATCGGTAAAGTTTTTAAAAACTTAACTCCAAAATTTGGATAATTAAAATCATTTTGAAGATCTGGCGCCTCTTTAAGGATGTTCCATAAAAAAATCCTGTATTTGGTTGGCTCATTTTTTAATAAATCTACATATTCATTCAGCTTCATACGAGCGTGGGGCTCATTAAAACCTTCATCATGCCGTACCGGTCGATCATCATATAAAGGTATCACTTTGTCTCCTGCCTGCTCTACCATATAATCTAAATTCCATTTTTGGTAGGCTGGCCAATGGGTGATGCCTTTTTCTATGATAACGGGTTTCTGTGGCTTCAGGTAGTTTTCTTTAAAAGATTTTGGGCTAATATCTTGAACCCGCTCAATAGATTGTAAATTCAATTTTTGCATTTGGTATAGGCTTTAAAATAAAAAGCCCTGGTAGAACCAAGGCTTAAATGTTAAATCAGGTTACCCCAATATCCTAATTTACAAAAACTAAATTAATTAGCTAAATCAAAAATACAAAATTCTTCCACTTTTTATCGGTTTGTTTGAAATTTTTTCGACAAAAAATCAATCTTCTTTTTCTTTTTTGGGCTCTACATACTCTTCTTCACTACTTAAATGGTGTGTAATTCGCTTGTATTTCCCCTTAAGCTCGTCTTTCTTTGTTTTTTTCCACAAAGGCATTTCTAACAAATAACTTGCTCTACCAATTAAGTGAGCCCCTACCGGTGCTGTTAAAATTATAAATAAAATTATAGCCAGTACACGTGAAGTTACCGATAAATCATCAAAATAAATGGCCGCGGCCACTAGTATTAACCCTACCCCCAACGTAACGGCTTTTGTGGTTACCGATATACGTAGGTAAGTATCTGGCATACGTAAGAACCCTACTGCAGCCAAGAAAATAAATACTGCGCCTAATGTTGAAAAACCTATTATGAGTGCATCTGTCATTTTTATTTATTTTTCTGAGCTTTATTTAGGTTTGCTTTATTGCTTTTCTCTAGATAATACGAAAAAGCCACAGTACTTAAAAACGCGATAAGCCCTAATATCATTGCGATATCTAAAAACGTAGATTGGTCGTAAACAATACTGTAAACAGCAATAATGGTTATACCAATTGTAATTAATAAATCTAATGCTACTACCCGATCTACTATTCTTGGCCCCATAACAAAGCGAATAAAAACCAATAGTACCGAAATGGCCAGAATGGGCAATATGATATAATATAAATATTCTTCTACTGTCATCTTAAAATCTCTAATAAACGTCTTTCAAAACCATTTTTAATATCTCTTACAAAATCTTCTTTGTTTTCCATGTACATGGCGTGCACGTACAAAACTTTTCGGTCATCACTCACATCTAAACTCAAAGTACCTGGTGTTAAAGTTATAAGATTAGCCAATAAGGCAATTTCTAATTCTGTTTCGGCATCTAGGGGCACTTGAACAATTGCTGGTTGCATATAGAAGGTTGGGGTAACCACATCATAAGCGACCTGTAAGTTTGCTTTTAGCAATTCATATAAAAAGAAGAAAACAAAGGATATTAACTTTGGTATTATTTTAAAATACTTCGCATCTCCCTTACCCCGAGTAATCACATACAAAACCACAAAACTTAAAACAAAGCCAAATACATAATTAGAAAAATTAAAATCTCCTGTAATGGCCACCCAAATAAAGGTAAGTAGTATGTTAGATAAGAATCTATTTTTCATAGTTAATTATTTGGTAGAACCGCATTGATATAAAAATCGGTGTTCATTAATTCACTGGTTATCCGCATAGACAACTGCTGAATGTTTTCAGCTCCAAAACCTAAATATAACGAAACTCCTGTTAACATCATTATAGGTAAAATCATTTGCAATTTCCTAGCAAGAGTCATTTTCTTAAAGTACAAGAAATGATTCTTCTTAGGAAATTTATCAGGTTCTTTCCAGAACACCTCAGCCCATAGCTTAGCTACCACAACAAGGGTTATAAAGCTTGCAAAAATAACGGCTGCCAAAATAAAGTAACTCTGCGTATCGAAACTAGCAATAATCAAGCTAACCTTTGGCCAAAAACCAGACAAAGGGGGAATTCCTATAAGCGAGAACATAGGAATAATCATCATTAAGCTTAATTTTGGATATTCTTTATAGATACCGCCTAGCTCTTTAAATCTATTGCTTCCTTTAATTCGGTAAATTAAACCACTAATCATAAACAGATTGGTTTTTACCACGATATCATGAATTAGATAAAACACAGCCCCCGCTATAGCCAATTCTGTAAACATTCCCAAACCGGCGATCATAAATCCTATATGGCAAATAATCAAGTAAGAAAATACCTTTCGTACGTTAGTTTGCACCATAGCGCCTAGACCTCCGCTTATTAGTGTAAGTATAGCGATTACCATTAAAATTTGGTCAAGCAACACATCTTCTACAAACATTAGGCTAAAGAAACGAATCAGTGCATAAACGCCCACTTTTGTGAGTAAACCTCCAAAAATAGCAGCAATAGCAGATGGAGGCGTATGGTAAGAAGCTGGAAGCCAAAAATACAGTGGAAAAACAGCCGATTTGATTCCGAAAGCCACCAAAAATAGAATCGCAGCAACTTCTACCAGACCTCTATTTTCAATCTGTGGAATTAAAATAGCCAAATCTGCCATATTTAACGATCCGGCTAATCCGTAAAGCACAGCAATTGCGGTTAAAAAAATAATCGAAGCCAGAAAGTTCAATGTAAAATATTTAACTGCACCTTCTATTTGTGCTTTTTCGCCACCAAGAGTTATTAAAACAAATGAGCTTATTATAATAATTTCGAACCAAACATATAGGTTAAAAATATCGCCGGTTAAAAATGCTCCTGTAAGGCCTAAAATTAAAAAATGGAAAATAGAAAAATAGCCAAATCTCAATCTGGCTGGTATAAGTGATGCCGCCGAATAGCTAGATACCGCGAGCCCAGCTATTGATGTTAACAACACAAGTGTAGCCGCTAACATATCGCCCACGAAACTTATTCCAAATGGAGCTTTCCAACTGGCCGCTTGAACTACCAAGGTTCCGTTTTGCCAGACTTCATAAAAGAGGGCTACAGAAAGGCCTACCCCAATTGCACTCCCTACAATACTAATAATTTTTTGTATTTGGATATGGCGCCAAGCAAACATCAACACGATGCTTAAAAACAATTGCCAAAGTAATGGATATAGTAAAAATTGTTGCGTCATACTTCTTCTTCTATGGTATTCATTTCGTCTAAATCATCTGTTTTAACTACTTGGTAAGCTCGTTTTACCAATATAATAGCAAAAGACTGCAAACCAAAACTGATAACAATGGCTGTCAAAATAAGGGCTTGCGGAACAGGATCTGCATAAATATCGGCAAAGAACTTAGTATCTCCTGGAATAATAGGCGGAGCACCTTTAGTAATTCTACCTAATAAAAAAATAAGCAGATTTGCCCCATTACCAATTATAATAAGCCCAATTATAAGTTTTACTAAACTTCTTCGTAGCATCATATACAAACCCGCTGCATATAAAACTCCTGTCATTATAGCTAAAAGAAACTCCATATTAAGCTGATTCTGAAATGGTGAATATTATGGTTAAAGTGACTCCTAGAACAACAATGTAAACGCCTACATCAAAAAAGAGCGCTGTACCTATACTACCTATAACTGGTATAGGATTCTCCAGCCATAAGCCTGTCATAAAAGCTGCATCTTGAAGAATTACCGGTAACAATCCGCTCAAAAAAGACAAGAGCAAACCTGCAGGCATCAAAAATCCTGGATGAAACTTTAATAATTTTTTTGTGTCTTTGAGTCCGTTGGCAAACGCGTGCAAAACAAAAGCAATAGATGCCATTAGTCCGCCCACAAATCCGCCTCCAGGCAAATAATGCCCTCTAAGAAGGATAAATATTGAAAAAAGCAACAAGATAGGCAAAAGGTAATCTGAAGCTGTTTTTAAAATTAAGGTTCTCATCTCTTTTAAATTATTGTTGTTTTCTTTCTTCTGATTTCAATCTGAGCTTCAATAACCCAAAAACTCCTATAGCCGCAATAGCTAAAACAGAGATTTCAACCATAGTATCTATACCTCTAAAATCAACTAAAATAACATTTACTACGTTTTTACCATGCGCCAACACATACGCATTTTCTGCATAATAGCTGCTTATCTCATTATTTTGCGGCTGTGCCAAGACTTCTAAAGCTAGTATGCTGACCAATCCACCAAAAGCTATGGCAATAATACCATCTTTAACTCGGGTTTTATAGTCTGATAAATTTAAATAGCGCGGAAGTTTATATAAAACTAAAACGAATAAGATAACGGTTAGAGTATCAATAGCAAATTGTGTCATAGCTAAATCTGGAGCACTATAAAACACGAAAAATAGACAGATGCTATATCCCATTACCCCTGTAGCCGCAACTGCTGCTAGTCTCGATTTCGTGAACACCGCAAAGCCTATAGCTAAAATCATAATACATAAAGAAACCACTTCATATATGGTTAGTTTTGAAAAAGAACTATAATCAATTTGGTAAGTCGTATTGTTAAGCAAGGTAAATGCTACCAATGAAATTAAAAAGACTACAATTACAGTGATATAATTGCGCAAGTATCCGTTCTGAAAAATTCTTGTCCACAAATCCGAAAAAGATTCGAACCAATCCGCTAAGGTTTCAATTATGAATTTTGGCGAAAGTTTATCAAAACGTTGAATAAAATAGCGTTTAGTTGCATTGGGTTTCCAAATAAAATACAAAGCGATTCCCGAAATGATTGTTATAGCACTCAAACCCAATACGGTATTAAAACCATGCCATAACTTGATATGGATATCACTTGTATCTACGCCCGTGGTAGCTACTATTGGTTTTATAAGAGAAGCCTCAACCAGACTTGGAAATAAACCAAAAACAAATCCTAGCACCCCTAATATAACTGGAGGTATCCAAATAGCTGGATGTGGGAATGTTACTTTTTCTAATCCTGTTGGCGTTCTCCCTATAAATGGCTTAACCCCAGCAACATAGCCTGCATAGCCAATTAATATATTAGTAAGAATAGCAAGTGTGGTAAGTAAAGTAGCGTTATGTCTAAAATGTAAAGTACTTTCGTAAATAAGATCTTTACCTATGAAACCAATACTAGGTGGAATTCCCGCATTTGAAATTGCAGCTAACCCTCCAGCTATGGCAATAGGCAACATAACCTTGTGTAGGCCTGAAAGCTTGGTAACATCTCGCGTGCCGGTGTATAAGTCTATCGCTCCGGTCATAAGGAATAACGTTGCTTTATAAAGCGCGTGTACTAGAATAAATACCGCGGCTGCAATAAAAGATTCTTTGGTACCTAAACCTATTAAAAAAGTAAGAATACCTAAAGCCGCAATTGTAGAATAAGCTAAAATTCCTTTTAAATCTGTTCTGAATAAGGTGTGAAATGCGGCATAAAGCATGGTAATACCCCCAACGATTAGCAGGGTATTGTTCCAAAAATCGCTATTTCCTAAAACCGGCGAAAGCCTAAACAATAAATATATTCCTGCTTTTACCATGGTTGCAGAGTGCAAATAAGTTGAAACCGGTGTAGGGGCCTTCATCGCACCGGGCAGCCAAAAATGAAAAGGAAACTGAGCCGATTTGGTGAAAGCTGCCCCAAAAATTAAGGCAACAGTTAAGACATACAAACTATGATTTACTAAAAGTTCGTTTTGACTTATCATTTGAGAAATCTGGTAGGTGCCAGTAACCTCCCCAAGCAACAAACCGCCTGCTAGAAATAGTAATCCGCCAATTCCGGTAATAGATAAGGCGGTTAAAGCAGATTTGCGGGAATCTGGATTGGTATTATTAAATCCGATTAAGAAGAATGAACTAATACTAGTAAGCTCCCAAAAGATAAACATGGCCAGAAAATTATCAGATAGCACCAGCCCAAGCATAGCTGCCATAAAGATGAATAGGTAGCCATAAAACCGATCTAGCATAGGATGATTTTTTAAATAAGCCGAGGTGTAAATAAAAACCAAAGTTCCTATTCCTGTTATCATCAAACTAAAAAGAAGCGCTAAACCATCCAATCTCAAATCTAAGTCTACCCCAAATGAGGAAACCCAAGTGTGCTTGGCTGTTACAATTTCGCCAGCGGCAATGGCCGGAATATATTGAACAAAAAATATAAAAAATGCTAGCGGAACTAAGCTTAGTAAAATAGAAAGTTTACCCTTCATAAATTTACCAAACAACAATTGAGATAATGCCGCAAAAAATCCAATTAATATGGCTAAAAGCATAGATAAAAGTATTGAATTCACAAATATAAAAACTAAAAGTTAAACCCTTAGCAGCGAAAGTTATATTCTACAGGTTTAACACGTTGATAACATTATATGCAGTTATAATTATTGTTATTCGATAATTTTATTTACATTTGTTATCGATAAACAATAATATCATGAACAGCTTAAAAATCTTACGCACCTTCATAGGAACTTTATTTTATCTATCGGTTCTATTTTATATAATTTCATTGGGGCTATTGTCCTATATGAAACTTTTTAGTCAAAATTTAGCCGCAATAGAAAACTTACATTGGCTGTCGATAAACGCATCAGCTACCCATGACTTAATTTTTTATAATTGGATCATAGTTAGTTTGCTCTATATATTCACCCTTAAACATTTTAAAGATCTTGTTTCAGATTTTTACAGAAAGGACTTTTTCAGCATCCATCAGATCAATAGATTAAAAAACATTGGAATATTAATTTTATCCATAAAAGCTGTACAGTTTCTAGCAAGTTTCATTTCTATCTTATTGACCGAAGCTAAAATAGAATTTGGCTTTCATATCAATTATGATTTTACAGGTACCCTATTTCATTTAGTTTTAGGCTTATTTTTCCTGTTTTTATCCACAATTTTTAAAATTGCCCAACAAAATAAAAACGAAATAAATTTAACCATATGACAAAAAAGATAATTTTTTTCACCTTATTAGATATTTTGGCTTTTATCGTCGGGTTTGCCTTGCTCAATCATATTCTTAGTTGGTTTTTCGGGCTCAAGTTATTGGCACCTGAGGCACCTATAAAAACAGAACTTAACTGGCTAATCAAAACAACTTTCTTACTACTCGCTTTTTTGAGTTCAGCTTCATTCTTCTATGCCGTTTTAAATTTTAGAAGAGTAGCAAAGAATTTCCTCCGTAATGGATTTAACAACCAAAAGCATATTAGCTTAATCAAGCGCATAGGTCTTATGTTAATCTTAGCTTGTATATCTGAGATTATATTAGGTATTTTAAAATATTTTGTTTTTGAAGATTTCCTTGGCGGAGCTAATTTTGGGATATACAATAGCCATTACGTCTTGTTTACGGGCTGTATTGGTGTTTTTATGCTAGTTGTAAGCCAACTTTTAAAAGAACATCAAGAGGTAAAAAACGAAAATGATTTAACAATTTAAGGTAAGAACGCTATGCCCATTATTATTAGGCTGGATGAAGTTTTAGAGGAAAAAGGGATGAAATCTAAAGAATTAGCCCAACGAGTTGGTATCACAACAGCCAATTTATCTATTTTAAAAACCGGGAAAGCCAAAGCAATTCGTTTTACCACGCTTGAAGCTATTTGTGAAGCATTAGATTGCCAACCAGGAGATATTATTGTATATAAATTATAATTGATTATCTTTATTTAGCTAAAAAGAAATTAATCTTATGAAATCAATCAAAGTACTACTCCCCCTATTTCTTACTTTCTCCTTAATAACTTCTTGCAACAACGATGATTCTAAAGAAGAAATCATTGAAGAAGAAAAAACAGAAACCACCGCCCCCAATTCACTAAAATCCTTTACTGTAGACCAAAATGGAGACATTTATTCTTTTTATTTTCATTACTACGACAATAAGCTAGATAAACTTGCTTATGTAAATGAGTTAAATAAAATTACTTATTATTCTTTTACATATAATGCTTCAGATAAAATAGAAGAAACCATTAAATATGAAATGAACCCTAATGCTACTTCTATAGATTTCGGTGATTCAAATAATTTTGGCAATGCTGAAAGCTCCATAGTTCATAGCTACCATGGTAATAATACATTACAGGAAATCGCTGGTTATATCTACGCTTATAACAACAATGGTTTAACCTCGCAAATTATGGGCTTAAATATGTTTCCTACTGTCAATATTTTTTACGATGCCAGCAACAAAATAGAGAAAACCGAAACATTTGAAAACCAATATGACCCAGGCTTTAAGCAGTTTTTACAATTTGACAATTATAATAATCCTTTTTATTATTTATTTGATGAGTTTGGGTTTGTAATAGATAAAAATCTAACAGGTGTTTCATATAACGGCTCAACAACAACAAGTATAGGAAGAATCATAAAAGATTTATACTGTATTAGTCCTTACAATATTACTGAAAAGAAAGAGTATGATGAATCTCAATGGCCTTCATATACTGTAGACTACACTTACAATACAGATAACTATCCTGTAGAAGGAGTCTTTATTGCTGAAAACCTTGACACCCAAGTACAAACTGTACGTTATACTATTAATTTTGATTATTACTAATGCTTTATTTTAGATAATAAAAGCCCGAACTAGTGTTCGGGCTTTTTTAGTTTTATAGTAAGATCAATTTAATCGGCTAACACTATCGCTTTATTATTATTAAATTCAAGCACGCCGCCTTTAATATGGTACTCTAATCTACCGTCTTCTCCAGTTGCAAATTCTTTAGCAATAGTTTCATCTAACTCAATTTTCCCGTCTATTTTAACCTTTCCTGCTACCAAGACAGACACAATAGCTTCGTGATTATTAAGCATTTGAAATTCACCATTAATACCCGGTACTGCCACCGAATCAACTTCGGCACTCAACAATACTTTTTCTGGGGTTACAATTTCTACGTGCATACTTTTAAATTTTACAGCTTTAAAGCGTTCTTTATGATTAAGCTTCAGCTAACATTTTTTCTCCAGCCTCGATAGCTTCTTCGATAGTCCCTTTCAAGTTGAAGGCTGCTTCTGGTATGTGATCTAACTCACCATCCATAATCATGTTAAACCCTTTAATGGTATCTTTAATATCTACTAACACTCCTTTTAAACCAGTAAACTGTTCTGCTACGTGGAATGGCTGCGATAAGAAACGCTGTACACGTCTTGCTCTTGATACAGCAAGTTTATCTTCCTCAGATAATTCTTCCATACCTAAGATCGCAATAATATCTTGTAGTTCTTTATATCGCTGCAACAACTCTTTTACACGTTGTGCACAATTATAATGATCATCACCAAGGATATCAGCGGTAAGAATTCTCGAGGTAGAATCTAATGGATCTACCGCAGGATAAATACCTAACTCGGCAATTTTACGCGATAATACGGTAGTAGCATCTAAGTGAGCAAATGTAGTTGCTGGTGCTGGATCGGTTAAATCATCTGCTGGTACATATACTGCTTGTACCGATGTAATAGATCCTTTTTTAGTTGAAGTAATACGTTCCTGCATAGCCCCCATTTCTGTTGCTAAGGTAGGCTGATAACCTACAGCAGATGGCATACGCCCTAACAATGCCGACACCTCAGAACCTGCCTGGGTAAATCTAAATATATTATCTACAAAGAAAAGTACATCTTTACCTTGACCATCTCCTGCTCCATCTCTAAAATATTCCGCAATGGTTAGACCAGACAAAGCAACACGAGCACGTGCTCCTGGTGGCTCATTCATTTGTCCGAATACGAAGGTTGCCTTAGACTCTTTCATAGCAGATTTATCTACTTTCTTAAGATCCCATCCACCGTCTTCCATCGAGTGCATAAAATCATCTCCGTACTTAATAATTCCAGATTCTAACATCTCACGCAACAAGTCATTACCTTCACGGGTACGCTCACCTACTCCAGCAAACACAGAAAGTCCACCGTGTCCTTTGGCGATGTTGTTAATTAATTCCTGAATAAGAACGGTTTTACCTACTCCTGCTCCTCCAAAAAGGCCAATTTTACCACCTTTAGCATAAGGCTCAATCAAATCAATTACCTTAATACCTGTAAATAGAACTTCTGTAGATACAGATAAGTCTTCAAACTTTGGAGCCTCACGGTGTATTGACAAACCATCTTTACCGGTTTTTGGTAAATCACCTAAACCGTCAATAGCGTCACCAGTTACATTGAATAGACGTCCATAAACATCATCGCCTATTGGCATTTGAATAGGATTACCAGTAGCTACCACTTCGGCCCCTCTACTTAATCCATCGGCAGAATCCATTGCGATGGTTCTTACCATATTTTCTCCAATATGTGTTTGCACTTCAAGTACGAGTTTTGCTCCGTTTTCTCTTACGATTTCAAGAGAATCATAAATCTTGGGTAACTCGGCGTTCTCTGTGTTAAACTCAACATCAACAACAGGACCTATAATTTGTACAACTTTACCTGTAACTTTAGACATTATCTAATGGTTTTATTTATAGTTTGTAATCACCAAAAATGGTATTGCTTTTTCTGGCTGCAAAGATAGATTTTTTTTATAAATTTTCTAGCACGCTTTCATAAATTTTAAATTACTTACTCTACCGTTACAGATTTTGCTAAATTTCTGGGCTGATCTACATTTTTACCCAACATTACCGCAATATGATAAGAGAGTAATTGTAGAGGTATGGTTGTAAGCAATGGCGTGAGGGCTTCAACCGTATCGGGAACCTCTATCACATAATCGGCCATAGATCTTACATCTTGGTCGCCTTCTGTAACTACTGCAATAATTTTCCCTTTTCGGGATTTTATCTCTTGAATATTGCTAACTACTTTTTCGTAGTGCCCTTTTTTGGTGGCAATAACCACCACTGGCATTTTTTCATCAATCAATGCAATAGGGCCGTGTTTCATCTCGGCGGCAGGATAACCTTCTGCGTGAATATAAGATATCTCTTTTAATTTTAAAGCCCCTTCAAGTGCTACAGGAAAATTAAAACCTCTACCTAAGTATAGGAAATTAGCCGCATTCATATATTTATGAGCCACTTTTTTAATATGCTCGTTAGAAGCCAAGGCTTGTTTTATTTTTTCTGGAATTAAATCTAATTCTTCTAAATGGTATTGAAAATCTGAATTCGAAATCGCTCCTTTGGCTTTAGCAAGTTTTAAAGCAATCAAACTTAAAACCGTTATCTGGGTGGTAAAGGCTTTGGTTGAGGCTACCCCTATTTCAGGTCCGGCATGGGTGTAAGCTCCAGCATGGGTTTCTCGCGAGATCGATGAACCTACAACATTACATACCCCAAACACAAAAGCACCTTTTTCTTTGGCGAGTTTAATAGCCGCCATAGTATCGGCTGTTTCTCCAGACTGAGAAATAGCAATTACGACGTCTTTTGAACCGATAATAGGGTTCCTGTATCTAAATTCCGAAGCATATTCCACCTCAACAGGTATACGTGCTATATCCTCAAAAATATACTCAGCAACTAGACCCGCATGCCATGAAGTACCACAAGCCACAATTATTATTCGGTCAGCATTTAAAAAGCGCTCTAAATTATCATCAACACCCGCCATTCTAATCAGGCTTTGCTCAACCAACATACGACCTCTGTAAGTATCTGTTACTGCATCAGGTTGCTCGTAAATCTCTTTAAGCATAAAATGCTCATATCCTCCTTTTTCAATCTGCTCAAGATTAAGTTGCAACTCTTGAATATAAGGATCAACTAGATTATCATTTTTTATTTTACGGATTTTAACGTCTCTACCCCTTCTTACAATTGCCATTTCGCCATCTTCTAGATAAATAGCATTGTTGGTAAATTCTATAAAAGGTGAAGCATCTGAAGCAATAAAAAATTCATCCTCGCCTACTCCAATAGCCAAAGGACTTCCTAGACGAGCTACTACAATTTCATCGGGTTTATTACGATCAAAAACAGCTATTGCATAGGCGCCAATTGTTTGATTAAGTGCGATTTGAACGGCTTTACCTAACTTTATATTCTCTTGCTTTTTTATCTCCTCAATAAGGTTAACCAACACTTCTGTATCTGTATCAGATTGAAAAGTGTATCCTCTAGAAATTAATTCTTTTCTTAAAGCATCGTAGTTTTCGATAATTCCGTTGTGAATAATTACCAAATCTCCAGAGTTCGAGTAGTGCGGGTGAGAGTTTACGTCATTAGGCACTCCGTGTGTTGCCCACCTGGTATGTCCTATTCCTATTGTACCGCTAGTTTCGGTAGTTTTCTCAAACTTCTCTTTTAAATCTTGAACCTTTCCTTGAGTTTTACAAACCTTTAGCGATTCACCATCATACAATGCAATTCCAGCACTATCATATCCTCTATACTCTAATCGCTGTAATCCCTTTAAAACAATTGGATACGCGTCTCTATGACCTATATAACCTACAATTCCACACATAATTAATCTGGTTGTGTATAAAAAATTTCTAATTTCAATTCTTTGCCTTCTGGCGCTTGAACACCATATAATACAGTGCTATAAGGGTTCAATACCATTGGCGAGGGAATCCGCTTAAGTTCAGACTCATTAGGCAAATCTACCGTTACCGGATTAAATACATTAACATTATTAGATAATACTACTCCTAATTTAGAACTAGTACGCTCGCTTTCCGGGTTTAACAAATCTCCTATATAATTCGTAATTCTAAGTTTATAAAAAGAAACACCATCTTCGGTAGTAAGCGGTTGCAAATGGTTCAGCCTTGATATATTCGGATTATTATCATTAGCGGTTATATCTAAAGTGTAATCCGCCAAGGTGGCACCATTGGTTAAATCATATATAAATAAGCGATTGGGTTGTTTTTCCCCTCCAGCTAAAGCCGATTCATTCACGTAAAAAGTAAGATTAGCCTCATTTATTAACCAATTATTTGCTCTCAAATCTTCTAACTCGCCCTCTTCGGTAAATAAATTTATAACCGCCATTGAACCAGCACCTCCTTTAAGATAAAGGCCTTGCCCAGTTGGGATATTTTGATTTTGCGTATCAAAAACATTCACCATTTGACCGCTAAATTTCAATCGGTAAATTCCGGTTTCATCTTCTTCATCTACCCCAGTAGCAGGAATATGATAATAGATTAAAATCTCGGCCTCATCAGACCTCAAGTTTAATAAGGTGTATGCTTGTGAGGGCGTACCCGAATTATTCTTAACTTTAAAATAAAGCCCTCTAAAATGATTTTTAAAATTTTCATTACTTAGCAAAGCATCGCTGCCTGCTTTATTGATTACATGCTGTTGAAAATAAGCAGCAGGCAACTTTAGTTTCATTCTAGGGCTTTTAGATAGCGTATCTAATTTACCCGATTCAAAATCAACCACACTTACAGCGCTTGCTGAAGGACTGAAATTATTTTCAATATGAATTGGCGTACTTTCTAAATTGCTTTCAAATAAACTTTGCTGGTCACTATAATACTTCTGAGCCTCATAGTTTTCTGTTGGATCTAGATCTCTTAAAAAATAATTCGAACGATAAATTTCAAGTGTGTAAGAATCATTTCCGTAAAGGGAATCTAACGCATAGGTAACATTCTCTCCTTCCCTTGACTTAATTCGGCTAAAATAAGGTACCAACATTACTACACTATCAACTACAGGGTTGCCATTGAATTGAGGATTTGGAAAACCTAAACGAAGCTGACTTAAAATATTTGCCGAGGTTTCACCATAAATAGGATCTTGATTAAATCCTAGTGCATAACTAGACAAGGCATTGGTTTGAACTTTTTTAATAGGTTCAGTTTTTGCCGTCAGCGAGACTAAGTTGTACTTCTGTGCATTAAAATTGGTCTCACCAACTAGACCGCTTCCTGTTTGAGTCAAATCATCTTCGCAAGAAACAAAAACTAGACTTAATACAATTGCACTTAAAACTATTCGAATAAAATTCATAAATTAATCTTCTTTTTCCTCTCCCAAGACATCGTGCAGATAAAAATCTTGATAAGCTTGAGAGAATTCTTCCTTCGACTTGTATTCTAATACAGGTACGTCAGCATTTTCTATATGTTGCAAAACTCCATCTGGCAATTCTGCACTTCCTTTAATTAAAGCGTCTGAATTATCAATTGCCACTTTCATTAATGCAGCATAATCTGGTTGCTGCAATGGGGTTACTACATCATCTTCTAGTCCATCAAAAAGCACCTTGGTTTGCATTTCACTATCTAACTCACCTTCAAAACCTTTGTTGTAAATAGAAGTTACAATTTTTGATTCGGCAAATAAAGGTTCATTTCCGTAATAATTTCTTAAATAAAGGGGTAAAAGCGAGGCTAGCCATCCGTGTACATGAATAATATCTGGCGCCCAATTTAGTTTTTTAACGGTTTCTATAACTCCCTTTGCAAAGAAAATAGCGCGCTCATCGTTATCATCATATAACTGACCGTCTTCATCGGTTAAAGTGGCTTTACGCTTAAAATAATCCTCATTATCTATAAAGTAAACTTGCATCCTTTCTTTAGGTACCGAAGCTACTTTTATAATAAGCGGCATATCTAAATCATTTATCACAAGATTCATTCCCGATAAGCGAATAACCTCGTGCAACTGATGTCTTCTCTCATTTATATTACCAAATCTTGGCATAAAAATACGTATTTGTCCTCCCTGGTTATTCACCATGCGGGGAACTTCAAAAGACATAGATGATATTTCTGTTTCTGGAAGGTATGGGATTACCTCTGAAGACACGTACAAAATTCGTTTATCTTTCATAAATAATTTAGAATTGGAAATTACTGTTAACGACAAAAAACAGGCAAAATTACAAAAATTTATGCAGTTTACCAGTAATATATTAATTTTGCACGAGTTAAAAAAATTAACGTGCACATAATACACGAGAGAGAATCATTAGAAAACCTGCTTTCTGCCAAGCGTAAAGCAGGTAAAAAGATTGGGCTAGTACCCACTATGGGAGCTTTACATACCGGGCATTTATCATTGGTAGAAAAAGCATACACCACAACTGATGTTGTTGTGATTAGCATATTTGTAAACCCTACGCAGTTTAATAATCAAAATGATTTAGCTAATTATCCGCGCACCTTAGAAAAAGACAGCGAGCTACTGGCCCATCATTATCCAGACTGCATAATATTTGCCCCGTCTGAACAAACGATGTATAGCGACCAATTACAAGCCAACACATATGAATTTGGCCCATTAGCCAACTATATGGAAGGACAATTTAGACAAGGTCATTTTGATGGTGTAGGTACTATTGTAAATAAACTGCTTAGGTTAGTAAAGCCAGACTATGCTTTTTTTGGGGAGAAAGACTACCAACAACTCTTAATCATCAAAAAATTGGTCGAAATTGAAAAATTACCAGTCACTATTATTCCTTGCTCTATAAGCCGCGAAAAAAACGGCTTGGCTAGAAGTTCCCGAAATGAATTGCTTACAACCGAGCAACGCGAAAGGGCAAGCCTTATTTTTCAAAGTTTACAAGGAGTAAAGCAAAAGTTTGGCACAAAATCTGTTATAGAACTAAGTGCCGATATTGAAAAAAAGTTTAAGAACTCACCTATTTTGAAATTAGAGTATTTTATTATTGCAAATGCAGAAACACTCGAGCCTGCAAAAAAAATAGAAACCGGCACCAAATACCGAGCATTTATTGCCGCTTATGCTGGAGAGGTACGTTTAATCGATAATATGGCATTAAATTAAATCAACATAAAGATGCAAATTCACGTTGTAAAATCAAAAATTCACCGCGTAAAAGTTACGGGGGCCGATTTAAATTATATAGGTAGTATTACTATAGATGAAGACCTAATGGACGCTGCAAATATTGTAGAGGGTGAGAAGGTGCAAATAGTCAATAATAACAATGGCGAACGCCTTGAGACCTATGCAATTCCTGGACCAAGAAATTCTGGTGAAATATGCCTAAATGGCGCGGCCGCAAGAAAAGTAGCTAAAGGAGATGTACTTATCTTAATCACCTATGCCATAATGGATATCGAGGAAGCTAAAAACTTTAAACCCGCTATATTATTTCCTAATGAGGAAAATAATTTATTAGAATAAAGCAAATGCCTCGCAAGCAATCTATAAAATACCTTAAGACGATACTCCCATTATTTTTGGGAGTATTTTTTGTTTATTTGTCTTATTTACACTCCACCCCTCAAGAACGCCAAGCTTTGTATGAGAATATTCTTGAAGCGAAAATAGGGTATGTTTTATTATCGGTAAGTTTTGGTGTGCTTTCCCACGCTTCCCGTGCCTACCGTTGGAAATTTTTAATAGAACCTTTAGGCTACAAATTGCCTTTTAAACTTAGCTTCCCGGCTGTAATGAGTGGTTACTTGGCAAATCTTGGCGTTCCTCGTTCGGGAGAAGTACTACGGGCCGCTACCGTTGCCAGCTACAAAAAAATACCTTTTGAAACCAGTCTAGGTACCATTATTTCTGAGCGAGTAGCCGATTTAATTATGCTTTTTTTAGTGGTAAGTTTTACCTTCTTTTTGCAGAGCGAGCAACTTATATTCCTTTTTAACCGATTTGAAATTAACCCTTTTATAGGTTTATTGGCTCTAGGTATTTTAATAGGTGGAGGTATCTTGTTTTTACGGATTATTAAACGAACCAAAAACAAGTGGCTAAGTAAATTACGGGATTTCGGTCAGGGTATTTTGCTAGGAATGAAAAGCATCTTAAAAATGGAAAAACGATGGTGGTTTCTTTTTCATACTGTTTTTATATGGGCTATGTATATAAGCATGTTTTTTGTAATGAAATATGCCATTTATGGTGCCGAAGATATTCCTGCCAATGTAATTATGCTAGCCTTTGTAGTGGGCAGTTTTGCCATCACGCTCTCCAACGGCGGAATAGGCATATACCCCATTGCTATAGGCAGTGCGATGTTTTTATATGGCATACCTAGAGAAACTGGCGAAGCATTCGGTTGGGTATTATGGGGCTCTCAAACGCTAGTAAATATCATTTTAGGAAGCCTTTCTTTATTTTTATTACCTATATTTCAGAATAAGGATTAAATTTTTTATCTTCCAGCAGTTAATCAACTAGAAACCGCTCATATGAAAAGGATGCATTTTATCGTTATTTTATCAATCCTTATTTCTCCATTTTTTATATCAGCGCAAGTTACCTACAAGATTATAAAATCTGAAAAATTACAGGTAGAACGCGAACTCAAAATTCAACTCCCCCGAAATTATAAAAATAATACAGACAAAAAATACCCCCTTGTGGTGGTACTTGATGGCGACTATCTTTTTGAACCAGTTGCAGGCAACATAGATTATTACAGCTATTGGGAGGATATCCCTGAGGCGATAGTGGTGGGTGTAAATCAAATAGGCAGCAGAGAAAACGATACCAAGGTAGATTTTGAAACACTCTTACCAGCCGACGAGGGCGCTCTGTTTTTTGAATTTTTAGGAATGGAATTGCTTCCGTTACTCGAAAAAAATTATAGAATTGCTCCCTTTAAAATGATTATTGGGCAAAACAGAACCGCTAATTTCATGAATTATTATCTTTTTAAAGACAAATCGATATTTGATGCCTACATTAATTTAAGTCCAGACTACCTCAAACCTGTATATAGCAATCTTGCTACCCAACTAAAAGCTATTGACCAGAAAATATGGTATTACATTGCCACGGGTAGCAATGACATTCCTGCGCTTCACGAAACAATTCTAGCCACCGACAAGCGTTTACGAACACTAGAAAACCAAAAGTTGTTTTATTATTTTGACAACATCGAGAACGCTACACATTACACCCTAGTAGGAAAAGCTATCCCCAGTGCTTTAGAACAGATATTTTCGGTATTTAGAGCTTATTCTGCAAAAGATTATGAAATACTTCTTGAAACGAATGCACTGGTTGATCATCTAATAGAGAAATATAAAACCATAGGAAATCAATATGGTTTAGCTATAAAAATCCGCGTAAGCGATTTTGTAATGATTGCCAAAGCTATTGAAGTAAATGAAAAATATGATGAATATAAAGAATTAAGCAAGTTAGCTTCAAAAGCACACGAAAAAACCATGCTGGGTGATTATTTTGAGGCTCGCTATTATGAAACAAGTGGAAAGCCAAAAAAAGCCTTACGGAAATATCAAGTCGCTTTTGGGAAAGAAGAGGTCGCTTTCATTAATAAAGACCTAATTTTAGAAAAAATAAATACCTTGAAGAAAGATTTTGGGTTGTAAACGTTACCAAAAATAATGGCTAAAATAAAAACTACCTTTTACTGCCAGAACTGCGGCACACAGCATGCAAAATGGCAAGGGCAGTGCTCATCTTGCAAACAATGGAACACCCTAGTTGAAGAGGTCATTGAAAAAAATGAGACTAAAGATTGGAAAAGTAAAGATATAACCGCCTCTCATAAACGCCTATCAAAGCCCCATTTGATTGAAGAAATTGAATACGAAAAGCAAAAAAGATTCAAAACCAACAATACTGAACTAGATCGTGTGCTTGGTGGTGGCTTGGTACCCGGCTCTTTAACCTTATTGGGCGGCGAACCAGGTATAGGGAAAAGTACTTTGTTGTTACAAGTATCGCTTCAATTACCCTATAAAACCTTATATGTTTCTGGAGAAGAAAGCTTACAACAGATAAAAATGCGCGCCCAACGAATAGGCGGTGACACCCATAATTGTTACATTCTTACAGAAACCAAAACGCAACATATTTTTAGACAAATTGAGCAATTGAGTCCCGAGATTTTAATTATTGACTCTATTCAAACATTGCAAACTGATTATATTGACAGTTCTGCTGGGAGTATTTCTCAAATTAGAGAGTGTACTGCAGAGCTTATAAAATTTGCTAAAGAAACTCATACTCCAGTGCTATTAATTGGGCACATTAACAAAGAAGGAAGTATTGCTGGCCCCAAGGTATTGGAGCACATGGTAGATACTGTTTTGCAGTTTGAAGGGGACCGAAATCACCTCTATCGCATATTGAGAGCACATAAAAATAGATTTGGCTCTACCCACGAAATAGGCATTTATGAAATGCAAGGAGAAGGCTTAAGAGAAGTTAACAACCCTTCTGAAATTCTTATTTCAAAAAAACAAGAAGATTTAAGTGGCGCCGCTATAGCGGCTACCCTTGAAGGATTACGCCCGCTTATGATCGAAATACAAGCATTGGTAAGCACTGCTGTTTATGGCACTCCTCAACGTTCAACAACAGGATATAATGCCAAACGTCTAAACATGTTACTGGCAGTTCTAGAAAAACGTGCAGGATTTAAATTAGGGGCCAAAGATGTGTTTTTAAATATCACTGGTGGCATTAATGTTGATGACACTGCAATTGACCTAGCCGTGATCGCAGCCATTTTATCTTCTAGTGAAGATATAGCTATTGCTAAAGATATTTGTTTTGCCGCCGAGGTTGGTCTTGCAGGAGAAGTTAGACCAGTTCCTAAAATCGAACAACGTATTTTAGAGGCAGAAAAACTAGGCTTTGCTAGCATAATGCTATCTGGACAGAACAAAATAAGTAAAGGAAAATACGGTATTAAAATCTTATTTGTGAATAAAGTTGAGGAAGTAATAGAGCATCTTTTTGCTTAAAAAAAAAAATGATTTAGAATTGCTTTTAAAATCCTAAATCATTTTTATTCGTTACCCCTAGCTGATTATTAATTTATAGCTAGTTTAATTTTGAACACTCAAAAGAGAATTTAATTCATCCCAGTTAGGTGCTAGTATAACCTCAATTCTTCTATTTTTAGCGCGTCCTTCTGGGGAAGTATTGCTAGCTACAGGAGCAAACTCTCCTCTTCCCGCAGCTGTTAAACGATTGGGCTTAATCTTTTTGTTGCGCTGCAATAAATGCACAATGGCGGTAGCACGTTTGGTAGATAAATCCCAATTGTCTTTTAATACACCATTTCCAGAATAAGGAACGTTGTCTGTATGGCCTTCTATAAGAACATTGATGTCGTTATTTTTAGATAATACTTCGGCCAATTGATTAACGGCTTGAATCCCTTGCTGACCCACTGTCCAACTTCCCGAAGCAAATAGCAGCTTATTCTCCATAAGCACATACACCTTACCATTCTTTTGCTCTACACTTAAACCTTTACCTTCAAAATTGGTAAGTGCTTTTGACAAACTTGTCTTTAAGGCATTAAGTTTTGCATCTTTTGCGCCAATCAATTGCTCTAGTTCATCAATACGGCCAGAGCGCTCACTTAGTTTTTGTTCTAAATCGCTTAGTCTTTGCTGCTCGGCATTTAATCGTTTTCTTTTTTCTTCTAGTTCTTGAAGTAATTCTCTGTTCCTTTTTGAATTTGCTTCTAGATTGGCTGCGCTATTTGATTCTAAAGCATCATAAGAATCCTGCAGTTCACTTAAAGCCTTGGTTCTACCCTCCAACTCATCTTTCAAATGCATTTTTTCTTGTTTCAATGCTGTTAAAGCAGATTTTTCTCCTTCAAGTGTCTCTTCTAACTTATTCTGTGCTTTATCACAATCGGCTAGTTCTGCTTCTAGCTCTTGCGCATGTAATTTAAGCTCTTTGTGTTGCTCTTCTAAATCGGCTAACTTTTTAGCCGGAACACAACTCAATAAAGCTCCAACGGCAATGGAATATGCAAATAAAAATTTCTTCATAATTATTTATCTATTTCAACCAAAACTGGACAATGATCGCTGTGTTTGGCTTCTGGTAAAATAACGGCACGCTTAATATTTTGTTGCAGTGGCTCACTCACTAGATGATAATCTAAACGCCACCCCTTATTATTAGCTCTTGCATTGGCTCTATAACTCCACCAAGAATACTCCTCTCGTTCTGGATTCAAATACCTAAACGAGTCTATCATTCCGTTATTCAAAAACTTTGATAACCACTCCCTTTCTACAGGTAAAAATCCTGATACCTTTTTTAAACGTACCGGATCGTGAATATCAATAGGCTCGTGACAAATATTGTAATCTCCAGATATTATTAAATTAGGTATCTCCTGTTTTAATTGATCCACGTAAGTGTAAAAATCATCCATGTAGCCTAATTTATGCTCTAGTCGCGCTATATTGGTACCAGAGGGAAGGTAGAGACTCATAACAGAAAAATTTTCAAAATCTACGCGTAAGTTTCTTCCTTCGGCATCCATATAATCAATACCTGTACCGTAAGCTACGTTTAAGGGCTTCTTTTTACTAATGATTCCTACCCCACTATACCCCTTTTTTTGAGCCGGGTACCAATAACAATATTCATAACCCAATTCTTTAAAAACAGTATCATCAAATTGATCTGCCGTGGCTTTTATTTCTTGAAAACAAACCACATCTGCTTGTGTGTTGGCAAGCCAATCGGTTAAATTTTTACGCAAAGCGGCGCGTATACCATTTACATTGTAAGAAAGTAGTACCATTCCTATAGTTTTTACAAAAATAGAAATACCCGCCAGCTAATCAAATTTATTAGGTTCATCTTACTAATTTTGCCGTAGTATTTTTTTTATGGCTATTGTAATAATTGAATGCTAAACTGAGTTTTATATACAGATGAAATCACGGCTTACCTTTCTCTTTCTTTTTCTTTCTTTTTTGACTAGAGGTCAGGTTGAGAATGGTATACAGTTAAAAAAACTCAAATTACAAGATAGCATACAGATAGATAGCGTAAGTATAAACCCCTATAAGTTTCAAGTGCTAGATGAGCAACAGCAAGCTATTGACACTTCACTATACCGGGTTGACTTTCGCTTGGCGCGGATTTATTTCTCGCCTATTTACCAAAGAAACAATGACAGCATTTATATCAGTTATAAAAAATACCCCGATTTTTTAACGAGAAAGTACCAGCAATTTGATCCTGCCATTATTGTCAATTCAAATCCTAAAAATGCCGTACCCTATAGTTTAGAAAGTACGTCTGATCCTAAAAATTATAATCCTTTCGAAGGCTTATCGACCACTGGAAGTATTTCTCGAGGGATTACGGTAGGCACCAATCAAAGCGCGGTACTAAATTCTGAACTTGATTTACAAATAGTTGGAGAAATTGCTCCCGGAGTGAGTCTAAGGGCTTCACTACAAGATGCTAATATTCCGCTACAGCAGCAGGGTTATGCTCAAACCTTAGGTGAATTTGACCAAATTTTTATTGAGCTAGAAAGTAAAAATTGGAAGGTAAGGGCCGGTGATGTAGATTTGGTAGAAAGCCAGAGCTTTTTTGCCGCTTATCGAAAAAAGGTACAAGGCATAAACCTTCAAGCCAATTTGAGTTCGCGTGACGATTACCAAATTAGAACGCATGCTTCGGCTGCTCTTGTGCAAGGGGTATATACCCAAAATGAATTTATTGCTCAGGAAGGTAACCAAGGACCGTACAAATTAACTGGGCCCAATAACGAAGTATTTGTTTTAATCATATCGGGAAGCGAACGCGTATTTGTAAATGGCAATCTCCTTTCACGTGGAGAAAATGAAGATTATATTATTGATTATACCGCTGCAGAAATAATTTTTAATCCCACTTTCCCTATCACTTCAGAAATGAGAATTCGTGTGGAGTTTCAATATACCGAGCAAAATTACAGCCGTATTATAGCTACTGCTGGCGGTGATTTTCAAGATGAAAAATGGCAAATAAGCGGATTTGTGTACCACGAAACCGATTTAAAAAACCAGCCCCTTCAACAGAACCTTAATCAAGAGCAGGTAGATCAATTAGCGCAAGCAGGCGATAATCAAGAAAATATGTTTATCGCTAGTGCCCAAGAAAGTAACTTTTCTGAGAACAAAGTGCTTTACACCAAAACCCAAGTAAATGGTCAAGAAGTTTTTGTGTATTCTAATGATCCAGAAGAAGAATTATTTCAAGTTAAGTTCACATCTGTAGGTCCTAACCAAGGCGATTACATTCTCGCAAGTAATTCGGCTATAAGCAAAATTTACACGTATGTGGCTCCAGTAAATGGTATAAAACAAGGTAACTACGCACCCATAATACGCCTATACGCGCCCGAAAGGCTACAGTTAGCCATGACAAAAGCACAATACAGCGATAAAAAAACAGCCATGAATGTTGAAATTGCGGCCAGTAAGAAAGACTTAAATTTATTTTCTGCACAAGACGATCAAGATAACGCCGGTCTGGCTTTAAAAGCAGAAGGCAAGCAACTGCTTAAAACATTTGCAAATAAAGCGCAGTTTTTTATACAACAAGATCTTACTTATATTGAAAACAGCTTCTCTCCTATTGAGCGTATTTATGCCATTGAATTTGATAGAGATTGGAATTTAGAAAATCAAAAAGGAAACCAAATTTTTAATCGCAGCGGATTTAAGTACATTGACTCCACTTCTCACGAAACAGAATATTGGTTTGAACATCTTAATTACAAGAATAACTACTCGGGTAACCGCCATGTTTTTTCTACGCAAAATCGATTTAATCGCTTTAAAATAACAGGAAATGCTAGCTATTTAAACAGTCAATCTCAATATGAGAAAACCAAGTTTTTAAAAGCTTATTTAGATTTAAATTTACAAATTAACAAATGGTATACTGGTACTCGAATAGCCACAGAACACTTGAAAGAGCAAAATAAAATAAGTGATGAGTTAGCCTTAAACTCTCAGGCTTTTCGAAGCAGTACGGTTTATGTTGGAGTTGGAGACAGTACAGGTGTTTTTACTGAAATTGGTTTTAAACTACGAACTAATGACAGCATTAGAAATAACCGTTTAAGCCATGTAAATACCGCTTATAATTATTACTTAAAGGGTAATGTGTTAAAACAAGAAAACAGTCAACTAAGCTTTTTTGCCAATTACAGAAAATTAAAATATACCAATAGCATTCCGGCTGAAAATTCTTTGAATGCCCAAATAAGGTACAGACAAAATTTTGCTAACCGTTTTATACAAAGCAACACGCTTTACCAAACCAACAGCGGGACCTTAGCGCAGCAGGAATTTACTTATGTAGAAGTTAATCCGGGAGAAGGGCAATTTATTTGGATTGACTACAATCAAAATGGCACCCAAGAATTAGATGAGTTTGAAATAAGCCCTTTTCCTAACGAAGGGAAGTACGTCCGGGTTTTATTACCAAACCAAATCTTTATTAAAACCAATCAAAATAAAATTAGTCAAGTATTAACTCTGGATGGCTCCCGAATAAATCAGCAGGAAAAAGTAGCCTTTTGGCATCACTTTTATAATCAAACCAGTTATTTACTAGAGCGCAAAATTCGACGAGCGTCTGGCAAGTTTAACCTAAATCCGTTTCAACAAGATCATGAAGAATTAGGAGCCAATATCAACTTTAGAAACAGTCTTTTTTATAATCGGGGTAAGCAAAAGCACTCTACCACCTACACTTATTTAGACGCCAAAAACAAAAATTTCTTAATAACGGGAGTTCAAGAAAGCAAAATTAGAAGTCACCAAATAAATTATCTGCACCGAATTGCCTCGGTTTGGTTGTTGGGCTTTGAGCAGCAGCTTTCAAAAAATGAAAATAGCTATCAAAATTTCCCTTCACGTGATTTCAACATCAATAGCCTACGTATTTTCCCCAAAGTGACCTATCTTTTAGATCAAAATAAACGATTTGAACTGTTTTACGAGCTAGACAAACAAGAAAACGTCATTAATAATCTAGAAACACTACAAAAACAGCGATTAGGCTTATCTTTGCAATGGGCAAAAGGTCAGATCTATAGTTTTTCGACAGAATTCAATTATATCTATAATGCCTTTAAAGGCGATGCTTTTAGCCCCGTTGGGTATCAAATGTTATCTGGTTTACAACCTAAAACCAATTATACTTGGAAACTACTCGCGCAAAAAAAAATCACCAATTACCTTGATTTAAATTTAAACTATCAAGGAAGAAAGAGTCCTAACAATGCAGCCATTCATACAGGAAACGTACAGCTAAGGGCTTATTTTTAAATTAACTTTACGGATTCAATCTCGTTAAAATTTATCTTTTTAAAAGAGCAAAATAAGGAAAATTAAATCCGTAAAGCATAAGCATACAATAATCAATGGGTAAAAAAATTAGTTTAGAAAAACATATTGTTCCAGCTTTGACCAATTCGTATAGAATTCAAGAATACGCGGCAGAAGCATTTGAATATCTTTATAGCCGAAGTGCCGCGAAAAAAGCAATAAAGAAAGGCCTAATTCATATCAATGGTAAGGTAGCGAGCACCGCCGATTTTATCGAAGAGGGAATGATGTTAGAGCTATATAAAGAATTTGAAGAATCAAAAAAAATATTTAAGTTAGATTTTCAAGTACCTTTTGAAGATGATTACCTTGCCGTAATTCAAAAGCCTGCGGGTTATCCTACCAATGGCAATTATTTTAAAACCATTGAGAATGCTTTGCCTCATAACTTGGTTAAATCGCAGCAAAAAGATGCACTCCCTTGGCCGCAACCCGTTCATCGTCTAGACAACCCTACAAGCGGATTGCTACTAGTAGCAAAAACCAAAAAAGCACAACAGCTGCTTTCTGTAGCATTTGAACGAAAACAAATTTCAAAAACTTATCAAGCCATTGTTACTGGCCAATATTATAAGGGCCTTTGCTCCTTTGATGCAATAGAATCTAAATCGGCTCGAACAGAAATTTTAAGAAAACAAATACTCCAAAAAAATGAACAGATCTACAGTCTTTTACAATTAAACCCTATTACAGGTAGAACTCATCAATTAAGAATACATCTTTCTAGACAAAACTTCCCTATACTTGGCGATAAAACTTATGGATGTCAACAAGATAATCATAAAAACGGATTGATGTTATGTTCATTCGGATTAAGATTTACGCACCCTATTACAGATAATAAATTAAATATTGAAGGGGTTTTGCCTAAACGATTTCGCCAATTCATAAATAGATGTAACGTGCCAAATTAATCTCAAAAGCTAAGCTTAACATAATTTTAGCGCTAGATCTGTTAAATAATTCGTTATTTTTGTATTAACCTATATTAACTTTTCTCTATGCTAAAGCAGCAATTAAATTTAAAATTATCTCAAAAGCTATCTCCACAACAGATTCAGCTTATGAAATTGATTCAACTTCCTACTCAAGCTTTTGAGCAAAGGGTAAAACAGGAATTAGAAGACAATCCTGCTTTAGATAGTGGAAAAGAGGACCAGGATAGTTTTGATGATGAATTTAAAAATGAAGAAGTAGAAAGCGATTCAGAAATTATAGAAACAGAATCGGAAATTGATGTAGATGAATATTTGAGTGATGATGAAATTCCAGATTATCGTACTCAAGCCAACAACTATAGTAAGGATGATGATGAGAAAACCATCCCTTATGCCTCTGGGGTATCTTTTTCGCAGTATCTTAAAACTCAATTGCAAAGCTTTAGATTGAGTGAAGAAGAAAAGCAAATCGCAGAATTTTTGGTAGGCAGTGTAGATGAAAGCGGCTACATTAGACGGGAGACAATCGAGATTGTAGACGATTTAGCTTTTACTCAAAATATTTATACCGATGAACAAACAGTTGAAAAAATCTTTCAGATAGTACATAAACTAGATCCTGCTGGCGTAGGAGCACGTAGCTTACAAGAAAGTTTATTAATACAATTAAAAAGAAAAACCCCAACCCAAAGTACTGCTTTATCTATAGCAATAATTGAGGAGGCTTTTGAGCAATTTAGCAAAAGACATTACCAGAAACTTCTGTCTAAGTTTTCAATTAGTGAAGATGAGTTAAGGGATGTTATTGATGAAGTTTCTCATTTGAACCCTAAACCGGGCGGCTCCTATGCTGGGAATAATCGAATTGTAGAACACGTTGTACCCGATTTTACAATCAAAATCAAAGATGGTGAGTTACAACTTAGCTTAAACGGCAGGAACGCACCCACCATGCACGTGTCTAGAGAGTATAGTAATATGCTTAAGGGCTATAAGGAAACCGACAAAAAAACAAAAAAGCAGAAAGATGCGGTCATGTTTATTAAACAAAAATTAGATGCCGCAAAATGGTTTATTGAGGCTATTAGGCAACGTCAAGAAACGCTATTTGTAACGATGAATGCTATTATGCATCACCAGTACGAATATTTTATGACTGGAGACGAGAGAGACTTAAAACCAATGATTTTAAAAGACATTGCCGATAAGATTGGCATGGATGTTTCTACTGTTAGTCGGGTGGCAAATTCAAAATATGTTGACACGCCCTACGGCACAAAATTGATTAAAGAATTCTTTTCTGAATCTATGACAAATTCAGAAGGTGAAGAAGTTTCTACGCTAGAGATAAAAAAGATTCTACAAATTACCATTGAAAAAGAAGACAAGAAAAAGCCTTTAACCGATGAGAAATTAGCCAAAATATTAAAAGATAAAGGCTATCCTATTGCTAGAAGAACCGTAGCAAAATACAGAGAACAATTAGATATTCCTGTCGCACGATTACGCAAAGAAATTTAATCTTGAAGTTCTTTTTTAAATTTATAAGTGCTCTTTTTCATCCTTTATGGTTACCCTTTTTAGGTAGTGCAATTTATTTTTTGGTGACTCCCAGGTTTTTACCTGAAGCTATTATAAAGGCTAAACTGCTAGGTATTTCGGTATTGAGTATTTTTATTCCCATTTGTATTTTTTTTCTGCTCAAAAACCTTAAAATAATCAGTAGCGTTCACTTAAAAACCTACACAGAACGAAAAATACCTTTGATGCTATACATACTTATATTTATGAGCATCAAAAATTTTGTTTTAGGAGATATTTCCCAAACCGAATTATATTTTTACTTCTCAAATTGGATATACGCTGGTTTTATAGCTCTATGCCTATGCTATCTTAAAATAAAAGCGAGCTTACACTTAATGGCAAGTAGCTTGCTGGTAGGATTCATTATAAGCATTTCTTTTTTATACCAGACATCGTTTTACTGGCTTATCGGTATTTGTATTGCTCTAACAGGGTTAGTCGCTACAGCTAGGCTTTATCTAAAAGCGCACACCGTAAACGAATTACTTTGGGGCGTTTTAGCGGGTTTAGCTCCTTATTCACTTTTATTCGTTTATACATAATTAAAGAATATAAAAAGTAAGTCCCACTTTAATCGGATTCAATCCAACGGGAGCATTCGTGTCTTGCAAAGTACCATCAAACAGACTATTCAAACTATAATAAACCGTAAAATTAAAAGTATTATATCCAAATGTAAACGTTAGGCCATATCGTAATCGTTCGAGCTCATCTAGGTTATATTGTGCCAAACGAATGTCTTCATACTCACTCTTTATTTTAGAATAATGAATATAACCGACCCGTAAACCACCATATATTCTCCAAAATTTGTAGCTCGTAGGAGTCGAAGTGCGCCATCTGAATTCTAAGGGCATTTCTATAAGGTATAAACTAAGTCTATTGCTTTTATAACGCTCTAATTTGGTATAAACAGGATTGGGTTGGGTTTCATCAATCAACAAATTAAATCCGTAAGAATTCGCCGACCAGCCCAAGCCCACACCCAAAGCGATATTTCTTCGTTTATTGATAGGCATATCGCGAATAAACCCAAAGTTTAACCCGCCAGAGAAGCCAGACTGCCTAATCCCTTTAGGTCTGTTTAATAAAAGGTTAAAACCAAGACCCGCATAAAACTGATCTTCTCGGTAAAGACTATCTATGCTAGTAGTATCGATAACGGCCTCAACTTCCTGGCCCGTTGAAGATAAAATAGAACCAAGAAAAACTAACAATAAAACAAGGTATGTCTTCATAGACCCAATTTAATTAAAAAAGACCGCTTTTTAAAATAAAGCGGTCTTTTAAAATGATTAAAATAACAACAACAATTATTGCATGTTTTTTATAGCTTCACCATTCTTGGTGGTGTAATTTACGCGATAAGCCTCTGCTTTTCTCAACTCATACTTAATATCTGATACCAGCCCCATTCCTGTTTCTGCATCTATCTTTAGAGAGGTTGTTAATAAACCTTGTAGCTCTTCACGTTTAGACTCACGCTCCTCGATAATAAATTGCTGTATATCGTTTACATCAGCAAATTTATCATTCAATTGTATACGCGCTTCTTTACCAAATTGTTTCTGGTAACGCTCACTAGGTTTACCAGCATAAATATACATTACCAAATCTTTCTTTTCTAGTTTCTCAGTTTGGTCAGCAAACGGCAGTCTATTTTCTACCATAAGTGTATTTTGACGCATAACTGTTGCCACCATAAAGAAGAAAAGCAACATAAAAACAATATCAGGCAAAGATGCTGTAGATATCGCTGGTAAATCTCCGCTCTTTTTCTTTTTAAATTTAGACATAATTTAATTTTTAGGTCTTTTATTCTCTTTCTTTAGGCTCTGCTTCAGATAAGTTTAAAGGAAACATTTCACGTATTTGCTTAATCTGTTCTTCTAACTTTTCTTTATTTCCCCTATATTGAGAATCATTGAAATCTTTTTCCATCTGGATAAAAGACTTACCAAACAAACGATTGGCTTCTCGGTTTCTCAAATAGTTAAAAGCTGCAACGAGCTCATTTTGCACGGCGATATAAGCGCCATATTCAGTCTCTCTATCGTTCTGCAAAGAGATCACCGCTTTAAGCGGATTGTCTGATGATGCTGGGTCTTTTGCTCCTTGGCAATAATTACAATCGCCTCCACCATTATCTAAAAAGTCTATTGCCGCCTGTCTTAAATCTTTAAGTTCCATACGCTCATCTTCGACAAGCAATTCCTCATTTTGATTTATTAACACGATAAAGATGTTTTTCTCTTTACGAGGTGGCGGATCTTCAGGCTGTTCTTCTATAGGTGGCAATTTACTATTGATACCAGTATCTGTTTCGATGGTTGTAGTTACCAAGAAAAAGATAAGCAGCAAGAAGGCAATATCTGCCATTGATCCTGCATTCACTTCTGGTGCACTTCTTTTTGCCATAAGGTTTAGATTACTTGATTAATTTTTTGATTCCTGAATAGATCATTGCTCCAATAGCAATGGCTGCTAAAATGTAAAAGGTTCTCAATCCTGCACCAATCCATTGCGATTGGTTGGCTGATAACATTTCACCATTTTTCATTTGGGTAGCGGTTCCTTCAGATAAAAAGTAAGCAATAAGTACCACAACGGCAAATGAGCCAATAGCAATCAACGTACTTTTAACATTTCCAGTAAATAGGTCTTTTAAAACAAAGACCAGCACCAATAACAAAATGATACCAAAAACAGCATAGGCAATGGTCATCAATGGTTGCACAAGAGACTCATCTCCTGTTGAGAACAACCATATCCCCATTACTAATGCAATAGCACCTAGTATTAGTGATACAATTTTTAATATTTTATGTATAATCATTACAATTGATTTATAAGGTTATTACTTTCTTCTCTTGTAATCTACAAGGATATCGATTAATGTGATTGACGCATCTTCCATATCATTAACAATGCTATCAATTTTTGCGATAATGTAGTTATAAAAAATCTGAAGAATAATAGCCACAATAAGTCCAAATACAGTAGTCAATAAGGCCACTTTAATACCTCCTGCTACTAAAGACGGTTGCATATCTCCAGCTGCCTCAATTTTATCAAAAGCTTGAATCATACCAATTACAGTACCCATAAATCCTAACATCGGTGCCAATGCGATAAATAAAGAAACCCAAGATACGTTTTTCTCTAATTGTCCCATTTGTACTCCTCCATAAGCTACAACGGCTTTCTCTGCTGCATCTGTACTTTCATCTGCACGATCTAAACCTTGGTAATAGATAGAAGCTACAGGACCTTTTGTGTTTCTACAAACTTCTTTAGCTGCTTCGATACCTCCACTATTTAAAGCATCTTCAACATTTTGAGCTAATTTCTTTGAGTTTGTGGTTGAAAGATTTAAGTAAATAATTCTTTCAATAGCTATGGCTAAACCTAAAATCAAACATAATAGAACGATACCCATAAACCCGGCACCACCTTCTATAAATCGTTTCTTAAGCTCTTGATGAAAACCTAAAGACTCTTTTTCTTCGGTCGCACCAGCATTTGCGCCATCATCTTCTTGAACAATCGTTACATTTGCTGTAAAAGCATTTACATTGCTTGTCGCGTTTGCAGTTAAACCTCCAAATACCATAATGGCTGCGATGACAAGGATTGAGAATAATCTTTTCATTACTTGTTGTCTTAATTAATTATTATTAAAGTTTAAAGATATAAATTATTTTTTAAAAAAAAGCAGAGAGGAAGGGATTCGAACCCTCGATACGCTTTTGACGTATACACACTTTCCAGGCGTGCGCCTTCGACCACTCGGCCACCTCTCTTCACACTCTTCATTAAAGGTCAGCAAATAACAAAAAAAAATTAAGCCAAAAAAGAAACTTAACAAATTTTACATCATTTCACCTCGAATAGCGGTTTCAAAAATAGTTTTGAATACGGTAGGAGACAGATTTTTACCCAACAAATACATGGCCTTTGCAACGGCTGCTTCTGTAGTAATATCTTTTCCTGAAATAACACCTATCTTTTCTAATCGGGTGCTTGTCGCATACAATCCCATATTTACCGAACCCCCGATACATTGAGTTACATTGATAATTTTTAACCCTCTAGCAATATGGTCGCTTAGTAACCTTATAAACCAATCTTCGCTAAAAGCATTACCTGCCCCATAGGTTTCTAAAATAACGGCTTTTATATGTGGAGCATCCAACAAATAAGCTAGCGTCTTTGGATGCAAACCTGGAAAAATTTTAATCACTAGCACATTTTCATCAAGCTCTTTATGCACTATAAGATCTTTTTTATAGTTAGCTTGTTTTAATTTAGGTTTATTAATGGTAAGATTAACGCCAGATTCAGCTAAAGCTGGATAGTTTAGAGACGCAAAAGCTTGAAAATGCTCGGCATTTATTTTAGTGGTTCTATTTGCTCTATATAGTTTGTATTCAAAATAAAGTCCAACTTCTGTAATCACACTTTTATTAGCCTTCCTTAACCCAGCTAATTGTATTGAGGTAATCAAATTTTCTTTGGCATCAGTTCGCAAATCTCCTATGGGTAATTGAGAACCTGTAAAGATTATAGGCTTATTTAGATTTTCTAACATAAAGCTAAGTGCCGATGCCGTATAAGACATTGTATCACTACCGTGCAGTACTACAAACCCATCGAACTTGGTGTAAGCTCCCTCTATGATCTCAGCTAATTTACGGTAATACCCAACATTCATATCTGACGAATCAATCGGATTTTCAAAACTATAGGTTTCTATTTGATGTTCTAAAAGTTTTAGCTCTGGAATATTGGCCAGCAGATCGTCAAAATTAAAAGCTTTAAGCGCCCCGGTTTCAAAATCTTTAATCATCCCGATGGTACCGCCCGTATAAATTAGAAGTATTTTAGCTGAATTCTGATACATTACTTATATTTTTTAAAAACAGACAAAGCGTTCTGGGTAGTTTTTTCTGCCACTTTCTCTAAGCTAATATTGTAAATATCGGCCAATTTTTGAGCAATATAAACTAAATAACTACTTTCATTTCGCTTTCCGCGGAATGGTTTTGGGCTTAGGTAGGGTGAATCGGTTTCTAAAACTATATGATCGATAGATATTTCTTTTATAAATTGATCAATTTTTCCATTTTTAAAAGTAAGTACTCCGCCTATGCCAAGCTTCATATTGTAAGAAATCGCAAGTTTCGCCTGCTCTAAAGTCCCTGTAAAGCAATGAAAAATTCCGTAAAGATCTTCAGATTTTTCTTCTTCTAACACCTCAAAAACCTCATCAAAAGCTTCTCGACAATGAATGACAATAGGTAACTTTTTTTCTTTAGCCCATTGTATTTGAGTACGAAAACATTCTTGTTGCAAACTACAAGTTGACTTATCCCAATATAAATCTACTCCTATCTCACCTATGGCACAAAAATCACGCTTTTCAAGTTGATTTTTCACATGTGCCAATTCAGCTTTATAAGATTCCGGTTTAACCGAGGTGGGGTGCAAGCCTGTCATTAAGTGCATCTCATTGGGATACCGCTTCTCAAGCTCATACATTGCTTGGGTAGTTTCAGAATCTATAGCCGGCAAATAAAAAGAATTCACTCCGGCATCTAAAGCACGACGTATCACTTGATCCTGATCTTCATTAAAGGCCTCACTGTATAAGTGCGTATGAGAATCTACAAATTGCATGAATGTTTTTTTTAGGTAATTTGATGTTGCAAAACTAATTTAAATTCTTCGGCTATCTTTGCCAAAAAACGAAAGAATGTCTACGCTACGAAAATTAATGAAGGAAAAAGGTTACACCCGCATTAAATTAAAAACCACTGTCACCAATCATTTAGAGTTAAAAGCCAAGATAAATAAAGTAGAAGGTAATTTTATTTTAGATACTGGTGCTTCTAGTTCTTGTGTTGGACTAGACACCGCCGAATATTTTAATTTGTTTGCCGAAGACAGCGATGTAAAAGCTGCTGGAGCAGGAGCTACCGATATGCTAACGCAAGTTTCCTTAAAAAATGAACTAAAGATTAAGGATTGGAAAAAGAAAAAAGTAAGCTTGGTATTGTTCGATCTAAGTCATGTAAACCAAGCTTTAGAAAATCATAATGCAGAAAAAGTACACGGCATTATTGGTGCAGATATACTAAAAAAAGGAAAAGCCGTGATCGATTATAAAAACAATTGTTTGTATTTGAAGTAAATTTTTATTTAACGGTTTAAGTAATTATTTGCATTAGGGATATTTTAATGTAGCTTTATAACATCAACTAAATTAACAAATTATGAAAAAAAATTACTTACTTATTTACTTACTTACATTAGCTAGTTCAACAATGTGGGCACAAGGAGGAATTTCACAAGCTAATTACTTATATGGCAAATGGTATTTAGAAAAAATAGATATCAACAATACGATTATTTTTACGCCTGATGATTTGCAATCGACAATATTCATCTATGAAATAGTGGCTCCTTTAGACAAACTTATAATTGACTGTTGTAGTGGTGCTTCTACAGAAATCATCCATGATGATTTATCAAATTCTTTTGTAATAGATCAAAGTTTGTTTTTTAGTGAATTCTGCTTCAATATAAATATGGGAAATTTTGAACAATTATATTTTAGTGATTTTTTTGAGATTCAGAATCATACAAGTACTTATACCTATACAGTATCGCAGCAAGGTAGTCTAGATTTTTTAGTAATTACAAACACTAGTACTGGAGATCAAGCGTTTTACCAGAGTCAACAACTAGGGGTGGTGAGCAAAGAAAAAGTAGTGATTCAACTATATCCTAATCCTGTGACAAACAGCTTTGAGTTGGAAATAGATTCAGGTAAAGAAATAAACTCAATCAGTGTTTTTTCCATTAACGGAAAAGAAGTGTTAAGCTTTAAAAAGGCTCAAGCTATTTATGATATTTCGCAACTTGCTAAAGGAGTTTATTTTGTAGAAATTGAATTTGAAGGAAGAAAGAGTATTAAGAAAATTGTAAAACAATAAATTTTAGAAAATAAAAAGCCTTTGAAATTTTCAAAGGCTATTTTATAAAATTATATATGCCATTCAATTAAAGGTCTAACGCTTTTTTAACATCATTATCCGTCAATAATTCTTCAAGACTTTCTAAGGCTTCTTTAATAGCCACTAAGAAACCAACAGATTCTTGCATAGATTTTAAATATGTAGAACATTTTAAGGTTTTAGCTCAAGAAAGCGAAGTAAAAGCTGCTGGGGCTGGAGCAACAGATATGTTAACCGAAATTTCAAAAGACAATAATTTACAGATAGGCTCCTGGAGCATGAAAGAAATAGAGTTGGTTTTATTTGATTTAAGCCATGTAAATTTAGCCTTAGAGCAATATGAATCTGAACAGATTCATGGTATAATTGGTGCAGATATTCTACTAGCTACGAATGCCGTTATAGACTATGAAACACAATCGATGTTTTTAAACTTCAGTAATTTTAAGTCTGTTATAACCAAAAACTTTTAAACACAAATTCCTAGATGTTTAAATAATTTTTATGGTTTAAACAAATAATTAGTAGTTCTAAAAATTGCTAAGATGCAAGTATATGTTTAGCTTTATGGCCATATTTTAAAATTTAAACCATGAGAAAAACTTCACTCTTTTTAATGCTTAGCTTTTTATTAATCAACTTTAGTTGCAAAGAAAATTCCAAGCAAGATGAGACCATTACCAATCAAGTTGAACAAACCAAAACACAAGAGGTAGTTTATCAATTAACTCCAGACCAAACCACCCTAACCTGGACAGCCTATAAAACTACCGATAAAATGCCGGTGAACGGTACTTTTAAAACTTTGAAATTCGACAGTCGTGAAGGAAAAGACCCTAAAGAATTATTTCAAGATCTAGCTTTTAGTATTCCGGTTTCAAGCTTGTTTACCAATGATGGAACAGGTACACGTGACCCTAAAATACTAGCTTTCTTTTTTGAAAAGATGGATAACACCGAACTAATTTCAGGAAAAATAAAGTTAGAAAATGAGGAGTTGAAGGCACATGTTAAAATGAATAATAAAACCCAAGTCTTGCCTTTAAACTTTAGCATATCTGATGAAAATGTAGTAACCTTAACTGGAACAATGCATTTAGAAGATTGGGATGCCTTAGAAGCACTAGCTTCATTAAACGAAGCTTGTTTTGATTTACACAAAGGAGGAGATGGCGTGAGTAAAACTTGGGAAGATGTTGCTCTTGAAATCAAGGCAACTTTATAAAAGCTATAAAATAAAATTTTTTGCAGGCGCCCCTTTTGGGTCGCCTTTTTTTATGAGGATGTTATTAAAACCTGAAAACGATTATCTATATACCCAAAATTGAAATTTACTTACTGTTTAAGCCCCTTGACAGCGAAAAAGACATATTCTACCCTTTATCATAATATTGCTATGTAGCATTCTAAAGAAAAAAGATGCAAGTCTTGATATACAAAGTTTTTAGATATATTATTTTTTGTGTTTTATAATAAGCGTAAAAGGCTATTCGTTTTAATTCTTTTCATAAAAAAAACCTGCAAAATTGCAGGTTTTTTTTATGTATACATTATGAGATTACAACTCTAAAGCCTTTTTTACATCTCCATTCATCAGTAGCTCTACAGGATTTTCTAAAGCCTCTTTAATAGCCACCAAGAATCCAACAGATTCTTTACCATCTATAATTCTATGGTCATAAGATAGCGCTAGGTACATCATAGGTCTTATTTCTACCTTTCCATCAATAGCTACTGGACGCTCTATTATATTGTGCATTCCTAAAATACCACTTTGAGGTGGATTGATAATCGGTGTGGATAGCATACTACCAAATACACCACCATTAGATATAGTAAAGGTACCACCTGTCATTTCATCTACGGTAATCTTCCCATCACGAGCACGTAAAGCAAGACGTTTTACTTCTGCCTCTACTCCTCTAAAGCTTAAGTTTTCTGCATTTCTAATTACCGGAACCATTAAACCTTTTGGTCCAGATACAGCAATACTAATATCTTTAAAATCATAGGTAATCATTTCTTTACCATCAATCATACTGTTCACGGCAGGATACATGTCTAAAGCACGCACTACAGCTAAAGTAAAAAAGGACATAAAACCTAAGCTCACTCCGTGTTTGTCTTTAAAAGCCTCTTTATATTGTTTACGCAAATCAAAAATGGGCGACATATCTGCTTCATTAAAGGTCGTAAGCATTGCGGTTTCATTCTTAGCACCTACTAATCTTTCTGCTACTTTACGTCTAAGCATAGACATTTTAGTACGCTTTTCACCTCTACTACCTGGTCCTGGTGTACCCATAGAAGGTTTTGCTTTAACAGCATCTTCTTTGGTTATGCGTTCGTTTTTTCCAGTACCTTTAATTTCATCAGCATCAACACCTTTCTCATCCATTATTTTTCTAGCGGCTGGCGATGGGGTGCCACTGGCATAATTGTCATCTTGCTGTTGTGCCGGCGTAGAAGGCTTTGAAGGTTCCTCTGTCTTTGCTTCTGCTTTTTCGCTATCAGTTTTACTACTAGCTGCTTCTTGTCTTTCTTTTTCCTCCTCTTCTGCGCTTTTATCATCAGCGCCTGGTTTCTTGGCATCGGTATCAATTAAGCAAACCACCTCACCTACTTGCACGGCATCTCCTTCTTCCGCTTTAAGCGTAATAATACCACTTGCTTCGGCAGGTAATTCTAGGGTTGCTTTATCACTATCTACTTCTGCAATAGCTTGATCTTTTTCTACATAATCGCCGTCTGATACAAGCCATTCTGCAATTTCAACTTCTGTGATTGACTCTCCCGGTGAAGGGACTTTCATTTCTAAAGCCATAATTTCTATTATTTCGGAATCGGTTTTATTTTTTATTTATCTTGTGTTTTGTCAAATACAATATCTATCACCTTATTGTGTCTTTTCTTAAATCTTGTCGCACTACCAGCGGCTGGCGCACCATAAAATTTACGGCTTGCTACTCTAAATGATTTAGCCTCGTCAAGGTGTAGAAGCAAATGACTCCAAGCTCCCATGTTTCTCGGTTCTTCTTGAGCCCAAACTACTTCTTCGGCGTTATTATATTTGGCAATTGTTTCTTTAATTTCATTCATCGGTAGTGGGAAAAGTTGTTCTAACCTCACCAAGGCTACGTCATCTCTACCTTCTTTTTCTTTACGCTCTAATAAATCATAATAGAATTTACCCATACAAAACACTAAAGATTTTATGTTTTTAGGGTTCTCCACTTGATCATCGATAAGCGGTTTAAAGCTTCCCTCTGCTAATTCTTGTTTAGTAGACACTACTTTAGGATGCCTCAATAAACTTTTTGGTGTAAAAACAATTAAAGGTTTTCTAAAGTTAGATTTAATTTGCCTTCTAAGTAAATGGAAAAAGTTAGCTGGTGTAGTACAGTTTGCTACGTACATATTGTCTTTTGCACAAAGTTGCAAGTAACGTTCCATACGTGCAGATGAGTGCTCGGCCCCTTGACCCTCATACCCGTGAGGCAACAGCATTACAAGACCATTTTGCAGTTTCCATTTATCTTCGGCTGATGAAATATATTGATCGATCACAATTTGAGCTCCGTTGCTAAAGTCTCCAAACTGAGCTTCCCAAATGGTCAATACATTAGGATCTGCCATGGCATAACCATAATCAAAACCTAACACGGCATATTCAGACAATAAACTATTGTAAATATATAACTCACCTTGATCTTCGGTTATTTTATTATGGAGAATAATTTCTTCTTCACTTTCCTCAACTTTTAAAACAGCGTGTCTATGTGAAAAGGTACCTCTTTCAACATCCTGCCCTGTCATACGCACGTCATGGCCCTCTTCTAATAAACTACCATAAGCTAATAGCTCTGCCAATCCCCAATCTAATTGGTTTTTCTCAAAGTACATATTTTCCCTAGCCTTAATAAGTCTAGTAATCTTCTTTAAGAATTTTTTACCTTCAGGTAATTGTGTAATCCTTTTGGCAACACGATCTAATTTCTCTTGGTCATAGTTAGTGTCTACCTTCTGCATCATTTCTGTTTCAGAACCATAGCTAAGGCCTTCCCACTCCTCTTGCATTATAGGAGTAATAATGGTAGTATCTTCTTTTTTAGAACTTTCAAAATCTTGTTCTAAGAAAGCTTTGTATTCTTTTTCAAGCTCTTCAGCGTAAGCTTGATCTATAACGCCTTGGCTGAGCAGTTGTTCTTTATAAATCTCTTTAGGATTTTTATGCTTAGCAATGGCTTTATAAAGTTTAGGTTGTGTAAAACGCGGCTCATCTCCTTCGTTATGTCCGTATTTTCTATAGCCTAATAAATCAATAAATACGTCTTTACCAAACTCCATTCGATAATCTAAAGCAAACAACATGGCGTGTACAACCGCTTCGGTATCATCTGCATTAACGTGTAAAACAGGCGAAAGGGTTACCTTTGCTACGTCTGTACAATAAGTTGAAGATCGCGCATCGAGATAGTTTGTGGTAAACCCAATTTGGTTGTTTACTACTACGTGAATGGTTCCTTGCGTTTTATAACCGTCAAGCTGAGCCATTTGAATGGTTTCATAAACCACTCCTTGTCCAGCAATTGCAGCATCACCATGAACTACTATAGGTAAGACTGCTTTTGGTGTATCTAAATAATGTCTGTCTTGCTTAGATCGGGTAATTCCCTCTACCACAGGTCCTACTGTCTCTAGGTGTGATGGATTTGGTGCAATGTTTAAAGTAATACCTTTACCGCTATCGGTTTTACGGCAGGATGTCCATCCCAAATGGTATTTTACATCGCCATCAAAAAATTCTTGTTCGTAATCTTTTCCTTCAAACTCGCTAAAAATATCTTTGGGTGCTTTACCAAATATATTGGTAAGCGTATTTAGGCGACCTCTATGAGCCATACCCATAACAAATTCTTTAACCCCTTTTTCTGCTGCTTTTTCTATTAAAGCATCTAAACCTGGAATTAAACTCTCGCCACCTTCAAGCGAAAAGCGTTTTTGACCTACAAATTTTGTATGCAAAAACGACTCAAAACCTACGGCTTGGGTAAGTTTATTTAAAATTTGTTTCTTTTGTTTTGGTGTAAATTGCGGTTTGTTTTCGTTAACGTTGAGCCAGTTTTGAATCCATTTAATTTCCTCTGGCTTGCGCATATGCATATATTCTACTCCTATTGAAGCACAATATACTTTTTGCAAATGATCTATTATATTTTTTAAAGTGGTCTTGCCCAGGTCTAAAATTTCTCCCGCAGAGAAAGTCATTTCTAGATCGGCTTGACTCAGCCCGAAATTATCGATATCTAAAGTAGGTGCGTATTTTCTGCGCTCCCTTACCGGATTTGTTTTTGTAAATAAATGCCCGCGCGTTCGGTAAGCATCAATTAATTGAACTACCTTAAACTCTTTCTTAAGCTCTTCAGGAAGCTCAACTGGTGCTACTGAGGGACTGGCATTATTGGATTGTACCACTTGTGAATTAGGAACAGGCCGAAGCTCTTGCTCTTCTTGAGACTCTTTTACTCCAAAGTCAAAACCTTGAAAAAAAGCCCGCCAACTGGGTTCTACGCTATCGGGATGTTGCAGGTATTGATCGTATAGCTCTGCAAAGTATGCGGTATGTGCCGCATTTAGAAATGAAAATTGGTCCATGTTTGGATGCTAATCTTATGTTTTTATAAACATTTCAAAAATACAACATTTCATATACATGACCAGTTTATAAACATAAATTTATGTTATAGTCCTATTTAAACTGCAAAGTAGAACTTTTGCATAATCAAACTTAAACATTACGGGTCATTAAATCTTTAGCGAAAGTTGTAAACCTTTGCTTTTTTTCTGGTTTCATTTCTAAGTCTTCCAGGTGTTTTAATGCAGTACTGGTGTATTTTTCTATTTCTTGTTTGGCTAACCCAGCTGCCCCACTTTTTACAAACAACCCTCTTACGGTTTCTATTTTCTGTGCAGGATTTAAAGGACTTATTGAATACAAATGCTTTAGTTGTTCACTTTCGTCTTGGTCGAGTAGTTCGAGAGATTTTAGATACAAGAAAGTTTTCTTATTCTCTATAATATCTCCCCCTATTTGTTTACCAAAGGTTTCTGGGTTGCCGAAGACGTCAAGATAATCATCTTGCAATTGAAAGGCTAGACCTAGATTGCAGCCGAAATCATAAATAAGTTGTTCATCTTTTTTACTTGCATTAGCAATTATAGCCCCCATTTGAAGTGCTGCCCCCACCAATACAGCGGTTTTGTATTTAATCATTTGTAGGTATTCAGGAATACTCACCGTATCACTCTCTTCGTAATCGACGTCATATTGCTGACCCTCACAAACCTCAATAGCCGTTTTTGTAAACAATTGAGCTAACTGCTTGAAGGTATCACTATTGTAATTTTCGAATAATTGATACGCATTGATTAACATGGCATCACCAGAAAGGATTCCTGTATTAATATCCCACTTTTCATGAACAGTATCCTTACCTCTGCGCAAAGGAGCATCGTCCATAATATCATCGTGCACTAACGAAAAGTTATGAAATATTTCTATAGCCAATGCGGCATCTAAGGCTTTTTCAACATCGCCTTCAAAAGCATCTGTTGCCAGAAGCGTTAAAATAGGTCGAAGTCGTTTACCACCTAAGTTTAAAATGTATAAAATTGGTTCATATAAATTCTTAGGTTCCTTTAGGTCCACCTTCTCATTCATATATTTTAAAAAGTGTTCTCTATACTTCTCAACTTCTACCATGATATAATATCTAAAATATGGGCTAAAATATTAATTTTTACAGAAACATCAGCAGTTTTATCGCTTAACTAAAGTTTAACAGAAAAAACAAAGAAACTACAATAGTATAAAAAGTTTCTTTGCTTAATTTTGCATTGTGAAAGACAAGATTCTAAAGACGGCTACCGATTTATTTTTAAGCTTTGGTTTTAAAAATGTAACCATGGATGAAATTGCCCAGAATTTAGCCATATCTAAGAAAACCATCTACACCTATTATACCAACAAAAACGAACTTGTAAATTCCTGCTCCCATTATTTATTTTGCCAAATTAGTACGGGGATAAACGCTATTCTTGATCAGAATTTAAATGCTATAGATGAAATGATTGCCATTCATCAATTTATCATCAATTCTTTACGGGAAGAAAAAACTTCGGTTCAATACCAACTCAATCGCTATTACCCCAGCGTCTATAAATCTTTAAAAGAAAAAAAGAGTAAAAAGATGTTGCTTGTAATACAAAATAATCTTGAAAAAGGAAAGGAGTCAGGTTGCTATCGTGAAGATTTAAATCCAAAAATGGTAGCAGAATTTTATCGCACCTTGATTGAAGGAATTCGTAACAACAAAAATCTTTTAACAGACAACTTAAGCATTAACACTATTATATATAATTTTCTTGATTATCACCTGAGAGCAATAGTAAGTCCGCTTGGGTTAAAACACTTAAAATCTCTTAAAACTTCAAATTCATGAAACAAATAGTCACATTTTGCCTAGTTTTTTGCACTTGCATTGCTCAAGCACAAGAGTTGGCAAAATCGTACACTTTCACCTTAGAAGAAGCTATTCAATTTGCGTTAGATAGTAGCTACACAGCAATAAATGCAAAGCGAGATATTACAAAAGCTATGAAACGAAAGTGGGAAACTACCGCCGATGGTTTACCTCAAATTAATGCAGATATTGCTTACCAAAACAATTTAAAACAACCTGTAAATTTACTTCCTGCAGAACTTGCGGGTGGGCAACCGGGTACATTTATCCCAGTAGTGTTTGGGACCAAACAGAATATGAATGCCACCGCTACCGCTTCACAAATAATTTTTGACGGTTCTTATATTGTAGCGGTACGGGCAGCAAAAACCTATCTAAAATACACCAATACCAACGCAAGAAAAACCGCTTTAGAAATTAGGCAAGACGTGATTGATTCTTACGGGAATGTACTATTGGCCAAAGAAAGCGTTGAGATTCTTAAAAGTAATTTAGCTACTCTAGAAAAGAATTATAGAGAAACAAAAGCTATATATGAAAATGGTCTACAAGAAGAAGAAGCTGTAGAGCAGTTAGAGATTACTTATTCACAAGTGAATAACCAGTTGAATAATGCAAAACGGTTGGTAGACGTCACAAAAGATGTGCTTAATCTAACTTTAGGTATTCCTTTAGAACATCAGGTAAATTTAGCTGAAGACTTAAACGATCTCACCGAAGAAAATATAAGTCTAGGCTTGATGAATGAAAATTTAAATCTAGAAAATACAATAGAATACCAATTAGCGCAAAATTTAATCGAGCAACGCACCCACGAATATAATCTAGAAAAAGCCAAAGCTTTACCACGATTAACCACTTTTTTAAACTATGGTACAGCTGCTTTTAGTCAAGAATTTAGTTTTTTAGACAGCGACCAAAATTGGTTTCAATCTTCTATGTGGGGCGTAAATCTTTCTATTCCTATATTCAGTTCATTAAAGCGTAGTGCTAAATCTGCTCAAGCCAGAATTGCATTAGAGCAAGCCGAAACGCAATTTACACAAGCTCAAGAGCAAATTCGGCTAGCGGTGGAGAAAGCTCGTAATGACTACCAATTTGCTATTGAAAATTACCAAACCGCTAAGCGTAATCTAAATTTAGCAGAACGCATTGAAAAGAAAAATCAAATAAAGTTTCAAGAAGGATTAGCTTCTAGTTTTGAATTAAGACAAGCTCAAACCCAATTATACACCACCCAACAAGAATTTTTAGAATCTATGGTGAATGTCTTGAATGCAAAGGCGGCATTAGAAACCTTATTAAATACACCCAATATAACTCTAAGTAACAACTAGTATGAAAAAATCAATTAGCTTATTAATTATATTCATTAGTCTTTGGAGCTGTTCAAATAAACAGGCCAATATTGAAGAAGTGTTAGAAAGTAATGATATGGAGCGCTTACGCGAAATGAAATCACAACTTTCACAACAACAGATGCAAATCAAAGATGATTTAACCAAAATAAATCAAAAGTTACAGAAGTTAGATACCACAGACCAAAGTAGCTTAGTCACTACACTTCAATTAAATGACACCTTATTCAAGCATTATCTAGAAATTCAAGGAGATGTTGACACCGATAAAAATATCGTAATATATCCAGAATATAGTGGAATTCTAAAAACCATATCCGTAAAGGAAGGTGATGAAGTTCGTGCAGGTCAAATTTTAGCGCGTATAGATGATGGCGGCTTGAGTAGTCAACTTGCTCAAATAGAGACCCAATTATCATTGGCAAAAACCACTTTTGAACGTCAAGAACGTCTATGGAAACAAAAGATAGGTAGCGAAATACAATTTTTAGAGGCTAAATCAAATTTTGAGTCCGTTCAAAATTCAGCCAAGCAATTACGTGCTCAATTAGCCAAAACGATTGTACGGGCACCATTTTCGGGCACCATAGACCAGGTTATTGCCGACGAAGGTCAAGTGGTGAATCCAGGCCAAAACGCTCTTTTTAGACTGGTTAATCTAGATGAAATGTATATTACCGCAGAGGTTCCCGAAAGTTATTTAGGTAAAATTAATAAAGGCACAGAGGTACAAATTCAATTTGCTGCTTTAGACAAATCTATAGCTGGCAGCATAAATCAAGTAGCCAATTATATTAATCCTAATAACCGTAGTTTTGAAGTTAAGATAAATTTACCAGCAAAAACTCAAGGCATAAAACCTAACCAGATTGCTACTTTAAAAATAAACGATTATACTGCTCAAAATGCGATTGTCATTCCGGAAAGCATTTTACAGGAAAACGCTGCTGGAGAACATATAGCCTATGTTTTCAAACCTACAGAAAAAAATAAAGGCATAGCACACAAACGCAAAGTAAAAACGGGCTTAACTTACGACAATAAAATCGAAATTAAAGCAGGATTGAAAGCCGGAGAAATAATAATTATTGAAGGGGCTCGAAGCATGCGCGATCAACAAAAAGTGAAAACCAAAGCATAATGGCAAATAAAAATACCTATAAAGATTTTTCTATATCTACTTGGGCGATAGAAAACAGCATGACTGTTTTTGTTATCATTAGTATCGTTTTGTTAGGAGGCCTTTTAAGTTACTACAGTATGCCCCGAGAGGCTTTCCCAGAGGTAGTAGAAACCAAGATTTATGTTAGTTCTATTAATCCGGGTAACGCTGCAGAGGATGTAGAAAAATTTATTACCGAACCTCTTGAGGAAGAATTTAACAATATAGCAGGGGTTAAAGAAATAAGTTCAAGCACCTTACAAGATTACTCAATGGTAATCGTAGAATTTGAAGAAGACGTGTCGGTTTCAGATGCTAAAGTAAAAGTAAAAGATAAAGTTGATCTGGTAAAAGCTGAAACTACTTGGCCAACGCTAGACAATGGCGCCAAAGTAGAGCCTAACGTTTTCGATTTAAATATCTCTGAGGAGATGCCTATCTTAAATGTAAATTTAACGGGAAACCTCACAGTACCTCAACTTAAAGATTACGCCGAGTATCTGCAAGATAAGATTGAAATTTTACCACAAATTAAAGAAGCAACCATACGAGGTGCCGAAGAAAAAGAAGTAGAAATTGCGGTAGACCTTTATAAAATGACCGCTTCTAAGGTGAGTTTTGATGATATTATAAACGCTGTAAATTTTGAAAATAAAACTATCTCGGGAGGTAATGTAACCACAAATGGAGTCGAAAAAAATATTCGGGTTGTTGGGGAGTTTGAGAACCCAAAAGAAATTGAAGATGTAATCATAAAACGTGAAGGGGGTCTTGTTTACTTACGAGACGTAGCAAAAGTTAATTTTTCTGAGAAAGATGCTAGCACCTTTGCCCGAGAATATGGGCAGCCTGTGGTAATGCTTGACATTAAAAAAAGAGCAGGTAAAAATATGATTGAAGCGGTAGAAAGCATCAAAGATATCATTAAAAATGAACAAGAAAACTACCTGCCAGAGCAACTACACATTAGCTTAACCAACGACCAATCTATAAAAACCGAAAACCAAGTTGATGACTTGGTAAACAACATTATTTTTGGAGTTATTTTAGTGGTTGGGGTTCTTATGTTTTTCTTAGGATTTAGAAATGCATTATTTGTAGGAATCGCCATACCGCTCTCTATGTTCTTGTCGTTTATCATCCTGTCTAGCATGGGATATACCTTAAACACCATGGTACTCTTTGCTTTGGTAATGGGTCTGGGGATGTTGGTAGACAATGGCATTGTAGTTGTTGAAAATGTTTATACCCTTATGAGCGAAGGCACGCCACGAATTAAAGCAGCAAAACAAGGCTTAGGAGAAATTGCTTGGCCAATCATAGCTAGTACAGCTACCACCCTAGCAGCTTTCTTCCCACTTGGGCTCTGGCCAGGAACCATTGGTAAATTTATGGTTATATTTCCCATTACCTTGTCGGTAGTGTTGGGGTCTTCGCTTTTCGTAGCCTTGATCATCAATTCTATGCTTACCTCTAAGTATATGCTGGTTCAAGAAAAACAAGTCAGTCGCAAACGAATAATCTTTATAACCGCTATTTTTGCTATATTCGGATTAATCCTTCTGATTTTAGGCTTTGTAGCCGATTCTGGATTACTGCGTGGCTTAGGAAACCTAGCTATTCTAATTTCTATTTTAATATGGGTGTACCGCCTATTCTTAGTAAAAGCAGTTGATTATTTTCAATATAAATCACTAAAAAAATTAGAGAATTTCTATGAGAATACTCTAAAGTTCGCTTTACGCGGAAAACGGGCTTATCTGTTTTTCTTTGGAACTTTAGGTCTTTTGATTTCCAGTTTTGCTTTACTTAAAGTGGTTCAACCCAAAGTTTTGTTTTTTCCTGAAAATGAACCTAACCAGATAATCACTTATATCGAATACCCCGAAGGTACGGCTATAGAAAAAACCAATGAACTCACAAAGCAAATAGAAGAGCGTATTTTTAATAGTATAAAAAAATACGAAGATGCAGACGGTTACAACTATATGGTCGAATCTGGAATTTCTCAAGTGGGTCAAGGAGCTGGAAACCCACAAACCGATGGAGGCCAACAAAATGAAATGCCTCATAAAGCAAAAATCACTCTCTCCATGCGTGAGTTTAACCTTCGTAGAGGAGTAAAAAGTAGTACGGTTTTATCTGAAGTACGTGAGGCGGTCAAAGGTTTTCCCGGTGTTTCTATCATCGTTGAAAAAGACCAAACAGGACCTCCTACGGGTTACCCCATAAATATAGAACTTACAGGGGAAGATTATAACGAACTTCTTCACGAAGCCGAACAAATGCGTGCTTATATCAATGATTTAAAGCTTGATGGTATAGAGGAGCTTAAAATTGATGTTAACAAAGCTAAACCAGAACTCAATGTAAGTGTTGATCGGAAAAAAGCGGGAAGACTTGGAGTAAGTACTGCTCAGATAGGTCAAACGCTTAGAAGAGCCATTTATGGCGAAGAGATTTCTACTTATAAAGAAGGTGACGATGATTACGAAATCAATATAAGATTTGACGAAAGTAAACGATTTGATGAAAGTGCATTGTTCAATCAGCCCATTACTTTTAAAAACCAAAATACGGGTGAAATTATGCAAATTCCTATCTCAACACTCGTAAACAAAAGAGAATCGGCTGCCTTTAGTGCAATTAAAAGAAAAGATTTAAAAAGGGTGGTTACCGTGTACTCAAACGTTCTTACGGGATATAATCCTACCGAAATCGTTAACAAATTAAAATCAGAGCTAAAAAGCTACGAGCTTCCTAAAGATGTTAATTTTAAATTTACTGGAGAGCAAGAAGAACAAGAAAAAAATATGAGCTTCTTAGTGAAAGCACTGCTAATTGCACTTGGAGGGATCCTATTGATTTTAGTGGCCCAATTTAATTCTATCTCTAAACCCATAATTATTTTAATGGCAGTAATTTTAAGCCTTGTAGGGGTTTTATATGGTTTAATAGTCTTTCAGATGGATTTTATCATAATTATGACCATGATGGGTATAATTTCTTTGGCCGGAATTGTGGTAAATAATGCTATTGTTCTTATCGATTATACCCAAATTCTAATTGATCGTAAAAAAGAACAATTGAATATAGACTCAGAACAACTACTTAGTAAAAAACAGTATTTTGAAGTTATTGTTGCAGGAGGAAAATCAAGATTGAGACCTGTTTTGTTAACTGCAATTACCACGGTATTAGGTTTAATTCCGCTCGCAGTTGGTTTAAATATAGATTTCTTTAGTTTATTTACAGACTATGACCCACGTGTGTATATTGGTGGAGACAATGTTATTTTTTGGGGACCCTTGGCCTGGACAGTGATATTCGGGCTCATATTTGCCACCTTCTTAACTTTAATTATTGTGCCTATTATGTTCTACCTTAGTAACCGTGCCAAAATAAGATTTAAGAAAAAAGCAGTGGCTTAAAATTTATCTTGAAAAATAAAAAAGGAAATCATTTTATAGATTTCCTTTTTTTGTCCTTAAAAAAAGCTTGTTTTATTCTTGAGGATTAAGTTTATAAGTAAATCCTACTCCTAACACCTCTCTAATTTGAAATCCGCTTATAGCGTTATCATCATATATTGCTTGAAAAATAAAGCTGGTAGTTAAATAATCATTGATTTTCATATTTAGCGTTGCAGTATAATCTAAATCAACGTTTTGAGGATCTTCTAAATAATTGGTATATAAGCTTAATATATTATCTAAACTTACATTTTTAACCAACTCAAAACTAGCAAATGCATTTAAAGAAGCTCCAAATTCAAATCGAGTAGACTCTCCCTGGTCTACACCAAAATAGTCACCATCTGTGTAACCTGCTACGCTGGTAAAAGCATCATCTACAAATATCAATCTTGCTGTTGCAGGAGCGATGTTCACTTTTATTTTGTCGCTTTTCTTCCATAACATACCTGGACCTGCTTGTAAATAACCTGGCGATAAAAAGTGAGTTGTTTCTGTTCGTACAGTTTCTACCCCAATTACATCATTGGTGATAGGCTCAATCACATCGGCTTCGCTATACTCATAGCCTTTTGCAAATTGGGTTCTAAAATTTAAAAAGAAGGAGTAATACCAGTTAGATTCTTGCAGTTGTTTACCCAATATCGAATTGATTTCAAGCCGATCATTTGTTTTACGCGTGAACTCTTGATCTTTGACCTTCGTTAAACCAAAATCAGCAATAAATTTATTATCCCAGGTAAGATCGCCTTTTTTATAGTTTAAATCGTAATTAAAATTAAGACTACCGGCATAGTTAGAAGTACCTCCTCCTTGCCATTCGGCATTGAAAGCAGCTTGATTAAATAGCAGTGATAATGTTCCTGTACCCAACCATCCTGATTGTTCTTGATTCTCTTCTTGGGCAAATCCCATTTGCGCAATTAGTAACAAAAGTAAAGTGATTGTAATTTTTTTCATGAATTGATTTGTTATTTTTTATCAATCACAAAAATATAACAATCTAACTCATCGCCAACAATAGTTTAGTCACTACTTTTTGCGTTTAAACATTGGCACGGCCGAACAAGCCTCACCATACATAATACTTTTAGCATAAGCTTGGAGTTTTTGAGCCAACAGCACATAAGCATTGGGTGGAATTTCACGTTTAGCGCAGCCTTTTATAATAACCGGCTTATCTTGATAAATGGAAGCATCAAAATCTCTAACTGCTTCAGTAAATAAGGTGTTTTCTAATGTAAACTCATCACCTACTACTACTTTTTTGGCGAAACCACCTAATTGAAGACTTACAAACATAAAGGCCCACCCAGGCAAAATAGCATCTGTACTACAGTATAAATAAACAAAACTCCCTTGATATTTTTGCCAATCTTGACTATTTACGGCTTTACGGAAGTCTTTCTCACGTAATACTATACCTTCTAGTAACCATTGAGCCAAATCTATACCTACTCGCGGACCAGGAAGGTAAAAATCTTCCAAATCTATGGTTACTAATGCACTATTCGCTACTCGGTTTATAATAGGCTGATCTTTCATGTCAATAATTAAAGCATACCAAGTTCAAGTTTGGCCTCTTCGCTCATCAAATCCTGGGACCACGGCGGGTCAAAAGTTATTTCTACTTCTGCATCTTTCACCAAGTCAATACTCTTAATTTTTTCTTCTACCTCTTGAGGTAAACTTTCTGCAACCGGACAATTAGGAGTGGTAAGTGTCATCAACACTTTAACTTCATAATCTTCATTCACAAAAACGTCATAAATAAGTCCTAGTTCATAAATATCAACAGGTATTTCTGGGTCATAAATGGTCTTAATTACCTTTACAACTTTCTCACCCAGTTCATTTACATCTATATCTTCTAATTTACCCATAGTTTTAATTATTTGCTTTAGCTTGATAAGCTATTGCATACATTTTTAATTGTTTTATCATGCTAACCAAACCGTTTGCTCGGGTTGGAGATAAATGCTCTTTTAAACCAATTTCATCTATAAATTGGGTGTCTGCAGCTATAATATCCTCTGGTTTTTGATGCGAAAATGAACGCACCAAAAGAGCTATAATACCTTTGGTAATTATAGCATCACTGTCGGCAGTAAATACCACTTGACCGTCTTGAAAGTCGGCATGGACCCATACTTGACTTTGACAGCCTTTAATTTTGTAATCATCGGTTTTATATTGTTCTTCGATAAGTGGCAATGATTTTCCCAGCTCAATCATATATTCATAGCGCTGCATCCAATCGTCGAACATAGAAAACTCATCTACTATTTCTTCTTGTATCTCTTTAATCGTATTCACAATCAATTCTTTTTTCCGCGCATTAATTCTTTCTTATTCTCATCTTTCAAGATCAGCTGTTCACCATCGTAGGCATAAAACCGAACTTTCGCCAGTCTTTCTAAGTACTCTCTTTCTAGATCCTGGTCTTCGCAAGCTGCTTGAGTTACTCCTGCGGGTTTTACAAATATTCCAAAATCATCTTCTAATTTAAAGCTAGTAGTATATTTATTACAAACTACATTGCCCACCAATTGCATCTCTTCAAGCATAGCAATAAGGTTTATCTTTTTTGGTGTTACATCTTTATCGTCTATGTACTCAATATCATAGGCACCACTTTCAAGCTGCTTGAGCGCATCCATCTTTTGCTTATCGGATTGCTTTTCTTGGCAGCCCACAAACAATAGCAGTACCGTCATTAAACTTAGTATTCTTTTCATGATAGCATTTCTTTAGCTTTTTTAACTGCCTGCACTAAGGCTTCTACTTCTTCAAAGGTGTTATAAAATGCGAATGAGGCTCTAACCGTACCCGGAATCTTGTAATAATCCATAATAGGTTGAGCACAATGGTGCCCTGTTCTAACGGCAATACCCAATTTATCAACGATAGTACCTATATCATACGGATGTATTCCTTCTATATTAAATGAAATTACCGAAGTTTTTTCTTTTGCCGTACCATAAATTTTAAGGCCATCAATTTCAAGTAAAGCTTGTGTTGCCTTTACTAATAAGTCATGCTCATATTGCGCTATAGCCTCAAAGCCAATTGTATTCATATAATCAATGGCGGCACCAAAGGCTATACCTCCACAAATATTTGGTGTACCGGCCTCAAATTTATGAGGTAAACCAGCGTAAGTTGTTTGCTCAAAACTCACCTGGTCTATCATTTCTCCACCGCCTTGATAAGGGTGAAGTTTTTCTAACCAAGTTTTTTTACCAAATAATACCCCAACGCCCGTAGGACCGCACATTTTATGTGCAGAAACAACATAAAAATCTACGTCTAAGTCTTGAACATCGGCTTTGATATGGGGTGCAGCTTGGGCTCCATCTATTAAGACAGCGGCTCCCACCTTTTTTGCCTTTTCAATAATTTGTTTTATTGGATTAATGGTACCCAAAGCGTTTGAAATATGATTTACAAAAACCAATTTCGTATTGGCATTGACCAAATCCGCGTAAGCGTTCATATCTAATTCGCCATTAGGCAACATAGGAAGAACCCGCAATTTAGCCCCTGTTTCTTCACACATCATTTGCCACGGCACAATATTGGAATGATGCTCTAAAGCCGAAACAATAACCTCATCTCCTTTTTTCAATCGTTTTGAAAAACCGTGCGCCACCAAATTGATTCCCTCGGTGGTTCCCGAAGTAAATATTATTTCTTCTCGATGTTTTGCATTAAAATGAACTCTAATTTTTTCCCGAGCAGCTTCATACGCATCTGTGGCTTCTTGAGATAGCGTATGCACCCCCCTGTGGATATTGGCATTGTAAAGCGAGTAGTACTCTACTATACAATCTATTACCTGTTTAGGGGTTTGCGATGTGGCTGCATTATCAAGATACACCAAAGGTTTTCCATTTACCTTTCGCTGTAGGATTGGAAAATCTAGACGAATTTTATCTATGGGGAAATTTGTCATAATTTATAAGTCAAAGCCTAAATTTACATTTAATTTATTGGCTATTAATTTATTAATCCGTTTTTTGATGGCTCCAATTTTTACACTTTCTAAGACATTGTTGGCAAATGCATAGGTTAATAAAGCACGAGCTTCTTTGGCCGGTATTCCTCTAGATTTAAGATAAAATAATGCTTCTTCATCTAATTGCCCAATGGTACAACCGTGACTACAAGCTACATCATCTGCAAAAATCTCCAATTGCGGTTTAGAGTTGATAGTGGCATCATCGTGGGCCAAAATATTGTTATTACTTTGGTAAGCGTTAATTTTCTGGGCAATCTTTTCAACCAAAACTTTACCATTAAATACGCCAACCGATTTTTCATCATATATACCTTTATAATCTTGATGACTCTCACAATTAGGTTGAGTATGGTGCACTAGGGTATTATGATCTACGTGTTGTTTACCTTCGATTAAAGTTACACCTTTAAGAATAGAGTTAGAGTGCTCTCCTTTTTGGTAAAACTCTAGGTTATTTCTAGTTAAAGCTCCTCCTAGCGAAAAGGTATGTACCGAGCAATGCGTTTCTGCCATTTGCTTGATAAAAGTGTTATCAATCAAAGAGGCATGGTGCGTATCGTTTTGAATTTTATAGAAATCAAGCATACCGCGTTTGTCCACAAAGATTTCTGTAACCGAATTGGTAAAAACAGGATTTTCGGTTAAACTCTGGTGACGCTCAATAATTTCTACCTGGGCGTTCTCCCCTACCACAATTAAATTTCGGGGTTGAATCATAAGATTGTTTTCTTTACCCGTTGAGAAGTTGATAATTTGTATGGGTTTATCTGCTACGGTATTCTTAGGAATATTAATAAAGGCTCCTTGTCTGGCGAACGCAGTATTTAGGGCGTTTAAACCGGATTTTGGTGCAATTTTATTAAAGTATTTCTCAAGCAAATCGGCATATTTATCCTTCTCCATTGCCGAAGACATCAAACAAGCATCAATCTTATCGTGTGTTGTGCTAGATAGTTGAGAAGCATACACGCCGTCAACAAACACAATGGTATACGTGTCAATCTCGTGTATAAAGTATTTTTTTACTTCTTTATAATCTAACGCATCTTCAACTTGAGCAAACAAATTATAGTCTTGCTTAAGTAATTTGTTTAAGGAGGTGTATTTCCAGGCTTCTTCTTTTTTCTTAGGAAAACCTAGTGTTTCAAAATCTTTTATTGCCTGAACCTTTACATCGTGAACCTGATCGGTAACTTGTAGATGGTCTTCATAGGCATAAAAAGAAGATATTAATTTATCTTTTAAATCCATAAATCTTAATTCATTCATTAATAATTCTTAAAAGCACTACGTTTAGGCCATTTTCATTTCTTCTTTGATCCAGTCGTAACCGTGCTCCTCTAATTTATGTGCTAACTCTTTACCTCCAGACTTTACAATTTTCCCATCCATTAAAACATGAACAAAATCAGGAACTATATAATTTAATAAGCGTTGGTAGTGGGTGATTACCATAACCGCATTATCTTTAGTTTTTAATTTATTTACACCATTTGAAACAATACGCAACGCATCGATATCTAATCCTGAGTCGGTTTCATCAAGCATAGCAAATTTGGGCTCGAGCATTGCCATTTGAAAGATTTCATTTCTTTTTTTCTCTCCTCCCGAGAAGCCTTCATTTAAAGAACGTGACAAAAATCCTCTCTTAATTTCGAGTAATTCAGATTTCTCTTTAATCTTTTTCAACATGTCTTTAGCCGGCATCTCTTCAAGACCTTGAGCTTTTCTTGTTTCGTTTATTGCCGTTTTAATAAAATTGGTCACCGAAACACCAGGGATTTCAACTGGATATTGGAAGGATAAAAACACTCCTTTTCGCGCACGCTCATCGGCCTCTAGTTCTGATATCTCTTCGTTCTCTAAAATAATCTCACCCTCTGTTTGCTCGTACTCTTCTTTACCTGCAATAACAGAAGCCAATGTACTTTTACCCGAACCGTTTGGCCCCATTATAGCATGCACTTCACCTGCTTTAATCTCTAAATTAATCCCTTTTAAAATCTCCTTGCCCTCTACGTTGGCGTGTAAATTTTTTATCTTTAACATATTAATTTGCTTTAACTTTAATTACACCTTCTTGTGTAGGCGGTGATACCTTTATTATTTCTTTTATTTCTATAATTTGTTCCCAACCTCCTTTAACAGGATTTGGTTTTACGCTTGCTTTTACCTCAACAGGAATCATGTCAAATTCGTCGCGTTTTAGCACTTTTGCTTGTTTATCTAATATATGCATCATGCTATCTTGCTCTACCGCATACAAAAAGCTTTCGCCTTTTAAAACAGCGGCCTCGTTTAAATAAATAAACTCTCCACTTAAGACAACTAATCCATCTTCTTGTTTTGTAGTTTTAGTTGGTTCAGCCTCTTTTTGGCCTTCTTTTTTATTATCGTTACAAGCAATTAACAAACTTGCCACTATAAAAATAAGCGCTATTTTTCTCATATTTATTTTTTATCCTACAGAACCTTCTAAAGATATTTCTAGTAATTTTTGTGCTTCAACAGCGAACTCCATCGGTAGTTTGTTTAATACCTCTTTACTAAAACCATTTACTATTAGCGCTATGGCTTTTTCTGTATCTATACCCCGCTGGTTGCAATAAAAAATTTGATCTTCACCAATTTTACTTGTAGTTGCCTCGTGCTCTACTTGCGCCGATTTATTTTTGGTTTCTATATAGGGGAAAGTATGCGCTCCACACTCATTACCCATCAATAAAGAATCACACTCTGAGAAGTTACGTGCATTTTCGGCTCTTTTGCTAATTTGCACCAAACCGCGGTAAGAATTTTGCGACTGACCAGCAGAAATTCCTTTTGAAATGATGGTACTCTTGGTATTTTTACCTAAATGAATCATTTTTGTACCGGTATCAGCTTGTTGGTGGTTGTTGGTTACAGCAACCGAGTAAAACTCGCCTATACTGTTATCTCCTTTTAATACACAGCTTGGGTATTTCCAAGTTACGGCACTCCCTGTCTCCACTTGAGTCCAGCTTATTTTGGCATTGGTTTCGCAAAGGCCTCGTTTGGTTACAAAATTAAACACCCCTCCTTTTCCTTCGGCATTACCAGGGTACCAATTTTGCACGGTGCTGTATTTAATTTCGGCATCGTCAAGCGCGATGAGTTCTACCACTGCGGCGTGTAACTGGTTTTCATCCCGTTGTGGCGCTGTACACCCTTCTAAGTAACTTACGTAACTTCCTTTGTCAGCAACCACCAAGGTGCGTTCAAATTGCCCTGTACCAGCCTGATTAATCCTGAAATAAGTAGAAAGTTCCATCGGACACTTTACCCCTTTAGGGATATAGCAAAAAGAACCATCACTAAACACGGCTGAATTTAAGGCCGCATAAAAATTATCTTTTTTAGGCACCACCGTCCCGATGTATTTTCTTACTAATTCTGGGTGTTCTTGAATCGCTTCAGACATAGAGCAAAATATAATACCCTTTTCGGCTAAAGTTTTCTTAAATGTAGTAGTTACCGAAACTGAATCCATTACAACGTCTACAGCTACACCAGCCAATTTCTTTTGTTCATCAAGTGAAATACCTAGTTTTTTAAATGTATCTAATAGTTCAGGATCTACCTCATCTAAACTTTCGTACTTTGGCTTTTTATTGGGAGCCGAGTAATAAGAGATATTTTGAAAGTCAGGCTTTTCATATTTTACATTTGCCCATTCTGGCTCTTCCATTTCTTGCCAAATTCTAAAGGCTTCTAATCGCCACTCGGTCATCCATTCTGGCTCCTCTTTCTTTTTTGAAATGGCGCGTACTACGTCTTCGTTTAGTCCTACTGGAAATGTATCAGACTCAATATCGGTGTAAAAACCATACTCATACTCTTTGGTTTTCAACTCTTCTCTTAAGTCGTCTTCGGTAAATTTATTCATTTAATCACGTTTAAGGTTAATTCAGCTTCTGGCATTAAGTCTCAGGCATTTATTCATTTGTAACACTAAAAACCGTTATCCCAATGCTTCATTAACTTTTATTTTCAAAATTTGAAATTTTTTATTTTTCTTCTGTGCCCTAAGGTCGTTTGGTTGACAAAAAGAAAACCATTTTGCGGCCCTTTATATTTGTCGTTTTTAAAAGCTTTTTTGCAACTAATCAAAGCGAAAAAGACTCTCCGCAACCACAGGTGCGTTGTGCATTAGGATTATTAAAAACAAATCCTCTGCCGTTAAGTCCACCACTATACTCTAAGGTGGTACCCAGCAAGTACAAAAAACTTTTTTTATCTACGATTAGCTTTACGCCATTATCTTCAAAAATCTTATCCTCGTCTTGCTTAGTTTTGTCAAATTTTAAGTCGTAAGAAAGACCAGAACACCCGCCGCTTTTTACTCCTACGCGCACAAAATCTTGTTGGGCATCAAAACCTTCTTCTGCCATTAATCCAGAAAGTTTTTGCCTAGCTTGTTCACTTACTTTTATCATCTCAATTTTATTTAAACTATATTGCCCACAAAGATACAATATAGCCTGCTTAATCCCATAGCGACTTCAGTTATTTTATTTATTTAGGCATAGGTTTAAATTATAAGGCATAATCCCTTTCTATTTTATATTATATCTACCATAAACACCTAAAAATAAATAGTTTACAAATAGCAAGAAGCAGCATAGGATTGAACAGCAAGTGCCAGGCATCCTTTTTAAATTTTAAATCTAGAATCGCTTCCGCGGAAGCGATAAATTTTTACTAACATGCCTCCTGTTAGTCATTATTCTACTAATTTTGCATTTTATAAATATTGGAAAATTCACTTATGTTTGAAGACAATTTACCCAAAACCAGCTTATCTGAATTAGGCGAATTTGGACTTATAGATCACCTTACTCGCTTTGTAAAAACCCACCAGCCAACCACCCATAAAGGCATTGGCGATGATGCAGCAGTGATTAATCACGAAAAAGAGCAAAGTGTGATCACCACCGATATGCTGATTGAAGGGGTTCATTTTGATTTGGCCTACACCCCATTGAAACACTTAGGCTACAAAGCCGTGATGGTAAATTTATCTGATGTGTATGCCATGAACGCTCAAGCCTCACAAATTACCGTTTCTATAGCGGTATCCAACCGTTTTCCTGTAGAGGCGCTTGAAGAATTATATGCCGGGATTATTTTAGCTTGCGACACTTATAAAGTTGATTTGATAGGCGGCGACACTACCTCATCACGAAGTGGTCTTGTAATTAGCATTACCGCGATTGGACAAGTGCAAACCGATAAAGTTACCTATAGAAGTGGAGCAAAACCGAATGACCTATTGGTAGTAACGGGTGATCTTGGCGCTGCATTTATGGGACTTAAAGTCTTAGAACGAGAAAATGAGGTGTTTAAAGTAAACCCTAACGCGCAACCCGATTTAGAACCTTATGCCTATCTTGTTGAACGCCAATTAAAGCCTGAAGCTAGAAAAGACATTCCTCAACTTCTAGAGGCGCTCAAAGTAAAACCTACCAGTATGATAGATATTAGCGATGGTCTTTCTTCTGAAATAATACATTTATGCAGAAATGCTAAGGTTGGAGCAAATTTGTTTGAAGAAAAAATTCCGTTAGACCCAGCTGTTATCTCGGTATGCGAAGAATTCAATATAGACAGTACAACCATTGCTTTGAGCGGCGGAGAAGATTATGAATTATTGTTTACCATAGATCAAAACGATTACGATAAGATTAAGGGCAACCCAAATTTAACCGTCATTGGCCATATGACCGAAGAAAAAGAAGGTATGCACTTAATAACTCGTGCGAACCAAAAAATACCTATTAAAGCAAGAGGATGGAATTCTTTTGAAGATGCAAATGATAAGGAATAAAAATTAAGCTTATATTATTTAAAAATCCCGCCAATGAGCGGGATTTTTATATAACTTATTTTGATTTCATTAGCTTTAGTATAATCCACATGGAGAACGGAGTTATTAACAAAAAACCTCCTAAAAGTGCTAATAACTGCCAAAGCTGATCTTCATATTTTATTATTTGATTCAATAATTGCCATACAACAATTGTATTTAAAAGCACAACAGGAACTAGAATAGCGAATAATCTTTTCTTCATTTAATATAAATTATTTAATAGTTTGATTTTAAACGTTTTATAACAGTAAAAGCTTTTTCAACCAGTGCATCGTCTACCAAAGCTATAAATTCATTAGTGGTAGATACCACATCATAAACCGCGATGCCGTTCCAGGCCAAATCCTTGAAAATTTGATAGTACAATCCGGTAATTTTATAATTATCTTGTGGTAGTTTTACACTTATAGCGGATAAATTTGCCCGAAAATGCATTTGCCTTTCTCGCTTAAAATAACTACTCACTAAATCTTTCTGTGCACCAGAAATCATTAAATTACTCTCGGTTATACCTCGGGTAAACGCATAAAAAAGTTGCTCTCGATGGTTTATTTTATCGAGTAACTTTACTTGAGATGGAATTAAAGTGGCAGAATTCTCAAATGTATAAGCCACAATATCTGATTTTAGGGTTATATCTCCCAAAAGCCGTAGGCTTTTTTTTATTTGCCCAGATTGATGAATATGCGGCGGGATAGGATATCTACGCAACGCCATCATAATAGCTCCTGTCTTTACAGGTTTTCTAAGCAAATCGCTAATTTTAGGCTGTAAATCACTTGCCAAAGCACTATAATTTACAATACCTCGAGCTAAAGCTTCTTCTAAAAAGTGTTGCCCTTTCACCACTTCTCCAACAGCCTGTGCTACAGTCTTCATAATGTTATATATTTAACAGATTGTGTAAAATTAGTCAATTTTTTATAAAAAAATGGAATGATTCAAATGTACTCATACATTTGAACTTAGATTAAACCAATATGAAAGTTTTAAAATTCGGTGGAACCTCTGTAAGCTGTGCAAATAACATTGCACAAATTGCCCATATAGCTCAAAGGCCAGGATCAAAATTTATGGTCTTTTCGGCATTGAGCGGAAGCACCAATCAGTTAACTCTGTTTGCTGATTTTTTGGCGCAAGAAAATTTTAAAGCGACTAATGAGTTAATCGAACAAATTACGCATCACTTTAGAAAATTTAGTTGTGATCTATTGGAAAAGCATCCTGAGCAACTTCAGGTAGCCCTAGAATATGTTGATTTACTAGCTGCCTGGTTGGCAGGATGTTTCCAAAAGCCCTTCAGCGAAAGCTTAAAAAATGAAATTATTGCTCAAGGAGAATTATTTTCTAGTCGATTAATAAGTTTGTATTTTAAATCACAACAAATTGAACATATATATTTACCTGCTCTAGATTTTATGCGCACCGATAAAGACGGTGAACCCGATTATTTTTATATCAAGCAACAGCTTAAACAACAATGTATAGGTTACCCCAATAATCCTATATGGGTTACCCAAGGTTTTATTTGTTTAGATGCCAAGGGTGAAATTGCCAATTTAGGTCGTGGCGGAAGCGATTATACCGCCACGATTATTGGTGCTTGTTTAGAAGCAGAAGAAGTTCAAATTTGGAGTGATATTGATGGCTTTCATAATAACGACCCTAGGTATGTAACACCCACCAAACCATTAGCAGAATTATCTTTTGATGAGGCGGCTGAGTTAGCTTATTTTGGTGCAAAAATCCTGCATCCGGCAACGGTATTGCCTGTTAAAAACCTAGGCATACCTGTACGTTTAAAAAACACTATGCAACCCGAAGCAAAAGGGAGCTTAATCACACAAAAAACCTGTAAGACCGGGATCAAGGCCATTGCTGCCAAAGATGGCATTACCGTTATAAAAATAAAATCTGAACGCATGCTGCTGGCTCACGGGTTTTTAAAAAAGGTTTTTGACATTTTTGAACGTTATCAAACAGCAATAGATATGATAACTACTTCTGAAATTGCCATCTCGTTAACCATAGACAACGACACTTATTTAGAACCAATAGCCAAAGAGTTATCGGTGTTTTCTCGCGTTCAAATAGAACAAGAAATGAGTATTATTTGCTTAGTTGGTAATTCTATTGTTAATCATCCAGATACCTCAAGACTTTTTCAAATAATGCAAGATGTAAATTTACGTATGATCGCATACGGTGGCAGCAACAACAATATATCTTTATTGGTAAATACTTCAGCCAAAAAGGCAGTTTTAAATAAACTTAACCACTATGTGTTTCGCACCCCAAAAAAAGAACTGCCTGAATTGGTTGAATATTAAAATTCATATTCGGTTACCCCAAGTATTTATTTTGTTAAACCGAAAAAACCAGCTTTTAGGAGCTGGTTTTTTAATTAATTCTTATTTTAAAAAATTGGAATTATATAAATCATTAGGTTCCCTAGCCAAACCCGTCGGCAAATAAAGGAAAACGCTATTAATGACCTATATAAGGAGAGAATATTCTTGTTTTCCGAGCTTATTTGTTTTAAATAGAATTCCTAAGAAACCCCAACAATTCCTCTTTAGCTTCTAAATGTGTCATATGTCCGCCTTTAAAGGTTATAAATTGAGTATGGGTTGCTTTGGCGAGTTGCTGTAAGCTTTCTAAAGGGACAATTTCATCTTCTTCACCTGCCAAGAATATTTTCTCTCCCGTAAAATTGTTCAAAATATGAGTTCTATCCTTTCTAGATTTTAGACCTTCTATGGCCGCTACAATGTTTTCTGCTGGCATTTGTTGCGACTGTTTAACGAGCGTGTTGATGTGTTCTTGTAATTGCTCTCTACCTTCTTTTCCGAATAGATTAGTGATTGCCATCCGCACAAAAGCATTCTTGTTTTGCTTTACCAGGCGAATGGCTCGATCTCTATTGACAACACGTTTGGGGGAATCGGCTAGCGGTGTTGAATTTAAAAGCAACATTTTTTTTATCCTTAACGGATATAGTTCCGCGAAAGCCAGTGTAACATAACCTCCCATTGAATGTCCTAAAAAAGTAGCTTGTTTTATATTTAGTTGATTGAGCAAATGGTTAATTGATTGTGCCATCTCTTCCATAGTATGAATATAACCCAAGCGCTGCGAACTGCCATGCCCCAATAAATCTACACAAATAAAGCGCTTTTTTTCAGGCAATTCTGGCAGTATAGCCTCCCACATGCTGAGGTTTTCTAAAAAACCGTGTAAAAGTACAATTACCTCACCTCGCCCCGTGTCTGTATAGGCAATTTGTATATTTTTGTATTTGATGAAATTTTGCATAGCGCAAAAATACAATGTTCACCCCTTAAAAAGTCTAACTACTTATGAAAATTAGTCCGTACCTTTTATTTTTATTCATGCTTTGTACCGCCATTTCCCAGGCACAACTTAGCGAAAAACAAATTGATGATTTGGTAAAAAACACCTTAACAACTTTTGAAGTGCCTGGTATTTCTGTGGGTATTGTTAAAGACGGGAAGGTAGTCTATGCCAAAGGTCACGGTTTACGTTCATTACAATCTAAATTACCAATGAACGAGAAAACATTAGTGGGGGTTGCCTCTAACTCAAAAGGTTTTACTGCCTTTGCTCTGGCCATGCTGGTTGAAGATGGTTTGGTAAAATGGGATGACAAGGTGCGTGATCACCTGCCAGAATTCAGGTTACAAGATGCTTATGCCACCGAAAATATGCGCATTAAAGATTTACTCACCCATAATAGCGGTCTTGGTTTGGGAGCAGGTGATTTGATGTTCTTTCCCGAAGGAAATGACTTTAGCGCCCAAGAAATTGTAACCAATTTAAAACATATAACGCCAACTAGCTCTTTGAGAAGTGAGTTTGCTTATAACAATAATATGTATATTGTTGCCGGTGAAGTAATTGAACGTTTAAGCGGACTCAGTTGGGAGGAGTTTATCGAGCAGCGTATTATGCAACCGGTAGGCATGAACAACAGTAAGGCAGCCTACAATCGAGTAAGCAATAAAAGCAATATTATAGCGGCGCATACCCGCACCGAAGGTAAAGTGATTCAAATACCGCATGACTGGAGCGAAACCGCCAATCCCGCGGGAGGAATTATGAGCAATATTCCCGATATGCTCACATGGGCTCAATTTTTAATGAATAATGCTCAAACTAAAAACGGCATACAATTGTTACCTACCAAGCAATTGCACCAACTTTGGCAATTGCAAACTCCCCTACCGGTAAGCCCAAAAAACGATTATAACACGCATTTTTTTGGCTATGCTTTAGGTTGGTTTGTTAAAGATGTTGCTGGCTATAAAGAAGTAACACATACCGGAGGTTTACTAGGAACGGTAACTCAATTTACCCTAATTCCAGAATTAGACCTTGGTATTGTGGTTCTCACCAATCAAATGAATGGTAATGCTTTTAAAACCATTACTAATACGATTAAAGATAGTTACCTAGGGTATAAAAATAGAGATTGGTTATCACGTTATGATAAGCAAAACCAAGATTGGCTAGCCAAAAATGATAGTATAAAACAAGCGGTTTACCATCAAGTGGATTTAGCCAAAGAAAATCCACAAATTATTACTCCAAAACAAATAATTGGAGAATACAAAGACAATTGGATGGGAACCTTTAAAATCTATCAAGATAAAGGTAAATTACGCATAGCTTCTTTTAGATCTTCTCAACTGGTGGGCGATTTATTACCTTATAACGCTACCACTTATGTTGCCAAGTGGGATAACCGAAGCTTTGATGCCGATGTTTTTGTGATTTTTAGTCTAGATGAAAACGCTATTGCCCAACAAGCCCGTATGCAATATATTGCTCCTATTACCGATTTTAGTTTCGACTTTGGCGACTTAAAGCTAAAGCGGATTAAAGACTAGGTCTTTTATGAACAAAAAAAAGGAAGCTCGTTGAGCTTCCTTTTTTTAAAAATTATAACCTCGAAAAGGCATTGCATTTATTTATTCATTAAATCTTCAATTTCATCAGCTTCAATAGGAATATCAGCCATTAAATTAAAGGGCTCTCCTTGTTCCTGAATAACCACATCATCTTCTAATCGAATACCAAAACCTTCATCGGGAATATAAATTCCTGGTTCTACAGTAAACACCATATTCGCTTTTAAGGGCTCATACAATAAACCATAATCGTGCGTGTCTAAACCGATATTATGTGAGGTACCGTGCATAAAATATTTTTTATACGCTGGCCATTCCGGGTTTTCATTTTGCACATCAGCTTTATCTAACAATTTCAAGTCAAGTAGTTCTGATGTCATCAACTTACCTACTTCTTTATGGTACTCGGTCCAATCTGCTCCTGGCACCAATAGTTGGGTGGCTAAATCTTTCACTTTATTAACCGAATTATACACCTCTTTTTGTCTTTTTGTAAATTTCCCTGAAACGGGAATAGTTCGAGACATATCGCTAGAGTAATTAGCATACTCTGCACCAACATCCAGCAAGATAAGTTCACCCGCCTTGCATTGCGCTTTATTTTCTATATAATGCAAAACATTAGCGTTGTTACCCGAAGCCACAATAGGCGTGTAGGCAAAGCCGCGTGAACGGTTACGCAAGAATTCGTGCATAAATTCTGCTTCTATTTCATATTCCCATACACCAGGTTTTACAAAGTCTAAAATACGTTTAAATCCTTTTCCGGTAATTTTACAAGCCGCTTGCATTACTTCTAACTCCAAGCTGTGTTTCACCGCACGCAGTCGCTGTAAAATGGGGTTACTTTTAGCTCTTTGATGAGCGGGGTAGGCTTCTGTTACCCATTTATTGAAACGCGCTTCTCTTGTTTCGGTTTCTACATTGGCACGGTAATGTTCATTGGTATTGATGTAAATGGTATCGCATTGAGCCATTAATTCGTGAAAAACTTTTTTAAAATCTTTTAACCAGTAAACGGTTTTCACTCCAGAAACTTCAAGCGCTTTTTCCTTGTCTAATTTCTCCCCCTCCCAAACGGCGATATGCTCATTGGTTTCGGTAAGAAAAAGTATTTCTCTATGCTCTGGTTTTGGTGCATCGGGAAAAAGCACTAAAATACTCTGGTCTTGATCTACCCCACTTAGATAAAAAATGTTTTTATCTTGCTGAAAAGGCATGGTGCTATCTGCCCCTGTTGGATAAATATCATTGGAGTTAAAAACAGCCAAACTAGAAGGACGCATTTGCGCCATAAAGTTCTTTCTGTTCTCAATAAATAAGTCGTTGTTTATAGCTTGATATCTCATAAAACTTGAATTTTTTCAAAAATAAGCAATCTATAAAACAATATAGACCGCTTGTTCAATATTTAATAATTTAAAAAAAATTAGCATAGTGTTAACATTTTTATTACATTTAAAATCTCATCCTCAATAGTGTTATTCTGAAAAAGAAAAAAGAAAAAAGAAAAAAGAAAAAAGAAAAAAGCAAAAAGCAAAAGGCTATCCAAGTTTGCTGCACTCGTATGCAATTTTAAAGGTTTTTAATCTTTTCCACACTTAAGGTGGAAAGATAGGCACAAAACAACCACCTTAAAAAAACAAGCCTATAACAGATTATTAACGATTAAAATTAATACAAATGAGAAAACATAACTTATATATAACACTTTGTTTTTCTATCCTATTTTTACATTCTTGCGAAAAGGAGGTGGTAGAAGAAAACAAAACATCAGAAACCTTAAATTATCAACCCGAATCAACTACGAGTGTATATGCTATAAATATAGATAATGGCGTTTCAAATTCTTGTACCAATAACATCTTGGTTTTCCCTAATTGGGAAACTTTCAAACAAATTGCAAAGCAGCTTGATGACGCTTGGGAACAAGGTATAGAAAACATAAATGCACAAATGGCTCCAGAACTAACCGATGAAGAGGTAATAGATTATTTTAATCAATATGGGTTTAATGAAAATCAACCTTATGTTGATTTTGAGGCACAGTTTAATTTTTGTTCGCTTAGAGCAGATTTAGCTCAAAAAGAAGAAGAGTGGCTCTCTAGAAGAACAGATGAAGAAAATTGGAATGAAGTAATTCTTAACGATCCCGATCCTGATAATCATTTTATTTGGGATGAAGAACGTCCCCTATTAAATGCACAGAACGAGGTAATTGTCAAAAACGAAAATGGAGAAGATATTATTTATAAATTTTACGAGGCTGGTTATGTAGAAATTAAAAATAATAACTATGAAGATTTAAGAGAATTGAACAAGCAATCTGGTCCAACTTACCAACTAAATGATGCACTCTTCATCCCTTCAGAAGCTCAAGCGAATGGTGATATTAACCCTTATCCTTATGTACCTGGAGACCCTACTCAACCTTGGCCACCAGTATATCATGAACCCGATTATGGCTATTGTTTAGACCGAAACAGGCACGTAAAATATTTTGAACCTGTTCACGGTGAAAAAAGAATAAAAACCACCGTTAAATTTAGAGGTGATACTCCATTTGGAAATGCTAAAGTGAAGGCGAAAACAAAGCATTATAACGATGCATGGTTAGTAGGTTGGATTTCTGGACCTTCTCAAATTTACGCTAAAGTAGCTGCTATCGGCGGCTTAGATTGCGGACAAGGTTTTTACCCTGCTGCAATAACTACTTCTGGTTATAGAACCAAAGTAAAAGCGCAATGGCTTCCGCAAGATATAAATTTCGACAGGCAAAAAGAACCTAAAATTGTACATAATCACGTATTTGGGATACATAAACGATACGATTACATTAAAACTTTAGATTTCTATGATGGCGAAGTACAATAATAAGTTAAATATGGCAAGTTTAGTGCTTGCCATATTTTCTTTCTCTTTAAGTTTTGGGCAACAAAAAGAAAATTTTTATAAAGGGCATATCGCAGAAAAAATTTTTAAGAAATACCAAAAAATTGGTCTACAAACTGGTATTAGCAGCCTTTATGTAGACAATGAACTAAACGGAATGCTTTTTGAATTTGAAAAGCCACGCACTTTTGAAATTGGATTAACGTATAATTTTTTACAATACGAAAAATTAAACTTTTCGGTTAGCGCTATTTATCGTACTTACAACCTAAAAAATTATAGTAATTTTAAAAAAGAAGATTCCGGCTATCCAGTAGACATTGCTGGATGGCTAAAAATAGGACCGTATTTTGAATATAAATTGAATACAGAAATGCATTATTATTTTAATCTTTTCAATATCACTATCGTTAATATTAGTGTAGGACCCGAACTCACCTTAGCCCGAAAAATTTATGGAACAACAATAGCAATTACAGAAAATGAACGAGCAGTGGGATATACCTCTGTAAGCGATTATAATGCGACAACATTTTTTGGAGCCAACCTCTCTTTGGGCTTTAACATAAACACCAAACCTTTATTATTACAACCATTTATTACCTATCATTACCAACCCAAAAATTTATTCACCAAGGTTGTGACTACTCGAAATTTAAGGGTTTCTGAAAACACAGTCACAAAACACCATGTAACTGGAAATTACTTCCTAATTGGTCTTAAAATTATACCGAGTAGGGATCTTTTTTGATAAATAAGTCAAATATCATCAACTATTATCGCAATAAAATTAAAAACAAAACGAAACAGTTTGTTAATATTTATTCTAAATAAGAAGCTTGTCCTTTAGAAACTTTGCAAATGATATAGGATAGCTTATTTTTGTGCTAAATTCATAAAAAAATCATTACAACCAATGGGTGGATTACTAAAATCGTCTGTAGCAAAAAAGTTTGCTATGGCTCTGTCAGGTTTATTCCTAGTTTTATTTTTACTACAACATTTTACCATAAACTTTATATCGGTTATAAGTCCCGATGTATTCAATGAGATATCTCATTTTATGGGTACTAATTTTTTAGTGCAAGCCATCTTGCAACCCATCTTAATTTTTGGGGTGATTTTTCATTTTATTATGGGGTTTGTGCTTGAAATTCAAAACCGAAATGCTAGAAGTATAGGCTACGCCAACTATAAGGGCTCTGCTAATTCTAGCTGGATGTCTAGAAACATGATTTTTTCTGGAGCGGTTATCTTAGCCTTTTTAGGCTTGCATTTTTACGATTTTTGGTTCCCAGAAATTATGCACAAGTATATTGAAAGTCACCCAGAAGACCCGACACGCTATTATGAAGAAACCATCGCTAAATTTGAGAATCCTATACGCGTAGGTGTTTATGTGATTTCATTTGTTTTCTTAATGCTTCACTTATTGCATGGTTTTGCTTCTTCATTTCAATCGGTTGGATTTAACAACAAATATTCAAAAGGCTTGCAAGGTTTTACAAAAGCCTTCGCAATCTTAATCCCATTAGGGTTTATTTTTATAGCCGTTTATCACTATATTAATCACTTGTAATACGAAAGATTTATGTCAGTTTTAGATTCAAAAATACCATCAGGACCATTAGCCGATAAATGGACAAAACATAAAAACGAAATAAACTTAGTAAACCCAGCCAACAAAAGAAACATAGATGTGATTGTAGTTGGTACTGGTCTTGCCGGCGGTAGTGCAGCTGCTACCCTTGCCGAACTAGGATATAATGTAAAAACTTTCTGCTACCAAGATTCACCGCGAAGAGCACACTCAATTGCAGCGCAAGGGGGTATAAATGCTTCAAAAAACTACCAAGGTGATGGCGATTCTGATTATCGTTTATTTTATGACACGGTAAAAGGAGGTGACTATCGTTCACGAGAAGCCAACGTATATCGCTTAGCCGAGGTATCGGGTAATATCATCGACCAATGTGTGGCACAAGGAGTTCCTTTTGCAAGAGAATATGGCGGATTATTAGACAACCGCTCATTTGGAGGGGTACTGGTATCGCGTACTTTCTACGCCAAAGGTCAGACGGGACAGCAACTTTTATTAGGAGCTTACTCGGCGATGAACAGGCAAATCAATCGAGGGAAGATTCAATCTTTTACCCGTCATGAAATGATGGATTTAGTCTTGGTTGACGGTAAAGCGAGAGGAATTATTGCTCGAGATATGGTAACTGGAGAAATTCAAAGACATTCTGCACACGCTGTAGTTTTAGCTTCAGGGGGTTACGGTAATGTTTTCTTCTTATCGACTAATGCAATGGGAAGTAACGTGATGGCAGCCTGGAGAGCACATAAGCGCGGTGCTTATTTTGCCAACCCTTGCTATACCCAAATTCACCCTACTTGTATACCCGTATCGGGAGACCACCAGTCTAAGCTTACGCTGATGTCTGAGTCTTTACGAAACGATGGACGTATTTGGGTGCCCAAAAAGAAAGAAGATGCTATAGCGATTCGCGAAGGCCGACTAAAACCAACTGATTTAAGTGAAGAAGAACGCGATTATTATTTGGAGCGCAGATACCCTGCATTTGGTAATTTAGTACCAAGAGATGTAGCTTCAAGAGCAGCAAAAGAGCGTTGCGATGCTGGGTTTGGAGTAAATAAAACAGGTGAGGCTGTATTCTTAGATTTTGCAAGTGCTATCGAGCGTTATGGCAAGGAAAAAGCTTTCACTTCGGGTCATAAAAATGCTTCAAAGGAAGAAATTACTCGTTTAGGAAAAGAAGTTGTCGAAGCAAAATACGGTAACCTTTTCCAGATGTATCAAAAAATTGTTGACCAAAATCCGTATGAAACACCTATGATGATTTATCCTGCGGTACATTATACAATGGGTGGTTTATGGGTTGATTATAATTTACAAACCACTATTCCTGGTTGTTATGCTGCAGGAGAGGCCAATTTCTCTGATCACGGTGCAAACCGATTGGGAGCTTCGGCCCTTATGCAAGGTTTAGCCGATGGATATTTTGTTCTGCCTTACACCATTGGAGATTATTTATCTAATGACATTAGAACAGGAGCTATCTCAACAGATTTACCAGAGTTTGCCGAAGCCGAAAAAAATGTGAAGGATAAAATTGATCGTTTGATGAAAGCCAGTGGCAAACACTCAGTAGATCATTACCACAAGAAATTAGGTAAAATTATGTGGAACAAATGTGGTATGGCTAGAAACGCTCAAGGCTTACAAGAGGCTTTAGAAGAAATTAAAGCTTTACGTGAAGATTTTTGGAAGAATGTAAAGGTGACCGGAAAGGCTGAAACCAAAAATGCAGAACTTGAAAAAGCTGGTAGGGTGGCAGATTTTCTTGAGTTAGGTGAACTGTTTGCTAAAGATGCTCTACACAGAAATGAGTCTTGTGGAGGCCACTTTAGAGAAGAGTATCAAACCGAAGAAGGGGAAGCATTACGAGATGATGAAAACTTTAAATATGTTGCCGCTTGGGAATATACCGGTGATCCGCGCGAAGCCAAATTACACAAAGAAGATTTAGTATTTGATAATATCGAATTAAAAACAAGGAGTTATAAATAATTTGAGAAATTGAAAAGCAGCTTGCCTTACTAGCGAAACTTTTAAATTTTTCAATCTTCAAATTAGGATTATGAAACTTACACTTAAAATATGGCGCCAAGACGGTGCTAACACCAAAGGAAAAATGGTCGACTATCCCATTGATGGTATAGAAGGAGATATGTCTTTTCTAGAAATGCTAGATGTATTGAATGAAGAGTTAGTGGCCAAAGGAGAAGAACCAGTAGAATTTGATCACGATTGCCGAGAAGGTATTTGCGGATCTTGTTCGCTACAAATTAACGGAGAGCCTCACGGTCCAGACCGTTTAATTACTACTTGTCAATTACACATGCGCTCTTTTAATGATGGAGATACCATTACCATAGAGCCTTTTAGAGCCAATGCGTTTCCTGTAATTAAAGATTTAATAGTAGACAGAACAGCTTTCGACCGCATTCAGCAAGCAGGTGGTTACGTATCGGTAAACACATCGGGTAATACTATAGACGCCAATTCTATCCCGGTAAATAAGCATAACGCCGATGATTCTTTTAATGCAGCCACTTGTATAGGATGTGGGGCCTGTGTAGCGGCTTGTAAAAATGCAAGTGCAATGCTTTTCACTTCTGCAAAAGTTTCTCAATATGCCTTATTACCACAAGGTCGTGTAGAAGCAGTAGACCGTGTTCAAGCTATGGTACGCCAAATGGATGAAGAAGGTTTTGGAAATTGCTCGAATACAGGAGCCTGCGAACTTGAATGTCCCAAAGGTATTTCTCTTGAAAATATCGCACGTATGAATCGTGAATACCTTAGTGCAAATGCTAAAGGCTAGGAAATAACCTTACTTATAATACCAAAAAAAATCCTTTTCAATGAAAAGGATTTTTTTTTAAGTTCAAAATAATTTACAGATTTCGCAAACCATCGAACATCGCTTTCGTCATTTTATCTAAATCAAATTGGTGTTTCCATCCCCAGTCTTTTTGCGCCTGACTATCATCGATACTTGAAGGCCAAGAATCGGCTATAGCCTGTCTAAAATCTGGCGCGTAATCTATTCTAAAGTTAGGAATATGCCTTTTAATGCTTTCGGCAATTTCTTTAGGTGTAAAGCTAATACCACCTAAATTATAAGAAGATTTGATGCTTAAAGATTCCTTATCTGCATCCATTAAACGTATAGTTGCCTCAATTGCATCATCCATAAACATCATAGGTAAAGCAGTATCTTCACTTAAAAAACTGGTGTAAGATTGTTTGTTTAAAGCTTCGTGAAAAATCTCTACTGCATAATCAGTTGTTCCACCACCCGGAGCGGTTTTATAGCTGATTAAGCCAGGGTACCGAATACTTCGCACATCAACACCATATTTTTCGTGATAATATTCGCACCAGCGCTCTCCTGTTTGCTTGCTAATTCCGTAAACGGTAGTAGGCTCCATTACCGTTGTTTGTGGCGTATTTAGCTTTGGTGTAGTAGGTCCAAACACAGCAATACTTGAGGGCCAAAATAATTTGCTAATCTTTTTGTCTTTCGCTAGGTTTAAAACATTAAAAAGAGAATTCATATTCAACTCCCAACCGCGCATGGGGAATTTTTCGGCGGTAGCACTTAGCATTGCCGCCATCAAATAAACCTCATCAATTTCATAATGCATGACAATATCTTCAATTGCCTTATAATTGGTCGCATCTAAAGTTTCAAAAGGGCCAGTTTGCATCAATTGTTGGTTGCCTTCTCTAATATCACTGGCAACTACATTTTCATTCCCAAATTTCTCTCTCAAAGTAAGGGTTAACTCTGTTCCTATCTGCCCGCAGGCTCCTATAATTAATATTTTATTTCCCATTCAGTCATTTATTTATAAGGCTTTAATAGCACCTCAAAAAAACGATTTTTTAAGCGTATTACAAAACTTTCCCACACGTAAATTGACTCCCAAAAAAGATTATTCTTTTAAAAAATTGTATCTTTCGCACCTAAAAGCTCTTATATGAAAAGGATTTTTTCCCTGCCTTTCTTGATCATCTTTTCAGTTTTAATAGGTTTGATTTCCTGCGAAAATAAATCTGGTAATTCCAATAAGAATTCTTTCCTAGAAAACCAAACTAGCATTTTACAAAAAGATATTGTTTTACCCACTTCAGTCCAAGTACAACTGAGCCAAAAAACACAAGATACTGCCAATACATGGGCCGATTATAAGACCTTTGAAAATGAGCTTGAAAATTTAAAATCATCGCATTACCAAGATTTAGTAGAAAACGCCTCCAATCTAGCCAATATAACCAAACAATTAAACGACAGTATACCTCCTGTTTTTGACGAAAATGCAATAGCCGCAAGGTTAAATGTTCTTTATACCCATACCAAAATGTTAGAGCAAGTGAGTCAGCGCCAAGTGAAAGACACCACTTTATTGAAAAACAATTTAGAAAAGGTCATCATCGCTTTCAACAATTTAAAGGCACAACTCAATGAAGTTTTTTTACCGAGCATAGAAGAATTTGAAGCAGAACTTCTAGAATCTATAAAATCTGAGGATTCTTTAAGCACAAATGAATAATATCCTAAAAATGACAAACAAATGAATAGGCTTGGCCTTTATTTCCTTATCGGATTTTTTTCAGTAGCTGGAAGAGCACAACTAAATGATTCTACCAAAGCAGATCTTAATAATTTTATAGATGCTTGGCACCTAGCTGCAGCAAACGCTCAATTTGCCAGTTATTTTAATAAAATGCATAAAGAGGCCATTTTTATTGGTACTCAAGCCGATGAGATTTGGAATAAGGAAGCTTTTATGCGCTATGCAGCGCCGCATTTTCGGGCAGGAAAAGCTTGGCACTTTAAAGCCTTTAAAAGAGAGATAACTGCCAACGAAAATACATATTGGTTTCACGAATTATTAAAAACACCCATGGGAGTTTGCCGTGGCTCTGGGGTAATCATTAATTCTGATGATGGTTTTTTAATAAAGCAGTATGTTCTTTCGTACACTATACCCAACGCTTTGGGCAAACAAGTTGTTTTATTTAAAAAAGAAAAAGACAGCATTTTTTTAAAAGAAAACTTCAAAAAGCCTGTAACAAATCTAGAAACCAATAACTAATAAATAAAGATCAATAACAACAATACAGATGAAAACAAAATTAAAACCCCATTTGTTGGTTTTAGCTGGTGGTTTAGCATTATTTTCTTGCAAAGAAAATACTCAACAACTAGCACAATCGACAGAAAATGCCACACCCGGTATCGAATTGCAATATATGGATACCTTGGTAAGCCCAAAAGATAACTTTTATCAATATGTAAACGGAACTTGGCTACGAGAAACTAAAATCCCGGAGGACAGAACTTCTTGGGGAGGTTTCCAAGTATTAAGGCAAAGTACAGACAACGATGTATTGGCAATAATCGACAAAGCGATTGAAAACGAAACCTATACTCCAGACACCGATCAAGCTAAGGCTCTATTTTTGTTTAAATCTAAACTAGACACCCTTGCACGAAATGAGGCTGGTATTACTCCTATTGAGCCAGTACTTGAGCAAATAGAGAAGATACAAAGCATTGCAGAATTACAAGAAGTATTAGCAAAGAATCCTACAGCAGTTTCGGCTCCATTTTTTAGTTTAGGAGCTTATGCCAACCCTTCAAATTCAAATATTAATGCTGCCTATCTCGCCCCTGATGGTCTTGGTTTACCCGATAGAGATTATTACATCAAAGATGATGCAGACTCAAAAGCTATTCGAGAAGATTACAAAGCCTATATTGCTAAAATGTTAGTTAAAATAGGTGAAGACGAAGAAAGCGCTAAAGCTCAAGCCGAAACAATTTTAGCCTGGGAAACCAAACTCGCCGAGCCTAGACTAGATAAGGTACAAAGCCGCGACTTTAGAAACTTTAACAATCCCACATCAATAACCGACCTACAGCAAATGGTTCCGGCTATAGATTGGAAAAAATACTTTATAGAACTAGGAGTAGAAAAAGAATTAGACACGGTACTGGTAATGCAACCTAAATACATGGCCACCGTACAAGAAGTATTACAACCAGAAAACCTAAGTGAAATTAAAACCTTAATGCGTTGGGCAACTCTAAACAATGCTTCTAGTCAATTAAGTACAGATTTAGAGCAAGCTAGCTGGGAGTTTTACAGCAAACGTTTAAATGGTGCTCAAAAAATGAGACCTGCGAGAGAGCGTGCTTTAGCGACGGTAAATAACGCTATCGGCGAAGCCTTAGGCCAATTGTATGTAGATGAAAAGTTCCCGCCAGAAGCGAAAGCAAAGGCTAAAGAAATGATAGACAACGTAATTGCAGCCTACCAAGACCGAATTGAGCAATTAGACTGGATGAGTGCAGAAACCAAAAAGAAAGCTATTGAGAAGCTAGACAAATTTACGGTTAAAATCGGATATCCAGATCAGTGGGAAGATTACTCTGATTTAAACGTAACACAAGACAATAGTTACTATGCAAATATGCAAGCCATATCTCAATGGGCTATGCAAGATAATTTGGCCGAAATTTATGAGCCTGTAGACAAAAGTAAATGGGGAATGTCTCCTCAAACAGTGAATGCTTACTTTAACCCTATGTTTAACGAAATTGTATTTCCTGCGGCGATTTTACAACCCCCATTTTATAATTACAAAGCAGATGCTGCAGTAAATTATGGTGGAATCGGGGCAGTAATAGGTCATGAAATTTCACATGCTTTTGATGACAGTGGTGCACGCTTTGACGCCGAAGGAAATTTAAATAACTGGTGGACAGATAAAGATTTAGAAGAATTCACAAAGCGAGGAAACCAATTGGCCGAACAATACAGCGCCATCGAAGTTTTAGACAGCGTATATATCAACGGTAAATTTACGTTAGGTGAAAACATTGGCGACCTAGGCGGCGTTTTAGGCGCTTATGACGGTTTACAACGCCACTTTAAAGAGCACGGTAGACCCGAAAACATCGATGGATTTACCCCCGAACAACGCTTTTTCTTATCGTGGGCTACTGTTTGGAGAACCAAATCTCGTGAAGAAGCCTTACGTTCACAAATAAAGACAGATCCGCATTCTCCAGGGCAATATAGAGCTTACGTACCTTTGCAAAATGTTGATGCATTTTACGAAGCATTTGACATAAAAGAAGGAGATTCTATGTATGTAGCTCCAAAAGATAGAGTTGCTATTTGGTAAGCGCTTTTGAATATATTTATAAAAAACAAAACCCATCTAAAGTTCGATGGGTTTTGTTTTTTCGTGATTATTTTTAATGAAATAAGAATTTTATATTGATTACTATAGAAGAGTACTAGTTTTTAATCAGTTTCTGAGTATAAACTTGCTTACCACTTCTAAGTTTTAAAAAATAAACTCCGCTAGCTAAATTTGAAATATCATAGGTTTCTTGCTGATGAAATGTTTTTATCAGTTTACCTTGTAGGTTGTAAAGTTTTATTTGATCTAAATTTCTGGTTGATTTAATATGAAATTGATGGCTTGCCGGGTTGGGGTATAGGCTAAAGTTTATTTTCTCTTTTGAAGCTGTATGCAAATTTTCACAATCATCTGAATAGGAAAGAACGCCGGTTTGTGAGTTGTAGGTAACGTTCCAACTTGCATAAACACCTTGTGCATTTTGAGCCGCAACAGGATCTGTTACATTTATGCAGATGTCTTGCCAGTCTCCAGTAAAATTCATAGTTAAATTAGTTAGATTGACATCGCTTCCTTCTAAATCTATAAATTCTAACGCACCCACATCTAAAGATTCTAAGGTGGTTAAATTAGGATTGTTGGTTAAATATAAATGAACTAATATATTATTATGAGTATCACCTTGACTTGTAAAATACAATTCTTCCAGCGCTGTTAAAGTTGACAAATCTAAGTAAGGAGGTATATCTACTTCACCTGAATTAATAAAGCCTATCCCACTAATATTTAGTACCTGTAAAGCAGTAAAATCTTCTATTCCTTCGATATCTGAAATAGGAAGATGACTGGACGCACTTAAATCTAAATGCGTAACTTGGTCTATATCTGAAGTTAAGACTTGATAATTAACTGTATTATCACTATCGATTCCCAAATCGATTAAGGTTTGCTCAAAATTATTATCGAATATAAACGTAGTTTGAGTAAAACCTACTAAACTTATCAAAAATACGAGAGTTGTTATTAATGTTTTCATAATGATTTTTTATTGAATTACTAAATTTTTGCTTTCAATCACTTGACCATCATGTATTATACTGAAATAGGTTGACCTTTTTTACGGTCTTTTTTGGTTGATTAACTACTACTTTTAGATAGTAAGTTC
>CANMOY010000006.1 GCA_947499595.1 uncultured Mesonia sp.
AAACTGCTAAACAAGTCCTTGAAAAACTTAAAGAAAATCACTTTACTACCAATCCACAACCAAACTAGGATTGAAACCGAAGTTATTTTATTAGACGCTTGTTTAATCGAATCTTTACTACCAATCCACAACCAAACTAGGATTGAAACTTACAGTGAGAAAATTCTCACAAAACAACAGAAAGACTTTACTACCAATCCACAACCAAACTAGGATTGAAACTCGGAAGTTCAAAAAGTAGTGTGCAGATAGGAGAAGCTTTACTACCAATCCACAACCAAACTAGGATTGAAACCTAAGAGAGCAAGAAGAAATACTTAACAACCTAAAGCTTTACTACCAATCCACATCCAAACTAGGATTGAAACTGTTCTATATGATTGATAAAGGTATCAATGCTTTAGCTTTACTACCAATCCACAACCAAACTAGGATTGAAACAGGCAATGGAAAAAGAGCAAAAAGAACAATCTGAAAACTTTACTACCAATCCACAACCAAACTAGGATTGAAACCAACAGTGCAGGTGTTGAAACTCATATTGAGATAAACTTTACTACCAATCCACAACCAAACTAGGATTGAAACATTACGTTTGAATCTGCTGCAAATAACTTCAAGTACTTTACTACCAATCCACAACCAAACTAGGATTGAAACTTATCGCTGAGTTGGTAGGGCTGCCTACATACCTATCTTTACTACCAATCCACAACCAAACTAGGATTGAAACTTAGGCTTATCGAGTTAGCAAATGGTAGACAAGCGTACTTTACTACCAATCCACAACCAAACTAGGATTGAAACTACGAAGTAGAAAGCTATGAAATAAACAGAATAACTCTTTACTACCAATCCACAACCAAACTAGGATTGAAACACGAATCTATAATAGGGATATTTATAGGGATATTTGCTTTACTACCAATCCACAACCAAACTAGGATTGAAACTGTTTGTGTAACAAATCACTTGCGGTAATGTGCCGCCTTTACTACCAATCCACAACCAAACTAGGATTGAAACACCAAGTAGGTAATAGCAATGTGAGCCAAGTTCAGCCTTTACTACCAATCCACAACCAAACTAGGATTGAAACCGCCTAGTAAAATAAAGGGGTATATCAAAAAAGATCTTTACTACCAATCCACAACCAAACTAGGATTGAAACCAGAACTCCCTGCTATTTGCGCTTGCTCTGTTGGGCTTTACTACCAATCCACAACCAAACTAGGATTGAAACTCATGCAAATAGAGCTTTGGAAACTTTGGATCGGGTCCTTTACTACCAATCCACAACCAAACTAGGATTGAAACAAATATGGTTTCAAAAATTATTTTTTAAACAATACTCTTTACTACCAATCCACAACCAAACTAGGATTGAAACACTATTTCAGCGGACGGTGAACTCCCTAAAACTTACTTTACTACCAATCCACAACCAAACTAGGATTGAAACAGCATTAACGCTGTTTTACCCATTCCAGGTCGAGCGGCTTTACTACCAATCCACAACCAAACTAGGATTGAAACTGCAATCTTGGAGCACTTAACGCACAGTGCCCGTGCCTTTACTACCAATCCACAACCAAACTAGGATTGAAACTCACCAGTTAAAGACTGAAAAAGATTTAAGGGAATACTTTACTACCAATCCACAACCAAACTAGGATTGAATTCTAAAGACCTGTTCTACCTCCAGTGACCAGGCCATAGCCCGAATAACAAAACTTTGTGTAGAAAACGGTCCCAGTCTCGAGAATCAACGGAGCACGGCGGAGTTAAACAATTGCAAGTAATAAATTTCCTTTAAAAATGCAGCAGCCTTCAAAACCTAGCCATTAACCAAATTGTAGCATAGTGTCTAATAACTAGACCTTCATGCAAGCCTTACTGGCCACACAGCTTGCCCCGATTTTTCATTGGGGAACGCTTAGTTATTATGCCACGTTTTTCTATTTTTTTAATTGGATTCTTACCGCGGGAACATAAAAATTTTCTTCTCTAGAAATATATTTATTCCACATTTCTTTTACATTTCTAGTGCTACCAAGATAAGCTTCCAAAAATGTGTTTTTTTTAGCACGAGCAACACCAAATACAATATTTGAACTTTTGGCAATATACCCGGCGAATATTTGTGATTTCATTTTTCCCGCATACTTCTCTAGGGGTATGTTTATCCATGCTTTCCTGAATTTATCTTTGAGGGTGAGCAGTTTTCCTTTAGGATATACATATATTTTGTTGGGATCATAAAGACTATCCGCTAAAAACAAAACTGGTACAAATACCGAATTTTCAACTTTATTTTTGTGAATTAAAATGCTGAAACTTTCAATCTCTATGGGTTGTTTTAATTCGAAACTCACTATATCGCCACGAGAATTTTGCGTGTTTATGCCTTTAGTATTTTTATTAAATGTGCCTATTGTCTTAGTTTCTTTTTTTTCCACTACCACTTCCTCCAAATACAATTGCTTATTTATATAAATTAGATTTTTATCAAATTTTCTTTTAGGAATTTTTTCTTGATACCAATAATCAAAATACAAAACAATGGAGTCGGCTTTTTCAATCTTTTCTAGGCTCAGGTCAAGCGCATTATTTTTTCCAGGAAGATATATTATTGGGTCGGTTTGGTTGTATACTTTAAGTTTGTAATTAGAGATGGTGTCAAAATCATTATTGGAAACAAAATAATAGTGCTTTTGCGCGCTTACCAAGTTGAACGTTAATAAAAGAAACAGAAAAACCAACAAAAAATATTTGTTCATAATTAAAAAATTTTTAACCTCTCCGACAATATATCCGAGAGGTTATGTTCATTCAAAATATTTATCCTTCTGCGACCCATTCTTGCCAAGTGCAAGGAACTTCAACTGAACCTCCTCCCATAGCAATGCCAAAACGATATTTTTTGACCGTGGCATTTCTTGCCAGGTAATAACCGCCTTGAGGTCTTTCTTTTGTTTCACAAGGTCCTGGATTGGAAATTTCATTGCACCAAAAGCACGCATTGGGTTCGACACCTATTGACGGGGTGTCGAGGTAATATATTAAGTTGATTACTTGATTAGGCTCGAACACCGCAAGGATGTGTTTATTCAATACATTAAATTCATATTCATTGTAGTTTTGATTAAGATGGGCGTCGTGAACAAAACTAGATAAAATATTCAAATACTGCATTTGTTCATCGGAAAGTTGGGAATTTTCTTCAAATATATTGTATTTGATAACCCAAAAATTCGCCTTTTCTTCATTGGACAATGCATTAAATTCAGCAATAGCATTGTTTGAATTGATAATATCAAAATACCAACTGCATTATACTGAAATAGGTTGACCTTTTTTACGGTCTTTTTTGGTTGATTAACTACTACTTTTAGATAGTAAGTTCAGGTAAATTTACATTATTTCTTCGATAGGATCTGTATTTGATCGTTGGATTTTTGTGGACTTCAGCTGGCTTTCTTAAATCCAGGCTAAAATGTGTACTTAGGTTATTGTAAATATACACTGCTTATGCAGTCATATTCTGCGCTAATTCGGTGTTTTTAATCGTTTGTTTTAGTCCATATTCATATTTAAGGGTTTTGTTAATTCGCATTGCAACTGCGTTTTTATAGGGAGGATACTATTCTGTCATACTCATAATAATAATAATATTTTTTTTCAGCAAATTGGGTGTATTTGGGGTTACAGTATTGAAAACTTCTGTTAGAGTGGTGAATCAATTTTTCATTGGAGTATTTTCTATTTTTAATAGCCATAGCCGGATATAGACTTCCCAAAAAAGGGAATGCCTATAGTGAACCTCCAGTATATTGGATTGAACGACTCAAAAAACAAAATTAAATGATAATAAAAAACGATTCTTCAAGAGGTAATAGAATGCTACACCCCAAAATCAAGAAAAACCGCATAAAGTGATACCAATAAACCAATCAATACGCAAAGAGGTGCAATTTATAAGCTTTTTGGTTATCCTAAGTCTACCGCTAAGAAAAGAAATCTTGCTAATCATCTCTAAAAGAGCTGCACAGCAATAGATTAATCCCCATAGTACCAACCGACAAACAGCCGGGTTAGTCAACACGGCGTTCATGTTAGGCTCCCGAAAAAAGAAGTCGGGACAGGCTGTACCGGCCACACGAACGCTTAGTTATTATTATTGCCAGTAGTTTTTTAATTATTAAAATCAACTGTGTAATCCAAAGTTGTTCCTGCATCGATAAATAGCGTGTCGTTTTCTCTCGTTGTTATATCGTTAATTTTACGTACAATTTCAATAACCACTGGTTGATTTCCTGCTGTTTCCAATAATTGATTGCTGTCAAACTCGTTTGTCCAACCTCTTATATTGCCATCGATAGTTTGAGAAAAACCTGAGGGTCGTGGATATTCAAAATTTGTCCAAAGTTGGTCACTACCTTGGATGTCGTCAAGATTTAATAGAGTTAAATTCACAAAAGCTTTCTTAACAACATTATGATTCCGAACAACCAAAGTATCCCGAACAGATTGAATTGATGGCATTCCATTCAAATCTGAACGAAGAAATTCATTTTCATTAAGTCTATCAAATCTCATTCTATGAATTCCGCTTTCTAATTCGTCGTCTCGCATAAAGAAACTTATACTAAAGTCGCCATTTGAGTCAGTTCTTGCAGTCGCTTTTGTTCTTACTGTTCCGAATCCTAAGCTTGTATTGTCCCAGACAACAGTAATTTTCTGATTTGTTATTGGTGTAGTTCCATCGTCAGTCATCAATTTTCCAACTATTTCAGTACAATCTGCTTCACAGTTTTGACTTATTAAATCATCTTCCTTTTCGCAACTTTGAAACGCAAAAGCAATTATTATCAATATTATTAAACTCTTTTTCATAGACGTTTTTCAAATTAGTGCTAACTCGTTACACCAACTCAAATATACGCTTTTAAAACAATTTTATACTGGTTAAAGTTGAACACGGTTATTGCGATTACTCTGTCTAGACTGCTCTGGTTCAAAAGGCTAGAAGCCTGCGATCCAATTGCGCAGCAGCGGGGGCCACCAGAATATTGGATTGAACGACTTAAAAAACAAAATTAAATGATAATAAAAAACGACTCTTCAAGACGTAATAGAATGCTACACCCCAAAATCAAGAAAAACCGCATAAAGTGATAGCAATAAACCATTCAATACGCAAAGAGGTGCAATTTATAAGCTTTTTGGGTATCCTAAGTCTGCCGCTAAGAAAAGACATGTGGCTAATCATCTCTAAAAGAGCAGCACAGCAATAGATTAATCCCCATAGTACCAACCGACAAACAGCCGGGTTAGTCAACACGGCGTTCATGTTGGGCCGTACCGGCCACACGAACGCTTAGTTATTGGTAGTAGTAATTTTTAGAAACTTGTTGAAAATCCTAACCCAATTAAATAAATTTCTATTTGTTTTTGTTCGTATCCATTGTTTTTAATGCTATCTGTTTCGTTCATAATATCAAAAATAAGTTTAACAGTCGTGTTTTCGCTTAAATCATAATCTAATCCTGTCGAAATGCCAAACCCTAAGTTAAATCCGCCACTTTTTGTGTCAATTTCTTTTGCCAATTCTAATATTCTTGAACGTAACAAAAAGTTCGCATATCCACCTATTCCAATTACTAACTTTAATTTCTCTTCCTTTTCTAAATTCACTCTGTGGGTCAATTTTAAGGGTATTTGCAGGTATTCGTTTTTTAGACGACTTTGATTAGTTCCATTAAAAAAATTAGAATTAAATTCTAAAGCCTCAAGTCCTGATGTAAGTTTAGTCCTTGAGTTGCTGCTAAAATCATAGTCGACATTAAATTTAATTGCGAGTAGATTACCGTCAAGAACTCCAATTTGATTGTTTTCGAGTGCTGAATTTCCGAAACCAAAGTTTAAACCATAACTGAATTTACTTTTATCGTTTTCTTGGGCGTAAGAAAATGAAGTAATTGCGAAAAAGCAGAACAAAGTAAATAATATTTTTTTCATATTCTTATATTTTGTTATGGTGAAATGGTGCACAGCTCGTTATATCATCCCAAATATACACTTTTAACACCATATTTTACTGGTTAAAGTTGAACACGGTTATTGGGCATAAAATCTGGAAGGGTCAACATTACCCCGTCTAGGCTGCTCTGGTTTAAAAGGTTAGAAGAACAAGGCGATGCAATCGCGCAGCAGCGGGGGGTGAAAGCAAGAAACTGGCGTTGATTGCAGTGGTCAATAAGCTTTTAAAACAAGCCTTCGCTATAGCTAAATCAGGATTGCCTTATGATGAAAAATATGTTTCTATTCTGGCAAAAAGATAGATATAAAATAAAAGTAAATAAAAGTATATAAAACAGGCTAATTAAGTCTCAAATTTAAGATAGAAAAAAGTTGGTTTTTACCTCAGTTCTTTGTTCTCGGGTGTTTTTTAAAATATAGAATACCCAAATATTACCGATACTGTATGATAATCAGAATGCCAAAAAATATAATTGCTTAAAATTTCTCTACTTGTCTGATATCTCAATTCTAAACTATACTTATCATTATTTTTATAACCTATACCTAATGCTAAGTTATTTCTTGTTTTGATTTCTAAATCTGTTCCAGAACTAAAATCAATAATTGAATTACTACTTAAATCAAAAATGAATGAGCTATTAATAAAAATTTTAGAATTCTCATTTAGGAAAAAATAATACCTTATACCAACAGGTATTTCAATTGACTTATAGTCAGCTTTAACCTTCTGATTTGTTTTTTCTTTTTCCGATTTAAAATATTGATATGTTGGCTCAATTATAAATGACCATTTATTTTTATTAAAAGGCATAATAAATTCTGCCTCAACACCAAATCTAAATCCTAACTCGTTATCAAAATCTGTGTCTCTTAAACTTGAGGCACTATTTTGTATTGAAAGAGAAGAACTATTAAGACCAGGTCGAATACTTAAATTAAATAAGTCTTTTTTCTGTTTTTTTTTCATAATTGATGTATTTTTCATTGTTACATTCGTTGTATTCTACAAAAATATCAATTAGTTCATTTTTTTGATAATCTAGATTTTCAAATTTGTTTATTTTCAAATTTGGACATTTTAGGCTATTCCAAAGTTGATTCTTAAATCTATTATTCTTACCGATTTTATTGTCCGAGGTTCTGTAAGATTTGAAAACTAATTGCTCAATTGCTGAATTTCCTTTATTGAAAAAGTATCTTCTTAAAGCTCCATCTTCAAATAGATACAAATTTGCTTTTCCCTCAACTAATACCTTTAAAAATAGTTTTTCTTCTTTAAATATAGGGTTTCTATCATAACTTAATTTATTGATGTCCTCACTAGACCTGTCAAGGTTTACACTACTTCTGACATATTTTGAAATATTATCAATTCCAAATTCTTTAATTGATGCTATAGTTTTCTTTTTCGATTCGCTATTTTCAGATATTTTATATTTAAATTCAGTTGGATTACTTTTCCAATCAATATTTTTGATTAAACAATGAGTCTTTTGATTGTTGTTATCAATGTAATATCCTTTCTCAAAAGAAATTTGTGCATGGCAATTAAAGCTTAAAATTGTTATTAAAAGAAATAAAAGTTGCTTTTTCATTAATATTTTAATTTATTGATATTCATCTAGTTGATGCATTATACTGAAATAGGTTGACCTTTTTTACGGTCTTTTTTGGTTGATTAACTACTACTTTTAGATAGTAAGTTCAGGTAAATTTACATTATTTCTTCGATAGGATCTGTATTTGATCGTTGGATTTTTGTGGACTTCAGCTGGCTTTCTTAAATCTAGGCTAAAATGTGTTCTTAGGTTATTGTAAATATACACTGCTTGTGCTGTCATTTTCTGCGCTAATTCGGTGTTTTTAATCGTTTGTTTTAGTCCATATTCATATTTAAGGGTTCTGTTAATTCGCTCTGCAACTGCGTTTCAAAGGGATCATACTGTTCGGTCATACTCATAACAATATTATTTTTTTCAGCAAATTGGGTGTATTTAGGGTTACAGTATTGAAAACCTCTATCGGAATGATGGATGAGTCTTTCACTTGGAGTACTTTAGCCCTTTATGTAAAAAAGGGAAACTAGTGACCCTCTACGTTTTTACCGCACGTGGGCCACCAGAATATTGGATTGAACGCCTCAAAAAACAAAATTAAATGATAATAAAAAACGATTCTTCAAGACGTAATAGAATGCTACACCCCAAAATCGAGAAAAACCGCATAAAGTGATAGCAATAAACCATTCAATACGCAAAGAGGTGCAATTTATAAGCTTTTTGGGTATACTAAGTCTACCGCTAAGAAAAGAAATGTGGCTAATCATCTCTAAAAGAGCAGCACAGCAATAGATTAAACCCCATAGTACCAACCGAAAAACAGCCGGGTTAGTCAACACGGCGTTCATGTTAGGCTCCCGAAAAAAGAAGTCGGGACGGGCCGTACCGGCCACACAGCTTGCCCCGATTTTTCATTGGGGAACGCTTAGTTATTATGCCACGTTTTTTACTTTACTATTTTTATTTTTATCGCAAGGGTATAAAAGTCTTCTTCCCTATAAATATATTTCTGCCATATTTTTTTTACATTTTTACTGTTTCCAAGGTAGCAATCTAAAAATGTGTTTTTTTTAGCACGAGCAACACCAAATACAATATTTGAGTTTTCAGCTATTCGACCAGCAAAAATTTTGGACTTCATTTTTGACGAATATTTCTTTATGGGTATATTGACCCATTTTTTTTTAAATTTTTCATGCAAAACAAATGACTTTCCCTTTGGGTAAAGGTGTATTTTATTGGGATCATCAATACTATCTGCCATAAATAAGACGGGAATAAATACCGAGTTTTCAACTTTGTTTTTAAAGATCAATATATTGAAACTTTCAATTTTTTTGGCTTGTTCTAAATTAAAACTTATCAAATTACCAATCCCGTAGTTTGATTTTATTCCTCTGAAATTTTTATTAAATGTGCCTATTGTCTTAGTTTCTTTTTTTATTACAACTTCATCCAAATATAATTGCTTGTTTAAATAGATTGTATTTTTGTTGAATTTTTTCTTCTGAATTTTTTCTTTGTACCAATAATCAAAATGCAAAACAATAGAGTCAGCTTTGTTAATTTTTTCTAAGTCAACTGTGACACTATTATTTTTATTTGGAAGGTATGTTTTTGTATTGGTATGATCATATAGCTTAAGACTGTAATTTGAGATTGTATCTAAATCATTGCTCGTTAAAAAATAATAATATTTTTGCGCTGTTGTCAAGTTGACCTTAAATAAAAAAAACAATAAAACCAATATAGTGAGTTTGTTCATAATAATTATTTTACTTCTCCCACAAATTGTGGGAGAAGTGATTAAATTTAATACATTTAGCCCTCAGCAACCCATTCTTCCCAAGAACATGGAACCTCTACCTCTTGTCCTCCACCCAAGGAGATGCCAAAACGATATTTTTTTACAGTTGCAGTTCTTGCCAAATAGTATCCGCCTTGTGGTCTTTCTCTTATAGTGCAAGGTCCTGGATTGGAAATTTCATTGCACCAAAAGCACGCATTGGGTTCGACACCTAATGACGGGGTGTCGAGGTAATATATTAAGTCGATTACTTGATTAGGCTCGAACACCGCAAGAATGTGTTTATTCAATACATTAAATTCATATTCATTGTAGTTTTGATTAAGATGGGCGTCGTGAACAAAACTAGATAAAATATTCAAATACTGCATTTGTTCATCGGAAAGTTGGGAATTTTCTTCAAATATATTGTATTTGATAACCCAAAAATTCGCCTTTTCTTCATTTGACAATGCATTAAATTCAGCAATAGCATTGTTTGAATTGATAATATCAAAGTACCAACCTTCTGTTGAATTGGTTTGCATATCGTATTCCTCAGAAGTTTGAAACCTATTAACATCTTCTAATTGCCCGTTTTTTTCTAAACTGTTTACTTCGTTGTTCAAAACTTCATCTCTTTAATAGCCAAGAAATAATACAATGCCTTATAGTATTAGGCTCAAATTTAATTTTCGATTCTTCATCTTAAAATTTTTATACTCTCATTTTTTTTGAAAGCTAGATTATTATCTTTTAATTAAAATATTGTGATGGATTTATTGAAACGACATCACTCACATAAGAATGGATGGTCAGTCCTTTTTGACCGAAAATGCTGTTTTAATGTGGCATAACGTGTTTGTATAACAATCAGTTGCGGATTGTTTGAAAACTAAGATAGCTAAAATTCCTGACTTTTATGCTTGGGCGGTTGTGTCCGCAGGACATAAAACCGCAATTGTTGTTATACTTTGTGTGTGCCCAGCATGGGCATCTTTATCATATCGAAGATATGATATTAATCTATAGGGTGCAAGTCCCTTATGGGCAGGGGCGACGCCTTGAACCATTAGTAAGCTGCAAGCTTGTCTGTTGCGAGACAGGAAGTGAAGGAAGCAGGACTACAAACCCTGGTACTGACGAACAGGAACCAGATATGAGGCTACAAGGTTGGATGAGCAAGCACATCATTGTGATGTCCTAAACATTTCTTTTGAAATGGAAACCAGAGCAGTAGATCTGGCAGGAATCAAGGTGCAGAAAACTGCATAGGTCTCACGGGTGGGGAAGTACCGAACGCAGTCATTCCAAAAATTAGAATGGGAGCATTGATTTTCATTAATTGGGTGACCGATTCCCAAGAAAATCTGTAGCCTATTCATAAAGTATGGAATAGTTTCAATGGGTGTAAAGAACGATTGGAAAGATGGGTTGTGAACCGCCGTATGCGAGACCCGCACGTACGGTGGTGTGAGGGGTGCACTCCGTCATTTGAAGGCGGAGCCATCCACTCGATTGGCAACTGGCTTTTATTTTTTTCGTCCTATTTTTATTGGATTTTGGCGAGTATCAAAAACATCATTTATTTCAATTCTATTCTCTTCCTTGTTAATCCAATAAATAATTTTATAGTTTTTGTAGATTAGATATCTAAACCCTTGATTTCTGTTTTTAAGAAGTTCTTCGGCTTGTCCAATTTCTGGTTGCCTTTTTAATTTTAAAGTTTCATTATAAATACCGTTAACGAGTTTTTTTGCTATTCGAATTCCTGCTTTTTCTCGATGATATTGATAAATTTTTTCAAGTTCATTTTGAGAAAAATCAGTTCAAAATAATTTAATTCCATTTATCAATCTTGGCTTTTAATTCGCTAGATTCTATTAGTCGATCATTTATTGAATCTTCCATAGATTTGTCAATTCGAGAATTAAACTCCTCTATTGTCATTGGTTTAAAATCATCATTATTAAAATTCTTGTTTTCTTTTCTAAGGATTTTTTCAAGACGTGAAATTACATCTTCACTTTGAATCTTTAAAAACTCTTGAATAAGTTCTAATTTTCTTGTTTGTAAATCCATTTTATTAGCTTTTTATCAAAGATACAAAATTATCAATTTAAACCTCTAATTTTCTTGCTTTCACGAATTTCACAGCTTGTTGCCAACGGTTTGCGTATATGGTTTGTGGCGGAGAAAAAAGCGTAATTTTTTCGGTTAAGGTTTTACGTTTCTAAAAGTACAAAAATTTTGGGTTTGTTACTAATTCCGCCATAAACTATATGCGCTGTTGTAGCATGTTTTTTTTATCTAAAATTATTTTCGTTTAATATCAGTTTATATTCAACCTCGTCCATTGCAAAAAGTCCACTTTTCAACACTTTATATTTCCAATTTTTTCGATCAAATATATCTTTAGTCAATTTTCCGTTTATTTTTTTTATAATTATTGTGTCAATTCCATTGAGGAAATTATTTCCTTTGTCGTGAGCATTTCCAATTTCTCCGTATTTTGTAATTATTGATTCCATATTTGGTTTTAATTCAATCGTTTTCACAGAATCTTTTTCGGTTATTTTTCTTTTACCATATTCCAGTATTGATTCAATTTCTAAATCAGATTCAGTTCTGTTTTCAACTACATACTTATTTACAACTCCTGGGTCACAAGATGTAATGAACATTAAAGTCAGAATTGGAATTATTTTTTTCATTCGTTTTTATTCTATTTGGTGGAATCCCCTTTCACTACTCATTCCAATTCTTTTTTTCTCAACTGATTTTCCATAAAACATAATAGCTACTATCACCGAAGTTTTTTCAGTCGGCTTTTCCCAGTTCAGATTTTTGTCAATTATTTTTTTAAGTTTTAGCTTTTCAGTCGGAATATTTGTGTCATTATCGACACTTAAAAGACAAGATTTTCCATTTAAGTCAACTATGATTTGGCAACTCAATAATCCTCTAATTTTCTTTACATTTTCTTCTTCCAGATTATTCGCTAAAACGTAGACTAAGTCTTTATCAGTTTCTTTAACTTCTATTGAATCCTTTTCGGTGCTAAATCTATCAGTATTACATCCTTCAAATTTTTCATCAAAAATGTTTTGGGCGTGAACTCCAAAAGAAATACTGAATATAAGAAGAAATATTGTTATGCTTAGGGTTGGTTTAAACTTTTTCATATTTTTTTCAAATGTGCTACAACTCGTTATAAACCCTCAAATATAATCTTTTAACATAATATTTAATAAGATAAAGTGTCTTTTTTATTTTGACTGCAAGGCTGTAACCGTATTTGCTTATTGGTTTTAACACTTGCCTGTACGCTCTTTTCTTATTCAATCATCAGTGTGAAATTTTCGTAATTCTGTTTGGATGCAATACTGCTTTAGGCCGCTATATTAATCCGCTACAGCTATAGTAATCATTCGTATGTAGCAGTTCTTTTGATGCTTTGGCGTTGAATTTCAGCGTTGACGATCTTTCCAAAGTTGTCGGGCCTTCTGCCAGCAATTGGTGTGCGCAAACTGTTCAAATTACAGACAACTCACCCTTATATGTAAGAACGGTACTGCCCAGGCTTATATAAGGCGTAAAATAAAACAAGCAGCTCGATTATAATTTAAACCAGCTGCTTGTTGTTAAGTCGAATAGGTAGGCCTACTAGTGCGGTAATTTGTTTTTAAGTAAGCCATACAGAAAAGTACCAGCGATTGCACCAACTATAACAATCAAAATAGAAAGATAACCGCTTCCTGCCAATACATACATAGGGCCCGGACAAGCACCGGCGAGCGCCCAACCTAAGCCAAATAATATACCTCCTATTAAATAACGGGCAATACTTTTATCTTTGGGTTTTAAACTCATCTCGCCGCCCCCCAAAGGTTTGAGGTTTTTGCGTTTGATAATTTGAACCCCAATCACCCCAATAAATAAAGCAGAACCCATAATGCCATACATATGAAAACTGCCAAATTGAAACATTTCATAAATACGAAACCAAGAGGCAGCCTCTGATTTAAACATTAAAATGCCAAAGAAAATACCAACCAATAAATATATAAAGTAACGCATAGCTTAAAAGATTAAAGGAAATAATAAATGTACCATTATTAGGCCGCCTATAAAGAAACCTATAGTGGCGATAAGTGACGGTAATTGAAGGTTACTCATTCCCGAAATAGAATGACCAGAGGTGCAACCCCCTGCATACCGCGCACCAAAACCAACGAGCAATCCGCCTAAAAGCAATATCAAAATATTTGATGGGTCGCTTAGGTTCTCAGTCGCAAAAATTTCGGTTGGTAAGTAGGCTTCCCCCGCACTGTTTATCTGGTAATCCTCAGCAAGTTGCTCAGCCACCGCTGGGTTTATCTCAACTTTATTATCACTCAGGTAATTAGAGGCAATAAAACCACCAATTGCAGCTCCTACTGCCAACATTAAATTCCAACGCTCAGCTTTCCAGTCAAACTTAAAAAAGTCTGCTGCTTTATCAGCACCTGCGATGGTACAAGCGGTACGTAGGTTAGACGACATTCCAAATTTTTTGCCGAGAAATAATAACAAAAACATCACTAAGGCAATCAAAGGCCCGGCTACATACCAAGGCCAAGGTTCATAAATTAAGTTCATTTTTCAATTTTTGACAAACATGGTATTTTTAAATGAATTTGTAAGTAACTAAAGTTACAATTGTCAAAATTTAATTTTAAGAATTTCAAGTTTAAAACGGATTGGAATAGAACTATAAACTCAAATTTAAGGTAAAGCCATAGAGAATAGTAAGTCGTTTTTTGTTTTTTTAATCGGTAAAGAGATCGGGAAATAGAGCGTATTATGCTATCACTTTTTTTCGCAGCTCATACTATTCTTAATTTTTTTGAAGTTGGGTAACATTAGTTACAAAACGCCTGCATAAAATCTGCTATATTTGCTAGCAATATGAAAAGTAAAGCAGTTTTATCCATTTTATTGAACCTTGTGTTTGTGGTAAAATTCATCGCCGTAGAGGCAAATGGATTAAACACATTACTTAATGGTAATGAGTTTAAGCTGGTAAAAACTTTTTGTGCAAAAGAAAGGGCAGCCAATAAAACTAGCGAAGATGCAACTTATTTGTCGGTAGACAATAATGCTATGCAAGAGGTTGCGCTAAGCAGTATTTGTACTTCCCCATTTCAATTTGATCTTTTTAGCTGGGAAACAAATTTGGTAGAACCCATTGCCGCCCTGGGTAATTACTTTCCCACAGATTTACTTTATCGTTACTTAGAAAACGATTCTCCGCCTCCCCGCTGGGCATAAACTTTTTCCAATTATTTAAATCCGTTTTTCCGTAAAGTTTAGTCAATAGCAATAGGCGAAAATACTATTCGCCTAAAGGCAGGAAAAATGCAAATAAGTAAAAGGCTTTTGAATAATATATAGGAAAATTTAAGGCTTGTAAAGTGGTTGCTCTTACGATTGTAAATAAGGTAGGTATATTTTAACAAGTTGTCTTATAGACGATTTAACTCCGATATCCCCTGGCCAAGCGCTGGTTGATAAAATTTAAATCTAAATTGTAATTATAACACATTAATAGTTTTCGCTTAGTAGCGGATGCAATATTGCCAATAGGCTTAAGCCGAATAAGCTTCACAAAAGCATCTATAATTATTGTTAAGCATAAGTTTATATAAATCAAATACGAATCATCATGAAATTATTAAATAAAAATATAGTACCGGCTATTATTTTAGTAGCCTTTGCGGTGTTTGCCGTTTCTTGCAAAGCCGAAAAATCTAAAACAACCAAGAGTGCTCACCCGGCAAAAGACACCTTGAAAATAAGCGTGTTACAAACTGCCGATATACACGGACAGCTCGATACCCATCCAGAACTGTTTTGGGAAAATGAGCAAATCGTCTTTAAAAATCGGGGTGGCCTGGCTAATATAAAAACTCTTTTTGATCAAGAACGTCAAAAAAACCCTAACCAAACGCTTATTGTAGATGGCGGTGACTTAATTCAGGGGAGCGGATATACGGCGCTTTCTAATGGCGATGTAATGCCTCAACTTATTAAAGAAATGGGGTATGATGTAATTATTCCTGGTAACTGGGAAGTTGTATACGGTAAGCAAATTATGCTAGAGGTGATGAATGCTTATGATACCGATGTAATTGCCCAGAATATGTACCATGATAATAGTAAAGAACCGCTTTTTCCTGCTTATTCTGTTAAAGAAATTGAAGGTGTACGCATTGGTTTTATGGGTGTTAATGATCCCGATGTTCCCGTTCGTCAAAATCCAATTTTTAGTGAGGGAATCGCTTTCAGCGGTCTATCAAAAGAATTAAAATCACAAATAGATGAGCTAAAGCAGAAAGAGAAATTAGATGTACTTTTCTTGGTGACCCATATAGGGATTTTTAAACAAGTAGAATTGGCCAATAATCCTATAGCCGAAAATGTCGACTATATTTTAGGGAATGATACACACGAACGTGTGCGCGAACCCATACAAGGAAAATATGCAAAAGTAACGGAGCCAGGAGCATTTGGTTCGTTTGTAGGAAAGCTGACACTACATTTTGTAGACGGCGAGCTGGTAGGCGATGAGTATGAGTTAATAGAGGTAGATCCTGAAGTGTTTCCAGCAGATAAAGAAATGCAACAATTGGTTGAAAAAGCCAAGGCACCGTATAAAGAGCATTTAGAAACCGTAGTAGGATATACCAAAACGCCTATTTACCGGTATCTAACCGTTGAAAACCCGATGGATAATATGATTACCGATGCGGCTAGATGGAAAACAGGAGCAGATATATCTATTTCTAACGGCTTTAGATTCGGAAATCCTATCGTGCCCGAGAACGGTCAGCCTGCACCTATTACAAGAGCTAACTTATGGAACTTGTTGCCTGTAAATGAAAAGGTTAAAACCGGAAGGGCTACAGGTAAACAAATTAAAAATTGGCTAGAAAAAGAAATGCACAATGCGTTTGCACAAAATCCTACCGAGAGATTTGGGGGTTGGTTGGTTCGGTTCTCAGGAATGAAAGTCGATTTTGATAGCCAAAATGAGAAAGGGAAACGTATAAAAAGTATTACGGTAAATGGAGAGCCAATGATTGATGATAAATACTATACCCTCTCAGCTTGTGTTCGTCCAGGCGATCCTATAGATAATCTTTGTAGAATGCCCAACGTGAAAGATGTTGAAGTTAAAGACTATACCATTCACGATGTTGTTGAAGAATACCTAAGAAAAAATTCTCCTGTTGCGCCAACTTTAGAAGGAAGGGCCTATTGTGAGTACCTAGGGGTCAATTCATTTTCAACCGTACCAAAAACAGATTACCAATTTAAATAAACACTATGCAAAAGAATAAAAATAAAAAGAGTACCAAGAAAACGTGGATGCAATATGCCATTTTTGCGGTCGTCGGCCTAATCTTGTACGCTACTGGTTGGCATACCGAGATAATAGGATTTGCTCAACGCGGTGTGCTGGCTACGGGTTTAATGAATCCAGATGTTGAAGAAATTGCCGAAAAAAGAGAGCAGACCAATACACAAGATAAATCTCAAGCGAGCAATCTTCAAAAAGTAGACTACAACCTAGATCTTATAGATGCAGCCGGCAACAGGAGATCGCTGAAGGAGTTTGAAGGTAAAGTGATTTTCCTAAATTTCTGGGCTACTTGGTGTCCGCCTTGTGTTGCAGAAATGCCTAGTATAAATAGTTTACACGAAGAAATGGGAGATGAGGTGGCTTTTGTGCTGCTCTCCTTCGATAAAGATTTTGAGAAAGCCAAGGCTTTTGATAAACGCAAAGGCTATAACCTGCCTATTTTCGCACCAGCGGGTAAGTTACCCTCCATGTTCCAATCTTCGGCACTGCCAACCACCTATGTTATCGATGCCGCAGGTAACTTGGCATTGACTCACACCGGAATGGCCCATTACAGTGATCCAAAATTTAAGAAGTTTTTAGAAAGCCTGAAGTAGAATTTTTATAAGCTGGAAGCTAATGGCTTCCAGCTTACATGAAAAATCCCGAAAAGCTTAGCTCTTCGGGATAATCAGGGTAACCAAAATAAGGGGCAACATAAAGGTTATAAACAAAAAACATCAGGTTACCTATTAAAAGTCTATAACCAATAGGCCTTGATTTAGTCTTTGAATTGTTGTATCGCATCACTCAAATCATACACCTTTGTTCCTGCTAATTCTTTTTGAAGAATACTGCTACCGGTAGCACTGCGGTAACCGCCGGCACAATGAACAACAATGGGTTTATCGGTTGGTATTTCACTGGCTTTTTCCCTTAATTCATTCAATGGATAACTAAGTGCACTTTCAAAATACTTACCTTCTTCTACCTCGCTCGTATTGCGTATGTCAACAATTGTATATTGATCTAGATTTTCTTTGAATTCCGTAACATCTAATAGTTCTGTATTTTCTAAATTTTCATCTGAGAGGGTAATAACCTGCTCCAGCAATTTCTCATAACTTATTTTGGCTACGCGTTGCAATAAAGTCTCTTTATGCTCAGCGCTATCAATTACCAAGGTGAAGGTCTCCTCTGGTTTAATTACAGAACCGAGCCATGTTTCGAATTTAGCGTTTTCAGATACTGCTTGTATGTTTATACTACCTTTTAAATGACCTTTTTTAAAGCTAGCTTCATCGCGGGTATCTACAATTATACCCTCGGCGGTTGCATTTTCGGTAAAAGGAACCCTTGCAATAGAGGGTTGCAAATCTTCTGCACCTGCTTTATTGGTATCTACGTCAAAGCCAAAATAATGCGGAATAAAAGGCTGTCCGTCGAGTAGGGTATCCATAAACTCTTCTTTAGATTGCTTTTTAAAAGCCCAATTTCCCATACGTTCATTGCCAAGTGTACTGCTCGCTGCATCGCTCATATTTTTTCCGCAAAGCGAACCTGCACCGTGTGCGGGATAAACTACTGCATCGTCTGGTAAATCTGTGAACTTATGTTGAATGGTTTCATACATCATCTCGGCAAGTTGCTCACGCTTGGCCTTCATATTCCCCGCTTTTTCGCGCAAATCTGGCCGACCAACATCACCTATAAATAGAGTATCACCTGTAAATAGCGCTGTTTCATTTTCTTCTGTAGCCACAATAGTTATACTATCGGGGGAGTGCCCGGGTGTATTTATGGCCTTTAACTTAACACTCCCCAAGCTTATGCTGTCCCCTTCATCAAATGCCTCGTGAGGGTAGTCTGCACCTAGTTTTTCGCTGTTGTAAATAGTGGCCCCCGTAGCTTTGTGGATTTCTAAATGTGAGCTCACAAAATCGGCGTGCGGGTGGGTCTCGATTACTGCGACTATTTCTGCATTATTGGCTTTGGCAAATTCAAAATACTGTTCTGGATTCCTTTCCGGATCTATAACGGCCATCTTACCATCGCTTACAATAGCATAACTGTAATGAGCTAATGGTTTATATTCAAATTGTTTAATATTCATAATTATTCTTTTTTTCAATTTACTATAAAAATAAGTCCTAAAATTGAGAATACGAGTGACTTAGGTTACATTGTGAAATTTTTAAAATTCCTTTAACACATAAAAACCCGTCGGTAAAGACGGGTTTTAAAAATCTTATTCTCAATAGAATTTAATTTCACTTCATTTATATTTAAAAGAAATTTAACCTATAGCAGCAATTGGTGTTTAGGGGATGATTACATTATACCCCTTGGCCTGGATCTGCAAAAGTCTTGAAAAGGCATTTTCAACAGGAATAACAGATTGTGGCAAATCTTTTTCGGTTACTTTTAACCTTTTCATAGCTTGTTTGCAAACGCTTATGCGCAATTTCTGATGTTCGTTGTTATTAATTAAACGAGAGAGATCAGTACCTTGTTTTAACTCAGCTACTACACCTCCCCAAATTACGATTTCAAAATTTTCGAAGTTAACCTCACTTTTCAGCAATCGATCAAAAAACTTGAAAGCCCCTTTTATATGACGTTCTTTTTGTAATCCTAGGGCCATATAAGGAGTTTTATTCAAATCATTCACCATTTCTAAATCAATAGCTTTTTGGTTGCTGCTTTGCGCGGATAAGGTTAAAGAAGACAAGGCGATTAAAGCGATTGAGATGCATTTTGTTAACTGTGCTAGTTTCATAGTTTAATTGAATTTTTGTTTATAATTAATCTTATTGTTTTTAGAAATTTGAATCCTTGTAAAAGAAAGAGCACCTCTTATTTAAAAACCCTGTGCCGCTAATTCTTTATAAATGATATAGATTCCCATTAGGAGAACAAACCAGCCAAAAGCTTTTTTTAACTTTTTGCCGTCGATGAATTTATTCAGCCATATACCGATAAATATCCCTACTATAGACAAGCCCGAAAAGGTAAGTAGAAATGGCCAATTAATGTCTAAGTTTTGTACATCGCCTAAAAAGCCGGTAAGCGATTTTATGGCGATGATGAGCAAAGAGGTGGCCACTGCCTTTTTCATGGGTAATTTCGCTAAAAGTACAAGCGCAGGAATAATCAAAAATCCGCCGCCAGCACCAACAATACCGGTTATGGCGCCCACTACAATACCTTCAACAACTATTAGGGGGTAATTATAAGAAACAGGTCCATCCTTATCATTTTCTCCTTTCTTGTTTCGTATCATAGAAAAAGATGCCACAAGCATTATTATGGCAAAAAAGAGCATTATGGCTAAATTTTTAGTAAGCGTGAAATTGTTAATTTCGAGGAGCTCCTCGGGTAGGGCAGGAATTAAAAAAGCTCGGGTAAGATAAACGGCAATAAAGGCAGGTATAGCAAAAATAATGGCGGTTTTAAAATCAACCAGACCTTTAGACATATTCTTTATTGCCCCAATAAGCGATGTGATACCAACAACAAAAAGAGAATAAGCCGTAGCGATAATAGGGTTAAGCGAAAGAGCATAAACTAATATAGGAACGGTTAGAATAGAGCCGCCGCCACCAATTAACCCTAAAACCAGTCCGATAATTAGCGCGCCCGCATAACCTAGAATCTCATATAGCTCCATTTATATACCTTTTAGAGTACAAATATACATGGGTAAACTTACAAGTTTTGTAACTCTGGTTACAAGACCTTGTTATACCCATGAATTTTCACCGATTTTGGAAAAGCGCCATATTAATAGCCTCATCGGGGCGGCATATCAATAACCCCGTAGGGGTGCCATATCAATAGCCCCGTAGGGGCGACATATCCATAACCTCGCCAACGCATAACCCCGTAGGGGTGCCATATTAATAATAACCCCGTCAACTCCATAATCCCGCCCGTCCGTAACCCCGTAGGGGTGTCATATCAATAGCCCCGTAGGGGCGGCATATTAATAAACGTAGGGGCGGCATATCCATAACCCCGTAGGGGTGACATCAATCATCTGTAAAAATATATTCGCTATTAAAATCAATTTCATAAGCGTTTAAAGCATCAATATATTCTTCTCTAAATGATTTCTTCCTATGATGATTTTCTTGATTTTTAATATAATCTACCACATGATTAACACCCGATTGACTCACCGTAAAAGCACCGAAGCCTGTTTGCCATTCAAATTTGCCCTTGATGAGTTGTTTTTGGTTTATCCATCTAGAAGAATTCGCTTTAATATCTCTAACCAAATCCGACAAGGTACAATTTGGTTTAGTTCCGATTAATATATGGATATGGTCAGGCATTCCGTTGATAATCATTAATTTTTGGTTTTTATTGGTTACAATGCCTGTAATATATTTATACAACTCATCTTTCCATTTTTTTGAAATATGGTTTTTTCTACCCTTTACGGCAAAAACAATATGAAAATATAATTGAGTGTAGGTATTGGCCATATTGATCTATCGTTGCTCAGCTATAATTTAAAATTGAATTACTGGCTAATATTAAACGGCCAGGCGAAGGCTATGATGATCTTACTCCATAAGGGGCGGGATATTAATTGGGTGATGAATTATATCACCGCCATCACCGATAAACCTGTTATAGGTAGAACGCCTTTGAAGTTCACAAGCCAAAATCAAGGCAAGTGCGTTTTAATTATTGTTCACTAATCGCATTTAAAATTCTGGTTGCGAGTTCATCCTGTCCTTTTTCACTGGTCAATATTCGGCGATCATTTTCATTTGAAAGAAAACCCAGTTCAACCAATGCTATAGGATAGTCTACTTGTCTAAGCAGATAAAAACCAGCTTTTTTTATGGCCACTTTTTTATCCTCAAAGCCATAAAGTAACTTCGAGGCCAAATCTGCAGATTTTGCTCTTTCTTTATTTTCATCACTAAGATAAATTTCTATTCCTTGCTTGTTGGTGTTGGTATGTTGGTTGACGTGCAGCGAAATCACCATATCGGGTTGTAATTTATTGATGTGCTTAGCGCGATCTATTAGCGATATAAACTCATCTGCTTCTCGCGTTAAAATGATTTCAATGGCCGAATTACGATTAAGCGCCTTAATTTTGTTGGCCACTTTAAGCGCAATCTCTTTCTCTTGAAAGCCTTCAATTGTGCTGCCATTGTCTTGACCGCCGTGCGCCACATCGATTACTACCGTCTTTTTGTCTACACCTGTAAACGCCATACAAAGCGTTAATAGGGCAATACCGATAAATTGCAATAGTTTTCTCATACCTTTTTGTTATTTAATTAAGAATTACCGATTTAAGATAGATTCAAAATATTATACTTTTTATTAAGAATCATCTTTTAAAGATATCATAAAAATTTAATTTTCAGTAATAGGAATATATTTTTCAAGGTTTTTCACGCATTTGTTTTTAAGTGATATGCCCGAGCAAGGCTCTATTTTAGTTGATTTTTGTAACCGCTAAAAACAACCTAAGAGCAGGGCTACTTCGTAACTCCTTCGGTACTTCTTCGTTGATCCCTCGAAATATAAGGATTTGTCGATGTTTTATCGAAGGAGTATCGAACTAGTATCGAGCTAGCTATGGAGTATCTCTTCGGTTTTTTCGGGTAAGCTAAGGGGTTCTCTTGAGTTTGGTTCATAGCATTTCAACTTTTATTCCACCGCCACAAGGAAGATTGCTTCGCTTTGTACGAATTAGCCCTTTACAAAAAGCCAGCATCCCTTATTATTTACGAGGCCCACCGTTTGGTAAACACAACAGCAATCAGCTACTAGCTAACCAAGTAAACTGGGTAGTTGATCAAAATTTCAGCAATTATACCGGGACCACTGCTCATTTTCATGAACACTTAGACGTTCCGCAAAATGCGACTCCGGGTGAATACCACCTGAGCATTAGCGTAACCGATGAAGACGGGCATACGCATAGCGAAGGCGCTCACTTTATGGTGAACTAAGCCGCTTATTTTTTTTAAAATCATAGTCTGTTACCCCCAAGTGCATTTGCGCTTGGGGGTTTTTTGATTTTGCGGCATCTTTATTTTTAGAAAGTTATATAGATAAAAAGTTAAAGCTTAAAGCGGATGAACACTCGCATAAAAATCAAGCATTACATTTTAAAAAATAGCTTTGATAGATTTCATTAGCTATTTTTTGCTTAAATTACTTCGATAATTAATGCATACGGCGAAACCTTTTTGTTTGGGTGGTGTTTAGATCTTTTTGTATTCGCCATTGAAACAAATTTATAACGTGTAGATGGTTGATAAGCTTAAATTTTTTTTAATTCAACCTAAACCTTATCCGCCTTGAGCTAAAACAGTATCAACCTTAACACCTTTTAAAAAAATAGTAGAAAAATCCAACGCCTATGAACCTTAATAAATTACTTTTTTGTTTATTGTTTATCCTTTCGGGTAGTATGATGGCTCAAGAACAAGCGCCTGAAAACCAAAAAACCTCCACTACGGTGGTAAGCAAGTTTGCTTTTTCAACCGGCAACCTTGAAGAGCTCAAAAACATCGATTATGATTTACTACGCGCTGCTTTTGAAGGTAATGCTGCCGATGCGCGAATTAGTGTAAAAATTAGTTTCGAAGGTGAAGTACCCGAGGTTGCCGATGGTCAACTGACTCAATTTGTGATTGAGATGAAAGGACGTTCGGGTAACTTAGAGAAAATCATTCATAAATTAGACACCCGACTAAAAAAACTAGTAGCCGAAATGGAGTGAGTTGCTTCTTACCAACGGTTTATCAAACACCAGCCTTTAAAAACGCTGGTGTTTTTGGTTTTAGGCAAAAAATTAGGGACAAAATAGGTATAAAATAAAAGAAACTTGATAGCAACTAAGTAAGAAAAATTCCTAAGTTGCTGTTCTTTTTTATCTAAGCTGCAAGGCTTGCAGAGACAAGCCTTGCAGCTTGCTATAAAATATTGTACAATATTTAAGTAAAAATTGTACAATATTTTTATAAAAGTTGTACAATATTTTTTAGAAAATTGTAGAAAATGTACAAAAAAGCTCTTGAACGCGCTATTCATTCGTCGGCAACTTATTATGATTTGTTCGGCAAGAATTTGTTCTTGGGTTTGTAATAGTTGTTGCATTTTGGCTTATAAAAAATTAGAAAATAGGTTTTGCTGGGTTATTGGCTTAATGTAGACTACACATTACTGGGGTATATTTCATATTGTGCTAAGCATCTCTTTACCTTTTCTTGATATAAGGCAACACGAAATATACTTTTTTTGTAAAAAGACAAAATCCGTGTTACGTAATAACTACAAAAGACTTAGCGATATAGATTTATTGAGTTTGGTTGTTAAAGACGACAGATTAGCTTTTGCTGAAATATATTCTCGCTACTGGCAAGCTTTATACAAGTATGCTTACAAGGTATGTCCAGATGAGATGCTATGTGAGGATATGGTTCAAGAGGTGTTTATAAGCCTTTACTATAAGAATCGAGAGACGCGTATTGTACACCTGGAGTCCTATTTAATCAAAGCGGTAAAATACAAAGTCCTAAATCAATTACGAAAGAGAGAATTCACCGATTTGCAGCAGCGGTATATAGAATTAATACCCGAAAAAGAAGAGTCGCAAGAATTAGAATACCAGGAGTTGCTGGCGCTTACTCATCGTTCTATCAATCAGTTACCCCCAAGGTGTAGGCAAGTATTCAAAATGAGCCGAGAGCAGGGTTTAAGTCACGCCCAAATAGCTGCAGAGTTAAGTTTATCGGTGCGTACCATCGAGAAACACATTAGCAATGCCATAGCGGCCTTACGTCATTTAAATGAGTTTTCGATTTGGTTCGCCTTTATATTAATAAATTATTAAGACAGAACGGGGATTATGAAGAAAGCGTTAAGACTAGATTTTTACTTACGTATAATCTGCTTTTAAAGTGACTTATAATAAAGAAGCCGTAATTTGAAGCCAGAACAATTTAAAAAACTAATTCGAAACTATCTTGAGGGTAGTTGTACTGACGCGCAAAGGAGACAAGTAGAGGCTTTTTTGAGAGAACAGCAAAATGCTTCTATAGTGATTAAGCAGAGACCTTTTGCAAATGCGCGTATTTGGATGCGAATAAAAAAGGGGTTACCACAACTCAAAGTACGTAGCAATAGAGTAGTAATAGCTTCGGCGATGGTCGCTATTCTTATATTGATTTTTATGTTGCCTCATTTTTTAATCAAAACAAACACAAATCAGATAACTGAAAAAGGTGAAAAGAAAGTTTTTATACTTCCAGATGGATCAGAAATACATCTGAATTCGGCTTCTCAACTTAGCTACACAAAAGATTTTAAAAATAAGCGTAGGATCCAATTTAATGGTCAGGCATTTTTCTCCATTGCCCAAGATAGTTTAAAACCCTTTACTATAGAGACCGGTGAAGCACAAATTAGGGTTTTGGGTACTTCTTTTGACGTAAATACCTACCATAACGAGCGCTTGGTTGTAGAAGTTACCGAAGGTAGTGTTGAGGTTGAGAAAGGAGGAGCGTCTATTGTACTAGAGGCGCAAGACCGTTTGGTTTGGGAGCAATCAACTTGGAGATGCGAGCGAGTGGTAAATACGGATGAGAATTGGAGACAACATTGGTTAATAATAAAAAACCAAAAGTTATCGTCGGCCATAAAGCAGATTGAAATATGGTACAATACCCGAATAGAGCTGGGCAAAAATTTAGATAAAGACTACCGTGTTTCTGGAAAATTCAAAAAAGCTGAACTTGAAGAGGTGTTGGCCTCCCTAAGCCATATTTATAATCTAAATATAAAATTAATAAAACCCAATCATTATGTAATAGAGAACTAAGAATTAGCCCACCAAAAAAGCCCAAGACTGCTGCAACAGTTTGGGCTTATGAGTATGCAAACAGCCATTAAAATCAGCTATTTAAACTATGAAAACTAAATTACAAAAATTAATTAAACTACCTTACTTATTTTTAGGTTTATGCCTTTTGCTGCCGGGAATAAGTACATTCAATTCGCTTGCTGCCGAAAAGAGTGTTAGTGCTATTGATCTCGCTATAAGGAATAAAACCCTAATAGAGATTTTTGAGACCATCGAATCACAAACGGCATATAATTTTATTTATGATACTAAAATTACTCAAGATGCAGCTAAATACAACATTAATATCAGCCATAAGGATATTCAATCGGTTTTAAAACAATTGGAGAATTTAAGCCCATACACTTTTCGCCTTTATCAGCATAGTATTAGTGTAAAATATCAAGAAGAGCAACAACTTATTTTAAAGGGCAATGTACGCGATAGCCAGAACATTCCGTTGCCTGGAGCCAGTGTTTTGATTAGGTCTAGTGGGGTAGGAACCACCACCGATTTTGATGGGAACTTTAGCTTAGAGGTGAGTAATTTTCCTGTTGAAATTCAAATTTCATACATGGGCTTTGAGACCCAGCTTATCAATTTAGAGACCAATCGAGTACTCGAGGTAACTCTTCAAGAATCAGACAATGCACTTAGCGAGGTGGTTATAACCGCGCTCGGAATTAAACGAGAAGAAAAAAAATTGGGTTATGCCCAACAAAGTATATCAAATGAATCATTAACAGCAGCAAGGCCAAACAACTGGTCTGAAGCGCTTAGAGGAAAGGTGCCCGGACTTAATATAAATGGTTTGGGTGGGCCCGTGGGCTCCCAGCAAATTGTTTTGCGGGGTAACGCCTCTTTAGATCCGAGTAACAATGCTGCATTAATTGTAATTGATGGTGTGCCTATACAAAATGAGTTTCCGGGTTCGGGAGCTTCCAATGGGTATATGGGAGGCTCGGCTAGTAATGATACCCCTGTTGATTTTGGAAATGCTATAGCCGATCTTAATCCAGAGGACATAGCCAGCATTTCGGTACTAAAAGGACCAGCTGCGGCTGCTCTATACGGTTATCAAGGTGCCAATGGTGCGGTAATCATAACTACTAAATCTGGTAAAAAGGCAAAAGGGCTAGGAGTTACTTTTTCAAGTAATACAAAAATTGATATCATACAGCGTTGGCCCGATTGGCAATATACCTATGGGCAGGGAAGTGGAAAAGGTAGTTATTTAAAACCTGCTACCGACGAGAATGGTAACCCAGTTGCTTATAACGATAGGTTGTATTATTCTTACGGAGCCTCGGAAGATGGGAATTCGACTGGTGGAAGTAGTAGTGCTTTTGGGCCTAAGTTTGATGGTCAGTATTACTTTCAATACGATCCAGAGCTAGAAGGTCAATCGGCCGAAAGACAATTGTGGAGACCTTACAAAGATAATCGTAAAGACTACTGGCGAACTGGGGTTACCCACACACAAAACGTAGCGGTGCAAGGCGGTGGTGATGCAGGAAATATGCGGGCCTCCCTAACCCATACTAAGAATGAATGGATTATGCCTAACACAGGCTTCGAACAACTGTCTTTATCGCTTAATGCAAGCCATCGGATTTCTGAAAAAATAAAGATGCAAGGGGTAGCCAATTATCGCAACAAAACCAGCGATAATCTACCAGGACAAGGCTATAATAATCACTCTATAGCTTATTTCATGATTTTTCAAAATCCTAACGTAAACCTAGATTGGTATAAGCCCATTTGGAAAAAAGATGCAGATCAACTGGATATGATTAGACCTTATAGCAGCTATATAGACAATCCTTATGCTATGGCACATGAAATTATTAATGCACTAGACCAACATGCCTTTACCGGAAATTTAAATACGCAAATAAAATTATCTCCTTCACTAGAGTTAATGTTACGCGGCTCAATAAATATGTATAATAAGAATATGCGACAAGAGCGACCATATGATATTAATCGTTATGCAAGAGGTTATTACCGAAAGACCAATGTGTTTAAAAATGAAACCAACTTAGATTTCTTACTTACCTATACCAAGCAATTTAAAAATTGGAACCTCACCGGAAATCTAGGAGGCAATCGTCTAGATTACCAATATTTGAGGCAAGACTCTTGGGCAGAAGGTCTCGAAATTCCTGGACAGTACAACTTGGTTAACGGCACTGAGACTTTTACAAGTGAATATGACGGTTTTAATAAGGTTAATTCTCTTTATGGCTTATTGAATATAGCTTACAGAGGGTATTTGTTTATTGATGTTACAGCCAGAAATGATTGGAATTCAATGCTACCAAAAAAGAATCAATCCTATTTCTTTCCTTCTATAAATTCTGGTTTTGTATTTAGCGAGATCATTGATTTAGGACAATCGGTGAGTTTTGCGAAACTACGCGGGTCTTGGGCACAAGTAGGAGGTGCAGGTCAATTTGCTAACCGCTACAAAACCCAAAAGTATTATGGACGATCAGATTTTCCAGGTGCGGCCGTTGCTCCTGGATCACTTTATAATACCAATTTAAAACCAGAGATCACTACGAGTACAGAGTTCGGGTTAGACTGGCGAATGTTTAAAAGCAGACTTAAGCTTGATTTGAGTGTTTATGAAAATATCTCTAAAAATCAAATTTTATCTACGCCATTACCACAATCATCTGGCTATAGCAATATGTTGATAAATGCCGGTAAGGTACGCAACAGAGGAGTAGAGGTTTTGCTTTCGGCAACCGCATTGAAATCTCAAAATTTCTCATGGAACACGACCCTCACTTGGTCTAAAAATGAGGGTAAGGTATTGTCTTTACACGAAAATGCAGAAAACGGTCAATTAGAAATGCTTAGCTCTTCTGGAGCCAAATTAATGGCGGTTGAAGGAGGTTCTCCAACCGCTTTGTTTGGAAGAGCATATTTAAGAAATGAAGAAGGTCAGGTGATTTATGATAATAAGGGAGCTCCAAAAATGACCGATAATAGTGTTTATATCGGCGATACTCAACCCAAATGGATTGCTGGTTTTATCAATAAATTTACCTATAAAAACTTTGATTTAAACTTGGTGATTGATGGTAAGTACGGAGGGAAAATTTATTCGCATACGCATCATAAATTGACCCAGCAAGGAAAACTAAAACATACTCTAAAGGGTAGAGATACGGGGGAGTTAATAGGAAAAGGAGTAGTGGAAAATCCCGATGGATCTTATTCAGAAAATACTACACCGCTTAGCATTGCAAATTATTACAACCTACACTATCCCTTAGCCAATACCGAAGCTAACTCTTTTGATGGTTCTTTTGTAAAACTGAGAGAAATAAGCCTAGGCTATAGTTTTGGAAGGCAATTTTTAGCGAAGAGCTTTTTAACCGATCTTAAACTTTCTATTTACGGTAGAAATTTAGCTGTAATTTCAGACTTTCCTATTTATGATCCCGAAGTAGCAGGTATAGCAGGAGGTTCAAGTATGCACCCTGGCGTTGAAGTAGGGCAAATGCCTGTGCCAGCTGAATACGGGTTTAATCTAAAAGTTAGTTTTTAAAACCATAGAATAATCAACAACCATGAGAAAATTTATATTGATAACTTTAACTGTAATTGGACTAAACGCTTGCACTAAAGATTTTGAAGAAACCAATACAGACCCTAATAAATTAACCGAAATTACGGCGGGTAGCGTGCTGAACCCAGTATTGTATGAATTGGCAAAGAGAAATGCTTATACGGTTCGTAATTTATCTGCACCAATGATGCAAATGTTTATTCAGACCGATGATTATATCAATGCACCTTTTTTATACAGTTTTACCCAGAATGTTGGCGGATCTATGTGGAACGCCTACTATAAGCAAATAAACAATTTAAATGAGATGGAACAGGCCGCTATTAGGGAGGGACTTCCTAATTATGAGGCTATTGCACTTAGCTTGAAAGCCTATACCTATTCGCTACTTACCGATACTTTTGGAGATGTACCAATGGTTGAGGCTGGCCAAGCAGAAAATGGTGTATTCTATCCTTCCTTTACCCCTCAAAAAGAGATATATGAACAGATTTTTAAAGATTTAAGCTATGCTAATAGTCTCTATGACCCAGAAAGTCCAATGCCTTATGTTCCCGATATTTTATTTAATAATGACGTTTTACATTGGCAAAAATTCACTAATTCCTTGCATTTAAGGTTGCTGTTACGGGTTTCAAACCGGCCCGAACTGCAAGCTTTCGATAAGTTAAAGCAAATGCTAAATGACCCCATGCAGTATCCTGTATTTGAAAGTAATGAGGAGCATGCAGTAATCGAAATTACTGGAATACCTCCTTTACTTTCACCTTGGGATCGCCCGCAGGATTTTGGCGTATTTAGATACTATACAGCATTTTTTATCGATCGGTTAAACGAGTGGGATGATCCCAGAAGAGCCGTTTTTGCTAGTGAAGCCAAAGGTCTCAATAATGAGAATTACGGCTATATAGGAGAGCCAATTGATTATCTAAATGAATCATTGGCAGATAGTATTGCAACCGCTTCTGGAGTTCAAAATTCATTAGCTGAAGCCCCTTTAATTATACCCATTTTAACTTTTGCAGAAGTTTCATTTATAAAAGCCGAATTAGCGCAAAGAGGTTACTTGGGTCAGGCAGAAATGCACTACAAAACGGGTGTAGAAGCTGCGGTGAAATTATGGGGAGAAGATTTGCCCAGTGATTATTTTGACAACCCCTTAGCAGCTTATGATAATAGTTTATCTAGAATTTTAACTCAAAAATACTTCGGTTTATTTTTTACCGATTTGCAGGCATGGTATGAACACAGGAGAACTGGTCTACCGGTTTTACCTACCACTACCGCTATGGAAAATAACCAGCAAATGCCCGAGCGACTTTATTATCCGATAGATGAGGTAGACCGGAACTATGATAATTATCTAAAAGCAATCGATCAAATGGGACCAGATCAAATCAATACCAAAGTTTGGTGGAATAAATAAATAGAGAAAAATGATAAGAATATTACCCATAGTACTATTGACTTTTATTAGTCTTTGGTGCGTAAGTGCCCAAAATAAAGTAAGTGGTTTTGTTTATGAAGATCTTAATAAAAATGGTGTTAAAGATCTAGGCGAACCAGGAATAAGCCAAGTTGGCGTTAGTAATGGCGAACAAGTTGTACGCACAGATAAATCTGGAGCATACCAGTTAAGCGTTGACAAGGATCAAATTATATTTGTCATAAAACCTACAGGGTATAAGGTACCCGTTGATGAAAACCAATTACCGCAATTTTATTATATTCATAAGCCTGAAGGTTCGCCAGTTTTAAATTATAAGGGGGTGTCACCAACTGGACCGCTACCAGAGGAAGTGAATTTCCCATTATTTGCAACCCAAGAAAGCGATCGTTTTAGTGCTTTGATTTTTGGCGATCCGCAAGCTTATAATAAGAAGGAAATTGATTACTACTACCGCGGGATAATTAAAGAGTTAGAAGGAATACAAGGAGTAGAATTTGGCTTGAGCCTAGGGGATTTGGTAGGAGATGATTTGAGCTTGTTTAAACCCTATATCAAGGCCACTCAGGCAGTAGGCATACCATGGTATAACGTACTTGGTAATCATGATTTGAATTTCGATGCCGAGCTAGACCAACATTCAGACGAAACCTTTGAAGCTCACTTTGGTCCGACCAATTATGCATTTAATATAGGGAAAGTCCATTTTATAGTATTAGATGACGTACTTTACCCTGATCCCAGAGATAAAAAAGGTTATTGGGGTGGCTTTCGAAAAGACCAACTTAATTTTGTAAAAAACGATTTAAAATACGTACCCCAAGATCATTTGATTGTTCTGGCTTTTCACATTCCGATTTCAGAAACAGGAAAGGATACCTTTAATGACAAACATAGAGAGGCTTTGTTTCGATTATTAAAAAAGCACCCTTATACTTTATCATTGTCGGCTCATACCCATATACAGAAACATGACTACTTTGGGAAAGAATCGGGTTGGCGGCATAAAACTCCTCATCACCATTATAACGTAGGTACCACTTCGGGCGATTGGTATTCGGGAGCTTTAAATGAATCTGGTGTACCTATTTCTACCATGCGTGATGGCACCCCAAAAGGTTATGCGTATATTCATTTTGATGCGAACCAATACCGCATTCAATACAAAGTGGCTGAGCAGCCTATTAGTTATCAAATAGAATTATATCATCCTAAAGTTGTAGCACAAGCAAATAAAACCCGTGCAGGCTTGTTCGCCAACTTCTTTATGGGGAGTAAAACAGATTTGGTGGAGTATAGAGTGGATTCAGGAAAGTGGAAGACTATGCGTTTTACCCCTACTTTAGATCCGAGCTACCAGTTAAACTTATTTAAACGTGATTATGCCAACCAATTAATGCCGGGTAAACGAGGTAGTAATGCTATTCCTAGTACACATTTATGGTATGCCAAGTTGCCAGCTGAATTAACTATTGGGAAGCATCAAATTGAGGTGCGAGCTACCGATAGATATGGCCAAGTGCATTACGCACAAAGTGTCTATAATATTGAAACTCCGCAAAACAATGACTATGAATAAAAGGAGACCTAAAGTAGTGGCCTTAATAATATATGCTTGTTTAGTGGCAATATCTTGTAAGAAAAAGTCTTCGGATTTACCGTCAGAGGTTCAGAATTTGTCGAAGTATAAAGGCGAGATTCACGGACATCGAGGAGATCGTGGGAGTTTCCCTGAAAACACTATTCCGGCCTGTATTAGTGCCTTAAAGAAAAAAGTAGATTTTATCGAAATTGATGTGGTAATTTCAAAAGATCATCAAGTGGTTGTATCTCACGAGCCTTATATGCATCATATTCTTATGAATACTCCAGACGGTGGGGTTATAGATGAGGCAAATCAGCTAAATTATAATCTATTTACTATGACAGCCGATAGTATTAAAACGTATGTAGCGGGTAATTTGCCTCATCCGCAGTTTAAAAGTCAACAACCAACCAAAACTTACAAACCAACATTGGTAGGACTTATTGATACGCTTAATATATATGCTGAACAATTTAATTTACCCGAACCTAAGTTTAATATAGAACTCAAATCTAATCCGAATCTCTATGGGAAATACCAACCCAAGCCAGGCCAGTTTGTAGAACTACTTATGCAAACCTTAAAAGATAAAGGAATGATAGACCGTGTGCAGCTGCAGTCTTTTGATTTGGCCGTGTTGGAATATCTGCACGAAAATTATCCTGATATGCCTTTGAATTATTTGGTTGGTAAAGGGAATTTGGACGAGAATTTAGCTAAACTGAGTTTTAAACCCCAAGCTTATGCTGTGCATTTTGAGTTGCTCAAATCCGTAAAGGATGTAGAAGCAATTAAAAATAAAGGCATGAAGGCCGTAGTCTGGACCGTAAATGAAAAAAAACAGATTGCGCAGATGAAAAACTGGGGAGTTGATGTGATTATAACCGATTATCCAGAAAGAGCCTTATTTTAAACCTGAGCGTAGTTAGTTTTGCAGTTTTCAACGCTCTTAAGGCAGGTGCAAATTGCGCCTGCCTTTCTTATGTTAGCGCCGCTGGCATCCGCTTAAAGCGAAAAGAGATTATTTGTTATAGGTGTTTGAGCTGGTAGAGTTTATTTTTTAGACAAGAAATGAAGTATTATAAAGGCTTATTTTGTTATTTTGCTTAAAATAGGAGAGCAGATGAGTAAAAAATGGGTTTATATGGTTTTGGCACTGGTGGCTTTAAGTGCTTTTACGCATTGTGCCAAGCGCGGGATGCCAACAGGCGGTGAGAAAGATACTATACCACCGGTGTTTTTACGCGCCAATCCGGGGAACTTTACCACCAATTTTAAAGCTGAGGAAATCCGTATTCATTTCAATGAGTTCATCAAATTGCAAGATGCGCAAAAACAAGTTATTTTCTCGCCGCCCCTAGATCCCAAACCTACTTTGAGTCCGCTAGGCAATCCGCAAAAATACATCCGCATTCAATTTAACGATACGCTGTTGCAGCCCAATACTACCTACACGATAAACTTTGGGAATAGCATTGTAGATCATAATGAAGAAAATCCGTTGCCTTTTTTTAAATACGTTTTTTCTACCGGACCCCAATTGGATAGTTTACAAGTTAGCGGTCGTGTTGACAATGCGCTTGAAAGAGAAACCGATGCTTTCGTAGCGGTGATGCTTTACCGATTAGACGAGCAGTATACCGACTCTATTCCTTATCAAAAGCCGCCCACCTATATTGCTTATACTAAGGATTCTACAGGGCAGTTTAGTCTAGAGAATATGCGTGCCGGAAAATACAAAGCCGTCGCGATAAAAGACGAGAACAGTAATTATTTGTACAACCCTTACCAAGATAAAATAGACTTTTTAAGCGATACCATAAGCCTACCCACCGATAAAACCTTACGTTTTAGTTTGTTTAAAGAAAAGCCGAGCTTTGAATTGGTAAAACTCAAACAAGAATCGGCGCGAAAAGCTGGCATTGGCTATGTAGGAGAACTGCCCGATAGTCTAGAGATTAACCAAATTTATCCGACATATGCCAACGCTAAATTGCCTTACATCAAAAGTTTAGATACCGATACCTTATATTATTTTGTTCCAGAAGCTTTAAAACAAGACAGTTTGGTGATAGCCTACCGCCACCAGCAGCAAGTAGATACTTTGCACACCCGCGTGAAAGAATTGTATAAAGATTCCTTGCAATTTACACCGCTTACCAAGCCCAATATCGGTTTATTAGATAGTATTGGCGTTTATGCCAATGTACCTAAAGCCGACTTAGATCTAACAAAAGTTTCGCTGACCGATCAAGACAGTGCGACAGTAGCATTTAAATCGGTTTTTAAACCTATAAAAAACCAGTGGGTATTCGGTTTTGAATCGGCTCCCAGTAGCAAATACAATTTACAACTTTTACCCGGAGCTTTTACCGATATTTATGGTGCAACCAATGACACCTTAAGTTTTAACTACCAAACGCCAAGTCTAGATAATCTCGCCAATTTACAGGTAAATGTAAGCATAGATTCGCCGTACCCTTTGCTAATGCAGGTGCTTAATGATCGTGATGAGATAGTACGCTCTATAAGTCAAAACAATGCGCAAAAAGCATTTGCGTTTAATTACCTTAAACCTGGCAATTATTATATTCGTTTAATTGAAGACGTTAACGGCAATAAGCAATGGGATACCGGAAATTACTTAAAAAAGCAAAAACCCGAAAAGGTACATTACCTGCCGGGTAAGGTAGAACTACGTGCCAACTGGGAGGTGGTAGAGCAATTTAATATAAGGTAAAGCTATCGGCATCTCGTAAGAAACCCAACTTTTTTCTGGCTTTTTGCAATGCTTCTTTGTTTAGTAGCACTCCTTGGCTAGTGTCTTTTTCAAGCTTCTCGGGGGTGAGTGCTTGGCCCAGCATATCGCAAATTATGGAATGCCCTAGGTACTGGTTTTCATTGGCGTCTTGCCCTATTCGATTTACGCCCACAACATAACTCATATTTTCAATGGCACGCGCCTTTAACAGCTGATCCCAAGCATAGGTGCGGCGTGCAGGCCAATTGGCTACATATAGTAGCAAATCATAGGCTTCATCTTGATTACGCGACCAAACCGGGAAGCGCAAGTCATAGCATATCAACGGGCAAATGCGCCAGCCTTTATAAGTAATAATGTTTAGCGCTTTACCAGGCGAGTACTTGTGCTGTTCACCTGCTAAACTGAACAGGTGTTTTTTATCATAATGCGTGTATTGGCCATCGGGATAAACAAAATACAAACGGTTGTAATACTTTTGCTTTTCTTGAACGATTAAGCTCCCGCAAAGGGCAAATTGATATTGGGTAGCCATTTTTTGCATCCATTGCAAGCTGGGTCCGTTGGTCGGTTCGGCTAGGGGTTCGGGATGCATGCTAAAGCCCGTACTAAACATTTCGGGCAGCAGCACTAAATCGGTAGGAGCTAAGTTGGCCAATTTAGCCTCAAAATGAGTCCGATTCTTCTGCGGGTCTTCCCAAAAAAGTTGCGTCTGAATAAAACTTACATGTAAATCTTCCATGCTTCTAAGATATAAAATACTTCTTGAAAGCGAATGGTTTTTCCGCTTAAAGCGGATGCTTGAGACGCATTTAGCATTGAAAATTAGAATTTTCTAATTAATATTTTGTTTATGGGGAGCCTACAGCCGTAATTGCGGTTATGCATTGTTGGCAACTGGCTTTTTTTATAATATGTCTTTGTCTTTTCCGTCAATTTTATGTTTCATTTTTTGTCCCATCCCGTTTGTCACATATCCAGCAACCATTTCTTTTTTAATTTCTCCGTTTTCTAAATATTCCAAGGTTATTGAGCAATCTCCAGTAATTCCAACCCACACAGTTTTACTTTCATTCGGTTCAAGTTCAGCGATGTGCTCTGTTTCACATCCGACTATTTTAATGTCAGTCAGTTTGTTATTAGTTCCGTTTGTGAACGTGATTCTCATATTCCCAATTAAAATCAGCGAGAACCAAATGAAAAGGAACATTATTGGTAGATTAATCAGCATCAATCCGCTTGTTTTTAAAAGTCTTTTACGATTGGTTGAGTCCGAATTTGATTTAGCTAAAATTGCTATTAAAATTATGAAATTTACAATTCCTGTAAGAACTATAAATCCGTATCCGATAAATAACAAATCGCTGTTTGAGGTCAGAAAGTAAATTCCGAAAATCAATGCTCCGATTAAAAATGATAGTATAGCAGTTCCTTTTCCTAAATTGATATATTTTTCGGATTTCATTTTTTTTAGCTTGTTGCCAACGGTTTGCGTGTATGAGAAGTAGCGGATTAAAAAGCACTTCATTTTCAGTCTGGTGCAAAACTTTATTAAAAGAACAGACCTTTGATTTACCAATAAACCCGCTATTTTTCATACACGCTGTTATAAGCTGGCCTTTCTATTATACTTGCTTTTCCTCGCTTTATTATTTTTACTATTTCATACCAAATAACGGAAATAAACCCGATTATTATACTGGTCAAAAGTTGAACCCAATTCAACCTTTCAAATTCAAAAAATACTGTCAAAGGATTTACATAAAGTATTAACCCCACAAGAACGATTGTAATAAAGACAATAAATAAAACCATATTGTTTTTATACTTCAAGGTCGTTAAAATGGAATAATAAAATGAACGATTGATTAATGTAAGAAAAATATTTGCAGTAATTAAAACGGTGAAAACCATCGTTCGTGTAATTGCTTCGTTATAACCACTAACCACGGCAAACTGGTAAATAGACAATGTTCCTACTGTGATGAACAATCCTTGAATAATACTAACAGAAAGCTCCTTCAAATTAAAAAAGGTTGTAGATAGCGGTTTCGGTTTTTTAGACATTGTATTCGGCTCCATCGGTTCGTTTTCGTATATTATGGAACAAGTTGGCCCCATAATTAACTCTAAAAAAATGATGTGTATCGGAGAAAAAATATTCGGATAAATCCATCCAAGGGCTAAAGGAATAAAAACGGTAAATATAATGGGGATATGTATAGAAATGATGTATTGGATAGCTTTTTTTAGGTTGGTATATATTTTTCTTCCCATTGCAACGGCATCCACCATTTTGGACAAGTCATCTTCCAATAAAATTAAAGAAGCTGCCTGCTTGGCTATTTCAGTTCCTTTTTGTCCCATTGCAATACCAATATGTGACGCTTTTAAAGCAGGGCCATCATTCACGCCATCACCTGTCATTGCTACGATTTGATTGTTGGATTTTAAAGCATTGATTATTTTCAGCTTGGCTTCGGGAAACATTCGGGTGAAAATGGCCGTGTCCATTACCCTAACTTGCAATTCTTTTTCCGATAGTTCCATCAACTCATCTCCCGAAATGGTTTTATCATAATCCTTAAAACCAATTTGCTTTGCAATGGAAGCTGTTGTAGCTGTATTATCACCCGTAATAATTTTCACTTGTATGCCTGCGGTATAAAAATCTTCCATTACTCGCTGAATATTCTTTTTTGGCGGGTCATAAAAGGCAACTATCCCCTTAAATTCAAAAGGTAAGTCTTGTTGTTGTGCAGGATAATCTTCACCTTCAAAATTGGAGACACCTACACCTAAAACCCTATATCCTTCAGTTGCTAAAACCTCGATAGCAGAATGGATTTGTTGTATATCCGTCTTGTTAAGATTTGACACTTTGATTAATGCTTCGGGAGCACCTTTGGCCGCAATAATTTTATTGTCCTTATTATCAGAAAAGATATGCGTCATCATAGGAGGTTTACCACCTAAAGGATATTCGTGAATGAGCTTGTAATTAGGTCGTTCGTCATTTATTATTAGGTTTTTATACGCTTGATGCAATGCCACTTCCATAGGGTCGAACGGAATGGGTTCACTTGCCCACATTGATAATTCTATAAGCTCTTTTTCGCTGTCGTTTAATACTGACTCAGGGCTTACAATTTTATTATTTTTCAAAACAAACAGTTTGGCCAAACTCATTTTGTTTTCAGTAATCGTTCCTGTTTTGTCTGTACAGATTACCGTTGCACTTCCAAGGGTTTCTACTGTTTTAGTTTGTTTTACTACAATTCCCAACTTCATCAATCGCCACGCCCCAAGCGCCATAAAGGTGGTAAAAGCCACAGGAATTTCTTCGGGCAAAATACTCATTGCCAAAGTGAGCGATTGTAGTAAGCTGTTTAAAATATGTTTTGATTGCCAATAATTGATAACCCAAACAAGCACAAAAACGATAGCCCCTACGATAGCCATCCATTTGACAAAATTGGACACCTGAATTTCTAAAGGTGTTTTTTCTTCGCTGATGCTCTCTAAACTCTTTCCAATTTTACCTAATTTGGTTTCGTTACCAATAGCCGTAATTTCAGCAATGGCCAATCCACTTGCTACAATGGTTCCGCTGTAAATAAATCTGTCTTCTTTTTCTTTATCCTTAAAAACAGCAAGCGATTCACCTGTAAGTATTGATTCATTAACAGAGAAATCGTTCGACTGCACTATGTTTCCATCTGCGGTGATTGAGGTGCCTTCTTCCACCAAAAGAAAATCACCCACCACCAATTCTTCACTTTTTATTTCAGTAAGGATTCCATTCCGAATGACTTTGCAATGGGGTTGGGACAGATCCTTTAATTTTTCAAGGGCGTTTTTACTTCGCGAATCCTGATATAATGAAATGGAAGCGATAAAAAGGATAGCAACGACCATAAAAATGCCATTACCTGTTTCACCACTAATAAAATAGATAGTAGAGGCCACCAACAATAAAATGGTCATAGGTTCTTTAACTATCCGAAGTAAAACATCTAAAAAGGTGTTTTCTTTTTTATAGTCAAGCTTATTGCGTCCAAATTTTTCTCTTGAAAAGTTAACTTGTTCGCTATCTAATCCTTTTATGTTAAATTGATTTACAGGCATTTTAAGCTAACTTTTATTGCATACAAAAAAGATTTTGTTAGCTCTATTAGTCATCATCATCTTCTTGGTTTTCAATATTTTTAAGTGAAATAGTTAGGTCTTTCACAATTTCTGAATGTCTTATTTGTCCACCTAAATAGCCTGTTCTTGCTACCAGTCCGAAACTAACTAATGAAATAAGAAAAATTACAAATGCTATTGTTCTTGTTGCAGGTGATTTTCTCAAAGTCAGGAATATCCCTATGATGGAAGCCACTCCTAAAATGATTAGTGAAACCAAAGCATAGATTGCAAAATCTTCGTGTCTTTCGATTGTTGCTTCAAAAATTCCCGGCAAATGTTCCACACTTTCTTCTGCTGCTTCGCCTGTTAAGTAAGCAATGCCTACACCCATAGAAGAAATGATAAAAAGGCCATAAGCGGCAATTTTCGTTTCATTGCTTTTTGTCCAAAGGCCATAGGCAAGGACAAGTCCACCCAAAATTGAACCGAATATCGGAAGATGGGTGATTACTAAATGAATGTGTGTTTGATCCATTGTATTAATTTTCTTAAAGGTCGTCTTTATTTTTCAATAGGAATATGATATTTCACTTTTAAAAATGATTCTTAGATTGATGTGTTGTTTAGGCTTGCTTATAACTCGTTATATCCACTCAAATATACACTTTTAAAACAATTTTGTACTGGATAAAGCCTAACTCGGTTATTAGGGATAAAATCTGGAAGGGTCAATATTTTCCCGTACAGGCTGCTTTGGTTTATAAGTCAAGGAGAACGCGATGCAACCGCGCACTAGCGGGGAAAGAATATCTAATCATAATGTAAAAATTTATAAATTTGTATTAATATTTTCAAAAAAATACTAAAAAAATGGAAAAACAGAGTAAAATTCTACTTTATATATCTTGTTTCATTTTGGTCTACTGGTTTTTGACTAAATTGATTGACTTATACGATTACGCAATTATAGGTGCTATTTATGAATTGACAGCTTTAATTTTTCTATTTGCTACTTTTTTGATGCCTATTTTGGCTTTAGTATTTTGGATTAAATCCAAATTTTCCACAAAAATCAAAATTATTTCTCCAGTAATTATTTCCATTATCAGTATTTTGGTTATGATTTATTTTCCTTTTTTATATGAAAATTGATGTTTGGTAATGAATAGGCCATAAAATTCTTAGCTATTGCACAACTCGTTATATCAACCCAGATATACACTTTTAAAACAATTTTGTACTGGATAAAGCGCTACCAGCTAATTGCGGTGTAAATAAGATGGGTGCAGTATTAACTTGTTAAGACTAGTTTTGGTGATAAGGCAAGGAGAACGCGATGCAATCGCGCACTAGCGGGGATAGCCCCGATTTGGCAGCTATCATAGCAGACAAAGTTCGAGGTTGGATTCATTATTATGGTAAAGTTCGAATGAGCGAACTGCATTATGTATTTCGGTTTTTGAATAAGCGATTAGCGAAATGGGTACGAAACAAATATCGGAGGTTCAGGCGAAAACATTGGTTCTTTGCTTACAAATGGTTACAGGAAACTGCAAAGCATTATCCTAACCTGTTTGTGCATTGGCAATATGGTTTTAAGCCTTAGACCTGCCTGACGGCAGGCAGGCTTGTTAAGAAGAGCCGTATGATGTGAGAGCATCACGTACGGTTCTGTGAGAGGTTTAGGGGTGAGACTCCCCTTTACCTACACGACTATTTCCCACAATATGGACAAGTGTCCGTCATCATTGGTCCTAAACTTCTTTTAAAGGATTCATTTATTTCTCTTTTTTCTGAATATTCCTTTTTTTCAAAATCTAATATGAAGTCTCTAACTTCTTTTCTACTATCCCAATCTAATTCTGAATAAACTTTTAGTAGCCTTTTTACTTTCTCATCCATTGAATAATAATTTATTGATTAAACTTTTTTCATAATTTCCACATACTTCACAATCTGTTGAATCTAGAGATAGAGGAACTTCTTTGCATCCGATACAAGTTCTTTGGAATTCACGTAATGCATATCTCATTCCTTTTCGTCTTTCTAACTCTTTGATCTGAAATTTCGAATCTTGATCATTTCGGAGATTGTATTTTGTATTAAGAATATCTATTTTATGTTCTAATAATTTTAAATCTGATGGTGGATTTTTTCCTAACTTTTTAAATTCTTCTGATAAGTTTGCGTAATCATTTGTAGCCTCAATAGAATAAGAAAAATTTTCACTCCATCTATTTACAATTGAAAATACTGATATTACTAGCTGCAATATTGTAAGTGGAATAGAGATATTGATTGTCCATTTTAATATATCTGAATCAATTCCATAACCAGATGCTGTCGCTCCAATAAACACGGGAACAATTATCCCTAAAATTGTCAAAAACCTTATCCAGTTATTGTAAAAAACTGTCCGTTGACTAAAAATATATGATTTCCCAAAACTTTGTATTGCTTTATCCCAAGCTTCTTTTCCAAATATTTGTTCTTGTTGTGTCATTGTTTAAATTATCGCCAACTCGTTATATCCACTCAAATATACACTTTTAATAGCATTTTTTATTAGGTAAAGCGCTACCAGTTAATTGCGGTGTAAATAAGATGGGTTCAGTATTAACTTGTTGAGGCTAGTTTTGGTGATAAGGCAAGGAGAACGCGATGCAATCGCGCACTAGCGGGGATAGCAATAAACCATTCAATACGCAAAGAGGTGCAATTTATAAGTTTTTGGGTATCCTAAGTCTACCGCTAAGAAAAGAAATGTTGCTAATCATCTCTAAAGGAGCAGCACAGCAATAGATTAATCCCCATAGTACCAACCGACAAACAGCCGGATTAGTCAACACGGCGTTCATGTTAGGCTCCCGAAAAAAGAAGTCGGGACAGGCTGTACCGGCCACACGAACGCTTAGTTGCTGTGTACAGTTTTTATTCCTATTTCTTTAATTTAAAAATCCAAGATGTCAATTTGTATTTATATTTTAAATGAAAAATTAATATTGGAATTGGTCTTAGAGGTTTTGATTCCTTTTCTTCCAGTAGCTCTTTTAAAATCGCTAAATCGAAATTTGTATTTTCAGCTTTGGGATTAAATCTATTCAAGTTTTTAACAATAGAGATATAATATTTTTTGAATAATATAAAATCATAATTGAAACTATTCAGTTTGTTATAGAATTCATCAATGTCAGATTCGGTCAAACTAATTTTTTGAGTAGACAAGTCAATAACAGTCATTGTTTTTGAAATTCCTCTCAACATAATATTATTTTCAACATCTTTTTCTGTTAATTTACGAGCTTCGTTTTGTTTTCTAGGTAATTTATTTCTGAACTCAACTAATATTTCGTAAAACGAATTATGTTTCTCATAAAGAGGTTTAATTCCAAATGTCAGAATGTTTAATATTAAATCCATTTTGTTGTTTCAGAAATTGTACCCAACGTGTTTGTATATGGCTCGTAGCGTGCAAATTAGCGATTATTTTCGGTTGAGCCACAAGCCAGATTTTTAAATTTTGCTATTTATCTTTTTTATTGGAAAATCGTCAAATTTAAAAATTTGGCGACTTTCCAAATATGCCTTAACTTCGATTAAGCAACTCACTAGCTATGAGCTATATACGTTGTTGTAGCCAGTTATTTTTCCAGAGTTCATATCTTCTATCAGTACAATTATCTCTTTCGTTAAAAAATTCGCTCACAGGTTCCATAAACTTATTTAATATTTTAACCGAACCAATATTCGCAATATTTACATCAGCCATTACTTTTTCTACGTTCATTTTTTTAAAATAATATTCTAACATTCCTTTCGTAGTTTCTGTTCCGTATCCTTTTCCCCAATAATTCGTTCTGAATCGGTATCCTAATTCCTTTTCGCCATCCTCGTTAATTAGAAATAGAGCAAGTCCAATCATTTCAGATTTCCCTTTTTCATATATACCACAAGCACGTTTTTGGTCTTTTAAATCATTCAATTCCAAATTCAGACTTTTGTTAAATCTATCTGTTATTTGGTCTTCAGTAAATGCTTTTTGGGGTATTAATTCCAATATTTTTGTGTCAGTAAAAAGTTCAGCGAAATATTCCTTATCCGCTTTTTCTAAACTTTTAATAATTAGTCTTTCGGTTTCGAATATTTTCATTTTATCGAAATGCTTGGTTTTAATTGGCTACAACTCGTTATATCCACTCAAATATACACTTTTAAAACAATTTTGTACTGGATAAAGCCTAACTCGGTTATTAGGGATAAAATCTGGAAGGGTCAATATTTTCCCGTACAGGCTGCTTTGGTTTATAAGGCAAGGTGAACGCGATGCAACCGCGCACTAGCGGGGATAGCAATAAACCATTCAATACGCAAAGAGTTGCATTTTATAAGCTTTTTGGGTATCCTAATCTACCGCTAAGAAAAGACATGTTGCTAATCATCTCTAAAAGGGCAGCACAGCAATAGATTAATCCCCATAGTACCAACCGAAAAACAGCTGGGTTAGTCAACACGGCGTTCATGTTAGGCTCCCGAAAAAAGAAGTCGGGACAGGCTGTACCGGCCACACGAACGCTTAGTTATTAGGCAAAGTATTTTTTAATTTATAATTCCAACCGCAATTATTCCAACCACAACTGCTCCAATTATTACAGCTTTGAGTTTCATATTCGAACCATATAAATGTCCATATAAAGTTGTAAGAATTTCTAAATCCGTAACTTTCTTGTTTGTTATTTCAATTTCGTATTTGTTCGTATTTACAATTTGGTTCTCATTTCTGATTTTCAAAAGAGTATTTTTTTCTTTATCAACCATTTTTGTCCCCCATTTTAATCCAAAAACACCTGTTATTTTATTTCCTGTTTCTAAAATCTCTGCATTTCCTGAAAAAGAGTTCATTTTCAAATTATAAATAACTTTACCATTTTCGGAAATTTCGGTATTCCATTTATCGCGATATAGTTCGTATTTGTTTTCTCCGATTTTAATTTCCGTATTTTTAAAATTCGGTTGTGTTTTAATTCCACCAATTAAATTGTTTTCCTCGTTATAGACATTCAAAATATCATTTTCTAATTTAGCTATCATATCTTTTTTTTAGTTAACGTTTTCTATTTGTTGCTCGATATTTTGCACAACTCGTTATATCAACCCAAATATACACTTTTAAAACAATTTTGTACTGGATAAAGCCTAACTCGGTTATTAGGGATAAAATCTGGAAGGGTCAATATTTTCCCGTACAGGCTACTTTGGTTTATAAGGCAAGGAGAACGCGATGCAATCGCGCACTAGCGGGGATAGCAATAAACCATTCAATACGCAAAGAGGTGCAATTTATAAGTTTTTGGGTATCCTAAGTCTACCGCTAAGAAAAGAAATGTTGCTAATCATCTCTAAAGGAGCAGCACAGCAATAGGTTAATCCTCATAGTACCAACCGACAAACAGCCGGGTTAGTCAACACGGCGTTCATGTTAGGCTCCCGAAAAAAGAAGTCGGGACAGGCTGTACCGGCCACACAGCTTGCCCCGATTTTTCATTGGGGAACGCTTAGTTATTAGGCATAGTTATTATTCCGCTATGATTTCAGGGTCATTTTTCCGCCCTCTTTTGTTTTCAGCTTGATATTCTCTCCGCTGTTTTGTTATTTCATAAAGTACAATTCCAGTACTTGTCGCAAGGTTCATACTTTCAATTATTCCAGCCATTTGAATTTGCACACAAGCTTTACAATTTTTAACTGCCAAATCGCTAATTCCACGAGCTTCGTTTCCGAACCAAACTGCTAATCTCTTTTGCGTATAATCTCCATTTTGTAAGTAAAGATTGGTTTTTTCTTTCGTATGCGGTGAAGTAGCAATTGATATGAAACGTTTTTTTTCTAAATGTTCAATACATTCTTCCGTGCTCGAAAATGTTTTTACAAAACTCCATTTAATAGCGGAAACGGAAGGTTTTAAAAGTGATTTTCGTTCACGCATTTCCTCCCAGTTTTCTGGTAATCTTTTCTTTCCATCAACTATATAAAGCTTTTCAACTCCAAGTGCATTTATATTCCGCACAACAGTTCCTATATTTTTTATGTCAGTCGGTTCTTCGAGAACTGCGATAAGATTTTTACATCTCAAATCCTTGACTTCATCAGCCTTTTTTCTCAAACTTGACTTGGTATTTTCGGTCTGTTTATTCAATTGACGAATGTTTGTTTTTAATTATGCCTAACGTGTTTGGCTATGGTTTCGTTGCGGATAAATCCGCAGGATTTGTCCGCCGTAGACCAAAGATAGTAAAGTGGAAGGAATTTTCGGCAGAAAATTCCGAAGCAATGAACTATAGCCGGTGTGTGTGCCCAGCATGGGCATCTTTATTATATCGAAGATATGATATTAATCTATAGGGTGCAAGTCCCTTATGGGCAGGGGTAACGCCTTGAACCATTAGTAAGCTGCAAGCTTGTCTGTCGCGAGACAGGAAGTGAAGGAAGCAGGACTACAAACCCTGGTACTGACGAACAGGAACCAGATATGAGGCTACAAGGTTGGATGAGCAAGCACATCATTGTGATGTCCTAAACATTTCTTTCGAAATGAACACCGAAGTAGTAGATCTGGCAGGAATCAGGGGAAAGAAGATGTTCTTACCTGGGGAGGTCTCTAAAGTTACGTGTAACTATATGGAGAAGTCAGCCGAAGTCGTAGTAGCCAGCCGCCTGATAGGTTGGTGAAGGACTGAACGATAATGGTCCTCAATAAACGAGGGAGCAATCTTACGCTTGCGGATAGTGTTCCAGTAAGATAGTAGCCCTTGATTAAGCGGGACAGCGAATCGATTGTAATGATTTATGATTAAACAATTAACAAGTAAAAAGAACCTAAATGCTGCCTATCGACGGGTGTACCGCAATAAAGGAGCAGCAGGAGTAGATGCAGTTCAAATAATAGAACTGAAATCCATTCTACAAACGCACGGTAAGCGATACATCCAACAGATAGGACGGGAGCAATATCAGGTATCTCCAATACTGGGTGTTGAAATACCAAAAAGCAATGGGAAGAAACGTTTACTCGGCATTCCCACCGTTGTGGACAGGGTATTTCAACAAGCACTGCAACAAGTTTTGCAACCTGTATTCGAGCCAAGCTTTCAGAAGCATAGTTATGGGTTCAGACCAAAGCGCAACGCCCACGGGGCTGTTGTCCAAAGCCTTGAAAATATTAACTCCGGTTATCAGTACATAGTGGATATCGACTTAAAGAGTTTCTTTGATGAAGTGGAACACTATATTCTTTTGGAGTTGATTTATAAAAAGGTAAAAAGCAAGCCAACGATGAAACTGTTGCGCTCATTTCTTAGAGCGCCAATACTGATTGACGGTAAACTACATAAACGCAGAAAAGGAGTACCGCAAGGTTCCCCCTTAAGTCCGCTGCTTTCCAATATCCTGCTCAACGAGCTGGATAAAGAACTGGAAAAACGTGGACATCGTTATGTAAGATATGCCGATGATTTCAGTATTTACCTCAGGAGTAAGAAAGCTGCAAAACGAGTAGGCAACAGCATCTACAAGTTCTTACGGGACAAGCTCCAACTTCCCATAAACAGGGAGAAAAGTGGTATACGTAAACCTTTAGATTTTCAAGTACTGGGGTTCGGTTTTGTGCCGACCTACAAGAAAGGGGAAAAAGGTAAGTATCAACTGGTGGCTGGATTATCGAAATGGAAAGAATTTAAGGCAAAACTTAAACATCTAACCAAAAAGACGATTCCTGCCAATTTTGAAGAACGTATCCAACGGATCAACCTGCTACTGCGGGGCTGGATAAATTACTTCAAACCTGCCTCCATTCAAGGAAAGCTTAAAAAGCTGTAAGAATGGCTAAGAAACCGTTTACGGTACTGCATCTGGTCCCGAAGCTTCGGGAGAAAAAGCCCGAACGAAAACGGAAAAATCTTATCCGATTGGGTGTAAATCCAGATCAAGCCTATGCCTGGAGTCGTACCAGAATGGGAGGTTGGGCAGTAGCCCAGAGCCCTATTTTGCGTACCACTATAACCGTAAAACGATTAAAGTTGAAGGGTTATGTTAGTTTAATCGAATATTATAACCGATGAGTTTCATTATTGAACCGCCGTATGCGAGACCCGCACGTACGGTGGTGTGAGGGGTGCACTCCGTCATTTGAAGGCGGAGCCATCCACTCGATTGGCAACTGGCTTTTTTAATTTAAAATAGAATAACCGATTGAAAATTGATATACGCTATTTTTGTATTCCACGAAATCAGATTTGTTTATATTATTTAAACCTAAAGAATACCTCAAATTAACGTTTATACCGTTATTAAATTCATAACCTATACCAAAGTTAAAGTCAAATGTAAATTTTTTGAAATCCCCATTGAAATTATGATTAGTATAATATGAATTAGAATTATCAATAAGTTCTTGTTTGGATGAAATTAAATATCCTAATTGAGGTCCACCAGTAACGAAAAATCCTTTGTAAAAATTATATTTTAACATTATCGGTAATAAAAGGTAATTAAATGAATATTTCAGTTCGGATTTTGAACCTGAAATTACTGGATCTCCAGGATTTGTGCCGCCAATTAAATCACTTTCATCTAAAAATACTTTCGAGCCTTGAGCTGAATATAACAATTCAGGCTGTATTTTAATTTTTTCACTAATTGAAACGTCGGCATAAATTCCAGCGTGGTAAAAGAACTTATATTCAAAATCGAAACGACCAGTATTAGAAGTTTCAAAGTTTGAATAATTTAAACCTGCTTTTACTCCATAGTTAATTTCTTGCGCTTTCACTTTAAAATTAGAAATTAATAAAAACGATACTGCAATTAAAAATAATAGTTTATGTTTCATCTTGATGTGAAATTTTTAGCTTGTTGCCAACGGTTTTGGCTATGGTTTCGTTACGGAATGGTACGCGAGTATCATTCCGCCATAACCATAAATTTAGCAAAAAGGCTTGAAATTCCGATTAGGAATTTCAGCCGTAATGAACTATAGCCGTTGTTGTAATGCGTTTTTTTATTGAGTTTTTTCAATTAGTGTTATTGTCAATTGTTTTAAAAATTCATCTGTTAGATTTCGGTTATAACCATATAATTCGTGCCAGTCTTTATCCATTGGTATTCCAACACAAACCATTACACTCGGTATTTGGATATAATAATCTTCGAGAATCAAGTTTCCATTTTCATAATAGAATTCTGTAAATTTCCACGCATCATCTTCGTCTTTAAAATCAGGACTTTTTTCAGCCATTTTTACAAAGAGAATTTTCCCATTTTCAAAATATAATTCCGAAACAAGATAAGTTCCGCTATTTTTAAATTCACTTTCCACGTAGACTTTATTTGAGTATAGTTTTGCTTCGTGTTTTATACTGTCAGTTTCAAATTTTCGCTTTTCGAGTATTTTGTTGGACTGCTCCTTAAGTTTAGCAGATTTTATTTCGATTTGTCGCATTTTAAGACTATCTGATTGTGAGAAAATCAATCCACAATTAAATATCAAAATAAGTATGATTATTATTTTCTTCATTGTTTTTCTCAAATGCATTACAACTCGTTATATCAACCCAAATATACACTTTTAAAACAATTTTGTACTGGATAAAGCGCTACCAGTTAATTGCGATGTAAATAAGATAGGTGCAGTATTAACTTGTTGAGACTAGTTTTGGTGATAAGGCAAGGAGAACGCGATGCAACCGCGCACTAGCGGGGCACAACGTGTTTGTGTATAATTTCGTTGGTTTAGCGACTAATTTACTAAAAAATTTCTGGCTTTAATTCAGCGCAAGAATTTTCCGAAAGGAAAATCAGAAGTAATGAATTATACCGGTTGCTAGCCATTGGCTTTGCCTTTCAAATACGTTTCAGGGGTAAAGATAGCTAGATCACTTTTTTTAAAGTCCTTTAAGTTTCTTGTTAGAATGATATTTATTTGTCCGTTTTCCATTGCCGAGAAATTCTGTAAGGCATCCTCGAAATCTTTGAATTCAGAATTCAATGCATTTAGGACAGCATTTTTATCCATGCTAACAATGTCAATTATATTTAGAAGTTGTTTGATCTTCTCAACTATAATATTATGCTTAGCCGTTTTTCTAAGTAAGTAATATACATTAGAAATTATAACTGGAGTTGTATACCCTTTGATGTCTTTTTCTGCACAAAGATTAAGAATTTCAGCTGAATATTCTGCGAATGGTTTTCTGTCAAAAAAGAAATCAAGAAGGACATCTGTGTCAATTAGAACTTTATCCATTTATAAATATTTTTTTTCTAATCGATTTTTAAGTTCTTTTTTATAATCCATATCCTTAGGCATTTTAAACGACCCTTTTAATGACTCTACGATTGGATTCATTTTTTTTCTTTTATCCTTCCGTTCTTCTTTGGTAAGTATTTTTAAATAGTTTTCGATAATATCAGACAGGCTACGATTTTTTTCTTTCGCATAGTTTTTTGCCCGTTCAATTATTTCTCTTTCTATTGTTAATGTCAACTTTGTGTTCATAATAATAAGTTTCTGTATGCAAAGTTACAATATAAATTTTAAGCACGTGTTGATATTTTTTTATTTACACGTGTTGGTTTTTGTTTGTGCAAAACGCTTTTGTGTATGGATCGTTACGGAAAATCAGCTATGATTTTCCGCCGTGACCGAAAGATAGCTCATTGCAATGAATTCCGATTAGGAATTCAGCCGCAATGAACTATAGTCGTTTTTTTATTTTTTCTCAAAGAATGCTTTTACTTCAGAATAATAATCTTCACCGTATTGTTTGTAAAATTCTCCGTTTGGTTTTATTATTAAAAATCCAGCGCAATTTTGATGTTCTGTAAAAACATTTTCATAGAAAAACCCTGAATCCATTATAAATTCAGTCATTTGTTCATAAATCTTTTTGTTAAATGAATCTTTAGCATAAACAAAGAAATCAACTGCATTATAATTAGAACTCATTCTTGAAGAGATTCTAATTCGATTATTAGTTACTTGTTTGTTGTCTTTTTCACTATAACGAACATTTGTACAATTCGGTGCTTTTTGGTTATAATTTATTAGAATTGACTTGTCATTAGGGATTGTAGTTTTTAATTCTATTTCCAATCTTTTAATCAGCTCATCGTATTCATTTTTATTTAAGGTTCCAGCGTAAGCTGTTCTGCTTTTCTTGTATTTAGAATTTGGGTAAGTGTTTACTTTCGTATTAGTAATACCTTTATTAGTTCCACAAGAGATAAGTAAAATGATGAATACTAAATAGGTTACTTTTTTTAATATATTGTTCATAGATTTTGATTTGGTCAAATTAAGTACAACTCGTTATATCAAACCAAATATAGACTTTTAATACCATATTTTATTGGATAAAGCCCAACCAGGTAATTGAGGTGTATATAAGAGAGGTGCAGCATTAGCCTATTGATTCTGAGTTGGGTGATAAGGCAAGGTGAACGCGATGTAATCGCGCACTAGCGGGGGGGCTAAAGGAAAGAGCAAAAAGTTGGCTTTAATTGCAGTATGCAATAAGCTACTAAAACAAGCTTTTGCTATTGCTAAATCAGGGTTACTTTATGATGATTCTCATAGAAGTACTTTAGTGAAAAATTAATGCGATTTTACTTGTTTTTTACCACAGTACTTTGTTGGCAATCAGGCTTTATTTTGTTCGTTTTATTTTTGGTGGATTTTGTCGTTTATCATAAACGTCAGCAATTTTTATAAATCCGTTTAATTCATCAACCGAATATATCACTTTGTAGTTTTTGAATACCAAATAACGATATTGAATTTCTCTATCTTTAAGTAATTCTTCTTCTTGTCCAATAAAGGACGCTTTGATTAATTTTTCCGATTCTTTAATTATTCCAGTTACGATTTTGGTAGCAACTTTTAAACTTGCTTCCTTTTTGTAATATTCATAAATTTCGTCAAGTTGAGTTTCCGAAAAGTCTGACCAAATAATTTTAAAGTTCATTATTCGTATTTGGCTAAAAGTTCAGAACTTGTTTTAAATCGATTGTTTTGGAAATCCGATTCCGATTTGTCAATTCGCTTGTTTAACTCATCAATGGTCATAGGCTTAAAAAGCCTTTCGTCAGAAGTGTCTTTTTCCTTTTTCAATATTTTCTCAAGTTTGGAAATTGTTTCCTCGCTTTGAAGTTTTAGGAATTCTTGAATAAATTCTATTTTTCGAGCTTCAATATTCATTTCGAGTTTCTTTTTATCAAAGATATTAAATTATCAAATTCAATCAATATCTTTCTTGGTTTAACGAATTTTTCAGCTTGTTGCCAACGGTTTCTGGTATGGCAAGTAGCGTGTAAATTAGCGATTATTTTTCGGTTGGACACAAGCCAGATTTTTAAATTTTACTATTTATCTTTTTTACTGGAAATCGTCAAATTTAAAAATTTGGCGACTTTCCAAATATGCCTTATTTGGTTAAACAACTAACTAGTTATGAGCTATATACGGTGTTACCTGCAGTATTCTTTCCGCTGTTTTAGTCAACTTGTTTTTTCATCATATTCGCATAGTTCGTAAACAACACATTCTCGGCACTTTGGTTTTCGTGATATACAAATATTACCACCGTGCTGTATAAGCCATTCGTGAGCGTGCTTTTTATACTTTTTCGGTGTAATATCGTTTATTATATCTGCTGTTTCTTTACTACTCTTAGTTTCTACTATGCCCAAACGGTTTAAAAGGCGATGTACGTGAGTGTCAACAGCTATTGTCTCTCCACCGAAATTGAAGTTCATAAGTATGTCAGCTGTTTTGCGTCCAACTCCTTGAAGAGACATCAATTCTTTTTTGGTTTTTGGTACCTCGCCATCGAATTCCTCGATTACCTGTCTACATAATTCTTTTAAATGTTTTGTTTTTTTATTGTAATGAGCAACCGGTCTTATCATTTCGGTTAATTCGTCATCTGTCAAAGCGATGATTTGTTCTGGTGTAGTAGCTTTTTCATATAGCGCGTTACAGGCTCTAACTACTCGCTTTGTATGTGTCATTGCCGATAGCATTACTGAAACAAGACTTTTGAAATCCGTACTGTTCAATCCATTATTATCCCATTCGTTATCGGTTTCAGCAAATACATTATATTCTTCACTTAATATTTCATAAATTTTTTCGAGATTCTTCTTTGCCATTGCCGTTTTAGTTCTTCTGATTAAGTAACAGATTGATATGGTGGTTTATTTGTTCAATTTGCTCGGCCTCTGTAGTTTTTGAAATGATATCATCTATGATTTCTTTTTGTTCATCTTTATTCAATGATTTGAAAGAATCTTTTACGCCTGCGTCTTCAAAACATTTGGTAATTTCCGAATTGTCATTGATTCTGTTGTGTGTATGAAGATATAAAGTTACGGTAACTTTATCACCGCCGCTTTTACCGATTGCATTTCTAATTTCTTCGTTTATTGAAATCATTTTATCTTCTTCCTTTCTTGGTGCCAAATTCATTTCTTTCAACTCGTAATCATCAAGCAAACCAGTGACTTTTAGCGAACCCCAAGTTCCTTCTATGTCGGCTGTATTTGGTATAACGATATGGTATGTCCAAGCTCCATTGCCTTTTTTATAGACTAATTCGAGTTCTTGATTATCGACAATTTTTTTCATTCTTCAATCTTTACGTTTTTTTTGATATTGCAGGTAACGAGTTTGTTTAAGATTAGTTGCGTGATTTAAGCACTAAAGTTAGCAAATAAATCACAGATAGAAAGTCCGCTAGGACTTTCGTAAGTAGGCTTTAACCAAGCAATTAATTTTATACGATGTTGGCAACTGGCTTTTTTTCAGTCGTAAATTCTAATTATTTCTCCATTTCCTTTTCCGTTTACACTTCTTACATATCCGTTAATTACTTTTTTCATTGGTATTGGATTGTGCCCTGGGAAATAGTCTTTGTATTTTTTATAAGCATCTTCCACCATTCCAGAAGAAACCACATTTACTCTAATTCCGTTTTCAATTTCGAGTGCAACAGCTTGAACAAAACTATGAATTCCGCCATTTACCATAGCAGCACTCGTTGTTTTTACAACTGGGTCATCTGCTAAAATTCCTGTGGATAGAGTTATGGAACCATTTGAATTTAAATAATTCTGTCCAATACGTACAAGATTAACTTGTCCCATTAGTTTACTTTTTAGTCCGATATAATAATCGTCTTCAGAAAGTTTATTGAAATCGTCCCATTTTGCTTCTCCAGCGATACAAATTATAGCGTCCAGTTTTCCAATTTTTTCAAACATTGACTTTATCGAGCTACTATCAGCAATGTCAACAGTCACATCTCCATTGGTTCGTCCACCGATTAAAATTTCATTTTTTTGTTTAAAATGCGAAACAACTTTTTTTCCTATTGTTCCATTTCCTCCAATTATTAAAATTTTCATTGTTTTATTTTTAAGTTAAACATTTAGTCTTGTTACATTTCTCTTTTTTATTTCTTGACTTATATATCGTTAAAGTTGCAATGACACTCCAAAGTAGATTAGTTGCAAATGGTGGAATTGCACTATAGTAATAACAGTTTATGGCTATTAAAAGTCCTCCAAGCAAATTTAAATACTTGCCATAGTGCAAATATTTTTTGTTTTCGATTAGAGTTAGGGCATAGGCAAGGATTATCAATCCTGAACCTGACCAACCTAATATGTCAATTAATAATGTCATAGTTTGTCATATTGCGAAATGTCGATATGTAATATCAAATTTTTTTATGTTAGAAAATCCGTAAACTGTTTAATAGTCTCTTCGTTCCTTTTTAAATACGACCATTTTCCGTGTCTTGTTGAAATTAAAAGTCCACATTTTTCCATATTGGTCAAATATGTTGAAATAGTCGATTGAGATAACTCCGTTTTTTCTTGAATATAGGTAACGCAAACACCATCATTGAAGTGTTTTAATGTTTCGTGTGGTGGAAAGTGTTTTTCTGGTTCTTTCAGCCATTCCAATATCTGAAACCTGATTTGGTTCGATAAACATTTACCAATTTCTGTTGCCGTTTTCAAATTCATACTACAAACATATTGATAAATCTCGATATATGAAAATGATTACGTGTTTTTTGTTTGAAGTTCGATGTTTTTTTAGCTTGTTGCCAACTCGTTATATCCACTCAAATATACACTTTTTATAGCATATTTTATTGGATAAAGCGCTAGCAGTTAATTGCGATGTAAATAAAATAGGTGCAGTATTAACTTGTTGAGACTAGTTTTGGTTATAAGGCAAGGTGAACGCGATGCAATCGCATAGCACCGGCAGGCAATGAATCAGCGTAAAAGGAATATAGTTTTAAAACAATATATCAAATTAAAATATGCAAACAATAGTAGTAATTGAAATGGCTTGAAAGGAATGTTTGGGGTACTATCGAGAAATAGAACTAAGCGCGAATGTTAATAGTGTTTGATACTTACCTATAAGGCTTGTTTAGTAACACAAAGACACGATCATAAATGTACTAAGGATTAGATTCCTTTTTAATGGGAGATTTGGTTTTTCTAGTGCGGTACACCAGTGCGCCAAATAGGATGAATAATACAATTTTTCCCGCCAGATAACCATAGCCATAAGAAGTAAGTCGGCTAAAATCAGTAATAAAAATTTTTAAAATATTGAGCAATAGCACGAGGCTTAAGGCTAGTGCAATGTAAAAGATTACTTTTCTCATATATGGAGACAAATGGGAGTTTGCTAAAAACAGCGAACTCCCAATTTAAAGATTATTTGGTTACCGTAGTGGTAGTTGGCGTGTAGATTCCAAAAGTTAGTGCAGAAACTAAGCCATTTACAAAAGACTGTCGGGTATGTACCGTGTAATTTTCGGCACCATTAGCCATTTGCTTAGAATCAGAAACTCCTACAGGGGCAAGACCATAAACCACGTAGTGGTTCCATTTAGTGGTTTCGTTAGATCCCTGAGCTCCTTCGCCTACAACGCTGGTATACGAATAACAAGAAGTAAGCAACATTGACGCAGCAAATAAAACTGACATCATTTTTAGTGATTTTTTAATCATTTTTTAAAATTTAATGGTTATTTAAAATACTCTTTTAGAGTGGGTTTGGTCTATTTTGGTTTTTAACGTCCAGATTTAGTATTACTTAAGATCAAAAAAAAATTTAAGCTTTTCATTTTAACCCTTTTACGATTTGATTGTTAAATATTTAGATTGTCTTAAATTTATCGCGGCTTTTTAAGATTTTCGAGGCAAATATATCAAAAAATTTAAAGAAGAAAAGCGTTTTAAAGTTGGTTAAAATCATAATTTTATTTAATAAGCTAAAAGCCAGTAGATGGAATTTGGCGTGCTTACTCGTATACGGTTTTGCGTAAAACCTATGTCTTGCAGATTTTAAAATCGTAAACAAACAAATCCCGCTTGTTCTGCTTTACATCAAAATAAATTTCAGGTATGTTTTCTATTGGCATTTTGTCGCTGTTGATTGTGGGTAGTTAAATTTACGTGAAATTAGTAAGCAACCACCCCTTTTCTTTTGATGCCCACCACTTCGCAGGCTATGCACTCACCATCTTGCAACTGTTTAAAGTATCTTTTGATCGTTGGTTTGGCTTGTCAATAAAATGCACTCTTCCTATTAATCTTACTGGGGTATTTTCTTAAAACATAATAGGCAGGTCGGTGCTGCTTAGGCTTTGAACCCTGTACTTCCTGAAAATTCTCAGTCCATTTGGTATCACACCTTTTAGTCACTTAGGGCGTTCTAGGTTATCGCCCAATATAAGTTGTTGCTTCTCATTGTATCCCATAAATTGGGTGGAAATAATTTCACCCTCCTGTACAGCTTCCCATTGATTTTCATCTTGCATATTGGATTGATGAATTAAACCCAATAACGAACCGTATTGCCAATTAAAGTGAACGCCTAGGTCGGCAAAAATACCATATTTTGACTTTTGTAAAGCCACTGCCCGATAGGAGGAATGCAAGGCTAGCGGTGCCGGCTCAAAAGAAGAAGATTTGGCATCGATTAAAATACCAACTGGATTTTCTTGAAGGCTGTGAATACTTCCGCTAAAGCTATGACCCACTAAATGACGAGAGGCATTGTGCCAGAATTTAATATTGGGGTAAGACCAAGCAAAATGACCAAAGCTAACAAAGGCAAACAAGCCGTTCACTTTTATGCTAAAGCCTTTATCCTTGGCTTCTATGATGCTAAAGTTTATAGGTTCTTCTTGTTCAAAAGCCTGCCTTACTCCTTGCAAAGCTTGCTTTAAATAAGCTGGTAGCTTAGCCGCTGCTGTATTGGATGAGTGCTGTGTTCTTTCGTTTTTCATCGAGTAAAGCTTTAGACTGTTTCTTTGGCATTTAGCCTTATCACTGCTAGTGGTTGAAATATAGGTTTTTTGCTTGACAAATAAAACCGACGGCCCGAGTATAATTCTTTTTTAATCAAGTTTAAAAAAATCTTCGCCCTGCCGCAGCACATGGTCTTTCCCGTACTCCCCTAAATAGTAATAGTAGCGGCCATCGGGTTTTATCAAAATATAATTGCCGAGGGCCACAGTTTTCTTAAGGAATAAAATAAAAAGCGCATCTTTCTCATCGGCTAACCAATTTAAACGATTGGCGTGGTGGTAGTCTAAAGTTTTAATAGTGGGGGAGTGCATCCAAAATTGCTTTATTGGCGCAAGTTGATGCAATTTCTTTAAATAATTCTTATGGTAGATATTCCATTTTGATCGACTAGAATGACCTGTTGGTTGATTCTTTTCGGGATATCGACTAAGGTAATTGATGACTATATTTTCGTTTTCACGGATTTCTTTTCCGCTTAAAGCGGATAAATACTGCTTCAATTGCAAAAAGGTAGAAGGTTGTAAAGTGCCGGTATTCTCTCTCCGAATCAAGCGATACTGCATAGTCGAATCGGTCGCCGTAATTTGGTTTAAACTATTGGTCTCTTCTTTTAGTTTAAAATAAGCTTGCCAACCTATCTCCTCATCGTTTAGGTTGTAGAAAACTTTTGGTTTATCATTGTTCTGCCCCCAAACGCCGAGGCTGAAGAAGCTTATAATAAAGAGTATTTTTTTCATATCGAGACTTGGTTTATAAACAATAAGTTGATTAGCCATACTATATTAATAGATTGATTAGTAATTTACAATAATAAGGGCAGTTGATTTTATTTTTACTAAAAATTGTCTGTATGAAAATTCTTATATCAAAGCTAAGACAATTATGTTTTTGACTCCCCTATTACAAATCCTAGGTTTAATTTTTAGTCAACCTATTTCAAGTAAAGTTCGTGCTTTATGTTTTTACCAAGTATCTTGTATATCATTCTTTTGTAGGAATTTAGAACTTAAGATAGTAAAAAGAACTGCCGTAGATGCTTAAACGCTTGTGCCCGAAGGACACAGAGCCACAGTTGAAGATATGCGTTGTTGACTTCGTTTTCTAATTTTCTTTTCTTTTCAAAAGGTATATTCCATTTTCGGAATTATTTGGATATAAAATTTTCGCAAATTTAGGTTCGAAGTAATAAAAATGAAATTTATCATTTAAATGATTTAATTCTTCAGACTTTAGCTTTTTTAAAAACTCATCTAATGTCATTTCTTTATTTTCAAAAATAAATATCGCTTCATATTTATCGTAGGAACAAGAAACTCGTCCCAAAATTACGTATGAATTTTTAATTTTAATTTCTTGATTCTCTGAAATATTTTTCTTTGATAAGATTAAATCTGTGGTTTCAAACTGGGTGTTATTCTGATCGAATGAAACTTTTATAACATTCTGATCTTTTATTAGCGCGTTTGGGATTTTAATAGAAAAATTTCCTTTTTTATCTGAATAGGTAGTTAATATCTTCTCAAGTGTAACAAAACTAATTTTTGCATTGATTATTGGATTTCCATTTTTATCAGATATAACCTTGCCTTTAAAATGGGTTGAGTCATTAGGTTTAAGCTTATTTGGCTTTTTTGTGGAAGAAATTCTTTTTGATTTCAAAAGGGAATCTGTTGACTGCACCAACTCAGTTCTTGGCTTAGCATTTTCTGCATTTAAAGGTTGGCCAATAGATAATGAGGTAGCAAGCATTAAACCTATTGCTATATGAGAAGAAGGTAAATTGTAATTTTTTTTTGGCTCAAAGTCCAATAATGGCATATTCAATTGTCTCTGAGTTACTCTTGCACAAATATTACCGTTTGCTTTTTTAATTTTATCAGATATTTCAAATTGGTTCAATTGGGTGAAATCAATTACATTTTTTGAACATAAATCACAAAAACCACCTTTTTCATTAGGGTTCATATTTTCCCATTTTTCGCTGCAAGGCTTTTTAATTTTTAATGATTTAGTTTTCATATTTAATTTTTTATAATGAATGGTAGCGGTTTTGTATAGGATGCTTTGCGGTTGAAATGCGCGGACTTGTCCGCCGCAACTTTTGCTTTTTTAAAAGTAAAAAATTTTGAGCTAATACAGACACAGCAATTTTTTATATGCGTCGTTGTTGTAACACGTCTTTTTAATCCATAAATATCAATGTAAGCCCCAGCATTATTAACATCAGAGTAAAAGCCCAAGTCTCAACCATTAATTTCCAAGTTATCACGTTAAAGTCTTTCATTTTAAAAGAATGTTTTTTGTTGATTTTATAAATTAAAAATGAAACTCCTAAAATCAAACATAAGCTCCCTATGTAAAATGGATATTCCGTCATTAATTCGTTGAGTTTGTCCTTCATCTATTTAAGCTCTAAATTCTATTTATTTTTTAGAAGTTGCTTTGTGAAATTTGTATTATAATCAGAACGCAAAATAGGCCGAATAAAACTTTTACATTAATTTTCTGAATTTTTAAATTTACAAGAATTAAAATGAAAAGTACACCGAATAATATTCCATAACTTAAATTTATCATAGAATAAAGTTTCGCGCTTTTATAATAGTAAGGAACAGGTCCTTCACCTCTAAAAGGATAGAATTCCGTATTCTTCTTTATTGATATATTATAATATTCAAATAGTTCGAGTGAAGCAAAAATTCCGCTCCACAGAATTGCTATTCCACTTATAATTTTTGTCGATATTGTTAGGCTTTTGTTCAGATTTAAATGTTTGCCAACTCCTTATATCAACTCAAATATACACTTTTATTACCATTTTTTATTGGGTAAAGGGCTACCTGTTAATTTCGGTGTAAATAAGATAGGTGCAGCATTGGGCTGTTGAAGCTGACTTGGTTGTTAAGGCAAAGGGAACGGGATGCTATCGTCTAGCAGCGGGGTAAGCTGTACCGGCCTCAAGAAGGCTTAGTTAGTGTACAGGGTTTTCATTCTCTTCCTTTAATGAGGTCATTTCCAAAATATAATACCGATAAACTGATTAAAAGACAAGGAAATAGCCCAGTTGTAAAACCAGTGGGGAATCCGTGTATTACCATTACCAGAACAAAATAAGCGAGATAACCAAAACCGAATTTTAGCATTCTTTCCATTCCGTTCAATTTCTTTGTCGTTATAACTATAAAAAATGGTAAAAAAATACTCAATAAAAGTCCGCCAAATACACTATTTGTATTTGCGTTTGAATCTAAAGTCAGGTAGCCGATAATACCCATTAAAACCACATTTAAGGCAACTAGAAAAAGGCCATTAACTATTTTAGTTTCAATATTTTTTTCTCTAATAGAAGTTTTATTTAAAATCAATTCTTTTGATTCAATTTCTAAAACGTTACAAATTAAATTAAGGGTTTTCCCTCTCGGTTCACTTTCTGAGTTTTCAATTCGCTGAATGGTTCTCAAGTTTATTTTTGCTTTTTCAGCCAATTCTTCTTGAGTCAGTCCTTTGATTTTTCGAGTTTCGCTTATTTTCTTTGCAATCCAATTCATTTATTTACTATTTAAAATTAATGCTAAAAGTAAATAATCAGTCCAATACAGATAAGGGTTTTATTCTGATTTTTATACGACATTTGCTTTGTCATTAAATGTCGTAAAGGAATTTTTAAAGAATTGGGAAATTTTCAATAATTTTAACTTCCTTAGAATTATTGATTTACCGCATCCTTTAGCAATCCCGAGTGGATTCGGACGTAGTCTCCCGACGGTTCGGGACGCCGTAATTGCGGTTATACATTGTTGGCAAATATTTTATAGGTTATAACTCCATTTATTTGTCTTTAGATCATAATAGACCCAAATGTGTCTTATGTACGGAACGTTAATTCCTGTTTGTTTGTGTTTTTTTATTTCCCATTTTTTAACTTGACTAATTAATTCAATAGCATCTTTTTCAAATTCCGTAATTGGTTTTCTATTAGCATCTCCAATTTCTATTGTCAAATTAAAAATTGAGTCTTTCTTTCTTATCAGTTCTCTTTGTCTAGTGACTGATTTTAAGTTACCATTAGAATCAATCGAAACATTTAATAATGTCGTTTGAGTTTTATATTCTTTTATTTTTCCTTTTTCAAGAATTGAACTTATGTCAGTTATATTTTCACAGTAATTAAATGCATTTTCATATTCGAAAATGTAATTTTCAATTTTGAATGAATTACCATTATCCAGTATTTTTTGTTCACTGGCTCTTATACGTTTATAATCAAGATTTTTCGAGTTAGAACAAACATTTGGGAAATGGAATTTTCCTTTATACCTGCTTGCATATACTAGCCAAATTTCCCCTTTTTCGGGATAATACTCACAGTTTGAACCAATTCCTATATATTTTCCTTTTGAAAAAGCTTCGAACTCTATTTTTTTTGGTAAATCTCCGTTCTTATAATGTTTTGAAATATCAAAGGTAATTTTATAAGTTAAGCTGTCTTTAGCGTAAACCTTTGAAATTACTTTTCCTTCAAAAACATATTCTGATGAATAAAATTCTATTATTGGTTTAATTTCATTGCAACTACAAGCAAAAGTTAGAGTTGAAGTAAGAATCGCCATTAATGTAAGGAGTCGTTTTTTCATATTTGTGGTAGCGGTCTTGTATATCTTTCAGTTGTGGGAATTTAGAAATTAATGATAGTAAAAAGAACTGACTTTGACGCGTGAGCGTCTGTGTCCGCAGGACCCAGAGCCACAATTGAAGATATACGTTGTTAGCAAAAGTTTTATGAAAAAGTCAATGGTATACTAAATAAAACCCTAACAGGTTTATCTCCACTATATGCAGGAATAAATCTAGGTAATTTTTTTAAAGTTTTTAACCCACTTTTAATTTGTTGCTTTGAAACACCTTCACTCTCTTTGACCTTGACATTAGTAACTTTTCCTGTAGTATCAATAATTATCTCATATAACACTTTACCGTGAATATCAGGTGTTGGGTTTTTAAAATTATTTTTTATAAAATCAATAATTTTTTTGTTAGTACAAGCCTTTCTTTGTTTGTCACCTTTAACATTTTCACATCCAAAAGCTATAAAATCTTTTTGTTCAACTTTACCATTTGGTTCAATAAATGAAAATGGTTTTCCCTCAACATTTAAACCAACAAACCCTACGCCCTTTTTATAAAAGGATTGATAACGCTTTTTTGATTCTTTATTTAAATTTTCAATTTCTAATAGGTTTTTTAGCTCACAATATGGTGTTTCTAGAGTAGCATCTAAGTCAGTAATTTTATACTCCCATTTCTTATCAGCACTTTCCCATTTTTCACCTTTTTTAATATTTGAAGGTAATATAAGAGATTTTGAATTAGTTTTTTCATCATAGTAATAAATGGAGCCATTTTCATTTCTAAAATAGGATTTAACTATTTTACCGTTTTTATGTTTCTTAACTCTGGTAACGTAAAATTGATTATTTATTTCTACACTGTCTTTGATATATATAAATGAATACTCGCCATTAAGCGAATATATATTTTTCACTTTTGAATCAAAAGGCCAATATTCTCCTTTAGATATTTCATAACATAATGATTGGCCGTGAATAGTTAGACTTAATAGAAAGGTTGATAAGAAAATTATAGTTAATTTCATTTATTTTGATTTTAATTTTTGCTAACTCGCTATATCCACTCAAATATACATATTTAATACAGTTTTGTTCAGGATAAAGTCTAACACGGTAATTGAGGTGTAAATAAGATAGGTGCAGCATTGGGCTGTGGAAGCTGACTTGGTTGTTAAGGCAAAGGGAACGGGATGCTATCGTCTAGCAGTAAGAGTTTTAATCAGTTTCGCTTTTAAATTTGTTCTTGCGGGGTTAACAAAGGAGTCCGAATTCCGATAAAAACCACATTATTAAAACTATAATTGCGATATAGAACCTTAAGTCTGTCAGAAAATCCCAAAAGTCCGTTTTCTTTTTCGGTCTTTCTTTTTTTACTTCAGACTTTTTTTGCACTTAAATTACCTTATATCTTTTAATTATTGAATATCAGACCTAATTTTTGCAGGATGATTAAAATCAATACTATTAGGGTACCATAAAATGAAAAATTCCGCCAATTTCCTATAAAGTCAAATTTATCCTTGTTTGATTTATTTTTAGAGGACCTATTTCCATAATAATCTGAATTGATTTTTTTATTTTGTTTTTCCATTATACGGTTTTTTATCCTAAGACTTCTTTCCGGCCTAGCCGCAACTACCCAGTAAAAATAAAATTACTTCTTATTTTCGGTATTTACAAAAAAACAAGTCCTGCTAAATCGCTTTAATTGAACATTTCTTTTCCTGTTTTATTCAGATTACTTGTTCCTTAAATGGCAAATCTTGAATTTATTTGCCAGTATGCAACTATTTATAAAATAGAGTTTTATAATTTGCAGATGCGGCTGAAGGTCGGTTATTAGTGACTTAGGCCGTGAATAGAACACCTTAAGCAATTGCTTACAACCGTTTGAAAACGAATGTAAGCACAAGCAATTGGTTACTAACCGATTAAAAACAACCAAGCGTCTCATCTTTGTACCGTTGACAAACAACACATTTATTAATCATTTAAAACTTTATACTATGAACGCTTTTAAAAACAGAATTCAGTTAATGGGAAACTTAGGTAATGATCCCGAAATCGTAAATTTAGAAACCGGTAAGAAGCTAGCCAAATTTTCGTTGGCGACCAATGAGACCTACAAAAATGCTAGGGGCGAAAAAGTAACCGATACCCAATGGCATAATGTTGTTGCCTGGGGTGGTGTGGCCGATATTATCGAGAACTATTGCAAAAAAGGAAATGAGTTAATGTTGCAAGGTAAGCTAACCAACCGCTCGTATGAGAATGCGGCAGGAGAGAAGCGGTACATCACCGAAGTGGTGGCCCAAGAAGTATTGCTGATGGGTAAAAAAGCATAAAACTGCCCTGGCCTTCGAGTCCAATTAAAAAATAAGGATGTTCTTCTTTTATAGGGCATCCTTATTTTTTGTTTTTAAATTTCAATTAAAATGCTTATATTCAGTTGGTTAATTTTTAAAAGTAATGTTATGGGTATTAAAAGCTTTCAAGGTAAAATGATAGGAGATACGGGGGTAAATCCCGAAAAGATAGAAGTCCGTGATTTTATGATTCGGGAGGTGATTTATTTTCACGAGCAAGAGCATATTTTTGAGGTGATGCAAAAAATGATTCAATACAATATTTCGGGAGGCCCTGTGGTAGATGATCAGCACCAGTTGGTTGGAGTTATTTCTGAAGGAGATTGTATCAAACAATTATCTGAATCGCGCTATTACAATCAGCCGCTCGAAGGCGTTTTAGTTAGTGATTATATGATTAAAGAGGTTGAAACCGTTGCTCCCGATATGCATTTATTCGATTTAGCCCAAAAGTTTTTAAATTTAAAGTTAAGGCGTTTCCCGGTTTGTGAAAACCAGAAATTAATCGGTTTGGTGAGTCAGCGTAACGTACTAGATACAGCCTTGGCTTTACACGGCCATACTTGGCAACGACCGGCCTAAGCTTAATAATATATTGCTTGAACAAGTTTAAAGGTATTGGCATGTGCATTTACAATATGTTTGATGGCCGGAGAATAGCCTCCGCCCATACTAATTTCTACCGGTAAATTACGGGCCTTTAATTGTTCTAATACCATTTGGTCACGCATTTTACAGCCGTCTTGGCTAAGGCTTAGTTTTCCTAGCTTATCGGTGGCTAATACGTCTACTCCACTCAGGTAAAAAACAAAATCGGGTTGCACTTGATCTAACAGTTGAGGTAGCTTTTCTTTTAAAATTTGTAAATAGGCATCATCTCCTGTGGCATTAGGCAAAGCGATATCTAAATCGCTTTTCTCTTTCTTAAACGGATAGTTTTTTTCGCCATGCATAGAGAAAGTAAATACACGCTTTTCATTTTCAAATATTTTTGCGGTTCCGTTGCCTTGGTGCACATCTAAATCGATGATTAAAATTTGTTGCGCCAGTTGGTGGTTGAGTAGGTATTGAGCGGCTATCGCTTGATCATTGAGCATACAAAAGCCCTCTGCACTATCCGCGTAAGCGTGATGGGTGCCGCCTGCAATATTCATTCCTACCCCTTGATTTAAAGCGTGTAGGCTGGCTTGCAAAGTACCTGCAGCAATTAATAGCTCTCTGCTAACCAAACTTCTTGACAAGGGAAATCCGCTTTTACGGATTTGTCTTTGAGTAAATTTTAAATTTAAGAAGTCATAAAAATACTCGGCATCGTGCACCGCCAAAAAATGCTTATGATTGATGGCTTGAGGCTCAAAAAAATGCTTATGCTCTACTATACCTTCTCGCAGTAATTGTTGAGGTAATAGTTCATACTTTGCCATAGGGAAACGGTGTTTGGGCGGCAGTTCTTGAACATAACAAGGGGCGAAGGCAATTTGTAACATAGTAGGCCAGGTTATTTTATAGGCTCTAAATTAGGCAATTTGAGGCAAGTTAACACATCATAAACAGCGAACAATGCTTAAAAGTTTCTTTATGGAAATAATCGTAGATGTAAAAAAAAACCGTTTAAAAAGAAAAAGAGTATACGTGCTTTAGCTTAACCAGAATTGGTTTTGGCTTTTACAGCTTAATTTCTTTTCGCTTTTTAAACGGTTGATGAATGTAGCCGACTTATTTAGTCTATAATATCAAAACCGGTATAAGGCACCAATACTTCTGGTATTTTTATTCCTTCTGGGGTTTGGTAGTTCTCTAAAATACCCGCCAGTACGCGAGGTAAAGCAAGCGAACTTCCGTTAAGCGTATGCACTAATTCTTTTTCGCCTTGACTGTTTTTATAACGCACTTTTAGTCGGTTGGCCTGAAAATCTTCAAAATTTGATACCGAAGATATTTCTAACCAGCGGTCTTGAGCGGTAGAAAACAATTCGAAATCATAGGTTAAAGCCGAGGTGAACCCCAAATCGCCTCCGCAAAGTCGTAGTATGCGGTAAGGTAATTTTAATTCTTTTAAGATGCCTTTTACATGCTCTACCATTTGGTCTAATACGGCATAAGACTCGCTAGGTTTAACCAGATTAACCAATTCTACCTTATCAAATTGGTGCAATCGGTTTAAACCTCGCACGTGAGCTCCATAAGATCCAGCTTCGCGTCTAAAGCAAGGGGTAAAAGCTGTACACTGTATGGGCAGGTCTTTATCGGTTAATAAATCACCACGAAACATATTGGTTAAGGGAACTTCAGAAGTAGGAATCAAATACAAATCGTCGTTTTGTACGTGGTACATTTGTCCTTCTTTATCGGGCAATTGCCCCGTACCGTAGCCAGAAGCTTCATTTACCACCAAAGGAACTTGGTATTCGGTGTAACCAGCCTCAATATTTTTGTCTAGAAAGTAAGTGATTAAAGCGCGTTGTAAACGTGCACCTTTACCTTTGTAAATAGGGAAACCAGCACCAGTAACTTTGTTACCGAGCTCAAAATCTATCAAGTCATACTTTTTAGCCAGCTCCCAATGGGGTAGCTTGTCTTCGTGCAATTGTGGCACTTCACCGGCTGTAAAGATGCACTCGTTGTCTTCTTCAGACTTTCCTGCGGGCACACTCTCGTGTGGTATGTTGGGTATATTGTATAATCTTTCTTGTAAAGCTTCTTGAGTGCTTTGTAACAAATCGGTAAGTTGTTTAGACTCTTCTTTAAGACCTGCCGTTTGCTCTTTCACCTTGTTGGCTTTTTGGTGCTCACCCGATTTAAAAAGCATGCCTATTTCTTTGGATAAACGGTTCGATTCGGCCAGTACTTTGTCTAATTGGGTTTGTGTAGATCTTCTGGTTTCATCAAGTTGTAAAACCTCTTCAAAAATAGCGGAAGCATCAAAATTTCTTTTGGCTAAAGCCGCAATAAATTTTTCTTTGTTTTCTCGGATTTGAGCAACAATAAGCATAATCAGATTTTTTATCGATTTATAGAATAAGCAAATGTAGTATAAAAGCCTAAAATTACAGATTTTGCGGTAACAAAATCCAAGTATTATGTTTAAAATAATTCCAATCCGCGGCAGCTAAGTCGACCTCCGGATTGATTAAAGGCGTATACGAACCCTTATTCACCCGAATGCCACAGCGTACAAATACTTGTACCTCTTTTCCCTGTTGGGCATAATCACGAGCAATGCGTTGGGCGAACTGCCAAATGATATCGGGCTTGGTAGTGGCTTGGCGCATTTGCTTAGGGGTAAGGTATTTTGCTTTGTTAATGATTGTTTTTTCTCCTGTTTTGGTGTCAACTACCGTGTAAGTGGCGTGGCCGCTTTTGGTGCGCAACATCATGCGCCAACTCATACGGTGGCCTTCTTCTGTGTACAAAACATCTCCGGGTATAAACCAATGCCTTAGAGGCAAGCCTATTTGGCAAACAAACCACAAAACCATAAACAGTTTGAGTGCACCAGCGTAGTTAGGCACTTGAATGGCTTTTTCTTGGTAAAAATCTTTTTTCTTTAAAAACCAGCGATGGACTTTTTCTGCTGGAAAGAAAAATAGACTAAAAGCTAATGAAAGATAGGGGAATATTCCTATTTGAAACACAATGCTGTTGAAAAGGTGAAAAAAAACAGAGAAGAAAAAGATATACTTTCGTGTGGGCTTATACAACAGTAAAGGAACTACTAGTAGGTCGAACAATATACCAAAATAGGCAATCACATAATGCGTCCATTTTTGCTGTAAAATATCGCCTACAATATAGTAGTGCGCTTTTCCTGCCATTAAAATTTCGGGAACTTTGGCTTGCAACCAATCGGGATATATTTTCGCCAAAGCGGCGTAGGTATAAACGATGAATAATTGCAATATAATAAAGACATTTACCCAATTGGGCATGGCATTGCTTCTTAAACTTGGCTTGCGTTTGGCGTCGATAGAGGCATACGTATGGGCAGGGACTAACAGCATAAAAATGCAAATGAGAATAAGCAGGTAATAATGATTGTTGTAGCTCGATTTTTGCATCAAATAACTCAGCGTCCACAGCAAGGTATAGCCCCCCATGCTCCAGCGGTATTTGTAGCCCAAACATACCATAAGTCCTAAGCCGCCCATAAGTAAATAATAGCCATACATAAAGGGGCCTACGAATACCTGCAAAAAATCAAAACCAATAAAATTAAAGGTAAATTGAGGTTCTACAAAAACGCGTTTTACCCAACCAGTGGCAATTGCTCCCCAAGCTTCTAAGGTGATAAGTATTCCAAAAATAATTCTGAAAACAATAAGAGCACTGTTGTCTACCTGTTTAAAAAGGAGCGTCTTCATAATGGTGTTCTTTTAAGTAAGCCTTCGTAAAGTGCAGATCGGCTTGCATAGCTTCTTTGAGTTTTGCTATAGACTCAAATTGCTTTTCCCCACGAATGCGGCTTAAAAACTCGATTTTTAATTTTTTACCATAAAGTGATTCCGACCAGTTTATAAAATAAGTTTCGATGGTTTGTTGGTCGCTGCCCACAGTAGGTTTAAAACCTATATTCATCATACCATACACATAATGCCCTTTAATTTTACTGCGAACAATATAAACACCAATTTTAGGGATGAGCTTATAAGTTTCTTCAACGGCTAAATTAGCGGTAGGAAAACCAAAACCTTTACCTTTACCATTGCCGTGAACCACTAATCCTTGTACAGAAAAGGGTCGGCCTAAGTAAATATTGGCCTTTTCAATATGTCCCATCTCAAGAGCTTTACGGATTTTTGTACTGCTTACCGCGACATCATCAATATCTTTTTTAGAAATCTCTTCAACTTCAAAACCATATTCTTTGCCCAATTTGCGTAAATCATGAATATCTGCAGCACGATTGCGTCCAAAATGATGGTCGTACCCGATGATCACTTTCTGAGCTTTCATTTTCTTAACCAAGATTTGTTCAACATATTCTTGGGCGGTTAATCTTGAAAAATCTTTGGTGAACGGGTGTACGATAAAATAATCGATTCCTTCACTTTGGATCACCTCTTGCCGCTCGTTGATAGTTTGAATGAGCTTTATATCCATTTCTTTTTGTAAAACCATTCTAGGATGCGGAAAAAAAGTAAGCACAGCCGAAGCTAATTCTTCTTTTTTGGCAGACTCGATAAGGCGTTTTAGTATTTTCTGATGCCCAACGTGCACACCATCAAAAGTACCAATAGTAACCACAGTTGGCTGGTTTATTGTTAAATTATTAGCATCTTTCATGATAAAAAAGAATATATGTTTTAATTAACGCTGCTTATCTTGTAAATTAGTCGCAAAATTAAACAACTATGAAAGCAAATTTACGAGATGTTTTGAGCATACTTTGTATTTTTTTTAGTTTTTCTTTGTTTGCCCAAACCAATTACTGGAGCAAGGTAAACCAAGAAGAGCTTAGTCAATTCGAAAAAATCAATCGAAAATCGCAACCCGATGGTTTTACCTTATACCAATTGGATTTGGATGCTTTAAAAAACAAATTAAAGAAAGCACCACAGCATACGCAACAAGCCGCTCCTTTAATTCTAGAATTCCCTATGCCTAACGGCGAGATGGAGCAATTTAGCGTAGTTGAGTTTTCAATTATGGCCGAAGAGCTTCAAGCAAAATATCCTCAAATAAGAACATATAAAGCTAAAGGAATTGATGATCCTACCGCAAGTATGCGCTTTAGTGTCACTCCACAAGGATTTCATGCGATGAGTTTATCGGGAAAACGTATGGCGATGTACATCGATCCATATACCACTGATAGGGAGCATTATATTGTTTTTGCCCGAGAAGCTTTAAGCGGACAAGTATCTGATTTTACTTGTTTTATGGATGAAGAGTCGTTAATACCCACTTTGGTACGCGGCGAAAGCCAGCAAACTATGGCCGCTAATGACAGTCAGTTGCGTACTTATAGATTAGCGCTTTCTTGCACAGCCGAATACGGTAATATATTCGCTACTAGCACGGCTACAGCTAAAGCTGATATTCAAGCCCAAATGGCTGTAAGTATTAACCGGGTGAATGAGATTTATGAGCGAGATCTGGCTATTACATTACAGTTTATACCCAATAACGATGCTTTGATTTATTTTGGCTCGACCGCTGCAGACCCTTGGTCTAATGAATTTAATCAAACCACGCAAAACACTATTGATAATACCATAGGGAATGCCAATTATGATATTGGGCACAATTTCAATACCACTGGTGGTGGTAATGCGGGTTGTATAGGATGTGTATGTGTAAGCGGACAAAAAGGTAGCGCTTACACCGGTAGTAATAATCCGGTAGGTGATGCCTTTTATATCGATTATGTTGCCCACGAAATGGGGCATCAATTCGGTGGGTATCATACTATGAATATTTGTAGTCGTAGTGGAGACGGAACCACAGAAGTAGAGCCAGGAAGTGGAAGCTCAATTATGGGTTATGCAGGTATTTGTTCGCCAAATGTTCAAAATAATTCCGATGCTCACTTTAATTATGTGAATATTCGTGATATTGCCGATAATATAAAAAACGGTCCGAGTAGCTCTTGTGCGCAAATTACCACTTTGGTCAATGCTGCTCCTGTAGCAGATGCAGGTTTAGACTATACCATACCAAAATCTACTGCTTTTGTTTTAGAAGGTAGCGCTACAGATGTAGACGGTACGGCAAGCCTTACTTATAACTGGTCACAAAATGATCCAGAGCCTGCACCCGGAAATGGGCAACCTCAACCTACTTGGGTAGACGGGCCGCTATACCGGTCTATTTTACCTACCTCATCACCAAAACGTTATATGCCAAAATTGAGCGATGTAATAGCGGGTAACTTAACCCCAACTTGGGAAGTAACCCCTTCTGTAGGAAGAGAGTTGAACTTTGCGTTTACTGTACGTGATAATGCTAATACCTTTGCCAATGGAATCGGGCAAACCGATACCGATTTGATGAAAGTTACCGTAGCTAATAATGCGGGTCCGTTTGTGGTTACTTCTCAAAATCAATCTGGGATAACCTGGAATGTGGGAAGCTCGCAAACCATCACTTGGGATGTTGCCAATACAGATGTAGCCCCAGTTTCGGCAAACGAGGTAGATATTCTATTGAGTATTGATGGCGGACAAAACTTTAATCAAGTGATTGCACAAAACCAGCCGAATACAGGAAATGCCTTAATAACCGTACCTAACGTAGGAAATGTAGCCAATGCCCGATTAATGGTAAAGGCCAGTAACTCTATTTTTTATGCGGTGAATACCACCAGTTTTGCTATTCAAGAGGTAGATTATGTGTTATCTTTTAATTCAACTTTTCAAGAAGTTTGTTTGCCCAATACTGCTAATTACACGTTTACCTATAACACCTTTAATGGTTACAGCCAAAATACCACCTTTAGTGTGAGTAATTTACCAACGGGAGCCACCGCTACCTTTACTCCAAATGCGGCGAGCAGTACAGGTACACAGGTTGACTTAGCATTGAGCAATCTAAGTGGAGTAAGCGTAGGAGAATATACTTTTAATGTGAAAGCAACGTCAAATGGGGTAACTCAAGAATACCCATTGGTGCTTGGGGTATATGATAACAATGCGGTAACGCCTACTTTGCTTACACCTGCGCAAGGCGCTATTGATGTAGCAACCCCTAGTGTGCTTACTTGGAGTAATGAGAGTAATGCTTCTTCGTATCAATTGCAAATAGCCGAAGATGCTAATTTTACCACCTTAGTGGTCGATGAGAGTTTAAGCGATAACAATTACACTTTTGCGGGTCAAAATGAAACAACTTACTACTGGCGAGTAAAAGCAACCAATGCATGTGCAGCATTCTCTTACTCTGCTGCCAATAGCTTTACTACAGAAGCTTGTGATATTTGTCCGTCTTCCGGCGACAGCCAATCGCCAGTTGCCATTACCGAGGTAAACTTTAATACCATTAGTAATGTATCGGGTAAATCTGGAGGTTATAGCGACTTTACAAGCTTGACCACGCAAGTTGACAAAGGGCAGAACTATATTTTAAGTGTTCGCGGTGATGCCGGAGGATCGAACTTTATTGCAGGAGTGTATGCTTATATAGATTGGAATCAAAACTGTGTTTTTGATGCGAATGAAAGATATGATCTTGGCGGTGTAGTCGGTGCTAGCCAAAGCACCAATTCGCCAATAAATATTACTGTGCCTAATGATGCCGTAGAAGGATCAACAATTATGCGTGTGTCTACAGAATTCTTTGCCTATCCTAATGATTGTGCCGTAGGTTTTACCGGTGAGGTAGAAGATTATACGGTTGTGGTAAATACTTTAGGTTTGAATGAGAATGATTTGGCACTTCAATTCAAAGTATGGCCTAACCCTAATGAGGGGGCATTTAATCTACAATATACTGGTGAAGGATCATTAAAAGTTCAGGTTTATGATGTAGCCGGTAGGCTCATTTATATAAGAGATTTTAAAGAGAACCCTCAGACAGGCTTTAAGGTAAACCTGCCAACTGCTCAAACCGGAGTGTATTTCTTAAAAGCGAGTACAAGCAATAATCAGGCTATAAACAGAAAAATAATTGTACGTTAATCGTATAGTGAAATTTATAATAAACAAAAATCCGCTAAAGCTTCATTCGCTACAGCGGATTTTTTTATTGCGATGCCAGCAAGAAAAAGCTATTTATTGTTAAAGGCATTCATGGTATTGGCTAGTGTGGTAGTACCAAAAGACTGTATGGCTTTTACGGCTTGGTCTAGGCGTTCGGGTAGATGTTTTTGTTCATGGGGAGACCACTCGCCCAACACATAATCTACTTGTTTGCCCTTGGAGAAGCTATTGCTAATTCCAAACCTAAAGCGGTTGTATTTACTGGTATTTAGTTTATCTTGAATGTCTTTTAGTCCGTTATGACCGCCATCACTTCCTTTGCTTTTAATGCGAATTGTACCAAACTCAAGGTTTAAATCATCGGTAACTACCAGAAGGTTATCGATATCTATTTTTTCTTTTTCTAGCCAATAGCGCACTGCTTTACCGCTTAAATTCATATAGGTATTGGGTTTAAGCAAGACAAAGGGGCGGCCTTTGTACTTATAGGTGCAGATATCGCCTAATTTATCGGTGGTGAAGCTTAAATTTTCTTGTTCTGCCAGATGATCTAATATTTTAAAACCAATATTATGTCTGGTATTGGCGTATTTTATTCCTGGGTTACCAAGGCCTACGATAAGTGACTTTTTCATTTCCTTTACGGATTTTTTTTTCGTTTTCTTATTGTTGAGTATTCTTCCAAAAAAGGCAAGCATAGGTTTATTTTTATAAAAAGAACTATAAAAATAAAAAAAGCACCTTAGATAAGTAAGGTGCTTTCTATTTATTTAAAGATTGTGCTTAACCGTCGTTAGAAGCAGCTGCAGCACCTACCTTATCGGTTTCTGTAGAAGGTACATCTTCATCTTCATCTTCATCAGCTCCAGCTACCACGTTACGAGAAGTTCTCACTTGGCAAATAACCGTGTTATCTGGGTGCATAATGGTATAATCATCAGAAGTTACTGCGGTAACATATAATTTGTTTCCGATTTTTAATGGAGTAACGTCAGCAACGATATAATCAGGTAAGTTTTTGGCTAAACCTCTTACACGCATTCTACGTAAGTTGAAACGTAAAACACCACCATTTTTAACCCCTTTAGCAACTCCTTCAGAGTGCACAGGAATCTCCATAGTAATTTCTTGATCGTCACCAAACTCATAGAAATCCATATGTAAGATTTCATCGGTTACTGGGTGAAACTGAATATCTTGTAAAACCGCATTGTGTTTTTGTCCATCTAGTTCTAAAACAACAGTATGAACGTCTGGAGTGTAAACCAAACTGTTAAACGCAATTGTGGGTGCTGAAAAATGTACAGGTTGATCTCCTCCGTATAATACGCAAGGAACCTCTCCAGCATTACGTAGGGCTTTAGTAGCTTTTTTTCCTACGCTTTCTCTTTTAGATCCGTTGATCGTAATTGACTTCATTTGTAAAAAATTTAATTAATTATATTTATTGTTGTTCTAGTTTAGCCATCTTCTTTAAGAAGATTTAGAACAGGCTTTTACATTAAAAATTTTGAGCTGATGGATTTGTTCTCGTGAACGGCTTTCATCACATCGGCAAATAAGCGGGCGCAAGATACAACTTTTATTTTTTGGCTTTCTTGTTTTAGAGGAATAGAATCGGTAACAATTAATTCTTCTAATTTAGAGTTGGCGATACGCTCGTATGCATTGCCCGAAAGTATAGGGTGTGTACATATAGCACGAACGCTTATTGCACCGCGTTCAATCATCACATCGGCTGCTTTGGTTAAAGTTCCGGCGGTGTCTACCATATCGTCTACCAATACAACGTTCTTACCTTCAACATCACCAATAAGCTCCATATGAGAAATCACATTGGCTTTTGCTCGTTGTTTATAACAAATTACCACATCGCTTTCTAGGGCTTTTGAATAAGCATAAGCCCTTTTTGATCCACCCATATCTGGTGAAGCTACGGTTAGATTTGCCAAATTTAAATCTTGCAAATAAGGTAGAAAAACAGTTGAGGCAAAAAGGTGATCAACAGGTTTCTCGAAAAAACCTTGAATTTGATCGGCGTGAAGATCCATTGTTATCACTCTTGTGGCACCAGCGGTTTCTAACATTTTGGCAACCAGTTTAGCTGCGATTGGTACCCGTGGTTTATCTTTTCTGTCTTGTCTTGCCCAACCAAAATAAGGTAATACCGCCGTAATATGTCTTGCCGAAGCGCGTTTTGCAGCATCGAGCATCAAGAGCATTTCCATAAGATGGTCGCTACCAGGATGGGTAGAGCCAATAATAAAAACACGATCTCCTCGTACAGACTCTTCAAAAGAAGGTTGAAATTCACCGTCACTATAGGTTGAGGTAATGACATTACCAAGTTCAATTCCGTATTCTTGGGCAATTTTTTTGGCTAAAGTTTCGCTTTGTGAGCAAGCAAAAAGTTTTGCATCGGGTAGCGCGTGTGTCATAAGTGCTTATTTTTCTTTAAGTTATCTGCTTGAAGCAGCGAATAATAAGGTTGCAAATTTAAGGATTTTATTTTAGTTGAAAAGAATTCTTTTTGTTTATTTGAAAATGAAAAAAAAGTTTTAAATTTGCGCATCCATTTAGCTCAAGTGGCGGAACTGGTAGACGCGCTGGATTCAAAATCCAGTTTCTTCGGAAGTGCGGGTTCGATTCCCGCCTTGAGTACAAAAGACGAAACCCCTTGTATTTACAGGGGGTTTCAGCGTTTTATAAGGGTATAGTTTACCATGAAAAAAACGTACAAATTGCAAAGTGAACCTATAAACGAACCTATTAGAATAGAAATAGTTTTGGCTAAAGTAAAGTATTCTACTCCTAAATTGTACGCTCCAAAAGTTCTTAAAAATGGTAAAAAGGTACACGCAATTGTACCCGGTAAAAGATGGTATGTATATTTCTATTGGTTGAACCCAGAAACCAATAGAAAGGATATAAAAATAATGATCTACAAAGGGCTAAACCGCCTAGATTCCTTGCAGGAGCGCAAATCAGCTGCAAGTGCTTTGATCGATGCCGTTAAGCTTGCACTATATCAAAATTGGGTTCCAAAACAGGTGAGAGGGCTTGAATATAAGAACGAAAAAACTTATTCAGTAGGGGAAGCTTTAGACTATGCGTTCAAGTTAAAAGTTAACTCAATTAGTGAAGCAACCGCACAGGATTACAGCACAAGAAAAGAGTTCTTTAAAAGCTACCTAATTCAAAATGGCCAGCAGTATATTGATATAAGACAATATGGGTTAAATGACTTTTATCGGTTTTTAGATTGGTTGCAGTTGGAATACAAAAAACCCAATGGAACAACTCTATCAAATACGAGTATTGATAATTATAAAAGATCTATATCGGCCTTGTTTACCGTTTTGCAGCATAAGCGTATAATAGATCATAATTTTATAAATGATATTCCTAAGCTCAAAAGTAAACCGGTAAAAAACAAACCTTTTACAAAGAAAGAATTTACCAAGGTTTTAAAGCAGATTAAAAAAGATGATCCTTATTTGATAAATGTAATCGGACTTATGGTTTTCGCTTTATTAAGACCCAGGGAAATCATAAGGTTAAAGGTTGGGGATATTAATACAGAAAATTGGATTTTGGGTGTTGAGCGTAAAAATCAATCAATCGGATATTCCAGGGTAATTGAAAAACTTAAACCACTACTCAAAGAAATGAATTTGGACCAGGAACCAAAGGATCATCATTTAATTACAAAATTTGATAAACCAGCGGTTTGGGAAACAAACAAATTGAGTAGTAAGGTTAATTATTTTAGTCGGAGGTTTCGAAAGATTTTAAAGAAACTAAAGTTTGATCCTACTTACAATTTGTATAGTGTACGACATACGGCAATATTAGATTTATACAGTTCATTGCTAAACCGGGGGTTTAATGAACAGGAAATAATATTCAAACTCATGCCTATAACCGGCCATAAATCGCAAGCAGGTTTAAAAAACTACCTTAGAGATATTCAAGCATTCATACCTGCAGACCATAGTGAGATTTATACCTTAGAATTATAGAAAAAACCGCCGTAAAGATTTGGCGGTTTTCGAGCTTTATTCTAAGTTAATTTTAGTCCAGGTATTTTTTGTTCTAGCTTTTTAGCATCTGAAACGCTTAGCTCGTTGGCTAACCAAGTAATCAAATGATGCTTGTCAGATGTGATCGGGTCTCCTACATTACCCCAAAATAAAGAATATTGGCGCATTCCAAAAGCATTATATACCTTTAGGAAATCATTTGCATTTAAACCACTTAATGCGCTGAAAATAGCTTTTTCATCTGTGCCAACCGTCGCCATGGCTGTAAATAGTTTTTCAGCAATATTTTGAGCTTGAACGTCTGTTAATGTGCTTTTAGCTAAATTGGAATCTTCGATTAACTCTGGCCTTTTTGGAGCTGCAGGAAAAACTTTTTTGTAAACCTTGTATCCAACTGCGGCCACAGTTACGGCTGCAGCTGCATACAAAATTGTTTTAGGGTTGGCCAAGGCATAATCTTTAGATTTTTTTGCTACGTTTTCTATTTTCGTTATTGCTGTACTCATATTTTTAGTTTAAAATTCAGTTAATATTAGGTTTCCAGTTGGCTTTATTTGCACTTGCGGATCTGCTTCTGGTTGGGGTAAGTTGCCTGATGGTTCGGGAACCAACATGGCTTTGTGATAAATGCTATACTTTAAATCGGTTGCAGGTAGTTCATTATATCGGTTCTTATCAACGTAAATATAATTTTCACGGTAATCATCAAACTTTTCTGTAAACAAAACTATATCTACGTCAAATTGGCTTTTTGAACCGCCACGCATTTTTCCGTCTGATGTCATTTGAAAAATAAAAATGAAAAGTTTACCATCATATTTTTTCCTTAAATCTTTGTCAACTTCTATTTGCTTGTTGATTTCTCTTAGCTTTTCAAAACTGTCAATGGCTATAATATCATTGCGCATAATTAAGCCATGCAAATCTGCCATGGTTTTAATTTCTGGTGCTTCAATATTTGCTAGATTTTCTGGTTTAATATACTGTTCAACTTTACTGGTGTAAAGGCTACTATCTGGGTGTTCTTCCATAGAAGCATGACCAACCTTATAATGATCTGCAAACGCATCAATTACTTGAAAAAGAAATCTAGTTTTCCCTGCTCCTTGCGGGGCGGTAATTGAAATTCATACGCTTTCTTTTTCTTTAATTTCTATTTTCCCGAGGAATTTCGACAATTCGGGGTTTGAAATTGTGTAATAATTGTAGACCTTATTTTTATTGGCGGCCATTCGAGCTGCTAGACTATTTTTATTAACAGGGTATTCAACCGGTTGGGGTAGCGGTTGGGGCAACGGTTGACCTACTTGTAAGCCTGGTTTATGATTTTGGTTGAGCTTATTTTTAACATCATTTTGAGGTTTAGAAACTTCTTTTTTAGTATCTTTGCTATAAGAGAGCGGTTTTTTGTCGCTTTTTATTACCTCATTTGGGCTGCTGGATAGCTTTTGCGATTCCTTGGACAAATGAGTTTTTTTCTTTCCTACTTCATAAGATTTTAAAAGCGTTTTTTTATCTTTAAACACTTCAACCGATATTCTTACGTGTCTATTTTTTCCGTCAATATTTACCTTTGATTTAAAATTCATATAACCAAGTAAATCTGGACTATCTTTTGGCTTTGGTTCGCCCCAATTATTATAAGTGGAATTTTTTAAAACAACTTCAAAATGCTCAATAACAGCGGCCTTTGCTTTATATGCAGCACTACCCTTTGAAATTTTCCTCCCAGCTCGACTTAATAATTCTACTTTCTGCAATGAGTTTTTTATAGCTAAGGTTTTATTTTTAAGAAATAAATTATAATATTTTAAAATAAATGCTCTTAGCTCTGGGGTTGAAAACTCTTTAAAATTTTCAGTTGAAATTTTGATTTGATTTTTAATGCCAATCAAGCCTATGCCATTATGGGGGGTTGTTCTATTTTTAACTTCACTTTGAGGTTTAGAAGCTTCTTTTTTTTTGGCGGTATTAGCGCCTAAAAGTGCATATTGACCGGTTTTCTTGTTTACTTTTGGCTCTTTTTTGGTCTTTTTCTGGGCTTTTTTGGTCTTTTTAGACTGGGGTTTTACTTCCTCTGCATTTTTGCTTGTGGGCTTGTTTTTTGTTTTAGGTTTCTTTTTGGCTTTTCTTCCTTGTTTTCTTCAAACTTTAAATTTTTAAGGTAAGCCGGATTACCCTCTTTATCAAGATTTAAAATATAATCTGCAGCTTTTTGCGATTGGCTGATGGCTCGCATGAGTAAACGGTTATCTTCTTTAAGAAATTCAGCACGGTTTTTCCAGCCTTTAATATAAGCCGCGTGATTTTTATTTGTGTACCACATTATTCCTTTAGACTTGCATAAGAGAAAATATAAAGATAAATAATTAAATTTATGGATGTTTAATTAGAAAAAGAGAGCTGAACTTAAGTACACTATCCGGACTCAGAATTTAAAAAATTCATATGTCGATTCAGACTTAAGTTCAGACTTTCATCAACAATCTCTAATAGAAATTCGGGATTTTAAGCCCATTATTAAGGAGTTGAGGTATTGATGAAATCCCTCTTTTCAATAAAAGTATTACAAAGTTATGAAAAGTATTTATGTTGGTATTGACATTAGTAAAAAGACATTAGATTTTTGTGTTCAAAATCAAGGAGATCTAGACTATTTTAAGATACCTAATAAGGTAAAAAGTATTCAAAAGTTGCTAAAAAACTTAGCGAAAATAGACCCCAATACCTATATAGCTATGGAGAATACTGGTTACTATAATTACAACTTGTATGAAGTTTTAGAAGGCTTTGACTTTAGGGTATATGTTGTAGATCCTAAGCATATCAAGAGAAGTATTGGTTTGGTTCGTGGCAAGAATGATAAAGTAGATGCCAAAAGAATAGCTGTTTTTATTGAGCGCAATCATCAAGACTTCGAACCTTGGAAACCGGCCAGTGAAGTTGTTAAAACAGTAAAAATCTTAATGAGTCAGCGGAGGTCAAAAATTAAACAGCGTAAGGCTTTAAAGCAACAAGTAGCTGATCTTAAATACGTATCTTTTAATAAAACAACTAAAAGGCTCATTACAATTAATGAAAGAGCTATCAAGCAATTGGATAAGTTTATAAAAGAATTAGAAGCTTTAATACGAGCAGAGATTAAAACCGATAAAGAATTATCTACACAAGTTAAGCGCATTAAGACAGTTCCTGGAATCGGAGATATTACAGCTTGGATGATCGCGGTAAAAACAGAGGGTTTTCAACGACTTTTAGATCCAAGAAAATTAGCTTGTTTTGCTGGTGTAGTGCCCTTTGAACAACAAAGTGGTAGTAGTTTAAAAACAAAACCTAGAGTCTCTAAAATAGCAGACAAGAAGCTTAAATGGGTGTTGCAAATGGCTGCCATGCGAGCAGTCAGAATGCAAAATCAATTAAAGGTGTATTACGATAAAAAAGTGAAAGAAGGTAAAAATAAAATGAGCGTTTTAAATGCGGTAAGAAATAAACTTTTACACATAGCTTTGGCTCTTATTAAAAATCAAACTTATTATAAAAATAGCTTGGATTTGTCATAGAAATCGACATACAAGAAGCTGAATATGAAAAGGAACGTAAAGGTAGACAAAAAGCAACCTTAAAAAAGCTAACCAAAAAGTTAGAAGATTACAGAAAGTGGTTATTGCAGGTTACCATTTGCGACCCAGCCTGTGGTAGTGGTGCTTTTTTAAATCAAGCCTTGGAATTTCTAATTGCAGAACATAAATACATTGACGAGTTACAGGCCAAACTTTTTGGAGATGCGATTATTTTAAGTGAAGTTGAAAACTCAATTTTGGAAAACAATTTATTTGGTGTAGATATTAATGAAGAAAGTGTCGAAATTGCTAAACTTTCATTGTGGCTTAGAACTGCTCAAAAAGGTAGAAAATTAACCTCATTAAATAACAATATAAAATGCGGCAACAGTCTAATTGATGATCCCAATGTTGCAGGAGAGAAAGCCTTTAACTGGCAAAACGAATTTCCAGAAGTTTTTGCAAAGGGAGGGTTTGATGTAATAGTTGGGAACCCACCATACATAAAAGAATACACAAACAAAAAGGTCTTTGAGGAATTGCATGGGCATCCTTGTTATCAAGGTAAAATGGATTTTTGGTATTTCTTTGGAGTTTTGGCTTTAGACATAATCAAAAAAGATTATGGTCTCATAGGGTATATTGCACCAAATAATTGGATTACAAATTCGGGGGCTTCAAACTTTAGGAATATCGTCCTCACAAAAGGAAAAATAAAAAAATTTATCGATTTTGGTGATTTTAAAGTTTTTGATTCAGCAGGAATCCAAACAATGATTTATATAATGAAAAGGTCAGATAGAAATAGAAATTACAATTTCAACTTTTCAAAAGTATTATATAGCAAAATAAAGCATGAGGACGCTCAACTATTTTTAGATCGTGTCAAGGACAAAAGATTTGAGTACTTCGAGGCAAATATAGAACAAAATGAAAACTATGATAAGCCTATCAATTTTGTGAATGCAGAACTTACTCTAATAATTGATAAAATTCGGGAACATCAAAATTTTGTATTTGATAAAAAAGAAATAGCCCAAGGAATTGTTGCTCCACAGGATTTTTTAAATAAGAAGAACCAAGCGATATTGGGAGAAGAATTTGAAATTGGAGATGGTATCTTTAATTTGAGTCAGGAGGAGTATGAAAACTTAAATCTTACCTCTCAAGAAAAAGAGTTGGTAAAACCATTTTTTACAACATCAGAGTTAGGTAGGTTTTACGGAACAAACGAAAATCGATTTTGGATAATTTATACAGATTCAAATTTTAAAGATCCTAAAAACATTAGAGTCTATCCGAATTTAAAACAACATTTAGATAAATATCAAGAAATAATTACTTCAAGTAATAAACCCTATGGTTTGCATAGAGCGAGAGAAGAAAGTTTTTTTAAAGGAGATAAAATAATTTCATTACGTAAATGTGCTAGGCCAACTTTTACATTTACAGATTTTGATTGTTATGTTTCTCAAACCTATTTCTCTATACAGACAGGCCGATTGAACCAAAAATATTTAACTGGGCTACTCAATTCAAACTTGATTGCATTTTGGTTAAAATACCAAGGAAAAATGCAAGGGGATTTATATCAAGTAGATAAAGGACCCTTGATGAATTTACCCATTATCAAACCTTCAAATAAAATTCAAAAACAAATTGCCGATTTAGTCGCAACCATAATTTTAAACAAACAAAAGTGTAGCGACTATGGTGAATTGTTGAATAAAGCAAAAACTGAAAATAGTTTTGACAGGGAAATACAACTAACAAAAGAATTGGAGCAACTCAAAGCAGAAATAGAAAAATACGAGAGCAAAATCAATGCTTTGATTTATGAGGTTTACGATATTAAACCGAAAGAAATTGCAACGATTGAAAAAAACATAAATCTATAATTTGGAACATTTAAAAACATTATTTGATTTAACTAAACTTCCCACAAAATTTTTTATACTTTTTGCGGTAATATCAGCTTTTATACTTTTTGCGGAACCTGAATGGTTTGCAATTATAGAAATTGAAAACATAAAGGTAGAACATGGCAAATATATAGGCTTGACTTTTATATTTTCAGCGGGGTTAGTAGCGATTAATTTTTTAATATGGGTTGAAAAGTTTGTTTCAAAGGAGATTAGAGCTTATAAATTCAAGAAAAAGTATTCGGAAAATCTTAAAATGCTTGATCCACAAGAAAAAGCGGTTATTCGAGAGTTTTTTATTAGAAAGCAAAATTCAATTGAAATGCCTATTGACGACCCAGTAGTAAATGGATTGATAAGTAAGAACATTCTGGGAATAAACAAACAATTCGGTAACTCATTTATTTTGAGCGGAATGAATACGTCGGTTTCACTGAGGGATAGAGCTAAAAAATTATTGAAATTATCAGATATTAATTTAAATGAAAATCTTTCAGAAGATGAAATTGAATTAATTAAATCCAATCGACCTTCCGGGGTAGATAAGTGGGATGTAAGATACTAATAAAAAGCCAGCACTGTGAGTCAAATATATCTGCAATTCCAACAGCCAACGCGATGCCAAGAATTGCAAAAATCGAGTTAAATTATCATTAAGCGAAAAGGCCGAATGGGCACAGTATTTTAACGAACAAAGGCAAAATGAAAAGAGAAATAAAAAGTGAGTATCAAATTAAATTAGAATTTAAAAAAAATAAGAAAATCACAAACATAAAGGATATAAGTGATTCTAAATTTTACAAAGATTACTTTAGACCTTCAAGTGAATACAAGGCAGGGTGCATGTTAATTGCAGATGAGTTTAAAACTTACCTTGATCATATCGAACTTAAAAATGATGAATTTGGAAAAAATATTAAATATAAACACGTACTTTCTAAATTCGATTTCAACTTAGATTTTAATGATAGTTATTTTTATTATCTAGCCAAGAATAATAATTATACTATTTTAACACATGATGGAGATTTCAAAGTTAAAGGTGTTGATGTTTTAACATTAAATGGTAGCTTATTGAAAGCTTAACTATTATTTTCTGTGCCATAGGCGAACCATTTTAATGATATAATCTAACAATATTAAAAAACACAAACAACTAACTAATAGTGGTGTATCTTTTTAATTAAACTAGAATTTTTTATCCATAATTTAGTTTCTTCGGAGGTGCGGGTTGAATTTCAGCGTTGAGTACAAAACAAAACCTTCTTCTAATTTATGAGCAGGAGGATTTGTTATTTTTCTCTATCATTTTAGTTGTCAATAAATTCCCCCAAACACAAGGCAATACAATTACTATTTGCGATACAACCCAAGAAGTCGCAAAAGAAAACGACACTCATTTTTTAAATTTTGGTAGGCCTAATACCAATCAAACTTCTACTACAATTATTTTTAACGAATACATTGCCAATTTCTATTTCGTTTTTAATACCTAAAAAAATTAAAATGTTTGAATATCCCAAGAAGTTGTCAAGTATAAAAACACAATTCAAGTCATTTTAGAAGATAAAAGTTAGATTGAGGCAAAAAAAATATTTAGAGGGGATTTAAAGCTGAAATAACATTTATTTATTCTATTACAATTATTTATATTCTATTTTACTCAATACCCTATATGTAATTGACAGTAGATAAGCTGAAGTAATTTAAAATTTTTATTTCATCTTTAAAAAATATTATTATTTTTATTCTTTTAACCAAAATTATACTTGTTAAGGTTAGGTCTGACAAACCATTTTATGCGAGAATAGTTGATGCAGAATATTCTATTCTCTGACTATTTCTGTTATTTGTTTAACTTACCCCACCAATAAATTAAAATCTTGAAAATAAATTATTTAAAAATCACTCTTGCCTTAGTTTGTTCATTAGCAATTTTTAGTTGCTCGAAAGATGAAGAATCCATTAATACAGAAAATGAAGTGTTTGAAAAAACAACTTTTTCTACAAGCAGCATCTACTACGATGTTTTGAATTCAGATAACCCTCAAGAAAGCTACGACGCTTTATCTAATGAAGATAAGGCTATAGTTTGGCAAACTAAATATGAGATTTTTTCTGAAAACTCAAATTTAAATGAAGAACAATTAGATGCCATTAATAATTTATCAGAATTCGTTTATAATGCTCAATTGAATCAAGATTACAATCTTGAAGAATCTTATGAAATAGAAAAACAGTTGATTATGTCTGGTTTTACAAACACCGACTTGAAAAATCTTATAATTGCTGTAGATAATCCATTTGAACCTGCCCCAGGAAACCAAACTGAATGCTTGGTTTGCTCAGTAATTGTTGAAGAAGGGCCTTGCCATGCTGAAGAATATAATGGACATACACATTTAGTAAAAGACGTAAAAGTTGTAAAGAAATTTTTAGTCTTTAAAAGTGAACCAAGAGACGCTCAAATACCTTGTTCTGATGAAGAAATTGAAGATTGGTTTAATGGTTAATAAATATTATTAAAGTTAAATAGTGAGGTTCATCAAAATGAGCCTCACTAATACATATTATGCAAAATTTTTTTTTACAAATTCTTTGTTTTTTTCTACCAATAATTACTTTAGCACAAGTAAAAGAAATTAATTTATTTGATGGGAATGATGCTATAAATGAGTTTCAGCTTTTCCTTTATTATAAAGATTCTACAGAAGTTCTTTACAACAACAATTCTAATAAATTAATAATTCATAAAAGTCAAAAGAAAAATTTAGACTCTTTATTTATTCATTATGATGGTTTCTATTCGCAAAAATTAGAACTTTCAGAATTAGAAAAAGATTCAATAATTTTAGATAAAAGTTTGCATTTGGAAGAAGTAATCATTAAGAAGAAACTGAATTATGAAATACTAGGGATTAGGAAGGAAAAAAGAAAAATAAATGGTTTTGGTGGTGGTACAGTCTCTGGAAAATTAATTCAATTAAATGCTGAAGAATATGTAAATGCAAAGGTGAAAAATATTAACCTATATATCAAAAAAGGTTTTACTGGTTTTTACGGAAATAAACATCGGAGTCAAAATAAAAATATTCAATTTCTCATATTTCAATCTAACTCAAAAAACCCCAATGACAGCATAATAAATTTACTTCCAAATAAATTGATTGTTAATACTAAAAGTATTAAGAACGATTGGTTAAAAGTTGATTTAGATAATGAAAACATTATCCTGAAAAATTATAAATATTTATATATAGGTTTTATAAATCTGCAGGGGTCTCTCGAGTATGGAGTAGTTTATAATAGAAAGTTAGAAAATCCACCTGCTTATTTTGAAAATTCATATTATGAAATAAATAAAAAATGGTTACCTATAAATTACATAGAGAAATATAAAAAGTTAGAATCTGTTCCGGCTATTTATATTGAAACTGTCAAATAAAAATATCGTTAAAGTTAAAATTAGAAAAGAGAAAATAATACTATAATATATAGAGCCATAAAGCGAGCCATTTTTATGATATATTCTAACAATATTAATAAAAACAAATAACTAACAGCTAGCGGTTTATCCTTTTAATCGAACTAGGATTTTTATTCAAAATCCAGTTTCTTCGGAAGTGCGGGTTCGATTCCCGCCTTGAGTACAAAAGACGAAACCCCTTGTATTTACAGGGGGTTTCAGCGTTTTATAAGGGTATAGTTTACCATGAAAAAAACGTACAAATTGCAAAGTGAACCTATAAACGAACCTATTAGAATAGAAATAGTTTTGGCTAAAGTAAGCCAGCGCCCACGATAAGCTACTGGATTGTACTTATTAAATAGGAGTAATTTTTTGTTTAAATTGGATACCTCTAATTCAGGCCATACCATTTTATTTTTTTTCTCGTTTTAAAATAGTTGTTGGCGCTAAATTTTTATGCCTTAGCGGTGATGTAATATTTGCGTTATTTAAATGAGTAAGTTTATAGATGTTCAAAAATTGAAATAAGGTTTTGATATAAAGCAATAGTTTATTTTTCTGGAAAACAGTAATTTATGAGCCTGTTATGTAGGAATTTTGGAGTGTGTAAAATTATTTAAAATTTAACATTTAAACTATTTTTTTATTTATAAAAAAGTATTCCATTTGTACTTATAAACGCGTCTGTTATAAGGCTCTAATTTCTTACAAGATAAAATTCGTTAAGCGTACTATTTTTTTATTTCTGCAATAGTATTTATATATTTAAATAACTAAAATATTGACGATTTACCCTTTACACATTCAATGAACACAAAATACATCGATTTAATCGAACAAACTTTTGATTTTCCTCAAGATGAATTTCAATTGCAAAATGATCAACTCCGTTTTCACGGAATAGATCTGATGGGTTTAATCAAGGAGTATGGAGCTCCTTTAAAATTCACCTATCTTCCTAAGATTTCAGATAACATTCAACGAGCTAAAAGCTGGTTCAATGGGGCAATAGAGAAACACGCTTACCCAGCGAGTTATAACTACTGTTATTGTACCAAAAGTTCGCATTTTAAGCACGTTTTACACGAAGCTTTGCGCAACGATATCCATATTGAGACTTCCTCGGCTTTTGATATCGATATAGTGCAAAACTTGAAAAAAGAAGGTAAAATCAACGAGCAAACCTATGTGATTTGCAATGGTTTTAAACGCGATCAATACATAAAAAACATCGCTCAACTGATTAATGAAGGGCATGAAAATTGTATCCCAGTAATCGATAATTATGAGGAGATAGCATTGTTAACCAATCAAACGCATAAAGATTTTAAAATCGGTATCCGTATCGCTTCAGAAGAAGAACCTAAATTTGAGTTTTATACTTCACGCTTGGGTATTGGTTATAAAAATATTGTTCCGTTTTACGAAGATCAAATCAAGCATAATGACCAAATCGAGCTTAAAATGCTTCATTTTTTCATCAATACAGGTATCCGTGACAACGCTTATTATTGGAATGAACTTCAAAAATGTTTGCGTGTGTATACGCGCTTAAAAAAAATATGTCCCACGCTAGATAGCTTAAATATTGGAGGCGGGTTTCCTATTAAAAACTCGCTTGGTTTTGATTATGATTATGCCTATATGGCCGATGAGGTGATAAATCAAATTAAATTATTCTGTGAAGAAGAAGGTGTAACTCCGCCGCATATTTTTACCGAGTTTGGCAGTTTTACTGTTGGAGAAAGTGGAGGCGCCATTTATGAGATTTTATATCAAAAACAACAAAACGATCGCGAAAAGTGGAATATGATTAACTCATCATTCATTACCACCTTACCCGATTCTTGGGCCATTAATAAACGTTTTATCATGCTGCCCATCAACCGTTGGAGCGATCGCTATGAACGGGTGCTGTTAGGTGGTCTAACTTGTGATTCTGATGATTACTACAACTCAGAACAGCATATGAATGCCATTTATTTACCGCGCTATGATAAAGAAAAACCTTTGTATATCGGGTTTTTTAATACCGGCGCTTATCAAGAAACCATTGGGGGTTTTGGCGGTTTGCAACATTGTTTAATTCCTGCGCCCAAACACCTGCTAATACAAAAAAATGAAGACGGCAGTCTTTCTACACAACTCTTTAAAGAACAACAAAAAAGTGAAGACTTACTTAAAATTTTAGGTTATGAACACTAAAAGAAACTATGCGGGAATTCCCGATAAATATGCACGTATAGATGATGCCAAAGTGGTATTAATACCTGTGCCTTATGATGGAACCAGTACCTGGCAAAAAGGTGCAGATAAAGGTCCAGCTGCATTTTTGGAGGCTTCTGAGAATATGGAGCTATATGATATAGAAACCCAAAGTGAGGTATATAAACAAGGTATTTATTTAGCTCCTGCTGTTTCAGAAAATTCTTCGCCAGAAAAAATGGTCGAGAGCGTTTATAAAACGGTAAAAAACTATTTGAAACAAGATAAATTTGTTACGCTTTTTGGTGGGGAACATTCGGTGTCTATTGGTAGTATTCGTGCTTTCAGCGAAAGCTTTGAAGAGCTAAGTGTAGTTCAAATCGACGCCCACGCCGATTTGCGTAAAAGTTATGATGGTTCAAGTTGTAATCACGCTTGTGCGTTGCACGAGGCAAGTAAAAACACCAACCTTATTCAGGTAGGAATACGATCGATGGATGCTTCTGAAAAAGAGTTTATGGACGAAACTCGGGTTTATTTTGCTCACGATTTGTACGAAGACTGGATGGATGACGCTATAGGGCAAATGACTCCTAATGTTTTTATCACCATAGATCTAGATGCCTTTGACCCTTCTATATTACCCGCAACAGGAACCCCAGAGCCCGGTGGATTACTATGGTATGAAACCTTAGATTTTTTAAAAATGATTTTTAAAACAAAAAATGTAGTCGGTTTTGATATCGTAGAACTTTGCCCCAATGAAAATCATAAAGCTTCAGACTTTTTAGCGGCAAAATTATATTATAAGATGCTGAGTTATAAATTTAATGCTTCCAAACTGAGGGAAGCCGATGAGTATTAAAATAAACTGAATAGATCTGTAAAGCAGTTGCTTTTCATAGATTTCTTAATGTAAAATCTACCACCATGAATAAACCTATTTCACAATTTATAGAAAAATATTTTTTGCATTTTAATGCTGCCAGTTTAGTTGATGCTGCCTTAGGCTATGAAAAACAACTCGAGCAGGGATCAAAGATGTTAGTATCCTTAGCAGGGGCAATGAGTACTGCAGAACTGGGTAAAATCTTCGCCGAAATGATTCGTCAAAACAAAGTGCATATCATTTCTTGTACCGGCGCCAATTTAGAAGAAGATATCATGAATTTAGTGGCGCATTCACATTACAAACGGGTGCCTAATTATCGCGATTTAACCCCGCAAGATGAATGGGATTTACTAGAGAAAGGACTCAATAGAGTTACCGATACTTGTATTCCCGAAGAAGAAGCTTTTAGACGTATTCAAGAGCATATTGTAAAAATTTGGAAGGATGCAGAGGCCAATGGAGAGCGCTACTTTCCGCACGAGTATATGTACAAGCTTTTACTCTCTGGTGTTTTAGAAGAACACTATGAAATTGATATTAAAGATTCTTGGATGTATGCCGCAGCAGAGAAAAATTTACCTATAGTGGTTCCCGGTTGGGAAGATAGTACTATGGGAAATATCTTTGCTAGCTACGTAGTTAAAGGTGAATTAAAAGCTTCTACCGTAAAATCTGGAATCGAATATATGACTTTCCTAGCCGATTGGTATACAGAAAACACAAAACCAGAGGTGTCTAATGGTATTGGCTTTTTTCAAATAGGAGGAGGTATTGCTGGTGATTTTCCTATTTGTGTAGTACCAATGCTTTACCAAGATTTAGAACGAACCGACACTCCGTTTTGGAGCTATTTTTGTCAGATTTCAGATTCTACCACTAGCTATGGCTCATACTCTGGTGCTGTGCCTAATGAGAAAATTACTTGGGGTAAACTCGATATCAATACCCCGAAATATATCATCGAGAGCGATGCTACCATCGTGGCTCCCTTAATTTTCGCCTACTTATTAGGCATGTAATCGCTACTTCTAAGCAAAAAAATTGCTGGGAAGCCTATAGACGATAATTAACCAACAAGCAATTGAAAATAATTTTCAATTGCTTGTTGTTAAACGAGATATACTTTTTGTTTTCCACCTAAAGCACTATAAACTTATAGCTACTTTTTCCCTTATCGCCTTTCGCAAAATAACATTTGTCTAAAACTGTATATTAATGAATAACCAAGCTCCTCATATAGAATTGCGCTACCTGTCTTTAAATGATTTTGAAGACTTAAAAGAAGTTTTTATCGAAATTTATGGCGATGCACCCGATGCGTATTGGAAAAAAGAAGAGTTAAGAGAATTGCTTAAAACTTTCCCTAAGGGGCAAGTCGTGGTAATGGTTAACGGGAATCTAGCCGGTTGTGCCTTCTCTATTGTTGTCGATTCTAAAAAGCTAGACGAGAAACATACCTATGAAGATGTGGTGGGTGATGCCAAGTTTAAAAATCATACCCTAAATGGCGATATGCTTTACGGAATTGATATCATCATAAAAAGAGAATTTCGCGGTTTGCGTTTAGGAAGACGACTTTATGATTACCGCAAAGAGCTATGCGAACAACTCAATTTAAAAGCGATTGTCTTTGGAGGTAGATTGCCCAATTATCACAAATACGCCCAAGAACTAACGCCTAAAGCCTATTTAGAAAAAGTACGCAATTGCGAGATTGAAGATCCTGTGCTTAACTTTCAATTGGCCAATGACTTTAGACCTGTAAGAATTCTCTCTAATTACTTAGAGGGAGACCAGCAGTCAAAAGAGTATGCGGTATGGCTACAATGGGATAATATTTACTACACCAAAGACAGCAGTAGGCCTATGCCTACGAAAACAGAGGTGCGTTTAGGCTTAGTACAGTGGCAAATGCGCTCATATAACAATTTAGAAGAACTGCTGCATCAAGTTGAGTATTTTGTAGAATCTCTTTCGGGCTACCGATCAGATTTTGCGTTGTTCCCCGAGTTTTTTAATGCGCCTTTAATGGCAAAATACAATCATTTATCAGAAGCCGAAGCTATTCGTGAATTAGCGGGCTATACACAGCCTATAAAAGAAAAAATGATGCAGCTAGCCGTAAGTCATAATATTAATATTATTACCGGTAGTATGCCAGAAATTATAGAAGACAAGCTATACAATGTGGGTTATTTGTGTAAAAGAGACGGCCTCGTAGAGCAGTTTAAAAAAATTCATGTGACTCCAGATGAGGCCCAAATTTGGGGGTTGCAAGGCGGACAAGAATTTCAGGTTTTTGATACAGACTGTGGTAAAATAGGAATATTAATCTGTTACGATGTTGAATTTCCTGAGCTTTCGCGGATTCTAGCTCTAGAGGGGATGCAAATTTTATTTGTTCCTTTTTTAACCGATACCCAAAACGGATACTCACGCGTAAAACTTTGCGCCCAAGCCCGTGCGGTAGAAAACGAATGCTATGTGGCCATTGCTGGCAGTGTTGGTAATTTACCAAAGGTGCATAATATGGATATTCAATATGCACAATCTGCTGTTTTCACCCCTTCAGACTTTAAATTTCCGTACGACGGGGTAAAGGCTGAAACCACACCCAATACCGAAATGATTTTGATAGCCGATGTAGATCTTGATGCCTTACGCGATTTACATAATTTTGGAAGCGTAAAAAACCTAAAAGATAGAAGAGAAGAGCTTTATGTGCTTAAGCGGAATAAATTAAACTAACACAATTAAATAAGTTGGCAGACTTAGGTACCATCAATAACAATCCATTTTAAGCTGTTTTCTACTTTCATAATAGCAAAGTGCTTTTTGGTTGTGCGTGAGCGCAATTTTGTTGAGACATGCTAAAACCGCCTCCTGCATTACTACTGATCCGCAAATCATAAAAACAGCTTTGTTTTTAAGTGCGTCGGCAATAAACGTGGCATCTTTTATCAACAGGTCTTGAACATAGCTTTTCTCCTGATTAGTTTCGCGCGAAAAAGCCAATTTTAAAGTAGATAAGCTACCTTCTTGTTGGGCACGTTCTAGATGCTCTCGGTAGGGAGAAAATTGTTCTTGATTACGGCCACCCCAATATAAACATACCTGTTGTTTAGATTGCTGAAGCATACCTAAAAAAGGGCCTACACCAGTACCCGTGGCTAACATAATAACTTGTTTAGCGCGTTTGGGTAAATGAAAATTTTTGTTTTTTACTAAACCAGCACTAAGTTCGCCGGTTGTATTTAATTGGTACAACCAATTGGAGACTAATCCAAATTCGTGACGCTTTACAGCAATCAAAATTTCATTATTTGTAGATTTACCAATAGAATATAAGCGTTCGCGTTGATCTTCTGGCGGAACTATCGATAACAAATCTCCCGATTTAAACTTTAACCTCCCTTTGGGCTTTAAACAAAGTAAAAAGCTAGCATCTAATCCTTGTCCTCCTTTTGTGTTTTGCGTGCAAACTAATTGTTGTTGCTTTATTTTTCTTGGTTTGACGATGTTTTTGGGTATTCTGGCAGGAATATTTAACCTATCGCACCAATCCATCATCCAAGTTTTAAAAGCTTCGGTAGATTGGTTGTTTATGCTAGTGTAAGGCATTTCTTCCTTAAAGTAATTTGTTTCGCTTAAAGCGGATTGCACTTCTTTAGCAAATGCACAAAAATGTGGGTAGCTTCTCGAACCAAAACCCAAAACAGTAAAACCAATTTCATTTGATGTGTGCTGTTTTTGTAAGTGTTTTAGAAATTTTTGAGCGTTGCTAGGTGCCTCACCGTTTCCGTAGGTGGCGGTCATAATAACTAGGTGCTCAAGTTTAGGTTTTAGTTGCACTTGGTTCATCTCTGCCAAGTAAACGCGTTTTCCTAACCGAATCAATTCCGCGTAAAGCGCTTTTGCAAAATTAAAAGTAGTTCCGCCTTCAGACCCTACTAATATAAGATGAGAACAATCTTTAAGCGCATAATGATTCTTAATTTTTCCCGATTGCCTAGACCACATAATTTTAAAGCCAGAATAAATAAAAAACAAAATTCCTATACTAGCCAGAACAAGTAAGATAGACCACAGCCAGCTGCCTTGACCGGTATGCAATACCAAACTATAATGTGCCAAAACATGGCTGATGGGGTAGGTGTGGGTACTGATGATCTCGCCACTAAATTGGTTGATAATAACATGTTGTGTGCGTGTTTGTAAACTAAAATAATCTTCGGGGAAAGGCGAGAAAGGAAATTCTACGCGTTTCAAATCGCCTAACATGGTCTCATTAAAGATTGTAAACTCAGTTATTTTTTGCGGTTCGCTTTCTTGCCATTCGTGCTCATCTAACTGATGCTTGGCATCGCTTGGGGTTATGAGGTTAAATTGAAGCAAGCTAAGATAGCTCCCGCTTAGAGCGATAATTAAAATGGGTAGCAATAACCAACGTCCTAAAAGCGCATGCCATAACGGATAAAATTTGTCTTTAATTATGGGTTTAAACCACTTTTTAAATCCGCCTTGGCGTTTACTAACGAGAAAAATTCCGCTTAAAGCGATAAAAAACAACAAAAAAGCAGTTAACCCGATAAGAAAACGCCCCGTAGATTTTAAAAATAAAGAGCGGTGTAAGGTTTTTGCCCATAAATAGATAGGTTTTTCGGGCTCTTTAACCGCTAAAATCTCCCCGGTGAGCGGATTGATATAAACCTCTTGGTTTTCACCCTTGGCATTCACCACCGATGCCAATACACCACCGTTGTTGTCTACCTCTAACCAAAGTACTTCTTCTTGAGATTGGCTGAGCTTTTCAAGCGTGCTAGCTAGGCTAATATCTTCTAGGGAGAAGCGGTTGTGTTGTTGCAGCTTTTGATCTATTGGGGCTAGCCCGAGTATAATTCCGGTTAAACTGGCCAATGCCAGAAACAGAAAACTTACCCAGGCTAAGGCCAAGTGAATCAATCTCCAAGGGGATATACTCATACAAGCGCTCGTCTAACTTTTGTTGCTTTATTTTTGTTCGAGTAGGCGTACGTATCGTATGTAGCCTTTACCTTCTTGTTTTTGTTTAAGGTTTTCTTTGGTGAGCTCAAACTCCAAGTCTGTTGCAAAATAATCTTGGTCTTCTACGGCGGTTTCAAATCTTAGCTTGAAACCTGCATCTATGGTGTGTGTGGGTATTTCAAGTATTTTTATGGCACGCTCCCCACCGCCTATGGTGGCTCCCGTTATAGCGTCTATGCTTTCGGTCTTTTTTTGCCAATGTGCATACCATTGAGGAAGGTCTTTGTACCACTCTGAGTCATCGCCTAAAACTTGTAAGGTTTTTTGGTATTCGTTGGCTTGGTTTACCACCGATACTACTACATAAGCGCCTTCTCCTTCATAATTCTTTAACTGAATAAGGCATTTATATGAGGAGCTAGGGTTGGAGTTAAAAGCCATTAAGGCTAATAGAAAAATACTAAGTATTGCAGATTTGATTCGCATAACTTGATTTATGATTTTAAAAATTGGATGTTTTCATTCTTTAGTAATTCGTTTTCACGTGCCATGTCATAGGCGGTTTCTTCAAAAAGCGTTTTAATGCTTGGGTCGGCACCGCGTTTCACTAATTCTTTCAACATTTTGCTGTCTTTTGCCGTTAAGCTTATTTTATGAAGTAAGGTTACTCCCTCGTCATTTTGGGCGTTGATATCAACCCCCTCTTGCAACAATGCGTCGATCAAGTTGAGGTCTTCTTTTTCGGCAGCTAAATGCAATAGGGTATTCCCGTTACCTTGTTTCGCTTTAAAGTCAAGATTTTTAGCTTTAAGCAATTCCCATTTTTTATAAAAATCTTCTTTTGATCGCGCTGAGTATCCTGAAATCAAATGACCCAGTAGGGTTCTTTGGTCTTGACTAACGATATTGGTATGCGCTCCGTTTTCTAATAATATCGCTACTATCTCTGAGCTATTGTTTTGTACCGCTAAACTCAATGCACTTTCACCTGCTTTATTGGTGTGGTTAATGCTTTGACTTTGGTCTAACACAAAATTAACCACTGGTAAATTATTTTGAGAAGCAGCATATAGTAAAATGGTATTCCCATGATTATCTATAGCGTCTATATCAACTTTTCTAGAGAAAAAGTAATCGAGGTTTTCTGGGTGTGAATTATTTTTTGCCAGGTAATGGAGTATGTTTTTGTTTTCTAGATCTTTTTGATGCGGGTCAAGCTCTAGACTATTCAAGTATTTAAAAAATTCAAGTTTATTATCGCCTGCACGGCTACTGCTTGCCGCTTGATGAAACAAATTAGTATTATCTTTATTAATGTCTTTATAAGCTACTCCTTTACGGATTAGTTCGGTCATTATTTTTTTATTACCGGTTACCGCTGCATAATCGACAGCATTTTTTCCAGTTTTGTCGGTATGATTTAACGTTAATCCTTTTTTGATGAAGTAGTCTAAAATTGACCAGTCTTTTGCCGTCCCTGCCAAAACTAAAAGAGCGTTTATTCCTTTGGGATTTGCATAGGCTGGATCAACTCCATTTTTAATTAAGATATCATAAACCGCGGTTTTTTCAAGTCCAGCCCGTGCCGCAAACATAATTGGGCTGTACAGGCGGTTGTCAAAAACTTTTGGGTTTGCGCCCTTTTTAAATAAATAATCGAGCAGGGCCACATTGCCTCTATTGGCTGCCCAAAAAATATAGGTGCGTTTGTCGTGGGTAAGTTTATTTACTTCGTTTCCTGGTAGCTCTAAAAGGTATTTAATACTAGCATTAGAAACTTTATTAAGAATGGCGTAGCTTACGGCATCAAAACCGCGAGAGTTTAAGGCAGTTGGACTGTTACCTTCCTTTATTTTTGCTTCAATGGTGGCGATATCGGGATTTTGTTTCCAGAAATCGGCAGACCAAAAGACATTATCTTGTGCATTTGCCGATAAACTCAGCAAAAGTATCAGGCTTATTTGAAGTAAATGTTTCATAATGTATTATGTCTAGTTTTAATAATTGTAAAAGTCGGACTTTTATAAAAACCTGCTCCATTTTTAGAGCAGGTTTTTGGTTTTAGTTTTGGGTATTTTTTTAATAAACCCCTAAGTAAAATGAATCTGCTCCGTTTTCTAGCTGTGCACCAACCTCAAAAGCATCTGGCGAAGTGCTGCTAGGATCAAATTTATAGATGTTACCCTTTTGCCCTAGTGGGGTAATGGCCATGTAAAATTTACCATCTCGACCAACCACACCCGATTGGTAGTACCACATCCAAAGGTTATTAGGAAGGTTTAATTTGGTAGCTGTTTGGTTATAAATATCAATACGTGCTACTCCCCAAGCGGCTTCTTCTTTTCCTCGACCTTTGCTAGCATCGTAAAAAGGAACGTAACCGATTCCGTTACCTACATAGAACCAACCGTTTGCACCCACTTTGGCCATTCCTAAAGCATTAGCTAAATCAAATGAGTAGCTGTTGTCGTAGTCTTCGTTACTTATTTTTAAAAGCTTAGCAGGATTGCTGGTTAAATGATAAATATCACCTTGCTCGTCACCGTGATAGACAGGAGTTCTGTATCCATAAGTAGAACCTTGAGCATTTTCAGACCGTAAAAATTGTAAATTGGTCAATTCAGGATAATCTACCACCATAGTAGTTGCTTTATAGGTTTCTGGGTTTACGTTTTCACCCGTAGCAGGATCAAACTGGCGCATTGCCACCCCATAGTAAGCCTTTCCGTTTTTGATAGTCGGGTTATCTATTCTCCAGATATGGTAGTTCTCCTCAAAACTTGGTATTTCCAATACGCTTTTTTCTTCTAAACTCATATTCTCTAAACCAATATTCTGTAATACGGCCTCAGACTTAGTGTAAGTGTAGTTCTCGTTCTCATCGTATTGGTTTTCGGTGTTAATCGTATGCACTAAAGCATTGTCTTTACTTACTACCGTCCATCGCGGGTAGGCGGTACCCATTGCTACCTGTACATTAGTTTCGGCTAATTGGGTATAATTAGACCCGCCATTTACTTGGTACTTATAAATCATACCGCCACCATAGCTAAGGTTATATAAAAATTCACCTGAAGGAGATCCGTAGATTCTAGCTGTTCTTACCGAAGGAACTTCAAAACCTTTACCATTAAAACTGATGTTACCCTCAGAGATGTTTTCAAGTGCCTGTGCGTAGGTTCCCGAGTTACCCTCAGAACTTACTCCAAATATCACATTGTAATAGGACTGGTTCCCAACAGGCGGAGTGGTTTTGCTGCCGTTATCATCATCAGAATCACAGCTAAACAAGCTTAATGAAAGGCCAATCGCGGCAAGCAAATTAATTTTACTTTTACTTAAAAAGGTGTTTTTAAAAATCATAGTATTTAGGTTTATATAGCGTTATAGGTTATTTTAAAATAGAAGGCTCTACCTGGTTTTTGCAGTGCCCAATTGTCGAATAAATGCTCGTTGGTAATGTTTTTGGCGTCAAAGCCAAGTACAACCTTGTTTCCTGGGAAACGGTAATTCACCCCTGCACTGTGCACGGCTTGTGTGGGTATATAGGCTTTACCTTGACTGGCTAGGCTTTCCCAGTTTCTAAAAAACCGATGCGTGTAGCCAAAATTGTAGTGTACATTGAGCCCGTGGTTTTGTTTAAATAAATTTTTAAACTCATAATTAGCATGTAAATTACCCGTTAGAAATGGAGCATTACGCAAGCGGTCGCCATAATAAATGTATTCTGAGCCATACTCATCGTACTTTAAGTTATAGCGGGCATTAAAATTAGATAGGTTGGCGGTAAGGGTAAAGCGCTTGTCATAGTTATAATTCATTTCGAGGTCTACCCCTGTACTGCGTACCTTACCTAGATTTTCAAATCCGTATTGATCGGTGATATTACTTGCAATTCCGCGTACAATCATATCGCTAATATCTCTTAAGAAAAAATTTATATCCGCTTTAAGCTGATGTTTATTAAAGCTAAAGCTGCCTAAACTTGCGCCTAGATTTACATTGGTGCTGTTTTCTGGTCTTAAGTTGTAGGTAGGTAAAATATTCTCTGAAGTATTACCTAAGAGTTCAAATATTCCTGGCATACGTATGGCTTTTTCTACCGAGCTGGTAATCAAAATTTCATCGGTCAAAGCATAGGAGAATGCTGCACCATAGCCGTTAAAGCTTATTTTTTTATCATACGCAGTGGCGGTAAGCTTGTCTTGTCTTTTGGTGTAGTCTGTAAGTTTAACTTTTTGGTGATAATTCTTAAAAAATAAGGTTGAGGTGAGTTTCTCATTCAACCATTTGGCTTCATAAGAGAAACTGAGAATGGTTTTGCTCAAAAAGCGCGTGTCAAGCAGTTCATTTTCGGCCTCAGGTAATTTTGGGTCGTCTATATCCCGAGTAAATTGGTTATAAAAAAAGTTAGCATTTAGCTTCTGAGTATCAGAAAAAGAATATCCTAATCCGGTTCTATTGGCAAAGTTCTTCTCGTTATTATTGGCTAACGTAGCGGGGCCTGCCTCTCCTCCTGAATTTCTCCAATTAATGGGGTTGTCATCTTGATCTCGAACAATCTCGCCCAACCAATTATACATATAAGGGATAGTGTCAATAACTTTACGATTGGTTTGAGAATAAGATACAAAGGTTTTTGCGCTTAGATTGGGTAAGATTAAGTTGTCTTTTTCGTATTTTAAGTTAAACATACGAGTGTCGCGCTCAGACCTTCTATTGCCATAAACCACATCCATGGTTGCACCGGTTTGTATGTCATTATCCATATCAGAAAATAGCAAACCTAGACTCAACTCATCTGCGAAAGACTTGTCGCGTATACTTATATTGGCTTGAATACCCTTAGATTCATAACTATCGTGAAAACGCTCTGCCTTAACATACTTTACTTTACCCGTTTGCGGATTAATAACATAAACATTGTCTCCATAAACCTCATAATTATTATCGGTGTAAGCATAAAAAGCGCCTATTTGAGCATTAAGTCCGGTTTTACTATCAAATAAATTAGCGTTCACGTCGGCCTGGTGGGTATTAAATGAGCCATAACTATAAGCAACCGAAAGCTTGTTCTTTTTTTCTTTCTTTAGAATTATATTTATGCCGCCTCCTAAAGCGTCTTCGGTAAGGTGTCCCGGTAGCACCCCTTTGTAAATTTCAATTCGTTCGATCATACTGGGCGGTATGTTGTTTAAAGAAAAGGCCTTTCCGTAATTGCGCAGTGGGATTCCATCTATAAAAATGCGAACAGAGTTTCCTGTTAGACCATTTAGGTTAAAATCGATATGAGAACCCAATCCTGCAGATTGTCTTATTTTTACCCCCGCCGATCGATCTAATAGCTCACTGGCGGCGACATTTTGAACGGTATAGGCTTGGGTGTTCACCACCTCTATATTATAGCCCTTTTCTTTGCTTTCGCGGATTTTAGATTTGCTTTTAATTACAATGTCTTCTAAAGCAAAATTGGTTTCTTGTTGGAGCGCTACATAAAGATTGTCTGAATGCTCGCTTAAATCGACTGTGAGGTGGATCTCCTTTTGCCCAAAAGGCTGAATGATGACTTCATATTCTTTTGCGGCTAGGCCCGAAATATTAAAATTGCCTTGCTCATCAGAATACGCCGATTTTGCATTTGCAGGAATATAAATGAGTGCCGATACCACAGGACTAGCGTCTTTAAAAACCACTTGCCCGGTTAGCTTCCTTAAGTCAGCCAACTCTTGCGCCTGCAAGTCTAAAAGACCGAGTCCCGTAATAATAAGTACAAGAAATAACCTCATTTGTTACTTAAATTTATTCTAAATAAGCGCAAATGTATAACTTTATCTAGATTAATTATAAATAAAAAATAAGAATATTAGCGTTGGGTGCTAGAGCCGATTAATAAAAATGTGAAGAAATTGTCTTGTATTTTTTTTACTAATTTTTTTTGTGTTAAAAAATTAGTTATTTGGAAAGAATGAGCCTGTTGCTTGATAAAAAGAATAAAATGTTAAAGTTAAATAGTCAATGCCATGCTTGCAATGCTAATTTTGAGTCCGGGTATGTCGAGTAATTTTTTAGCGCAAGTTTCTAAGGTTGCACCAGTAGTGATGATATCATCTACCAGTAAAATATGTTTGTTTTTGAGCAGGTCTGCACCATTTAACGCAAACAAATGATGCTGTAACTGGGCACGGGCAAATCTATCTTTAAAAACTTGTGTTTTAGACGGATTGTTTTTTATGAGTACATGGTGCGTATAATTTGTACCAAGCGCTTTTGCTATTTCCTGCCCAAATCCGGCTACTTGGTTATAGCCGCGCTTTGCCAATTTACGCTTATGTAATGGTATGGGAATTACATAATCAATATGCTGGTAAGCGGGCAATTGACTTAGAATGGCGCCCAACCATTTTCCCAAATAAAAACTAATTTCAACCCGACCTTTGTACTTTAACTCATGCATTAAATGTTGTACCAACGAGTTTTTCTCAAAAATAAACAAGCTACAGGCATTCTCTAAGGGTATTCTTCCTGAAAATACTTTTTTTACTGTATTTTCGTTGGTTAATTGCGCAGTGGCCATCGGTAATAAATAATGACAAGCCAAACAAACTACTTGTTCTCTGTGAAGAAGGTACTCGGAACAGCAGGCGCAGGTTTTTGGAAATAGAAAATTTAATAACAAGATTGAATGCATTTCATTAGGCTTGTTTAATTTACGTAAAATTCTTGAAAAGAGAGGCTTATGAATATTCAGAATAATAAAAACATACTCAAGGTACTCATGCTATTGCTTGCCGGGATCTTGATTATCTCTGTGTTTTTTACTCTAAATTTTTATCAAGAAAACAAAAAGAACTTGGCTATTATAGCACAAGAAAAAGAACGCTTGCGCACCGAATTAGATGCTTTGCGCGAACAATATGCGCAGGTAATTCAAGAGAATAAAGAGCTAAAGAATCAGGTGCAAAAAGACGCCGACCGAATCAAGGGTTTGTTAGATAGTTTAGATGTACAGCAAATTGATTTGCAACAACTCTCTAAAGTCGAATTACTAGCCATTAAATACAAACAAAAAACCAACAAGTTGCAAAAGCAAGTTGATAGTCTCCAGGCTATGAAGCGTAATTTAGAAGACGATGTGGTATTGGCACAAGCAGCCCAGTTGCGCGAGCAAAAAAAGAGCGATTCACTTTTTAAAGAAAACCAATTGCTCAGTCGGCAATTAGAAGATGCTTCACAACTTCAATTTGGGCAATATAAAGTACAGGCGAAGGCATCAACCAGGCCAGGGAGTAAATCAATCCGTAAAGCAAAAAAAACACGGGTTTTAGAAATTTGCGCCCAAATTCAAGCCAACACCTTGGCACGGGCAGGAGAGTATCAAATGTATGTTCAGATTATCAATCCTAAAAACAATCTTCTTGGGAGCAAAGGGAGCCTTAGAATGGGCAGTCAAAAGTTGGTTTATTCTCTAAAGCATAAATTTAGTTATGAGCAAAAGGAACTTGATATTTGTATGCATTTTGAACAAGAAAATTTCATAGCGGGCCGCTATGTAATCAACTTATTTTTTGGTGACCGTAAAGTAGGCACTCAAGAGTTGAATCTAGAATAAAAACCTTAAAAAATACAAGATAAAACATTGGTATAATATTACTATTTTTGTGCTATGGCAAAACAACAAGATACATTTAAACAAGTAATAGCCCATGCTAAGGAGTATGGCTATATTTTTTCATCTAGCGAAATCTATGATGGATTAAGTGCCGTTTATGATTACGGTCAAAACGGAGCAGAACTCAAAAAAAATATAAAAGATTATTGGTGGAAAAGCATGGTGCAAATGCATCAAAATATTGTTGGCTTAGATGCTGCGATTCTTATGCATCCTACCACTTGGAAAGCCTCGGGTCACGTTGATGCTTTTAACGATCCTTTGATTGATAATAAAGACTCTAAAAAGCGTTACCGCGCCGATGTTTTGGTAGAAGATTATGCAGAGAAACTTAACCAAAAGGCCGAGAAGGAAATTGCCAAGGCCAAGAAACGATTTGGAGATGCTTTTAATGAGGAGGAGTTTGTAAGCACCAATTCGCGTGTATTGCGTTACCGTAGAGAGCAAAAAGAAGTGCTGGAACGATTAGCTAAATCACTTACCGAAGAAGATCTCGCCGATGTTAAAGCTTTAATCGAAGAATTGGGGATTGCTTGCCCCGAAACTGGTTCAAAAAATTGGACCGATGTTAAACAATTCAACTTGATGTTTGGTACTAAACTAGGTGCTTCTGCAGATTCAGCTACCGATTTATACCTACGACCTGAAACTGCTCAAGGTATATTTGTAAATTTTGCCAACGTGCAAAAAACGGGGCGTATGAAAATACCATTTGGTATTGCTCAAATAGGTAAAGCTTTTAGGAATGAAATTGTTGCAAGACAGTTTATTTTTCGCCAGCGCGAATTTGAACAAATGGAAATGCAGTTTTTTGTTCGGCCAGGAGAAGAACTCAAGTGGTTTGAGTATTGGAAAGAAACCAGACAAAATTGGCATCGATCATTAGGCTTAGGTGATGATAATTACCGTTTCCATGATCATGAAAAAATGGCTCATTATGCCAATGCCGCTACCGATATCGAGTTTAAATTTCCCTTTGGATTTAAAGAATTGGAAGGGATACATTCTAGAACCGACTTTGATTTGAAAGCCCACGAGCAGCACTCTGGTAAAAAATTACAGTTTTTTGATCCTGAATTGAACAAGAATTACACCCCTTACGTTATTGAGACTTCTATAGGACTCGACCGTATGTTTTTAGCGGTTTTCTCTAGTGCTTTACAGGAAGAAGAATTAGAAGGAGGCACCACACGAACCGTCCTTAAATTACCGGCTATATTGGCACCTTATAAAGCGGCCATCTTGCCTTTAGTGAAGAAAGACGGTTTACCCGAAATAGCCGAAAAAATAGTAGCAGATTTACAGTGGGACTTCAATGTGACTTACGACGAGAAAGACGCCGTTGGTAGGAGATATAGAAGGCAAGATGCTGCTGGGACTCCTTTTTGTATTACGGTAGATCACGATACTTTAGAAGACAACCAAGTGACTATTAGACACCGTGATAGTATGGAGCAGCAGCGCGTACCTATTACGCAATTACGTGAAATAATAGGAAAAGCAGTAGATTTTAGAACCTGGATGCAATCCCAATAAATTTTTTATGTTAGTGCAGTTTCTAAAATATACGCGCTATGTAGCATTAGGAGCTTTTTTTATTTGCTTTATATTGTTACGATTTGAGTGGGGGAAAGCTTTAATTACAACAGATTTGCAAAACTTTTTTGTGTTGCTTTATCTGATTGCGGAGTTGTTTTATTTAAGACGCCAGGTGAAGAGTCAAAAAGAAGAAATAAGAAAGCTTAAAAATTTGAATAAGAAGCTATAAATAAAAAACCCAGTGAGAACTGGGTTTTTTATGTTTAAATCCGCCTTGAGCGTAATAATAAAATTAATTCTTAGGCATATGAAGAGCTATTAAAACTCTGCGTTTTGGGGTGTTCTAGGAAAAGGAATTACGTCTCTAATATTACTCATTCCGGTTGCGAAAAGCACCAAACGTTCAAAGCCCAGTCCAAAACCACTGTGAACACAAGAACCAAAACGGCGGGTATCTAGGTACCACCACAGTTCTTCTTCGTCTATATTAAACTCTTTCATTTTTTCTTGTAGTACCTCTAAACGTTCTTCACGTTGCGAACCACCTACCATTTCGCCAATACCAGGGAAAAGAACATCCATGGCTCTAACGGTCTTGCCGTCTTCATTTAAACGCATATAAAAGGCTTTTATTTGCGCAGGATAATCAAATAAAATTACTGGGCACTTAAAGTGTTTTTCTACCAAATAACGTTCGTGCTCACTCTGCAAATCGGCACCCCACTCTTTAATTAAATAATCAAATTTCTTCTTCTTATTGGGTTTAGAATTTTTAAGAATTTCTATGGCCTCTGTATAGCTTACTCGTTTGAAATTATTTTCTGTAATAAACTTTAATTTTTCTCGTAAAGGCATGGGCGCTCTATCTTTTTCGGGCTTTGCCTTATCTTCTTGAATTAATCGGTTTTCTAAGAATGCGAGATCATCATCACAATGAGTAAGTACGTAGTTTAAAACATATTTAATAAAATCTTCAGCTAAATCCATATTGCCATCTAAATCACAGAAGGCAACCTCTGGCTCAATCATCCAAAATTCAGCTAAGTGTCTTGAGGTGTTTGAGTTTTCGGCTCTAAAAGTAGGTCCAAAGGTATAAACTTGACCTAGGCCCATAGCATAAGTTTCGGCTTCTAACTGTCCGCTAACGGTAAGATTGGTTTCTTTTCCAAAGAAATCTTCTTTAAAATTCACTTTACCATTCTCATCTTTGGCGGGGTTGTTTAGATCAAAGTTTGTAACGCGGAACATTTCGCCAGCACCCTCGGCATCACTACCCGTAATAATAGGGGTATTTACGTAATAAAATCCGTTCTCATTAAAGTATTGGTGTACCGCAAAAGATAATTTGGCACGTACGCGCATAATGGCACCAAAGGTATTGGTACGTACGCGCAAGTGAGCTTGCTCTCTAAGTTTTTCTAGACTATGACGCTTGGGAGATAGGATGGTCTTTTTTACATCATCAGAGTTGGCTTTACCTAGAATAGTAATCTCTTTGGCAGCAATTTCTACCTTTTGCCCTTTACCTTCGCTTTCTTTTAAGGTTCCAGTAATATGTAGCGCAGCGCCAATATTAATTTCATCTAAGATTTCTTGTGGTGTATTTTCAAAGTCAACTACAGCTTGTATATTATTTATCGTAGAACCATCATTAAGAGCAATAAATCGGTTACTTCTAAAGGCACGTACCCATCCTTGCACGCTTATTTCTTGCAGTACAGGATCGGTTTTTAATACTTCTACAATTTTTGTGTTTTTCATGTCGTTTGCATTTGTAGGGCAAAGATAATTTTTTCGACATAGCTTTTAAAACACTAAGGCGGGAATTTTGGTTGCTTACAACTTAATTCGATATAAGTTGACACAAAAAAAGGGGGTTAAGGTAAAAACTAAATTTACGATAAGTACGAGTTTTTTAAAAGCGGCCTTTGCGGATTGCACCGCCCACTGGATAGTGGGAGCAGAATCTTATTGATGTTCTAAAAGTTAAACGATTTTTAGGGTGAAGCCGTATCAATTATTTAAGGCGGGTAGTCTTCGGCTTTAGCTTACTTACGCTTTTCGCGGATATGTAAGTAGTGGTCTCTGAGTAATAAGTCGGTTTTGTTTTTATCATCGGTGAGTAATTCCGCTGGGACGGAAGTATCAAAATCATTAAAAAAAACTTCGTATTGGCTGATGGGGCCTGCCGAAAGGAGCATGTCTTCAGCAACAAAAATATTGTTTTTATCTATGGGTTTATTTTTGGTGGCAACAAACAAAACATCGCCATACCGGTTATTGGGTGCTTTAACGGGATTAAACATACTAACCTCAAATCCGGCTTGACCTAGGGTTTTATGCAGGCTAGGTACAAACTTGTTTTTAGAAAAGTCTTGAATACCGCCATGTTCAATTATTAAAGTACCTTGATCGGGTAATAGATTATACATTTTTTTAAAACTCTCTAAGGTCACCAATTGCTTGGCTACATTTTCGCCAACAATAACATCGAGTACAATGATATCGTATTGTTTTTGTGCGGTATTAATAAAGTAGCGCCCATCGGTAATATGACTTTTTTCGGGGTGTGGTTTCATTTTAAAATACTTTACCCCATAATCGTAAATGCGCTGGTCAATCTCCACGGTTTCTACATCTATATTGTACAATTGCATGTCTGAGTATATATTACCTGCACCTAGACCTACAATTAGTGCTGATTCTTTCTTAGGCAATTGTCCTACCAAATTGCGAATAAAGTTTACATAATAAACCAAACTGGCTTTTGGGTAGTTGAGCACGGCTTGATTTTGCATTACATTGTTAACCTTAAGCATTCGTGCCTTGAAAGGCCGACCATCTGGACTTTTTAAATTTTGATTGCTGATGCTGATTTCGCCTAATAAACCTTCTGAATATTCTACTAAACTTTCACCCTTAGCGTGAATGGGTGAATATTCTTGATAACTTACATAAGCTTGCCTAAATTGAGCTAAAATTATCAATGCTAAAACCAAGCCCATCGGTACAGAAATTTTTTGACGCAATAATAGTACAGAAGAAAACAATATTACGAAAGCACCTAATAGAATAACCGGTAAGCTAATACCGTACTCAGGAATAATTAAAAAACCGAAAAGCAGGGTGAATAAAATACCGCCAAAAGTAGAAATGGCGTAGATGTTACCAGCAGATTTGCCTGCCCGCTGTACCGTTTGATTGATTTGCGCAATGATCATTGGGCTCATCATACCCATTAGAAAAACGGGAGGAAATAAAAAGATTAGTTGCGAAATAATAATCCCGGTGAAGAATGGGAGTTGAATGGTTTCTTGCATAACGGTTCTGCCTAAGCTAGGCTGTAGCATCACCATTAAACCACTTATGAGAAAAACTAAAAAAATTGCTTTTGGTGTGCTGGTTTTTCTTTTGGTGGTGGCATAACCGACAGTATAGTAACCTGTCATTAAGGCTAACAAAGTAATTGACAAGGTTGCGGCCCAACTGTAAAGAGACGAGCCAAAAAAGGGAGCTAAAATACGAGCACCGGCGAGCTCGGTTACCATAACTACACCACCTTCTAAAAAAGAGATGAGATAAAATAAATTACCCCCCCCCCCTTTTTTTTTAATCTTTGAAAGATTGGGTTTAATTTTTAAATTAAGCATAATTTTTATGTAAAAGTATTGGGGTAAATATATAAATTATAACAAATAGACCCAACAGGATAATTGGTTTTATTCCTTATCCTCCATCTCTTCTGGTAGAATTTCTAAGTTTGGTTCTTTAAAATCTTCTTTATTAGCAATGCTTCTTGCTAAAGAAAGCAATAAAGAAGGGAGCAGAAGTAGGTTAGAAAGCATCGCAAATAGCAAGGTTGCAGAAACCAGTCCGCCTAATGCTTTAGTACCTCCAAAACTACTAATCATAAAAACAGAAAAACCAAAGAAAAGTACGATTGAGGTGTAAAACATACTTACGGTAGTTTCGCGTAAGGCGGGGTACACCGATTTGCTAATTTTCCAATTTCTGGCCTTGAGTTCTTGCCTGTATTTAGCTAAGAAGTGAATGGTATCATCTACCGATATACCAAAAGCAATACTAAACACCAAAATTGTAGACGGCTTGATAGGAATGCCTAAAAAGCCCATCATACCTGCGGTAATAAGAAGGGGGAGTAAATTGGGAATTAGCGATATGATAATCATTTTAAATGACCTAAACATCCAAGCCATAAAAATAGCGATAAGCAGAATGGCTAAAGACAATGACATTACAAGGTTTTTAACCAAATAATTGGTTCCTTTTTGAAAAACCAGAGCCTTACCTGTCATGGTAATTTCATAGCGATCTTCGGGAAAAAGCTTGTTGATTTTTGGCCATATTTGATCTTCAATAGCTTCCATTTCTTCGGTGCCAATATCTTTCATAAAAACCGTCATTCGGGCAAATTGACCAGTAGAATCTATATAAGCATTCAGCTGATTGCTGCCTTTAGTATTTATACCTTTTAAATACGGAAAAATAAAATTTTTCTCTTGTGAAGTAGGCAGTTGGTAGTATTCTGGGTTGCCGTTGTAATAGGCTTGTTTGCTATATTTCACCAGTTCTACCATCGATACAGGTTTAGACAGTTCGGGGTACTCGGCGAGCAGATCTTGCAAGTCGCGCATGCGTTTAAGCGTACTTAAATTGGTGACGCCTTGAGGTCTTTTAGTATCAATCAATAGTTCGAGTGGCATAATGCCATCAAATTCTTCTTCGAAGAATTCGATGTCTTTAAAAAAGGCCGCCTCTTTAGGCATATCTTCGAGTAAGCTACCCGAAACCCTAATGGTATAAATACCAATAATACTTATTACCAAAGCACAAATAGAAACAATATAAATGGTAATGCGCCTATGTTTTACCATGCGCACAATCCAATTTTCAAAGCCTTCTATCCAGGTTTTTCCTAAATGCCTTAAATGTCGTTCTTTGGGCAAAGCCAAATAGCTGTAAATGATAGGTATAATTAAAAGGCTAAGAATAAAAATAGCCACTATATTTATTGAAGCTACAATACCAAATTCTTTAAGTAAGGTGCTTTCTGTAATAATAAAAGTAGCAAAACCAGAAGCGGTAGTTACGTTTGTCATCAAAGTTGCATTTCCAACCTTAGCTATAACCCGTTGCAATGATTTTGCTTGATTACCATGCTTTTTTATTTCTTGCTGGTATTTGTTAATTAAGAAAATACAATTAGGAATTCCAATTACAATAATAAGTGGCGGAATAATAGCGGTTAAAACGGTAATTTCATAATGCAGTAAACCTAAAACTCCAAAAGCCCACATTACTCCAATAATAACCGTAAGCATAGAGATTAAAGTGGCGCGCACCGATCTAAAAAAGAAAAAGAAAATCAGTGAGGTTACCAACAAAGCACCCCCTACAAACCATTGAATTTCATCGATGATATTTTGGGAGTTAAGCGTGCGGATGTAAGGCATACCCGAAACGTGAATTTTAATATCATTTTCTTCTTTAAATTCATCTAAGACCGGTTGTAGTTTTTCGAGTATAAAGATTTTTCTTTCTTTGCTATTTACAATGGCCTTATCTATGTAAACTGCGGTTTGTACCGTATTTGATTTTTTACTGTAAACCAAACCTTCATAAAAAGGCAATTTCTCAAATAATTGAGTTTTGAGTTGTTGGGCTGTAGCCGAATTGATGCTAGCACTGCTATCAATTACAGGAACCAACTCAAACCGAGCTGGATTTTCAAACTTTTTTAATTGTTTTAAATTATGTAAACCTAGCGTTTGATCAACCTCTTGAAAAGTACTTAACTTTTTAGCAAGTTGATTCCAAGCATTTAATTTTTCTGGCGTGAATAAAAGCGAATCGTTGGTTGCGATGAGTAAAACATTTCCTTCTTCACCAAATGTGTTTACAAATTTTTGATACTCTTGGTTAACTGGATGGTGATCGGGTAGCAAGTTGGCTTCGGTGTATGAAAACCGCATGTTTTTCCATTGCATCGCCAAAAAAGTGGTCATGGCCACAATTCCTATAATAATAAGGATTCTATTTCTTAAGATAATACGTGCTATCGTATTCCAAAAACCAAAACTAAACAGCTTAGACATGAGTATGAATTAAGGCTGCAAAGGTATAAAATGATACCTAATAATAGGGTGATTTTAGCAATTAAAGCTTGAAGTAAAAGGTGAATTTTAGACTGATATTTTCTTCTAATTGAGGCAAGTGATAGGCTCCGTAGCGGTAGGCAAAGTTTAATCCGAAACCAAAAAGTATATTGTTTAATTCTATACCCGCTTCGTGATAACCTTTGTTTAGCGTATTAAAACGCACCCCCAGGTGTCTGTCTTTCGCTTCAAAATCGCCAATAGCGTGGCGCGAAATAAATACCAGTTGAGGTTGAATACGCTGTGATATAGTAAAGGGGCGTAATTTATGTTTTATTTGTAAACTGGCCTGCTTGTCACTAAAAAACTCACTAAAATACATGGTTTCAAAGGTTCGTCTACCCGCCACAGAAAACCGATTCATAATGGTTGCTTTATTAGGGCTATTAGGAAAAGCATGAAAAGTATGGGTTAGTGGTAAATCTCCAAAACCTGCGTTGGCTTCGGCAATGAATTCGGTGTTTACCTGAGTAATGCGTTCTATAGTATATTGCATTTTAAGTCCTAATTTGGTATAGTTGTAATCACCGTTTAGTATTCCTTTTATAGCTCGTTCTACTTGGAAACTGAATTGCGGATAGCCCACCTCGACTTCTATATTTTTGTTGGGCGCTTGTAAAAATGTACTTTTAGGACTGTACCTAAAACTTGCTGTAAATGCGGTAATATCATAGGCTTTTCTGGCGCGCTGATTGTCGATGTAGCGGTAACCACCAGTCTGATTGATATTGGTTTTGGCTACCTTAAATTCGCTTAAAAGCGAAGGGGCAATTTGGTGTTGCAGGTTAGCTTGATAAGATTCGTATTTAAAGTAAAAGTTGATGTTTACCAGGCGAGGCTCAAATAGTGAATAAACGCGCGCATCTGTGAGGTATTTAAAAGTTCCTATTTCTTCAATATCATTTATATAACTCAGGTTTAACCAAGTATTTTTATTGGGGTTTAGCTGATAGCCTGCACCAATTTTATATTTAAAAGCTCGGTCTTTAAACCCATAAACACTGTAGCCATCAATTCTAAAGCGTTTAGCAAAATTTTGATTAGTTACTCCCCCAGCGCCCAGCCTAAATCCTTCGTAATCGTTATATTTAACAAGTGTACGTAAATCGAGATTAAAAAAGCCAATGGGTAAATAACCGATATTAAAATTTTGAAGTAGATTAATCTTTCGGTCAATATGTTGTTTCTCGATTAGCCGCTCCACACTTGTAAATGTTCGCTGATCTCTGGAGGTGTAGGGGATGCTCCGATTTTGATGCCAAAACTCAGTATTTCGCTCGGTTGCCCTGGCGGATAGGCTAATGGCGGCTTTCTGATTTAATAATTGTTCTTGGCTATTAAACTTCCAGTTTGAGTTGGTGCTAATAGCTTGTAAATATTGTGCTTGCTCATTAGACTTATTTGAAGTTAAACTTCCTAAGCTTATACTTCCACCAAAAATAGATACTTTTTTACCACCGGTTCCCGGTTTTAAAAGAATCTCATTTCTTACAGGAAACCAAATATCTTGTTCTGGAAGATAGGTGAAATTTTGCGTGGCCTCTATTTCTAACTCCCCTTTTAATTGCCCTACTGCTTTCTGGAGTCCATAGTTTAAAGTGTCGATGTATAGTAGTCCTTCTAGTGAGGCTACGGTTTTTTGACGTTTGGGTTGAAAGTAAATCACGTACGCAGGGCGAGTACTTTGGGTAGTGTCTAATACTTTATAACGATAGTTTCTAAAAGGATTTTTTGCCAGAGGGCCGGCATAGTCATTTCCAAAAACCGTATATTTTTCTTTATACCAAGAAGGGGACTGAATGTTTAACGATAGCATCTCAAAAACCGGTTGCTTAAAGCCAGCTGTTCGGGTGCCTAAAATTTTTTCCTGTAAGCCTTTGTCGTTTGTATATTCAAAATTGCTAAATTCCTCGGTTAAATAAGCGCGGCCTTGATTTAAAATGGTAGAAACACTTGTGTTGGTGGTGTCTAGCTCAACTTTAAAATTTGCTTTTTGGTTATCGATTATTAATTTGAGGTAGTTATTATAGCTGTAATTTTTAAATTTAAGATCGGGGTCGTTGTACGCTTTTTGCTGAATGCTTTTATTGATAATACGTTGAGCAAGTTGTTGTGTAGAGGTTACAAAAACTTCCTCGAGTTTTTCTGGATCTGGTTCAAGTTGGATAAGATAATAGGGGTTTGAACTAATCTTTATCTTTTTACTGATGTAGCCTAAGTAACTCACTTTTAAATATCCTTGCTTTTGGCTAACATTGAGATTAAAACTTCCGTCAATATTGGAGAGTTCGGTTTGATCTTGGTTCACCCATTCAATTCTAGCATAGGGTATAGGAGTTTGATCCTCTTGTGATACTATTTTACCTCTAAGTAGGTGTTGGGAATGCGCAAAGCCTCCAACCAACAACAAAAGATAAAGAAATGTAAACCTATGCATGAATAATTTTATAAGATGCAAGTAAATAAAAAAAGCGACAAAATTGTCGCTTTTAAAAGATTTTAGCAAAAGAATTAAACCGTCATAATTTCTTTTTCCTTTACTTTTAGAATGTCATCTATTTGCGTGATGTGTTTATCGGTAAGCTCTTGCACATCAGCTTCAGCTCCTTTTAGCATATCTTCAGATAGATCTAATTTTTTCAATTCGTTATTGGCATTTTTTCGATCATTACGTACACCCACTTTGGCATCTTCGGCTACAGCTTTAGCTTGCTTGGCTAGTTCTCTACGACGTTCTTCGGTTAAGGGAGGAACATTGATAATTACACTTTCTCCGTTATTCATAGGGTTAAAGCCTAGGTTGGCATTCATAATCCCTTTTTCAATTTCGGGAATCAATGATTTTTCAAATGGCTGAATAGAAATGGTACGTGCATCTGGGGTATTGATATTTCCCACCTGGTTAAGCGGTGTTTTGCTTCCGTAATACTCTACCAAAACCGAACTCACCATATTAGGACTAGCTTTACCGGCTCTAATTTTAATTAATTCTTTTTCTAAATGCTTAATAGCATTTTGCATGGCCTCCTCGGTGCTGTCTATAATTAATTCAATCTCTTCGTTCATGGTTTTACAATTTATAAACTGGTTGTCAAATATACGATAAGTCTTTTTACAAGTTTACTTTAGTACCAATGTTTTCGCCATGTACTACTTTTAATAAATTACCGGGTTTGTTCATGTCAAATACAATTATCGGCAATTGGTTTTCTTGGCTCAAGGTAAAAGCGGTAGTATCCATAACTTTTAGTCCTTTGCGGAGTACATCATCAAAAGTAATAAAATCAAATTTTGTTGCTTCGGTGTTCTTTTCGGGATCTGCTGTGTAAATTCCATCTACCCGTGTGCCTTTTAAAATCACATCGGCGTTTATCTCTATGGCACGTAGTACGGCTGCAGAGTCTGTAGTGAAATAAGGATTACCTGTACCACCGCCAAAAATTACCACACGGCCTTTATCTAAATGTCTCATAGCCTTTCGGCGGATAAAAGGTTCGGCAACTTCATTAATTTTTACTGCTGATTGCAGGCGAGTAGGAATTCCGGCATCTTCACAAGCACTTTGTAGGGCTAAGCCGTTGATAACCGTGGCTAGCATCCCCATGTGGTCACCCTGAACGCGGTCCATACCCTTGCTGGCTCCGGCTACTCCTCTAAAAATGTTACCACCACCAATTACGATAGCTACTTGTACGCCTTTATCGGTAACCGATTTAATTTCTGCGGCGTATTCGGCGAGTCTTTCTGGGTCAATCCCATACTGGCGATTGCCCATCAAAGCTTCTCCAGATAGTTTTAATAAAATTCTTTTGTATTGCATAAGTTGTGTCGTAAAGTTGGGCAAATATACGCATATTCTAAAGTTTGAAAAACGGCATGTAAAAAAACCATTCATTTAGCAAGACCTTTTTGGGGTAGCAAGAATGTTTTAGGCTTTAAATTTTGTTATTGAGGATAGAGTAGAATAGCATTAATTGAGTGGTAATCTTGGGTTTAACTTTTTTTTAGCTTAAAAACAGTCTATTTAAGGCAAAAAAAAGCCTACAACTTTTTAAGTTGTAGGCTGTGTTTATAAGTGTTTGGATTTTAATTATCCTAAAGAAACACGCTTAAATTCAGTAATGTTAACCTCTCCGTAAGAAGCTACATACTCGGCTACGTTTTTCTTATCATCTTTGATAAAAGTTTGGTCTAATAAGCACATTTCTTTATCAAGTGTAGTGTTGTCAGATAGGAAACGATCCATTTTACCTGGTAAGATTCTATCCCAAATTTTCTCTGGTTTTCCTTCAGCTTTAAGTTCTGCTTTCGCATCTTCTTCGGCTTTAGCCATTACTTCGGGAGTAATTTGTGACATAGAGATAAATTGTGGTACGTTTTTCTTGGTTTTTCCTAAACGCTCAAGCTCTATATTTCCTTTTTCAATTTCAGCAATTCTAGCTTCGGTTTCAGAAGCTACGAATGCAGGGTCAAGATCTTTGTAAGACAATGCTGTTGCGCCCATTGAGGCAATTTGCATGGCAACATCTTTACCTAAGGTTTCTGCGTTATCTACTTTAGCAGAGAATCCAACTACAGCAGCAATTTTATTAATGTGCACGTAAGACGCTACAAAAGGAGCTTTAACTACCTCAAAAGCATTAATATCTAATTTTTCACCAATAACTCCAGTTTGCTCAACAAGTTTATCGGCTACACTCATCCCGTTAAAGTCTGCAGCTAAAAACTCTTCTTTAGTTTCATAGTTTAAGGCCAATTCGCCCAACTCGCTTGCTAATTGCAAGAAATTCTCGTTTTTACCTACGAAGTCAGTTTCGCAACCTAAAACAATAGCTACACCTTTGTTTTCTTCGGCGTTTACTTTGGCTACAGCAGCTCCTTCAGAAGACTCTCTGTCTGCTCTTTTTGCCGCTACTTTTTGCCCTTTTTTACGTAATACTTCAATAGCCTTGTCAAAGTCACCTTCGGCTTCTACTAAAGCTTTTTTACAATCCATCATACCGGCACCGGTAGATTTTCTTAATTTATTTACTTCTGCAGCAGTTATTTTTGCCATTTTTTTCAGATTTTAATTTTAAAAAGCAAAGTCGTTTGCAACTCTATTTTACAATAAAATTACTAAACGACTTAGCATAGATTATAAAACGATTATTTTATTTGTCTTCTTGAGTTGCCTCTTTAGTTTCGGCTTGTTTTTTTGCCGCTTTAACTTCTTTTTTAGCGTCTTTGTCTGCTTTTCTTTCTTGCAAACCGTCAACTATAGCATCTGAAACGTAAGAGATTACTTTCTTAATTGATTTAGAAGCGTCATCGTTTGATGGGATTACGTAATCTACCTCACGTGGGTCAGAGTTGGTATCAACCATCGCAAAAATAGGAATGTTTAATTTTTGAGCTTCTTTAATCGCGATATGTTCACGAGTAATGTCTACTACAAATAGAGCTCCAGGTAAGCGTGTCATATCAGAGATAGAACCTAAGTTCTTTTCTAATTTTGCACGTAAACGGTCTACTTGTAAACGTTCTTTTTTAGAAAGTGAGTTGAAAGTACCATCTTTTTTCATTCTATCGATAGAAGCCATTTTCTTTACGGCTTTTCTAATCGTAACAAAGTTGGTAAGCATACCTCCAGGCCAACGCTCTGTAATGTATGGCATATTTGCTCTTTCAGCTTCTTCTGCAACAATTTCTTTTGCTTGTTTTTTGGTAGCTACAAATAAAATTTTTCTACCGCTGGCAGCGATTTTGCTAAGGGCGTTTGCCGCCTCTTCCATCTTAGCTGCACTTTTATATAAGTTGATGATGTGAATCCCGTTGCGCTCCATGTAAATGTAAGGCGCCATGTTGGGGTTCCATCTTCTTGTTAGGTGACCAAAGTGTACACCTGCATCAAGTAATTCTTTAACTTCTACTTTGTTTGCCATTTTTGTAATAGTTTACGTTCTGTTGAGATAGCAATAAACAAGTGGCTTACTTGTGTAATGGCCTTGCCTATTTAGATGCTAAACTAACTTCCGCTTTAAGCGAAATAACAACAAATACTTTAAATTTAAAATTAATTTTTTAATTCGTTCCAGAAATCGATTAACGTTTCGAGAATTGGAATTTCTTACGTGCTTTCTTCTGACCAAACTTCTTACGCTCAACCATTCTTGGGTCTCTAGTAAGTAAGCCTTCTGGTTTTAAAGCCGTTCTGTTTTCTTCGTCGATTGCACACATAGCTCTTGCAATAGCTAAACGTACAGCTTCTGCTTGACCAGTAATACCGCCTCCTTTAACGGTAACATTTAAGTCGAAAGCTTCTTCGTTACCAGTTAACATTAAAGGTTGGTTTACTTTGTATTGTAATGTACCTGTTGTGAAATAATCGTTAACCTTTTTCTTGTTTACTGTAATTTCACCTTTACCTGCTTGTACGAATACACGTGCTACGGCAGTTTTTCTACGACCTATTTTGTGAATTGTCTCCATTTACACCAGTTCGTTTAAATTAATATTCTTTGGTTTTTGTGCTTCGTGCTCGTGCTCAGAACCAACATAAACCTTTAAGTTTTTGAATAAGGCCGAACCTAATTTGTTTTTAGGTAACATCCCTTTTACAGCTTTTTCAATAACTCTTCTAGGGTCTTTTTCAAATAAGCCAGCTGCATTCAAGCTTCTTTGTCCGCCTGGGTATCCAGTGTAACGGATATACTCCTTAGCTTCCCATTTTTTCCCTGTAAGGTTGATTTTTTCTGCGTTTATAACGATTACGTTATCACCACAATCAACATGCGGGGTGAAATTAGGCTTGTGCTTTCCTCTGATCAACTTTGCCGCGATCGAAGAAAGACGACCTAACGATTGTCCTTCTGCATCTAACACAACCCACTCCTTATTCACGGTGCTTTTGTTGGCCGATACGGTTTTGTAACTTAATGTATTCACACTAAATAAATTTATAAATTAAACATTCCTTTCCCATTCCCGATTGAGGGAAATGGGTTGCAAAAGTACGATTTTTAATTTATTGAACAAGCCTGTCTTGTTAATTTTTATGTGAAGAGACTCAATTTCAATTGTTTGATCTGGATATATGCCTGCAAATACCCATGCTTTACCGTTCTATAGTATTGTGTATTGTGATAAATTTGTTGGTTTATAACTAAAAAGACCACAATTATAAGAAACCGGCCTGTTTTAATTCTTTTTGGATGCTAGCAATATCTTCTGGGATATTATGAACGTTTAACCAATTAAAGTCTAAACCGTGGTGGATACACTTTTTTGTTAACAACTCATTCTTTACTATATTTTCTGATAATTCTTTTAATAGGGGTTGAAATTCTAGGTGTAGGTCTTCATGCATCTTTTTAATTTGAACCAAACATTTAAAGATGCGTTTAATGATGTAAATATAAAATTTTTGACTAGCATAAAGGTTACTATTTTCAAATAACGAGGTGCCATACTTCAACAAGTTGTTGAGCATTAAAAGATTTAAATATACTTCGCCAAATTGATCTTTGGTAGTGCGACTGTGATCGCTGATTTCTGAACTGAGTCGGCTGGTGAATACCTTTAGTTGGTTGAGTGAAACCGATTCTTGTGCAATTTTTTTACTGATTTTTAAAATATGTTGCTCTAAGATAGCTCTGCGCTCATCTACATTTTTATCATCAATTAACCTAAAATGCAATTGCTTGATTAGGTTTTTGTCCTTTTTAAGCAGACGCAATAAGAGTTGGTCTTTTTCTTTTTGTGACAAGGCTAAAACCGCTTCTTTAAAATCGTTTGAAAATTTCATAAGCTATCTTTTTAAATTAATAGTAAGGTGATGGCTTAACTTGGTTTTTGAAAATATATTAATGCGCTTCAAGCCAGTTATTGCCTACACCAACCTCTACATCAAGTGGGACACTTAATTTAAAAGCGTTTTCCATTTCATATTGTACCATTTGCTTTAATTCTTTCAACTCGGACTTAGGTACATCAAAAATCAATTCATCATGAACTTGAAGCAGCATTTTAGATTTTAAATTCTTAGCTTCTAACTGGTTTTGAATATTGATCATGGCAACTTTAATGATGTCTGCTGCGCTACCTTGAATGGGTGCATTTACAGCATTGCGCTCTGCTGCACTGCGCACGACATTGTTTTTTGCATTGATGTCTTTAAGATATCGGCGCCTACCTAATACGGTTTCTACATATCCGTTTTCTCGCGCAAACTCAATTTGTTTATCAATATAATCTCGTAATTTGGGGTAAGTTTTGTAATAGGTTTTAATCAAATCGCCAGCTTCACTCCGGCTCATATCGGTTTGATTGCTTAAACCGAAAGCCGATACGCCGTAAATTATCCCAAAGTTTACGGTTTTAGCGTTGCTTCTTTGCTCGCGAGTTACATCGGCTAAGGGTACATCAAAAACTTTTGCAGCAGTAGAGGCGTGTATGTCTTCACCGTTTTTAAAGGCTTCGATCATGGTATCTTCTTGGCTCAGCGCAGCAATGATGCGCAACTCAATTTGGGAGTAATCGGCGGCTACCAAAACGTGATTTTCATCTCTTGGGATAAAGGCTTTTCGAACCTCACGACCGCGCTCGGTGCGAATAGGAATATTTTGCAAATTAGGATTGTTACTGCTCAATCGGCCCGTGGCTGCTACAGTTTGCATGTATTCGGTATGAATTCTACCGGTTTTTTCTTGTATTTGTTGTGGTAAAGCATCCACGTAAGTGCTCTTTAGTTTCATTAATCCGCGCCAAGCGAGAACATCAGCGATAATTTGATGCTCGCTAGCCAGATAAGATAAAACATCTTCTGCCGTAGAATATTGACCGGTTTTGGTCTTTTTGGGTTTTTCTACCAACTTTAATTTACCAAATAAAATTTCGCCCAATTGCTTGGGAGAGCCAATATTAAAAGATTCCCCTGCTTCTTGATATATTGTTTTTTCTAGAGCCAGAATATCTTTTTCTAAGGCTTGGGAGAGTTGCTCTAGAAAATCTTGATTCACTCGAATGCCTTCTAATTCCATTCTTGCCAATACCTTTACCAAGGGTAACTCGATCTCTTCATAAAGTTTTTTGGTCTGGGTGGCTTCTAATTCTTGACCAAAATACTCTTTGAGTTGAAAGGTGATGTCTGCATCTTCTGCAGCATATTCTTTTTGTTGCTCTAGCGGAACCTCGCGCATAGAAATCTTCTTTCTTCCTTTACCTATGAGTTCTTCAATGGGTTGCGGACTGTATTTAAGGTAGGTTTCTGCTAGAACATCCATATTATGACGCATGTCTGGATTGATAACATAATGCGCTAACATGGTATCAAAAATAGGACCTTTAAGCTCCATGCCGTATTGAGCCAATACCTTAATGTCGTATTTCAGATTCTGTCCTACTTTTATAATGCTTTCGTGGGTAAAAAATACTTCTAATTGGTCAAGTAAAGCTTTGGCTTCTTGGCGATCTTCGGGAAAGGGAAGATAATAGCCTTTGTTTTTGTTCCAGCTAAAGGCTATGCCTACCAATTCGGCTTCAAAAGTGTTGAGTGAAGTGGTTTCTGTATCAAAACAAACCGCAGGTTGCTTTAGCATTTGCTTGATAAAAAGTTCTAAAGGTTTGCCGGTTTCTATAAGTTGATAATAATGCGCTGTGTTTTCTAGATTGCGATAACCCGTGAAATCTGAAGTGTCTAAATCTTCTTGATTTACCGCATTACCAAATAGCGAAAATTGACCGCTACCAGCAGTAGGTTTTTCTTGGCTTGTTTTATTGGCTTCTGGAGTGGTTAGACCGCCATTGTTGGTGCTTTGCTCGTTATACATTTTAAGGAACTGCTCACTTAAACGCCTAAATTCTAACTCTTGAAATAAAGCCATTAGTTTTTCGGTGTCGGGTGGTGAGAGTTCAAAATCTTGCTCATCAAATTCTACGTCGCAATCGGTAAATATGGTGGCTAGTTTTTTAGAAAGTTTACCTAATTCTTCATTGGCTTGGACTTTCTCTTTCATTTTGCCTTTAAGCTGGTCAATATTTTCATATAGGCCTTCCATGCTACCAAATTGCTTAATAAACTTTTTAGCCGTTTTATCGCCTACGCCAGGTAAACCTGGAATATTGTCTGATGCATCTCCCATCATCCCCAAGTAGTCGATAACCTGCTCGGGCTTTTCAACGCCGAAACGTTTTTGAACCTCCTCAACACCCCAAATTTCAATCGCATTTCCCATACGTGCTGGGCGGTACATAAAAATGTTTTCACTTACCAATTGACCAAAATCTTTATCTGGGGTAACCATAAAAACTTGGTAATCTTTTTTTTCGGCCTGTTTGGCTAAGGTTCCTATAATATCATCGGCTTCAAGTCCTTCTAATTCTATTACCGGAATATGCAATGCCTTTAAAATATCTTGAATAATGGGAATAGATTGCCTGATGACATCTGGCGTTTCATCTCTATTGGCTTTATATTCTTCAAACATTTCGGTACGGGCCTTACTTCCTCCCTTATCAAAACAAACTGCAAGATGATCTGGTTTTTCACGCTTAATCACATCGAAAAGCGAATTTACAAATCCCATGATAGCCGATGTGTCTTGGCCCTTTGAGTTTATTCTAGGGTTTTTTATCAAGGCGTAATATCCTCTAAAAATTAGCGCATAAGCATCTAATAAAAACAGTCTTTTTTGCTGGGCCATAATTTCTGGTATTTAGAAGCGTAAAGCTACACGATTTTTTATCGAAAATAAAATTAAGAAGCTGTAATATGACGCGCTTGTGTGCGTACTATTAGATGTGTTATTCTTGTACAGAAGTTAATTATCTCCAAATTAAACCTTAAAAAGAGCAATATAAGTTAGTTTTGTAATCTCAAAATACAAAAAATGCGCTGGATAATTTTTATACTTTTTTATGCTGCAATTAATTTTTATAGTTACCAAGCTATTAAAACCTTAAGCAAGATTTTTTGGGTACAGGCTTTATTTATAGGCTTAAGTCTTATTTTTTTGGGCTACTTTTTATTTTATTGGTTACAACCGGCAACAGGAAGCGTTTTTACTGGAAAACGTAGTGTTGCTTTTGGTCTGCTCTTGAGTTTTATGGCTGCCGAAATGGTTTTGATTGCTATTTTAATGGGGGAAGATATCATTCGTACCTTAATTTTTTTAAAAAATAAAATAGTTCATCCAGAAGTCGCTCATTTGCCTGGCCGAAGAAAGTTTGTAAGTACGCTGGCTTTAGGATTGGCAGCTATTCCTTTTGGTTCTCTGCTTTACGGAATGTTTAAAGGAAAGTATAATTATAAGGTACTCACCTATGAGATTAACTTTCCCGATTTACCAGAGGCATTTGATGGTTACCAAATTACCCAAATAAGCGATGTGCATAGCGGTAGTTTTGATAATCTAAAGAAGGTGAAATATGCAATAGATTTAATTAACCAACAAAAAAGTGATGCTATCTTTTTTACGGGTGATTTGGTGAACAATACCGCCGATGAAATGGAAGCTTGCCAAGAGTTATTTGGTGAACTTAAGGCTAAAGATGGTGTTTTTTCTGTATTAGGGAACCATGATTATGGCGATTATGTGCGTTGGGACTCACCTCAAGAGAAAAAAGAGAACTTAAATCGCTTAAAATCTATTCAAAAACAAATGGGATGGAAGCTATTATTAAACGAGCATACGTACATCCGTAAAGGAGATGCTAAATTGGCTGTTGTGGGTGTAGAGAATTGGGGAAAAGGCGGTTTTGTGAAGCATGGCGATTTAGATCGCGCTGCAGCGGAATTAAGCAAAGAAGAATTTAAAATACTTTTGAGCCACGATCCGAGTTACTGGCAAGAGAAAATAAAAGCACACGAAAAAGAATTTCAACTTACCTTAAGTGGTCATACACATGGCATGCAATTTGGTATTGAAATACCCGGTTGGTTCAAATGGAGTCCGGTTAAATACCGATACGAAAATTGGGCTGGACTCTACAAAGAATTTAATCGTTATCTCTACGTAAATCGAGGGTTTGGCTACCTGGCTTACCCCGGTCGGGTAGGAATGTGGCCCGAAATTACCGTACTTAAATTGAAAAAAGCTTCTGCAAATGTTTAAATTTTAACGTTTAAAGCACAAAAATTATAGATTAAGTGTTTATATTCGATTTTAAAATAGATAAAATGAAATCGATAACCTTATATCTTTTATTGTTAATTACTTTAAGTGGTTTTGCTCAAGTAGGTATAAACACCGACAATCCTCATAGTAGTTCTATTCTTGATGTGCAAAGTGAGGCTGCGGGTGTTTTATTACCTAGGGTAGCCCAAGCGTCTCGCGATACCCTAACCACTGGTATTGCAAATTCTTTGCTGCTATTTGATACCGATAATAACCAATTTTATTACAACGCTGGCGATGAGACCACCAGTAACTGGTTGGCCTTATTGAGCAGTGAAAACAAACGCGATAATCACGTGTTGGTTAAAAGTGAAAGCGATTTACCCGCAGCAAGCGGTGGTGTGATTACGCTAGACAGTCAAACGCTCTATGAAATAAACGGAACCGTTACCTTAAGCGCCAGTATAGATTTAAATGGAGCTTACTTAGTTGGGCGAGATACCGATGAGGATGTTTTAAACTATTCTGGTAGCAGTAGTCTGTTCGTTGGTGATGCCTCAGGAAGTTTAAGGAGTGTGACCTTGATTAACGCTGGAACGGGAAACCTGTTTAATCTAACGGCCGCTTCGTCAAGTGAACGTCTGATAGGACAGAGTGTTGTGGTAAATGGTTTTAACTCGGTTGGAAGTGTATCTGGTTATGGTCTAGTTTTTTTTAATGTTTTTCAGTTTATCGGAAATGCAGATGGAATTACTTATACCGACATAAACAGCTTACTTCTTAATAACATAGGATGGCAAATTAATAACAACGGAACTTATGAAACTTTTACAGGAACGTTTAATTTTATTCAAAAATCAAGCGGTTTTTCTTACGTCGGTGCTAGTTCAACGGGAATTGATGTAAGTAGCAATCCAACCTTAGATAAGGGGGTGATTAAGGATGTTGTTTTTAATGGTTTAGGAGATTTTGTAAAGCCCTACTCGGGATCTAACACTTATGCTGGTTACAATTTCGATATAAACTGGGATGTTGATTGCGTAGGAATACCTCGCGAATCAGACAATAATGCTTCGGGGAACATCTACATTACAAGGAATTCTACCACTAGTAATCCTTCATTTAATGTCAGTAGTGCGGTACCGATAGATGCACAGATTAGTGCTGGGCAGCTTTTTCGCTTTTCAAACTCTACTTCCAATGTTACCGGTACCAATAATGTGTTGGTTTATGAAGGGAAGGAACCTAGAACCTTTACAGTAACGGGTAATTTATCGTATCAGTCTGCATCTACTAATTCTAATGGAGATGCTACCATTCACGCCTTCTATATTAATCGTTTTAACAGTACTGGATCCTTTATAGAAATACCATCTGGGACAGAAATTTACTCTGAAGTGGGTGACCATCCTGATACAAGGGTTCGAACTGTACCGCTGGGAGGAAAGGTAACCTTAAATCCTGGTGACTACATACAAATCTATGCGCAATATATAAGTACTAATGGAACAACTGCTCGAAATAACATTCGAATTTATTCGGTTAGCTTAACGCTAGAATAAAATCTTACAGCTACTAGAAAACACGAGACCAGTTTCTTTTAAGATCTTGGTATAAAAATAGCCGTGAAAATCATTGAGTATTTTTGAGTACTTACTTTTAAACACCTTTAAATTAAAACAACTTTCTCCTTTTCGGATTTAAGGAAGTGATTTAAAACAATATCCTGCTTGGGAGAAATATTCTAAGGTGTTAGGGAGTAATTTTTTAAGGTTTTTTTCGGCTTTTAAGCTGTCGTGAAATACTAAAATGCTACCCGGGCGTGTATTTTCTTTGATGTAATCCAAACGCTTGTCTAAGCAAATATTTGGTTTGTAATCTAATGTAAGGATATCCCACATAACAATTTGATGGTTTTGTGCAATACGTTTTGCCTGTTTTGCCCTAAGCTTTCCATAGGGTGGTCTAAAAAGCAGTTTTTGATCTGATGACGACTTAATATAATTCTCGCACTTTTCGGTGTTTTCTATATAGATCTCATTATTGGTTTTCCATCCGTTTAAATGGTTGTAGGTGTGGTTGCCCACGCGATGGCCTTGGGATATAATTTTTTTGAATACCTCGGGGTGCTTTTTTATATTTTCTCCTATGCAAAAAAAGCTTGCTTTAGCCTCGTAATTTGTCAATTGCTCTAAGACCCATGGTGTTACCTCAGGAATTGGCCCATCATCAAAACTAAGATAAATTGATTTTTCCTCGCGTGGCATATGCCATAGACGTTTGGGAAAAATCAATTTACCAAGTTGAGCAGCTGCATCAATAATCATTTCAAACTACAATGGTAAGCTGTCAGGATTAACCAATAAATTATCATCTGGTAGATTAGGTTGGACATCATCTTCTTCCAGGTTACTCGACTCTTCTAAAGATTCGTTTTCTAGCATAGATTCATCATCTCCATAAAAATGATTAAACAAAGTCAGGTGTTTGTTGAATGCTTTAACCTTCTCTTCGAATATTTCTTCGTCTTGGTTGATAACTAATAAATCGATAAGACTTCGGTAACGCTGAATGTTACTTACAATCTCATCTCCTAGCATATACTGGCGTTCTAAATCAAGCTGACTATAGTATGCCAAATACTCTTGGTATTTTTCTGCGGTTCTATTCCATAAATCTCTAGCCAGTTGTTTTTCTCCTACCTTATAATAACCGTCAATAAAGGGTTCAACTAATGAGTAATACCCAAATTTATCAAGCGGCATTTTTTCCATGGCTAAATTGATAATTTCAAGCGCTTTATCCTCTTCTCCTGCAGCTAACAAAGACTCTGTTAAGCGTGCTAGATTACTGCGGTAAGTGATTGCATTTTTACGCGTTTCTGGGTCGTGGTATATTTTATCGCTACCACTGTTGCCCCATTCCCAATTGCTCACAATTGAGTACATTTTTTCGTGATCTATTCTCCCCATCGAAAACGGATCTTTAGGATCTACTGGGGTTCTAATAGGAACAAGCTTATAGCAAACCCCGTCTAATTGCAGATAGTCTTTCATCCATAAATAATCATCGTCGCCAAAGCTACCTCCAGTGAAATACACCGGCCGCTTCCATTGCGTATTAGCCACTACATCGAGCATAAGCAACCTATTTTTATAGAGAATCTGACTATTAATTTCTATATCAATATAAGGCACAATCTTATCTGCATCTTCGGGTTTAACCAAGCCGATGTTAAGGGCATTTTCTTTGTTAACGGGTAAGCGTAGCGTCTTGGCGGGAAAAGTATTTATTACTTGGCCATTGGCTAGCTCAGCTTGGGTACTAGGATGGTCACTTTTAATATACTTTAGCCAGTCGCCAATCATTAAGGTGTCTGAAAGTCTTGGGTCTTGGGAGTAACGAATATACTCATTGGTCCCGTAGCGGTAATTTTTATTTTCAAGGGTAGTGCGAATGGGTTCGCTTTCATAAGCCTTAACCCGCATTTGATCAATATACCAGTCGGTTGCAAATAGACTGGTGTTAATCACCCTTACATCGGTTCGGTAATTTTCGATCTCTTGCACATACCATAAAGCAAAAGTATCGTTGTCACCAATAGTGAATAAAATGGCGTTTTCATCTACAGAGTCGAGGTATTTTTTAGCCATGGCCTGAGCAGTATATCGGTCTGAACGATCATGGTCGTCATAATTTTGCGAAATTAAAACACCGGGAACTGCCAATAGACATACCAAGCCAATACTGCTGGCAGCTATTTTGCTTGGAATATAATTTCGTAGCTTATGATAAATGGCGTAAACCCCCATTCCAATCCACATCGCGAATACATAAAAAGAACCTACTAGGGCGTAATCTCTTTCTCGAGGTTCGAAGGGGCGCTCGTTGAGGTATATTTTTAGGGCAATTCCTGTAAACAAGAAGAAAACCAATAAGACCCAAAAGCCTTTCACTTCTCTTTGTGCGTGAAAAAGCAATCCGATAAGGCCTAAAATCAAAGGAAGGAAAAAATAGGTATTTCGACCTTTATTATTCTCAACATCGCTTGGTAAATTAGCTTGAGTGCCTAAACGCATTTCGTCTATAAAATCGATTCCGCTAAGCCAATTGCCATGTAAATCGTTTAATCGACCTTGGATATCATCCTGCTTTCCAACAAAGTTCCACATAAAGTAACGCCAATACATATACCCTATTTGAAACTCGATTAAATACCTGAAGTTTGAAACGTCTGAAGGTTTTTGAACTACGAGGTAAGGACTAAATTGCTTTAAAAAACTGATGTAGTCTTCGTTGTTTAAACGGCCTAACGCATACTCTTTTTTAAATTGGTTTACCGTTTGAATTAATTGTTCTTCTTGTTGGTATTCTGGACTTATGGTAAATTCAATGGGACCCGTATACTCCATATAATTGGCCATATGTTCTGTGCTCCACATACGAGGTAAAAAGGTTTTATGCTCTTTACTAGAATTTTGTTTAGCGTTTTTCCAGTTGTTTACAATTTCATATTTTCCTGTCGTCTCGTTCTCTTCATATTTGGGTTTATCATCTATATAAGGATTATCGGCATCTAAGCTACCAAAAATATCAGTAAACTGGGGTCCGTAAAACAACTTAGTTTCAGGATATTGCTCTCGGTTATAATAAGCGAGTAGTTCACGAGCATTGTCGGGTCTATTTTCATTGATTACTGTTCCTGCGTTGGCACGGATAGGGAGCATGATCCAAGATGAGAATCCTATGAAAATGAATAAAATACAAAGTAAAATCGTGTTGAGGTGTATAAAATTTTGCTTTCGCGTATAATTCAATCCAAAATAAAAGAAAGCCACCAAAGCTAGCGCTGCAATTATAGTTCCTGAGTTAAAAGGTAATCCTAGACTATTGACAAAAAACACCTCGGCTTCACCAAAGAATGCTAGCGAGTAAGGTAAAAGTAATTTGAATATAAACATTAGAATACCTACCACTACTAGATTGGCAATGATAAAGTTCTTTACGGTGATATTTTTTACGTTTTTAAAATAGTATAAAAAGCCAATAGCGGGAATGGTAAGTAAGCCCATAAAATGAACACCAAAACTAAGCCCTATAATAAAAGCGATCAAAATCAACCAACGATTACCTCTGGGTTTAAACATATCTCGCTCCCATAAGAGGCCTACGTAAAATAGAATTGCCATTAGGCAACTAGCCATCGCATATACTTCAGCCTCCACGGCACTAAACCAAAAACTATCGGTAAAGGCAAAGGCTAAAGAACCTACTAATCCGCTGGCTAGAACCGCTATTTTTTCACCCGATTTTAAATGTTCTGCCGGTCCGCTGATTTTTTGAACCAATAGCGTTATAGACCAAAACATAAATAAAATAGCAAAAGCACTAGAGAAAGCCGATAGCATATTTACAGTAAAGGCTACCGTTTCGGCATCGGGAGCAAAGGTAGAGAAAAAAGCGCCCATCATTTGAAAAAGCGGCGCTCCTGGCGGATGTCCAACTTGTAATTTGGCCGAGGTGGCAATATATTCGCCTGCATCCCAAAAACTTGCAGTGGGTTCTAGGGTTAAAGTGTATACGGTGAGCGCTATAAAAAAGCTAATCCAACCTAAGGCTTTGTTCCAAAAAGTAAAATTAAATTCTTTCATTGAGTTGTATATTGTAAGCTTGGCTTTGCAACTAAAAATTTATCGATTTATTTTATCTGCATTCAAAAATAATACTGGCGAAGGTACTAAATATTGTTTGAAGAAAATTTTTTTAAAAAAAATTAAATTTTGTTTTGGACAATTGAATGTTTCCTTTATATTTGCAACCGCAATCAAGCATTGGCCTATGGTGTAACTGGCAACACGTCTGGTTTTGGTCCAGAAGAGTCTAGGTTCGAGCCCTAGTAGGCCAACAAAAATCCCAATTCATTTAGAGTTGGGATTTTTTCTTTTTATGGTGTTATAACGGATCAAGACCATTTTCTGGGGTCATCAACAATGGATCAAGACCATTTTCTGGGTTTTTGAGTTTTTAAGCAAATAATTTTAGGAGTCGGAATAGGAAAAATTCGGGTTTTCTTGCTCAACTTAACTGTGCTCTAAATGCTTTTATTTTGGCATTGAAGTTATATGAAGATTTGCTGATATTTAATTTGGGTATAATATTTTAAAGGAGAGTTTTAAATTAGAAATTAAATTTTTTATTTATCGCTCAATCTTTAAGTTTGGAGTTCTGCTTTTTTTGACTTCTAACACTAATGCAATTCAGCCTTATTTTCAATTTCGCATCGGATTGGCTCTTGGTTATCTTCAAACTCATCATCAAAAATATATTTATTTGCCTTTAGAATAAGCAGGCAAATGAGAAAAACGCTTGAAAGAAAGAAGGTGAATTTTGTAAATAAATTATTAGTTGCGTACAAAGTATAGTAAGCAAAACCAGAATGGCTGCCTAAAATAAAGATAATAAAAACTATACGTAGCAACATTTTTTTTCTTTAAAGATAGGGCTTCAAGCCGTGTTATATTTTTAAAATATTCCCAATTAATCTTAATTTAACGTATAGGATAAATGTGATTTAATATCTTAGAAAGTAAAATTATAGGAGAGTGGCTAGTAAAACTTTAAAATATATAATTCTCGGAATTTTACTTGTTGGAGTAGGTTATTATGGAACGCAATGGTATATCGAATTTCGGCTAAAGCAACATTTAAGTGAGGGGCTTTTAGGTGGAGAGCTGGTGTTTAGTAAACTTGATATAAATCTCTGGCAAAGAGCTGGACGATTAGAAAAAGTATCTTGGCATAGAACAAAAGGGGAGTCTATTTTTGAGGTAGATCAAATTGAAGTAAAAGGAGTGCAGCTCTTACAACTTGTGTTTAAAGACCAATTGGCTATTAGTGAGATTGAAATTGAACAGCCTAAAATTATATGGGTGAGTAATAAATCAATACCAGAAAAAAAGACGGAAAAGGAGATGAAAATAAACGCCATTACGGTGGAAAAAGTGCATTTGCGAAAAGGTAATTTCAAGTGGATGGAGCAAGATCGGCTGAAAGCGGAGGTAGAGCAAATTAATTTATCTGTTCATAATGTAGTGCTTAACCATAAAACAGTGAAGAAAGCTATACCTGTTGAATATGATAGCTATCGTTTTGAACTTCTTGATTTGTTCTTGAATGTAAATAACCTACAAGACTTGAAATTGAAAGAACTTGTTTTAGACGACTCGCTATTGGAGGCAAATGATTTGATTTATACACCTAAATATTCGAAGCGAGAATATGTAAATCACATACCTTACGAAAAAGATTTGATAAATCTTAAAATTGATCGCGTCGCTTGTGAAGAATTAAAATACTCCATTGATCAAATATTTTCTTTATATATACCAAGTGTAGACATTCATGAAGGGGATTTGCAAATTTATAGAGACAAAACAATTAAAGATGATGTGAGGCAAAAAAAGCTTTACAGTCAGATGTTACGCGAGTTACCTTTTAGCTTGAAAATAGATACGGTAGCTATTCATGACACATTTTTAAAATACCAAGAGAAGTTAGGAGAAAATGAAGTGGGTGAGGTGTCATTTGAAAATGTAAATGCCGCTATTGGTCATTTGATAGGAGGTCAAGCCCGATACAACTCCAAAAAAGAAACTACGCTTGACCTTAAGGCAGACTTTACGGGAATTTCAAAGCTAGATTTTGAGTATTCATTCCGAGTTGCTGATTCTACCGATGCTTTTCAATTTAAAGGAAGCGCCTGGGAGGTGGAGGATCACCAAGTAAATAAATTTTTTATTCCGGCTTTGGGTGTACAGGCTAACGGAAGCATTGATGCTTTGTACTATAATTTTAGCGGTGACCAAAATAAAGCCTCAGGCGAAATGATTATGGTTTATGATGAACTTAAATTTGAAGTGTTAAAGGAGAATGGGCAGAAAAAAAAGATAATGAGCTGGTTAGCTAATATTGTGGTAGATTCCAAAAATAAAACCCGTAAGCCTGTTGAGGTTACGGGTGTGAAAAGAGATAAAACAAAATCTTTTTGGAACTACTATTGGCGTTGTTTACAAAAAGGCCTTAAAAAGGAGTTGCTTTAATCTTGTTCTTTAATTTTAAAAGTAATTACAGGTATTTTAGCGTGATTTACAAGATCTTCACTAATGCTTCCGTTTAGGAAGTGTGCAATCCCTTTTCTACCATGAGTACTCACGCCTATAAGAGAGGCTTTTTTAAATGCAGCAAATTTTAAGATTCCTTTCTCAATAGATTCCGCTCCATATAAATCAAAAGAATAATTATCAAAATCTACATCTTTAAAGAAAACAGCTTTTTTCTTATTGATGTATTCGTCGGTTTTAAATTTATTTGCGGTATTGATGTAAACCACGTGCATTTCAAGATCCATTTTCTTAGCGAAATTTACTGCTTCTAGGAAGGAATCTCTATTTTTTGGCATAAGATCGGTGGCATAAACCATAGATTTAACCTTGCTCACTTCCAATTCGTTCTTCACAACCAAGACAGGGATGTCTGAGTTTCTTACTACTTTTTCTGTGTTGGAGCCAATGAAAATTTCTTTAAAACCGCTTGCCCCATGTGAACCCATCACTACTAAATCGACATCATTCTCGTTTGAGAAAGTCATAATCCCTTCAAAAGCCTCATTAAATTGTACGGTTTCATAAACTGTTAATCCGTCAAGGTAATCACTACTTAAAACATCAGAAAAGCGTTTACGCGCTAATTTCATAAAATAAATCGCCTCGGGTAAACTATTTGGGTTGCCGTCTAATGTGGGGTCGATCAATTGAGCTGGAAGCTCGAGCATATGTAGTAAATATATCTCGGCATCATAGTTTTTGGCTAGTTGGGCCGCCACTTTTAAGGCGTTTTCAGCTTGGTCAGAAAAATCTGTTGGGACAAGAATTTTTTTCATTTGTGTTATTTTAGTTGTCTGTTTTTGCTAATAAAAATTAAAAGTACAAATAATTTCGTTGGTTTCTAATTTATTATGTGAGAAAATATTATTACATTTGCATTGTAAACAAAAAAAGATAGGAGGGGACACTTTAAGTCCCCTCTTTTTATAACTAGAAAAGCGTTTTATGAAGCAAGAAATAGTAGCGGGATTATTAGAAGAAGCCCTTGCTGAAAACCCTTCGCTTTTTTTGATCGATTTAAGTATACAAGCAGGCAATCAAATTCAAGTAGTGATTGACGGTGATCAAGGAGTAAGTGTGAATGATTGCATTGCTGTAAGTCGAAAAATAGAACATAACTTAGATCGCGAGGAGGAGGATTTTTCTTTAGAGGTAACCTCTGCTGGAGTGACAGCGCCTTTACAATTACCAAGACAATTCAAGAAGAATTTGGGTAGAAAGTTAAAAGTTACTTTAGCCGAGCGTGTTTTAGAGGGTAATCTAGATCAAGTAGAGGAGGATAAAATACTGCTGAGTTGGAAGGCTAGAGAGCCAAAACCTGTAGGAAAAGGCAAGCATACGGTAAATAAAGAGGTATGGCTGCCACTAGAAGAGATAAAAGAAGCAAAAGTGATGATAACATTTTAACCTAAATTAGATATGGAGAATATCGATTTAATCAACTCATTTTCAGAGTTTAAAGATAATAAATTAATAGATCGTGTAACTTTAATGGCGATTCTGGAAGACGTTTTTAGGAATGCCTTGAAAAAGCGATTTGGACAAGATGATAATTTTGATATTATTATTAATCCAGATAAAGGCGATTTAGAAATTTGGAGAAACCGTATTGTGGTGGCCGATGGAGAGGTTGAAGATGACAATCAAGAGATTTCTTTGACAGAAGCTAGAAAAATTGAGCCAGATTTTGAGGTGGGTGAAGATGTTTCAGAAGAGGTGAAATTGATTGATTTAGGTAGGCGAGCGATTTTAGCGCTTAGACAAAACCTAATATCCAAGATTCACGAACATGATAACACAAACATATACAAGCAGTTTAAAGATCTTGAGGGAGAGATTTATACCGCCGAAGTACATCATATTAGGCATCGTGCGGCAATCTTGTTAGATGATGAGGGCAATGAATTGGTGATGCCAAAAGACAGACAAATCCCATCAGATTTCTTTAGAAAAGGTGATAATGTGAGAGGTGTTATTGAAAGCGTAGAGCTTAAAGGTAATAAGCCTACCATTATCATGTCTAGGACAGCACCTGAATTTTTAGAGAAGTTGTTTGAACAGGAAATCCCAGAGGTTTTTGACGGGTTGATTACCATTAAAAAAGTGGTGCGCGTACCTGGAGAAAAAGCTAAAGTAGCTGTAGATAGTTATGATGACAGGATAGACCCAGTGGGAGCTTGTGTTGGTATGAAAGGTTCTAGAATACACGGTATAGTTCGAGAGTTAGGTAATGAAAATATTGATGTGATTAATTACACCAATAACATTCAATTATTGATTACACGAGCCTTAAGTCCGGCTAAAGTGATGTCGATAAAAATGGATGAAGAAAATAAACGTGCGCAAGTTACTTTAAAACCCGAGGAGGTTTCTAAGGCCATTGGTAGAGGAGGACACAATATTAGACTTGCCGGACAACTAACCGGATATGAGATTGATGTTTACCGAGATGGCGAAGAAGAAGATGTAGAGTTACGTGAGTTTTCAGATGAAATCGAATCTTGGATCATTGATGAATTGTCAAGAATCGGTTTAGATACAGCAAAAAGTGTTCTTGAAAAAGATGTGGATGATTTGGTTAAAATTACCGATCTTGAAGAGGAGACAATAGTAGAAGTTATAAGAATTTTAAAAGAAGAATTTGAGTAAGATTTTTTTAAAATTTTAATACATAAATAAGAATAAAGAGGTTAATTTAGAGGCAATTTATGGCTGAAGCGAAAAATATGCGATTAAACAAAGTATTACGTGAATTTAATATATCACTAGACCGGGCTGTGGAGTTCTTGGAGTCTAAGGGTTATGAGATTGATGCACGTCCTACAACAAAAATTTCGGAGGAAGTTTACCAAGTGCTTTTTGAAAAATTTCAAACTGATAAAAGTAAAAAAGTGGCTTCTAAAGAAGTGAGTAAAGAAAAGCAAAAGGAAAAAGAAGAACTCCGTTTGGCTAGAGAGCGCGAACAACAAGAGAAATTGCGTAAACTGGAGGAGAAGAAAGAACGCGAAAGAAAACGCCAGGAGGAAGAAGAGCGTATTGTTAGAGCTAAAGCTAGCCTAGATGGTCCAAAGCAAGTGGGTAAAATTGACTTAAATAAATCGGCTGATAAAAAAGAAGCTGATAGTAAAAAAGAGTCTAAGGAAACTGTTAAGCCAGAGGAGAAAAAAGAAACTTCGGCAACAAAAAAACAGTCTAAAGAGGCAGGGCAATCTAAGGCCAAAAAGGAGCGTGAAACAGATGAGCCTAGACCAGAAGAGCGAATTCAAACAAATTACAAGAAATTAGATGGTCCTAATTTTACGGGTGAAAAAATCGACTTAAGTCAATTTAAGAAAAAACCGGCTAAAAAGAAGGAGGACGATAAAAATACTGCTAACTCAAAGAAGAAACGCAAGCGTATCGCTAAAGATCCTTCTAAAGGAGCTGCAGGTAAGAAAAAAGGAAACTTCAAAAAAGGCAATAAGGCTAGAAGGCCAGTGGTGAAAGAAGAGCCTACCGAAGAAGAAGTACAAAAGCAAATCCGCGAAACCCTAGAAAAGCTTCAGGGTAAATCTAATAAGGGTAGAGGAGCTAAATATCGTAAAGATAAAAGAGATCAGCACCGTCAAAAGACAGAACAAGAACAAGAGCAGCAAGAGCTAGAAAGCAAAACGCTAAAGGTAACTGAATTTGTTACTGTATCTGAAGTGGCGACGATGATGGATGTTCCGGTTACTAAAGTGATTTCGGCATGTATGTCGCTAGGAATGATGGTGACAATGAATCAGCGTTTAGACGCTGAGACACTAAGTATTGTGGCAGAAGAGTTTGGTTATGAAGTAGAATTTGTTACTGCCGACTTGGAGGAGGCTATTGAAATAGAGGAAGATAAACCTGAAGACTTAGAAAATAGATCGCCTATCGTAACTGTAATGGGGCACGTTGACCACGGAAAAACTTCGTTGTTAGATTATATCCGTAAAGAAAATGTAATCGCAGGTGAAAGTGGGGGTATAACCCAGCATATAGGAGCATACGGTGTAGAATTAGATAATGGAAAGCGTATTGCTTTCTTAGATACACCAGGTCACGAAGCGTTTACTGCAATGCGGGCACGTGGAGCGCAAGTTACTGATATTGCTATTGTTGTTATTGCAGCCGATGATGACGTAATGCCGCAAACTAAGGAAGCTATTTCGCACGCACAAGCGGCGGGAGTGCCTATTATATTTGCGATAAACAAAGTAGATTTACCTACGGCTAACGTAGAAAAAATTAAAGAAAAATTGGCCAGTATGAACTTATTGGTGGAAGATTGGGGAGGTAAAATACAATCTCAGGATATATCTGCCAAAAAAGGAACTGGGGTTAAAGAATTGCTCGAAAAAGTATTGCTAGAGGCCGAGTTACTTGAGCTGCAAGCAAACCCGAATAAGCTCGCTACTGGTACTGTTGTTGAGGCTTACCTAGATAAAGGTAGAGGTTATGTTTCTACCGTGCTTGTTCAAGGAGGTACACTTAAGATAGGTGACTACGTATTGGCAGGTACTACAAGTGGTAAAATCAAGGCGATGCACGATGAGCGTGGAAACAAAATTAAAGAGGCGGGGCCTTCTACTCCAGTTTCGATACTTGGTCTTGATGGTGCTCCGCAGGCGGGTGATAAATTTAGTGTTATGCGCGATGAAAGAGAGGCGAAAGATATTGCTAGTAAACGTACGCAATTGCAACGCGAGCAAGACGTGAGAACACAAAGACATATTACCCTTGATGAGATAGGAAGACGTATTGCATTAGGTGACTTTAAAGAGTTAAATATTATCCTTAAAGGGGATGTGGATGGTTCTGTAGAAGCCTTGACAGATAGTTTCCAGAAATTATCAACCGAAGAGATTCAAATTAACATACTTCACAAAGGCGTAGGTGCTATTACGGAAAGTGATGTGTTGTTAGCTTCAGCGTCTGACGCTATTATCGTTGGGTTTAATGTAAGACCTGCGGGTAATGCTAAACAGGTGGCTGAGAAAGAAGAGATTGATATCAGAACCTATTCTATTATCTATGATGCCATAAACGATCTTAAAGATGCAATGGAGGGAATGTTATCTCCAGAAATGAAAGAAGAGGTAACCGGTACAGCAGAAATTAGAGAAACCTTTAAAATTTCTAAAATTGGAACCATTGCAGGATGTATGGTTACCGATGGTAAAATTTACCGAAACAGTAAGGTGCGTTTGATTCGTGATGGTGTTGTAATTTATGACGGACTTTTAGCGTCTTTAAAACGATTTAAAGATGATGTAAAAGAAGTTTCAAAAGGTTATGACTGTGGATTGCAAATTAAGAACTACAACGACATCAAAGAAGGTGATATTGTAGAAGCATATCAAGAGGTTGCAGTGAAGAAGAAACTTAAATAGTTAACTGTTTAATTCTTAATAAAAAAAGGGATTGCAAACGCAATCCCTTTTTTTATTAAGCTTTTTTTTGATCTATGAGCGCGGTTTAAAAACGAATGCTTTCTTAAAAGTTTCTTTGAGATCTCTAAATGCTCTATCAGCTTCTATTCTATTTCTAAAATTACCAGCCCAAACCTTATAATTAGGGGCTTGGTATTCTATACTCGAAGTCATTTCAGGGAATTCTTTTTGAAGTTTAGCTCGAGTTTTTTCAGCTTCAATTAAAGTCGCATCAGCCGATAATTGTATAATATAGCGATCATTTATTTCTTTGGTTTCAACCATTTTATTTTTTAAAATCACTAACTCTTGTATCAGTGGATCTGCTTCAATTTTAAGTGTTCTCTCCTGCGCATTTATGCCTATTGCGGTCATCATAAAAACTCCAAAAAATAAGCATTTATACGTCCTTCCATTTTCGATCATAATTCTAGTTTTAGGCAAAAATATACTTTTCTAACTATTTTTAAAGAAATTTATTATTTAGAACTGGTATAAATTACGTATTAACACTTAGCTAACATTTTTAAAATGCGTGATAAGTGTTACTTTTGCTATTGTTTTTCGCAGTATTCAGGCTTGTTTAGAGGTAACTGCCTTATTGTGAAAGGTATATCAAGTTAAAGATGTTAATTCAACTGTAATATGAAAAAGGTGAAAATGCGCCATTCAAATTCAAGATTCCTTTTGCTCGCTCTAGCAGCATTATTTTTCTTTTCTAACCCCTCTTTTGCACAAGATGCTGCCGATAGTCCTTCGGTAGAAGAAAACACGACACCGGTCGATGAGGCTGGTCTAGAAGGTGATGTTAGTGCTGGTAAAGATTTGTTTAATAGTCTATGTGCAGCTTGTCATAAGCCTTATAAGCGAGCTATTGGTCCGGCTTTACACGGAGTAACTGAAAAACGAGGAAAAGAGTGGTTGTATTCTTGGATTAAGAATAGTTCGGCAATGATTGAAGCAGGAGACCCTCAAGCGGTTGCCATTTATGAAGAGTATAATAAGGTGGCGATGAATGCCTTTCCTCAATTATCAAATTCTGATATCGATAACATCTTGGCTTATGTAGAGCAGCCAAAACCCGAGCCTAAAGTGGCTGTTGCTACCGAAGGAGCTGCGGCGGCTGGTCAAGGGGGTGGTGCAGGAGTTTCTACTCAGGTTGTTTTAGGTATTTTGGCTTTTGTGTTATTATTGCTTTTGGTGGTTTTGTTTTTGGTGAACAAAACATTAACTCGTTTTGCAGAGGCAAATGGTGTGGTAATTGAAAAAGACGAAAAAACTTCTAAGCCTATTTGGAAGGCTTTTGTAGAGAACCAGTTTTTAGTGATTGTTACTACGGTAGTTCTTTTGCTAGTTGGTTCGTATTATGTATATGGTTTTTTTATGCAGGTAGGTGTAGATCAAGGTTACGCGCCTGTGCAGCCTATTCATTATTCTCATAAGATTCACGCGGGCGACAATGGTATTGATTGTAAGTATTGTCACTCTTCTGCTCGGGTGAGTAAGCAGTCTGGTATTCCTTCTTTGAATGTTTGTATGAACTGTCATAAGTCAATAGCAGAGGTTGCTCCTGAAACGGCAACAGAGGATTATTCAAAAGAATTTTATGATGGTGAAATAGCCAAGCTTTATGATGCTGTAGGATGGGATCCGTCTACGCAATCCTACACAGGAGAAGAGAAGCCTGTGAAATGGGTTCGTATTCATAATTTACCAGATTTGGCTTATTTTAACCACTCTCAGCACGTTACTGTGGCTGGTATCGAGTGTCAAAAATGTCACGGTCCTGTTGAGGAAATGGAGATTATGAGGCAGCACGCGCCTTTAACTATGGGGTGGTGTATAGAATGTCACAGAGATACCAAAGTGAATATGCAGGGTAATGAGTATTACGAGAAGATTCACGAAGAATTATCAAAAAAATATGGTGTTGAAACCTTGACGGCTGCTCAAATGGGGGCGCTGGAGTGTGGAAAATGTCATTACTAATTTATTAAGCAGTTAATATCTATTTTATATATGTCATCAAACAAGAAATACTGGAAAAGTGTTGAGGAGCTAAAAGATAATAGTTCTATTGTTGAGACGCTTCAGCAAAACGAATTTGTAGAGGAAATCCCTACAGATGAGTTCTTGGGTAATAAAGAGTCTTTGGAGAGTTCTAAAACCTCTCGAAGAGATTTTTTGAAATTTGTTGGATTTAGTACGGCAGCGGCATCCTTAGCAGCTTGTGAAGGGCCGGTTGTTAAATCTATTCCTTATGTAGTTCAGCCCGAAAGAATTGTTCCTGGAGTAGCGAATTATTACGCGACAACAATAGCTAACGGATTTGATTTCTCTAGTGTGTTGGTTAAAACTCGTGAGGGTAGACCAATAAAGATTGAGAATAATAGTTTAGATAAATTGAGTCCGGGGGCGAATGCCAGGGTTCATGCTTCGGTTCTTTCTTTGTATGATACTAATAGATTGCAGCGCCCAATGGTAGGTGGTGAGTCTGTTTCTTGGGAAACATTTGAATCTGATTTAAAGCAGCGTTTAGACGCTGTCGCTGGGAAGAAAATTGTTTTCTTGACACAGAGTTTTGCTAGTCCATCTACAGAGCGTTTGATGGAAGAGTTTAAACTTGCATACCCTAATGCAAGTCATGTAGTATATGATGATGTAGCAGAAGATGCTGTTTTGAGCGCTTTTGAGCAAAAATATGGTTACCGAGCCATGCCAAATTATGATTTTGCAAAAGCCGAAGTAATTGTATCTGTTGGTGCAGATTTCTTAGGTGATTGGCAAGGTGGTGGTTACGATTCAGGTTATGCTAAGGGTCGTATTCCGAAAGATGGCAAGATGTCAAGACACGTTCATTTTGAATCCAATATGTCTTTGACTGGCGCTAATGCTGATAAGCGTGTAATGGTTACCGCGGCAGAGCAAAAACAAGTTTTAGCGGCGCTTTACGGATATGTTTCGGGTAAATCAACTAGTGGATTGTCAGCGAAATTAGATGATGTTGTAGTAAAAGCTAAAGAGCAGTTGCGTAAAGCTGGTTCTGGAGCGGTTGTAGTATCTGGGCTTCAGGATGTTGATGCTCAATTGCTTGTGATGGCTATAAATGAAGCCTTAGGAAGTAAGGTGATGAGTACAGATGATCCGAAGCTTACTAAGCAAGGAAGTGTAGCTGAAGTAAAAGGTCTTATAGAGGATCTTAAAGCGGGTGCTGTTGGTGCGGTGATAATGGCAGGGGTTAATCCTGTATTTACTTTGCCTAATGGAGATGAATTTGCTTCTCTTTTGGCAAGTGTAGATGTTTCTGTAGCTTTCGCTGAGCGACTAGATGAAACTGCAAAACTTTGTGGATTTGTTGGGGCGGAACCTCATTATTTAGAAAGTTGGGGTGATGTACGTTTTACTAAAACTCAATTCGGTTTAACCCAACCAACCATACGTCCGTTATTTGCCACTAAGCAATTTCAAGACGTATTGTTGAGTTTATTAGGAAAAGAAGAAAATTATTATAAATATATAAAAGAGACTTGTAAAGGGATTTTAGGTGGTACCAATTGGGCTACTGCACTGCATGATGGTGTATTTACTTCTAGTGCAGGAGCTGACTTAAAAGCAAGTGAAGGCTTTGTGGCTAATGTAAGCATTTCTAATGCGGCCAATCGTCTAGCGAAGGCTGAAAAAACCAACGGTTTAGAGCTTCACTTGTATACAAAAACCGGAATGGGTAGTGGAAGACAGGCTAATAATCCTTGGTTACAAGAATTTCCAGATCCGTTAACGCGAGTATCTTGGGATAACTATTTAACCGTGTCAAAGGCAGATGCTGAAAACTTGGGGTTTGTAAATGAACATGTGGCTGATGGTGGTTTAAACGGTAGCTATGCAAACTTAAGCTTGGATGGCGTGGTTTTAGAAAATGTACCAGTAATTATTCAACCTGGTCAAGCAGTGGGAACCTTAGGTTTAGCACTTGGTTATGGTAGAAAAGAAGCTATACAGAGTGAAATGCAGGTGGGAATAAATGCTTTCCCATTATATAAAGATTTTAATTCCGTTCAAAATATTAGTGTTGAGAAAGCGAGTGGCATGCATGAATTTGCTTGTGTGCAATTGCATAAAACATTAATGGGGCGTAGTGGAGATATAATCAAGGAAACCACTTTAGAGATTTTTAATACTAAAGATAAAGAGCATTGGAACGCTATACCGCATGTTTCTTTAGATCATAAGCCGGTTTCTGTTAATTCTCCCGAAGTTGATTTGTGGCAAGAATTTGATAGAAGTGTAGGACACCATTTTAACCTTTCTATAGACTTAAATGCTTGTACCGGATGTGGTGCCTGTGTGATTGCTTGTCATAGCGAGAACAACGTTCCAGTTGTAGGTAAAGAAGAGGTTAGAAAAAGTAGAGATATGCACTGGTTGCGTATTGATAGATATTATTCTTCTGAAGAAACTTTTGTTGAAGACTTAGAAAAGAAAGACAATTTTGATGGTCTAGGAGATTCACTATCAGGATTTGGTGAGCTAGAAGAAGCTTCGGGTAATCCGCAAGTGGTTTTCCAGCCTGTTATGTGTCAGCATTGTAACCATGCGCCTTGTGAAACAGTTTGTCCTGTAGCGGCAACTTCACACGGTAGACAAGGTCAGAACCAAATGGCTTATAACAGATGTGTGGGTACGCGTTATTGCGCAAACAACTGTCCTTATAAGGTGCGTCGTTTTAACTGGTTTAGATATAACCAAAACGATTCATTTGACTATAATATGAACAATGATTTAGGGAGAATGGTGATTAACCCTGACGTGACGGTTCGTTCTAGAGGGGTTATGGAAAAATGTTCAATGTGTATTCAGATGACTCAGAAAACGATTCTTGACGCTAAACGTGAAGGTCGTGAGGTGAAGAAAGATGAGTTCCAAACAGCTTGTTCTCAAGCTTGTGGTACTGGTGCTATTCAGTTTGGAGACATTAATAACGAAGAGAGTGAAGTTTATAAGAATAAGCAAGATGATAGAATGTATCATTTGTTAGAGTACTTAGGTACCAAGCCGAATGTTTTCTATCAGACTAAAATTAGAAACACATCAGAAGTTTAATTAAGTAAAGAATTAATTTTAAAAATACTATGTCTCATTACGAAGCACCTATAAGAAAGCCGCTAGTTACCGGGAATAAGACCTATCACGATGTAACATTAGACGTTGTTGCGCCGGTTGAGGGAAGGGCTAACAAATCTTGGTGGATTGTTTTTTCTATTGCCTTAGTAGCCTTTATTTGGGGATTGGGTTGTATAACTTATACCGTCTCTACCGGAATTGGTACTTGGGGTCTAAATAAAACCGTAGGCTGGGCCTGGGATATTACCAACTTTGTATGGTGGGTAGGAATCGGGCACGCCGGAACCTTAATTTCAGCTGTTCTATTATTGTTTAGACAAAAATGGAGAATGGCTATTAACCGTTCTGCAGAGGCGATGACTATCTTCTCTGTAGTGCAAGCAGGATTATTCCCAATTATTCACATGGGTAGACCTTGGTTGGCTTATTGGGTTTTACCCATTCCTAACCAGTTCGGGTCTTTATGGGTTAATTTTAACTCTCCGTTACTGTGGGATGTATTTGCAATTTCAACATACCTTTCTGTATCGTTAGTTTTCTGGTGGACAGGTTTACTTCCAGATTTTGCTATGATTCGTGATCGTGCGGTTAAACCCTTTCAAAAGAGAATCTATTCTATACTTGCCTTTGGTTGGTCGGGTAGAGCCAAAGACTGGCAACGTTTTGAAGAGGTTTCTTTAGTGTTAGCTGGTCTTGCAACTCCATTAGTACTTTCTGTACACACTATTGTATCTTTTGACTTTGCTACCTCTGTTATTCCAGGGTGGCACACCACCATATTCCCCCCTTACTTCGTTGCAGGGGCAATTTTCTCAGGATTTGCAATGGTAAACACGCTTTTGATCATTATGAGAAAAGTTTCTGGATTAGAAGATTATATTACCGTACAGCATATTGAATTGATGAATATCGTAATTATGATTACCGGTTCAATAGTTGGGGTGGCCTATATTACCGAGCTAGTTATAGCATGGTACTCCGGAGTAGAATTTGAACAGTATGCCTTTTTGAATAGAGCAACTGGACCTTACTGGTGGGCTTACTGGGCCATGATGACTTGTAACGTATTTTCTCCCCAATTTATGTGGTTTCCTAAGTTACGAAGAAGTATCATGTTCTCATTCTTTATTTCGATTGTTGTAAATATTGGAATGTGGTTTGAACGATTTGTAATTATTGTTACTTCTTTACACAGAGATTACTTGCCTTCTTCTTGGACAATGTTCTCACCAACTTTTGTAGATATTGGAATTTTTGTAGGTACCATTGGATTCTTTTTTGTACTGTTTTTATTGTATGCGAGAACTTTCCCAGTAATCGCACAAGCGGAGGTAAAAACAATTTTGAAGTCATCTGGAGATCGTTATAAGAATATGCGTGCAGCACATGGTGATGAAGTGAAGTTGTACGAATTGCCGAAAGAGCAAAAGGTTAATGTGGTTATAGATTCGCCTGAGACAAAATCAGCAACAGCTCAAAATAAAGAGCTTTTGGTACAACAGCTTTTAGATAGAATCGGAAGATTTGATTCGGCTAGCCAACAACAGGATGATTTGACAAAGATTGATGGGATAGGGACAAATGTTGCGCATCAACTACATCAAATAGGGGTTTTTACCTATGATCAAATCAGTAAAATGACAAATGAGGATTATGCACTTTTAGATCAATTACTTGTCGATTATGATGGGCAAGCAGATAGAAAAGATTGGTCTGGACAGGCAACTAACTTAAAAAATAACTAATTGAAGATGGCATCAACAAAGATTCATGCAATTTACACAGATGATGATATCTTAATGCAAGCGGTTAAAGATACCCGTGCTAAGCATTATCATATCGAAGAGGTTTTTACGCCTTTCCCTGTTCACGGACTAGATAAAGCGATGGGTTTACCACACACGCGCTTGGCAGTTACTTCTTTTCTTTATGGATTAGTAGGGTTGTCGGTCGCCATCTTGATGATGAATTTTATTATGATCGAAGACTGGCCACAAAATATAGGAGGTAAACCAAGTTTCTCATTCCTAGAGAACCTTCCTGCCTTCATTCCAATTATGTTTGAGCTTACAGTATTTTTTGCGGCTCACTTAATGGTAATTACTTTTTACTTAAGAAGTAGGTTATGGCCTTTTAAAAAAGCTGAGAATCCGGATGTTAGAACGACCGATGATTTGTTTTTAATGGAGGTTTTAGTCGAGAATAATAACATAGAAGAAATGGCTCAATTCTTTAAGAATACTGGGGCATTAGAAGTAAATTTAATAAACAAATAAACCTTATGAGAAGTTTATTTAAACTAGCGAGTATTTGTGGTCTATCTTTAATAGCAGCATCTTGTGCTGGTGAGAAAGACAGAAATTATCAATACTTCCCAGATATGTATGAACCTGTAGGGTATGAAGCTTACGGCGAATATGATATTTTTGTGAATGGACAAGAAGCTAAATTACCAGCAGAAGGTTCGGTTCCAAGAGGTTGGATGCCTTATGAATATGAAAATAACTTAGATGGTTTTGATGCTGCAAAGGCCGAGCTTAAAAATCCGCTTCCTTATACAGAAGAAAATGTAAATGAGGGAGCAGCTTTGTATACCATATATTGTGCAATCTGTCACGGCGATAAAGGCGATGGCAAAGGTACTTTGGTAAACCGAGAGAAAATTTTAGGGGTGCCTTCTTACGATGATATGGGAAGAGCTATAACCGAGGGTTCTACTTATCACGTTGTGTATTATGGTTTAAATAGTATGGGATCGTATGCCGCTCAAACCGATGAGAAAGAACGCTGGCAAATCGTACATTACGTGATGGATCTTAAGAATGAGCTTGAAGGGAAACCTAAAAGAGATTTTATGACTCCAGACGAAATTGCCCATTGGGAAAAAGCTGGAATTGCTGGAGATAACGCCAATAATAAAGCACAGGAATCGGCAGATCAAAACCTATCAAAAGAAGAAAATAATTAAGAATAACCGCATTACTATCTATTAATATGTATACGCTATCTGGTAAATTAAAAATTACAGCTATAATCTTTATGATTTTAGGGGCAATAGGATTGGTTTATGCCTTTGCAACTGCACCCACCTCGATTGAAGAAGTAAAAGAGATTTTAGCTGCTCAAGAGCATCACGGTAATCATGAAATGGCCGCGGGAGAGCATGCAGTTGCTCATGGAGATGCATCACATGATGATGAGCATGCCGAACATGTTCTTCATCAATTACAAAACAAACCTTGGGCCGCACTTTATGTGGGAGCCTTCTTTTTCTTTATGATCGCTTTAGGTGCTTTAGCCTTTTATGCGATTCAATATGCAGCACAGGCCGGTTGGTCGCCAGTACTATTTAGGGTTATGGAGGCTATCACTGCCTACTTGTTGCCAGGTAGTATAATTGTATTTATTCTTTTGGCTTTGTCTGGTGTTCACCTTAATCATTTATTCATTTGGATGGATCCTGATGTAGTTGCCACCGATGAAATAATCCAGAATAAATCTTCTTACTTAAATGTTCCATTCTTTTTGATTAGGGCTGCCATTTATATTATCGGGTGGAATGTATTTAGATACTTTTTAAGAAAAAATTCATTAAAGCAAGATGAAGCTAACGATAACAGCTACTACAGAAAAAACTTTAAGTTATCTGCAGCTTTTCTAGTATTCTTTATTGTTACTGAATCCATGATGTCTTGGGATTGGATTATGAGCTTAGATCCGCACTGGTTTAGTACTTTGTTCGGGTGGTATGTGTTCTCTAGTTTATTTGTTTCGGCGATTACTGTAATTGCTTTAGTAACTATTTACCTAAAATCTAGAGGGTACCTTCCTTATGTGAACGATAGTCATATTCACGATTTAGGGAAGTTTATGTTCGGTATCAGTATATTTTGGACTTACCTATGGTTCTCTCAGTTTATGTTAATTTGGTACTCAAATATTCCGGAAGAGGTGGTTTATTACGTTACTAGAATAGAAAAATACAACTTAGTATTTTTCGGAATGGTAGCTATTAACTTCCTATTTCCTTTGTTGGTATTAATGAATAGTGAGTATAAAAGAATTAATTGGTTTGTTGTTATGACTGGTGTAATGATTTTAGTGGGTCATTATTTAGATATTTATACTATGGTAATGCCAGCAACCGTTGGGGAGTCTTGGTTTATTGGTGTGCCAGAAATAAGTGCGGTACTTTTCTTTGGAGGTTTATTTACTTTCGTTGTATTTAACGCATTAACAAAAGCACCTTTACTAGCAAAAAGAAATCCGTATATTAAAGAGAGTGAACACTTTCATTATTAAAATTTAAAAAGTTAAAGACTACGATAAAATGACTGTATTTTTAATCATATCTGTTTTAGCCTTATTGGGATTGACCTTTTGGCAAATGTCAAAAATCCTGAAATTATCGAAGCCTGTGTCTAGTGATGATCCTAGTATTGCTTCAGATAAAGACAATAAAACCCAGGCCTATTTATTGATGGCCTTTACGGTTTTCTTGTATGTTTTTATGTTTTATAATTTTTGGAATTATACAGACTTGTATCTTCCTGAAGCTGCCTCAGAACACGGGGTAGATTACGATCGTTTAATGTTTATAAGTATGGGAGTAATTATTTTTGTACAAATGATTACTCAATTCTTACTGCATTACTTTGGTTGGAAGTATAGAGGTAAAAAGGGCCAAAAAGCGCTTTTTTACGCCGATAACGATAAATTAGAATTCATCTGGACAATTATTCCTGTTATCGTATTGGCCGGGCTTATTATTTACGGATTGTTTACCTGGTCTGATATTATGTTTGTCGATGAAGATGAGGATACTTTGGTGATTGAGGTGTATGCTTATCAATTTGGTTGGAAAGCACGTTATTCTGGTGAAGATAATACCTTAGGAAAAGCCAATGTACGCTTTATTGAAGGAGTTAATACGTTAGGGGTAGACGAAAGTGATCCGTACGCAATGGATGATAAAATTACCACAGAATTACACTTGCCAGTTAATAAGAAGGTACTCTTTAAATTTAGATCGCAAGATGTGTTACACTCTGCTTATTTTCCATTCCATAGAGCACAAATGAATGTGGTACCTGGTATGATTACTCAGTTTGGCTTTACACCGACCTTAACTACAGAACAAATGCGTACTACCGATTATATGGTAGATAAAGTTAAGGAGCTTAATGAGATTAGAAAACAAAGAACAAAAGAGTTAGAAGCTCAAGGCGAAATGGGATTAGATCCTTATGAGTTCGATTATTACTTATTATGTAATAAAATTTGTGGGGTTTCTCATTACAATATGCAGATGAAAATTGTAGTGGAAGAAGAGGATGAATACCAAGCTTGGCTTGCAGAGCAACCAACTTTTGGTTCTACAATTGAGAAGAAATAATAATACATTAGAAAAGATATAATAGCTTATAAATATGTCAGTAAACGCAACATTAAACGCTCAAGATCAGCACCACGATGATGGTCACGGTCACCACCATAAAGAAACGTTTATTACTAAATATATTTTTAGTCAAGATCATAAAATGATCGCTAAACAGTTTTTGATTACTGGGTTTGCTATGGGATTCATAGGGATTTTGATGTCCATATTGTTCAGAATCCAATTGGCTTGGCCAGAACAATCTTTTTATATTTTTGAGTTACTTCTTGGCGATAAATATGCGCCAGATGGAGTAATGACGCCAGATTCTTATTTGGCATTAGTTACCATTCACGGTACTATAATGGTGTTCTTTGTATTAACTGCCGGTTTAAGTGGTACTTTTAGTAACCTATTAATTCCATTGCAAATTGGAGCGCGTGATATGGCTTCCGGTTTTATGAATATGGTTTCATATTGGTTATTCTTTATATCATGTGCTATCATGATTAGTTCTTTATTCGTAGAATCGGGACCAGCATCAGCTGGGTGGACTATCTATCCTCCATTGAGTGCTTTACCAGAGGCTATTCCTGGTTCTGGTTTAGGAATGACGCTTTGGTTAATATCTATGGCAATCTTTATTGCGCAATCGCTAATTGGTTCATTGAATTATATCGTTACTGTACTTAACTTAAGAACAAAAGGTATGTCTATGACACGTCTTCCGCTTACAATTTGGGCTTTGTTTGTAACGGCTATTATTGGTGTGGTTTCTTTCCCTGTTTTATTAAGTGCCGCGCTAATGCTTATCATGGATAGGAGTTTTGGTACATCCTTCTTCCTTAGTGACATTTATATTAAAGGAGAAGTTTTAGCACACCAAGGTGGTTCACCTGTACTTTTTGAGCACTTATTTTGGTTCCTAGGGCACCCAGAAGTATACATTGTTATTCTTCCAGCAATGGGTCTGGTTTCTGAAATCATGGCAACAAATTCAAGAAAGCCTATATTTGGTTACCGGGCGATGATTGCTTCTATATTGGCCATTGCCTTTTTATCTACAATCGTTTGGGGTCACCATATGTTCGTATCAGGAATGAATCCTTTCTTAGGTTCTGTGTTTACTTTTACAACTCTTTTAATTGCGATTCCTTCTGCGGTGAAAGCTTTTAACTGGATCACTACCTTATGGAAGGGTAACCTACAGCTTAATCCGGCGATGCTATTCTCAATTGGATTTGTTTCTACATTCATAACAGGAGGATTAACCGGAATTATTTTAGGAGATAGCACTTTAGATATTAACGTTCACGATACTTATTTTGTTATAGCACACTTCCACTTGGTGATGGGTATCTCGGCAGTGTACGGTTTGTTAGCCGGTGTGTACCACTGGTTCCCAAAAATGTACGGTAGAATGATGAACAAAAATTTAGGGTATGTGCATTTCTGGATTACTGCTGTTGGAGCATACGGAGTTTTCTTCCCTATGCATTTTATCGGTCTAGCCGGACTTCCTAGAAGGTACTACACCAATACAGCGTTTCCTTATTTTGATGATTTAGCCGATGTAAATGTACTAATCACATTGTTTGCTATTTTAACCGCATTAGCGCAATTGATTTTTGTGTATAACTTTATCGTTTCTATATTTTATGGAAGGAAAGCTACGCAGAACCCTTGGAATGCGACCACGTTAGAATGGACTACTCCGGTAGAGCATATCCATGGTAACTGGCCGGGTGAAATACCAAGTGTTTACCGTTGGTCGTATGACTATAGTAAAATGAATAAGGAAGAAACAGACTATGTAATTCCTGGGCAAGATTTTGTGCCACAGCACATACCACTTCAGCCTAATGAAGATGAATTAAGTCATTGATACTTCTTTTAATAAATCACAAAAGCCTTTTCAAGATTTGAAAAGGCTTTTTGTTTATCTTTGTTTTTATGAATGAGCATTTAGATCCAACCGGAGAGGGGTTCTCTCCAGCCGAGCATGATATAGAGAAAGCCTTAAGGCCTTTATCTTTCAATGATTTTGCAGGTCAAGAAAAGGTCTTGGAAAATTTAGCCATTTTTGTTCAAGCCGCCAACCTACGCGATGAAGCTTTAGATCATACACTGTTTCACGGGCCTCCAGGTTTAGGTAAAACCACGCTAGCTCATATCTTAGCCAATGAACTCGGAGCGGGTATCAAAATCACCTCTGGTCCCGTACTGGACAAACCTGGTGATTTGGCTGGATTATTAACCAATTTAGAGCCACGAGATGTTTTATTTATAGATGAAATACATCGCCTGAGTCCGGTTATAGAAGAATACCTCTACTCTGCCATGGAAGACTTTAAGATAGATATCATGATTGAAAGCGGACCCAACGCACGTAGTGTGCAGATAGAATTAAATCCTTTCACTCTTGTTGGAGCCACTACTCGTTCTGGTTTATTAACCGCACCCATGCGTGCCAGGTTTGGTATTTCAAGTAGATTACAATATTATAATACAGAGCTCTTGGCCACCATTATAGAAAGAAGCGCTAGTATTTTGCGAGTTCCAATTAGAACTCAAGCGGCTATAGAAATTGCAAGCCGCAGTAGAGGAACACCTCGTATAGCCAACGCCCTATTGAGAAGGGTTAGAGATTTTGCACAAATAAAAGGAACAGGTCAAATCGATTTAGCTATTGCTCAATATGGTTTAGAAGCACTCAATGTTGATGCTAATGGACTTGATGAAATGGACAATAAAATATTAACCACCATTATTCACAAGTTTAAAGGTGGCCCTGTGGGGATTACCACTTTGGCTACGGCAGTGAGCGAAAGTGCAGAAACTATTGAAGAAGTCTATGAACCTTTCTTAATCCAGCAAGGTTTTATTGTTAGAACCCCGCGCGGGCGAGAAGTAACCGAGGCTGCTTACAGGCATTTGGGTATTTCTAGGCCTAATTCGCAAGCAGGGTTATTTTAATGATTTAACATGAGCACTACCCTTCCTTATAAAAAACTTATTAAACTCGAAGCAGACCGGCTTGGGTTCATTTCTTGTGGTGTGAGCAAAGCAGACTTTCTTGAAGAAGAAGCTCCTCGTTTAGAGAAATGGCTAAAAGAGGGTAAAAATGGACAGATGGGCTATATGGAGAATCATTTTGATAAACGGCTTGATCCTCGATTGCTTGTTCCTGGGGCAAAAAGTGTAATATCTTTACTTTATAATTATTACCCTTCCGTAAATCAGAGAGATGATACCTACAAAATTAGCAAATATGCCTATGGTCGAGATTATCATTTCGTGATTAAAGATAAACTAAAAAGCTTATTTGAATATATAAAAAATGAGATCGGAGCCGTTGAGGGACGTGTTTTTGTTGATTCTGCACCAGTTCTAGATAAAGCTTGGGCTGCTAGAAGCGGATTGGGATGGATTGGTAAAAACAGTAATTTATTGGCCAAAAAAACAGGCTCATTCTTCTTTATTGCAGAATTAATTTTAGACTTAGAATTAGAACCCGATACTCCCGTAACAGATCACTGTGGTAGCTGTACGGCCTGTATTGATGCTTGCCCAACAGAAGCAATTCATGAACCTTATCGCGTAGATGGTAGTAAATGTATATCTTATTTTACCATTGAGCTAAAAGAGGAAATACCACAATCAGAAAAAGGTAAATTTGATGACTGGATGTTTGGTTGCGACATTTGTCAAGATGTTTGTCCTTGGAACCGATTTTCAAAACCCCATAATGAACCACTTTTTGATCCACACCCCGATTTGCTGACTTATACAAAATCTGATTGGGAAGAGATTACACAAGAAACTTTTGGTAAGATTTTTCAGAAATCGGCCGTTAAACGGACTAAATTTGGGGGTCTTCAGCGTAATATCTCGTTTTTAAAAAACCAATCTTAGCAAATCAAAAAACTTATGTTTACATTTGTAGGTTCGCTAAACGAAATACAAATGAGTATACAAAACGAAAGAAAAAGACGAGAAGCTTTAGTTTATCACGCCAAACCCAAACCTGGAAAAATAGAGGTTGTGCCAACAAAAAAATACGCGACGCAGCGTGATTTAGCATTGGCTTATTCTCCTGGAGTTGCCGCTCCTTGTTTAGAGATAGAAAAAGATAAAAACAACAGCTACAAGTATACATCAAAAGGTAATTTGGTTGCAGTTATATCAAATGGTACTGCCGTTTTGGGTTTAGGAGATATCGGGCCAGAGGCCTCTAAACCCGTAATGGAAGGGAAGGGCTTGTTGTTTAAGATTTTTGCAGATATAGATGTTTTTGATATAGAAGTTGATACCAAAAATGTAGATGAGTTTATACAAACGGTTAAGAATATTGCACCGACTTTTGGTGGAATAAACCTAGAGGATATAAAAGCACCAGAAGCATTTGAAATTGAAAGACGCTTAAAAGAGGAGTTAGATATACCCGTAATGCATGATGATCAGCACGGTACGGCTATTATATCGGCTGCCGCACTTTTAAATGCAGTTGAGCTGGCAGAAAAGAAAATAGAAGATGTAAAAATTGTAGTGAGTGGTGCAGGAGCCGCTGCAGTTTCTTGTACTAGGCTTTATAAAGCTTTTGGGGCCCAGCCAGATAACATTGTTATGTTAGATAGCAAAGGGGTAATCCGTAAAGACCGAGAGAATTTAAGTGCCGAAAAGGAGGAGTTTGCAACCAGCCGCAAAATTGATACTCTTGAAGAGGCGATGCAAAATGCAGATGTTTTTGTGGGCTTATCTATTGCCGATATTGTAACGCCAGAAATGCTTCTAAGCATGGCTAAGAATCCTATTGTTTTTGCTATGGCTAACCCCAACCCAGAAATTGACTACGATTTAGCGGTAAGTACAAGAAAAGATTTGATTATGGCAACTGGGCGCAGCGATCATCCTAACCAAGTAAATAATGTACTTGGTTTTCCGTTTATTTTTAGAGGAGCATTAGATGTTCGGGCAACAAAAATTAATGAAGCTATGAAAATGGCTGCTGTTAGGGCCTTAGCAGAGCTAGCTAAAGAAAATGTTCCAGAGCAAGTCAATATTGCCTACGGAGAGACCAAATTAGGCTTTGGTAGAGAATACATCATACCTAAGCCCTTTGACTCTAGATTACTTACCAAAATACCCCCAGCTGTTGCAAAGGCGGCCATGGAAAGTGGCGTTGCTAAAGAGCCCATAGAGGATTGGCAACGCTATGAAGATGAGCTTTATGAGCGTATGGGGGGTGATAATAAAATTACCCGTTTGCTTTTAAACAGAGCTAAATTAAATCCTAAACGTGTTGTTTACGCCGAAGCAGATCATTTGGATGTATTAAAAGCAGCTCAAATAGGTCACGATGAAGGCTTATGTAAACCCATTTTATTAGGAAGAAAAGATGTGATTCTTGAGTTGATGCAGGAACTGGAGTTTGAAAAAACAGATGCTGTTGAGATTATAGATCCTAAGTCTGATGAATGCAAAGATCAAGTAAATGCGTATGCCGAAGTGTTTTGGAATGCCAGAAAGCGAAATGGAATTACCTTGTATGAGGCGCAAAAATTGATGCGTGAGCGAAATTATTACGCCAGTATGATGGTAAATGAGGGAGATGCAGACGCTTTATTGTCTGGTTACTCAAGAGCCTATCCAACCGTAGTGAAACCAATTTTAGATTTGATAGGAATGGATAAAGGGGTTACTCGAATTGCAGCAACCAATTTGATGAATACTACCCGTGGTCCGTTGTTTATTAGTGATACCTCAATTAATATAGAGCCCGATTCTGAAGATTTGGCTAAAATTGCTTATATGACTAGTCGAATCGTGAAAATGTTTGGTATGGAACCTATTATGGCCATGGTTTCTTATGCAAATTTCGGGTCCTCCAAACATGATAAAGCAAAGAAAATAAAACGTGCAGTAGAGATTTTACACGACAAAATGCCAGATTTGATTGTAGATGGCGAATTGCAAGTAGATTTTGCTTTAAATCGACGCATGTTAGAAAGTAAATTCCCGTTTTCAAAATTAGCGGGTAGAAAGGTGAATACGCTTATTTTTCCGAACCTTGATGCGGCCAATTCTAATTACAAATTGATAAAAGAATTGAATCAAACCGATTCTATTGGTCCTATTTTAATGGGATTAAAAAAACCTGCACACGTACTGCAATTAGGAGCTAGTGTAGAAGAAATGGTTAACATGACTGCCGTTGCAGTTGTAGATGCACAAGAAAAAGAAAAACGAGCTCACACAGGAATACCGCATTAAAATACAGGTAAAAAGCAGGTGTGTTAAACCTGCTTTTTACTTTTTGTATCCTAATTAATTTGCTACATTTGGAGCTTTAACGCTTTATTAACGTTTATGATTGCTTATTTAAAAGGTAGATTAGCCGAAAAGTCACCTACTCATGTGGTAATTGACTGCCAAGGTGTTGGTTATTTTTTACATATTTCTTTACATACCTACGAGCAACTTCCGCTTGACGAGAACGTAAAAATTTATACCTATTTACAAGTTCGAGAAGATGCGCATACTTTATTCGGGTTTATGCAGGTGCAAGAGCGTGAGATTTTCAAAAAACTCATATCAGTGTCGGGTATAGGCGCAAGTACAGCAAGAACCATGCTCTCTTCTTTATCTCCACAAGAAGTTGTTGAAGCTATAACCCAAGAAGATGTTGATGTGATTAAAAGTGTAAAAGGGATAGGAACCAAAACAGCGCAAAGGGTAATTATCGATTTAAAAGATAAACTAGGAGATCACCTTGAACATGCACAAATTTCAATGCCTCAGGGCAATAGTGCAAAGCAAGAAGCGTTATCTGCACTAGAAACTCTTGGGTATAGTGCAAAGCAATCTGAAAAAGTAGTGCAGCGCATTTTAAAAGAAACTCCAGAGTCAACCGTTCAACAAATTATAAAGCTAGCTCTAAAAAACTTATAAAAATCTTGAATACAATTGCTCTAGGTAATAAAAGTAAGATTGTTGCTTTTCTGGTTTTAGGCTTGATTTTTAGCCCTAAGCTTTGGGCGCAACAAGATGCTGTGCAAGATAGCACCAAGACAGGACATCAAACGGGTAAGATAGATTTAAGTTACCCTAATAGTATTGAACAAAAATATACTTATGACCCCATTTTAGACCGGTATATTTATACTGAAAAAACTGGAGAGGTGAATGTCAATTATCCATTGGTTTTAACACGTGAGCAATTTGAAAATTTGATTTTAAAAAATCAAATGAAAGAATATTTCAAGCAAAAATCTGATGCCCTAACTGGAAGAAGTGATGAGGCCAAAGAGGCACAAAAGAACTTGTTGCCCATCTTTTATGTAAATAATGATTTTTTTGAAAGCATTTTTGGGGGTAGTGAAATTGAAATTATCCCACAGGGTTCGGTTGAAGTAGATTTAGGAGTGCTATACACCAAACAAGATAATCCCTCATTATCGCCTAGAAATCGAAGTAGTTTTACCTTTGATTTTAATCAACGTATAAGCTTGAGTTTGCTGGGTAAAATAGGTAAGCGCCTCGAGATCAACGCTAATTATGATACACAATCTACTTTTGACTTCCAAAACCAAATCAAATTAGAGTACACTCCTACAGAAGATGATATAGTAAGAAAGATAGAGGTGGGTAATGTGAGTATGCCACTCACCAGCTCGCTAATGCAGGGTAGTCAAAGTCTATTTGGAGTAAAAACTCAATTACAATTTGGAAAAACTACAATAACAGGAGTTTTTTCTGAGCAAAACTCAGAACGACAGACTACAGAAATACAAGGCGGTGGAGCGGTAGAGAAATTTGAAAAATTCATACTCGATTATGATGAAAACAGGCATTTTTTCTTGGCGCAATATTTTAGAGAACATTACGATAAAGCGCTAGAGAATTATCCTTTTATAAATAGCAATGTGCAAATTACCCGAGTGCAATTATGGGTAACCAACCGAACAAACTCAACCCAAGCACTTACCGATGCCAGAAATATTGTTGCGATTCAAGACTTGGGAGAGTCTAACCCTAGAAAAGTTGGAGTTTTATTAGATGCTAATGGCAATCCGAGCAATCCGCCGGCATTTTCAAACTTTATCAATGCTCCTGCCAGTGCATTTCCTAACAATAGTAATAACGACTTTAATCCGCTGGGTATTAATGGTCCACAACAGAGTTTGTTAACCGAGGCTATTCGCGATGTAGCGAGTGTAGATCAAGGTTTTGGAGCTGTTTCTTCTCAAGTAAGTGAGGGGACAGACTACGCCAAATTAGAAAATGCACGTCAATTACAGCCATCTGAATATACTTTACATCCACAATTGGGATATGTCTCTTTAAATCAGCGTATCAATAATGATGAGATGTTGGCTGTAGCTTTTCAATTTACAGTAAACGGTCAAGTTTATCAAGTGGGTGAATTTGCAAATGATGGGGTTCCAGCTACCCAAGGGCAAACCACGGGTACAGATCCTAACAACCAAAACCAAGTGGCAGTGAGTCAAAATTTAGTGGTTAAAATGCTTAAAAGTCCTATTACGAATGTGAACGAACCGGTTTGGGATTTAATGATGAAGAACATCTATAGTTTGGATGCTTTTCAAATTGAAAAAGAAGATTTCAGATTTAATATACTTTATACAGATCCTCAACCCTTAAACTATATCAAAGGAGTGGCGAATGCCAATTTACCACCAGATGTAGAAGATAAAACCTTATTGCGTGTTTTTAATCTAGATAATTTAAACTTAAATAACGACCCTGTTCAAGACGGTGACGGATTTTTTGATTTTGTAAATGGTCTAACCATTGATACACAAAACGGTCGGGTTATTTTTACTAGTGTAGAACCATTTGGTGAGTATCTTTTCAATAAACTTGATAATACCCCAAACGGAGGTCCAGAAGATTACGAAAATCCGCTAAGTTATAACGCCAATCAAAAGAAATATGTTTTTAGGAGTTTGTACACCACTACAAAAATTCAGGCAGAGCAAGAAGAAGCCGATAAGAATAAATTTCAATTAAAGGGTAGTTATAAGTCAAGTGGTCAAGGAGGGATCCCAATTGGTGCTTTTAACGTGCCTCAAGGCTCTGTGGTGGTTACCGCAGGGGGAAGAACTTTGCAAGAGGGAGTAGACTATACGGTAGACTATCAATTAGGTAGAGTAAATATATTAGATGAAGCTTTATTGGCCTCAGATACGCCGATTCAAGTTTCAACTGAAAATAATGCGTTATTTGGACAACAAACCAAGCGTTTTACCGGCTTAGATATACAACACGAATTCAATAAGAACTTTATTATTGGAGCCACTTATTTAAACCTGAATGAGCGACCGCTAACTCAGAAAGCAAACTACAGTTATGAGCCTATAAACAATTCGATGTATGGCTTTAATTTAAACTACTCTACAGAGGTTCCTTTCTTTACGCGATTGGTGAATAAACTACCAAACATAGACACCGATGTGCCTTCTAATTTTTCTGTACGTGGTGAATTTGCTTATTTGCATCCTGGTAGTCCTAAGGGCGATAATTTTAATGGAGTCGCCACCAGTTATGTAGATGATTTCGAGGCTTCTCAAACTTCAATTTCAGTAATGAGTCCTTTATCGTGGTTCTTGTCAAGTGCACCACTAGGCTTTGGAGGAGAGCGTAGCAATAACGATTTGGCTTCTACATACAAACGTGCTCACTTATCTTGGTACACCATAGATCCTATTTTTTATACAAATCAGCGTCCTTCAGGTATTAGCGATAATGATCTTTCTTCATATGCCACCAGACGCGTATTTATAGATGAAATTTTTCCCGATACCGATATTGTTCAGGGGCAAACTCAGGCTATTTATACTTTAGATTTAAACTTTAATCCGCAAGAGCGTGGCCAGTATAACTTTAATCCGGCTGCGACCGATAATACACTTCCTAATCCTAAAGAAAATTTTGGAGGAATAATGCGTGAGATTACGACTACAGATTTTGAACGATCTAATGTAGAGTTTATCGAATTCTGGGTGATGGATCCGTTTATTTATCAAGAAAATGCCAGCATCAATGAAGGATTGATTACCCTTAATCTGGGAAATATTAGTGAAGATATTTTAAAAGACGGTAGAAAGCAATACGAAAACGGATTACCAGTAGACGGATCAACAGATAATACCCTAGAAACGGCGTTTGGAAAAGTGCCAAGTAACCAATCTTTGGTTTATGCTTTTGATACAGAAGGTCAGCAAAGAGTAAATCAAGACCTTGGTCTTGACGGTCTAGACGATACCGAAGAAAGTCTGCAATTTCCGCAATTTGCTGGACTAGAAGATCCTGCGAACGATAACTATGAATTTTATTTAAGTGCTACGGGAAATATTTTAGAGCGCTACAAAAAATATAACGGTTTGCAAGGTAATAGTCCCACAGAAGTGGGGCAGAACAATAGAGGTAGAACTACAGTACCTTCTGTAGAAGATATCAATCGAGATAACACCATGAATACTATAGACAGTTACTTTGAGTATAAGGTTCCTGTTTTTAGAAATATGAGTGTAGAGAATAACACCGCAAGTTTTGCTGGGGTTGACTATGATTATATTACCGATGTAAAGACCTTAACCACTACTTTGCAAAACGGTAAACAAATGGAAGTGCGCTGGGTACAGTTTAAGATACCCTTACGCACCGAAAGTCAATTTGCGGTAAATGGTATTGCAGACTTGCGCTCTATTCGTTTTATGCGAATGTTCCTTAGCGGATTTGAAAAGGAGGTAACCTTAAGATTTGGAAGTTTAGATTTGGTACGCGGTGATTATAGACGCTACAACCAAGCCGTGGTTCCCGACGGTACCGATCCAGAAATTACTACCGGAACTACATTTGAAGTAACCGCTGTAAGCAAGGAGCAAACTTCAGATTATGTAACACCGCCAGGAGTTGTACGAGAAGAATTAATCGATAACAATCAGCGCGTGCGAGAAGACGAGCAATCCATGTCTCTGGTAGTTAAAAATTTAAAACCCAATGATTCTCGGGCGGTTTATAAGAACTTTCAGATTGATATGCGTCAATTTGAAAATTTAGAGATGTTCTTGCATGCCGAGTCGTTACCCGCCCCAGAACCCACTTTATTAGATGGAGAATTATCGGCTTTTATACGTATGGGTACAGATTTTACCGATAACTTTTATCAAGTTGAGATTCCTCTTACGGTAAGCGACCTAAATTCAACTGTACCTAGAGATGTGTGGCCCATAGAAAATGATTTAAAACTCCCCCTAGCTTTATTGCAGCAAATAAAATCATTGGTTATAGGAAACCCTAATTTTAACCCAGGACAGCTAAACTATTTTAATAAAGAACTGCAGCCTATCACCGGGAATACTTCTGGAGAGATGAAGGTAGGTATAAAGGGGAATCCAACTTTTGGCGATATACGTATGTTGATGCTAGGTTTAAAAAATACCGGAACAACACAGGCTAGTGGTGAAGTTTGGTTTAACGAGTTACGCCTTTCTGATATGAAAAATGAAGGCGGCTGGGCCGCAATCGTAAATATGGATACCAATCTAGCCGACTTCGCCAGTGTAAGCGCTACAGGTAAGCGAAGCACTGTTGGTTTTGGTAGCATAGAACAAGGGCCTAACCAGCGTAGTAGAGAAGATGTGAAACAATATGATGTTGTAACCAGCTTAAATATGGGACAATTACTGCCCAAAAAATGGGGTGTAAAAGTACCATTTAGCTACAGCCGTGGGGAGGAATTAATCACTCCTCAATTTGATCCAGAATATTTAGATTTAGAATTAGAGACGCTGTTAGATAATGCTACACCCGAACGCAAGCGCGAATTGCAAGAACGAGCCGAGGATTATACAAAGCGTCAAAGCGTTAGTGTTATTGGTCTACGAAAAGAAAGGCAGAATCAAGATAAAGTACCGCTTCCTATTGATGTAGAAAATTTCACCTTTTCAGGAACCTATAATCAAGAGGATCATCGTGATTTTGAAATAGCAGAAGCATTAAGCCAAAATGTTAACGTAGGTGCAACTTATGAGTACGCACCACCAAAAGTTGCAGTAGAGCCTTTTAAAAACATTGCCGTTTTAGATAGTAGTGATTACTATCAGCCGCTAAAAGATTTCAATTTTAATTTATTACCTACTAGTTTATCCGCTTCAAGCACCATTTTGAGGCAATATAACGAACAACGATTTAGAGAAATCAATCTGCCACCAGGTTCTTTAGGTTTGCCAAAGTTATATCAGCGCAATTATACATTCGACTATCAATATGCTATCAATCATCAATTGACTAAATCCTTAAATTTTGTACTCTCGGCAAATACCAATCGAATAGTGCGTAATTATATAGATGAAGAAAACAGGCAAGACAATAGCGTTGGGGTTTGGGATGACTTTTTTGCCATCGGAGATCCAAATAGCTTTAACCAAAATTTACAAGTAAATTATGAGTTGCCTTTTGAGAAGTTTCCATTCCTTAAATTTTTAAGGGCAACCTATTCTTATACGGGTAATTTTCAATGGCAACGCGGATCTCAAATCTTACGAGATTTACCCGGTATCCCTGATTTAGGAAATACCATACAAAATGCTAACACCCACCAAATAAATGGTACGGTAGAAATGGGGACTCTTTACGATTATATAGGTTTAAAGAAAAAAGGCGGGAATAGTAATAAGTCTGCAATCAACATGAATGCGCGTCCGGCTAACGCTCTCGGGTTTTCAAGAAGTGGAGGCACAAATGCCGCAAATACAGATGATGAGGAGTTGAGCTTTGGTGACCGCGTTTTAAATACAGGTATAGATGTTGTGACTGCTTTAAAACGTCTTACTTTTAATTATCAAGAAACCAATGGTATGTTTTTACCAGGTTATACTAACGATATCGGGTTTTTAGGCACCTTAAAACCCAGTGCAGGTTTTGTTTTTGGAGGTCAAAATGATATTCGTGAGCGCGCAGCTAGAAGGGGTTGGCTTACCACATATCAAGAATTTAATGAGCAATATACAGAGAATGAAACACGCAATTTGAGTGTTCAAGCTAATATTGGTTTGTTGCCAGGCCTTACCTTAGACTTAAACGCCAATAGGGTTTATTCTGAAAATTATGCCGAAAATTACCGAGTAAATCAAGACGATTTGCAATATAGATCGCTGGCTCCCAATAGCTTTGGTAATTTTAATATCTCTACTATTATGATTAGCTCGGCTTTTTCTGAAAGTACCAAAGAGCGATCAGAAGCATTTGAACAGTTTCGGGAGAATAGACTTGCCGTTGCTAACCGTTTGGCACGTAAAGCCGGTATAGATTTGTCAGATCCAGCCAACATTAACCAAGAAACCGGGTTTCCTAAAGGATTTGGAAGAACTAGTCAGGCGGTGCTGTTACCTTCCTTTCTATCGGCTTATACCGGTAAAGATGCTCAAGATATTAGTTTAGGTGCCTTTAGAGATGTACCTTTGCCTAACTGGACTTTAAAGTACACGGGTCTTATGCGCATTAAATGGTTTAAAGATACTTTTAGAAGATTTACGCTTCAGCATGGATATACTTCGCTGTACAGTATAAATCAATTTCAAAGTAATTTAGATTATGATAGAACCAATCCGTACAGTGTAACCAATCTAGACCAATCAGGAAATTTCAAAAATCCGTTTTTAATTTCAAACATTAATTTAAGTGAGCAATTTTCACCTTTAATTAAGGTTGATATGGAGTTGAAAAATAGCATTAAGCTTTCAACTGAAATCAGAAGAGATAGACAGCTTTCTTTGAGTTTTGATAATAACTTATTAACCGAAGTGCAAGGAAATGAATATATATTTGGTTTAGGTTACCGGGTTCAAGATTTAAGTTTTACTACAAAGGTAGGGGGTAACAACCGAATTATTAGAAGTGATTTAAACCTTAAAGCCGATATTTCTTTTAGAAGAAATGAATCTATCATAAGGTATTTAGATTTTGCTAATAGTCAAACCACGGCGGGTCAGGATTTGTGGAGTGTATATTTTACGGCAGATTATGCTTTGTCAAAAAACTTAACGGCCATATTTTACTATGATCATACTTTTTCGCAGTATGCTATCTCTACTGCTTTTCCTACCACAACTATACGTTCGGGTATAACCCTTCGATACAATTTCGGAAATTAAAAAAACACAACTATAAATTAAATCAGTTAATATTATGAACATTCCAAATGAATTAAAGTACACTAAAGACCACGAGTGGGTTAAAATAGACGGTGATGTTGCTACTGTGGGTATAACCGATTTCGCGCAAAGCGAGCTAGGTGATATTGTTTATGTTGAGGTAGAAACAGAAGGCGAAGAATTAGCCAAAGATGAAGTTTTTGGTAGTGTAGAGGCCGTTAAAACCGTTTCTGATTTGTTTTTGCCTTTGAGTGGTGAAATCATCGAGTTCAACGAAGGACTAGAAGACGAGCCAGAGAATGTAAATACAGATCCGTATACCGAAGGCTGGATTATTAAAATTAAAATAAGCAACAAAGAAGAAATAGAAGACCTATTAGATGCAGAAGCTTATAAAGAACTTATTGCCAGCTAAACTTTTACTCGTTCTTGCTTTGGTTAATACCTTGTGCATTGTTTACCTATCTTTAACCAGTACGCAGGGTTTACCAAAAGTTCAAATCAATCAGGCCGATAAGATTTTTCATTTTTCGGCCTATTTTGTTTTAAGCTTTTTATGGATTTGGTACGTCTTTAAAGCAGTTAAAAACACTAGGTTTATTTCAATTAAAAAAATAGTTTCTTTACTCGTAATCATTTTTGGCATTTTTATTGAAGTGTTACAAGAAAGTCTTACAAGTTACAGAACTTTTGATTATTGGGATATTTTGGCCAATTCTGCCGGTGTGATGGTCGCATATTGGGTTTCAGGCTCTTTGATGAAGTCCGAGAAACAAGAAAAGAAGTTAAACTTTTAGATTTTTATCAAAAAATATTTACATTAGCAATTCGTTAAACTCAAGTTATGAAACCAAAAAAGAATCCAAAGAAAGATTTAGGAAGAAAAAGTGTTTTGTTCTTCCAAATTGGTCTTATTCTAATGCTTTTGATTACTTGGCGTGCCATTGAGTGGAAAACTTATGACAAAGAAGCCATAGACCAAGGAGTAGTGCAATTTGACCAACTAGAGGAAGAAGATGTGCCCATTACCGAGATACAAACCCCACCGCCACCACCACCTCCACCGCCACCAGCACCAGAGGTGATCGAAGTAGTTGAGGATGATGTAGAAATCGAGGAAGAAATTATTGAGTCTACCGAGGTTACAGATGAGCCAGAAATAGTTGAGGTTGATGATGTGGAGCCAACTCCTGAAGAAGTGATAGAAGATGTTCCTTTTACGGCTATTGAAGATGTTCCTTTATTTCCTGGCTGTGAAAAATATAAAACTAACGCCGATCGTAAGAAGTGTATGTCTGATAAAATCAAGAATTTTGTAAATAGTAAATTTAATACAGATCTTGGTTCAGAACTTGGCTTGTCTGGTGTAAATAGAGTATACGTAAGATTTAAAATTGACAGAAACGGAAAGGTTGTAGGTGTTCAAGCTAGAGCTCCGCACCCAAGGTTGCAAAAAGAAGCCGAGCGTGTTGTGGGTATGTTGCCTAATATGGTGCCCGGTAAACAACGTGGTAAACCAGTTGGTGTTTTGTACTCACTTCCTATTATTTTTCAAGTGCAAGATTAATCTTAATCTTATTCAATATAAAAGCCTTCAAGAATTTGAAGGCTTTTTTTATGGTTTTTAAAGTTTTAATTTTAGACGCTAAGCTTTGCGCTATAAGCCACTTAGTTTTACATTTGTGTACTCAACTATTTTTAAATCTATGGCTAATTTCAATTTGCTTTTCTTCACGCTTTTACTGGCTAACCTAACTTTGGCTCAACAAACGACCCAAAGAATAGAGCAATTTCCCGTTTTTGATTCTTGTGCTACTCAATCCGAAAAGGAAATAGAAAATTGCTTTTATGAGCGATTAAACGAATTGGTGTATGAAAATTTTAATATACCAGCCAATCTGAAGGATATAGAAACCCAAATCGATGTATTATTCGAGGTTGATAAATCAGGAAGTTTTAATGTGCTTTATGTGACTAGTGTTCATAAAGCCTTGAAAGACGAAGTGTACCGCAGCTTTAACTCATTCCCTAAACTGAAACCAGCGGTTTTTAACGGCAAACCCACCTATATGCAGTTTCGCTATCCTATAAAACTACCTTTAGAAACACCAAAAAAAACTGTTCAAGAAAAGGCAATCAACAAAGGAAGTCAAGAAATTAAACTTCAAGAATACGATTTAGTCAACCAAGCTAAAGTGCCCTATACAAATCCAGAATATGAAAGCCAAATCACTATTCCGTTATCCCACGAAATATACAATCGGTTCGATAAGGAGTTAAATCAGTTGGGAAGTAATGCTCATACTTCGGTCAAGCCGATGACTTACAATCGCGTTAATGCTTACTATGATTTTAAAACCGAACATGAAAAACTAAAATTACCTCTAAAATCGTGGTTTGGTAAAAAGTTTTTTAATGAGCATCTGGTGCGTTTACAAACCGAAGATTACTGGTTTACCGCAGATGTTGCGGCAGACCTTCAAATAGGTAAAGATTTTGACGCTGATTTTAATTCGACTTACAATAATACTCGCGCCGCTGTAATACAAGGAGGGATTGGCTCTAAGTTTAATTTTTATGCAGCGGTTTATGAGAGTCAAGGACGCTTTGCCAACTATTTTAATGAGTACGCTAATAGTATTCGTCCGGATGGCGGAAATCCTGCCGTAATACCGGCAAGGGGAATTGCAAAAGATTTTAAAACAGATAGTTATGATTATCCTATCGCAGAAGGTTATATTTCTTACACCCCAAATAATTATTTTAATTTACAATTAGGACATGGAAAAAACTTTATTGGCGACGGTTATCGCTCTATGCTATTGAGCGATAATGCAAGTCCGTACCCATTTTTCAAAATTAACACCAGTTTTTGGAAAATTAAATATACCAATATTTGGATGAGTTTGCGTGACATAAGGCCTGCGGTGACAGAGTCTGGCTCTTTTCGAACAAAATACATGGCCACTCATCATTTAAGCTACAATGTAAGCAAGCGATTAAATATTGGATTGTTTGAATCTGTATTATGGGAAAACGATAACGATCGAGGTTTTGATTTTAACTACTTGAATCCGGTTATTTTTTACCGTGCCATAGAATTTTCAACAGGTTCTAGAGGAGGAAATGCCTTGATCGGTCTTGATGCCAAATACAAATTTTCAAATCAAATTAACGCCTATACCCAAATGATGATCGATGAGTTTTCATCTTCAGATATTTTTGGAGGCCAGCAGAGTTACAAAAACAAGATTGCCTATCAATTGGGCCTTAAATTATATGACTTTGTTGGCGTACGCAATTTAAATTTACAGGTAGAATATAATCAGGCTCGACCTTACACTTACTCTCATAATACAGTAGTTTTAAATTACGGTCATAACAATCAATCTTTGGCGCATTTATGGGGTGCTAATTTCAGAGAGTTTTTATTCATAACTCGCTATAAGCAAAAACGCTGGTATGGCCATGCTAAATTTATTTTAGGAAGACGCGGTTTAGAGTTGGAAGCAGATTTAGATCCGTTTTACGGCGGAAATATTTACGGAAGTGAAGACCAGCGAATAAGTGATAAAGGAAACCAAATGCTACAAGGGAACACCGCGGACTTTTTTTATGCTGAGACAGAGTTGGGGTATCTGCTTAATCCGGCTACAAATTTAAAAGTGTATGCTAATTTTATTTATCGAAATTTGACACCCGATATTGAAAATACATTCCTGCCGTCTACGGGCTCCACTACTTGGTTAAATTTTGGGTTTAGAACCGACTTATTTAATTGGTACTACGACTTTTAAAAATATAGCAGCAAGCTTTGTCTTTACCGCTTTTAAGCAGTATCTTTGCAGCTACAATTTTTAGAAGATTGAGCAAGACCATAGAAAATACTTATCAGGTAAGTCGGTTAACCGATTTTAAAGAAATTACCAAAATGCGTTTGGCGGTAAGTGTGGTTTTTTCTTCTATTGCTGGTTATTTTCTAGGAGCCGATAAAATTAATTTTTTTACGGTTTTATTGCTAGGTATTGGAGGTTATATGATGGTGGGTGCAAGTAATGCTTTTAATCAAGTTTTAGAGCGTGATTTAGATGGATTAATGAGCCGTACCAAAAACAGGCCTTTACCAGCAGGTAGAATGAGTGTGAAAATGGCGCTGTTTATTGCTGTTAGTTTCACTTTATTGGGGTTGGCTGTTTTGTATATCATCAACCCTGTAACGTCTATGTTCGGTGCAATATCAATCTTTTTGTATGTAAGTGTTTACACCCCATTAAAAACAAAAACACCACTTTCTGTATTTGTAGGTGCCTTTCCAGGAGCAATACCATTTATGCTTGGCTGGGTAGCCGCTACAAATGATTTTAGTATCGAGCCAGGAACGCTTTTTATGATTCAGTTTTTTTGGCAATTCCCGCATTTCTGGGCATTAGGCTGGTGGTTGTACGATGATTATGAGAAAGGTGGATTCTTTATGCTGCCAACGGGAAAACGAGATAAAGGGACTGCGATTCAAATAATACTTTATACTATTTGGATGGTGGTAATTTCACTAGTACCCACACTAGGGGTTACCGGCAACTTATATCTGAGTCCGATTGCAGGGGTATTAATATTTTTACTTGGCGCAGGTATGATGTATTATGCCGTGAAATTATACCGTGATAGAGACCAGAAAACGGCTAAGCAGCTTATGTTTGCTAGTGTTAGCTATATTACCTTACTACAAATAATTTATGTTTTAGATAAATATATTCGCTTATGGATTTAACAGATGGTACCGAGAGAGAAAAAATAGCACGGTCAAAAAAAATGATGTTGTGGTTCGCAATCATAAGCATGGGTATGATGTTTGCCGGACTTACCAGTGCATTTGTGGTGAGTAAAGATCGGCCCGATTGGATTGAAGATTTTCAATTACCAGCGCCTTTTTTGTACAGTACAATTGTTATTTTGCTAAGTAGTGTTTGCTTACTTTTTGCTAAAAAAGCCGTAAAGAATAATGAAACCAAAAAAGCTGGTTGGTTACTTATAGCAACCTTTGTTTTGGGTAGTGTTTTTGTTTGGATGCAATTTCAAGGATTTATGGAAATTTTGGGTGAGGGGTATTATTTTACAGGAAGTGCGAGCAACATAACTTCATCTTTTATTTATTTAATTGTTATATCTCATATCGCCCATATAGTGGCGGGTTTAATCATTTTATTGGTCTTAATTTATAATAATTCTAAACAGCGTTATAAATCTGGTCAAATGCTTGGATTAGAGCTAGGTGCGACCTTTTGGCATTTTGTAGATGTCTTGTGGATTTATCTGTTTTTCTTTTTATATTTCTTAGGATAATAAAATTAACTATTTTTGCTTAATATTTAACACTAATTTCTATTTATGGAAGCTACTGTTGCCCAAACAGGCACCGAAGGAAAAACTTGGGGTGGAGGAAATAAACCACTTGGAGCAAGTTATGGAAAATTAATGATGTGGTTTTTTATTGCATCGGATGCGCTTACGTTTTCGGCGTTTTTAGCAGCTTATGGTTTTTCAAGATTTAAGTTTATAGACTCTTGGCCTATAGCCGATGAGGTGTTTAATCACTTTCCGTTCTTACACGGGGTTGACGCACCCATGTACTATGTGGCGTTGATGACTTTTATTCTAATATTTTCATCGGTGACCATGGTGTTAGCTGTAGATGCAGGACATCATATGAACAAAAAGAAAGTTACACTCTACATGTTTTTAACCATTATTGGTGGTTTGGTCTTTGTAGGATCGCAAGCTTGGGAGTGGAAAAATTTTATAAACGGTACTTACGGTGCGGTTGAAACACGAGGAGGTCAAATTTTACAATTCGTAGATACCGATCACGAGCGCGTTGCTTTAGCCGATTTTGCTAAAACTTTACCTCAGGATCGTATAGAACACCAGCCTAGCAATGGTGTGTGGTATGATGCTGATAAGCAGACGTCTGCTAGTTTTACTGTAGAGGAAATTACTAAGGGATTTGAAGCTAATCCAAATATATTGGTTCGTATTCAGCAATTAGATGAAAACGGTAAGAAAATTGTTTTATCTAGAGAAGCTTCATTGGCAAAATTAAAGAATGATGCTGTTACAACCGTTGAAGGAGCAAACCTTACCAATAATGAATATGGACCACCATTGTTTGCCGATTTCTTTTTCTTTATCACAGGATTTCATGGTTTTCACGTATCTATGGGTATTATTCTAAATATTATAATATTCTTTAATGTTTTAGTAGGTACATATGAGCGAAGAGGAAGTTATGAAATGGTAGAAAAAGTAGGGTTATATTGGCACTTTGTAGACTTAGTTTGGGTATTTGTATTTACTTTCTTTTACCTTGTTTAATAAAAAACACAATTAAAAATGGCACACGATTCAACACATACTAATCAATCAGCAACAAAGCGAATTTGGTATGTATTTATGTTACTTTCTGTAGTAACTATTGTAGAGGTGGTATTGGGTATCTTTAAACCAGCATTCTTGGTGCAGACCGATATCTTGTATATGCATCTTTTAAATTGGATATTTATTATTTTAACGGTGTATAAAGCTTATTTAATTACTTGGGCCTTTATGCATATGGAAGGTGAAAAGAAAGGCCTGAGGCGTTCGGTAGTATGGACAATAGTTTTCCTAGTATGTTATTTGGTTTTTATACTTCTTGCAGAAGGAGTTTATATACATGACGTTTTTTCTAACGGTTTTGTGACTTGGAATTTCTAATAGAAAACATACGTTAAATCATACAAAAAGGCGGTTTTATTGAACCGTCTTTTTTATTTTTGTAAAAGCAATTTTGTTGTTATGAAAAAATATTTTGTGCTCACCTTATTGTTTGCATTGCCTATTGTGGCTTACTTATTTTTTTCTTCAGGAATTAATCATTTTGCTATTCTTCCCACTTTAACCAAACCTATTTCTGAAATCGATAATTTTCATACTTTTCAAAATGAAGAAGTGCGTTTGAAAGACCATATTAGTGTTCTTTTCTTTATGGGGAATAGGGTGAAGGAAATGGAAGGGCATGCTTTTAATCTTAATGAAAAAATTTACGATAAAAACTATCAGTTTAAGGACTTTCAATTTGTGATATTGGCTGAAGATGGGCAAGAACAAGCGGTCCAAGATCTGCTAAATCAATTAGGCACCACCATAGATGTCAAGAATTGGAAATTTGCTTTTGGGAGCCAGAATAACATACAAGGGGTCTTTGAAAGTCTTCAAACACCTCTACAATTAAATGAAGGTGGTGCTAATGAACACGTTTTTATTATTGATAAAGAGTTAGCTTTACGCGGAAGAAAAGATGAGGAAGACAAAACTGTAGTTGAAAACTATGGTTATGATACTTCTTCTGTGGCAGAGCTTAGCAACATAATGAGCGACGACATTAAAGTAATTTTAGCTGAATATAGATTGGCCACTAAAGGAAATGCAATTAAAGATAACGATGAAAAATTATAAATACATTGGTATAACCTTTATTATTCTAATTTTTGGAATTTGGGCGGTTCCTAAAATAGTTGATCGCTTTAGCGGTAATAAAGTTGCTATGACAGTAATAGGTAAGGTGCCTAGTTACCAGTTGACCAATCAAGATGGTGAGCTCATTTCTGATGAAGACTTTAAGGGTAAGGTTTACGTGGTAGAGTTCTTTTTTACTACTTGTCCTACTATTTGCCCCGAAATGAATGAAAATATGACAAAAATTCAAGACGAATTTTTTGGTAATCCTAATTTTGGTATAGCTTCTTTTAGTATTAATCCAGAATACGATACGCCAGAGATTTTAGCTGCCTATGCCAAAAAACATGGTATATCTCATCCTAATTGGCATTTGTTAACCGGTGAACGAGACGCTATATTTGAATTAGCCAATCAAGGTTTTAATCTTTATGCTGCCTACAACCCTAAGGTAAAGGGTAACTTTGAACATTCAGGATATTTTGCTCTAATCAATAGGCAAGGTGAGATTGTTTCTCGCCTCGATGAATATGGTAACCCAAAAGGTTATTACGATGGGTTAGACCCGAAAGACCTAAACATGCTTAAATCTGATATAAAAAAGTTGTTGTAAAATGAAAGAGGTAATTCAAAAGGGTAAAGATAAAATTGTTGTACCTATTATTATTAGCTTATCTATTGCGGTGCCACTTATAGTATTAGTCCTGCTCAATCTTCCTACAAGATATGATTTGTTGGGATTAGATATAGGTACATATCCTTTTTTTCACGCCGTTTTAAATGGGATTACAGCAGTACTTTTGTTACTTGGCTATGTATTAATCCGTAAAGGAGAAAAACTACTTCATCGCAATGTAATGATTACTGCTTTTGTTTTGTCTTGCGTGTTTTTAATTAGTTATGTTTTCTCTAAATTAAGTAACGATCCTGTTCCTTATGGAGGAGAAGGATTTTTAAGGCCATTGTATTTTTTTGTTTTAATTTCGCATATCGTGCTTTCTGCTATAATAGTACCATTGGTCTTGTTTACCATGTATAGAGGTTTAACAGCAGAATATAAAAAACACGTTAAAATAGCCCGATATACTTTTCCTATTTGGTTTTATGTGGCTGTAACAGGAGTTTTGGTGTATTTATTTATGTTACCTTATTATGGATAAAAAATTAGTCTTTTTTTTGTTTTTCGTATTGTTTATTGGTTTGATATTGCCAGTCAATGCACAATGCGCCATGTGTCGAGCAGTATTAGAAAGCGACCCTGATGGGACAGCCGCTAAGTCAATAAACAATGGAATTATGTATTTGATGGTTTTTCCTTATCTGCTGGTTGGAGGGGTTGGCATAGCGGTTTACCGCACCTTAAAAAACAGAAAAAAGGAAGCATAGTGACGCGCTTTTTGTAACAAAATTCCATCATATTCGTCCTATGATTAGTAGGTTTTAAAAGTAGAGCAAAAGGAAATTAAGTTGCTTATGGTGATTTATTTGATCCAGTTGTAACAATAAACCTACTTTTTCTACTTATAAATTAGTAAATTGTAATGATGCGAATAAAAACTTTACTCCTTACCTTAGTTTGTCTTCCGGCTGTACTTTTTAGCCAAGAAAAAAAATGGACGCTGAACGAATGTGTTACGCATGCCTTAGAGAACAACATCAGTATCAAGCAATCTGAGTTGGATGTAAAAAGTGCCCAGTACGATAAAAGAGATGCTATAGGTAATTTTATACCAAGTCTTAATGGTTCAGGGTCTTACTCTGTAAATACCGGAGCTAACATTAACCCGGTTACCAACCAGTTTGAGAATGAAGTTTTTACTTCTTTTACTACAGGGTTTAATTCTTCACTTACTTTATTTGACGGTTTAAGAAACATTAGGCAGCTTCAAAGAGCCAAATTAGCTCAATTGGCTACGCAATATCAACTTGATAAAATGAAAGATGATATTAGTCTTGCCGTGGCAAACGCCTATTTAAACGTCTTGCTTAATAAAGCCAACCTATCATCGCTGCAAAGTCAAAACGAGGTTAGTAAGGAGCAGCTAAAGCGTACAGAAGATTTGGTAGAAGGTGGCGTACTACCGAAAGGAGATCTTTTAGAAATAAAAGCCAATATGGCAAATGAAAAGCAACAAATAGCCATATCACGAAATAATGTAAAAATTGCTTTAATTAATCTAGCGCAGTTGATGTTGGTTAAAGATTATGAAAATTTTCAAATCGTTGATGAAGGTTATGAGCTGGTTTCAAATGAAGTAGCTAACCAGCCTGTGGCATCTATTATCGCTTCCGCGGAAGAGAATAGGCCAGAACTTAAAATTGCCGAACAAAATCTAGCCATTGCACAAAAAGATGTGCAAATTTCTAGGGGAGCATATTATCCTACTTTAACCGCTTTTTTTGGATATAATACTCGTTATTCAGATAATGATTTTTTTGAACGTTCATTCACAACGCAGTTGTATCAAAATGATGGAATTGGCTATGGAGTGCAATTAAACGTACCTATACTTAACGGTTTGGCCACTAGAAATAATGTAGCTCGCAGTAAGATAAATTTAGAAAGAAGAAAGTACCAATTAGAGCAAGCTAAATTAGATTTAGAATCTAATGTATATCAAGCACACGTAGACGCCCAAGGAGCTTTAGAAGCATATGAAGCGGCTCAAGAAGTGGTTAAATCACAAGAATTGGCTTTTGATTACGCTCAGCAACGCTATGATGTTGGTCTTACCAATGGTTTTGACTTTACTCAAGCTAAACAAAGATTAGACAACGCTATTATAGAACTTAATCGTGCTAAATACGACTATATTTTTAAATTAAAGGTGCTTGAATTGTATTTTGGAATTGATCCGCAAAACTTAAAATTATAAAAATGAAAAAAAAGAAAATACTTGTAATTGTAATAAGTGTATTGGTTTTAATTGCCTTTTTAATAGGAGGTAAAAAAGCGGGTTGGTTTGGAAAGGCAGATGACCTTAAACAGGTTGAGGTGGCCCTTCTAGAGAAAATGAACTTGATAGAAACGGTGTCAGCAACGGGTAAAATACAGCCAGAGGTAGAGGTTAAACTATCTTCTGAAGTTTCGGGTGAGATTATCGAACTTCCAATAAAAGAAGGACAACGCGTTGAAAAAGGTGATTTATTGGTAAAAATTAATCCAGATTTATACCAATCTAGTCTACAGCGATCACAGGCGAGCTACCAAAATATTAAAGCCAATTTAGAGCAAGCTAAGGCTAGCCTTAAGGAAGCTGAAGCTAACTATAACCGAAACAAAACTTTGTTTGAGAAAGGGGTTATTTCACAAAGTGAATGGGATGCCGTTTTATCTAGGTATGAGGTAGCAAAAGCCACACAAAAAAGCGCCTATTATAATGTTCAAAGTGCTGCGGCAACGGTTAACGAAGCACAAGATAACTTAGGCAGAACTACAATTTATGCACCCATGTCGGGTACAATTTCAAAATTAGACGCCGAATTGGGCGAGCGTGTAGTAGGAACCCAGCAAATGGCGGGTACAGAGATACTACGTGTCGCAAACCTTAACGAAATGGAAGTTGAGGTAGATGTAAATGAAAATGATATTGTAAAGATTAACGTAGGTGATTCCGCTTTAGTGGAGGTTGACGCTTACTTGGATAAAAAATTTAAAGGATTGGTAACGGCTATTAGTAATTCCGCAAACGATGCGCTTTCTGCCGATCAAGTAACTAACTTTAAGGTGAAAGTGAAAATTTTAAAAGAATCTTATGCCGATTTATTAGCGGGTAAAGGAGAAAACTATTCACCCTTTCGACCAGGGATGACAGCCACAGTTGATATAATTACAAACAGTAAAAAAGACATTCTTGCGGTTCCTATTAGCGCGATTGTTATTAAAGCAGAAACGACCAAGTCAAACGCGTCTGGTTTAGACGACAAAACTTACGAAGCCGTATTCATTAAAGAGGAAGGCAAAGCAAAGTTACAAGCCATAAAAACCGGTATTCAAGATGAAACCAATATTGAAATTCTTGAAGGTCTTAAAGAAGGAGATGAAATAATTACAGGTCCGTATAGTTTAGTTACTAAAAAATTGAAAGACGGTCACGCGGTTGAAGAAATTAAAAAATCGAAATAAATTGGCATTATTATTAGCGTTAGAAACAACAACTACCAATTGTTCTGTTGCGTTGTGGAAAGATGAGAAGTTAATAGATTTAATCGAAGATCGCACTCCTGGATATTCCCACGCTGAATTGCTTCATACTTTTATCCAAAAAGTAATAGAAGATAATGGTTTTTTATTAAAAAGTTTAGATGCAGTAGCCATAAGTAAAGGTCCAGGGTCGTATACTGGATTACGAATTGGGGTGTCGGCGGCTAAAGGTTTGTGTTATGCCTTAGATGTTCCGCTTATTGCCGTTGATACTTTAGAGGCCCTAGCTATGCAGTATAATAAAGAAACGCACGGAGAGGTAGATAAAATTATATCTTGCCTAGATGCTCGCCGAATGGAAATTTATGCCGGTTTTTATTCGGTGAATTCGAAATCAGATACTGGCTTAACAACAATTAAACCCGTTGAAGCTTTAATAATTGAATCAGATTCTTTTCAAGATGAAAAAAGACAGCGTCTATTATTTTTAGGAGAAGCTACAAGTAAGTTGTCCGAAAAGATAGAGTCTAAAGATAATTTTACTTTTGTTGAAGCACAACCTTCTGCAAAAGAAGTAGGTATTTTGGCTATGCGAAAATATAAAATAAGCGACGTAGAGGACGTCGCTTATTTTGAACCATTTTATTTGAAAGATTTCAAATTAGGGTAATCCCTTATTCGGGTTTGCTAATAATATGAATGTCTCTTTGAGGGTAAGGAATACCAATTTCAGCAGCATCTAATCTTCTTTTAGCCTCTTCGATGGTATACCAGTGACAATCCCAGAAATGCTCATTGAGTGCCCAAAAACGTAAAGACAAATTAACTGAATTATCGGCAAGTTCTGTTACCACTACTTGGGGTTCAGGATCGCGCATAATGTTTTCTTGTTCCAGCATAAGGTTTTCCAAAATATCTTTAGCTTGTTTTATATCTGCATCATAAGAAATACCTATGGTAATGGCATCTTTTCGTTTTCCTTCAACAGTGTAGTTAATAATGTTATCGTTAGCTAAAGGGCCATTGGGTACCGTTACCAATTGATTTCCGAATGTATTTATTTTTGTATAAAATAAAGAGATTTCTTTTACAGATCCAGAAACACCTTGAGCCTCAATCCAATCTCCTATTCTAAAGGGCTTTAAAATAACTATAATCACACCTCCGGCAAAATTAGCTAAAGAGCCTTGTAAGGCTAATCCAATAGCTAAACCGGCAGCACCAATAACCGCAATTATACTAGTGGTTTCTATACCAATTTGATTAATAGCTGTAATGAAAACGAGAATCTTAAGCGTATATTCAATAATTTTGGTTAGAAATTGCTCCAACGCAATACCATAGTCTTTTTTGCTTAAAATTTTTCTTACATATTTAACAATCACTTTAGAAAGCCACCACCCAATAATTAAGATGACAATTGCGGCTAATAAATTTGGTAAGAAATCGATTATTTTATCGATATACTCTTTCGCGTAATTTTCAAATTCAGTTATTTCCATATTTTTAATTTTTGTTTGTTGCATAATATGAAACAAAGTGCTTTTTTAAAATTTTTATTCGTTTAATTTTTGTTAATAATTATTACCCAATAAGAGCTTTATGGCTTCCTGGGTATTATATACAGGAGGGAGGCAAGCTTTTTCTGTGCAGATTAATACTTCTTCCTTTACGGTGTTCTTTGTGCTTTTTTGGCTTGTATTAGTCGTACGATAAAAGTTAATAAGTGCTTTTCTTTTGCTAAACGCAGACCACAAATTTTCATTGGTTTTCACCAAAAAAAACGGATAATCTCGTTTCAGTTGGTTTTGTAGCCATTGAGAATAGTCGCTAGGAGAGTGCATAAAATCTGAAGAGATGCTATCCTGCATTTTTTCAAAATGTTCTTGATATGCAGTCTTGCCCGTAAGCAATGCTAGTTTATGTAGATTCTCACTCATAATAGCATTGGCACTAGGGACAACGTTATCGCGCAAAGCAATTGGTTTTATAAATAAATCTTCGTTTTGAATCTCGGAATAATAAAAAAAGATATCGGCATCTTTTTTAAAGTTCTTAAAACAATACTGGATAAGGGCCTCGGAAAGCTTTAAATAAATAGGCTTTAGACTAACTTCATGCATACTAAGTAAGGCCTGAATAAAAAACGCGTAATCTTCTAAACTCCCAGCTTTTTTATCTTGATGCTCGTGTAATTCCTTATAAAGCTTATTGCCGTCGTAGTTGAGCTGTAGTATTCGATCTATTGCTTTTTGGCATCGCATTAGGAGAGGTTGCTCTTGTGTAGTTTTATAAACATTCAAGTAGGTTGTAATTGCCATAGCATTTAGTGAAAGCATTTTTTTATCATCTAGTTGTGGTTTTGCTCTTTTTGCTTTGCTGGCTTTTAATGTTTGTAAGCATTCGTTTATTTGTTTTTCTGCCTCTAACTTCGATAAATTAAATGATTTTGCAAGGCTTGAAATGGATTGACTTTTAAATAAAATGTAGTTTCCATTCTCCCAATAGCCTTTCGGGTTGATGTTAAAGTAACTGGCAAATAACTCATACTTTTCTTTTAGCAATTCTTGAAGTTCTTCTTTTTTCCAGGTATAATATGCACCTTCTTCGCGCTCTTCTTTTATATTAAGGCTATCGGCATCTAGTGCAGTAAACCACAAATAATCACTATCACTCAATTGCTGGTCAATGAAAGCGAGTGTTTTCTTATACGTTTTTTTAAAGGATTTCTCTTGGAATAAAATATAGGCTTGGTGGTACAGGTTGATGAGTTGAAGGTTGTCGTATAACATTTTCTCAAAATGTGGGACATGCCAATTTTGATCTAGAGCATAACGTGAAAATCCGCCTTCAATATGATCATGGATTCCTCCGCCTTCAATTTTTTTCAAACTTAATTTAAGATAATTATTCAAATTATTGTCTTGGCCAATATGGGCGTATTTTAGTAAAAATAAGTGCTGATTAGGCATCATAAACTTTGGGATGCCCAAGTCACCTCCATAGGTGTAATCGAGTTGATTCTTCCATTTATTTAAAAGCAATTCAAAATCTACTTTTTTCTTTAATTCCTTATTATTTATATTAGGTAATTGTAGTTTTGATACTCCTTCCTTTAAGGTGTCGGCGTATTCTTGCATCGAATTAGGGTCTTTTTCAAACAAAGCTTTAATCTGCATTAAGGCACTTAACCAGGGTTTTGCTTTTAAAAATGTACAACCCCAAACAGGCATCTTGTTGGGTAGGGCTATAATATTTAGGGGCCATCCACCTTGCTTGATCATAAGCTGTAGACTTTGCATATAGAGATGGTCTACTTCGGGATGAACTTCACGATCTACTTTTATAGCAACAAAATGTTCATTCATAAATCGAGCTACCTCCTTGTTTTCGAATACCTCCTTTTCCATTTCATGACACCAATGGCAGGTGGTATATCCTATACTTATAACCAGCAATTTATTTTTTTCTCTAGCATAATTTAATACCCCATCATTCCACTCTTGCCAGTTTATGGGGTTGTTGGCGTGTTGAATTAAATAGGGGCTGTTAGAGTTTTTGAGATTGTTGATTTTAAAATTGGTCATAAATATTATTTTTTTCGGGAAGTAGAGAAAATTGAAAATTAATGTTTTGGTAACATTGAGTTCATAAGCAATTAAAAATAAAAGCAGGAATTTTGCACCCAATTAGGTAAACAAATTTATGGAAACTTTTTACATTATTGTTTTAGTTATTTTATTTGCTTTAGCCATTACAGATCTAGTAGTGGGGGTAAGTAATGATGCTGTAAACTTTCTAAACTCGGCCATTGGCTCAAAAGCTATTTCACTAAAAACAATTATGATTGTAGCTAGTATAGGGGTGGCCGTAGGAGCAATCTTTTCAAGTGGTCTTATGGAAGTAGCAAGAAAAGGAATTTTCGATCCTAGTCAATTTTATTTTGATGAAATCATGATCATCTTTCTAGCAGTCATGATTACCGATGTACTATTGCTCGACTTTTTTAATTCCTTAGGGTTGCCTACTTCAACCACGGTATCAATAGTATTTGAGTTGTTAGGAGCTGCGGTAAGTGTAGCAGCAATCAAGTTATACGAGCAGTCGCAGAGTTTTGATCTTATTTATGATTATATAAACACTGCAAAGGCCTTAGAGATAATTATGGGTATTTTGCTCTCTGTGCTCATTGCATTTACAGTTGGGGCCATTGTACAATACCTCTCTCGGTTAGTATTTTCTTTTCAGTTTGAACGTAAAATGAAATATGTAGGGTCTGTTTTTGGAGGGGTGTCTATTACGGCTATCACTTATTTCATTTTTATTAAAGGGATGAAAAGTATTTCTTTTATTCCAGGGTCGGTTAAAGAATTTGTAAACGATCAAACCTTGATAATAATAGGGATTAGTTTTTTGTTCTGGACACTTGTTTCCCAGTTAATGATGAGCTTCTTCAAAGTAAATATCCTTAGAGCAATTATTGTGATTGGGACCTTTGCACTAGCCTTGGCCTTTGCAGGGAATGATTTGGTAAATTTTATAGGGGTTCCTATTGCAGCTTGGCAATCTTACGACATTTGGATGGCCAGTGGTCAAGCACCAGGACAATTAGATATGACCGGTCTTGCAGGTGCGGTGCAAACCCCTGAAATACTATTGATTGGTGCTGGAGCCATAATGGTTATTACATTGTGGTTTTCGAGTAAAGCCAGAGCGGTTGTAGATACGGGTATAAATCTTTCTAGACAAGGTGACGGTGCAGAACGCTTTGAACCGAATAGCCTCTCTAGGGTTATTGTAAGGTATTCAGTAATTTTTAGCAACAGTATTACCCATATTCTACCTAATCGTATAACCAATAGTATCGAATCTAAATTTCAAAAACCTAAAGAATTATTGAATGATCGCAGAATTGATGCTCCTGCTTTTGATATGGTTCGCGCTTCTGTGAATTTGGTTGTTGCTAGTATTTTAATTTCAATAGGTACCAATCTTAAGTTACCCTTGTCTACTACTTATGTTACCTTTATGGTAGCCATGGGTACTTCGCTTGCTGATCGTGCTTGGGATCGTGAAAGTGCGGTTTATCGTGTGGCAGGTGTAATTAATGTAGTTGGCGGTTGGTTTGTTACTGCTTTAGTAGCTTTTGTGGCAGCGGCGATTTTTGCCTTGGTGATCTGGTATGGAGGCATGGTAGCCATTTCGTTATTAGTTGGTCTAGCAGTATTTTTAATTGTTCGTGGAGCAATTCTTCATAATCGTAAAAAGAGACTAGAACAAAGTAAAAAGCGATTTAACAGAAGCGATATCATTACTATTAATGAAATTACTCAAGAGACTTCGCAAAATGTTTCCAATGTAATTAAAGGTATTAATAAAAGATACAGTAAGGTCATAAACCATTTGGGTTATCACGATCTGAGTAAACTTAAAAAAGATAAGAAACGCTTGAACGAGCTTGATGGAGAAGTGGAAGAGTTGAAAGATAATGTTTTCTATTTTATTAAGTCTTTAGAAGATAACTCGGTTGAAGCTAGTAAATTCTATATCTTATTTTTAGACTATTTGCAAGACATGGTACAGTCTATCGGTCTTATAGCACAATCAAGTTACAAACACGTAAACAATAATCATAAAAACCTGAAGTTTAATCAAATTAGAGATTTAAAAAGTGTAGATCGGGATATGCAGGTGCTTTTTGATGATATCATTGAAACCTTCGATAGTCATTCGTTTGAAAATATTAACCGAATTCTGGAAGAAAAGCAGAAGTTAATGGACAAGGTATCTGAATTAATTCAAAAGCAAATCAATCGTATTCGAACCTCAGAAACGAGCCCTAAGAACACCAAGCTTTATTTTGGTATCTTGTTAGAGACCAAAGATTTAATAAGCGCTACCATGAATTTATTGCAGCTTTTTGATGATTATTATCAGGACGCAAAAAGAGAGTTGTAAATATAAATTTTGTTATAAGTTAATAAAAAAGGAGGCTCGTGGGAGCCTCCTTTTTTATAAGTTTTTTGATTAATATTAGCCATTTACAGCTTCTACACGGCCAATTTTATCGTGTAACATTTCTTTTAAGACGTTTTCAATACCATTCTTTAAGGTGATGGTCGATGAAGGACAGCCACTACAAGCGCCTTGCAAGATAACTTTTACCGTTTTAGTGTCGGCTTCGTAAGAATCAAACATAATATTACCGCCATCACTAGCTACAGCAGGCTTTACATACTCTTCTAACACGGCAATTATTTGGTTTGATACCGAATCTAATTCTTTTGAATTATCAGCTTGGCTTTTTGGCTTTTCTGTAGCTTTTTTTGACTCGGTGCGCTTTATTTCTTTATTTAGTACTGGTTTGCCTTCTTCTAAATAAGTTTTAATAAACTCCCTTAATTCTAGAGTGATTTCATTCCATTCTGCAATATCGTATTTAGTAATCGAAATATAGTTATCATCTAAAAACACTTCCTTTACAAAAGGGAAATGAAAAAGAGCTTGAGGTAGTGGGGCATCCTTGGTTTCGTCTATATTTTTAAACTCAATGCTTTGTAGAACCAGTTTCTTGTTTGCAACAAATTTTAGAACAGCCGGGTTGGGTGTGCTTTCGGCATAAACCGTTATGGCTATTTTTTCATTTTGGTCTTTATCTTTTACAATTGCCGTTCCTTGGTTTAATAAATCGGTTATTTTAGACTTTAATTCATTTTGAATTTCAGACCATGGGGCGATGTTAAACTTCTTTACCGCTACAAAATTTTGAGCGATATAAACTGTTTTTACAAAAGGTAAATGAAAAAGAGCTTGAGCTAAAGGGGAGTCTTTGGCGTCATCAATATTGTTAAATTCATAGGATTTATGATTGACCAAAAACCTGTCGGCTTCAAATTTTAGAATATCTGGATTTGACGTATTTTGTATTTCAATCTTGTAATTTTCCATAGCTTTAAATTTCATACAAAAATACTAAAAGAAATACTATGAATTCAATATATTTACCCAATTATAATTTTCACCTAAAAACAATAAAAACTTAAAAATTCACGTTGAATTAAGAGTAGTGTTAATTTTATTTTAAAAAAAAGCCAAAATAAATTTTTTACTTACTTGCATTTTGTTTTAATTTGGAGCAACAACACCCTAAATGAATATGAAGTTTAATAAAACCTATTTAGTTTTTGTATTTTTTGCCTTTTCATTATTAGGCTTTAGTCAAGAACGAGGAATTCCCGTTTACAGTGATTACTTAACAGATAATATGTATTTAATGCATCCCTCTATGGCAGGGGCAGGGTTGCTTAGTAAAGCTAGACTTACTGCAAGGAGGCAGTGGTTTGATGTAGATGATGCGCCTACTTTAGAAACCTTGAGCTTAAATGGTAGACTTAGTGATAGTAACATTGGCTTAGGTGGTATTTTGTACAATGATAGTAACGGTAGATTTTCACAACAAGGTGCCTATGCTACTTTTGCATATCATTTATTGCTTTCTAGAGATCGGGTAGATTTAAATCAATTGTCATTTGGTTTAAGTGTTGGAGTTTTACAGGAAAAACTTGATGAAAGTGATTTGATTGGAGGTACCAACCCTTCAGATCCTAATATAGCAGGTATAGAGCAGCAAGATTCTTACTTTAATATTGATTTTGGTGTTTCTTACTATTACCTTGAGTTCTTTACGCACTTAACGGTTAAAAACCTAATTCCGCAAAAGCGTGATATTTTTGCCGAGGACTTTGAAACCGATAACCAGCGTCAATATTTATTTACCCTGGGTTATACCATAGCACCTTATGCTAGTGACTGGTCTTTTGAACCTTCGGTAATGTTTCAAATGAAAGAAGAAACTGCAGAAGCTGCCGTAGACGGAAACTTTAAAGTTTATAGACAATTTGACTTTGGTCAATTATGGGGAGGTTTGTCTTATAGAAGGAGTTTAGATGGAGCTGAGTATACTGAAGATGGTGCGGCTACGGTTGAAAATCAAAAATTACAATATTTTTCTCCCTTTTTAGGTATTAATTACAACCAATTTATGTTTGCTTATACTTATACTTATCAAGCTAATTCTATTGTTTTAAGTAATGCTGGATTTCATCAAATTACCTTAGGATATAATTTTGGAGGTGGCAAAGAGAAATATCACTGTAATTGTCCTGCGATTAATTACTAAAAATCTTTATAACCAACTAAAAACCGCTCCTCGGATTGAAGAATTTTTTCTATAATCCGGGGATTTTTATTGCTATAAAAAATACACTTTTCACCGGAATCTTTTCGGAGAAGATTTAGCTTTTCTAGTAAATTTTTTGTTTGTTGCGCCGCGGCTCTTCCTGAATCAATAATTTGTACGTTTTGAGGAACAATTTCGTTAAGAATAGGCATAAGATAAGGGTAGTGACTGCAGCCTAAAACTAAGTAATCTATATTTTCTTTAAGCATAGGTTTAACAAGTTCTTTAACCAATTGCTTTAAGGCGGGCTGTTGTAAATTGCCTGTTTCAATTAAAGGAACCAGTCCTTCACCTACCACTTCTATTACTTTAGTACCACGTGTATATAAATCTGATGTTTTAATAAATAATTCGCTTGCCAAGGTACCTTTAGTAGCTAAAATGCCAATCGTTTTATTTTTACTATTTAAAGCCGCTGGTTTTATTGCAGGTTCTATGCCTACAATGGGTGTGCTGTATTTTTCACGCAACACTTTTATAGCATTGGTGGTAGCAGTATTGCAGGCTACAACAATTAGCTTGGCGCCCATCTCCAGTAATAACTCGGTGTTTTTAATAGATAAATCTATAATCTCTTGCTGACTTTTAGCACCATAGGGAGCGTTTTTACTATCTGCGAGGTATATAACTTGCTCTAACGGTAAAAGCTTATGAATCTCTTTAAAAATGGATGTTCCGCCTATTCCCGAATCAAACATACCTATGGGTGCCAGTTCTTTTTGCATTGCGTTAGCTTCTTGGTTAAGTAGTAAAAATAAAAAAGCGTTTCTTAAATAGAAACGCTTTGTAAAATATTATTTGATAAAGAAGGCTTACATCCCTAATTCTTTCTTTACATCATTAAGTAAGTTGTACCCGTCTGCTAGCAATACTCCGCCAGCTCCGGTGGTAGAATCAAGTACATAGTCAAATCCTTTTGCACGGGCCACTTTTTGAATGGCATTTCTAGCTTTTTCATACACTGGTCTAAGTAATTCAGTTTCTTTCTTCTGCAATTCTCTTTGCGCGGTTTGTTGAAATTGAACTATTTTTTCTTGTGTAGCCTGTAACTCTCTTGCGCGTGCTGCATTCTCCTCATCTGTTTTGGTAGGAGCTTCATTTTGATAGCGCTGATTTTTGCTCTGCGCTTCTTTTAGTAAATCGTCTATTTCAGAACGATAAGTTTGCTCTAATTTCTCTAATTGCGACATAGCCGATTTATATCCTGGCATAGACTCAATTAACTCTTGCGTGCCTATATGAGCAATTTTAGAAGTTTGTGCTTGAGCAAAATTCATAGCACCAAACATAAGCGTTAAAGCTAAAAATACGGTTTTAAATTGTTTCATCTTTTCTTAATTAATTTGATTTTGGGTTATTTAATTTTTGCCTTTCGGCGGATTTAATCTTTGTTGTTTCTCACTCGGTCTAAACTATCTCTTCTTCGCTGTCTATCTTCTAATAGTTTTTGTCTTCTTGCTTCGAATGCAGCTTGCCTAGCCGCTCGTGCGGAATCTCTAGCTCTTTCACGATCTTTAATAAGGTTTTCTCTTTCTTTTTCTCGCGTTAAACGATCTCTTTCTCGTTGAGCTTCTTCTGCCTTATCTTCTTTTGCTTTTTCAACAGATTTATACGTGTCTTCTGCAATATCTGCACCTTTATTTTCTCTGCGGTCTGTACGACTCTGTCTGTCAATCATTTTAAGAATTTGATCGCTGATGTCGTGACGGTCAGCCGAAAATAGCATTAATGCATCTGAAGACCGTTCAAAAATATAATCAAAATCTCTTTTAATCGCATACTCCTGTACAGCATTAAAGACTTGATCTTGCACGGGTTGAATAAGCTGTCTTTTCTGAGTTATAAAATCACCTTGAGGGCCAAATCTTTTTTGTTGATATGCCACCACTTGTTGAACTTCATAATCGATTTCGTCTTCGCGCTCTTCAATCAATTCTTTAGTTAATAAAGGGCTTTCCTGTTTTAAAGCCTGCTTCATTTGTTCAACTTGGTTAAGTTTTTGCTCCACCTCGGCTCTCCATTTTTGAACTTTTGCATCCAATTGGTTGTTTGCCTCTTGATATTCTGGTACATTCTCTAGAATATAATCCATATCAATATAGGCAATTTTTAATCCGCTTTGAGCGAATAGAAAGCCTGCTTGAAGAAGGAATATTAAAAGTGCTATGTTTTTTCTCATGTTATTTCAAATTTAGAAAATATCGTGCCAAAATTAAAATTGCTGTCCAATAATAAAGTGGGTTTCCCAACCGTTAGCGGCACCATTAGTTCCTGGGATGGGGTCAAAACCATATCCAAAATCTATCCCTAATAATCCAAAAGCAGGCATAAAGATGCGAATCCCGGCACCGGCAGATCGGTTTAATTGAAAAGGATTGTAGTCTTTAAACCCGTCATAACTCGAACCTGCTTCTAAAAAAGTTAAGGCAAAAATCGATGCTTGTGGTTTTAGTGTTATTGGGTACCTAAGCTCTAATGAGAACTTGTTGTAAATGGTAGCGCCATCTTCACGGGTAAGCCCGTCTTCTCTGTCTCTAGGTACTACCGTTTGATTACCATATCCGCGTAAAGCGATATTTTCTCTGCCGTCTAAGCTGTAGCCTCCAAGGCCATCTCCTCCTAGGTAAAAACGCTCAAAAGGCGGTATTCCTCTATCGTTGTTGTAAGCTCCTAGAAAACCAAATTCTGTTGCGGTTCTAAGCACCAGTTTACCTATAAGTTTATTGTACCAGTCGCCATTAAATTTTATTTTATAATATTCTAACCATCTAAACTTTTCTTGGTCTATTTTAGCTACATCTGGTTGACCGTTGGGTAATTGATAGGCCGGATCATTGGCAAGGTTAGCGTAATCTGTACCGTTCCAAGCCGAATACGGCGGCGTTAATTTTGCGGTTATACCAAATTTAGATCCTCCTGTTGGGAAAATAGGGTTGGTGTGCGTGTTATCTCGGCTCAGACCCAAAGTTATAGCGAGGTTGTCTGCTGTACCATTGGGAAAAGTAAATAATCCAATATTATAATTTTGCAAGTTGTAATGTTGGAAACTTAAAGCTACAGAGGCCACAAAAAAGTCATCTGGGACTTTAAGGTTTTTAGCTAAGCCGATAGACCCACCGGTGATTAAGAAGCTACGATCTCTATCGGTTTCACGAGCAAAAAAGTCACGGTAAAACTGTTTGGTATGTGAAAAACTTGTAGTTAAACGGATGGGCTTTTTACCTCCTAACCATGGCTCTGAAAAAGACAAGCTGTAGGTTTGGTAGAATGACGAAGCTTGAGCTCTTAGTGAGAGGGTTTGACCGTCTCCCATAGGTAGCGGCTTATAAGCATCTTTATCAAATATTCCTTTTAATGAAAAGTTATTAAAAGAAAGGCCTAAGGTACCTACAAAGCCTCCGCCGCCATATCCTCCTTGTAGTTCAATTTGGCTTGCACCACTTTCAACCACTTTAAAGTTTAAGTCTACCGTACCATCACTCGGATTTACATCAAAATCGGGTGAAAGTTGTTCGGCATCAAAGAAGCCTGTAGCTCCTAATTCTCTTACTGTTCGCACCACATCTTGCTTACTATAAACCTGTCCTGGCCGGGTTCTTATGTTTCTGTATATCACATGGTCATTGGTTTTGTCGTTCCCAGTAACCCTAATTTCATCAAAATAAGCCATTTTTCCTTCCATCACTCGGATTTCAAAATCGATAGTATCATTGTATACTCGCGTCTCTACCGGGTTAATTCTAGCAAATAAATAGCCGTTATTTTGATATAAATTGGTTAAATCTGCCGCATCTGGCCTTTCTTTGTCAGCAATTTTTTTCTCTAAAAGCACACCGTTATAAACATCACCTTTGGCAATACCCAAAACAGCTTTTAATTGTTTGTCGGTGTAAACCGAGTTTCCTAAAAAGCTAATTTCACCAAAGTAATATTTATTACCCTCCTCTAATTCAAGCGTTAAAGCTACCTCTTCTTCATTTAAAATGCGGAGGCTATCTTTTACAATTCGCGCATCTCTAAAACCACTACTTTTATATTTATTAATGATTTTTTCTTTACTTTCTTTATATTCTTCGGCAATGTATTTTGACCTTTTCCAAAAGCGTAAAAAGTTCTTTTGTTTGGTTTTCATTTGACGTCTAATCTTAGCGTCGCTAAAGATTTCATTACCTTCAATTTTAATTTCCTTTATTTTTACCTTTTCCCCTTTATCGATACGCAGCACCAAGTCAACTTTTTCCTTGTCATTGTCTAAACTATCTCTAATGGTGCGGGTTTGAATATTAACATTAGCAAACAGAAAACCATCTTCGGCATATTTGTTCTCTATGCTTGCTTTCGTAGTGGCAATTAAGTTTTCGGTAACTTTTGTGCCTGGTTTTAAATCATTTTCTTTAATGATTTCTTCACGTTTTTTCTTTTTGTCAAGACCACTGATTTTTACTTCATTCAGTTCAGGAACTTCTTTTATTTCTAGCTGCAAATCGGCAACATTATTATCAATGTTGGTCACGTACAGGTTGATGTCACTAAACAGTCCTAAATCCCAAAGCTTTTTTATTATCTCGCTTATTTTATCTCCTGGGATATAAAGTTTATCACCAGATTTAATCCCCATAAAGGCGATAACCGTTTGTTCGTTATAATTGGTGCTTCCTACAACACTTATTTTACCAATGGTATATTCTTTTCCATTAGCCAAGGCCATGTCTTGGGCTTGTGATTGCCAAACTGCAAATAGGCAAAAACATAAAAGGTATAATTTCTTTATCATTAAAATCTTAATTGATTTGTTCGCTTGTTTTTCCAAATCTTCTTTCTCTATTTTGATAGTTTAATATGGCCTCTGCTAAATGTTCTTTTCTAAAATCTGGCCATAAGACTTGTGTGAAATATAATTCTGCATAAGCTATTTGCCATAATAAGAAATTGCTTATGCGTTGCTCGCCACTAGTTCTTATTAATAAATCAACATCGGGCATAAAGTTGGTATATAGCTGATCATTAATGTCTTGCTCGGTGATTTTGTTGGGGTCTATTTTATTTTCTTGAGCCAAGAGAGCTATTTTTTTGGTTACACTGAGCAATTCTTCGCGGGATCCATAACTAAGGGCTAAAGTTAGCGTCATCATGGTATTCTCTGCGGTTTGTTGCATTACTTCATTTAATTCTTCTTTGGCCTTTTGTGGTAAACTATCTAGGCATCCAATAGCTTTAAGTCTAATGTTATTATCTTGAAGCGTTTTGATTTCTTTCCGTAAAGAAGAAACCAGTAATTTCATTAAAGTTTTGACTTCAATTTGTGGTCTATTCCAGTTTTCTGTAGAAAAAGCGAATAAAGTAAGGTTTTTAATACCTAGTTTTGCGCAGGTTTCAACCGTCTCTCTTACCGATTTTGTTCCGCTTTTATGTCCAGCAACCCGCAATAATCCTTTGTTTTTCGCCCACCTCCCGTTGCCATCCATAATGATAGCGATATGCTTGGGTAATCTTTCTTTGTCTATGTTGTGAAAAAGCTCCATTAGAATTTACAATAACAAGGTTTGCGTCCAAAACTATAAGTAAGCGTTATCCCTGTAAAAACATACCAATCGTTCGAGTTGGCACTTCCGAAGCTGGGATATACATCTTCGGCATCTATTTCTTCTGGATTACTGCCATCTAAATTATCGGTAAACGTATAGCGTGCACCAATTTCAAAAGCTAAAATCCATTTGGTAGATAGGGTTCCTTTTACCCCTAAAACCATAGGTATTGCAGAAGTGAATTTATTATCTTCTGGTATTATTTTGTTACGTCTATCTACAAACATATCTTGCGTGAACACCCCTGTAAGGCCAGTGTAAATGTACGGTGTCCACTGAGCTTCTAAGTTGTGCAAATCCCACTCCCAAAAGGTGTATTCAATACCTAAGGAAGCTTCTGTAATTTTATTTTTAAATGAGTAACCCCTTAGTTTCCTCCTTGTTTCTTTTGCGTCTGCGTCGTTGGCTTTTATTTTTGAATGAAAAAGGCTAAATCTAAAGGAGTGTCTGTTGCTTCGGTTCCATTTAAAGATACCGCCAGCTCCTAGGGTTTTGGGAGCAATATATTGGGTGTCACCTACATCACCAATATAATTGGTTGCACCGAGCATAGGACCAATTTCATAGGTTTGGGCCAAGCTTAGGCTGGTGTATAACAATATAAATGAAAAGATTAAATATCTCATAGAATCTCAAAAGTTTGCAAATATATAAATTAAGTTTGCTCTACGTTAATTTTAAGCTATTTTGTGCCTCTATGATTAACAAATTATAGGCTAGTTTATTGTTTTAAATTCCTTTTATCTTCTCCCCATAATAGTTTCTGACGCAAGGTTTTAATAAAACTGTTTTCATTGAGTAATACGATACCTATTTGAAAATCTGCTTTCTTGAGATGTATCTCGGTATCGTTATTTAACGTGGTAAGTCTCGAGTCTAATGAAATCAAAAATTGATCTTCTCGGCTTGATACTTTCAATTTTAACTCCTTGTCGTCTGGTATTATTAAAGGTCGTACGTTAAGATTATGCGGTGCTATTGGGGTGATAGAAATAGCCTTGGTTTCTGGTGTAATTATAGGGCCTCCACAGCTAAGCGAGTAGCCTGTTGAACCCGTTGGAGTAGAGATAATAAGACCATCTGCCCAATATGCGTTAAGGTATTTATCGTCCATCCAACTTTCTACGGTAATCATAGAGGTGCTGTTTTTTCGGCTTATAGCCACTTCATTCAAAGCAAAATTCATACTAGAAAGACTGTGATTATTAGGGTATGTTGCAACACTAAGTAAATCTCTTTTAGAAACGGTGTATTCTTTTTGTTTTAAAGCCAAAATCATGGCTCTTATTTCTTCTTTTTGAATGGTTGCTAAAAAACCTAATCGGCCGGTATTTATACCTACAATGGGTATATCTAATGCTTTTACATAATGTACGCTGCGCAAAATTGTACCGTCGCCACCAATACTAAAAAATAAATCGTAGCTGCCGTCGAGCTGATTAAAAGTTTTAAATTGGGTATACTGTTTGGCAACGCTCTTATTTTGATTTATGATTTTAAGAAATTCTTCCTCTATTCGTACTTCAATATCTAGATTACTAAGCTCATCGAGTAATTCTCGTATATATTTTCCTGAGTTTTTATGGTAAAATTGTCCGTAAAGAGCTACTTTCATATATCTAAATATTTTTTAAGGTAATTTGATCTTTCTTTTATAGTTTGCGTGTGTCGGTCTTCTTGGTGTAAGCTAATAATTTGATAATCATAACGCCTATAGGCAGCTAAAACTTCGGTAATACTTTGGCTAGCTATTTTTAAAGTGATTTGTACTTTGTCTAAATCAATTTCACTTATAAAAAGGCCTAAAACTTTTTGGTTGGCTTGTTCTGCAATTTGGGTTACTTCGCTTAGGGTATAATCAGGAGCCGATTTTTCAATTACTACCAGCGCACCTTCTTGCTGCAAGAAAGGGGTAGTGCTAAAAACACTTAGCAAGTCAATGAGTTCAATATAACCTAGGTAATTTTGATCTTTTGGATTGATAACGGGTAGCAAATTGGTTTCAAGCTTACCGAAGTAAGCTAAAATTTCTAACCAGTTCTCATTAAAATCGGCATGAACATTTTCTATGGCATATCTGTAGTCTATTAGCGATTTTGCCTCATCAAAACAACGCAGGTCATTTTCAGCAATTAATCCGATATAAACCCCATTTTCAGAAACAGGTAAGTGCGTGTAGGTAAATTCTTTAAAAATCGCCTTAAACGCTCCTACAGTTTGTGATATGGGTTGTAAACCTATGTCGTTAATTATGTATTGCGTTAGCTTCATAGCTTAATGTTTGGTGCAAATTAATTAATTTATAACACATAGATGCGTTGCAACTTTGTATTTTTGTCATCTAAAGTTAAGAAATATGACCAAACTAAGCGTAAACATAAACAAGATTGCTACTTTGAGAAACGCTCGAGGCGGAAATGTGCCTAATGTAGTCGAGGCTGCCAAGCGTATAGAGGGGTTTGGTGCGCAGGGAATTACTGTACATCCAAGACCAGATGAAAGGCATATAACCTATCAAGATGTAAGCGATCTGAGTAAAGTAGTGCAAACCGAATTTAATATCGAGGGTAACCCCAATCAAAAATTTATCGATTTGGTACTAGAAAATAAACCTACTCAAGTAACTTTAGTTCCCGATGCTGTTGATGTGCTCACTTCAAACGCCGGTTGGAACACCCAGAAACACCAAGCTTTTTTAAGCGATGTTATAAGAGTATTTAAAGACGCAGGCATAAGGACATCGATTTTTGTAGATCCTAATTCAGCTATGGTAGAATCGGCTGTTAAAACGGGAACCGATAGGATCGAATTGTATACAGAGGCTTATGCGGTAAATTTTAATAAAAACCCCAAAGCTGCTATTGCTGCTTACGCCGATTGTGCTGCAATAGGTAAGAAATTAGGTCTGGGTATTAATGCGGGCCATGACCTATCATTAGAAAATATAGCCTTTTTTAAGCAGCAAATGCCATATCTCGATGAGGTTTCAATAGGCCATGCTTTAATTGCTGAGGCGCTTTACAGCGGATTAGAAAACGTAGTCAAATCTTATTTAGATAAACTTAAATGAAATTACACGCAAATATTATAGGTCAGGGTGAGCCATTGCTAATTTTGCATGGTTTTTTGGGTATGGGAGACAATTGGAAAACCTTAGGTAAGCAATTTGCAGAGGAAGGTTATCAAGTGCATCTTATAGACCAAAGAAACCACGGGCGTAGTCCGCATTCAGAAGAGTTTTCTTATACTATTTTGGCGGCGGATGTGAGAAACTACTGCCGCGATCATAAGCTAGAAAAGGTTGTTTTGATGGGGCACTCCATGGGTGGTAAAACGGCTATGAAAACTGCTGTTACTTATCCAGAATTGATAAAAGATTTGGTTGTGGTTGATATTGCACCACGCTATTATGAACCGCATCATCAAAACATTTTAGCAGGATTAACGATGCTGGCTGATGCTAAATTAACCTCTAGGCAAGATGCAGATAAAAAGCTGGCAGAATTTATCGACGATTGGGCGGTGCGTCAATTTTTACTTAAAAATTTATTCCGTAAAGATAATGTCTTAAAATTACGTGTTAACTTGCCTGTACTAAAAAGTAAAATCGAAAATGTAGGTGCGGCGCTCGAAAAAGGTGAGCGGTTTGAAGATAGTGTTTTATTTATTAACGGAGGCAATTCAAATTATGTTAGGTCAAAAGACGGCGATTTGATTAGAGAGTATTTTCCTTATAGTCAATTGGTTACCATAAAAGACGCTGGACATTGGATACATGCAGAAAAGCCAGATGTGTTTTACCAAGCTGTGTTAAAGTATTTAAAACGCTGATTTGTAATTTTTGCTATGCTCGCATAATAAATCATAAAAAAGTTGTAATTCTCTTATTTTGTGTTAAATTTGGGTTAATGAAAAAACTAATTCATTTTTAATTATGAAGAGAAAATTACTTTCACTTACCGTATTTTTATTTGCGGTGAGTCTAACTTATGCGGGCGGGTACCGTATTAGTACGCAAGGTCAACGCGCATTAGCTATGGGGCATACAGGTGTTGCTGTGGTGAATAGTGCAGAGTTGGCATTTTTTAATCCAGCAGGACTGGTGTATTTAGAGAACAAGCTAAATATCTCGGCTGGTGTAACTGCCGTTAATGCAAATGTGAAATGGCAAAACACCTTGACGGGACAATATTCAGAAACCGAAAAAATTTGGAAAACACCCTTTTATTTTCATGCCTCTTATGCCGTTACAGATTTTTTAAGTGTGGGAGTTAGTGTTACCACGCCATACGGTAGTTCTGTAGAATGGCCTACAGATTGGGCAGGTTCACATTTAGTTAATGATATTGAGCTTACCGCATTTTATATACAACCCTTAATCTCTTTAAAATTATCAGAATATTTTAGTATTGGAGGTGGGCCTATTTATGTTACGGGAGGTGTTAACTTTAATCGAAATTTAAATAGAAATTTAACCGATGAGCAGGGCAACCGCTCAAATGTAGAGGTGGATGCCTCAGGGGTTTCTAATTGGGGTTGGTCAGCTAGTTGGATGTTTAATCCAACCGAGAATTTGCGTATCGGTTTTAATTATCGATCTGAAATTATCTTAGATGCAGAGAATGGAGAGGCTATTTTTAGTAATGTGCCAGCTTCACCTTTGGCTCCAGTTGAAAACGGAACTGTTGGATTTAACGCTTCTTTGCCGATGCCAGCCGAATTGACCATTGGTCTATCTTACGAGTTTGCTGATAAGTGGTTGTTTGCATTTGACTATAACCGCGCATATTGGGGAGTGTATGAAGATCTTACAATCGATTTTATCCCAGAGGATATTCCTACCTCTAAAAACCCAAGAAATTATAAAAACGCTTCGACATACCGTTTTGGTTTACAATATGAAGCGCTAGATAAGCTAACTTTACGTGCGGGATATTACTACGATGAATCACCTGTTCAGCCAGGTTACTTCGCACCTGAAACACCAAGAAATGACTCTTCAGGATTTACTGGAGGGCTGTCCTATCAAATTACAGAAAAATTAGCCATAGATGCATCTATAGCCTATTTACGTTTTGATGAGGTAGACGAAAGTTACGATCATTACCAAGAGAATGGTCAAGAAGTTCCTTTTGGAGGTACATATAAAAGTAATGCAATCCTAGCAGGATTAGGAGTAACATTTAAACTATAAAAAGATGAAAAATTATATAAAATTTGTAGCAATTGCCGCATTAGGTTTGGTGGCTTGTGAGCCAGAGTTTGATAAATCTGTAGAAGACGGCGATTTTTATAGTAGCGGAGAAGCCAATTTTGCTAAATATGTCGCTGTGGGTAATTCGCTTACCGCGGGTTATGCCGATGGAGCTCTTTACAGGCAAGGTCAAAAAAACTCATTTCCTAACTTATTAGCCCAACAACTTGAATTTGTAGGAGGCGGTGAGTTCGATCAGCCTTTAACCAATGATAATTTAGGAGGTCTCACCTTAAACGGTCAAGCCATTGCTAGTAATCGATTAACTCTATCGTTGGTTAACGGTAACCCTTCTCCGACTCCAATCGAGGGGCAGCCAACAACAGAAATTACTAATACGCTAACAGGTCCTTTTAATAATATGGGAGTTCCTGGGGCCAAATCATTTCATTTGCTAGCTAACGGGTACGGAAACCTTGCTGGTGTTTCTGCAGGGCAGGCAAACCCCTACTTTGTTCGTTTTAGATCATCAGAAAATGCTAGTGTTATAGAAGATGCCGTAGCGCAAAATCCAACTTTTTTTAGCTTATGGATTGGTAATAATGACGTGTTAAGTTACGCTACCTCTGGAGGGGTAGGTGAAAACCAATTGGGTAACTTAGACCCTACCACTTATGGGAGCAATGATATAACAGACCCGAATGTTTTTGCAAGTGTATATGCGCAAGAAGTAGATGCCTTAATGGCTTCGGCCAGCGCGGGAGTATTATTGAATATCCCTAACGTGACTGATACTCCATTTTTTACAACGGTTCCTTTTGCACCCTTGACACCTGCTTTGTTAGGCGATCAGCTACCAGTCTTAAATGCTACATTCGCTCAATTGAATCAGGCGTTTGCATTTTTGGGTGTTCCAGAAAGAGCTATACAGTTTAATAGCGATGGGCCAAGCGGAGTCTTGGTACATGATGAAAGTATTCCAAATATTTCAGCTCAGCTTGCTCAAGTTTTACAAGCAGGAGGTTTAGATGCAGCAACGGCTAATTTATATGCCCAGCAATTTGGTCAGGTTAGACAATCAAATGAAAACGATTTGCTGGTGCTTACCAGTAGCGCTGTGATTGGTAGCTTAAATGAATCGCATTTGAGTGTTTTAATGGGCTTAGGTCTACCAAGAGAAGCAGCAGCGCAACTGGCTGTCAATGGAGTTACTTATCCGTTGCAAGATCAATATGTGTTAATTCCTACAGAACAAGAAGATATTGCAAATGCTACAGCTGCTTTCAATGCTACCATTGCTGGCATTGCATCATCAAAAGGTTTGGCATTAGTTGATGTAAATGCTATTTTAAACGAAGTAGCCGATGGAGGAGTTTCTTTTGATGGTGGTTTGATTACCAGTACGTTTGCAACAGGAGGAGCTTTCTCATTAGATGGTGTGCACCTCACTCCTAGAGGAAATGCTTTTATCGCTAATCAAATTATTTTATCATTAAAAGAGACCTACGGCTCAGACATCCCAATGCTTAATGTGGGAGACTATAACGGGGGCCCTGCTATTGGAGAATAAAAATATCGTTATAATTTTCATAAAAGCGTCGCATCAATAGCGACGCTTTTTTAATTTTAATCAAATCTTTTTATTATGAAATTTTTACTTCGCTTATCGGTAACAGGAATTTTAGTGGTTCTATTAGCCAATCTGTTACCGGGTGTGAGCACAGATTCTTATTGGACCGCCATTATTGTGGCTTTAATATTAGGTATCCTAAATTTAATCGTAAGGCCTGTTTTGGTAATTCTTACCTTACCAGTAACAATATTAACCCTAGGTTTATTTTTACTAGTAATAAATGCATTTATAATATTAATGACCGATGGTCTTATAGATGGATTTAGTGTAGATGGATTTTGGTGGGCGCTTCTGTTTAGTATTTGTTTGTCTATTTTGCAATCTATACTCGATGCTTTGGTTGAAAAATAGATTTTGTTAAAGAAACATAGAAAGTCTCAAGGTTAATTCAGTGAGACTTTTTTTAATTGACTTAAAAAAATAAAAACTTGGTTGGCAGGCAAATAAATTGTAATTTTGCCAACCAAATTTTCACAAAAAACAACCATGAATATCACAAGAGAAAATATTGATGAGCTTAATGCAGTGGTAAAGGTAGAAATCAAAAAAGATGATTACCAGCCTAAAGTAGAAAAGATATTAAAAGATTATAGAAAATCGGCTAATATTCCTGGGTTTAGGAAAGGGCACGTGCCTATGGGCTTAGTTAAAAAGCAATACGGTAAAGCTGTTCTTGTAGATGAGGTAAATAAATTGCTTCAGGAATCATTAAATAATTACTTGAACGAGGAGAAATTAGAGGTTTTAGGTAATCCGCTTCCTAAAGCTCAAGATAATTTTGATTGGGATAAAGAAGATTATGCTTTTGAATTTGAATTAGGTTTAGCACCAAAATTTGATGTGAATCTTAATACTAAAAACAAGGTAACTCACTATAAAATAGTGGCAAATGAAGAAATGATAGATAACCAAGTGAAAACCATACAAAAACAGTATGGTAAATTGGTTTCGAAGAATGAAGTTGAAGAAGGAGATCTTGTTGCAGGAACTTTTAAAAGTAAAGACGGCGAAATAGAAAATACTACTACGCTACCTGTTGAAAAAGTTAAAGGCAAGCGCAATACTGCAAAATTTATTGGAGCTAAAGTAGGTGATCAATTGAGTTTAAAATCGAAAAACTTATTTGAAAATACAGAAGATTTGACAGAATTTTTAGGAGTGGATGCTGAAACTGCAGAAGACCTAGATGTAGAGTTGAGTTTTGAAATTACCGAGGTGAACAAACAGGAACCAGCCGAACTAGACCAAGAGTTGTTTGATAAGCTTTTTGGGAAAGATCAGGTAAAATCGGTAACAGAATTAAAAGAAAAAATCAAAGAAGATGCTGAGAACCAATTCGAGCAGCAAAGCGATCAGCAGTTGCTCAATGATGTGACTGAAAAATTGATCGAGGAAACTAAATTTGAGTTGCCTGGTGAATTTTTACAGAAGTGGATCATGACCAGTGGAGAGAAAGAATTATCTGCTGAGGAAGCAAAAGAAGAATACGAAAAGAGTGAAAAAGGAATTCGTTTTCAATTGATAGAGGCTAAGATTATCAATGATAATGATTTGAAGGTTGAATTAGAAGAAATTAAAGACCTTACCAAAGACAGAATCAAGATGCAGATGGCTCAATTTGGTCAAATGAATCCTTCAGATAAAGACTTAGAAGATATAACTGCTCGTGTTTTAGCTAATCAAGATGAGGTTAAGAAATTATCAGAACAAGTTTTAAATAAAAAGTTGCTCGATACTTATAAAGAAAAAGCCAACTTGGAAGAAAAGGAGCTAAGCTATGAAGATTTTGTTAAAGAGGTTTACAACTAATTTAAAACAAGAATAAATAGTATATTTAAGGCGTTAAATCTCTTTCGAGGTTAACGCCTTTTGTAATAATAACCTGATTTATTTCAGTAAAAAAGAGAATCTATGGATTTTGGAAAAGAATTTAAAAAATTTGCAATAAAAGATCAAGGTATTAATAGTAACTACTACGATAAAATAGTGAGTGCTGTTACTCCGCCTACAGGCATGACACCCAATATTATTGAAGAAAGACAAATGAATGCGGTAGCTATGGATGTTTTCTCGCGTTTGATGATGGACCGAATTATCTTCTTAGGCACGGGGATTAATGACCAAATCGCTAATATTGTGCAAGCTCAGATGCTCTTTTTAGAAAGTGCAGATGCTAACAAAGATATTCAGATCTATATCAATTCGCCAGGAGGTAGCGTATATGCAGGCTTAGGAATTTATGACACCATGCAATTTATTAAACCAGATATCGCTACTATTTGTACAGGAATGGCAGCATCTATGGGTGCTGTTTTACTATGTGCAGGAGCTGCCGGAAAACGCAGTGGATTACCTCATTCACGCGTGATGATTCACCAACCATTAGGAGGGGTGCAAGGACAAGCTAGTGATATAGAAATTACCGCTAAAGAAATCTTAACTTTGAAAGAAGAGTTATATAATATTATTGCCAAACACAGTGGGCAATCCTATGAGAAGGTTTACCAAGATAGCGATAGAGATTACTGGATGAAGGCTGATAAGGCAAAGGAGTACGGAATGATTGATGAAATTTTAACTAGAGAAGATAATAAAGCATAATTTATGGCTAAAGATAACCTAGAATGTTCGTTTTGCGGAAGGAAAAAACCAGAAACCAATTTATTGATTGCTGGTCTAGATGCACATATTTGTGATAGATGTATAGAACAAGCCCATGGTATTGTAATTGAAGAAGCTAAGCAGGAAGGCCACCAAGAGCTAGCGAACGAGTTAGAATTGAAAAAACCAAAATCAATTAAAGAGTTCATAGATGACTATGTAATTGGTCAAGAATATACAAAGAAAGTACTCTCTGTGGCAGTTTATAATCATTATAAGCGTTTGCTTCAGCCTAAAAGTGAGCAAGATGATATCGAAATAGAAAAGAGTAATATTATAATGGTTGGGCAGACAGGAACCGGTAAAACCTTAATTGCCAAAACCATTGCTCGCATGTTGAATGTGCCTTTAGCAATTGTTGACGCAACCGTGCTTACAGAGGCTGGTTATGTAGGAGAGGATGTTGAAAGTATTTTAACCCGATTACTGCAAGCGGCCGACTATAATTTAGAGAAAGCCCAGCAGGGTATTGTGTTTATAGATGAAATAGATAAAATTGCCCGCAAAAGCGATAATCCATCTATAACGCGTGATGTTAGTGGTGAAGGTGTTCAGCAGGCACTTTTAAAGTTGTTAGAGGGTACCACAGTTAATGTTCCACCTAAAGGAGGAAGAAAACATCCAGATCAAAAATTCATTGAAGTTGATACCAGCAATATTCTGTTTATTGCCGGTGGGGCTTTTGATGGTATAGAGAAAAAAATATCAAAACGCTTAAACTTGCAAGCTGTTGGTTATAGTGCTTCTCGTACCGAGGATTTAATAGAAAAGGAAAATATGCTTAAGTATATTATCCCTAAAGATTTAAAAGACTTCGGTTTAATTCCAGAAATTATAGGTAGGTTACCAGTACTTACGCATATGAATCCACTTGACAAGGAAACTTTGCGTAGCATTCTAACCGAACCAAAAAACTCTTTGGTTAAACAATATACCAAATTGTTTGCTATGGATGGAATCGCATTTAGTATCACCGATGGGGCTTTAGATTATATTGTTGAAAAAGCTATAGAATACAAACTTGGTGCGCGTGGTTTACGCTCTTTATGTGAAGCCATTCTTACAGATGCTATGTTTGAGTTACCCGAAAGCGGAGAATCTGAATTTAAAGTGACGAAGAGCTATGCCGAAAAGGCTTTGCAAAAATCTACAATAAAGAAACTTAAGGCAGTTTCCTAATTAAGACTTTAATGTAGTAAAACGCACAATCTGTATCATTAGTGACGCACTTAAAACAAAAAAACCTATTCTTATTGAATAGGTTTTTTTGTTTTGATGAGTGGTGTAAAAAAGTAAAATACAGATTTTAGAACTCGTTGTTTTTATATTAATAGCTTTGTGGCACAAGTTTTGTTTTTTAGCGTATTATTAATCTAAAATTATCTTTATGCGAATTTTATTTATTCTACTTCTAGTTAATCAACTTGTTTGGTCTCAAAACACTCAAAAAATAAAGCTAAATAAAACCGATGTAACCGTTTATTTAAACCAAGCCCAAATGAGTGGTGATGCGTCATTCTTCTTGCCTAAAGGAAGAACACAAGTGCATTTTACGCAATTATCATCTGGGGTAATTGGTAATAGTATTCAAGTAAATGGGCTTAAAGGTGTTGCGATGCACGGCATGCAATTCAAGCAAAATTATTTAGAAAATAAGGAGGCAAGTTTAGAAATAAAAAGCTTAGAAGCAGAGTTAGCGCAATTGAAAAAGAAAAAAGCTGTTTTAGAATTTAAATTAGAAGGATCAAAAAATGCACTAAATTTATTATTGACCAATCAAAAGGTAAATAATGATAAGCAAAACATTAGTGTAGACGAGCTAAAAGATTACGCTATTTTAATGGCAGATCAAACCCAAGAACTAAAAACTCAACAGTACGATTTAAGTATTGAAATCGAAACCTTGAGAGAAAAAATTTATCAACTAAACCGCAGCTTATCTGGCTTTAAAGCCGATTTAAAAAGACCTACAGGTGAAATTATTTTAGATTTAGAAACAGATAAATCGCAAACCATAAACCTAGCATTGAGCTACGTTGTCAATAATGCAGGTTGGTACCCTAGCTACGAAATTAGAGCAGAAGAAAATGCAAAAAATCTGCAATTTAAGTACAAGGCAATGGTATATCAATCTACTGGTCAAGATTGGGAGAATGTCAAATTGCGTCTATCTACAGGAAATCCTAGTTTAGATAATAACCAACCAGAATTAAATCCGCAATATTTGACCTTCATACAACAATATCGATCTCAATTAGCAACCCAAAATAAAATGAATGCTGCACCCCAATTAGAAGAAATGGTGGTGAGCGATGCGGGAACCAGCAGAGTAGAAGGCTATAGCCAAGAAATTTCAAAAGAGCAGCTTTTTAATCAGGTAATGTTTAATTTGAATGAAAAGTATACTATTTTGTCGGCCCAAGATGCTCAAACTGTAATTATTGATAACTTTAAGATTCCGGCTACTTTTTCTCATTATGCGGTTCCTTTAGTTCAAGAAAAAGTTTATTTGACCGCCGAAGTACGAGACTGGGAGTCTTATGATTTATTACCAGGTGAAGCCCAAATTTACTACTCTGGGAGTTATGCAGGTAAAATAGGTATCGATCCTAGAACAACAACAGAGGAGTTGTTAATATCACTGGGTGTAGATCCGGCGGTACAAATAGAGCGCATCACCACTGCCAACAACAGAGATAAATCTTTTTTTGGTAATATGGTTAAATGGGAAAAAGGCTACAAAATTAAAATACGCAACCAAAAACAAGATGCAATTCAATTAAAAATGCTTGACAGAATACCGGTTTCTAGAAATTCGGAAATTAGTGTAGAGGGCGTTGATCACGATGCCCAGAATTTAGACAAGCAAACAGGAATTTTGACGTGGGAAATCGAATTAGATTCTAAGCAAGAATTAGAGAAATATCTTAATTATGAAATAAAATTTCCGAAATCTAAAATATTGAACATCAATCATTAAGAGGCGTCTGGCTTATGTTGTTAGGAGTAAATTGAAAATTTAGAGGTAAATATTTGGCTTAAAGGTAAAAAGTTTATATATTTGCCTCACGAAATCGCGGGATAGAGCAGTAGGTAGCTCGTCGGGCTCATAACCCGAAGGTCACTGGTTCGAGTCCAGTTCCCGCTACTAAAAAAAGGCTTCACAAATCAGTGAAGCCTTTTTTTTTATTTTAAACTGCGCTTAACACTAATTGAGTTTGTAACATTAGTCACTTAATAATTACATGATATATTGTATTTTTATACGGTAAAATTGAAAGTAAAAACGAGAACTATGAAAGTAGAACAAATTTATACCGGTTGTATAGCCCATGCGGCGTATTATATAGAAAGTAATGGCGAAGCTGCTGTTTTTGACCCATTGCGAGAAGTGCAGCCATATATCAATAGAGCCAATAAAGATAACGCAAAAATAAAGTATGTTTTTGAGACTCATTTTCACGCAGATTTTGTGAGTGGTCATTTAGATTTGCAAAAAAAGACAGGCGCTCAAATTGTATTCGGTCCCAATGCAAACCCAAATTATGATGCATTAATTGCAGAAGATAATCAAGAATTTCAAATAGGAGATTACAAAATTAAGGTGTTGCACACTCCAGGTCATACCATGGAGAGTACTACATATCTATTGATCGATGAAAATGATAAAGAGCACGGTATTATTACGGGCGATACTTTATTTATAGGTGATGTTGGTAGACCAGATTTAGCTCAAAAAGTAGCTGCAGATTTAACACAAGAAAAATTAGCAGGCCATTTATATGATTCTTTGCGCAATAAGATTATGCCATTGGCAGATGATTTGATTGTTTACCCAAACCACGGTGCAGGATCTGCCTGTGGTAAAAATATGAGTAAAGAAACCACCGATACATTAGGGAATCAAAAAAAGACCAATTATGCGCTGCAAGAAATGACCAAAGAAGAGTTTATAGATGCAGTTTTAGATGGTCTTACACCACCGCCGGGGTATTTTCCGCAAAATGTAATGTTAAATATTAAAGGTTATGAAAGTTTAGATGATGTGCTTACACGCGCAGGCAAAGCTTTGTCTCCCGAAGAATTTGAGGCTGCGGCGAATGAAACCGGTGCGCTTTTATTAGACACCCGTCAAGCGGAAGATTTTAAAAACGGATTTATCCCAAATAGTATTAATATTGGCCTCAAAGGTAGTTTCGCCCCTTGGGTAGGTGCCATGATTCCCGATATTAAACAGTCTATATTATTAATTGCAGAGCCGGGAACTGAAGAGGAAGCACTTACTCGCCTATCACGTGTTGGATATGATTATACGGTTGGCTATCTTAAAGGAGGATTCGAAGCTTGGGAAAATTCAGGTAAAGAAGTTGATTCCATTACCAGAATAAGTCCTAAAACATTGGAAAGTGATCTCGCTAAAAGCGAATTTAAGGTTATCGATGTACGTAAGGCTTCAGAATTTCAAGCCGAACACATTGAAGGTGCTTTAAATATTCCGCTGAGCGAAATTAACGAACATTTAGCGAGCTTTCCTAAAGATCAAGAATTTGCTTTGCATTGTGCGGGAGGTTATAGAAGTATGATTGCAGCATCTATATTAAAACAGCGCGGCTGGGATAACTTTAAAGAAGTAGCTGGAGGCTTTAATAAAATTAAAACCGAAACCAACTTGCCAACTACCCAATATGTTTGCCCTAGTACTCTAAAATAATTAAAAAAATGTTTCGCAAAAAAACACTTTACTGGCTACTTTTTCTTATTGTATTTATTCATTGTAAACCGAATACTGAAAATAAGGAGGTTGCTAAAGAGCAAAAAGAAGTTATCTCTCAAGAAGAGGCTTTAGCAATAGGGCAAGACATAGCCGTAGCCTCTCAACAGGTATTGGGTAAAAATTTAAAGCAAGCCATAGAGAAAGAAGGTGTCTTAGGTGCGATAACTTTTTGTAACACGGCAGCTATAAGGTTAACAGATAGCATGGCAACAGCCTATAAGTTTTCTATTAAAAGGCTAAGTGATAAACCGAGAAATCAGATGAATCAAGCTTCTCGGGCAGAAGAGAAACTTATAGCGGCTTATTCAAAAGATTTGGCCGCGGGAAAAAATATAAGACCTAGTGCCTTTAAAAAAGAAAATGGGGGCTATCGCTTTTATCAGCCTATTGTTAGCAATAAACTATGTTTGAATTGTCACGGGGTTGTAGGGCAACAGGTAAACGAAAAAACTTTTGCTCAAATCAAAGCGCTTTATCCAAATGATAAGGCCACTGGCTATGCTGCCAACCAAATACGTGGCTTGTGGGCAATTGATATTGAAAACTAAGCTATATAGTGTTGTTAATAAAAAAAAGATCGGTTGTGATAGCCGATCTTTTTTATGAATTTTCCTTTACTTCGGTGACAACTTTATAAACAATTCACTGCCTAAGCGAGGTTTGATGGAATTATGGCATGGCTCCATAATTTCAAGATTAAAGTGCTTAGAAAACAGGACTTTATATTCTTGTTGATTTCCTCCAAATGGGGGCTTGTCATTATTTAAAGTAGCGTTAAATAATAAGCCTACAAGGTGTCCGGAAGGCTTTAAAAGCTGACTCATTTTTTTTACATATTTTGGCCTCAAACTAGGATTTAAAGCGCAAAAAAATGTTTGTTCAATAATCAAATCAAAGCGGTCTTTCAATTCGAAAAAATCAATATGTAATAAATGATGATTGGGGAAGGTAGGAACTCGTCTTTTTAAATTTAATAAGGGAGTCTCAGATAAATCAGCAGCATAAACTTTTTTAAATCCTTGTGCGTGTAAGTATTCGGCCTCATAAGAATTACCGCCTCCTGGAATTAGTATTTTTAAATCTTTGTTTTTTAATTGATCAAAGTAAGCTTTTAATGGAGGCGAAACTTGACCAAGATCCCAACCGGTTTCTTGATTTTTATATTTGGCAGTCCAAAATCTAGCGTCTAAGTTTTCCATTAATTTGTCCAGTTTAAATAGCCCCCTTCTAAGTCATAAATTTCTTTAAACCCCATCTCGACTAATTTCTTGGCAGCGGCTTGGCTTCGCGCTCCCGAGCGGCAGAATAGGTAAAGAGGCTTGTCTTTATCTAACGCTGCGAATTTTGAGTCAAAAGTTTTTGGCTGCTTATAATCTATAAGTTGGGCGTCTTTTATAGTGCCATCTTGATATTCGCCAGGTGTTCTTACATCAACCAATTGTACTCCCTTTTTTTCTATAGCTTTGGCAAATTTAGTCTTAGACAAAATGTAGATGTTACCATCAATTTGCTTTTCTGTTTTTTGGGTCTGATTAGTTTTAATAGTGCTCTTTTGACCGCATCCTAAAAAGCCGAAACTTGCTAATGCAAGAGTGAATATTATTTTTTTCATAACAAAAAATTTATCAGTAAACCTAAACAAATATAAATAGCCTAGAAGTAACTCAGGTTACACTTAACAATATTTGTATCTTTAAATTTACAAAATAAAGACGATGAGTAGAGGGTTTGTTAAAGAAGAAGATCAGGAGGAACCTCCATTTATACCACCTAGAGCAGCTTTACCTATTGGTGTTGTAAATTATGTCACGCCAAAGGGTTTTGATTTATTGCAGTTAGAAAAAAATGAACTTGAAGAGCAAAGAAAAAATTTAGATAAAGTCAATGAGACGGAATACCGTAGAAATGCCGCAGTAATAGATGGTAAAATGAAGCTTTTGAATGAGCGCTTACGCAGTGCGAAAATCATAGACCTCAAACAGCAGCCTAAAGATGAGGTTCGGTTTGGGGCGCAGGTAAAGTTTTTGCTTGAAGATAAAACGCAATACTTGCAAATTGTAGGAGTAGATGAAGCAAATTTAAAAGAACAAAAAATCGCCTTTATAGCCCCCTTAGCTAGGGTTTTAAATGGACTTAAAGCAGGGGAATCTTCTGAGTTTTCTCTTGGTAATAAAACTAAAAAAGTTCAAATTCTAGCTATTAAGTATGCAAAATAATAATTTAGAGCAGGGTTATTTTGGTATTGGTATACAAAATGGGAAGACACCAGAAAATTTGGGTGTGTTATGGCGATCTGCACAAAACCTAGGAGCAAGTTTCATTTTTACCATTGGGAATAGGTATCATAAACAAGCTTGCGATACGCATAAAGCAGTGGGAGCAATGCCTTATTTTCACTATGATTGCTTTACGGATTTCTATAAGCACTTACCAAAAAGTGCCTTGTTAATTGGGGTAGAACAGGATAAAAACTCTAAAAAATTAGAAAATTTTAAGCATCCTAGGCGTGCAGTATATTTGTTAGGAGCCGAAGATCACGGCCTAACAAAGGAAGCTATAAAAGCCTGTCATTTACTCGTCGAGTTTAATTCCGCTTTAAGCTTAAATGTTGCAGTGGCAGGGAGCATTGTTATGTATGATCGAAACACAAAGGGCACCCACATTTATTGATTTATAAATAAATCTAGCCTTAGCAAAACGTTTAATTTTACGTTTTTTGTTTAAGGATATTTGATTTCGATGCGATTGAAAAATCTTTCACATTGCAATAGTCTTTCGTGAAAGAAGGGGTCAGATTAAATGAATCAATAATGAATTTATAATAATCTTTTAAAATTATAGTTGAGCTCTAATTTTTTCAATAGCATTTAAAATACTTTTATCGGGTTCAATGATGTTATTTTCACCCCAAAAAGTAGCGTCTTCAAAACCTGATTTATCGTCTATTAAAATATAATCTTCTCGTATATAATCTTTGCGGTCTAAATTAAAGTTTTTTTGTTGGTGTTTTGTAACCAGTAGTTCACTTTGACTAAAATATTTGGTGTTAAAGAGTTTTCCTTTTTTATTAACCGTAAATTCAGCCATAACTTGGCTGTACCCGAATCGCCAAATATTTTGATCACGAAAATAATGTACTTCATAAATTATTTGTTCAGGGTACACTTTAACTTTACGAGGTCTTTTGCTTACAAAATACCGGGCGGCTTTTTTTCGATCCTCTACATTTAAGGTATAATGCAACTGGACTAAAACTTGCTCTTTTTCATGAATAAAGAATGATCCAGAGAACCATACGTCATCTTTGATTTTCTCTTTAAACCCTACTTCAAGTACTGGCTCGCCAGATAATTGAGTCCTGCCTAAGAATCTAAGTTCTAACAAATCAAGGGCTTGCGTATCAAAAAATTTATCGTTGTAAGTTATAATATCGGTGTAAAGTGTAGCATAAGGTCCACCTTGCATTTTAAAAGCTAAGGTGTCTAAACGATCGTAGTCAGTTATTTTTCGAGCTTTGTAGATCGCTATTTTGTCATTTTTAAAAGATTTTTCACCAGGACGTACTAGTCTAATTACACTTTCAGCTAAACTAACAGGACGTTTTGATTTCTTGATGGTTTCCCGATAAAAGGCAGTTTGAAATTGAGTATTTTCTTTGGTGAATTTATTATGTGCTGCTCTACTTTTTTTAACCAACTCTTGTAAAATTTGTATACTAAACATTTCAACGGCCGGCAGCATGTTGGCTTGGCTATTTAAAAATATTTTGATTGGTTGGGTTTTAGTAATTTCGTTTAAACTAATTTTTTTTGATTTAAAACCTAAGGCATTAACGGTTAAAAAAGCTGAACCCTGCGGTTTATTATACTTTAGTTTAAAATAACCCTCGGTATTAGTAACAGTATTAATATTCAATTCTTGAATTTCTATTTGGGCTTGAGCAACAGGTTTTTGGTTAGATTGGTCGTAAACATAACCCGCAACTTCTGAGTTATTTTGGGCTATAGAATCAAATCCGTAAAGTAAAGAAATGATAAAAGTAAGGTAGATAAATTTATTTTGAAACATCTTATTTTATTTTAAAGATACGTTGTTTTAAAAAATTAGCAGTTAACTTTAACAGTTTTAAACGCTTGTTGATGAGTGTTTTAAGGGGTGTTGTAAAGATTGAATTTAGATATTTTTTTCTTTTTTAAATAGAGGGCTTATCTTCACCAAAAAAAATTGTGGTAAAAGCGATATTATTTGATATGGACGGTGTAATTGTAGATACAGAACCTTTGCACCATAAAGCCTACTACGGGATGTTCGATGAGATTGGTATTAAGGTTCCTGAAACTTTATACCAAACTTTTACGGGACAATCTACCTTATATGTTTGTCAACAACTTTGCAAGCATTTTGACCTCTCACATAAACCTACTGATTTGGTACTGAAAAAGAGAAGTATTTTTAAAACCTTATTTGCTACAGACCCTAGTTTACAGTTAATTTCTGGAGTTGAAAAGTTAATAAAACATTATCATGAGGCTGGACTGCAATTGGTTTTAGCTTCATCGGCATCTATGGGTACTATTAATAGTGTTTTTGATAGGTTTGAGCTTAACCCCTATTTTGTAGATAAATTGAGCGGGGCAGATTTAAAAGCTTCGAAACCACACCCAGAGATTTTTCTTAAAGCATCACAAAGCGCAGGAGTTAAGCCGGAGCATTGTGTGGTTATAGAAGATTCTACAAACGGTATTAAAGCAGCTAAAGCGGCAAATATCTTTTGTGTTGCGTTTAAAAGTCCACACTCAAAAAATCAAGATTACTCTGAAGCAGATCATATAATTTCTGATTTTAATCAAATCACCCTCCCTTATTTAAATCAATTTTTCAACTAATAATTATCAACTATGAAATTTAATTTTTCTTATTTTTTGTTGCTAAGTTTTGTATTTCTCATCTTTTCTCAAGAACAGAATGCACAAAATAATCAGCATCATTTTGATGAGTTTATGCAAACTCCTTCTACCCTTTATCGTACAGCATCGGGTAAGCCAGGACCAGCTTATTGGCAAAATCAAAATGATTATGAAATAGCCGTTTCACTCGATGAAAATACCCATCGTTTAACGGGAAAGGTTACTATTACTTATACCAATAACAGTCCCGAAGAACTTGATTTTATTTGGATGTTTTTAGAGCAAAATAGATTTACTACAAATTCAAGAGGTACTTTAACCACCCCAATTCAAGGAAACCGCTATAACGGAGATGTAGAAGGAGGTTACAATCTTAGTCAAGTTAAAGTAAATGGAGAAAAAGCAAAGTTTTTAATAACTGATACTAGAATGCAGGTGTTCTTGCCAGAGCCTTTAGCCGCAAATGGAGGATCTACAACTATAAGTATGAACTTCGCTTATAAAATCCCAGTTAAAGGAATGGACCGAATGGGAAGACTTGAAGTACAGCAAGGTACTATTTATGCTTTAGCGCAATGGTTCCCTAAGGTGGCTGTGTTTGACGATGTGAGCGGATGGAATATAGAGCCTTATTTAGGAGCTGGAGAGTTTTATTTGGGTTACGGAAATTATGACTATAAAATTACAGTACCTTATAATCACACTGTTGTTGCATCGGGTAGGTTAATGAACCCAAAAGAAGTTTTAAATAAAAAAGTATATAAAAGATATCAAAAAGCTCAAGAAACCGAGAAAACAACCTATTTAATAGAACCAAGCGAGGTAGGTTCTCGAAGAGTACTTAATAAACGAAAGGGTACCCAAACATGGCATTTTAAGATGGAGAATACTAGAGATATCGCTTTTGCTTCTTCATCGGCCTTTATTTGGGATGCTGCCAACATAAAATTAGCTTCGGGTAAAAATGTTATGGCACAATCGGTTTATCCAGCAGAAAGTGATGGTGAAGAGGCTTGGAGCCGAAGTACTGAGTATACTCAAGAATCAATTAAATTCTATGCAGACACTTATTTTGATTATCCCTATGCCACGGCTATTAATGTTGCTGCAGATGTAGGAGGTATGGAATATCCAGGGGTGAGCTTTTGTAGTTATAAAAGTAAAGGTGCGAGTCTTTGGGGCGTGACAGATCACGAATTTGGACACAATTGGTTCCCTATGATTGTAGGATCAAACGAGCGTTTACACGCGTGGATGGACGAAGGTTTCAACACTTTTATCAACCATTATAGCACTTTGAATTTTAATAATGGTGAGTATCCTGCAGATTTTACCAACGGTAGAGTTATAAACCCTTACCTTAAATTTCCTGGTAGAGAATCTATTAACACTTACCCAGATGCTACCAATTTACGTAATTTAGCCTATACAGCATATTATAAACCAGCTATCGGTTTAATCATGTTGCGTGAATATATTTTAGGAGAAGAGCGTTTTGATTATGCTTTTAAATCTTATATCAAAACTTGGGCATTTAAACATCCGCGTCCTCAAGATTTCTTTGCGCATATAGAAAATGCAAGTGGAGAGAGTCTTAACTGGTTCTGGAAAAATTGGTTTTATACCAATAATAATATCGATATAGCGGTGGTAGACGTAGCTCAAAAAGAGCACGGAGCACTAATTAGTCTTGAAAATAAGGGAGAAATTCCTATGCCAGTAGCTTTGAAGGTAAGTTATGCAGATGGTGCATACGATACCGTTGATTTACCTGTTGAAATTTGGCAACGCGGTAATGCTTGGGATTATTTACACGAAACCTCAAAAAAGGTTACTTCGGTAGAATTTGATCCTAAAAAACAAGTAGCTGATATTGACGGCTCAAACGATTCTTGGGGTAAATAACTCATCAATTAATTACAAAAACCGGAATTTCAATTCCGGTTTTTTTTTTACCTAAATTTTTCACCGGGCGCCATGGGGGCATCCTCATATCCATCAGCAAATGTTTTTGTAGTAGAGTAATTGTCAATTAAAACATGGTAAACAGCCATCACTAATGCAAGTTGCCCAAGCACGGTTAAATAAAATACCCAAGTAAAAGCAATATCCATAGCGGCAAAAATAGTTACCGTTAGTAATATAAACGTTGTTATCGCTAAAAGCGGAAGACCTAAATTTTTCATTTTTTCTTTTAAAGTACTTAAAATTAATAAGTTGTACCCTTCAAAAAATGATAATGTTTTCTAAAAACTGGAATACTTATACTTATTTTTTATATTATACCTTTGTAAAAAAAATAAATTATGGCGCATAAAGCAGGATTTGTAAATATTATTGGCAATCCCAATGTGGGAAAATCAACTCTCATGAACGCATTTGTGGGAGAGCGCCTATCAATCATCACCAGTAAAGCACAAACTACTAGACATCGCATTTTAGGAATAGTAAATGGTGAAGATTTTCAAGTAATTTTAAGCGATACACCGGGTATAATTAAACCTGCTTATCAACTTCAAAGCTCAATGATGGATTTTGTTAAATCTGCCTTTGAAGATGCAGATATTTTAATTTATTTGGTTGAATTGGGCGAAAAAGCATTAAAAGATGAACAGTTTTTTAAAAAGATTGTTCACGCTAAAATCCCTGTACTTTTATTATTGAATAAAGTAGATCAGGGTACGCAGCAACAAGTAGAAGAACAAACAAAATTATGGAAAGAACAAGTGCCTAATGCAGAAATTTTTGCTATTTCAGCCTTAGAAAATTTTGGTGTTCAAGAAGTGTTTAAACGCATTGTTGATTTACTGCCAGAATCACCAGCCTTTTACCCTAAAGATGCATTAACCGATAAACCTGAACGTTTTTTTGTAAACGAAATAGTTAGAGAAAAAATACTATTGCATTATAAAAAAGAAATTCCTTATAGCGTTGAAATTGAAACTGAAGAGTTTTTTGAAGATGAAGAGATCATACGTATGCGATGTGTGATAATGGTTGAGCGTAGCACACAAAAAGGAATAATAATTGGGCACAAAGGTTCAGCTATTAAGCGAGTAGGTATGGAAGCTAGAAAAGATTTAGAGCGTTTTTTTGGCAAGCAAGTGCACATAGAATTGTATGTAAAAGTCAACAAAAATTGGCGAAGCGATGATCGTCAGTTAAAACGCTTTGGATACAATAAATAAACTAATACTAAAAAATTATAGGTAGCCTAAGCTTTTACACCTATTTTTGCAGCATCAAAAATACAAGAAATGAGTAATATAGTAGCCATTGTAGGAAGGCCTAATGTAGGTAAATCTACTTTTTTTAATCGTTTGATTCAACGCCGTGAAGCCATTGTTGATTCGGTAAGCGGGGTGACGCGAGATAGACATTACGGAAAGTCTGATTGGAATGGTAAAGAGTTTACGGTTATAGATACAGGAGGCTACGTTATAGGAAGTGAGGATGTTTTTGAAGCTGAAATTGATAAACAAGTTGAGCTTGCTATTGATGAAGCAGATGTGATAATTTTTGTAGTTGATGTAGAAACTGGGGTTACACCAATGGATGAAGATGTAGCCAAATTATTACGGAAGGTAAATAAACCTGTTTTTCTAGCTGTTAACAAAGTAGATAGCGGAAAAAGAGAAGATCAAGCGATGGAGTTTTACACGCTTGGGTTGGGTGAGTATTATAGCATTGCAGGAATTAACGGTAGCGGTACTGGCGATCTGCTAGATGCTGTTGTTGAGGCTTTTCCAGAAAAAGAAGAACAAGAGGATGAAAATCTACCACGTTTTGCCGTTGTAGGTCGCCCCAATGCAGGGAAATCATCTTTTATAAATGCTTTGATTGGAGAAGAGCGTTATATAGTTACCGATATAGCAGGCACTACTAGAGATTCTATAGATACAAAATACAATCGTTTTGGTTTCGAATTTAATTTGGTTGATACCGCTGGTATCCGACGCAAGTCTAAAGTTAAAGAAGATATCGAGTTTTACTCGGTTATGCGAAGTGTGCGAGCTATAGAGCATTCAGATGTATGTTTATTGATTGTAGACGCTAGTCGAGGCTTTGATGCACAAGTGCAAAACATTTTTTGGTTGGCTCAACGCAATCGTAAAGGCATTGTAATTTTAGTAAATAAATGGGATTTGGTTGAGAAAGAAACCAATACCATGAAAGATTTTGAAACTAAAATCAGAAAGGAAATTGAGCCGTTTACCGATGTGCCAATCGTTTTCATTTCTGTATTGAACAAACAACGTATTTTTAAAGCAATAGAGACTGCAGTTGAGGTATACCATAACCGAAGCAAGAAAATAAAAACGCGCACCTTAAATGATGTGTTGTTACCAATAATTCAAAACAATCCGCCACCAGCTTATAAAGGGAAATATGTGAAAATAAAATTTATAACACAATTGCCCACACCGCAACCTCAATTTGCCTTTTTCTGTAATTTACCACAATACGTTCGTGATCCCTACAAAAGATTTTTGGAGAATAAATTGAGACAAGAATTTGATTTTAGTGGTGTGCCTATTTCAGTTTATCTGAGAAAAAAGTAAATTTAATAAATAGTGTTAAAAAACAGGTTTAAATGACAGCTTAATTGTCTTTAAGTCTGTTTTTTTTGTGCTTTAAAAGAAGTTTTCTTATTAAATTACAAATACGTTAAATATTTTAATTGACTTAAAATCAGTTTATTGGGATTTGTAAGAAATTTAATTAACAAATTTTTTATCCTTTATCGCTTTTTAATTGCATTTTATCTTTAATTTTATCCTGTAGAATAAAGTCTTAATTACGTGGCTATTAAATCTCTACCTATGGATAAAAAACTACTCTTGCTTTCATTCTTTGTGTTTTTTCAGTTGAGCTTTGCTCAGGTAGGCATTGGAACAGATTTACCCAACCCTTCTTCTCAACTCGATATCAAATCTCAAGATCGAGGTCTTCTTATTCCCCGTGTTCAACTGAAAAGTATTGTTGATGCTAACACTATTTCAGCTGGGAATGTCGAAAGCCTTATGGTTTTTAATACTAGTCAAGGGAATGATGTTAGCCCTGGTTATTATTACTGGTATAATGGTCAATGGCGACGATTTTTGGTCGAAGGGGAGTACAGTGCTCAAACCATCACTTACCTTGCAGATAATCAAGATGGAACTTTTACTTACACCAATGAAAATAATATAGAATTTACCTTTGATGCCAATACCACCACATACGTCAACAACAACGATGGCACTTACACATTTACCAATGCCAATGGCGCAACAATGACCATTGATGTGATCAACGATGTAGTGACCAACATTCAGAACCAAGGTGATGTTTACACAGAAATCATCAATCTACTACAAAACAACACCGATACCTTACAAGATAATGGCGACGGTACTTTTACCCATACGGCTGTAGATGGTACGCAACTCATTTTTGATGCCAATACCACCACATACGTCAACAACAATGACGGCACTTACACTTTCACCAATGCCAACGGCGCAACAATGACCATTGATGTGATCAACGATGTAGTGACCAACATTCAGAACCAAGGTGATGTTTACACAGAAATCATCAATCTACTACAAAACAACAC
>CANMOY010000007.1 GCA_947499595.1 uncultured Mesonia sp.
GCCAACGGCGCAACAATGACCATTGATGTAATAGCCGATGTAGTGACCAACATTCAGAATCAAGGCGACGTTTACACGGAAATCATCAATCTACTACAAAACAACACCGATACCTTGCAAGATAATGGTGACGGTACTTTTACCCATACGGCTGTAGACGGTACGCAACTTATTTTTGATGCCAATACCACCACCTACGTCAACAACAATGACGGCACTTACACTTTCACCAACGCCAATGGCGCAACAATGACTATTGATGTCATCAACGATGTAGTGACCAACATTCAGAACCAAGGCGACGTTTACACGGAAATCATCAATTTGCTACAAGACAACACCGATACTTTGCAAGATAATGGCGACGGTACTTTTACCCACACGGCCGTAGACGGCACCCAACTCATTTTCGATGCCAATACCACTACTTATGTGAATAACAACGATGGCACTTACACATTTACCAATGCCAACGGCGCAACAATGACCATTGATGTAATAGCCGATGTAGTGACCAACATTCAGAATCAAGGTGATGTTTACACAGAAATCATCAATCTACTACAAAACAACACCGATACTTTACAAGATAATGGCGACGGTACCTTTACCCACACGGCGGTAGACGGCACCCAGCTCATTTTCGATGCCAATACCACTACCTATGTAAACAACAACGATGGTACTTACACATTTACCAATGCCAACGGCGCAACAATGACCATTGATGTAATAGCCGATGTAGTGACCAACATTCAGAATCAAGGCGACGTTTACACGGAAATCATCAATCTACTACAAAACAACACCGATACTTTGCAAGATAATGGCGACGGTACCTTTACCCACACGGCGGTAGACGGCACGCAACTAACCTTTGATGCCAATACCACCTCAGTAGTGAATAATGGAGACGGCTCTTATTCTGTTACGAATTCAGACGGTACCACAATCAATATAAATTATACGGCGGATAATGGTATTAGTCAATCTGCTAATCACTTTCAATTGGGAGGAAATTTAATTAAGCCTACCACGTTGGGAACCACTGGAGTCAATACCTTATCCATAACCGGTTTAGAAAAAGGCGATTCGCCCACGCATAACATTATGGTTTTAGATGCAAATGGAGTTTTAAAACAAGTTAAAGCCGCTATGCCTAGATTTTTTTATATGCCTGCTATTTTATTGCCCACATCCTCAGACCAAGTCCCTGCGGGCGAGATCTATGGTACTGTAGATCTATACAATAAATACCATAGCCAATTTACGGGTGTAACTAATACTAACTTTATTACTAACACGGCAAATGCTGGAAATGCACTACCTGTTTTGCCCGCCACGGAGTTTAATTATTATATTACGTATTATGATTCTAGTGTATTTTATAATGTAAGTATTTCAGACTCTGGCGTACTTACTTATGACGTTTATCCTACATCGGCTGTGACCGAAGCAACTTTTATGAACATTGTATTTGAAGTAAAACCATAGTCCATGCGTAATCCACTAATTTTTATTCTTGGGTTTGTCTTGCTAACAAGCAATACTATAAGTGCTCAGTGCTATTCTGGTAATTTAGTTACTTCAACTTTTGCCACTGGCGGCACAGGGAGTTATACCAACCGAATAATTTGGCTAACTTGGGGAGCTAAAACTATTGCAGATACTTACGGTAAAAGCAATCAAATTTTAGGCGAAGGAGAAACTTCATACGCATCCATACCTTTAAGTGCTAATAAATATTTTTGCCTACAAGCTACCATTGAGAATATAAGTCCGCCTGCCTCTTTAAAAAGTTATATTCCGGGTAATTATACGGGTGACTCCATGGATGATTTATATCACATAGGAGGCCCTGGAGCTAACAATCAAATGGTTGCAGGATTAATCAACGCACAAAGTGGAACTACCGTTACGTTTACGGTTAGGTGTCAAGCTTCTTTAGATGGAAATCCTGTCAGGATTAAGGGGTTGGTGGTTGCCGATGCAGAATCTTTATCGCAAACCGAAGAGTTAAAAGCTAGTGCCGATGGTGTTTGGAATGTAACTGAATTACAAAAAAATATAGGTGCAGGACCTTATCAATTAGAGAAGACGATGCAAGGAGGTTTGCAACAAGTTCGATTCTTTAATGGAAATGATAATAATACCGCAGCTATTTCTATACTTAGTTTTAATCAAACTGCCTACGATACGCAAGCAAACAACTATGAAGTTACCTTTAATGTATCGGTTAAAGGAGCAGGTTTAACCGCAATTGCCTTGGGTTTACTAATGCCCGAATTAGATAGAGGCGATGCACCAGCCAGTTATGGCGAGGCTTTGCATATAATTGATTATTCCGAATTTACATCCGATCAAATCGCTTTGGGTACTACGGTAGATTTGAATACAGCAACTTATAATTCGGCCAATGAAATCCCTAAAACCAACAGAAGTTTTATTGGTTCTGTTGCACCAGATCCAGAAGCCAACTCACAATATAGTCTCGACGCACTGGCTGATGACAATGATGGCGGAATTGCCGACGAGGAAGATGTTTTGCCTCCTTTCTTAAAACGATTTCACTATATAAATTATAATTATAAAGCAGGCGAAATTTTTAGCCTTCAAGTGCCCTACACGACAATAAAAGATTCTTATTTGCAGGCTTGGATAGACTTTAACGTTAATGGTGTTTTCGAGCCTCAGGAGGGCGTTATGCAAAGTCTACCCGCAGGCGTAGGTTCAACTACTCTCAGTTGGACGGTACCTCCTGATGTTAAAATACTGCCTACCTATATGCGTTTACGCTTATCAGATAATTATTATGGTGTTTTAACCCCAGAAGCTACGCTATTAAAAGGAGAAGTAGAAGATCATATTATGTATGTGGTAAAACCAGCTTTGGTAAATCCGCATTTACCCACAAAAGTTAAAGATTAAGCAAATGAAGTATGCAACTCAAATATTGCTTATACTCTGGGTTTTCTTACATCCCATTTTTCTTACTGCTCAAACTGTTAATACCGGTATGCTGTATGTAAGTGAGCAAACCACTTTCTCTACAGTGAGTGATTTTTCTAATGAGCCCTCAGCCTCTTTTTACAACGATGGCCGATCTAATTTTTATGGAGATATTTATAATCAAAGTAAATTTGATTTTTACCAAAATACCGGAACTATTCGTTTGGTGGGTAACAAACTACAAAGACTCAAGGGAGACTTTTTAGCTATTAACAACTTGTATTTAGACAATATTACACCGGAGATAGCATTTTCGCTTGAAGCGGAAATGAATATCTATAACCAAGCTTATTTTCAACTTGGCGTATTAGAAAATCGGGAAAGCGAAGCCCAGATCAATTTTTTAAATGAAGCAATTGCAAGAAATGCTAGTCATTCGAGCCATGTGGATGGTACGGTTTTTAAGTTTGGGAAAGAAGATTTTATTTTTCCTATAGGTCATAAATCTTATTATAGACCAGCAAGCCTGCGTCAACTTCCCATAGAAAATATTGTAGAATCGACTTATTTTTTTGAGGATGCAGGCGATTTATACGATAGGCAAAAAAAGGAGGGACTCATTAACCGCATTAGTCATACAGAATATTGGGAAGTAAAAATTTACAATCCAGCAGAAGCGGTATTAAGCTTAAGCTATGATAATTCAACCACACCCAGCTACATTTTAAATCATATAAATCAAGGAGAAGCGGTTCATATTGTAAGATGGAATGAGCGATTGAATGCTTGGGTAGACCTAGGGGGGATGGTTGATATAGATGCCAAAACAGTGTCTACCACAATTGATAAGGCTGGCATTTATACTTTGGCCTTGATGAAATTTAATGAAATTAACCCATGTGATATTGTGGTGTATAACGCAGTTACACCCAATCAAGATGGTTTTAACGATTACTTGAAGATTATTAATGATAATCCTGGCTGTGCTAAAAACTTAAAAGTCCAAATTTTTAATAGATGGGGGGTAAAAGTATTCGAAACCGATACCTATGGTTTAGCGGGTCATGTTTTTGACGGTTATAGTACGGGAAGGCTCACCGTTCGAGAGGGCAGTAAATTGCCATCGGGAACTTATTTTTACGTTTTAGAGTATCAGTATAATGAGAATCAAATCCATAAAAAAATGGGTTACATACATTTAAGTTCAACTTAAATTAAGCCTATGAAAAATTTTTACTTATTCATTTTGGTTTTATTATGTTGGTATGCTTGCGCTGCCCAGCAAGAATCGCAATTCACGCAATATATGTATAACCCAATGAGTATTAATCCGGGGTATACTGGCTCGCGAGAAGTGCTTACAGTATCAAGTATTTATCGTAACCAGTGGGTAGGTGTTGAGGGTGCTCCCGAAACCTTTAACTTCTCTGCACATAGTCCTTTAGGGCTAACTAGTTTAGCTAATTTAGGGCTTGATTTTACGCAGGACCGAATAGGAATCTCCACCCAGAAATCTTTCAGTGTAAATTTTGCTTATATCTTACCCTTAGATCGTGGTGAAGACATACGTTTATCGCTTGGTATTAAAGCAGGTGCAGAGAATTTAGACCTAGCTTTACATAAACTTACCATTGCCGATATTAACGATCCATACTTAGCTAATTTGTCTGAGTTTTCACCTGTTTTGGGTTTAGGAGCTTTTTTATATACAGATGAAGGCTACTTAGGAGTTTCATCTCCAAATCTTTTGCATACAAAAAAATTTAACGAAGTAAGTGTCTCTACCTATACCAATAAAGCTCATATTTATTTTTTAGGCGGATATGTGTTTCCTCTTGAGAACGAAGTTCAATTAAAACCCGCCTTTTTAATTAAAGCAGTTAGTGGTGCACCTTTAGCAGTAGATTTGTCTATGAATATTTATTTTTTAGAGCGTTGGAACCTTGGTGCATCCTATCGATTAAACGCAGCCTTTACTGCTTTGGCGGGTTTTCGTATCACAGACGAATTGACTTTAGGTTATGCTTATGATTATGAAACTACCACTTTAAGCAAGTACAGCAGTGGCTCTCACGAAGTTTTTTTGCAGTTTGAGTTATGGAGCAGATATAGGAACCGATTCAGGTGTTTTTAAAATTAGTGCTTTATTAAAGCATTGGGCTTAAAAATAAAAAATTCGTTTGCTAGCTGTTTATTAATCCATTACATTTATTCTACTAAAGTAAGCCCCATGAAAAATCAAAAGCAGGCTATGGCTTATGCCGGAATAGCGGTTTTACTATGGAGTACCGTAGCGACAGGCATGAAACTTGCCCTAGTTAGTTTTGACTATTTACAATTACTCTTCTGGTCATCTGGAACAGCAGTGTTGGTTTTGGGTATAATATTGGTAGTAAAGAAGAGATTCTTTCAACTCTTTAAACTCCCCGCTAAAGCTATCTTTAAGTCAGCTTTATACGGTGGAATAAATCCCTTTTTGTATTATATCGTACTTTTTAAAGCTTACGATTTACTGCCGGCTCAAGAGGCACAAGCACTTAATTATACTTGGCCCATAATGTTTAGTCTATTAGCCATTCCGCTTTTAAAGCAAAAGATGACACCAAAAAATTTATTGGCTATAGGCATTAGTTTTGTAGGGGTTCTAATTATTGCCACACGTGGTAATTTGGTGAACTTGTCCTTTTCAAATTTACAAGGAGTTATGTTTGGGTTGGGGTCGGCAATTATCTGGGCTGCATTCTGGATTTTTAATATTAAAGATGAGCGTGAAGAATTGAGTAAATTATTCCTTAATTTCTGTTTTGGCTTTGTCTATATTGCAATTAGTATTTACTTCTTTTCAGACTTCACAATGGATTATGGTGTAGGTTTGTGGAGTGCAGTATATGTGGGATTGTTTGAAATGGGCATCACTTTTATAATTTGGTCTATTGCACTTAAAAAATCATATTCTGCTGCGGGAGTGAGTAAGTTGGTGTATTTGGTTCCTTTTTTGTCGCTTGTAGTCATCTATTTAATTTTAAGAGAGCCAATAGGATTACCTACTTTAATGGGGTTATTTTTAATTATAAGCGGCTTAGTGTACGATAAAATCAGTTTTAGGCAATTACGCTTTTCGCGGAATCGAAAACATAATGAAAGATAAATTAAGTTCTAGCGAAAAATGGGTGAAACGGGGTATTGACTTAATAGCCTCTCTGGTGGGCATTGGTCTACTTTTTCCAATTCTGGTTTTAGGTTTTATTTTAGCCAGTTGGAGTACCAAACAAAGTGGAATTTACAGAAGCAAGCGAATAGGTCAATTTGGTAAAGAATTTTATATTTTAAAATTAAGGAGTATGCGCAGAATCGAGGGGGTTGAAACTTCGGTAACCACAGCTCGGGATCCTCGTATTACAGGTATTGGTGCATTTTTAAGGAAATATAAAATTGATGAGCTACCACAACTGTTTAATGTGCTGCTAGGCCAAATGAGTTTGGTAGGGCCAAGGCCAGATGTACCAGGATTTGCCGATAATCTTACTGGTGATGATGCTAAAATATTATTGCTAAAACCAGGCATTACGGGCTTGGCCACCTTGGCTTTTAAAAATGAAGAAAAACTCCTAGCGCTTCAAAATGACCCAATTGCTTACAACCGTGAAGTGATTTGGCCCGAAAAAATTAGATTAAACAAGTATTACCTGGAGAATTATAGTTTGACTTTAGATATCAAGATTCTTTTTAAAACGGTTTTTATATAGTGGTTACCCTTATCATGGTTTTAAATATTTTATTGTAAATTGTATTATTTTTATCTTAAATAATCGATATGCCTACTAAGCACTTAAAACACAGGCGCATTTTAGTACTTTTTATTCTATTTTTAGGCTCAATGAGTTTTGCGCAAGAATACCATGACTTTCTAGTAGAAGGAAGTTTAATCGATGATAATGAGATGCCCTTGGAGTCGGCTACTGTATATATAGAAGAGCCCAATGGTACTTTAGTAGATTATACCCTTAGTAATCAGGAGGGCGGATTTGAAATTGCAGGAAAAGTACAAAACGATAGTTTATTCTTGTTTGTTAGCTACACTGGATTTTTACCGATAAAGCAATTACTAGACTTAAAAAAGCAAAGTAACTGGAGTTTCAATAACTTGCAAATGAAAATTGATGACAAAACCTTAGAGGAGGTATTAGTTCAAGCGCAAGCAGCACCGGTTACGGTAAAGACAGATACCTTGGAGTTTAATGCCGCTTCATTTAAAACAAAGGCAAATGCAAACCTTGAAGACGTGCTTAAAAAATTACCTGGAGTAAGTGTTAACAACGCAGGTGAAATCAGTATCAACGGTAAACCGGTTGCTAAGATTCTAGTGAATGGTAAGTCTTTTTTTGGTGACGACCCCAAGATAGCCACTAAAAATTTACCTAAAGAACTTATCAACAAAATCCAAGTGGTAGACACCAAAACAAAAACCGAAGAATTTACAGGTAAAGAAGGTGATAGTCAAAATAAGACGCTTAATATAACCATAGACGAAGATAAAAATAAAGGTTATTTCGCACGAATCACCGCGGGTATAGGTACGAAAGACCGTTACGAAGCAAGTGGAATTGCCAATTATTTTAAAAATAATTTTCGCTTAAGTGTATTGGGAGGGTCTAATAATATTAACTCTTCAGGCTTTAGTTTCGATGAAATTTATGATGCTATGGGGAGAAACGCATATAGTATTTCACGCAGTAGCAATGGCAGTTTTAGTATTAATGGAAACTCTTTTGGAGGGGGTGGCTCGGGGATTACCCAAACCTACAACGCTGGTTTTAACCTAGTAGAAGAATGGGCAGAGCAAACAGAACTGGAGACAGATTACTTTTTTAATCGCAGCAGTACCGATACTAAAACAAAAATTAACCGAGAGAACATATTACCCGATCGCATTTTTTTTAATGAGTCAAGTTCTATTTCTAAACGGGAAAACGATAATCATCGCGCAAGTTTTGATCTTAGTTTTCGCCCAGACTCGCTTACGCGGATTTCGTTTCGTCCTAATTTCTCTTACAACAAAGGAAAGTCACAAAGCGATTCTGAAACCAAATCCTTTAAAGAGGATTTTGCCGTTTTAAACCAAGCAGAAACAAGAAATGATACCGAGGTAGAACAACTCAATTTTGCCGCTAGGTTAGGTGCTAGCCGAAGACTAGATACGCTGGGAAGTTATGTAAATGTTAATCTTAACTACACCAATAATACTACAGATAATCAACAATTGTTTTATTCACTGCGACAAATTTTTGATGATAATGGAGGTGTTTCCGATACAGATTTACAAGACCAGCGCATTAAAGAAAATTCAGATGCGAAAACTTTTAATACCGGGCTTGGCGCACGCATAGCTTTACGCAAAAAAATCTTCTTAGATGTAGAATATACCCTCAATTACTCAAAGTCTATAAATGAGCGTTTGGTTTACGATAATAGCACTAAAGATTTTTTGCTAGACTTAAGTAATGATTTCAAAACCAGCAGTTTAAAGCATCGACCCAGTTTAGGTATGGTTTACCGGAGTAAAAAATTAAGGGCCTCACTATCTGCTGGGGTAGAACAACTTAGTTTAACCAATAAAGATCATTTTAACGGCAATCGTTTTGAGAGTAATTTTACTAACTTTTATTCAGACCTTTATTTAAGATACAAGATAAACCAAGCGGCTTCTGTTTATTTCAATTACGAGAGTCAACAAAACGCACCAAGTATCAGTCAACTGCAACCGGTTGAAAATAGAACAAACCCGTTAAACATTATACAAGGTAACCCCAATTTGAAACCAAATTTAACTCATAATTTTTACTTTAGCTTTAATAATTATAACTACAAAACTAAATCGGGTTTATATACCTATGCTGGTGCAGATTTTATACAAGATAAAGTAACCAGCATTAGTCAGACCAATGAAGAACTGATTCGTGAAACCAGTTACACCAATGTGAATGGTGCATATTCTGCATTTGGGGGTGCTAATTATAGCTTTATGTTTTCTAAAAAAGAGTTTTACAATTTAAAACTCCGTTTGGGTTTAAGCGGTGCCTTTAGTAGAGACGTTGGTTTTAGTAATGCAGTTGAGTTTGTTACCAAAGACTCACGGTTATCGCCAAGTATAAAGTTAGATGTTGATTTTACAGATATTCTACAGCTTACCCCTTATTACGAACTAAATTTCCGAAATGCTAAATACAGTTTGCCTACTCGCAGTAATGAGCGTTTTGTAAATCATGATATTGGCGTTGAAGTAACTAGCTTCTGGCCCAAAAATCTCATTTTTGGAAATGACATATCCTACCAGCGCCTAGGAAATGTAAGCCCAGGCTTTACCAATAATTTTATTTTATGGAATATGAGCCTAGGCTACCAATTTTTTGATGAAAAAGCTACCTTTAGAGTCAAAGTTTTTGATGTTTTAGACCAAAATATAGCTACTCGCAGACAAACCGGTGAAGACTTTATTCAAGACACCCAAGAGTTGGTTTTAGAGAGATATATGATGTTCAGCTTGACTTTTAAGCTAGATAAATTTGGTAAAAACAAAGGCTAAATCATAAATTCATCTCTTTGTGAAATAGAGCTTTGTTGGCATAATACGGGTTAGATGAGGTTAATTCTTTCATCCAAGTGATAAAACTGCTTGATTTTCGTTTAAAAGTGAATCCGAGTGATTGCACCCGTAATTCCTGTGGTGGATTAGTTTTCATAATTAAAGATTGTTAGTTAGTTGCCGAAAATTACAACTAAACTGACTAATCCCGAAAAATTTAATGAAAATCCTTTCTTAAAATTGATTAAAAGCTTGATAATTAAGACGAATTGATTTTTACCAGCTGCCGCCGGCTCCACCACCGCCAAAACCGCCTCCGCCGAAGCCGCCACCAAAACCGCCACCGCCAAAGCCTCCTCCTGAACCAAAACCGCCAGAAGAACCTCCACCAAAACCGCGCCCCATACTGCTTAGAATAAGAATGTCAAGTAATGAATCTGTGCCAGATTTACGGCCTCCGTTTCTGCCTCCCCCATTACGATTCTTAATGACAGAGAGTATAATAATCACGATAAAGAAAATAATTATAAAAAATCCAACACCAGAATTTCCTGAGCTGGATCTTTTTTTCGGCGCTTTGTAAGTGCCATTTAGTACTTGCATAACAGCAGTGGTGCCAGCATCTAAACCGGCATAAAAATTACCTCGTTTAAAATGCGGGATAATGATTTGGTCTATAATTTCCTTTGTTCGGTAATCGGTTAAATATTGTTCAAGGCCATAACCGGTGGTAATCCATAGTTTGCGTTCTTTTTTTGCCATTAAAATGAGCAAGCCATTGTCTTTTTTACTGTCTCCAATACCCCATTTATGGGCCCACTCGGCGGCAAAAGTGCCAATGTACTCTCCGTTTAAGGTGTTTATAGTAGCTACAACAATTTGGGTTGAGGTTGTATCGGCATACTTAATGAGCTTCTGTTCTAAAGCAGATTCTTCTGATGGACTTAAAAGCTCTGCAGCATCGTAGACACTAGTTGCAACCTTGGGTTTGGCTGGTAGATTAAGCTGTGCCAAACCATAGTGGGTAGGCAATAAAAAGCCTATTAAAAGAATATACTGAAAGATCTGTTTTTTGTTGAACATTATTTACCTTTAGAGATTTCATCAGGCAATTCATTTACATCATCTGCCTGATAGGGGAAATAGTTTTGTAATTGCTCACCGGCCTTTAAAATACCAGCTATTAATCCTTGTTTAAATTCAGCCTTTTTAAAATGCTCAATGACCAATTCTTTGGTTGACTCCCAAAAATTTGCTTCAACACGGTCGTTAATTCCCTGATCGCCTAGAATATAAAATAAATGATCTTCAAGAGCAACATAAAACAGAACTCCATTTTTTTGTTCGGTTTGGTGCATCTCAAGTTTTTCAAAAACCTCCTTGGCTCTTTCAAATGCAGGACCCTTACATTTACTTTCTAGATGCACGCGTATCTCGCCAGAAGTGTCCTTCTCGGCTGCCTTTATCGCATTGATAATTTCATTTTCGTCTTGTTGGGTAAAAAGCTGAATAGCCATGAAAAATGCGGATTAAAATTCTACAGTAGGAGCTTGTTCTGCACCTTCAACTGCTTCAAATGGAGCCATCTTATCAAACCCAAAAAAGCCAACAATTAAATTGTTAGGAAATTTTCTAATGAAGGTGTTGTATAATTTTACCGCTTCATTATACCGATTTCTTTCTACGTTGATACGATTTTCTGTTCCTTCTAGCTGAGACTGAAGTTGCTGGAAATTTTGAGTAGCTTTTAATTCTGGGTAGCGTTCTACACTCACTAATAATTTTGATAATGCAGAACTTAATCCGCCTTGAGCTTGTTGAAAATTAGCAATGGCCTCTGGAGAGAGGTTATCTGCATCTATATTTACCGAGGTAGCTTTAGCACGAGCTTGAATAACCTGGGTAAGTGTTTCTTGTTCAAAATCTGCCGCACCTTTTACCGTATTTACCAAGTTAGGTATAAGGTCATTTCTCCTTTGGTAAGCATTTTCTACATTAGACCAAGCGGTTTTGGCTTCTTCTTGTTTTTCAACAGCTGTGTTATACGTTCCGCCAAATAACGAATAAGCTATGAAGCCAATAATGGCGATTACAATAACGGGAATTAACCATTTTTTCATGATTTCTTTTGTTTAAAGTTGATTTTTTATTTGAATTAATTGTTCTTTAATATGATTAAGACGCTTAATCATTTCATAGTTGTTTAGTGGCTTGCTTTTTTCAGCTTTAAGCTGAATTTTAGCTCCTTCTAAAGTGAATCCGCGTTCTTTTACAAGATGATAAATTTTTTCTAGATTTTTAATGTCTTCGGGAGTGAATTTGCGGTTTCCCTTAGCATTTTTTTTTGGCTTTAAGATGTCAAATTCTTTCTCCCAAAAGCGGATAAGTGAAGTGTTCACTTCAAAGGCTTCGGCCACCTCGCCAATGCCATAGTACAATTTTTTGGGTAACTCAACCGCCATTAGTCTAAAGATTGATTTTCTAAGGTAGATTGGTTTAACATAATATCATATTCCTCTGCCGTTAAATCGCCATGGTAATAATTTATAGGATTAACAACCTTTCCGTTTTTATGCACCTCATAGTGCAAATGCGCTCCTGTTGATAAACCGGTGTTTCCTACCTTGCCGATCACCTCGCCTCTTTTAACTTTTTGACCTTCCCGAACCTCAAAAGCACTAAGATGGGCATAATACGTTTCGTAGCCAAAGCCATGGTCAAGAATAATTAAATTACCAAAGCCTCTGCTTCTTCTGGCTTTTTTAACCGTAGCGTCACCTGTAGCAAATACGTCGGTTCCTTTTTTTGCCGTAAAATCCATACCATTATGCATTTTGCGGTATTTGAGAATGGGATGCATACGCATTCCGTAGCCTGAAGCCATGCGTGTTAAATTTTCGTTTTTTATAGGTTGTATGGCCGGAATGGCTGTAAGTAATTTTTCTTTTTCTTTGGCCAATTTCACGATTTCATCTAGAGATTTGGACTGCACAACTATTTGTTTCTGCAAGATGTCCATTTTTTTATGCGTCTCAATAATCAAATCTGAATTATCAAATCCATTGAGGTATTGGTATCGGTTTACTCCACCAAATCCTGCTTTGCGCTGTTCTTCGGGAATTGGATTGGCTTCAAAATAAACCCGGTAAATATTGTTGTCACGATGCTGCACATCGGCTAGCACCTCTTGCGCTAAATCAATTTTTTTATTTAAAACCGAATATTGAATTTTTAAATTATTGAGTTCACGTTTGAGTGCTTTCTCTTTTGGCGTCTCAATTTGCGGGATATTAAAATAGATTATCAATAAAATAAAGCCCGCCAAAAAAGAACTCGCAATCCCCAATGCAATTAGCCCAATTCTCCTACCTGGTTTTCGTTCTATCTTTTTATACGACAAACTTTCGTTGTCGTAATAATATTTTACCTTCGACATTGTTTGAAATTATGCTATTTTTGCAAACGTTTTGAGTTGATATGTTCAACCTTAATAACGAACAAAGATAAACATTGTTTCAAAAGTACGCTAAAAATTATAAGCCAAGAGCAGCAAAGCCTATGAAATCACAAGAAATACGCAGTAGATTTTTAAACTTTTTTAAATCCAAAAATCACGAGATTGTACCCTCTGCACCTATGGTGATGAAAGATGATCCTACCTTGATGTTCACCAATGCGGGGATGAACCAATTTAAAGAGTATTTTCTAGGTAACGCCACGGCCAAGTATACGAGAATAGCTGATACGCAAAAGTGCCTGCGAGTAAGTGGTAAACACAATGATTTAGAAGAAGTAGGTAAAGATACTTACCACCATACTATGTTTGAGATGTTAGGTAACTGGAGTATTGGTGATTATTTTAAAGAAGATGCAATTGCTTGGGCTTGGGAATTTTTAACCGTTGAATTGAAAATAGCACCCGAGAATTTATATGTAACTGTTTTTGAAGGCGATGAGGAGGATCAAATTCAGAAAGATGAGGAAGCTTTTAATTTGTGGAAAAAACATATTGCTGAAGAGCGTATTTTGTTAGGAAATAAAAAAGATAATTTTTGGGAGATGGGTGATCAAGGTCCTTGCGGACCTGCCTCAGAAATTCACGTAGATATCCGATCGGATGAAGAAAAAGCCAAAATTCCAGGCAAAGATTTGGTAAACCAAGATCACCCTCAAGTAGTTGAAATTTGGAACTTGGTTTTTATACAGTATAACCGAATGGCTAATGGTAGCCTTAAAGAGTTACCCGCAAAGCATATTGATACAGGAATGGGTTTTGAGCGTTTGGCGATGGTTATGCAAGGCAAGCAATCTAATTATGATACGGATGTATTTATGCCCATTATTCAAGAAATTGAAACCATTACTGGTGCAACCTATCAAAAAACGGAACAGACAGATATTGCCATAAGAGTAATTGCAGATCATGTTCGAGCGGTTAGTTTTGCTATAGCCGATGGGCAATTGCCTAGTAATACTGGTGCTGGTTATGTAATACGTAGAATTTTAAGAAGGGCTATTCGTTACGGATTTACCTTTTTAAATACCAAAGAAGCTTTTATCTATAAATTGGTAGCCGTAATAAGCAACCAAATGGGTGAAACTTTTCCAGAAATTAAAAAGCAACAACACTTGTGCGAAAACGTTATTAAAGAGGAAGAGAACTCATTCTTAAAAACTTTAGATCAAGGCTTAAATCTGTTAGAAAGTATAATAAATCAAGCGCAATCAAAGGAGATTTCAGGTAAGAAAGCTTTTGAATTGTACGATACTTATGGTTTTCCTATAGATTTAACCGCCCTAATTTTGGAAGAAAAAGGGCTGAGCCTTAATATTAATGAATTTGAGAGCGAGTTGAGTAAACAAAAAGAACGTTCGCGCTCTGCTGCACAAAGTACCGCAGGTGATTGGGTTATACTTAGACAAGATGATGAGGAGGAATTTATAGGATATGATTACCTAGAAACACAAGTTAAATTAACCCGTTACCGTCAGGTGGAAAGCAAAAAAGAAGGGAAGTTGTATCAACTGGTTTTTAATTTAACGCCTTTTTATCCAGAAGGTGGAGGTCAAGTTGGTGATAAAGGTTACCTTGAAGAGCCAAATGGAAACCTTACTTATATAATTGATACTAAAAAAGAGAATAACTTAATTATTCATATCTCTAAGCACTTACCGCAAGATCTGCATGCTACCTTTACTGCTACGGTAAATAATCAACATAGATTAAATGCAGCTGCTAACCATAGTGCAACACATTTATTGCATCAAGCATTAAAAAATGTATTAGGTGAGCACGTAGAGCAAAAAGGATCTTTGGTACACCCTGCTTATTTAAGATTTGATTTCTCTCATTTTAGTAAAGTAAGTCACGAGCAATTAGAAGAGATTGAACAGTTTGTTAATGCGCGTATTTACGAAGAACTCGATTTAGTTGAAGGTAGAAATGTACCCTTTGCTCAAGCGGTTGAGCAAGGAGCTACGGCGTTATTTGGTGAAAAGTATGGAGATACGGTGCGAACAATTCAATTTGGTAATTCTTTTGAACTTTGCGGAGGTACTCACGTTTCAAATACAAGTCAAATTTGGCATTTCAAAATAGTATCAGAATCAGCGGTTGCTGCTGGGGTTAGACGAATTGAAGCCATTACTCTAGATGCGGCAAAAGACTTTTTGAACGAGCAAAGCAATCAATTTAACGCTTTAAAGCAATTGGTGAAAAACAGCAAAGAACCTTTAAAAGCTGTTGAAAACCTTCAAAATGAGAATGCCCAACTTAAAAAGGAGATTGAGCAGCTTAAAAAGGAGAAAGCAGCAGCAGCAAAAACAAACCTAAAAGCCGCTCTGCAACAAGTAAATGGTATTAATTTTTTAGCTACTACTGTAAATTTAGATGCTGCGGCGATGAAAGATTTATCTTTTCAACTGGCAGGAGAAGTTGAACAATTGTTTTTAGTGCTTGGATCTAAACAGAATGGTAAAGCCTTATTGTCTATTTATATCGATAAAAAATTAGCCGAAGAAAAAGAGCTAAATGCAGGAAAGATTATTCGAGACTTGGGCAAGTTTATCCAAGGAGGTGGTGGTGGTCAAGTCTTTTTTGCTACCGCTGGGGGTAAAAACCCATCAGGTTTAGCAGAGGCTTTATCCGCTGCAAAAACTTACATAGATTAGCCGTGAGTATTGTCGATAAAATATAATGCCATGAAACTACAGACCCCTATCAGTATTTTAGCGCAGCAACCAAAAATTGATTATGGCTCTAAAATACTGCTTTTGGGTTCGTGTTTTTCCGAAAATATAGGGCTTCAGTTTGATCGTTTTAGGTTTCAAAACCTTCAAAATCCCTTAGGTATTTTATTTCATCCTTTTGGTATTGAAAAATTGCTCTTAAGGGCCACACAAAACGATTTATTTACCGCGCAAGATGTTTTTTGTTATAATGACACTTGGTATTGCTTTGAGGCGCATAGTAGATTGAAAAGTACGCAATCACAAGATGACTTATTGTTAAAATTAAATTCAGCACTTAGGAACACACAAGAATATTTACAAAACTCCACTCATATTGTGATTACCTTAGGTACAGCTTATATTTACCGTCATCTTGAGAACGATCAATATGTGGCCAATTGTCATAAAGTACCTCAAAAGTACTTCACAAAATCTTGTGTTAAATCTGATGCTATTTTAGCTAGTCTCAAACGCATAATGAATTATTGCAATGCCATCCGTAAAGATGTAAAAGTAATATTTACCGTTTCGCCAGTAAGACACATGAAAGACGGTTTGGTTGAAAATAATTATAGTAAAGCTCAATTGATAACAGCCATACACGATTTGCTGCCAACTTGGCCGCAGGCTTCGTATTTTCCCTCTTATGAAATTATGCTAGATGAATTGAGAGACTACCGCTTTTACTCAAAAGACATGCTTCATCCATCGTCACTGGCGATAGAATATATTTGGGAGCGTTTTATGCAAACCTGGATAAATCCTAATGCGTTTGAGACCATGAAAAAAGTAGATTCAGTACAAAAAAGACTTGAGCATAAAGCTTTTAACCCTCAAAGTAAACAGCATCAAAACTTTTTACAAAAACTTAAACAAGACATTGAGGCTTTGCAAAACCAATATGGTTTTATGCGCTTTACGGATTGAGTAGCGTATATAATTTATGCCAACCGCCACCATTTATACATTCAATGCCTTTGCTTTTTAAAATCCCTGCCGCACTCTCAGAGCGCATACCGCTAGCACAACAGGTAATAATCGGTTTATTGTAATTTTTGATCTTTTGAATATGTTGACCGATTTGCTGTAGCGGAATATTTTTTGATCCTGGAATAGCACCATTTGCATATTCGCCCGCCGAGCGAACATCAATAATTATAGCGCCACGTGATTTAAAGTCTTGAATCATTTTACTTTTGTTACCGAATAATAAATTTAAAATACCCATTTCTTTTTTTGTCAAAGTAAAGCAATGTTTCTTTTTATGCTAGTAACTTAAGTTACTTAACTTTTATATTTGTTTAAATCTTATATTTAATTTTGAAGTTGATAAATTTAAATGCTATTTAATTATTGGTCAGCAATAGTAATTCGTGATTGCTCGCAAGGTTAATTAGCGTCTAAATTTGTATTTTAGAACAAAAATTGACTATGAGAAAATTTGTTTTGGGCTTCTTGGTTTGTGCGGCCTTATTACTTTCATATTGGTATTTTAAATCTCAAGAAGATGAAAAGTTAGAGCTATTGCAAACCAGTCAACTACTTGAAAAGCAAATAAAAAACGTGAGCAAGCTTATAGTTACCGAAGGCAACTATGCTCAGATTTATACTTATGAATCGAGTAAAGACGTTTTTTTAGGTGTAGAAGCGCGTAAAAAAGCGTTAGTAGCGGTTAACGCCAAAGCTACAGTAAGCTATGACTTGAACCAACTTTCTTATGAAGTAAACCCCAGAACGCAAGTGTTGCGTATAACCCGTATACCAGAACCTGAATTAAGTATTTATCCCGATTTTGATTATTACGATATATCTGCAGATTATCTTAATAAGTTTGAGGCAAAAGATTACAACACCATAAAAAAACGTATAACCCGTAAACTGCAAAATGAAATTGAAGCATCAAGCCTAATGAGTAACGCAGATGAGCGATTAATTAACGAGTTGCAAAAGATTTTTGTATTAACACAAAGTCTAGGTTGGACTTTAGAATACTACAAACAGCCCGTACAATCGGCTAGAGAGCTAGAAATACTTTTTTAAATCAAGCCCATGCCATCTTCAATAAGATGTTTAATTTGTGGACGTTTTACCTTCAATTCATTTAAAGCATCAAGAGCATGGTTTTTTAAGATGTTATTCTTAAGCTGCTTAGCAAGCTCATAAATTTCTAGGGGTAGCAACCAATCTAAAGGGTAATCTTGTCTTAGCTTTTCTAAAATAAGCAATAGCTGCACTTGTTCTTCTCCTGTCTCTCGTATATTTCTTACTTTTTGATATAATTGCTCTAGCTCTATTTGCGCTTTAGATTTTTTAAAACCTTTTGGTGAGGTAGAGAGTTCGTGAATTGTCGCCTCAAAAGAGTAGGGGTCTGCTGCTCCAGCAAAAGCAGAAACCACCTTTTTACCAACGGCCAAATAAAAGTCGCCGTCTTTTGGAGCAAACAAAATTTCATCTCCATAGGTGACGGTGCAATCTGTAAATTGAATTAGTATAAGTTCACCTTTTAAATTTCTAATACCCGTAACATTAAGTCCTTCAACAACGATTCCACTTTCAAAAGTAAATTCAATTCGTTTATTGTCGTAAAAGTTGTAGGCCTTTAAATCACGCGGTCCCATATTTTCTATAGATAAGTTAATGCCTTTTAATTTTCCAATAGGAGATCTAAAACCATTGTGGTGAGTGTTAATGCCGTGGCCTATTAATTCTTTATCACGATTGGCTAGAGCTGTAGGGCCTTGGGTTTCAAAATATACAACTTCGTTTTCTTCATTTTTTATCATTCGGGTAAAGGTTCCTGAAACTTGAATTCCGGTACTCAATTCAATTGTTCCAATTGATTTTGAGTCAATTAGACGTTTTAAGCCTCTGTGGCCTCCTTTTCTCAATGCCATGCCATCAGCAAATTCTTCTAAAACCTCGGCCAAATAGGCGAAATCTGGCGTAACATAAAGTTGTGGTTGAGGTTTTGTAATGTCGAAATCTTGCTTGGCGGCTTCAATAGAATACGGTATCTTTTTTACTTCAGGTTGCATACAACTTTTGCTTTCTCCAATAGAAGACAGAAGTCCGGCTCCGTAAATTTTAGGATTATCTAGGCTGCCAACTAGGCCGTATTCAACGGTCCACCAATGCAGGTTTCTTATTTTTGCAATTTCAGAAGGCTCTACTTTTTTCTTTTGTAGTTGTTCTACTTTATTTTCGGCTTCTTTTATCGCTTCCGCGGAAGCGTAATCACTTTCTTTTAAAATAGATAAGTCGCGCACCGCATGGTACATTTCCATATCGTGTGCAGAAGCAATGGCTTTGCTGCCTATAGCTCCAAAACGTCTTAAATATTCTGCGTAATCGGGGCTCGCAATAATTGGTGCGTGTCCTGCACCTTCGTGGATAATATCTGGTGCGGGAGTGTATTCAATATTTTCTAATTGTCGTATCTCTGAGGCGATAACCAACACCTTGTAAGCCTGAAACTCCATAAAAGCATTGGGAGGTATAAAACCATCAACGGCAACAGCCGCCCAACCAATATCTTTTAAAATGCGATTCATGCCATACATACTTGGAATTTCATCGATAGAGATTCCTGTCTTTTTCAATCCGTCTAAATAAGAAGAATGGGCTACTTTACTTAAATAATCAACATTTTTTCGCATAACATAACGCCATACCGCTTGGTTAATAGGAGTGTAAGATTCATAATTTTGTGGTTTTATGAATTGTTTTAAGTGAGGAGGTAAGGCCTCAATTAAGGGATTACTTTGGTACGTATCGGCCATGATGATATACTTGATTTATCTACAAAGATAATTCTCTGTGGGAGCCAACAAATTTTAAAAGTATAAATTTGTGTCTCCTAATTCAAATTAAAATGCTGTTCGTAAAAATTTCGAGCCATTTGTGATTAATATAAAGATGACACCTATTACTAGAAAGCAAGAAATAATTAATACAGCCGCCTTGTTGTTTAAAGAAAAAGGTTTTAATGCCGTTTCTATGCGTGATTTAGCTCAAGAAATGGGAATTAAAGCAGCTAGTATATATAATCATTTGCCTTCTAAACAAAGTATATTGGGTGCCATAATTTTTGAAGTGAGCGTAGAATTTACTAATCATATTAATTCAGTTTTTGATGAATCTCGGCCAATCTTGCAAAAATTAGAAGCTATAATTACCATGCATATTGATTTGACACTTGAGAAAAGTGAGTTTTTGGCTTGTATGAATAACGATTGGGTGCATTTAAATGATGTTGATAAGAAGCAATACATAAAAATGCGGAACGCATACGAAGAGAAATTTAGAACATTACTACGGCAAGGTATACGAGAAAAGGCGCTTAAGCCAATTGATCAAGAAATTATGCTTTTCTCTATTTTATCAACCCTACGCACTTTTTACTTATGGTACGCCAAACACAAAATGTTAGATTTTGAGAAAGTGAAAAGAGATTTGTGCACCACTTTGCTAATGGGTATTCGTAGTTAAAGTATTGCAAACTAGAGTCTTGTTAAATTAATTGACGAAATTTGCATACAAAACTAACAATCGTTAGTTTTGTGAGGAAGATTAAACCTAGATATGGCAAAATTTCACAAATTAAAGGTAAAAGATATTTATAAAGAAACATCAGATTGTAGTGTAGTAACATTTGATGTTCCCGAGGAGTTAAAAACAGAATTTAAATTTAATCAAGGTCAGCATTTGACCTTGAAAAAAAATATTGCTGGTGAAGATGTGCGACGTTCATACTCGCTTTGTTCTAGCCCTGTTGAACAAGAATGGCGTGTAGCCGTCAAAGAAATACCTACTGGTGTTTTTTCTACTTATATCAACCAGGAGTTAAAAATAGGAGATGAACTTGAGGTGATGGCGCCTAGCGGTAAATTTGGTGTTTCGGTACAAAAAGAAAAGGCTAAGAATTATTTGTTTTTTGCTGCCGGAAGTGGAATTACTCCAATTTTATCCATGATTAAGTCGCACTTAGCACTAGAGCCAAACTCCACCTGTAAACTGTTTTATGTAAACAAAACCGCAAAATCAATTATTTTTAAAGAGGAGTTAGAGCAATTGCGTAATCAATATTTTGGACGGTTAGAGATTTATTACTTCTTAACACAAGAACGCAGAGATATCGAGTTGTTTAACGGTAGGTTTAACGATGAGAAAATGGCGGTTTTGACACGCACTTTTATTGATATTCCAGACACAAGTGAGGTGTTCTTATGTGGTCCAGAAAGCATGGTGAATTATGTAAGTGATTATTTAATCAAAGCTGGCTTGCCAAAAGAATTAGTTCACTTTGAGCTGTTTGTGAGTGGTCTTTCAGAAGAGGACATCGCACGTGCCAAACGCTTAGCTAAAAGAAATGTAGAGGGAACACAGGTTACCATTGTCGATGGAGGTAAAGAATTTAGTTTTACCATGACACAAGAATATGATAACGTGCTTGATGCGGCATTAGGAGCAGGGGCCGATTTACCTTTTGCTTGTAAAGGAGGGGTTTGTAGTACTTGCAAATGCCAAGTTTTAGAGGGAGAGGTTGAAATGAAAATTAATTATGCCTTAGAAGAAAATGAAATTCAACAAAACTTAGTGTTAAGTTGTCAAGCCGTACCCAAGACTAAAAAAGTAAAAGTAGATTTTGACGTATAAACCATCTTTACACAAAACCAATAAAGTTTGTAATTTGTTGCAATAATTACTATCTTCTTAACTAAAAAAAGGATTATGAGCGAAAAGGAAATTAAAAATTTAGAGGCTATTTTTGAAGCTAAAATAGCCCGTGATGAAAAGATAGAGCCTAAAGACTGGATGCCAGAGAAGTATAGAAAAACACACATAAGGCAAATGTCTCAACACGCCCACTCAGAAATTGTGGGTATGCTACCCGAAGGAAATTGGATTACAAGAGCACCTTCGTTAAGAAGAAAAGTGGCTTTGTTGGCCAAAGTGCAGGATGAAGCTGGTCACGGATTATACTTATACAGTGCAACCGAAACTTTAGGTATTTCTAGGGAAGAACTTTATGAGCAATTACACTCAGGTAAAGCAAAATACTCTAGCATATTTAATTACCCTACCATCACCTGGGCAGATATAGGAGCTATTGGTTGGCTGGTAGACGGTGCAGCCATTATAAACCAAGTTCCGCTTTGTAGTACTTCCTTTGGTCCTTATGCAAGGGCTATGGTGCGAGTATGTAAAGAAGAAAGTTTTCACCAAAGGCAAGGCTACGAGATTATGCTTACATTGGCTAATGGTACACCAGAGCAAAAAGAAATGGCTCAAGATGCATTGAACCGTTGGTGGTGGCCTAGTTTAATGATGTTTGGCCCAACAGACGATATGTCTACCCATACCGAGCAGTCTATGAAGTGGAAATTGAAACGTAAAACAAACGATGAATTGCGCCAGCAGTTTATTGACCAAACTGTGCCACAAGCCAATATCTTAGGTTTGTCTATTCCTGATCCAGATTTAAAATGGAACGAGGAGCGTGGTCATTATGATTTTGGTCCTATAAACTGGGATGAATTTTGGCAAGTAGTAAAGGGCCACGGACCCTGCAACAAAGAGCGCTTACAAACCCGTGTTGACGCTTGGGAAGAAGGTGAATGGGTGCGAGATGCTGCAATGGCTTATGCCGAGAAAAAAGCAGAAAGAAAAGTGAAGCAAGCTGGATAAAATTTATTGAGCTAAGCTTAAAGCGGATTTTTACAGGTTGGTAAAAAAAGACACCTTAGTAGAACAATGTAAAACCCTCGGGGTTAAACTAGTTTTCAAATTAAAGAAACGCAATTTTTTTTCGCTTAATAATAACTTTGATTACATAAAAAATAAATATGTCAGAAAGTAAAAACAATAAAAAAAACTGGCCTCTTTGGGAGGTTTTTGTACGCAGTAAAAACGGATTAGAACACCGTCACTTTGGTAGCTTGCACGCAGCCGATGCAGAGATGGCACTTGAAAATGCGAGAGACGTGTATACACGAAGAAATGAAGGTGTAAGCATTTGGGTAGTGGAGTCTAAGAACATTACAGCTTCAAACCCTAAAGACAACGGAGAGTTGTTTGAACCAGCCTCCGATAAAGTTTACAGGCATCCAACTTTTTATGATTTACCAGATGAGGTAAAACATATGTAGACTTTTACGGGTGAAATCCGCGAAAGCTAAATAAAAATCAATTTTTAGATAATTGAAAATCATGAGTTTAAGAAAACATGACTTCCGTGAAAACGGAGATAAAATAGATTACATACTTACCATTGCAGATAATTCATTAATCTTAGGGCAAAGAATGGGAGAGTTAACTGGGCACGGACCTACCTTAGAGGTAGACATAGCTTGTACCAATATCGCTTTAGATTTGTTTGGGCAGGTAAGAAGTTATTTTCAATATGCTGCACAGCTAGCTGAGAAATCGTGCACAGAAGATGATTTAGCTTTTTTAAGAACCGAGCGCGAGTACAAAAATGTGCTCTTAGTAGAGCAGCCCAATACTAATTTTGCGTATGTGATAGCCAAACAATTTTTATTTGATCATTATCATTTTTTGTTTTTAAACGAACTGCAAAACAGTAACGATGCAACACTAAGCGCTATTGCTAAGAAAAGTATTAAAGAAGTAAGCTATCATAAGCGATTTTCATCTGACTGGGTGTTGCGATTAGGCGATGGTACATCGGTAAGTAAAGAAAAAATTCAGAAGGCTATTAATGATTTATGGCCTTTTACTCAAGAGCTTTTTGAGCCAAATGAACCCGAAGAAAAAGCTATTGATTTGGGATACGGAGTCGATATTGCAAAGCTGCAGGAGGAGTACAAGCAAGCTGTAGAGAAAGTTCTAATAGAGGCGACTCTAGAAGAATTACCAGTTTTAGAGTTCTATCAGCGTGGTGGTAAAAAAGGTATACACTCAGAGCATATGGGTTACTTATTGAGCGACATGCAATATATGCAACGAACTTACCCAGGTATGAAATGGTAACTAATATTTTAATGAATAATTTTTAGCTAATCAATTGATGTAGTTTTGCAACAAGAATCAGTTTACATAGATCCAATTTTAGAGCCTATTTTGCGGCAGGTTCCAGACCCAGAAATACCAGTTTTAAGTATTTTAGATTTAGGAATGGTTCGTGAAGCCCGGTTAAAAGATAAGGCCGTTGCAGTGAAACTTACCCCCACTTACAGCGGTTGCCCTGCTATGGATGTTATTGGCGATGATATTAAAAAGGCGATTGAGGATGCAGGCTATGTTTGCGATGTAGAGCTGGTCTTATCACCGGCTTGGAGTACAGATTGGATTACCCCAGAGGGGCGTAAAGCTTTAGAAGAATATGGTATCGCTGCGCCTTTAGATGCTTCGGCAGATAAGCGTGCGCTCTTAGGAGAAGAAAAATTAGTAAAATGTCCCCAATGTCAATCTAAGAACACCCATTTGGTAAGCCAATTTGGTTCAACAGCTTGTAAAGCACTTTTTAAATGTGATGATTGCCGAGAGCCATTTGATTATTTCAAATGCTTGATATAAAACTGGCTTTGAATAAATGTTAAGCTAATTTATTTTTGCCTTGTTTACCAGATTATCAAAAATTGGGCGACAATTTGAAATAAATTTTCACGGTACCTAATCCCAATAGAAATAAAATAAAATTAAAGAAAAATATAAAATAATACCATTAATGAGTCAAACCATTCAAGTAGATATAAAAAACAGAGTAGCTACCATTAGGCTAAATAGGCCAGAAGTATTTAATAGTTTTAATCGAGAAATGGCATTTGCTGTGCAGAGTGAATTAAAAAATCTTGCAACCCATCCGGAGGTTCGCGCTATTGTGTTAACCGGTTCAGGAAAAGCTTTTTGTGCTGGTCAAGATTTAAAAGAGGTGACAGATCCTAGTTTAAACCCTGGTTTTAAAGCTATTTTAGAAGAGCATTACAATCCTATTATTCAACTTATTCGCGAGACGCCTAAACCAATTTTAGCTGCTGTAAATGGTGTTGCCGCTGGAGCTGGAGCCAATATTGCTTTAGCTTGTGATATTGTGGTGGCCTCAGAACAAGCTGCTTTTATTCAGGCTTTTAGTAAAATAGGCTTGATACCAGATTCAGCTGGTACATTTTTCTTGCCGCGTTTAATTGGCTTTCAAAAGGCTTCTGCATTAGCTATGCTCGGCGATAAAGTAGATGCTCAAGAGGCCGAACGTCTTGGGATGATTTATAAATATTACCCTACCAAAGATTTTGAGGATGAAGTAAATAAACTTGCAGTAAAATTGGGAGACATGCCAACAAAGGCTTTAGCATTGACTAAAGAAGCTTTGAATCACGCATTGGTGAACAACTTAGATGAGCAACTGGCCTTAGAATCGCAGTTTCAGATAGAAGCGGCTTCTTCTCAAGACTATACCGAAGGGGTAAGTGCCTTTGTGCAAAAAAGAAAACCAGAATTCAAGGGGAAATAACCAAATTTTTTAAATCCGTCTAAAAAGAAATAAGATGAAAACAGCTGTAATAGGAGCAGGAACCATGGGTAGCGGAATAGCTCAAGTGGCAGCTACTGCCGGAAACAAGGTGTTACTTTACGATACAAAATCAGAAGCTTTAGAAGCGAGTAAAACCAAACTTGAAAAAGTACTGAATCGATTAATTGAAAAAAATAGAATCGATGATACCGAAAAAAGGCGCATCCAACAGAATATAACCTATGTTACTCACTTAAAGGATTTAGCTGAAGCTGACTTAACTATTGAAGCCATTATTGAAAATTTAGACATCAAACAAAAGGTCTTTCAAGAGTTAGAAACCTACCAGTCAGACAACGCAATTATTGCTACCAATACTTCTTCGCTTTCTATTGCGTCTATCGCTTCGGCTTTAAAAATTTCTGAACGTGTAATAGGAATACATTTTTTTAATCCAGCCCCTCTTATGCCCTTGGTAGAAATTATTCCAGCTGTACAAACCTCGAATTCAGTAAAAGAAAAAGTGGTTAAGACTATTAAAGATTGGGGCAAGATTGGTGTGCTGGCCAAAGATACCCCGGGTTTTATAGTTAATCGCGTGGCAAGGCCATTTTATGGTGAGGCACTTCGGATTTACGAAGAAGGTAAAGCCGATTTACTCGAAATTGATCACGTAATGAAAGATTTGGGTAAGTTTAGAATGGGACCCTTTGAACTGATGGATTTTATAGGGCACGATGTGAATTACACCGTTACCGAAACCGTTTTTAAAGAATTTTATTTTGACCCTAGATATAAGCCTTCGTTTACACAAAAAAGACTAGCCGAAGCCGGTTACCTGGGAAGAAAAACAGGAAAAGGCTTTTATACTTATCAAGACGGGAAAGCCCTCGAGAAAGAAAATCAAAACATCAACCTTAGTGATGATACGGCACACTACATTTTTAATCGTATATTAGTAATGCTAATAAATGAAGCGGCAGATGCATTGTTTTTAAATATTGCAACGGGAAAAGATATAGACCTTGCCATGACAAAAGGCGTGAACTACCCCAAGGGACTACTATCTTGGGCAAACGAAAAAGGAATAGCTTGGTGTGTTAAACAATTAGACGCACTGTATGATGAATATCACGAAGACCGATATCGTTGTAGTCCTCTGCTAAGAAAAATGGCAAAACAAAATGAAAATTTTATATTAACCTAAAGAATTAGAGGTATGAAAAGAATCATTAGGAACATTTTGGCGGTTATCATAGGTGCCCTTATCGGTGGTATTACCAATTCTGCAATAATTTATTTAGCACCATCACTAATCGAATATCCGGCTGGTGTAGATACCACAACCGTAGAAGGCTTAAAAGCCGCGGCAGATTCCTTGACTGCTAAACATTATTTATTTGCATTTCTAGCTCATGCCTTGGGTACTTTAGTAGGTGGCTTTTTTGCTGCCTTATTGGGAGTAAAAAAAGAAGCCTTATTAGCCCTGATTGTGGGAGGCTTTTTCCTAATAGGAGGTATTGTTGCTAGTTTTATGATTCCAGCACCAACTTGGTTTATTTTCTTAGACTTACTACTCGCTTATTTACCTATGGCTTGGTTGGGATATAAAATTAAAATATCTATCATCAACAACAAAATGGGCTAAAAGATTTTATGGATAAATCCGATGATAAGGCGAAGCTAATACCTTATAAAATGCTAGAGAACGATGCCTACAGTCAGTGGTTAGGTATCCAAATTCTTGACGTAAAAGAAGGCTATTGCCAGCTAAAGATGCAAATCCGTAAAGACATGCTTAACAGCATGAAAAAAGCCCACGGCGGTATAACTTACGCTTTAGCAGACACCGCATTTGGGTTCGCTTGCAATACTTTTGGCAAAAAAGCAGTTTCAATAGAAAGTTCTATCAACCATATAGAAGCTTTAGAAGAGGGCGATATACTCATAGCAGAGTCAGATGTAAAAAGTCAAAAAAATAAGCTTGGCTTCTATATTGTCGAAATAAAAAAAGACAATCAATTGGTGGCTCTTTTTAAAGGGGTTACGTATAGAACAAATGTAGACTGGGAAATCTATGTATAGGTTTTTGGGCGCGACCCCTTAAAAGAAAGGGGTCGGGCTATACGCTATATTTTTTTGCGAGAATCTCTCTGCTATTCATTCAACCAATAGTAAGCAAAAAAAGATGTCGCTACTATCCCTCGCGCAAAAAATTAACTGTAAATATTCACTATATTTATCCTATGCTTATATATAAAATTTGTAGTCATGAAATGGAAAGGAAGACGCAAAAGCAATAATTTAGAAGACCGTAGAGGTATGAGCAGCAAAGGTAAAATAGCTGCAGGGGGTGGTTTAATTGCGATTATCGTTTTATTACTTCAGGTTTTTGGCGGAGAAACTGGTCAAGCTGTCGCACCCGTATTAAATCAACTCAATATCAATAACGCATCACAAGAGGTAGTTGAAAGAGAGTTAACCGATCAAGAAAAAGAGTTAGGCGATTTCATGGCAACCATTCTTGCCGATACAGAAGACGTATGGACACAAATTTTTCACCAAAATAATATAGGAGAGTATCAAAAGCCAAAAATGATATTGTTTACCGATGCCGTACAAACAAAATGTGGTAATGCAACCGCTGCAACCGGCCCATTTTATTGTCCAGCCGACAAAAATGTGTATATGGACCTTACTTTTTTTAATGAATTATATACTCGTTTCGGAGCAAAAAGAGGTGATTTTGCGATGGCTTATGTCACGGCTCATGAAATTGGTCATCACGTGCAAACCCTTTTAGGAACCTCGCAAAAAGTGCGTCAAGCACAGCGAAATTTGAGTGCTGTAGAAGCCAATAAACTCTCTGTAGCCCTAGAGCTACAAGCCGATTTTTATGCAGGATTATGGGCGCATTATAATCAACGCTATTTAGAAGAAGGCGATATAGAAGAAGCTTTAAGTGCTGCACAAGCCGTAGGCGATGACGCTATTCAAAAAAGAGTGCGTGGTTCGGTAAACCCAGATACTTTTACGCACGGCACCTCCAAACAAAGAATGTATTGGTTTCTAAAAGGTTTTCAATCGGGCGATATTAGGCAGCATAACACTTTTGAGGCGCTTAATATTTCCAATTAAATCATATAATAAGTAAATTTTTTTTATATCTTAATTCAATTTTGGTTTGTTTTTTAAATAGTTAATGCTGAGTTGCTCTTAATTTTAAGGGTAACTAAAATAATGGGTAGCTCTAAGATTTTAACCCAATTATATAAACTATTCGGTTTAGTGTGTCTATTCCTAAGTTTTATTTATTTTTAGAGCTTTAATTAAAAATAAACCCATGAGCAGTTATATAATAGATGGAATAAGAACCCCTATAGGAAATTATAAAGGAGCACTTTCGCCAGTACGTACAGACGATTTAGGTGCTTTAGTCATTAAAGAGGTTGTACGTCGCAATCCTAATATCCCAAAAGAAGCTTACGCCGATGTTATTTTAGGTTGTGCTAATCAAGCAGGAGAAGATAATAGAAACGTAGCGAGAATGTGCGCCTTATTGGCAGAATTACCTTATAGCGTTCCAGGTGAAACAGTAAATCGTTTATGTAGTAGTGGTTTATCAGCAATTATTCACGCCCATCGAGCCATTCATACCGGTGATGGAGATATTTTTATAGCCGGCGGCGTAGAGCATATGACTCGAGGTCCCTATGCTATAGCCAAACCTTCTAGTGCCTTTGGAAATGATGCAAAAATGTATGACACCAGTTTTGGTTGGCGGTTTGTTAATCCGAAATTACACGAGATGTACGGTACAGATGGCATGGGACTTACCGCCGAAAACTTAGTTGATAAGTACAATATTGCTCGTGAAGATCAAGATGCGTTTGCCTATTGGAGCCAAATGAAGGCAACCGAAGCTCAAAAAAATGGACGTTTGAGTAAAGAGCTTGTTACGGTAGAAATTCCGCGTCGTAAAAAAGACCCTATTTTATTTAATCAAGATGAGTTTGTAAAACCTACCACCACAAAAGAAATTTTGGCTAAGCTTAGACCTGCCTTTAGAAAAGAAGGAAGCGTTACCGCAGGTAACTCCTCTGGTCTTAATGACGGTGCTGCAGCAACAATCATTGCATCGAGCAAAGCCGTAGAGCAATATGGATTAAAGCCAATGGCTAAAATTTTAAGTTCGGCAGTTGTCGGAGTAGAACCTCGAATCATGGGTATTGGTCCGGTTCAGGCTTCAAATAAAGCGCTTGAGAAAGCAGGCCTAACCATGGATGATATGGATGTGATTGAATTGAATGAAGCTTTTGCCGCTCAAGCACTAGCTTGTATACGTGCTTGGGGATTAAAAGATAACGACCCAAGAATTAATCCAAATGGTGGTGCTATAGCTTTGGGGCATCCACTTGGGGTTACGGGAGCCAGATTGGCCTATTCGGCAGCATTAGAGCTTCAATTAACTGGTAAAAAATATGCCTTAATAACTATGTGTGTAGGTGTAGGACAGGGATACGCAGCGGTTATCGAAAATGTAAGTTAGCGTTAAACGCGGATTAAAGGCCTAAATTTAATTAATAAAGAACTTAAAAAATAAGGCTTTATAATAGTATAATATGTTTAATGTCTTTACGGATTGCAATCCGTAAAGAAGAGAAAAAAGATTGATATGCAAAAATTAGAAAGTTATATAGAAGGGAAATGGGTGGCCGGTTCTGGTGAAGGAGTGCCAATGATTGATGCCGTTTCGGGCGAAACCATTGCGCTTAGTGATACCAGCGGTTTTGATTTTGAAAAGGTTCTACAATACGGAAGGAAACAAGGTGATACTTTGCGTAGAATGACTTTTCAAGAGCGAGGCAATATGTTAAAGAAACTAGCCCTACATCTTACAAAAAAGAAAAAACAATTTTACGAAATCAGTTATAAAACCGGAGCAACTAAAATAGATAGTTGGATAGATATAGAAGGTGGATTTGGTAATTTATTTGCCAATGCTTCTTTGCGAAAAGTTTTTCCGAACCAAGCATTCGATGTCGAAGGAGATCCTATAGATTTATCAAGAGGTGGTCGTTTCATGGCGCATCATATTTTAGTGCCTAAAGAGGGAGTAGCGGTTCATATTAATGCATTTAATTTTCCTGTTTGGGGAATGTTAGAAAAATGTGCCGTAAACTGGATGGCCGGTATGCCTGCTGTGGTAAAACCGGCTACCAATACTGCGTTTTTAACCGAAGCTGTGGTGCGCGAAATTATTCAGTCGGGTATTTTGCCAGAAGGTGCGCTGCAGCTTATTTCGGGTTCTGCGCGATCTATTTTAGATACGGTAGAATCGCAAGATGTGGTTACTTTTACAGGTTCTGCCGATACCGGTAGAATGCTAAAATCTCATAAGCGTTTGTTGCAAGAGTCAGTTCCTTTTAATATGGAAGCAGATTCTTTAAATGCTTCCATTTTAGGAGAGGATGCAGTGCCAGGAACACCTGAATTTGATTTGTTTATTAAGGAGGTGCGTAATGAAATGACGGTGAAGTGCGGACAAAAATGTACGGCTATACGCCGCGTTATTGTGCCAGAGAAACTGGTTGAAGATGTTCAAATTGCCTTGGGTAAAGCTCTGAGTAAAGTAACCATAGGAGACCCAAGACTTAAAGAAGTTCGCATGGGAGCTTTAGTGAGTCAAGATCAAGTGCAGGAGGTACGCGAACGCGTTCAAGATTTAAGTCAGACAGCTTCATTGGTTTATGGAGATTTAGAGCATATTGAAACTATAGGTGCCGACGCTAAAAAAGGAGCTTTTATGTCGCCTATTCTTTTAAGAGAAGATAAACCATTGCAGAACTTAGCCGTGCACGATACAGAAGCCTTTGGCCCGGTTAGCACTATTATGCCGTACAAGAATTTAGACGAAGCCATTAAGCTTTCAAAAATGGGTAAGGGTTCATTGGTAAGTTCTATCGCAACTAATGATGACCAAGTAGCGCGTGACTACACAGTAAAAGCGGCAACCCATCACGGAAGAATCTTGGTTATTAACCGTGAAAGTGCAAAACAAAGCACGGGCCACGGTTCGCCCTTGCCTATGCTAGTTCATGGTGGACCTGGTAGAGCGGGAGGTGGTGAAGAAATGGGTGGTAAACGCGGCATTAAGCATTATATGCAGCGTTGTGCTATTCAAGGTTCACCAACTACTTTAACAGAGATTACAGGAATTTATCAACCAAAGGCAAAGTACAAGGAGGCCGAGATGCATCCGTTTGCATACCATTGGGAAGATATCAAACCAGGGATGTCTTTAAAGACGCATAATAGAACTCTTACGGATACCGATATCGTTAATTTTGGTAACCTTACTTGGGATCATTTTTATGCCCATACCGATATAACTTCTTTAGACGGCAGTATTTTTGAACAAAGAACAGCACACGGTTATTTTATTATATCGGCGGCAGCTGGCTTATTTGTTTACCCAAATAAAGGTCCTGTGGCGGCAAATTATGGCTTAGAGGAAATTCGCTTTTTAAGACCTATGTACCATAATGATACGATTCAAGTCCGCTTGACGTGTAAAGAAAAAGTAGATAGAGATCAAAAAGGGAAAGAACTGCCCAGCGGAATTGTTAAATGGTATGTAGAAGTGTTTGACGTGAATGCAGTTGAGGAGGAAGATAAATTGGTGGCCATTGCTACTATCTTAACCATGGTTCAGAAAAAGCAAACTACCTTTACGGAAATTACCGAGGAAGTTATTGATTCCGCTTTAGCGAAACTAAATGAAGATACTCAACCTGTTTGGGGAGAAATGAGTCCGCAACACATGGTAGAGCATTTAGAAACCAGTTACCGTATTGCCTCTGGAGAAATTCAAGATTTTGAAATCGCTACACCAGAAAAGTATTTAGACGATACTCGTGCTACGTTATGGAATTACAAAAAAATGCCTAAAAATTATAACTTCCCGTTATACAAGGAAGGAGAACTTCCCACTTTAAAACACGATAGCTTAACGGAAGCAAAAGAGAAAATGAAAGAGGCAAGAAAGGCTTATTTGGAGTTTTTTAAGAAAAACCCTAAAGCCACTAATAAAAATGCTGTGTTTGGTGAACTTACTAAATACGAGTGGGAGTTGTTAGAGCGTAAACACCTAAACCACCATTTTGAACAGTTTAAATTATTTTGAAATTTTATAATTAGGATTTGTATAATAGTTTTTTTTTTTAATTTGTCGCTGTGTTTAGCTAATCATATAACTTAATATGAATCAAAAATTTATTAAAAATGAAAAAATACTTTTTATTACCATTACTATTTAGCTTGGTTCTAATATCCTGCCATAAAGATACAGAAAGTTTAGATGAAAATAATTTAAGTGAAAACAACTTAGAAATTAACACTCAAGGCAGAACGGCCAATGAAATACTTATCGCTGAAATTTATAAGGAGAACGAGTTATGGTTTAAAGTAACTTCTGATAAAAATTATAGATATGATGGCGAACAAGTGTACTCTCACGAAGCATTGTATGAAATGGAAGAGTTGTGGAGTGACGATGAAAAAACAGTAAAATTTTATAATCCAAATATTGCGGAGGAATTTGTGGAATTTGAAATGATACACTTATCTGAAGATGAAAAAACAGCAACATTGAACCTAACCTCAGGAGCTTCTGATGAAATTATTACCTTTACAGTTGAAAATTATGAAAATGAGGCTCAAGGTAAAGCTATTTGGGGAGTAGTAAAAGAAATTGTAGAAGAAGTGATAGAAGGGTTTGGTGGCAATGGCTGTGCTGCTGATGCAATTGCAGCCTGTGGAGAAGGAAATGTACAGTCTGTTAATTATGGTGACACTTGGTACGGGGGTACATATTGCGAATTTACATGTTGCTAAAAAAAAACAAGTTTAATATTATTTTTTACATGGGGCTAGTTTTAAAACTAGTTCCATTTTTTTCATTGATTGTTTTGTTCTTTTTTTTTTCAGATTCAATAGAACAATATATTAATTCAGAAACAGATGATTCTTTTTTCTTTGGATCAAAAGAAAAGTTTATATTGTCACTTTTTTGGACAGCACTAATTGCGCCCATTTATGAAGAAATAATATTTGATGGAGCATTTTTAAAGAATAAAATCTATAAATGGATAAGTTATATAGGCTTATTTGGATTTACATTGTATTTCAATAGAAGTGTTTATAGTTTAGCTTTACTATTATTATTTTATATTTTCACCTATCTTAATAATGCTAGAGAAAACAATAGTTATACAATCCATATGATTATAACAAATGCATTACTTTTTTCTGTTATACATGTTAATTTTTATGATTTAAATGTTTTTACCCCAATTTCTTTAGCTTCTAGATTTGGAGGACACCTTTTGGCTCTATGGTTAGTCGTGAATTACAAATTAATTTATGCTATATTTTTACACATATTTTGGAATACTTTTTTGATGATCATAGCATTATATTTTGATAATCCTCTAAATAGTATAGAAGAAACAGAGTTGTTATACTATGAAAATGAATATATCAATGTAGAATATAATGAGGCTCCAAATTTTCAGGATGAAAAATATGATTTCAAGAATGATAGTACCTGGTATCTTCAATCAGCGAAAGTTGAAAGTTTACTCAAGATAAAATTTATCAATTCAGATTCTATCTTAAATTTATATAAAGCTAATAGTGGTAGGTATGATTTTAATATTCGTTTTAAAGAAGGCTTAAATAATAATCAGATTTTAAAATTTTTAATTCAAGACTCTTTATTGATTGAAAAATAGTATTAGTTAGTTCTTTATAGTTAAATAAAGATTGTCATTGTTATAAGTATTGGTATTTTTGATTATAATTTATTAATCATTTTTTAAATATAAAATAGATATGACACAACCCTACGTAAACAAAGTATACAAGATTAAATAGCTACTATAATAGCGTTTTTCATCCAGCGCATAACAGTTTGCCTAGGGATATCTTGGCAAAATTAAAAGAAGATACTCCCGCTGCTTGGGGTATGATTACTCCCCAACATATGCTGGAGCATTTAGAAATGAGTTACCGTATCGCTGCAGGCCAAATACAAGATTTTGAAATTGTAACACCATTAGAACATATTGAAAAAGTGCAAGAAACGCTATGGAATTATCAGCCAATGCCTAAAAACTATGATTTCCCGTTGTTGCCAAAAGATAAATTAGCCGACTTGAAGCATGAAAATTTAGATGCCGCAAAGATGCAGTTGCTTGAGGCTAGGAAGGCTTTTATGCAATTCTTTAGAGAAAACCCAAATGCAACCACCAAAAATGCTGTTTTTGGAGAGCTATCAAAGTTTGAATGGGAATTATTAGAGCGTAAGCATATTAATCATCATTTTGAACAATTTGGTTTATGGTAAACCAAAAATTAAGCATGAAAAAAGCCGCTATTTTTACATAGCGGCTTTTTTATTTTTGTGATTGAAAGAGCTAATTACTTAACCAAAGTTAATTCATCTATTAAATGAGTTGCTCCAGCATATTTGTCTATTAAAAATAGTACATAGCGAATATCTACACTTATGGTACGCTGTAATTTATCATCAAAAATTACATCACCGGCCATAGCTTCGATATTACCGTCAAATGCAAGACCAATTAATTCACCATTACCATTTAGTACGGGAGAACCAGAGTTTCCACCAGTAATGTCATTATCGGTTAAGAAATTAACGGGAAGGTATCCATCTTTATCAGCATACTGTCCAAAGTCTTTTTTCTCATACAACTCGATAAGTTTTTTGGGCATATCAAATTCTTCGTCACCAGGCTGATACTTAGCTACGGTGCCTTGCAAGGTGGTGTAGTAGTTTTTCTTAGCATCATTGGTTTTGTCTTTAGGTAAAGCGATTACCTTACCGTAAGTTAAACGCAAAGTGCTATTGGCATCTGGATAGTATTTTTTATCTGGATTTTGCTTACGCATACCCTGAATCATTAAGCGATAAGCTTTCTGATACTTATCTTCCCAAGTCTTCTCTTCATCGCTTTTTGCGCGGTAGCGGTTCAATAAAGCAGTTGATAATTGGTACAATTCATCTTGTGCTAACATATCGGCATCGGGGTTACTCATAAAAGCTGTAAAAGCTTCTTGAGATCTAAAAATACTTTCTTTAGCAATAGCATCTACATAAGCTTTCCAATCGGCTAAACTGCTATGCTTAGCGTCTAAATCTTTTACCATTGGTGCAATATCACTTGCTTTCTGGCTGTAAAGATGCAATTGAGTTGCTAAAACATCTTTTTCTAATGGTAAGTAAAGACCATCATATAAATTTTCGATTTCGGCTTCTAATCTCGGTTTTAATTCGGCTTGCTTCGCTTCATTTTGTGAGCTAAAGTATTCCATAGTTCTACCTAGTCGATAAGGTAAAGTAGCTATTCTTGTTCTTAACAATAGCATCAAATAATTATCGTGTTCGCTAGCTTTATTAGTACGCTCATAGTAAGCGTTAATAGTAGGCATCACATCCTTATACTTATTTGTAGCTTGCTTATTGGCCCATTTCTGGAACTTTTTCTCGGCTTTACGTTTACTTTTGGCGGTTTTATGCTTTTTTAATGCATCAATCATTCCTTGTCGGTTTTTCCAATAATTGGCAATACCGGCATAGGCAGAAGCATAATCTAAATTTACCTGTTGTTTTTTATCCATGTATTTCTTCATAACATTCATAGATGTTTTTGAAGCTTCTACCCATGCAGGATAAGCATATTCTACATTTTGCTCAATTCCTGCAGCTGGTTTCCAACGATTTGTTCTTCCGGGATAACCCAAAATCATAGCAAAGTCATCTTCCTCAAATCCTTTTAGGCTAGTAGGTAAGTGATATTTAGGTTTTAAGGGTACATTGTTTTCAGAGTACTCAGCAGGATTTCCGTCTTGGTCGGCGTACACGCGAAACAACGCAAAATCACCGGTATGTCTTGGCCACTCCCAGTTATCGGTATCGCCTCCAAATTTACCAATGCTTTTAGGAGGAGTACCTACTAATCTTACATCATTGTAATCTTGGTAAACAAAATAGTAATATTCATTACCACTATAAAAAGATTTAACCGATACGGTGTATTTGCCACCCTCGTTATTTTCTTGCTGTATTTTAGCCATTTCTTTATTAAGAGCTGCCTCGCGCTCATCTTCACTCATATTTTCATTAACCTGCGCTAGCATACGCTCGGTCACGTCATCCATTCTTACAAAGAATCTTACCGAAAGGTTGGCAGGCTTTAACTCCTCTTTAAAGGTTTTAGCCCAAAACCCGTTGTTGAGGTAATCATTTTCTTCTGTTGAAAGTTCGGCAATATTACCGTAACCACAGTGATGATTGGTAAGCACTAAACCTTGGTCAGAAATAATTTCGGCAGTACAACCGCCTCCAAACTGTACAATGGCATCTTTTAAGCTATTGTTGTTGATACTATAAATCTCTTCTGGAGTTAATTGTAGTCCCATTTTTTGCATATCAACGTAGTTTAAACGCTCAATATGCATTAAAAACCACATCCCTTCATTAGCCCGCATAGGTAGAATGAAAGTGGTAAGCAGTAAACATAAAATCAGTTTTTTCATGAAATCAATGTATATTAAAATTAAAAATTAGTAAACGTATTTTTACAAGTTGGTAAAGATACTGGTTTATGCTTAGTAAGACTATTGGCACGTTAAAAAGTTTAATTCTTGAACTTTTTTTTCATTTTCGGATTTGTATTTAGTCAAGAATTTTGAAATGCTTATTTTTGAAACAATAAAAAATTTTAAAAATGGAAGCATACGTAAAGACTAATATACAAGACCAAGTTGCCACTATTGAGTTTTTTCATCCGGCACATAACAGTTTACCTGGAGATATCTTATCTCAGTTAGCCAGTAGTATAACCCAAGCAGGGAAAAATGACGAAGTTCTAGTTATCGTAATTAAATCTGGCGGCGACCGTACCTTTTGTGCTGGAGCGAGTTTTACAGAATTAATTAGCATCGCCGATGAAAACGAGGGGGAGAAATTCTTTATGGGATTTGCAAATGTAATTAATGCTATGCGCAAATGTCCCAAATTTATCATTGGTAGAGTGCAAGGTAAAACTGTAGGAGGAGGCGTTGGATTGGCGGCAGCCATGGATTATTGCATGGCAACTAAATATGCAGCGATAAAATTAAGCGAGTTAAATATTGGTATAGGACCATTTGTAGTAGGGCCCGCAGTAGAACGAAAATTGGGATTAAGTGGCATGTCTCAAATAGCCATTGATGCGAACTCTTTTTATTCCCCCGAATGGGCCAAGCAGAAAGGATTATTTACCCAAGTGTTTGATTCTACCCAAGAATTAGATGAGGCGGTTATGGCGTTTGCTAAAAACCTTTGTAATTATAATCCAGAAGCGGTGAAAGAAATGAAACAAATGTTCTGGAGAGGTACAGAAGATTGGGATCAATTATTAAATGAACGGGCAAAAATTAGCGGTCGTTTAGTCTTATCAGATTTTACAAAACAAAAATTAGAGAAGTACAAATAATAGCTTTAACCAGTTTTAAAGTTTAGCACCGCGAAAGCACCTAACTTTTATGAAAGCCTTCGCTGCCATATAGCGGTAAGAGAAGGCTTTTTGCAAGAGATTTATTTTACCAATACGGAAGTATCTCTGTAGAAATACAGACAATATGTTAAATATAAAAAATAAAAGATAGGTGAAAGTAAGGACTTAGTCTAATAACAACTAAATATGATATACAAATTTAAAGGATTTACTCCGGTAGTAGATGAAAGCAGTTTTGTGCACCCGCAAGCTGCGGTAACAGGTAATGTGATTATTGGTAAAAATTGCTATATCGGTCCTGGTGCTGCCATTCGAGGTGATTGGGGCGAAATTGTATTGGAAGACGGCGTAAATGTACAAGAAAATTGTACCGTGCATATGTTTCCCGGTAAAAGTATTCGATTAAAAAAAGGAGCCCATGTGGGCCACGGAGCCATTATCCACGGAGCTAATTTGGGTGAGAATTGCCTTATCGGAATGAATTCCGTTATCATGGATGATGCAGAAATTGGAGATGAATGTATTGTTGGCGCAATGGCATTTGTCAAAGCTGAAACCAAAATACCAAAACGTAGCTTAATAGTAGGAAATCCTGCTAAAATACTCAAAACGGTTTCTGATGATATGATTGCCTGGAAAACTGCTGGCACAAAATTGTATCAGAGGCTGCCTGCAGATTGTCATGAAAGTTTAGAGATCGTTGAGCCTTTAAGAGAAGTTCCTGAAAACAGGCCGATTCAAGAAAATTTCTACGAAACCTTTCAAGAAATGAAAAAAAGAAATTAGCGCAAATCTTTTTTTAAATAGTAATACTCGTGCTCGCCTAATTGTAATAAATGGTCTAATTCAAAACCAAGACGCTCATACAATCTTTTTGCCTTTGGGTTTGCTAAATCAACCAAAAGTCCAAGATATTCAAATGAGTAACCTCGAGCATAAGATTCAGCATATTTAATAAGTTTACTTCCAATTTTTTGACCGCGGTAATCAGGGTCTACACTTATGGCATCTAAATAAAAATGCCCAGCTTGAGTTTCAGGAGAGAGGGTGTTATTAAAATTGTAATCTATTGCGAGGGTGTTGACTAAATTTTTTTGCCAGTCTTTGTGTTTTGCACCATCATATGCGATTAAAGCACCAACCACCTTATCACCTAAAAAAGCCAAAAATGTGTTGCGGTAGCTGTACAAGCTATCTTCTTTTTGAAATTCTTGACTTAAAAATTTCTTAGCCTCTCCTATATCTTCTTTCCCTAAATAATAATAAATAAGCTCATCCATGGCTTGTAAAATCAAACCAGAAGAAGCTGAATAAAGATTTGGTGTGGCTTTTTTTAGTGTGAGAGACATAATTATAATTGTAGACAGGGTGTTAAAATTCGCTAAGGTAATATATTTGCGTACTTCAAATTGTTTGTAAATTGTTAATCATGATAAAAAGAATACTTGATAGTCTACTTTTTAAAGTTGTAATAGCTATTGTTTTGGGCCTTTTAATCGGTTTGTTTCTACCGGAATGGATCAATCGAGGTTTCGAGACTTTCAAACAACTGTTTAGTGAGTTTTTGGGTTTTGCTATTCCCTTAATTATTTTAGGTTTAATCATGCCAGCTATTGCAGATTTGGGTAAGGGAGCCGGAAAATTACTTTTAACAACAGCCGCTTTGGCCTACGGTTCTACCTTATTTTCAGGTTTTTCTACCTTTTTTGTAGCTTCAAATATTTTTCCAACCATTATTGAACCACAGAATTTAAATACGCTTAAAGAAAACGCGGTAGAGCTCATTCCATATTTTAGCATAGGAATTCCGCCAGTTCTTGACGTGATGACAGCTTTGGTCTTAGCTTTTCTAATTGGTTTAGGATTGGCCCCACTGGGAAATTCAAGCTTAAAGCGGATTACTATAGACTTTCAGAAAATTATTATGATGCTTATTGAGAAAGTGATTGTTCCTCTACTGCCATTATTTATTTTAAGTATTTTTTCAGCGATAGCTTACAAGGGGCAGGTTGCTTCAGTTTTAGGCGTTTTTGTGAAAATAATAGGGGTGATATTTGTATTACACATTTTGCTTATGCTGGTGCAATATGTAATTGCAGGTTTATTCACCAAAAAGAACCCTATAAAAGCACTGTTAAATATGATGCCGGCTTACTTTACCGCTTTAGGAACACAGTCTTCTGCAGCAACTATTCCCGTAACTTTGAAGCAAACAGAGAAAAACGGAGTGTCGGCTAAGATTGCCAATTTTGTTATTCCTTTAGGGGCAACTATTCATTTGGCGGGAAGTACTATGAAAATTGTTGCTTGTGCAATTGCATTAATGCTTATGCAAGGCTTAGATTTTAATTTTGGGATGTTTGCAGGTTTTATAATGATGTTGGGAATTGCAATGGTGGCGGCACCAGGCGTGCCTGGTGGGGCAATTATGGCAGCAATAGGTATTTTGCAAACCATGCTTGGCTTTGATGCAGAAGCCCAAGCTCTTATGATTGCGCTATATATAGCTATGGATAGCTTTGGTACCGCAGCAAACATTACGGGAGACGGCGCTATAGCTATGGTAGTTGATAAAATACTGAAGAAATCTTAAATTTGATTTAAGCTTATAACAAAAATAACCCCCGAAAATTTTTCGGGGGTTATTTTTGTTAGGTCATTTTTTGTCTAAACAGAAATTAAGAACGTCTTTTTAACTTTCTTTTCTTTTTAGCTTTTTTACGTTTTGGCGTATGGTTTTTCTTAGGGTGTACCAATTGCATCTCATCTATAAGGTGCTTAGCATTGGCATACTTGTCAATTATAAATAAAATATAACGCGCATCAACCATTATATTTCTAGAAATAGACGGGTCATAGTAAATATCACTCATTGTACCTTCCCAAACACGGTCAAAATTCAAACCTATCAAATTACCGTAGGCATCGATCACGGGGCTACCTGAATTTCCACCAGTAGTGTGGTTGGTGCCTATAAAATTTACGGGTAATTTACCGTTTTCGGCATATTGCCCATAGTCTTTGGCTTCATACAAATCGATTAGTTTTTCGGGCACATCAAATTCATAATCATCCTCAACATATTTTTCCATTACTCCTTCTAAATGCGTAACAGGTTCATAATAAACTGCATCTTTAGGACTGTAACCCTTCACTTGACCGTAAGTTACACGAAGCGTACCATTTGCATTAGGGAAAATTCTAGCTTCTTTAGGACTGGTCTCTACAATTGCCTTCATATACTCTGCTTGTAAGGCATCTATTTCTAAACGCATATTACGGTAAGCTGGTAAAACTTCACTATAAAATGCAACGGCATTATTTTTCACAAAATCATAGCCAGGGTCTGCTTGCAGTCTTTTCAAAACTTCTTCTGCATCTCCCTCTAAAAGCGTAGCCAGTTTATCATATTCGGTTAAAGCCGATTGAGAATAAATTTGCTGGGTTAATTTATCTAGGTTAAGATTTTCGTAAACATCGGGTAAAAATTCTTTAGGCATTTCTTCGGCATAAAAGGCAATCACCTTTTCAAAAACTTTTTCATCTACCTTTTGACTATAATCTTTGTATGCCGATTGAGTATCTTTTAAAAAGTTATTTTTTCTATCGTTAAAAGATTGTTCTCCTCTAAAATTATAAACCTGCTCAAGCTGATAAAGTTGAAAGCCTGTACGCAAAAGTTCTACGTTTCTTAAAAAAGCTTCAGAAAATAGATTGTAAGCCAAATCATAATCTTTAAAATCGGCGTAAGCTTCTTCAAAGTCATTTAATATATGGCCGTATTCATCATCTAGCCCTTTTTGCGCTAGAGTCTGAGTAAATTGGTCTTCAAGATTTCTTTTAATACCAACCGCATCGGTTTTTGTTAAGCCTTGACTCTCACCAATCCATTTCTTATAATAATTGGCGATACGGGCATATTTAGAGGCATATTTAATTTTTATTTCTTGGTCTTTTCGCATAAACGCATCCTGCTCTTTAAGCGCTACCTTGCGAATTCCAATTCGAGCCGGATTGATGGTCTCAATCAATTGTTCTACTGCTACAGCCGGTAAGTACTCGTCGGTGGTACCAGGATAGCCAAAAACCATAGTGAAATCGTTTTCTTCAACACCGTCTAAGCTAACCGGTAAAAAATGTTTCGGCGTGTAAGGGATGTTGTCCTTACTGTATTCTGCAGGCTTATTGTCTTTATTGGCGTAAATCCTAAAAAGAGCAAAATCGCCAGTATGTCTAGGCCACATCCAGTTGTCTGTATCTGATCCAAATTTACCTATTGAAGAAGGAGGAGCACCCACTAAACGGATGTCTTTATATGTTTCTACCCTAAAAAGCATAAATTGATTTCCGTCATAAAAAGTGCTTACACGGTTAGTTTGCCAAGTCTCTTTGGGTGAGTTATTTACAACGTCTTGTTTGTTCTTTTCAATTATTTGCTGTCTTTCTTCCTCATTTGAAGCTTCTTGAGTGCCCGCTAGTACTTGGTCGGTAACATCAGAAATTTCAACGATAAAGGTAACGGTCATTCCCGGATTAGGCAGCTCTTCTTTAAAATTCTTTGCCCAAAATCCATTGGCTAAATAGTCGTTTTCAACACTTGAATGTGACTGAATTTGCCCATAACCGCAGTGGTGGTTGGTAAGCAATAAGCCTTTAGGCGAAATAACCTCAGAGGTACAACCGCCGTTAAAGTGAGGTACAGCATCTTTTAAACTACTATTGTTAACACTGTAAATGTCTTCAGCGCTCATTTTCATTCCTAAGTTCTGCATCTCGCTTTCATTCATTCCTTCTAATAAAGACGGAATCCACATTCCGCCTTGTTGAGAAAACACGGGGAAAGCGAGTAAAAAGATAAATAATCTAATAAGTTTCTTCATGGTAATGGTATTATAATTTATGGTATAATATATACACGATTTATTGGGTTGCAAAATACTAAAAATACTTTAGTTATTCTCACGCTAAAAATACTTAAAGTGCCATTTTTATAGGGGGTAATGCTCTTTTGTTCGTTTAGTTTCGACCAATTATGAGGTTTGAATCAATTAAATTGGTATAAAATCATGATTAAACTACTTTTCTAGCTGGTATTGCTAGGCTAAAATGTTATTTTTGTTAGCCATGTAAATAAACATACACAGACCATTTATGTCAAGTATAGAATTTAAACTGCCCAAAATGGGCGAAAGTATTTCTGAGGGTACCATTATCAATTGGTTGGTTAAAGAAGGAGATGCTATTGAGCAAGATCAAATAATCTTAGAGGTAGCCACAGATAAAGTAGACTCTGAAGTTCCGGCACCTGCATCGGGTGTAATCACAAAAATTTTAGCACAAGTTGATGAAGTAGTAAAAGTAGGTGAGGTAATTGCAAATATTGAGGTGTCAAAAGACCAAGCGGTACCGGCGAAAAAAGCTTCCGCGGAAGCGAAAAAAGAATCGCCCAAACCGGCAAAACCAAAAGGGTCTAAGAAAAAACCGTCGGCAAGCTCAACTTCAACTTCGCAAAGTTATACGCTAAATAAAAATCAGAACACTTACATCTCACCGCTGATTCAAAATATAGCTATAGATTATCGCATTAGCTATGAAGAGTTGGCCCGTATTCCGGCAACAGGTAACGAGGGCAGGTTACGCAAAAGTGACGTTTTTAAATATATAGAAGAGGGAAGACCTGCGCAGTTTGCCCAACCTGTACCTGAAGTCGGGGGTTTTAAGGTGCCTGATTTGAAACTTGATAAAGGAAAAGGCGAAATAATAGCAATGGACCGCATGCGACAAATGATTGCCGATCATATGGTGTATTCTAAGCATACCTCGCCTCATGTTACGGCCTATGTTGAAGCCGATTTAACCCAGATGGTAAATTGGCGCAACGCCAACAAAAATGCCTTTCAAGAAAAATATGGGCAAAGACTTACCTTTACTCCATTGTTTGTTGAGGCTGTGGCTAAAGCGGTGAAAGATTTCCCGATGATAAATGTTAGTGTAGACGGTAAAAACATCATTAAAAAAGAGGAAATCAATATAGGAATGGCAACGGCTTTACCTAGTGGGAACCTTATTGTTCCTGTAGTTAAAAATGCCGATAAAAAAGATTTACCTACTATTGCTTCCGAAGTAAATGCATTAGCCGAGAAAGCTAGAACTAACAAATTAAAGCACGAGGAAACCAGCGGTAGCACTTTTACAATCTCTAATGTAGGTACCTTTGGTAGTTTAATGGGTACTCCAATTATCAATCAGCCCGAAGTGGCTATTCTGGCAACGGGAATTATCAAAAAAAGAGCAGAGGTGATAGAATATGAAGAAGGAGATAAAATAGAGGTTAGAAGTATGATGTACTTATCGCTTTCTTTTGATCACCGTGTAGTAGATGGTTTCCTTGGCGGGAGTTTTTTAAGACGGGTAGCCGATTATTTTGAAGATTTTAATGAAAAACGCACGATTTGATGCATGACATTTTGAAGCAGGACTAAATAAAATTGGATGCGAAGACATAATTTTAAAAAATTACAAATATGGAAAGAAGCGATGGAGTTAATAGATGAGAACTATCTCTTTACGGCCACTTTACCAGATTATGAGAGATATGGACTGAGAACGCAAATGAATCGTTGTTCTGTATCTATTGCTTCCAATATCTCTGAGGGTTCCAGTAAACGAACTGATAAGCACTTTATAAAATATTTGGAAGATAGCTTAGGTTTGGCCTTTGAATGGGAAACCCAATTGGCAGTTTGTTATCGTCAAAATTTTCTTTCAGAAGAAAGTTATTTGAATTTAGAGAGTAAAGTACAAAAATTACAAAGTAAAATCTCGAATTTTATTGACAGTCTTGATTCTATTAACTGAAATAGTCGTGGTTCAAAGCGTCTTGTTTCGTGATTCTAAAAAAATAAAAAATGATTAAAAAAGATATCCTCAAAAAAGCATTCTCCAACCTGTCTACCGCGAAAGCACTTACAGCGTTATATGAAGAGAATTTTAAAACCGTTTCAAAATATGTACATGCTACCTCTCGTGGTCATGAAATTATACAAATAGCTTTAGGTATGCAATTGCTGCCGCAAGACTATGTGTTCCCTTATTACAGAGACGACTCTATTTTACTATCTATAGGTATGCAGCCTAAAGATCTAATGCTTCAAGTATTAGCCAAAAAGGATGATCCGTTTTCTGGCGGCCGCACTTATTATTCGCATCCCAGTTTAAAAGATGCCGATAAACCTAAGATCCCGCATCAAAGTTCAGCTACAGGAATGCAAGCCATTCCTGCAACTGGTGTAGCTCTAGGGATGCATTATCGTGAAGGTGGCGATTTGTTTACCGAAGATGAAAAGTATGCTTTCTATAAAGAAATGGGGCAAGAAGAAGCTTTGGTAAACGGAGAAAAACCGGTCGTAGTTTGCTCGTTGGGAGATGCATCGGTAACCGAAGGTGAAATCGCGGAAGCCTTTCAAATGGCCGTTCTCAAAAAACTACCTATTTTGTATTTGGTTCAAGATAATGGTTGGGACATTTCGGCCAACGAAGCTGAAACTCGCGCCCAAAACGCCGCTGAATATGCCAAAGGGTTTAAAGGTTTAGAAGCCATCTCGATTGACGGTACCAATTTTGAAGAAAGTTATACCACGGTTCAAAATGCACTAAAAACCATCCGTAAAGAAAGAAGGCCAATGTTAATTCATGCCAAAGTACCTTTGCTAAATCACCATACTTCGGGGGTGCGTATGGAGTTTTATCGCGACGATTTGGAAGAAGCCAGAATACGCGACCCGTATCCGAAAATGAAAAAATACTTAGCAGCAAATAACTTTACAGAAGTCGAAATCGAAGCCATAGAAGCTCTGGCACGTGTAAAAGTAAAAGAACATTACCAAGAAGCGCTACAAGCAGAAGATCCTAAGCCAGAAGATTTGTTTACGCATGATTTTGCACCAACCCCAATTACCCAGGAAAAAGGAGAACGTTCACCAGAAGGCGCAGATAAGGTGGTGATGGTTGATTGTGCTCTTTTTGCTATTGAAGAGCTGATGAAGAAGCATAAAGAATGCTTGTTATACGGGCAAGATGTTGGAGGTAGATTAGGTGGTGTTTTTAGAGAGGCTGCTACCTTAGCGCAAAAGTTTGGAGATAACCGCGTGTTCAACACCCCAATACAAGAGGCTTTTATAATAGGGTCTACCGTAGGTATGTCTGCGGTTGGCTTGAAACCAATTGTTGAGGTACAATTTGCCGATTATATCTGGCCAGGATTAAACCAACTGTTTACAGAAGTAAGTCGAAGTTGCTTTTTATCGAACGGGAAATGGCCAGTATCTATGGTGTTGCGAGTGCCTATTGGCGCATACGGTAGCGGTGGTCCTTATCACTCTTCTTCGGTAGAAAGTGTGGTAAGTAATATTAGAGGTGTAAAAATAGCTTATCCTAGTAACGGAGCCGATTTAAAAGGATTGATGAAAGCCGCCTATTACGATCCTAATCCGGTAGTTATTTTTGAGCATAAAGGATTGTATTGGAGCAAAGTGCCAGGTACTAAGGGAGCAACCTCTATAGAACCGAGTGAGGACTATGTATTGCCATTTGGAAAAGCTTGGGTTTTACAAGAAATCTGGAAGCAAGAAGATAAAGAGACCTTGAGTATTATTACTTACGGAATGGGCGTACATTGGGCGATAAACGCTTCTGCGGAATTAGGTCTGCAAGATCAAATTGAAGTGGTAGATTTACGAACTTTACATCCACTTGATGAGGAGACGATAATGAAATCTGTAAATAAATGCGGCAAATGTTTAGTTGTAACCGAAGAGCCGTCCGACAATACTTTTGCAAGAGCTTTATCGGGAAAAATACAAGAAAAATGTTTCAAATCTTTAGATGCTCCAGTAATGACGATAGGCTCAGAAAATATGCCTGCGATACCTTTAAACTCAACGTTAGAAGAAACTATGATTCCTTCTACAGAGAAAGTGAAATCTAAAATTCAATCTTTATTAAATTATTAACCAAATTGGTGATTTTAATGTAAAAGTCAGCCTGAAAGGTTTCAAGCTGGCTTTTTATTTTTTGCGATGGTTTACGAGGAAAAACAATACCCTAAATTTTTAAATTTATTACTCATTATTTTATGGCTACTAAGTCTTTTGGGAGCAATTAGTATTAGTGCAAGAGGAGAAAACCCTTTGGGACTCCTTATTGCGTTAGGACTCATCAGTTTAATGCTTGCCTTGTTTTATAGAATGCTCATCCGTGTTGAGCAAAATGCTATTTTAATCGTTTTTGGCCTAGGAATAATTCGTAAAAAGATTGATTTGACAGGAGTTGATGTAAATGGATTTTGTGTTAGGAAAATACCTTGGTGGTATGGTATTGGCTGGAAATCGGATTACCAGGGGAACATATTTTTTTGTATTAAGCCAGGGTTAGGTTTGGGTATAAAATTTAAGGGAAGCAAGCATTTACTTATTATAAATACTAAAAATCTAAAAGCATTACAGGATAGTATTGTAAAAACTAGGCTTTTAGAAAAAGATTGAAAAATAAAATGTAGTAAGATATTTGGTTTAAGTTGATGAAATCTTAAAATTATTTTAAGGGCTATAAGGCTAACGTTAATCTTAGTTAATGGCATAATAAGCCTGTGTTAATACAGCGCTTTAAATGGCTTTGGTGTCGTAAATTAGAGGAAATTAAAAAACTTAAAACTATGGAATTTAGAAAAGAAGTCGCAGACAAATTAAACCAACTACTAGAAAAAACCTATGATGCCGAAAAAGGTTATAAAGAAGCGGCAGATAACGTTAAAGATGCGAAGATGAAGTCGTTTTTACAAGAGCAAGCGCAACAACGCTATAATTTTGGTCACGAGATTAAGCAAGAAATTAGAGCTTTTGATCAAGAGCCAGATAAAGGAGGAAGTGCAAAGGGCTCTTTACACCGAACGTGGATGGATGTTAAAACTGCTTTTTCAGGAAATGAGAATGAAACCGTTATGAAAGAAGTACAACGAGGGGAAGAAGCTGCTCTTGAAGATTATGATGAAATTTTAGCGGAGTCTACTTTACCGGGTACTACAAAAGATATTCTAAGAAATCAAAGACAACAAATTGCGCAAGCGAAACAAAGTGCTTCGAACTGGGAAGTTATTTCATAATAGGTATTAAAATAAACTAGAAACGCTCGGGTGTACACCCGAGCGTTTCTGTTGAAAAAAAGTAAAATTAAACAGCAACATCTTGCTCTTTTTCTAAAGCGATTGCTTTAGGAAACAAGATATTATTTTCGAGGTGTATATGTTTGTGTAAATCCTCTTCAAATTCTTTTAGCATGGCAAAAGTCACACGGTAAGTATTACAAGCATCGGCTGGTGGGGTGTAGCCATTCGTGTTTTTCTCTATAACCTGCAATAATTCGCCAGCTTCGGTATGCTCATGCTCCATCATATTAATAGGGTTTTCAACACTACCAAAATGGGGTTTTTCAAGCGGTTGATGCGTTATTTTATGGTTGATCATTTTTCTGATAAACGGGAAGAGAATTAATTCTTCTTTTTTCATATGCGATGCTAATTCTTTAGCCAAGTCATTAAAAGCCTCGTGAATAGTAAATAACTCAGGGTGCCTTTCGCCGTGCACCTTGCATAGCTTTGTTAAGAATTGTTGCAAGACAGGACTTTTTTCACTTACATAGCGATGATGTGTTTTCTCGATATAATCGGCTAATAAATCCAGAGGCCAAGCTCTAAAATCTGGTTCGCCTGTTGTTTTTTCGGTGAAAACCTGCTGTAATTGATTCTCCAATTGTTGCTTGTTTATTTTTTTTAGATCACAAACATCATTCACTTTTCGATTTCCGCGACAGCAAAAATCAATTCCGTGTGCATTAAAAATAGCTGCAGTTCGGTAGTCTTGAGCTACTAGCTCTCCAATTTGTTTATTCAATATATTCTCCATAACGCATTAATTAAGACAAGAATGTCCGATTTAGATATAAATTTTTTATTCTTTTAAAAAAGTAGTGTTTTCATCAACTGCTCTAGCTAAATCTTCCAAGGTTGTGCTTACTAAGGTTTCCTTTAATTTTTCTCGGATAGGTAAAATTTGAAAATGCAGAGCGCAGGGTTTTGATGCACTACATTTTTCAAATCCTAAAGCACAACCGTTATAAGAACCTTCTCCGTCAATAGCAAAAACAATATCTTTTAAAACTAATTTTTTAAGATTCACTGGGGTAACAAAAAAACCACCTTTGGCCCCTCTGTTACTTTCAATAATGTTTGCTTTAACCAATTTCTGTAAAATTTTGGCTGTAAAGGCTAGAGGACTATTAATTTCTTCAGCTATATCTTTAAGTTTAACTGCTTTATTTTCCAGTCCTTTTTGACCTACAAAAGTTGCAGCCTTTAAAGCATGCGAGCAAGATTTAGAAAAAATACCACTTTTATTAATCATATCACAAAGGTAGCGTATACAATCAGGACAAGAAAGTCTTTTTTAATGATATTAGTCATATTTTAAAAACCTATACTCCCGTATCTTTGTTTCGATTTAATAACCGAAAAATCAGTAACAATGAAAAATTATTTAAAATTAAGCATTCTTATGTTAGCTTTTACAGGAATACTAGTGAGCTGTGGAGGAGACAATAAGAAAGAAGAGAAAAAGGAGAAAATTACTTTAAATCAAGCTGAACCAGTAAAAAAAGAGAAAAAGACCAATAAGGTGCCAGCTTCTAAACGTGTAGATTTAGATAACAAGGGGGTAGGTCCTATCACCAGTCTTGATTTACCTGCAGACATAGATCAAGCTATGGCAGCCAAAGGGAAAGAAGTATATGAGAAAATGTGTACAGCTTGCCATAAAGTTGATAAGCGTTTTATAGGACCCGCGCCTAAGGGAATTTTAGAGCGTAGATCTCCAGAATGGGTGATGAACATGATTTTAGCGCCAGAGCGAATGGTAAGAGAAGATCCTTTAGCTAAAGATTTATTGATTGAATTTAATGGGTCGCCAATGGCCAATCAAGGCTTAACCGAGGAAGAAGCGAGACAAGTCTTGGAGTATTTTAGAACACTATAAACCAAAAATAAATAAACATGAAAATTCTAAACTTAGGTATTGGGCTCTTAGCTGCCGCAGCGATGATGAGTTGTGGTGACAATGCCAACAAGAAAAGTAGTGCTGGAGGTGCTTTAAATAGCAGCGCAGCAGAAAAAGTTTACGTAGCACCTGGAGAACAGGACGAGTATTATGCATTTATATCTGGAGGATATAGCGGAAATTTAACCGTTTATGGTTTGCCTTCGGGAAGATTATTTAAAGAAATTCCTGTTTTTAGTCAATTTCCAACTTCAGGTTATGGCTACTCAGAAGAGACAAAGCCAATGTTAAATACCTCGCATGGTTTTATCCCTTGGGGAGATTCGCACCACCCAGATATTTCACAAACTGAAGGGGTGACTGACGGACGTTGGATTTTTATAAATGAAAACAACACACCTAGAATCGCGAGAATCGATTTAGAAACTTTTGAAACAGTGGAAATTATTGAGGTGCCAAATAGTGCAGGGAATCACAGTTCTTCTTTTGTAACCGAAAACACCGAGTATGTGGTGGCAGGAACAAGATTTTCTGTACCCGTACCTCAGGAAGACATTAGTATAAAAGAATATAAAGGTAAATTTAAAGGAGCCTTATCTTTTATAGAAGTTGAAAAAGAAACCGGGCATATGGATATAAAATTCCAATTGTTAATGCCAGGATTTAATTACGATCTTTCTCACCCAGGTCGAGGCGATTCTCACGGTTGGTTCTTCTTTACAACCTATAATACAGAAGAAGCCAGCACTTTATTAGAGGTAAATGCTTCGCAAAATGATAAAGATTTTATCGCAGCTGTTAACTGGAAAAAAATTGAAGAGTACATTAACAATGGTGGAGGAAAAATGATGCCTTCGAATTATGCGCATAACGTGTATGATCATAATTCTCATACCGCTACTTCAACTATGAAAAAAGAGGTGCGTGTAATTGATCCTACAGAAGTTCCTGGAGCGGTTTATTTACTACCAACACCTAAATCACCTCACGGTTGTGATGTATCACCAGATGGTAAGTACATTGTAGGTAATGGTAAATTATCGGCTAACTTAACTGTTCACTCATTTGAAAAAATGCAGGAAGCAATTAAAAATGAAAAGTTTGAAGGTGAAGCTTACGGTATTCCAATTTTGAGTTTTGAAGATGTATTAGCAGGACAAGTAGAGCAAGCAGGACTAGGACCTCTTCATACCGAATTTGATGACAAGGGAAATGCCTATACTACTTTCTTCATCTCTTCTGAGGTTGTAAAATGGAAATTAGGTACTTGGGAAGTTATTGATAGAAAACCTACTTATTACTCTGTAGGGCACTTAACCATTGCAGGAGGTAACTCAAGAGAACCAGATGGTAAGTATATGTTTGCGATGAACAAGATTACTAAAGATCGTTATTTACCAACTGGACCAGAATTAGAGCACTCTGCGCAGTTATATGATATCTCTGGAGAGAAAATGGAATTGATTTTAGATTTCCCAACTCACGGGGAGCCACACTACGCTGCCGCAATTAAAGCAGATAAAGTAGCGCCTAATTCAAAGAAATTTTATAAGTTAAGTGAGAATACACACCCGTTTGCAGCAAAAAGCGAAGCCGAAACTAAAGTAGTTCGTGAAGGTAATGTAGTACACGTATATATGACAACAATACGTAGTCACTTCTCGCCAGATAATATCGAAGGAATTAAAGTAGGCGATAAAGTTTATTTCCACATCACTAACTTAGAGCAAGATTTTGATGTACCACACGGATTTGCGATTATAGGACAAAACAACTCTGAGTTGTTAATTATGCCAGGTCAAACTAAAACTTCGGTTTGGGAGCCTAAACAAGTAGGAGTATGGCCTTTCTATTGTACAGATTTCTGTTCTGCTCTTCATCAAGAAATGCAAGGATATATACGTGTTTCGCCAAAAGATTCTGACATTGAGTTAGAGTGGTCTTTAGGTGAAGATGTAGAATAATAATTGTTGTTTAATTGATTTTTTGAAGGCAGAGACTATCAAGTCTCGATGGTCTCTGCCTTTTAATTTAACAAAATTGAGTATGAAAAGTGCAAGTATTATAATGATAATAGGCTCGGCTTTATTGTTTAGCTTATTTATTTATCCGTTATGGACGGTAGAGTTGGAAGCTCCCCAATATCCAGACGGTTTAGGAATGTATATTCATCTTGATGGTCTTCAGGGCTTTACCGAGTATGATTTGCAAAATATTGACGGTCTAAATCACTATATTGGTATGCAAAAGTTACCTACTCCAGCAGATATGTGGGAGTTTAGAACTTTCCCTTTGGTAGTAGGAGGAATGGCTGTTTTAGGAGTAATAATTGGCTTTTTAGGTTTGTTTTCTAAAGTATCTCATAAATGGTTTTTAGGTTGGCTAGTGGTGATGACGATTTTAGGTATCTTAGGCATGTACGACTTTAATGCTTGGTTGATAGATTACGGTACAAACCTTGATCCCAAAGCGATTATTAAAGTGGTAGACGCAGATGGAAACCCGTTTAGCTATAAACCACCCTTGCTAGGCCGTCGTGATATTCTTAACTTTACAGCGGTTTCTTATCCAGCTCTAGGCGGAATTTTATTAACCGTAGGTATGCTATTAACTTTTATAGCCTATTTAATAGGGCTAAAATCCTCAAAGAAATGAAAAAATTAGTCGCCATATTCAGTATTATAACTTTGGTGAGTTGTAGTAAAGAAAAGCAACCAATCGCTTATGGAGAAGATAGTTGTGATTTTTGTAAAATGACGATTGTCGATCAAATTCACGGAGCAGAAATTGTTACAGATAAGGGCAAGGTATATAAGTTTGATGCCTTAGAGTGTTTAATAGATTTTAAACACGAGATGAGTAAAGAAACACCAGAACAATTTTTTACTAATCACTATTTAGCACCCTCAGAGTTGATCTCTGCAAAGACTGCGGTTTACTTAATTTCTGAAAATATTCCTAGCCCTATGGGCGAATTTATTACTGCTTTTCCTAATCGAGAAGAAGCCCAAAAGGTGCAACTAGAAAAAGGAGGTGCAATCTATACTTGGGATGAAATCCTAGACCAGCAGCAAAATTAAATCAATTGAATCTTAAGCTATGCTACAAGGTTATTTTAAATCTATTTTATTTATAGTATTTTTCTTTACAGGAGCAACTTCGTTTTATGCTCAAATTGAGGTTTGCGAAACTTGCTCTTTTACAAGCATTAAGAAAGCTGTAGCAGAGGCTAGAAGCGGCGATACTATTCACTTAAAAAAAGGTACTTATCGTGAAAATAAAATTATAATAGATAAGCCGCTGTATCTCAAAGGTTATGATTACCCAGTGATTGATGGTCTTAATAAGGCCGATATTATAAATGTATTTGCCGATAGCGTTCGAATATCTGGAATTAAATTAATTAACGTAGGTTCTAGTTATACAGAAGACTATGCTGCTATCCGCGTAAGCAAAGCAAAAAACTTCATTCTTGAAGATTTAATACTTGAAAAAATTTTTTTTGGTATTTATTTAGAAAAAGCCAGTGATGGTATTGTGCGTAATAATAAAATTTTAGGCGATGCTGTCTCAGAACATAATTCTGGTAATGGTATACAGTTATGGTACTCTAAACGTATCATAATTAAGGAAAACTTAATTCAAAAGGTACGTGATGGAATTTATCTTGAATTTGCAGACCATTGCGTTATAGAAGATAATATAAGTAAGGACAATTTGCGCTATGGTCTTCATTTCATGTTTAGCAATGACGATGCTTATGCACAAAATATTTTTGAAAATAATGGTGCTGGTGTTGCAGTTATGTTTTCTAAGCGGATTAAAATGAGGGCGAATCACTTTAGGTACAACTGGGGAACGGCTTCTTATGGTTTGTTGCTTAAAGAAATTAATGACGCCGAAATTGTTGAGAATATTTTTGAAGAAAATACAACAGGAATAAATATAGAGGGGTCAAATCGGGTAAACTACTTAAAGAATACTTTTAAAAATAACGGTTGGGCAGTAAAGGTGCGTGGTGCTTGCTATGAAAATAAATTTTTGGAAAACAATTTTTTGTACAATTCTTTTGATGTTAGCTACAATAGTAAATTAAACAATAATTTATTTTTAAATAATTACTGGAGCTCTTATACGGGCTATGATTTAGATGAAGACGGTTTTGGGGACGTACCGTATAGACCAGTTAAACTATTTAGTTATATCGTGAATAGAACACCCGAGACTATTATTTTGATGAGGAGCTTATTTGTTGATATAATCGACTTTTCAGAAAAAGTGTCACCAGTGTTTACACCCGATAACTTAGTAGATAAAGCCCCTTTAATGAGAAAAAAGTAATGATAGAAATTAAGAATATTCATAAAAAATTCGGTAAAAATAAAGTGCTTAAAGGGATAGATTTAGAAATCCCCGATGAAGGAATCTTTGCCGTATTAGGACCAAATGGTTCTGGAAAGACTACTTTAATAAAATCAATATTAGGTATGGTGGTTCCAGACCAAGGTGAGATTTATGTTCAAGGTAAAAAAACCCATGCCAATGGTCTTTACAGAAAAAATATTGATTACTTACCTCAAATAGCTAACTTCCCTGGCAATTTGGGTGTTAAGGAGTTATTAGGTATGATAAAAGATTTGCGTGGCGGTAATGCCCAAGCAGATCACTTGATTAAATTATTTCATTTAGAGCCTTTTCTAGATAAAAAATTAAGCAATCTATCAGGAGGTACCAAGCAAAAGGTAAATATCGTTTTAACTTTTATGTTTGATAGCCCTTTAATAATTTTAGATGAACCGACCACAGGCTTAGATCCGATTGCGTTGCTTCATCTAAAAGAACTTATACAGCGAGAAAAAGAAAAAGGTAAAACTATTCTGGTTACTTCACATATCATGAGTTTTGTTGAAGAAATATCAGACGAGATTGTTTTTATTCTCGAAGGGAAAATTTATTTTAAAGGCAATATTCATCAACTAAGGGAAAAAACCCAACAAACCGATTTTGAACACGCAATTGCTCACCTCTTAAAGAAAAACCATGCTTAAAATTTTAAAATACAGTTTCTTCGATTTAATAAGAAGCCGATGGAGTTATGTTTACTTGTTGTTCTATTTGCTTTTATCGTTTGTGCTATTATTCCTAAATCAAGATTTATCCAAAGCAGTAATTACTTTGATGAACGTAATCATAATTTTAGTACCCTTAATAGGGACAATTTTTGGAGTTATGTATTACTACAACTCTAAGGAATTCACAGAGTTACTATTAGCTCAACCTGTTAAACGTTCTTCAATTTTCTTGGGTCAATACTTAGGTGTGGCCTTGTCTCTTGTAATGAGCTTAGTTCTTGGTTTAGGTATACCCTTTGTGCTCTATGGTTTATTTCAATCTAGTGCAATTTGGAATTTTAGTTTGTTGTTAATAACGGGAGCAATGTTAACTTTTATATTTACGGCTTTAGCATTTAATATTGCACTATACAACGAGAATAAAATTAAAGGATTTAGTTATGCTATATTGCTTTGGCTCTTTCTTGCTGTTATTTACGACGGTTTATTTCTAATGTCTTTAATTGTATTTGAAACTTACCCTTTAGATAAGTTCACGCTTATAGCCACTACTTTTAACCCAATAGATCTTTCTAGAATTTTAATTTTACTTAAATTAGATATTGCAGCGCTTTTAGGGTACACAGGAGCGGTTTTTCAAAAGTTTTTTGGAACTAATTTGGGCTTATTTGCCGCGCTATCAACATTAATGATTTGGGTGATACTGCCCGTGCTTAATATTGCCCGTAAAGCAAAAAAGAAAGATTTTTAAAGTTTTATAAATGCAAATAAAGTCAGGCATCCAGGTAAACATAGCGTTAGGTTTGTTTCTTATGGCTATTTTTGGAGGCTTGATTTTGCGTTTGTTATTCTTTGTAGACTTACCGCTGGTTTTTAAACACATGGTTCATGCGCATTCACACACAGCTATCTTAGGTTGGATTTACCTAGCCTTGGTACTTGTAATTTACAAGAATCATTTGGAAAGCCATGTGCCTAACCGTGTATTTTTTTTTATTTATAGTAGTACATTGGTGAGTATAGTCGGGATGATGCTTAGTTTCCCCTTTCAAGGCTATGCTGCTGTATCCATATTTTTTTCTACACTATTTCTATTTTGCAGTTATGCGTTTTATTGGGCTTTCATAAAATATGCTCCAAAAGAAAAGCAAACAAGCTCTGCTTATAAGTGTATTCGCTTAGCGCTATTATACATGGTCATTTCAAGCCTTGGGCCTTGGGCCATAGGTCCTATAATGAGTGTTCTGGGAGCAGACTCACCTTGGTACCGGGTGGCGATTTATTTTTATTTACATTTTCAATATAATGCTTGGATGATATTAGCGCTCATAGGCGGATTCCTATTCGTGCTTGAGCAAAAACAAATTTATATTCAACGAGCTAACTTTAAAAAATTTATAATCTTTTTTCATTGGGGAGTTTGCTTAAGCTTTTTGATATCTATTTTGTTTCTGAAACCAAATATATCGATCTATGTTATAGCTTTAATAGGAGGGGTTTTTCAATTTTTGGCTTTGTGGTTTCTGCTGAATTTCTTTAGAAAACAACCCTTAAAGCTGCTTGCAAGTAAATCAAAAGTGAATGTAATTTTAATAAAAACAGTTTTATTATTTTATTTTATAAAACTACTAATGCAATTGTTAGCCGCCTTTCCTCTTATAGCAAGTTATATAATTAACTTTAAAAATTTAGCAATTGGTTTTTTGCATTGGGTATTTTTAGGCGTAGGGACGCCAGCAATTTTTTATTTATTACACGAAAGCAATTTATTAAAACTAAGTCTTAGAAATTACGAGATCTACTTGCTTGGTTTTCTATTAACCGAAATTTTAATTATTTGGCAGGCTTTGGTGAAAATTTTTAATATACCAAACCTTCCAAATTTGTACTATTGGTTGTTTGCAGCTAGTTGCTTTATTGCAATTGCGGTTGGAGGGATTTTCATTAGCACATTTAAAAGAAACAGAAAAGCTACATCTTAACACATTAATTTTGAAAGGATTTTTTCTAGTTTACCATTAACAAATATCAAGGTATTTCAAATTGGCAATACAGGCAGTACAAATGTAAAACCATTGATTAAAGGGTGTCAATTATTAAATAAACATAAAAGCTATTCTAAAATAAGAATAGCTTTTATGTTTGTTAATTACTTAAACTGATTTCACTTCTCAGGCGGATACTTTTTTAATATCTCGTGTACAATTTCTTGAATACGTTCAATCTTGGTTTCCCGATCTTTCGAGAGGGACCCTTCACCTATTCCTTGCCAAACCAACTCCATTGATTCTCGATCAACCAAATCTATAAATAATGTACCCTCGGTTTCTCGTGAAACGGTATTTTGCCAGTGGCCGCCATAAAAGGGTGAAAATCCCCAGCCATAACCAAAGTTATTTTGATAGATATTTACATTTTCTTTAGTTTTCGTAAAAATACTTATCAATAAATCTGCACTTTTCTTTTTTTGTAAACCTTTGGCTGTAAGTTCCTTTTCTATAGCCTTTAGAATTCGCCTTTTATCTAAATCAGAAATTTTGGCTTGGTCAATACCAGGTTTGTAAAAAGCAAAGCTTTGATATTGGTCAAAATTCACTTTTTGATCATAATCTGTAGTAACTTGCACACTGGAGCAAGCCCCTAAGACAAATAGAATCACTAACAAACTCAAAATTTTTAGAAAAGCTTTCATATTTAATAGTATTTAAAGATTATTCAGCAAATCTTCATCAACCATTTGGGGTAGAGTTACTTTAAGGTTAGGCTCATTTTCCATAGCTCTTTTAATGGCAAAAATAGCCCCCTCATTTCTGGCCCAAGATCTTCTGGCAATGCCATTATTTACATCCCAGAACAACATTGATTTTAAGCGATTTGCAGCTTCTTTAGAACCATCAAGAACCATACCGAAGCCTCCATTTATTACTTCGCCCCAGCCTACGCCTCCACCGTTGTGTATACTCACCCAAGTGGCTCCTCTAAAGCTATCACCTATTACGTTATGAATGGCCATGTCTGCCGTAAATTTACTTCCGTCATAGATATTTGAGGTTTCTCGATAAGGCGAATCTGTTCCAGAAACGTCGTGATGATCTCTACCTAAGATGACAGGACCAATTTCGCCTCTTTCTATTGCTTCATTAAAGGCCTCAGCGATTTTCATACGGCCCTCGGCATCTGCATATAAAATACGTGCTTGTGAGCCTACCACCAATTTGTTCTCTTGTGCGCCTTTAATCCAAGTTATGTTGTCTTGCATTTGTTGCTGAATCTCTTCCGGTGCGCCCTGCTTTAAGCTTTCTAACACTTGAGTGGCAATAGCATCTGTTTTTACGAGATCTTCTGTTTGGCCCGATGCACAAACCCATCTAAAAGGACCAAATCCGTAATCGAAGCACATAGGTCCCATAATATCTTGTACATAACTGGGATATTTAAAGTCAATACCATTTTTAGCCATTATATCGGCGCCCGCGCGGCTAGCTTCAAGTAAAAAAGCATTGCCATAATCAAAAAAATAAGTTCCTTTGGCGGTATGTTTGTTTACTGCATTTGCGTGCCGTATTAAACTGCGTTGAACTTCTTTTTTAAATTGGTCTGGGTCATTAGCCATCATTGCATTTGACTCCTCATAGCTTAGTCCTACGGGGTAATAACCGCCGGCCCACGGATTATGCAAAGAGGTTTGGTCACTGCCCAAATCAATATGAACATTTTCTTCATCAAATTTTTCCCATACCTCGACAATATTTCCAGCGTAAGCTATCGAAACCGCTTCTTTATTTTTTAAAGCATCTTTAACACGCTTTACTAGTTCATCTAAATCGCTTATTACCTCTTTAACCCAACCTTGCTCGTGTCTTGTTTTGGTGGCTTTTGGGTTTACTTCTGCGCAAACGCTAACGCAGCCTGCAATATCTCCTGCCTTAGGTTGTGCTCCACTCATACCACCTAATCCTGAAGTTACAAATAAACCTCCTTTTGGCGATTTTTTAATCTTTCTAAATCCGTTTAAAACGGTTATAGTGGTTCCGTGAACGATACCTTGCGGTCCTATGTACATATAGCTTCCGGCAGTCATTTGCCCGTATTGGGTCACGCCCAAAGCATTAAATTTCTCCCAATCATCTGGTTTAGAATAGTTCGGTATCATCATACCGTTAGTTACCACTACTCGAGGAGCTTCTTTGTGCGAAGGGAATAAACCCATGGGGTGCCCACTGTACATCACTAGCGTTTGCTCATCATTCATTGTGGCTAAATATTGCATCGTTAATCGGTACTGTGCCCAATTTGAAAAAACCCCACCGTTACCGCCATAAGTGATTAATTCGTGCGGGTGTTGGGCAACCGCGTGATCTAAATTATTTTGAATCATGAGCATTATGGCCTTAGCCTGTGTAGACTCACCAGGATACTCATTTATATCACGAGCGTATATTTTATAACTGGGTCTAAACCTATACATGTAGATTCGGCCATAATCTTCCAATTCTTGTTTGAACTCAGGTAGGAGCGTAGCGTGATGTTTTTGATCAAAATAGCGTAAAGCATTTTGCAACGCCAGAACTTTTTCGGTTTCGCTTAAAATTTCTTTCCTTTTAGGGGCATGGTTAATACTCGGGTCGTATGTTTTTACAGGAGGTAAATCGTCTGGGATTCCTTGTAGTATTTCTTCTTGAAAAGTCATGGTTATTTGGAGTTTGCTTTTTTAATCTCTGTTTTTATTAAATCCGTAAGGGCAATGCCTACAGCCGCTCTTGCAACAATACCCGCGTTTGAGGTGGTATTGCTCTGTAAAGCATTTATACCCTTGGGGCGTTAAGTAGTAGTCCCCTTCGGTTAAAGGTATTCGTTTCTTAATATTCATAATGCTCAAAAATACATTTTTTTAAATTGAAACTGAAATAGAATGCAAAGCCTAAATCTAATTTGTTTCATTAACTAGATCCGTAAAATTAAGTAAAATGCTTATTGGCTTCTTTTGAAGCTTAAAGCGGATTTGTAAACGATTTAATAAAAAGAATAACGGCTGTTTTTCATCTCATGACCTGTATAAAGGCTAACCGAATTTTATATTTTTGTAAAATGTTACACTGCCAAGAAAAATCGAAAAATCAATTTGTCTTTAAAGATGAAAAACGAAAAGTGGAACTCTATATAAAACGCGAGGACCTACTGCACCCACTTGTTTCTGGAAATAAGTTTAGAAAATTAAAGTATAATTTGAAAAGGGCGCAAAAAGAAGGTCACACGCAGTTGGTCACTTTTGGCGGTGCTTTTTCAAATCATATTCTGGCCACTGCTGCGGCTGCGAATGAACTTGGTTTTAAAAGTATTGGGATAATACGCGGAGAAGAATTGGGTAATGGAAATTTACCTAAAACTCTTGAAAGTAATAGTACTCTAAGACAGGCGGTAAACTTAGGGATGCAACTATATTTTATTTCGCGGCAGGATTACCGTAATAAAAATGAAAATGATTATTTAGAGAAGTTAGAACAAAAATTTGGTTCATTTTATCTAATTCCTGAAGGCGGTACCAATGAATTAGCGGTTCAAGGATGCGAAGAAATTTTAACACCCACAGATATACATTTTGATTATGTGGCCGTTGCCGTAGGTACTGGCGGAACCATAAGCGGAGTAATTAACTCCTCGTTTGAAAGTCAACAAGTATTAGGTTTCCCTGCTCTGCGCGGAGATTTTTTAAGAGCAGAAATACAACGGTTTGTTAAAAAAGATAATTGGCAACTTATACTAAATTATCATTTTGGGGGTTATGCTAAGGTAAATGAAGAACTTATTTCATTTATTAATACTTTCAAGCAAGATTATCAACTTGCTTTAGACCCTGTGTATACTGGTAAAATGATGTATGGACTTTTAGATTTAATCAAAAACAATTATTTTTCTAAAAATACCCGTATTTTAGCGCTGCATACTGGAGGTTTGCAAGGTATTTATGGAATGAACGTAAAATTAAAACAAAAAGGATTAAGCCAATTACAATGACAAAATCAATTCACATTAAGCTGCTTATTGCTGTGGCTGTAATTTTAAGTTCTTGCGGAACGCAAAAAAAAAGTGTAAACAATTCGCGTAAAAATTCGACTCAAGAAGTAGTTTCTAAAAAAGAAATAGATCAAAGTGTAAGCCGAAATCAGACAACCAAAAAGCTGCCTAACTACAAAAAACCTACAAGCCAAAAACCGGTTTTTAAAGATAATAATGAGCGTTATGTTTATGATTACGCACAAATAGCTAAAGATGAAATGGCACTTTATGGTATTCCTGCTAGTATTACTTTGGCCCAGGGTATTTTAGAGTCTTCTGCAGGCAATGGAGAACTCACGCTAAAAAGCAATAATCATTTTGGCATAAAATGCAACGGATGGCAAGGAGAAAAAGCATACCACGATGATGATGCTTTACAAGAGTGTTTTAGAAAATATAAAGATCCTAAATATAGTTTTAGAGACCATAGTTTGTTTTTGAAAGAAAGAAAGCGCTATGCTTTTTTGTTTGACTTGGATAAAGATGATTATAAAGGTTGGGCACACGGCCTAAAAAAAGCGGGATATGCTACAGATCCTAGATACCCGCAAAAGCTTATTAGTATTATAGAGCGTTACCAATTACACCAATATGACGACCATGTTCTTGGTAATGGAAGCCGCAAAGGCAATCGTAGAAAAGCCGTTCGAGCAGATCATACCAGTATACGTTACACCGTTCAAAAAGGGGACACCTTGTATACCATCGCAAAGCGATATGATTTGAGCGTAGATGAACTGAAGGCTTTAAATAAATTAAAAGACAATCATTTGAGTATTGGTCAAAAACTTTATGTAAAATCACTGTAAAACAATAAAATTTCATGTATAAACGTAGTAGTGCATTATTTGCTGAAGCTAAAAAGTACATACCTGGCGGGGTAAATTCTCCCGTTCGTGCTTTTAATGCTGTTGGAGGAGATCCTATTTTTATCAAGGAAGCCAAGGGAGCTTATTTATATGACGAAGATGGAAATGAACTCATAGATTATATAAATTCTTGGGGTCCTATGATCTTAGGTCATGCGTATCCTCCAGTGGTAAACGCAGTAATTGAGCGCACAAAAAAAGGAACTAGTTTTGGTACGCCAACAGAGATCGAAACTGAGATTGCTAAATTGGCAGTAGAAATGGTTCCCGGTATAGATCAAATAAGAATGGTAAATAGTGGTACAGAGGCGTGTATGAGCGCCGTACGTCTTGCACGCGGATTTACCAAGAAAGATAAAATTATAAAATTTGCGGGTTGTTATCACGGGCATAGCGATTCTTTTTTGATACAAGCCGGTAGTGGTGCGGTAACATTCGGTAGTCCTAATAGTCCTGGGGTAACCCAAGGCACAGCAAAAGATACGCTTTTAGCCACTTATAATAATTTAGATAGCGTTGAAGCTTTAATCAACGCTAATAAAAATGAGATTGCTTGTATTATTTTAGAACCAGTTGCTGGTAATATGGGGTGTATTCCTCCTCAAGAAGGTTTTCTAGAAGGCTTACGCAGTTTGTGTGACGATAACAATATCTTATTGATTTTTGATGAGGTGATGACTGGCTTTAGATTATCGGCTGGGGGGGTGCAAGAAAGAAAAAACATCTCTGCAGATATCGTTACCTTTGGTAAGGTAATTGGCGGTGGTTTGCCTGTTGGTGCATTTGCAGCAAGACAGGAAATAATGAATCACTTAGCTCCCTTAGGTAGCGTTTATCAAGCTGGCACTTTGAGTGGAAATCCATTAGCTATGTCTGCTGGTTTAGCTATGTTACAAAGCTTAAAAAACGAACCAGAAGTATTTAAACGTCTTGATGAAAAAACAGAATATTTACGAGATGGTTTATTTAAAGTGCTAGAGCAAAACCATATTGATTTCACAATCAATCAATTTGGCTCTATGCTTTCAGTTCACTTTTCAAAAGAACCAGTAGTAGATTTTGATTCCGCTGCTAAAGCTAATAATGAGAACTTTAAAAAGTTTTTTCACGGCATGCTTGACGAAGGGGTTTATATTGCTCCAAGTGCTTTTGAGACTTGGTTTATAACCGATGCCCTAACTTATGCAGATTTAGATAAAACTATTGCTGCCGCGGATAGCGTTACGGCCAACTGGTAAGGGTAGTTTACGGACCTTACCTCTATAGCTAAAGGGGAATTTGAAAAAACGAAGAGAAAATTAGTTTAAAAAATCAGCTGTAGTTATGATTACAGCTGATTTTTTTATTCAAAAATTTAAATTTTAATAAAAAAAGTGTTTTTATATAGCTAATTCGAAAATCAAATTTTGCTTATGGCTTCAAATCAGTGATATTTTGTTTTTACAAACTATCGTTTATACGTAAAAGCTCCTCGATATAATCACGTTTGTTTGATAATCTTGGTATTTTATGCTGGCCCCCTAATTTATTGTGCTGCTTACTCCAAGCGTAAAAAAGCTTTGGTTTAGCCGCGTGTAAAACAAGTGGATTCAGTGTAACATTATTTTTCCGCTTAGCTTCATAATCGCTGTTTAGACGTTGTAATTCTAAGTCTAATTTAGCTTTAAAATTGGTTAAACTATCTGGTAATTTATTAAATTCAATAATCCACTCATGGGCCCCTTGATCTTTACCTTTCATAAATACAGGGCCAGCGGTATAATCTACAATTTCGCAATGTAATTCTTGGCAAACGCGCTTTAATGCTGTCTCTGCATTTTCTATAATTAACTCTTCACCAAAAACATTAATATGATGCTTTGTACGGCCGGTCACTTTTATTCGGTAGGGGGAAAGGGATGTGAATCTTACCGTGTCTCCTACTTTATAGCGCCATAAACCAGCATTGGTGGTAATTACCACCGCATAGTTCTTGTTTAGTTCAACCCCGTCAAGCGGAATAATTTTCTCGTTTGCTGTACCATATGTCTCCATAGGTATAAACTCATAAAAGATGCCATAATCTAGCATCAATAGTAACTCTTTAGATTGATTTTGATCTTGTACCGCAAAGAAACCTTCAGAAGCATTGTAAATTTCATAATACCTGAATTGGTCTCTTGGTATTATGCTTTGGTATTGTTGCATGTAGGGTTCAAAACTTACACCGCCGTGAAAATAAACTTCTAGATCAGGCCAAATATTGATTAAATTGGTTTCATCTTTATAAGACAAAACACGATTAAGTAAAACCAGCATCCAAGAGGGAACGCCTGCTAAACTTGTTACATTTTCTTTTATTGTGCTTTTGACTGTAGCCAACATTTTGGCTTCAAAATTACTCATTAAAGAAATTTCATTATTAGGTGTTGAGCTGTATGACGCCCAAAAAGGCATATTGTCTATTAAAATCGCCGATAAATCACCAAATGAAGTGCCGTTTTCTTTGTACAGTTCTTTACTTCCGCCTAAGCGTAGACTTTTTCCTGTAAATAGTTTAGAGTTCGGATTGTTGTTAAGATATAGACACAATAGATCTTTACTTCCTGCATAATGACAATCTTCTAAAGATTCTGAGCTCACAGGAATAAACTTGCTTTTTGCGTTAGTAGTACCACTAGATTTTGCAAACCATTTTATAGGAGTAGGCCAAAATAGATTGTTCTCACCTCGTCTACTTCGCTCAATTAAAGGCTCGAATTCTTCATAAGTAATAATAGGAATACGCTCTTTAAATGTTTCATAGTTTTCTATTTCATTAAACCCATATTGTTCCCCTAAAACTGTATTTTTAGACTTTTGTACAAGATGGCTTAAAAGCTCGTGTTGTACTTCATTAGGATATTTTAAAAAAAGCTCCATCTGGTGAATTCTTTTTTTTAAAAACCATGAAGCTATAGAATTTACAATGGGAAAGGCCATGCAACGTGTCTTTTGTATCGTGTTGTAAAAATAGGATTTTATACGAAACAATGAACATACTAAATTAAAATACTATGCTAAGATTTGAAGGGGTACTACAAAAAATGCCTACTCATTTAAGAGATCAGGTTCATTATTATATGAATTTGGGGGTTGATTTAGTTCACTTTAATGAATTTTTAAACCGAGAAATTCAACTGCAATTTCTTAAATATGAATGCTTAAATTGTGGTAAAGACAAAAAAATATTTAGACAAGGTTTTTGTTATGACTGTTTTTATGCCATACCTCAAGCAGGAGATTGGATAATGAAACCAGAACTCAGTAAAGCGCATTTAGATGAAGAAGATCGAGATTTGGAATACGAGAAAAAAGTGCAGCTACAGCCTCATATCGTTTATTTGGCAAATTCCTCAAATGTAAAAGTGGGAGTCACTAGAAAAACTCAAGTACCTACACGGTGGATTGATCAGGGCGCACATGAAGCTTTAGAAATTCTAGAGGTGCCCAACCGATATCTGGCAGGAATCGCTGAAGTGGCTTTAAAAGAACATGTGGCCGACAAGACGAATTGGCGAACCATGCTTAAAAATGAAATCGAAGATGTTAATTTAGAAGTAACTAGAGATCAATTAAAGCAGTATTTACCTCAAGAAGTACTTCCTTATTTTTTAGATGCTAAAACTGAAACAAATATTAAATTTCCGGTATTGGCGTATCCAAAGAAATTAAAAAGTTTAAACTTAGAAAAGAAACAGCATTTCACTGGTAAACTGGTGGGAATTAAAGGGCAGTATTTAATATTTGAAGATTATACTGTTTTTAACGTGCGAAGCAATGAAGGCCTTTATGTGAGTTTGGAAGTTTAAAAAGGATATTCAACAGAAAAAGCGTTCTTTTCTACAAAGAACGCTTAGTTATACTTAAAAAACGGATAAATATCTGTTTATATATCTTCTTGATCTCTCAAATGCTGGATGTAAGCCGCTTTTTGCAGTTGCTTTCGCTTAGCAATAGAAGGCTTAGTATAATACTTATTATCCCTTAATATTTGAAGGGTTTTGGTGTCACGATATTTTCTTTTTAAACGCTTTAACGCACGCTCAATTTTTTCTCCGTCTTTTACTTTTACAATTAGCATATAAGATAGTTTAAATTTTTTTATTCAATATGGCGGTACTTTTTCAGTTACCAGGCTGCAAAGATAAAAATAAAAAGTGATAAACAAATAGAAACACGTAAAATTAATGAATAAATTTTGATGCAATTTTCGCTATTTGTGGGGATTAGGTTACTACTAATTAGGAGGTGATTGGATTTTGTTTGAGGAATTTACTTGTTTAAATCATTTAGTCAATTATGATTTGGTATGATTTCAACCCAAATAGTTTTTAAGCATTTTGTTCTTAGAGCTATCTTTTAATTTTCGTATTGCTTTTTCTCTAATTTGCCTAACTCTTTCTCGAGTTAAATCAAAAATTTCACCGATTTCTTCTAGAGACATTGGGCGCTGACCGTTTAATCCAAAAAAAAGTTTTAAAATATCAGCTTCTCTAGGTGGTAAGGTTTCTAATACCCGTGCGATTTCTATACTTAAAGAATCTTGCATTAGGTTTTGATCGGGAAAAGGTGATTCTTCGTGGTTCACCACGTCGTATAGGCTAGAGGTTTCACCATCTTTTAGTGGTGCATCCATAGAAAGATGTTTGCCAGAATTTTCTAAGGCCTGTTTTACCATTGCGATATTTAAATCCAGTTCCTTTGCTATTTCTTCGGGGGTAGGAGGCCGCTGATTGTTTTGTTCTAACTGGGCATAAGCTTTATTAATCTTATTTAAGGTTCCTATTTTATTTAGAGGTAAGCGCACAATACGCGATTGCTCGGCGAGTGCCTGCAAAATAGATTGCCTAATCCACCAAACTGCGTATGATATAAACTTGAAACCACGGGTCTCATCAAATCGCTTAGCGGCCTTTACGAGACCTAAATTACCTTCATTAATTAAATCTGGTAGCGTAAGACCTTGATTTTGATATTGCTTCGCTACCGATACTACAAATCTTAGGTTGGCTGTTGTTAATTTTTCAAGGGCAGCTTGGTCACCTTGTTTAATGCGTTGTGCTAGTTCTACTTCTTCTTCGGCCGTGATTAAGTCTACTTTACTAATATCTTGCAAATACTTGTCTAGAGAAACAGATTCTCTATTGGTAAGCTGCTTGGTTATTTTTAACTGTCTCATAATTTATTGGCCTAGAACAGCGTAATTTAATAAAAGAATTTTAATTCTCTTGATTATTTTTCTTTTTCTTACCCTTTAATATGTCTTTTATTAAATCGCCAGCTTTTTCTTTAATTTCCTCCTCTTTTGTTTTTTCTGGCGAGGTTTGCGAGCTGTTTGTGCTGTCTTTTTCTTTTTGATTCCCCTTAATTAGATCTGTAATTTTATCTTTCGCTTCGTTGATTACATCATCTTTCTTAGCATCTATAATTTGCTGACTTAAGTTCTTAACAGCAGTTTTAGTTTCTACCTGAACTTTTGGAGAGGTAAAACTACCCCCTATTTGAACTGGAAGTTTTACTTTGGTTTCGTTTAAATTATGTTCGGTTAAAGAGGCTAGTCCACCAGCGATTTCCTTACCTAGGTATTTCGCAGGCAAATCAATTTGTAATTGATAATTCATTTCATTGCTCAAACTGTGAGTTCCCTGTGCTTTTATAAGTATATCTTTTAGTTTTAATTCAAAGGGTTTTACCAATACTTGACCATTGTTAAACTCAAATTGTGTGGTTAAATTGTTTAAGTTTAGTTTTGTGAAATCTAAAAAGTCTAGTCTAGCGTTTAATTTTGATAGTAAGGGCAAATTGCTTTCTTGAACTTGCGCTTGTAAAATTTGCGCTAAAGCACTTCCGTCAAGGCTGCTTAAAATAGGCGTAAAATCACTTGTAAGTGCACCATTTAATTTTAATTGAGTAGTTAAAGTTCCTTCCAAGGCCTGAACAATAGGAGCGAATTGTTTAAACAATTCTAAACCAGCAAAAGACTCGGCTATACCTATTCTCTCTAATTGAATATCCATATCAAACGCCGGTGTATCGGCTTGGGTAGAAACACTCCCGCCAAGGTTAATCTGCCCACCAAAAATAGAGGCCTTAACCTGTTTAAGTTCGGCTTTCTCGTCCTTTATGTTTAAAGACCCGTTTACGTTTTTTAATTTTAAATTGTCATAAACTAAATTGTTGACTGTGAAATTAAGGTTAGCATCTAAAAAAGAAGGTATTTTTATGGCATCTTGCGTTTTGTTAACACGGGTTGGGGCGGCTTGTTTTTCTTCTTCTTTTACGGATTTATTTTCAGGAAGCTTAAAATCTTCGAGCACAAAATTGTTAGAGGCTATTGTAAAATCTCCTTTTAATTGCTGATTGGTAAATAGGAAACCTAATAAATTTTCAATTTTACCTTTGGCGTTTAAATCGGTTTTACCAGTAGTTAATTCTAATTCATTTAAGTTTACAATCCCTGGGTTAAAATTTATACCCGCTTTTTTTATGGCGATTTTATTGGGAAGCTCAGGAGAAGAGTACTCAAAATTTTGCAATAGCAGCTTTCCTTTACTTTTTATATTTTCATAATGCTCTTTCTCTATATCGTTCATAGCAAAAGCTAAACTTAAATCAGTTTCTACTAGTCCGTTAAGCTTTTGTTCTAGTTCGATTGGGTAGGCCTTCTCGATATTGGCTAAATTTATTTTTCCTGCCAATTGTGTGTTCACCAACATATTGGTCATAATGTTTTTGAATGTACCCGATGCAGCAAACCGATCCTGATCTATTCTAAAATTTAATTTTTCAAGATTTAAGTAGGTGTCGTCTAATTTACCGGTGTCATTTTTTAAATTGGCGGTAATGCTTATATCATCAACACCCTTTGGTAAGTCAGGATATTTAAACGATGCGTTATCACTAGCAACCCGAATATCTATTTGGGGTATAAGTTCATCGTTTATTATTCCTTTAATTTCTCCGTTAATAGAGAAGTCTCCAGTAGTTTTTACTTGATCAAGGTTTTTTGCATAGCTTTCAGGAATTACGGCTAAAAAGTTCTTAAAATCAGAGGTAGGTGTTTTAAAAGTGAGATCAATTTCACTATCCTTATCGTTTACCTGGAAAAACCCGTCAAATGAAAGTGGTAGTTGATTTATTAAAGCTTCATTTTCGAGGAAGCTATAGCGCTGCTTGGCTAGATCTAATTTAAATAGGGCATCAAGTGCGAGTTTATTTTTGTCTAGATATTTCTCCTTATCGAGCTCTAAAGAAATTAAAGTATTGGTTTGAGTGTCTAAATTGGTGATATCATTTTTAAAATCTCCCGACCCCGTGTGGTTAAACTCTTCTAGACGAAACAAAATATTGCTAGATTCGTCTAAGTATGAGATGATTGACTGGTTGATACTGTAATTTTGTAGGTCTAAGCTCAACGCCTGATTATTATTTGTGTCTGTCTTTGAATTTGTTTGGCTCGGTTTAGCGATATCATAATTAGCACGTCCTAAGCTATCTACTTTTATATTAATGAAGGCTTGGTCTGCGGTGAATTGAGTGATGCTAATAGGGTTTTCTCCTGAAGCAAATAACTGCATAATACCCATACTTAACCCGATGCTTTTTACCGCTGCTAAGGTATCACCGTCAAATGGTTCTTGGTTAATTACGCTTAAATTTTGCAATTGTACGTGCGCATTAGGAAAGTCTCTGTATAAACTAAGGTCTAGTTTTTCCCAATTAACTTGTGCAGTTAAATTGTTATTTACTGATTTTTTTATAGCCCTTTCAATAGGTCCCTTAAAGATTATCGGGGCAAGCAGAATTAAAATAAGTAAAACACCTATGGTGATCGCGAAAATTTTTATTGCTTTTTTCATATATAATCTATATTTAATTCTTGTTGGGGTTTTAATTTAAATTTTTTTCTAAAAAGGTATACACCTAAGTATAAAAATGGGGTGTCAATAGCAGCTATAAGAACTTTGAACAAAAATCCACTGACTAGGAGGCCGCCAAAAAGTTCCCAAGATATTTCTTTAAAAACGCAGAGCAAAAATACAACCGTAAAAGTATCGATAAATTGAGAAAAAAAAGTTGAAAAATTGTTTCGTAACCAAAGATGTTTGCCCTTCGTTTTTCTTTTCCAGAAATGGTATAGCTGTATATCTACCAATTGGGCAATTAAATAGGCGCTCATAGAGGCAAAAACGGCTAAGGTTGTGGCTCCAAATACCTTTTGAAATAAATCATCATCTATAGGCGACCACTGGGTCGCCGGAACGACGCTAGCCGTAAAGATAATTAAAAGTGAAAATACCGATGCAAACATCCCCGAAATTACTACTTGGTTGGCCTTCTTTTTACCGTAGATCTCACTAATTAAATCGGTTATTAAAAAAGTGACGGGATAGGGTAAAACTCCTACTGATATTTCAAAGGTATGCCAACCAAAAAAATCCCAGTAAAAAAACTTTTTAAATATTAAATTGCTTGCTACTAACGCGGCGATAAACAAAGCACCCAACCTTAGGTATATTTTATAAGCTAATGGATTAAAACTCGGTTTCAATAAAATAATAATTGTTAATACTCTTCGTCACAAATGTAGCTATATGTAAATTTGTTTTACTTAATTTGCTGTGAAATTGTAGAACTTAGCCTGTTAATTTTTTGAAAAATATAGCCTCATCCTACATCGCTCTGGGTAGTAACGCCCCTGATAAATTGCATTTTCTTCAACTTGCCCTAAATCAGATTCATCTAGAGGTGGGTACTATTGCTACCTGTTCATCACTTTATGCTACGCAAGCACAAGGGTTTTTGGGTGATGACTTTTTAAATCTGGTGATCCAGGTGCAAACGCGACTTTCTCCAGAAGAGTTACTTGATGCCTTGTTGAGGATCGAAAAGAAACTGGGTAGAGTTCGTGAAGGCGATTTTTTTTCAAATAGAACTATCGATTTAGATATTTTATTTTTTGAAGATGAAGTGATTCATAGTAAACATCTAAATGTGCCGCATTTGCAATTGCATAAACGCAATTTTGTACTGTATCCCTTAAACGAAATTGCGCCTGATTTTGTTCACCCTGAACTCAAAAAATCCGTAAAGCAAATGTATGCCGAGTTGGAGAGTTTACCCATTAAAAAAATAGATACCGTTTTAGACCAGCCTCAATTACCAGCTAACAAACGCAATTATTTAGCCATAGAAGGAAATATAGGAGCAGGAAAAACAAGTTTAGCTACCATGATTGCACAAGATTATGGGGCAAAATTAATTCCAGAACGCTTTAAAGATAACCCTTTTTTACCTAAATTTTATAAAGATCAAGCGCGCTATGCATTCCCTCTAGAAATGTCATTTTTAGCCGATCGGTATCAACAATTATTAGATGATATTGGGCAATATGATTTGTTTTCTGATTTTATGGTGGCCGATTACGATGTATACAAATCGCTAATTTTCGCCAAAGTCACTCTTCAAGAAGAAGAGTATGCTTTGTATAAAAAGCTGTTTGATATAATGTACAAAGATTTAGCCAAGCCAGATTTGTATGTGTATCTGTACCAAAATACCGAGCGCTTAATGCAAAATATTAAAAAACGGGGCAGAACTTATGAACAAAATATTCCCCAGGATTATCTAGAGAAAATTAATCAAGGATATTTAGGGTTTATAAAAAATCAGCATCATCTAAATGTGAAAATTATAGATATTTCTAAGTATGATTTTGTACAGAATAGAGCCGATTATTTGGCGTTGCTAGAACAAATAGCATCGGCATAAGCTAATGAGCTTAATGGGTTATCTTACTGAATAAATCCCAAACCACAATACCCGTACTAACCGATATATTAAGCGAGTGCTTACTGCCTATTTGCGGAATTTCAATCACATAATCACTAGCCGACACAACACTTTGTTGTACTCCTTTTACCTCGTTACCAAAAATTAAAACCAGATGCTCATTTTTTGTGGGAACATAATTTTGTAACGCCGTAGAATTTTCGGCTTGTTCAACTGCCAATATTTTTTTGTTTTCTGTTTTTAGTCGCTCAACTAAACTTAGCGTGTCTTCTACATACTCCCAGGCAACTGTTTCGGTAGCTCCTAATGCTGTTTTACGTATATCTTTATGTGGCGGTTGCGCCGTAATGCCGCACAGGTAAACCTTTTCAATTAAAAAAGCATCGGCTGTTCTAAAAACAGACCCTATATTATTTAGGCTTCTTATGTTATCTAAAACTATACTTATTGGTGTTTTAGTCGCTGTCTTAAATTCTTTTGGAGACTTACGAGCTAATTCTATATTTTTTAATTTTCTATTTTTCATAATGGAGCGCTAAATAATTTGGTAAAAAAATAACAACGACTTATGGCAATAATTATATTTTGCCTTAAAGGCGGATTTTTAAGCTGCAAATTTATAAAATTATGCTGCTAAAAGGGCTTTGTGAAGCAAAACTTGTATTTTTACCACCAACCTAAAAACCAATTAACGTGGCAGCAAAAAAGAAAGATAAAGTAACCCCGTTGATGAAACAATACAACGCGATTAAAGCTAAGTACCCCGATGCAATGCTTTTATTTCGTGTGGGTGATTTTTACGAAACTTTTGGTGAAGACGCGGTTAAAGCTGCTCGTATACTCGATATTGTGCTTACCAATAGGAATAATGGGGGAGAGCGAACAGAATTGGCCGGATTTCCTCACCATTCTTTAAACACCTACTTGCCAAAATTAGTTAAAGCAGGCGAACGAGTTGCTATTTGCGATCAGCTCGAAGATCCTAAACAAACCAAGAAAATTGTAAAGCGAGGAGTTACCGAGTTGGTAACACCAGGAGTGGCGCTAAATGATGAGGTTCTACAGCGAAAAACCAATAATTTTTTAGCGGCGATACAGGTTGGTAAAACCCATTTTGGTATTGCGTTTTTAGATGTTTCTACCGGTGAATTTTTAACAGCCCAAGGTAATGAGGAGTACATTGAGAAGTTGTTGCAAAATTTTTCGCCTAGTGAAGTGCTTATTTCTAAAAAACATAGATCTCAAGTTGAAAAACTGCTTGGCGAAGACTTAAATAATTTTTATTTAGAAGATTGGGTTTATCAAAGTGATTATGCCAAAGAAACATTAAAATCTCATTTTGATGTGGCTAGTTTAAAAGGTTTTGGCGTTGAACACTTAGAAGAAGGCATTATAGCTTGCGGAGCTATATTGTATTATTTGAGTGAGACACAGCACAGGCAATTAAAGCATATCACCGCTATACAACGCATTGCCACAGAAGAATTTGTTTGGATGGACAAATTTACCATCAGGAATTTAGAGCTTTATGAGGCCAATACACCGCAAGCAGTTACTTTGCTTGGCGTTATAGATAAAACCCTGAGTGCCATGGGAGGCAGAATGTTAAAACGTTGGTTAGCATTGCCCCTGAAAAACAAAGAACGTATTACAGATCGTCACGAGGCTGTAGATTTTTTTTATAAATCTTTTGCAGCTAGAGAAACCCTTCAGCAACAACTGCATAAAATTGGTGATTTAGAGCGGTTGGTTTCTAAGATAGCTACACAGAAAATAAATCCACGTGAAGTGGTACAACTAAAAAACTCGATTGCTGCGATTGAACCGATAAAAGCCCTGCTGCAAAATTCTAAAATAGAGGCACTGGCTAAGATGTCAGAAAATTTACAGCCATGTAACTTGTTACAGAATAAAATTGAATCTTGTTTAAAGGAAGAGGCTCCGGTTTCTATTCAAAAAGGAGGAGCTATTGCAGCTGGTTTTTCTGAAGAACTTGATGACTTAAGGAATTTAGCTTATACGGGAAAAGATCATCTCGATCAAATGCTTCAAAAACATATACAAGAAACAGGAATAAGTAGCTTAAAGATAGCAAGTAATAATGTATTTGGTTATTATCTTGAGGTTAGAAACACACATAAAGATAAGGTGCCTGAGCATTGGGTGCGAAAGCAAACTTTGGTTAATGCAGAGCGTTACATCACCGAAGAACTTAAAGAGTACGAAGCAAAAATACTAGGAGCTGAAGAAAAGATTTATCAAATAGAACAGCAATTGTTTGGGCAATTGGTAAACTGGCTAAGCGATTACATTAAAACAATACAACAAAACGCATTGGTTATTGGTCAATTGGATTGTTTGCAAGGATTTGCTCAATTGGCTCAAGAAAACGCCTATGTACGACCAAAGATTAATGATAGTTTGCAGTTGAACATTGAATCGGGTAGGCATCCTGTTATTGAAAAACAACTAAAGAGCGATCAAGTATATATCGCAAATGATTTGTACCTGGATTCTGAGTCGCAACAAATTATGATGATAACGGGCCCAAATATGAGTGGTAAATCGGCGATTTTAAGACAGACGGCTTTAATTGTTTTACTGGCCCAAATGGGGAGTTTTGTTCCCGCAAAATCGGCGGAAATTGGTTTGGTTGATAAAATTTTTACAAGGGTAGGGGCTAGTGATAACATCAGTTTAGGGGAATCTACCTTTATGGTTGAAATGAATGAAACCGCCAGTATATTAAATAATTTATCGCCACGCAGTTTAATTTTGTTAGATGAGATAGGCAGGGGAACCAGTACCTATGATGGTATTTCTATTGCCTGGGCGATTAGCGAGTATTTGCACGAACATCCTGCTCACCCAAAAACGTTATTCGCAACGCATTATCACGAATTAAATGAGATGACTCAAGATTTTACCAGAATTAAGAATTTTAATGTTTCGGTTAAAGAATTGAAAGATAAAGTTTTATTTTTGAGAAAACTGGTACCAGGGGGTAGCGAGCATAGTTTTGGAATTCACGTTGCCAAAATGGCCGGTATGCCCCAGCAGGTTTTGTATCGGGCAGGTAAAATATTAGGTAAGCTGGAAGCTTCTAGAGGAGAAGAAACTCAAAGAGATAATATAAAGAAAGCTACAGAGCAGGAACCCCAACTTAGTTTTTTTAAATTAGATGATCCTTTACTCGAAGAAATTAAAGAAATGATTACTTCTCTAGATATCAACACGTTAACACCAGTTGAAGCTTTGATGAAATTAAATGAAATTAAACGAAGTTTGGTGCAACAAGAAAAAAAGTAAAAAAACTTGGGATTTTACTTGTTTAAACTAAAAAAACATTTAAATTTGCATCCGCAATCACGATTGCACGTTCTTTTGAAAACACACCACGATAAGGCCTTAGTAAGAAAATCATTTCTTAGAAATGTTTAGGTAATTGCCCAAAGTTTAGTTTGGTTTTATTGTCAACGATAAAACGCGAAAATAGCTCAGTTGGTAGAGCGCCACCTTGCCAAGGTGGAGGTCGCGGGTTCGAATCCCGTTTTTCGCTCTGTATATATTATACCTATCGGTAAAAAATAGTATGCTCGGGTGGTGGAATTGGTAGACACGTTGGACTTAAAATCCAATGAACATTTGTTCGTACGGGTTCAAGTCCCGTCCCGAGTACTTTAACCCTCAAGATCTTCTGATTTTGGGGGTTTTTTTGTTTTATATTTTATGTGCCATTATAAATTAGGTGGCTAAAATAGTCTAGTATTAAAGTTGATTTGCGTCTTTTGCTGTGATTATAGCATAAAAAAAAGCTCTTGGAACAAGAGCTTTTTTTTAGAAGTTTATGACAGTTTATTTATCTCCGTCTACAGTTTCTTTAACTTCTTTAGCCGCTTTATTTACAGCCTCGCCAGTTTCGTTAGCAGCGTTTTCGATAGCATCGCCAGTTTCATTTGCAGCGTTTTCGATAGCGTCACCGGTTTCGTTTACTGCATTTTCTAATGAGTTCTCGGTGTCTTCTGCTGCATCTTCCATGTCGTTAGCCGCGTCCTCAGCAGCGTCTTCCATATCCTCTGCCGCATCCTCCATGTTCTCTTCAGCTTGTTCCATCTGGTCTTCAGCTTTTTTAGCTTCTTCTCTACAAGAAACAAAAGAAGTAGAAAGGGCAAATAACATTGCTAATGTAAATACTGTTTTTTTCATAATTTTTAGGTTTTTGTGTTACTGTTTAATTTAGTTTTATTCTTTGTTTCAATGGGCTAAAATACTAAACTCCTGAGATATGCAAAATAAAATAAGAAAATTTTTACATTTTAATAAATCAATTTTCTAGATGCTTTGCAATTTTATTTAGTATTCGTTTAGTGGCTCCAGCTTGTTGGTTTACAATATTTTGAGTTTTTTCACTTAGCTGTCTATGGTAGATTTCGTCATTTGTCATTCGATTAATTGTCTTTTTAAAGTCAGTTGTGTTTTCGATAATTTGTAGCGCCCCAGCGGCTTTAAACAAATTGGCTTCCGGGTATTTATGATAATTCGGACCAATACAAACGGGAACTCCAAAAACGGCTGGTTCTAAAATATTATGTAATCCGGTTTCTCCTAAAGCTCCCCCAACGTAGGCCAAATCCGCGTAAGCGTAGATGCGGCTTAAAATGCCAATATTATCAATAATTAAAAGCTTAAAATCAAAATCGCTTTTTAAATCAATTTGAGAGTAACGCCGATAAGGAAGATTTAGCACAGACTCTATTTTACGGATATGATTTTCATCTACTTGATGCGGTGCAATAACTATTTTGAGTTCCTTAGGTAAATCATTTAAAGAGGAAAGAATAACTTTTTCGTCGGCGGGCCAGGTACTGCCGGCCACAAAAAGTTTATGATTTTGTTTAAAGGACTTGATAATTGGTAAATGGTTGTTTTGTTGTAATTGCTGAATAACACGATCATAACGAGTGTCTCCTGCCCAACTAGCCCTAAATGATCCATTTGCATTTAAAACAGCAAGTGAATTTTGATCTTGCACAAATATATGAGTGAATGAACTTAAAGTTTTGCGGATAAATCCTCCCAACTTCGTAAATAAGAATTGATTTTTCCTAAAAACAGCTGAAATTAAGTAACATGGCAAATCGTTTTTGGCAATGGCTTCTAAATAATTGGGCCAAATTTCATATTTAACAAAAAGGATAAGATCTGGATTTACAATTTTGAGAAAAGCTTTAGCGTTTTTTGAGGTGTCCAGCGGCAAATAGGTGGTGCATAAGGCTAGCTCGTTATTTTTTCTGATTTCATAACCTGAGGGAGAAAAGAAGCTAACTATAATTTCAAGATTAGGGTTTTTCACTTTAAGTGCGAGCATAACTGGTAAAGCTTGTTCATATTCACCTAGCGAGGCCGCATGCAACCAAACGCGTTTATTCTTTTTTGGCGGAATCTTTTTTTCAAGCCTGGTCAAAAGATTTTTTCTTCCTGAAACAAATAGTTTCATTTTTGGGCTGAACCACGCCAAAATAGGTAAAAGGCTTTGGAGAAGGTGAATGAGTAAATCGTATAGAAATTTCAAAATATAAACTTTTTGCTAAAATAGTAGATTCTGTGTTAAGGTTTGAGGACTAGGCGCGTATTATTTCTTATTTTTGTAATCGTTAAAACAAGCTTATGAAAAAAATACAAATGGTTGACTTGAAAGGTCAATTTCAAGGAATAAAAAATCAGGTTAACAGCTCTTTTGAACAAATTTTAGAAAATACAGCTTTTATTAATGGACCAGAGGTACATAACTTTCAAAGCGAATTAGAAGCCTATCTAGGGGTTAAACACGTGATACCTTGTGCTAATGGTACAGATGCTTTACAAATTGCAATGATGGGGCTGGGTTTAAAGCCCGGAGATGAGGTGATAACAACAGATTTCACTTTTGCGGCGACAGTAGAGGTTATAGCGTTATTGAATTTAACTCCCGTGTTGGTTGACGTAGATGCCGAGAGTTTTAACATAAATCCTAAGGCCATTGAAGCTGCCATTACACCCAAAACAAAAGCTATTGTTCCTGTACATTTATTCGGGCAATCGGCCGATATGAACGCCATAATGGCAATTGCAGAGAAGTACAACTTATTTGTGATTGAAGATAATGCACAAGCAATTGGGGCAAACCATTACGATAAGAACGGACATGTCTCTAAAACAGGTGGCATTGGTCACGTAGGAACAACCTCTTTTTTTCCTTCAAAAAATTTAGGTTGCTACGGTGATGGTGGAGCTTTATTTACTAATGATGATCAATTAGCGCATCGGCTAAGAGGGATTGTAAACCATGGTATGTATGAGCGTTATCATCATGATGTGGTTGGGGTTAATTCTAGATTAGATAGTTTGCAAGCAGCTGTTTTACGTGCTAAACTACCACATTTAGACGAGTACAATGCTGCTCGCCGTGCAGCAGCTAAGAAATACTCTGCTGCGTTAAGTCAAAATAAAAACTTAATTACTCCAAAAATTATTGAAAGCGATGACACCCATGTCTTTCATCAATATACCTTACGTGTGATGAACGGTCAGCGGGATGCTTTAATCAAGCATTTGCAAGCTCAAGATATACCTTGTGGGATTTATTACCCAATACCTTTGCATAAGCAAAAAGCCTATTTAGATGATCGTTACCACGAGAAAGATTTTGCGGTGACCAATCAATTGGTGAAAGAGGTAATTGCACTTCCTATGCATACCGAATTAGAAGAGGATCAAATTGCCTACATTACCAAAACTATAAATGATTTTATTAAATAGGCAATAGTAGATTATCAAAAAAAAAGCAGCCCACGGGCTGCTTTTTTTATTCGTTATTGGTTGGTAAGGTGTTGAGTTCTATAATTTCTGAAATAAATTTACCATCGCTAGATATCCCTTCAATAAATAGATTGACTTTTCGGTTCCAGGTGTTTTCAATGAGAAAATTTGCTTTCTGTTTATTCTTATCTAGAATAAGTTGATCTACCCATTCAATAGCACCATATTTTTTGAACAAAGGGTTTAGGAAATCTTTAAAGGGAGGGCGATAGAATTCTTTTGCAGGGTGGTATCCATTGTTGCTTACATATTCGTAAAATAAATCGTTAGGGCGTTTTCTCTCTCGGTAATCGAGCTTTGTTTTAATTTTTATAATTCCGTTAAAACCAGTTACTCCAAAACTACTACCTTGTTTGTTAAAAGCAATGTATTCTATATCTTCCATGAATAACTGATTCAAGTAAAGATCAGCTGTTTCTGGATCCCTTACTTGAAAATTGTCAATTATCAAAAGTACTTGTCGGTCACCTTTCCCAGAGATGTTTTTTCTTATGTTGGAGAGAATCACCAATTTTCCAATATTTTGTTTAACCAGATAGCCCTTTGACCGTATAAAATTGGTCACCAATACGTGATTTTGATTAATGTCTTCGGTGTAAATTACATCATTGAATCTACGCGGTTTCTCCCTTTTGGCTTTTTTAGCTTGAATAACAATAGAGTCGAGTTCTTCTGTACTAAAAATAGATTTGTTTAAATTCTTTAAAGAAAAATCGGGACTACCTTCAAATATAGGATCGGTATTTTTCCATTGGTAATTTTTGAAAGCTGTATTTTTCACCTTTACAGGAAGTATTCTAGCCGTAATTTTTGGCTTTTTTAATTTCTCAGATCTTTCATTTACGGTGCCCAATGATATTTTGGCGCTATCTTGTACATATATGTTTTCAGCAATAAATTCACCGTTCGCATTTACATCAAAAACTTGTGAAAACCCTGGTGTTTTTAAAAATATAGTGGTTTTTCTACGCTCATTATGATTCAGTATTTTTCCCTTAATAGTAAATCCATTTTCTGCAGCATATTTTAAATTTTTAGCGCCCAATTGATTCCAATCTATTTTTCTCCAGCCTTGAGTACATAGCAGTAAATCTATTAAGTACTCTCTTTTACGGCTCGAAATATCAGGATTAAAATAATAACTAGGTTGGTCTAAATGGCCACGAACATACGGTTTTAAAACATTTGCAGAGATAATTGAGTGGGCAGGTTCATAAGCTTCGCTGGCAATTGGTAATACAGATATACTCATTTGAGATAAAGTGTCTATGCGCTTTGCACTAAAAATCTCTACTTTTAAACTATCTAATAAATCTTCTTTAACTTTCGCTTGAAGCGGAATTCTATTTACTCCAAAACTATTGTAAAAGAGACGTTCTAAAATCGGTTCAAACTGATCATTAAAAACCGTAGCCGTATTTACTCCGGCAGGAAGCGCCTTTTTAGGGATTCTAATCTCTAGATTATTTCTTCCTTCTTCGAACCTAAACTCCTGAGAAAAAAGCTTTCCATCTTTATGAATCAAGAGATAAAAGGGTTTGTTTTTAATTTTATCATACGAACTTTTGTTGGTATTAACTTGAATGGCAGCATAATTTTGCGGCATAGTATTAATGGTTAGGTTTATGCCAATTGTTTTTACAGTGCTTAAATTATGTGTATAGCTTGCCCCATTTTCTGTTTTGATGTGTATTGTATACTGCCCTTCTTGTGGTACAAAGTTAAATTTACTCGTACCCAATTGATTCGATTTAAAATGCAACAAAGTGTCTTTGCTTTGATTTACTAAGACGGCTGTATAATTTTTAACAGGGCTACCATTGTCGTAATTAGCTTTTAAAGCAACAACATTGGCTGTGTTTTTTAACAAATGGCCTCCCTCAGGGAAATCCTGAATAAAAATTTTAGGTTTAACAGTCTTTGTTGGTTCGGCAACAGCAATTTTTTCGTTACTAAGCATTTCCAACTCTTGGGTGTAAGAATAGTTGGAATTGAAGTTTTTAAGGTATTGCGTTGAAATTACAGCTACATATTTTCCAGGTTTAAAAATAGCTTTGTTTAGCTTTACAAAACTGGAGCCGGTACCATTTTCTATATAAATTTGATAATTGCTCAGTACACTTTGATTGTCTTCATTGTATATGCTTAAAAGGGCGTTACTGGTAAGCTGTCTAGGGGTTCCCGTGTGAGAGCTATTAGCGTAAACGGTTAGCCATAAATCTTCACCTGGAAGAAACTTGGTTTTATTAAAGTGTGCGAACAAGACTTCGTAGTCGTTTTTTTCATTTGCCAGGTAATCGCTTTTTAATTGTTTAAGAGATTGAAATTGAGCAAAGCTTGTTGTGGCCCAAAAAAGGGCTAAAATGAAAAAAGTAGCTTTCATAAATGTTAATTTTATGCAAAGCTACTTCTTTTAATTGTTAAAATAAAATTTTATAGTTCAGCGGCGAAGGTTGGCATCTTTCGATCTACTTTTTTAATAAGCCCCTGCAAGACTTTACCTGGTCCCACTTCGGTAAATTGTGTCGCTCCATCATTAATCATTTGTTGAACACTTTGCGTCCATTTAACCGGTGCGGTCAGCTGAAAAATCAAATTTTTCTTTATTTCATCTGGATTGGTTACCCCAAATGTGGTAACGTTTTGATATACTGGGCAAGTAGGCGTATTGAACTGTGTCTCTTCTATGGCTTGCGCTAGTTCTTCGCGTGCGGGCTCCATAAGTGGCGAGTGAAAAGCGCCTCCTACGGGTAACAAAAGCGCTCGTTTAGCTCCTTTTTCTTTAAGTGCAGCACAAGCCTCCTCTACTGCCTTTGTTTCTCCAGAAATCACTATCTGTCCTGGGCAATTGTAGTTAGCAGCTACTACTGTTCCTTCTATGTTTGCGCAAACGGCTTCAACCATTTCATCTTCTAAACCTAAAACAGCGGCCATTGTAGAGTCTTGGAGCTCACAAGCTTTCTGCATTGCTTGCGCACGCTTAGCTACTAACTTTAAAGCATCTTCAAAACTCAAAGTGTTGTTAGCTACAAGTGCAGAAAATTCCCCTAAAGAATGACCTGCAACCATATCTGGTTTTCCTGCTTCGCCTAAAATCTTATGCATAATTACCGAATGCAAAAATATAGCCGGTTGTGTTACTTTGGTTTGCTTTAAATCTTCAGCGCTACCCTCAAACATAATATCGGTAATAGAAAATCCTAATATCTTATTCGCTTTGTTGAACAAATCTTGTGCTTCAGGATATTTTTCATATAAATCTAATCCCATGCCGGGATATTGAGCTCCTTGTCCTGGAAAAACATATGCTTTCATAGTCATGTTATTTAGTTGGGGCAAAAATAAGAAAAAAGATAGCTTGTAAAAATTAACTTTTTATAACGCGAAATTAATTTTCCTTGCATTGTCTATTTTGGTGTCTAGTAATAAGGAACTGACTTATAAATTTAGATGTCCTTTGTTTCCTATATCTTGTTTTTCACCAGTTATGCTACCCTTTGCTATTTTTAAGAAGCTAATGAATTTATTGGTTTTGGTATCCCAATAATAAGCGTTAGTAGGCGTAAACTTAAGCGCAGTTAAATTAGGATCATCTACACCATTAAACCAATTATCAGAAATACTTGTGTATAATTCGTTTAAAATGGTATCCTCCAACACAATTTTCGTTTCGCCATAAACCGATACAAAGGTATTGGCTTGGGTATCGTTGTAGATGAGTTGTGTGTTTCTGGATTGAGTGATGTTTTTATTGTGCTCACTGTCACCAGGACTTAAAAACCAAATATTCCCTTCTTCGTCAATCTTTTTTTGTGTCATAGGATTAGCATGAATGGGGCGCTTATCTAATCCCGTAAGCATCATGCAAGTTTCTATTGAGTTTGTTAGTTTTTTTAATTTTTCAAGGGCTTCTTGATTGTTTTTGTTTACAGTACTCATGTTTTTTCTTTAAAGTTACAATCGAAAGCGACAGCCTACTGTTTAAAAATTATTAAAAAAACGACTCTATTTGTTAATTTACCTGTATTTTGTTATTATTTCTTGGCAAGGATTGTAGTATGATTTGCCAAAAATATTTAAATGAACCAGCAAGTAATAAAGTTTCCAAATAGCTAAATCTTTTTTCCAACTTGTGGGCATGGGGTAAACTTCATCGTAACTATCTACCCAAGACGAATCAAATCCGCCAAATAACTCCATCATAGCCCAATCCATAGCACGTGGACCAAAGCAACAAGCGGTGTCAATTACACTAGGACGCCCTTTTTCATCAGATAGTAAATTTCCGTGCCACAGATCGCCGTGAATCAAAGCCGGCTTTTCATCTGGAATAAGATTCTCTATATTCTTATAAAAACCATCGAGAGCGTTAAAATGAAATCCTTTTTTACGCGCTAACTCAAATTGTGGTTCTAATCGATTGTGAATAAAAAAATCGACAGTCTTTTGTTTTTTCGGAGCGTTCGACTGCTTTAACTGCCCTATATAATTATCAAAATGCAATCCGTATAAATCCTTAGTTGTCAAGTGAGTTAAAGCGAGCTGCCTACCAAATATTTCCCAAAAATCACTACTTTTAATTTGGTTGGGCATATATTCCATCAAATAATAATGAGCCTTTTTTATCTTGTTAATTTGAGTGATCTGTGGCGTTTTTAATGCAGCCTTTCTTCCATAAAAGCGGAGCGAATCGGTTTCTTGTTGGCATTGCTGCAGAGCGCTTTTACCGGTAAAGACTTTAAGCACAAATTTAACCTGATTGATGTCGGTAATAAGATAAACTCCAACTTGTTCGTTTTGGCTAATGCAAGTTTGGTTGCCTAATCTAAATTGTTCTTTTTTTGCGATCTGACTGATCAACATTGGAGTTTAAATTTTGATATAACTGGTGAAGTAGAAACTATATGCATGTTTATCGTCTGCCGGGTGGAAATTTTGTTTTGTGATTCTCCAATTTTGTTTATTAAAACGAGGAAAAAAGGCATCTGCTTCAAAGGTGGCGTTTACCCAAGTTAACTCTAAGCGATCTGCTTTTTCTAATCCTAAAGCATAAATCTCACCTCCTCCAATTATAAAGCAATCTTCTTCTTTAGGAACTTGTTCTAGCGCTTCTTCTAAAGAATGTACCACTAACGCACCTTCCTTTTGATAGTCTTTTTGTCGAGTAATTACCAAGTGTCTTCGATTAGGCAGTGGTTTTGGGAATGATTCAAAGGTTTTTCGCCCCATTATAATAGTATGATGTGAGGTGATTTTCTTAAACCTTTTAAAATCATCTGGTAAGTGCCAAAGAAGCTCATTGTCTTTTCCTAAAGCAAAATTCTGCCCAATTGCGGCAATCATAGTAATCATAAAATTATTGATTATAGGGTTTGATGCGGTCTAAATCGTCATCCTTACTTAAATCATCAGTATTACTTGTTTTAAAATGAGGCAAAGGATATTCCTTATCTACTCTTTCTTGAAGCTCTGCAATGCGCTCTTTTTGCTTGGCTACCAATAACTCTAATTGTTTATTCTCCCAATCCTTGTCCATAAACTTACTCATCAATAACACATTTATAGTGTGAATTAATAAAATAAAAAGCCACAGCACAATCGCCCAAACAAACCAGTCGACGTCAAAAAGCCTGAAATCTTTGCCAAAACCAAGAACTAAGTTTAGTAGAATGAATAAAATGCTACCTGCCAAGAAAAACACGAAGTGTCGAGATAAGTTTTTCTTTTGTTTAATGCGGTGTTGTGCATTCTCTATAAGCTGTTTTTGCTCAGGATCGATACTGGGTTTTTTTGTCGATGAAGGAGCCATAATGTTTAGATTAATTTGATTATATTCAAATGTACTATTTTTCTATATAAAACAAGAGGCATGAACAATTTAGACCAACTTTTTCCTGGGCTTTCAAATAGCGTTTATCTCAACACCCCGGCTATGGGTCTTATTCCTCAAAATGTTTATAATTATAAGAAAGATATACTTGATTTACACCTGCAGCATCCGACAAGGTATTTTGAAAATTATGATTCCCAATTGAACCAAGTAACTAATTATTTAAAACGCTTGCTACGAGTTAAAACAGGGAATATTGCTTTTACCCCTAACTTTTCATTCGGATTTCACGGGGTGTTGAGTGGTATTTCGCCTAAAAGCAAAATTCTGGTTATTGAAAATGAATACCCATCAATTTCCTTAGCCGTTAAAAAATGGGGTTTTCAATTTTGTGAGGTAGCGCTTAAAGCGGATGTTGAAGAAAGCATCATTGATGCCTTCAATAAAGAACAACCTGATGTTTTTATATTTAGTATCATCCAATATTTGAATGGTTTAAAGTTAAACGCAGCTTTAATTAAAGACTTAAAGCAAACCTTTCCTAAAACCCTTTTTATAGCCGATGGTACTCAATTTTGTGGTACCGAATTTTTCAATTTTGAGGAATCAGGTATAGATATCTTGGGTGTTAGTGCTTATAAATGGTTACACGCCGGTTGGGGGAGCGCTTTTTTTATTTTCCGTAAAGGATTAGAAATGCGTGTACAGCCAAAAACTATAGGCTCAAATGCTGTAAATAAAGAGAGCTCTTTGCAAGCTATACCTCTACATAAAAAATTAGAACCTGGGCATTTAGATTTAATGCAGCTGGGTTCATTGGCGCCTGCTTTAGAGACTTTTTTTGAAATCGGCGAAAAAAAAATCTACAAAAAAATTGAGAAAATTAGTCGAACCGCAAAATCAGCCTTTGCTGAGTTGAACTTATTAGAAAATCAAATTCTAAAACAGAGAACATCTTCTCCCATATTTAATTTGCAGATAGATACTAGAAATTTAGCCTATTTAAACAACCAAAATATTATTTGTGCGCAGCGTGGTCAAGGAATTCGTGTTGGTTTTCATTATTATAACAGTATTCAAGACTTAAACTATTTGCTAAAGGCGCTTAAAACTTTACCTTATTAAGCAAATCATGCTTTTTTCTTGAAAATATAATTCTTATAATAAGCGCGTTGATCGGTAAAAGTATTGACTATCTCTAAGCCAGCTTTATTTGCAAGCCAAGCTACGGTGGCATCGTCATACTTTTGACTTATTTCGCAATGTATGCTTTCATAAGCTTCAAAATTTACGGCAAGATCTAATTTTTTAATGTGCACTTGTTGTGCTTCTTGACAAACTAAGAAGCTTTTGGCGGTACCGGTTTCTGGGTTATAAGTCTCCCAATGTTTAAATTGATCTACATTAAAATTTGCATCCAACTGTTTATTGATGCGGTGCAATAAATTTTTATTGAATTCAGCGGTAATACCGGCAGCATCGTTGTAGGCATTAAGTATTACTTGAGGGTCTTTTTTTTGATCAAATCCCATAAATAGCAAATCGTCTTTTTGCATAGACTTTTGAATATTCTTCAAAAAAAGAATTGCTTTTTTATGGTTTAAATTGCCAATATTTGATCCTAAAACAAGGAGAACCTTTTTACGTTTTATATAGCGCTTTAAGCGCTTTAAAACTTTGAAATAACTTCCCTGTAAAGGTTCTATATGTAAGTCTGGGAGTTCTAGTAACAACCTCTCTTGCAAGTCTTCTAAACTATGAAGGCTAATATCAATTGGTAAATAGGAGAAATTTGCATCCGCTTTAAGCAAGCCTTCTAAAATAACTTTTGTTTTTTTTCCATCGCCTGCGCCAAGCTCAATTAAATCAAATCCTGCCTTGTTGTCAAAAATTGAACATAATTCTTTTTGATGAGTGTTTATAATTTCATGCTCGCAGCGGGTCAAATAATACTCGGGCATATGCATTATTTGTTGAAATAACTTATCGCCTTTTTGGTCATAGATATATTTACTGTCGAGATATTTAGGATAGCTGCTTAATCCTTTTAAAACATCTTTTTCAAAATCGCTTTTTAAGGATTTTATTTTGGTTTTTTTCATAGTGTTTAGTCCTGTTGTTATTTTGCGAGTCTTAAGCCTGTATATTGCCAGCGCAGTTGAGGATGAAAGAAATTACGATAAGTTTTTCGCGTATGATTTTTTGCGGTGGCAATAGAGCCGCCACGCAGTACCTTTTGGTTGACCATAAATTTACCGTTATACTCGCCTAAGGCACCTTCGGCTTTTTTATATTTAGGATAGGGTAGGTAGGCACTTTCTGTCCACTCCCAACGCTGACCCCAATTAAAAAGGTGTTGGGCTACTTCCCATTCAAATTCGGTAGGTAGGCGTAAGTTTTTCCATTGGGCAAAAGCAAAGGCTTCATAATAAGAAATATGGGTAAGCGGAGCCTGTAAATCAATGGGTTTTAAACCGGCTAAAGTATATTGGTACCATTCTTCATTTATTAAATGCCAATAAGCTGGGGCGGTAATTTTCTCTGCTTTAAGCCAATCCCAAGCTTCGGCATGCCAGAGTAGGACGTTTTGGTACCCGCCACTATTAATAAAAGCTAGGTAATCTTGATTGGTAACCAATTTGTTAGCGATGAAGAAATCTTGTAAGAAAACGCGATGTTCTGCTTTCTCATTATCGTAAGCAAAATCTGTGCTGGTCTCAGGCAGACCTATTTTATATAAGCCTTCAGGTACTTGTAACCATTGCAGCGATTGATTTTCTGTAGCATTTTCGATGAAATCCTTGTCATAAGCGGGTAATAAAGGATTATTACCTAAAATATATTTTATGTCTGTGAGCAGTAATTCTTGATGTTGTTTTTCGTGATGTATTCCTATTTGAAAGACAGCATCTAGATCTTTATTTATTGCATGTTGTTCTAGAAACGCGCAAATTTCTTTAGTCACATATTTTCTATAGTTGTACACTTCTTCTACGGTTGGCCGCGATAAATTACCTCGATGGGTGCGGATAACCTTTTCGCCCACACTCTCATAGTAACTGTTAAAAACAAAAGCGAAATCTTGATCATAAACTTCATAATCTGGTTTATGCTTTTTTAAGATAAATTCTTCGAAAAACCAAGAGGTATGACCCAAATGCCACTTGGGCGGAGATACAAATTCAACAGGCTGTATGACATAGTCTTCCACTTGAAGCGGACTGCAAATTTTTTCAGATTGTTGGCGAGTGTTTTTAAAGAGTTGGAGTAAAGCGTCGTTTTGCATGCCAAATGTATCTTTTTAAGGTCTTTCTCAAAGTTACAATTTAAAATGAATCAGAATGTTGTTAATGTGTTAAGGGCTTGCTAAAACTGGCTCAATTTAAGCTTGCTTACCTCCATTAGGCAATAATCCCTATGTTTTCAAATAAGGCAAGTCATTTTTTTATTTCAGTAATAATTAAAAACCAAATCTCTTATGACTTAGCTGATAGGGTCTTTAAAAAAGTAAAAAAAATCCGCTTTAAGTTTAAAAATTAAAAGGTACCGCGTAGCTAATTGCTCGGGGTTCGCCGTTAAGGCTTCCAGGTTGCATTTTAGGAATGCTAAGAATTATTTTTTTAGCTGCTTCTTGCAAATAAGGCGCACCGCCAGAAACTTTTTTTATAGCCGGTTGGCCTTGTTTGTCAATAATAAAACGAACTATTACTTTGCTGCCTTTATCAGCTGAGGTATATTCTTCAGGGAAGGTGAAATTTTGTTGAATATGCTTGCTCAACATTTTATTAAAGCAATCGGCTTTAGCCTTTACTTCTTCACACCCCGGCCAGATAGGAGCGATTTCTTTGCTCGAAACCGTGTTGCCGTTCACCTGAGAAAAAGCAAATGGAGATGAAAGAATAAAAAGAAGTAAAATAAAGCGTTTCATAGTATAAGTTTAAATAGCAACCTTTGCTTTTATGCCAGGATGCGGATTGTAGTCTTCTAATGTAAAATCAGAATAAGTAAATGAGAAAATATCTTTAACCTCTGGATTAAGAATCATTTTAGGGAGCGGTCTTGGTGATCTGCTTAATTGAAGTTTTACCTGCTCTACATGGTTGTTATAAATATGTACATCGCCAAAAGTATGAATAAAATCTCCCGGTTCATATCCGCACACTTGAGCCATCATAAGTGTTAAGAGCGCATAAGAAGCAATGTTAAATGGCACACCCAAGAACACATCGGCGCTGCGCTGGTACAATTGGCAAGACAACTTGTTATTGGCTACATAAAATTGAAAAAATGCATGGCAGGGTGGTAATGCAGCTTTATTTTGGGCTACATTCTCGCTAAACGATAAATTAGTATTAGGCATAACACTCGGGTTCCAAGCACTTACCAGCATACGCCTGCTATTCGGGTTGTTTTTTAACGTATTTACTACTTCTTTGATTTGATCTATTTCTTCGCCGTTCCAATTGCGCCACTGGTGACCATAAATGGGTCCCAAATCACCATTTTCATCGGCCCACTCATTCCAAATTCGCACACCATTTTCTTGTAAATATTGAATATTGGTGTCGCCATTTAAAAACCACAACAATTCGTGAATAATTGATTTTAGGTGTAGTTTCTTGGTGGTTACCATAGGAAAACCTTCACTTAAATCAAATCGCATCTGGTATCCAAAAACAGATTTTGTACCCGTACCCGTTCGATCTCCCTTTTGGTGACCCTGAATTAAAATGTGCTCTAATAAATCGTGGTATTGTTTCATAGTTTAATAAGTTGGGCGTTCACACGCCTAAAAAAGTCGTGTGGCAGGCTTTCGTGAGTCGCTTTTTTTGTGTTTAAGGGTAAAAATAATAAATAATCACTACAAAACATCTTCTAGATGCTTAAAAAACATCGGTACAAAAAAGAGCTCCAACAATCACTCAATCCTTAACGCAAGCAGGGTTTTATGAAAATCTATGAAGAAAATTTAAACTTTAAAAAGTGATTTTAGCCAATTATCATTCCAGCAATGGTAGCCGAAAGCAATGAAGCTAAAGTTCCTCCTATAACCGCTTTGATACCAAATTTAGATAAGGTTTCTCGTTGCCCTGGCGCTAATGAACCAATACCACCCAATTGAATACCGATAGAAGCAAAATTAGCAAAACCACAAAGCATATAAGTAGCCATAATGATTGATTTTTCATAGGTAAGGCTTAATCCCGTTGTGGCATCTTTCAATTCGGCCAATTGAATATAGCCCACAAATTCACTTGCTGCTAATTTAATACCTAGTAATTGCCCCATAAGCATAATATCTTCTTTGGCAATACCAATGAGCCACATTAACGGCGCAAAAACAAATCCAAGTACCGCTTCAATTGAGAAGCTTTGATAGGGGGTGTTTTCTGCTAAAAAAGCATTGAGGTTTGTCCATTCCCCAATTTTTCCAAAACCATAATTTACCATCGCAATAAGCGCTACAAAAACAAGTAGCATTGCGCCCACATTGGCTGCTAATTTAAGCCCTTCTGTAGTCCCGTTAGCTATGGCGTCTAGGATATTGGTACCTATTTTATCTTGAGAGACTTCAACTCGAGTATCTATTTTTTCTTGTTGCGGATATAAAATTTTAGAGATGATAATGGCACCTGGAGCAGCCATTACCGATGCAGCTAATAAGTGTTTTGCAAACTGCAAACGAACTACGGGGTCATCACCGCCTAAAAAACCAATATAAGCCGCTAAAACTCCACCAGCAACTGTGGCCATACCGCCTACCATCACCAATAAAATTTCAGATTTGGTCATGCGCTCCAAATAAGCCTTAATCATTAAAGGTGCTTCGGTTTGTCCTAAAAATATATTACCGGCAACGCTTAGGCCTTCGGCACCAGAAACCCCTAGTAGCTTGGTAAGCATCCAGGCTAATCCTTTTACGATAACTTGAATTACACCTAAGTAGAATAATATTGAGGTAAGCGCTGAAAAGAAAATTACTGTTGGCAATACTTGAAACAAGAAAATAAACCCGTAACTATTTACATCCATAAGACCGCCCAATAAAAATTCGCTACCAGCAGCTGTAAAATCAAGAATTTTTACGAATATTTCACCAACAAATTCAAAAGCAACTTGAACCCATTTTACTTGTAAAACCCCATAGGCTAATAACAATTGAGCACTAAGCCCAGCGCCAACGGTTTTCCAGTTTATAGCTTTACGGTTACTGCTAAAAAGAAAGGCGATAACTAGTAAAGAGAACATCCCTAGTATACCCTTCCAAAGACTTTCAATAGAGAATCCTTGACTGGGAATAGCTGTTTTTTGAGGCGGTGCTACAATAGTTTCTTTGGCTTTTTGGCGAGTAATATAGGTGTATTCTCTATTGTTTGTTTTTAGGGTGAGTAAACTATCAGATAGTTGCTTTACTCTATATTTCTGGATTTTTTCTGAATTGTTTTCGGGGATAAAGAGCAGAAGAAGGTCGTTTTGATATAGAAAATCCCCTTGCTGACTAGTTTTTAATTTTTTCTGCTGATACTCAAATAAGCCATCTTTTAAATTTAAACGGTCAATAGCTAAGCTGTCGTTTTGATGGGGGGCAAGCAATTCCCATTGCTTCTCAATCGATTGGGCGTTTATTCCTAGTACACCTACCCAGAAAAAAAGCAGGCTTATTACAATATGGCGTTTCATAATTATTGTCTTTTAGAGATCTCGTCGCGCAGTCTAGCTGCCTTCTCGTAGTCTTCTTTTTTTACCGCTTCTTCTAATTCTTTCTCGAGCTGTGTAATACTTTTATGCGCAAAATCTCCTTTTGGTTTTGAGGCAGAACTTTGTTCTTCTTCTGTGTCTTCTTGATCTTCATCAAAAATAAAATCAGCAGAGGTCGATTTTTCTTCTGGGGTTTGTTGTTCGGGTTTTAAATAAATGCCTGCTTTGTCTAAAATATTTTCATAAGTAAAAATAGGTGCATTAAAACGAAGTGCCAGTGCAATGGCATCACTGGTACGCGCATCGATAATCTCTTCAATTTTATCGCGTTCGCAAATAAGGCTGGAGTAAAACACTCCATCTACCAATTTATGAATTATGACTTGTTTAACTTGAATATCAAATCTATCTGCAAAAGTTTTGAATAAATCGTGGGTTAGTGGTCTTGGCGGTTTAATATCTTTTTCTAAAGCAATGGCGATTGACTGGGCTTCAAAAGCTCCAATCACAATGGGTAATTGACGCTCGCCATCAAGCTCGCTTAATAGCAACGCGTAAGCGCCGTTTTGGGTTTGGCTATAGGATATTCCTTTTATGGTTAATCGCACTAAACTCATAGATTTTGCAATTTAAATGCTTTTCAATAAAAAGGCGGTCTAAACAAGGACAAAAACCTATTTAGACCGCCCTTTAAATAGGGGCACAATTTATAAAAAATTATGCGTTATTCGCTTTAAATTCTTTTAATTTTTCGGTTAGCTTTGGTACAACTTCAAAAGCATCACCTACAATACCGTAGTCTGCTGCCTTGAAAAATGGAGCTTCTGGATCATTGTTGATAACCACCTTTGTTTTTGAAGCGCTAACACCTGCTAAGTGCTGTATGGCACCAGAAATACCTATTGCGATATAAAGGTTAGAGGCTACAGGTTTACCGGTTTGTCCTACGTGCTCGCTGTGGGGTCTCCATCCCATATCACTTACGGGTTTCGAACAAGCCGTTGCCGCGCCTAAAACATCGGCTAAGTCTTCAATTAAGTTCCAGTTTTCTGGACCCTTTAGGCCACGTCCGCCAGATACAACAACTTCGGCATCTGCGATGGTAACTTTATCTGTTGCTTTATCTACGCTGGCTACTTCAATATTAAAATCTTCTTCTTTTAGGTTGGGTGAGAAGCTGGTTTCCTCGGCTGCGGCCGAATTTTCTTTTAAGCCATAAGCGTTTTTAGAAACTCCAATAATTTTTTTATCGGTAGTTATAGCGGTATGATTAAAAGCCTTATTGGTAAAAACGCTTCGCTTCACCGTAAAACCGTTTTCTATTCCAGGTAATTCAACAACATTTGAGGCATAACCGGCTTGTAATTGAACAGCCAAAAGCGGAGCAAGATATTTATCGTTTGCCGTTTGGCCTAATACCACAACATCGGCGCTTGCTTCTTGAGCGGCTTGCGCAATAGCATCGGCGTAAGCTTCTGCGTTAAAGGTTTTTAATTTATCGTTCTGTATGTGTAAAACTTTAGCTACGCCATAATCACCTAAAGCTTTTGTGTCTTCGGCATTAAAGGCAACTGCAGTAACATCGGTTCCCATTTTTTCAGCTACTCCTTTAGCATAAGAAGCGGCCTCGAATGAGGCTTTTTTAAATTTTCCGTTTTCGGTTTCGGTATATACTAAAATTGACATTTTTTTAATTTTTTAATTCAACAATTACGCGGGGTTTTAGATTACTTTTGCTTCGTTATGCAATAGATCTATTAATTGGTCTAGATTGTCTTCTTCAATTATTTTAACCTCTCCTTTTGGTGCTGGCTTTTCAAAACTTTTAGTTTGGGTAAAGCTTTCGGTAGAACTAGGCTCAACCACGTTTAATGGTTTCTTTCTAGCCATCATAATACCACGCATATTTGGTATTTTTAAATCGCTTTCTTCTACAAGACCTTTTTGTCCGCCTATCACTAAGGGTAAACTAGTTTTTAGGGTTTCTTTTCCTCCATCTATTTCTCGAATAGCGGTGGCTTGCTTTCCTTCTACTTCCAAGCTCACGCAGGTGTTCACAAAGTTAGCTTTTAAGATTTGCGCCATCATTCCGGGAACCATACCTCCGTTATAATCGATAGATTCTCTTCCTGCAATGATTAAATCGTAACTGCCATCTTGTGCTACTTTAGCCAGCTCTTTGGCTACTTGGTAACCGTCTAATGCTGGTGTGTTTACGCGAATGGCGTTGTCTGCCCCAATTGCCAAAGCCTTACGTAGTGTAGGCTCTGTTTCTGGTCCGCCTACGTTTACAACGTCTACGCTAGCTCCTTGTTTTTCTTTGAACCACATAGCGCGTGTTAAACCAAATTCGTCATTCGGATTAATGACAAATTGAACGCCATTGGTGTCAAATGCTGAATTGTTATCGGTAAAATTTATCTTTGAAGTAGTATCGGGTACGTGACTTATGCATACTAAAATTTTCATGCTTTCAAGTTTTTTTAATTTATGCGTTGCGAATATACAAAAAAACTGTAAAAAATACTATGCGTGCATAGTAAAAATTTAATAAAATGCAGTAGTTTTATGACGTAGATATACCTACTTTTGCTTTTTTTAGAAAGAACACGAAATAAATTGTAATTAGATTATGAGAACAATACAATTCAGAGAAGCGATTGCCGAAGCTATGAGTGAGGAAATGCGTCATGATGAAAGCATTTATTTAATGGGGGAAGAAGTAGCAGAATACAACGGTGCATATAAAGCTTCGAAGGGAATGCTTGATGAATTTGGACCAGAACGCGTTTGGGATACCCCAATCTCAGAGGCTGGTTTTAGTGGTATTGGTGTAGGCTCTACCATGACAGGTACAAGGCCTATTATAGAGTTTATGACCTTTAATTTTTCGCTGGTAGGAATAGATCAGATTATCAATAATGCGGCAAAAATTAGACAAATGTCTGGCGGGCAGTTTAATTGCCCTATAGTTTTTAGAGGACCTACAGCTTCGGCGGGTCAATTAGCAGCAACACACTCTCAGGCCTTTGAGAGTTGGTATGCCAATTGTCCTGGTTTAAAAGTTATTGTTCCTTCAAATCCTTACGATGCTAAGGGACTTTTAAAGTCGGCTATTCGCGATGACGATCCGGTTATTTTTATGGAAAGCGAGCAAATGTATGGTGATAAAGGTGAGGTTCCAGAAGAAGAATACACCATTCCAATCGGGAAAGCAGATATTAAAAGAGAAGGAGAAGATGTAACCATCGTTTCTTTTGGGAAGATTATAAAAGAGGCTTATCAAGCGGCAGAAGAGCTAGAAAAAGAAAATATTTCTTGTGAGATTATCGATTTGAGAACGGTACGCCCTTTAGATTATGAAGCAATCATCAAATCCGTAAAGAAAACCAATAGATTAGTTATTCTAGAAGAAGCTTGGCCTTTTGGTAATGTTTCTACAGAGATTACTTACCACATTCAAGAAAATGCTTTTGATTATTTAGATGCGCCCATTTTAAAAATTAATACCGCAGATACTCCAGCGCCGTATTCGCCAGTTTTGTTAAAAGAATGGTTACCAAATAGTGAAGACGTTGTTAAAGCAGTAAAAAAAGTTTTGTATAAAGACGCATAAATAAATTATAGATTTATATTTGAAACTTCATCTTCAAAAGATGAAGTTTTTTTATGTCTAAAATCACAGTTTTTTTATGCTGTTTGTGTACTGTTTTTACTTATGCACAAACAAAGGTAGGAGGTAAGGTAACCGATGAACAGGGAGAGCCTATACCCTTTGTAAATGTTGTTTTTACAGATTCTAGTGAGGGTACCATAACCAATGATGATGGCACTTTTTATTTGCAATCTGAAAACACATATTCTAGCGTAGTGTTCTCTTTCGTAGGCTTCGAGACTAAATCGTTAACCTTAAACAATGCCGTTAACTATAAGCTAGATATCGTGTTAAAAGAGGAGGCCAGTGCATTATCTGAAGTGGTCATTTATCAGGGAAAAACCTCAAAAAAGAACAATCCTGCTATTGATATCTTACGTAAAATATGGGCCAATAAACGTAAAAATGGCGTTAAACTTTTTGATCAATACCAATACAAAAAATACGAAAAACAAGAATTTGATCTAAATACTATTGATAGCAACTTGATTAAAAGTCCAATTTTTAAAGGTATGGAGTTTATCTTTAAAGAAACAGACACCAATGCGGTAACTGGTAAAACCTATTTGCCAATTTTTTTAAATGAGGCCGTGTATCGCGTTTATGGGGATAATAAATTAAACAAAGAAAAAGAAATTTTGCTTGGCAATAAAAATTCTGGTTTTAGCGATAACCAAACCTTAATTGCCTTTGTTAAAGATTTGTATGCCGAGTATGATGTTTATGATAATTACCTTAAATTTTTCGATAAAAGCTTTGTTAGTCCGCTAAGCACAACGGGTATTGATAACTATAATTACGTCTTGGCCGATAGTGCCTTTGTAGATAATAAGTGGTGTTACAAAATTGTCTATTATCCTAGAAGAAAAAATGAACTTACTTTTAAAGGTGATTTTTGGGTAAACGATACTACTTGGGCGATTAAAAATATCAAGTTACAAGTTACCAAGAGCGCCAATATAAATTGGGTAAAAGAAATTTATATTGAGCAAGATTTTAAGGTGCTAAATGATTCTGTATTTTTAATTACACGAGATCATTTTATGTCTGACTTCTCCTTGAATAAAAAACAAGAATCACGTGGTATTTATGGCAAGCGTACAACACTGTATGACGAATATGTATTTGACCAAGAGAAAGGAGCGCAATTTTACAAATACCAGCCGCAATATTATAACGATCACGTTTACAATCGTGAATCTAACTTCTGGGAAAACAACCGTTTGGAAGAGCTAAACAAAGATGAGCGCCAAGTGTACGTAATGTTAGATACGCTTAAAACCGTAAAAGCTTTTCAGCGATTGTATAATGTGGGCTCTATTTTAGCCTCAGGTTATGTCGAATTTGATAATTTTGATTTTGGTCCCATTTTTTCAACCTTTGGCTATAATGATGTCGAAGGCTTGCGATTGCGTGTAGGCGGACGTACCTATTTTGGCAGGAACGATCCTTGGCGAATCGAAGGTTACACTGCTTACGGATTAAAAGATAACAAATTTAAGTATGGTATTTCGGGAAAGTGGTTGCTTGATAAAAAAATGCGGCTTATAATTTCGGGTGGTAACCGGCGAGATGTGGAGCAATTGGGGGCTAGCCTTACTAATACTAATGATGTTCTAGGGCGTAGCTTGGCTTCTTCATCGTTAATTACCATAGGGGCCAATACTAGTCTAACCAATATCAATCTAACTACGGCGGCACTCTCTTTTGAACCATTTAAAAATTTTAATGTTCGCTTTGGCGGATCTTTTCGCACACTAGAGTCGGCATCAAATCAATTTAGTTTAGCCTACTTTACGGATGAAGCTAGAACACAGATTGAAAATAAAACACGTCAAACGCAATTTTCAACCATGTTAAAATACACTCCCAAACGCAAAACAACAGGTTATGGTGTAGAGCGAATAGTGGTGAATGATGGTGATTATCCTGAGTTGTTCATGAATTATTCATTAGGTTTAAAAGATGTGCTTTCAAGCGATTTTGATTATAAGAAATTGCAGTTTTATTACAGACATCCTTGGCAGTTGGGAGGCTTTGGTAAGTTAACAACAACTTTAGAAACTGGTAAAACTTATGGTGAGGTGCCATTGAGTTTACTTAATGTGGTGCCGGGAAATCAAACCTTATTTTCTATATACGGCAGTTTCCCGCTTCTAGATTTTTACGAGTTTGTAACCGATGAGTATGCAAGTTTGCACATCGAGCATAACTTTAACGGTCGATTTTTTAGCCGAATTCCTGTGGTGCGCGACTGGAACTTACGAGAAATTATTAGTGTACGAGGAGTTTACGGCACACTATCGCAAGCCAATCGAGATTTAAACGCCAGTGCTTCTAATCCTATTTTGCTGGCTCCAGATCAAGACCCTTACTGGTCTTGGAGTGCGGGTATCGGTAACATTTTTAAGATCTTTCGAATCGATTTTCATTTCCGTGGAAACTATTTTCAGAACCCAGAAGCACGCTCTTTTGGAGTTACGGGAGCCTTCGGTTTTTATTTCTAAAAAAGTACTACAGAACGAGTTATATTTCTTAAATTTGCAATCTTGAATTTTTTGAAATAAATCTAATTTTTAAAAATAAACGAAAAATGACCTTTGATGTATTGATTGAAATCCCAAAAGGGAGCAGAAATAAATATGAATACGATTTTGAGTTAAAGAAAATTCGTTATGACAGAATGATATTTTCATCAATGATGTATCCTGCAGATTACGGTTTTGTTCCTGAAACATTAGCATTAGACGGAGATCCATTAGATGTTTTGGTTTTGGTTACTGAGCCTACCTTTCCAGGCTGCGTAATGGAAGTTGCTCCTATTGGTGTATTTCATATGGCCGATGAAAAAGGTCCCGACGAAAAAATTATATGTGTGCCAGTTAGCGATCCTATTGCAAACAAAGTAGATGACCTTTCTGGATTAAACCCTCACTTAATCAAAGAGATTGAGCATTTCTTCCGTGTGTATAAAGATTTAGAAGAGAAGAAAGTTGATGTAGGCGGTTGGGGAGATGCCCAAGAAGCTAAAGAAATTGTACGTAAATGTGTAGAAAGATTTAAAGAAAGCGACGTGCCAACAGCCGAAGTAAGTATTAAATAACAGTATAATTTATATTATTAAAAAAGCAGCATTTTGTAAAAAGTGCTGCTTTTTTTGTTATTTATTAAAAAGAAAAACTTAGATTTAGTAAATTAAAAATCAATAATTTATGAAATCTTTGGTCTTTTATCTGCCTATTTTGTGTGCTGTTTTAGGTATTGTTTTTATGCTATTTAAAGCCGTTTGGGTTAAGAAACAAGCGCGGGGAGATGCAAGCATGCAGCGCATTTCTAAGAACATTAAAGCAGGTGCTTTGGCTTTTCTTCACGCAGAGTATCGTTTACTATTAATTTTTGTGATAATTGCCGCAGCGGCCTTATTTTTTGTCTCCACGCAAGTAAGTTCAACTCATTGGATGATTGTTCCCGCTTTTGTTATAGGAGCTTTTTTTTCTGCATTAGCAGGAAACATAGGAATGCGTATAGCTACAGAAGCCAATTCTAGAACCGCCGAAGCAGCCAAAACAAGTCTGCCTAAAGCTTTACAAATTTCGTTTAATGGAGGTACGGTTATGGGCTTAGGGGTAGCAGGCTTAGCCGTCTTGGGGCTAAGTTTATTATTTCTTTTTTTTATCAACCAATTTTTAGGAGATACAAGTAGTTTCTACTATGATATGACCCTTGTTTTAGAAACCCTAGCAGGTTTTTCTTTAGGTGCCGAGTCTATAGCATTATTCGCACGAGTTGGCGGCGGTATTTATACTAAAGCAGCCGATGTAGGTGCGGATTTGGTTGGGAAAGTTGAAGCTGGAATTCCCGAAGATGACCCAAGAAATCCGGCTACAATTGCCGATAATGTTGGCGATAACGTAGGAGATGTGGCAGGTATGGGTGCCGACTTATTTGGTAGCTATGTAGCTACCGTTTTAGCGGCTATGGTATTGGGTAACTATTTGATTCGAGATATGTCTATCTCTACTAGCTTTACAGACGATTTTGGTAATATGGGACCTATTTTACTGCCGCTACTAATTGCAGGGGTTGGTATTCTCGCCACGATTTTAGGAACTTTCGTTGTAAGAATTAACAGCAACAAAGCTAAAGAGCCCCAAGTTCAAGCCGCTTTAGATCGTGGCAATTGGATAGCTATAGGTATTACGTTACTTGCTACTTGGTTTTTGATAGACTGGATGCTTCCCGAAACGCTTGAAATGTTGTTTTTTGGTCAGGGAATGCAACGCATACCTGCAACGCATGTTTTTTGGGCAGCAGTAATTGGGCTGGCAGTAGGAGCACTTATCTCGGTGGTTACGGCATATTATACCAGCCTGGGTAAAAAGCCAGTTATGAGTATCGTGAAAAATAGTTCTACAGGCGCAGCCACTAATATCATTGCAGGTTTGGCGGTTGGGATGAAATCTACTTTTGCTTCCGTTTTGCTTTTTGCGGTGGCTATTTTTAGTTCTTATGCACTAGCAGGATTCTATGGGGTAGCTCTAGCCGCTTCAGCGATGATGGCAACAACGGCTATGCAGTTGGCTATCGATGCATTCGGACCCATTGCCGATAATGCTGGAGGAGTAGCTGAAATGAGCCAATTACCAGCACAAGTGAGAGAAAGAACAGATATTTTAGACTCTGTAGGAAACACAACTGCTGCAGTAGGTAAAGGTTTTGCAATTGCTTCGGCTGCCTTAACTGCCCTGGCTCTTTTTGCAGCTTATGTTACCTTTACAGGTATTCAGGGTATCAATATCTTTAAAGCAGATGTTTTAGCTACTTTGTTTGTAGGCGGTATGGTTCCCGTTGTTTTTTCGGCTCTAGCCATGGAATCTGTGGGTAAAGCGGCCATGCAAATGGTTAAAGAAGTGAGAAGACAGTTTAGAGAGATACCGGGAATTTTAGAAGGTACAGCCGAACCCGAACACGCAAAATGCGTCGCTATATCTACGCAAGCGGCTCTAAAAGAAATGATTTTACCAGGGGTATTAACACTCATCAGCCCTATACTTATAGGTTTATGGCTGGGTGCAGAACCGCTTGGTGGTTATATGGCAGGGGTTTGTGTTTCGGGAGTAATGTGGGCTATTTTTCAGAATAATGCGGGTGGAGCCTGGGATAATGCTAAAAAATCTTTTGAGGCAGGAGTGCTTATCGATGGTAAGAAAATGTACAAAGGCAGCGATGCACATAAAGCGGCCGTGACAGGAGACACGGTAGGCGATCCTTTTAAAGATACTTCTGGCCCTAGTATGAACATTCTTATTAAACTTACATGTCTTGTAGGCTTGGTTATGGCACCTCTAATTGCCGAAGTACAGCATGAAGAGCCGCGTAAGGCTCAATTAGACAAAAGCTTGAACAATCAAAAAGAAAATATTATTTTGGTAAAAACAAAATCCAATTAAGCGTCAACAGGCGTTTTAAAATATTTTACCTTGAAACAATTTCTTAAATTTCTTCGGTTGTCTAAACAAGTCGATCACTTGTATATTCAGTCGTTTTCAGGTTATGCTTCCGCGGATGGCTTAAGGGTGGCGGGAAGAGTGTTAAATCATAAACCGAGAAATAGTAAAACAGATATTTCACCTTCTGCTTGGCGGGCTAGTTTTGCCAATTTTAATACCTATGAAGTTGAAAATGTTCAAGTAACGCTTTGGTATAATGAGAAACCTTTGGCTTGTTGTTTAACCAATAGCGAAGGATACTATTTTTTTGAAGTTCAAGTGCCGTGGGAAGAAGCAATAGAAAAGCAAACAAAATGGCTGCCCTATAGAATACAATGCGTGTACCAAAAAATTGCCCAAGAGAAGAAATGTTGGTTTTTACAGCCTAATTCTAATTTTGATTATGGAATTATTAGTGATATAGACGACACACTTATTCATACTGGGGTGAATTCCTTTTTAAAATGGGAACTGATAAAAAATTCTATTTTTACTCTTGCAGAAGAAAGAGTGCCTATTGACTATGCGAGTCAATTTTATCAAGCTTTACGAGCCCAATCTAAAGGGGTAGATCGACCATTTTTCTATTTAAGCAATAGTCCATTTAATTTATATAGTTACTTGCAAGTTTTTTTACGCATTCATAAATTCCCCAAAGGGGTATTATTATTACGGGATTTTCCTAACCTATGGCGGCAAATGGTTAACCGAGAAAAACCGCATAAACAAAAAGAAATTTTACGCATCTTAAACGCATTTCAAGATAAAACTTTTGTTCTTATTGGTGACAGTGGCGAGCATGACCCTAGTATTTACACTGAAATAGCACAAATATATCCAGATAGGATAGAGGCTATACTATTAAGGCGAGTAAAAAGTAAATCTAAAATGAGGCTCGCCAGTCGCATTGTAAGTAAATTTAAATCCACTCCTGTGGTCTTTTTCTCAAATGGAGAAGAAGCTATTACAGCGGCAAAAAAAATGGGCTTAATTCAATAAAATTAAGCCCTATAAGGTAATTTCTCAATGAAATTAGGTTGTTTCTGGATCTATATATACATTGGTTTTTTGTTTTCTTTTAGCTTTAATATCCTTTCTGGGCATAGTGCCAAAAATATGATCCCAAAGGGTAGAAGACACTCCAAAAGCTCGGTCTGGTTCACGGTAGTGATGAATGCTATGGTGGTGCCATAAAACCTTTAAAAAGTTATTGGGTACCTTAAAAGCATGAACCGAATAATGCACCGCTAGATATGCAGCATAGCCCATTAAAAAACCAGCCAGAAATCCAAAAACAAATTCACCTAAAAACACACGATACACAATAAAGAGTACTGTGGCGATAATCAGGCTTAAAACGGGTGGCATGGCCAACCTAGACTTATCTTTTGGGTAATCATGATGCACTCCGTGCATGGTATAACTAATTTTCTTCTTTCGTTCGCTAGTAGCAGGAATATGATATAAGTATCGGTGCATGATATACTCAATAAAAGTAAAAAAGAATAATCCTGCAAAGAACAATAAAACCATTGTAGGGGTTTCAAATCCTTTTTCTACAATTCCATAATAGATAAGAGCCGCAGAAATTACCGAAAAGATAATCAGGGGCAAAGATATATGGGTATGCGTTAATTTTTCTAAAATAGGATTTTTAAATAATTTAGGTGATCCTTTGTGCTTAGGTCTTTTTAATTTTGTTGATTCCATAGGGCTGTTATTTAAAAGAGACCGTTGATTTCGGCATCTATTTTATTAATAATTTCTCCAAGATCTTCAGGGTTGTCTACAAAGTTAATGTTATCTACATCAATAATCAATAAATTGCCTTTGTCGTAAGTCGCAATCCAAGCTTCATAACGTTCATTAAGTCGGCTCAAATAATCAATAGAAATGCTGCTTTCATAATCTCTTCCGCGTTTATGAATTTGAGCAACAAGATTGGGTATACTGCTACGCAAATAAATCAAAAGATCTGGTGCCTCAGTAACGCGTTCCATCAAGTTAAATAACGAACTATAATTGTTGAAATCACGATTGGTCATAAGTCCCATTGCGTGTAAGTTGGGAGCAAAAATAAAGGCATCTTCATAGATGGTTCGATCTTGAATAATGTCTTTTCCGCTTTTGCGGATATCTAAAATTTGTCTGAACCGCGAGTTCAAGAAATAAACCTGTAAATTAAATGACCAGCGCTCCATTTGATTGTAAAAATCTTCTAAATACGGATTTTCTAATACATCTTCAAATTGCGCTTCCCAATTAAAGTGTTTGGCTAAGAGTCTGGTTAGGGTTGTTTTTCCCGCGCCTATATTTCCGGCTATGGCTACGTGCATAGATTAGTCTGTGTTTATTTGGTAATAAATTAGTTTGTTTTGCTTGTAAATATAAAGGTTTTCCTTACTCACATAAAAATCTTTAACGTCATTTTCATAAAGATCAAGTTCTAAAACCTCCTTAGTTTTTAAGTTGAAACGATAAAAATTACCTTTTGCATATGTATACAAGTAATTGGCTGTAGCCATAAGTTGCTCAGTACCTTTAAAATAAAATTCTTGGGTGATGTTTCCATAGACATTTAAAACCCGAATTTTATCTTCTTGGGCCTCAAAAAAGTGCGTTAAATTTGCCGTATAAAGCGCTTGGTTTGATAAAATAGGAGGCGACTGGTGCAAGGTTTTTTGCTGGGGGTAATTAAAAAAATCAAGAATACCTTGTTCAGTATTTACCAGCCATAAACTATTGTTTTGAGCGGTGTAAGCCGCATTTAAAATCCGTAAAGGCGATAAGTTGTTAAAGTTGATTTGTGTTATGGGGTTCAATTGATTGTCTAATATAACCACCGTGTTGAAGTCTTGATAAAATAAGCTAATGCGTAGCGGATTGCTAATATCTACATGGCTTAAATCTCCCAAATTCAAATTAATGTACTGTTTTAAGTCATTTGGGCTTTTTTTATAAAAAACTTGGTCTTTTATAAAATAATACCGATCAAATGCATCTACTCCCACAAATTTATCTGCTTTAAGCGGACTTAATAAAGTGCTTTCTTGTTTTTGTGCATGAAGTAAATTAATGCTTAGTACAAAGAAAAATAAAATCAATTTCATCTTACAAAAGTACTTTAAAATCCCAATTATAGCTCCATAAACAGTCGATAGCATCTGTAAAAAGATGAAAGCTTAATCCAATTGCAAAAGTTTTTATCATTTTATTTTTCGCTAAAAAGGCTACTAACAAGTACAATGCCCATGCCCAATAAGTATGCAGCAGGTGGAAATTAATACTGCAACGCTTTGGATCAAATATAGGATCGGCTAGCAGATGGTCTAAATCGACTAACATGCTGGCTAATAAAATTAAATAAACTTGCTTAATATTATTCTTATCTATTAAATAAGCGATGAGAAAAATAAAGCCAAAATGTAAAAAGTAGTGGGTGAAAGTTTGCATCAATCTGGCTTTTCTATGTCGTCTTCATCGGGTAAAAGTAAATCGTTGAGGCGGCGTTCTAATGATATATAACGGCCAATACCAATCAATAAGAATACCACGCAAATAAACAGTGCGATATACCCAATGATTTTTAAATTTGTGTATTCTTTTACTTGCAGCAGGGCTATACCGCCTAACAGTAGGTAAAGGGAAGCTCTAATGTAAGAAAGCAAAGTGCGCTCATTGGCTAGTTTGGTTCTTTCAAGCGCCAGATGCTCGCGCAAGTTTTTCTCATCGGTTATGCGAGGTTTAAATGGGTTATGTAGTTTTAATCTCTTTTTCATGATAGTCAGACTTTAAAAGGGAAAGAACAAAGGTATGATAATAGAGGCAGCAATCCAGACAACAAGATTAAGAGGGGTGCCTATTTTTAAATAATCGGTAAATTTATAATTACCTGGAGCGTAAACCATGGTGTTAGTAGGGTAACTTACGGGTGTCATAAAAGTGAGAGAACAAGCAAACATAACCGCAATTAAAAAAGGTTTTTCGCTTACTTGCAAAATTTGGGCAAACTCTATCACAATTGGAGTCATTAGCACAGCGGTTGCTTTACTCGATAATACATTGGTTGCTAGAAAGGTAAAAAGGAATATAAGGCTTAACATAATTTGTGGAGGTAGGCCGCCTAAATTTTCAAAAAGAAAATTAGATATTAACTCTGAGCCACCTGTTTTTTCTAAGGCTTTACCCATAGATAAAACTCCGGCAACCATAAAAATCACTTTCCATTCTATTGCTTTATAAGCTTCATTAGGCTTAAGTATAGCGGTGGTCACAATAAGTAAACTCCCTACCAAGGCGCTTATGAGTATTGAAGTGATATTAAAAGCGGCGGCCAAAATTACACCCATTAAAATGAGAATTGCCGGTATAGCCTTTTTGTAGTTTATTTTACGGTCTTCATATTCAGATAAAGCCACAAGCATTTTGTTGCGTGTTAAAGCTTGTATATTATGGCGCGCTGTATAGATAAGCAGCATATCTCCCTCTTTTAGCGAAACGTTAGCTACGTTTTTAGTAATGGTCTCTTTGCGTTGCCTAATAGCCAAAACCGAAGCATAATAGTTGTTTCTAAATTTGGTTTGCGCTAAAGTTTTTCCCGAAAGCGAAGATCCGTGAGGGATCATAACCTCAAAGATGCGCTTTTCACTATCGTCTTCGCTAATTTCTCCTATACCGCTAAACTTATAGTATTTACTTTCTCTTATTTTACTGATTTTGCTCGGATTCATAAGTACCTTGAGCACGTCTCCTTCTCGTAAAATAGTTTCTTCATTAAACTCATAAAACCGAAGATGATTTCGCTTTATCATTAAAATTTGCACTTGTAAATCACTAATCAAAAAGGTTTTACCGATAGCTTTATTGATGTCTGGATTTTTGGGCAAAATTTCGATTTCTGCCATATAATCCTCGGCTTCATGTTGTAGGGTCTCAGATTTTTTTATGCGTTTAGGCAGAATCAAGGGAGCTACGATAAAAATATAAATGAGTCCAGCTGCTGTAATACCCAAAGCCGCAAGTGAAAATTCAAACATCTCAAATCCAGTACTGCCTAATTCTTGAGCATAACTACTAACCAAAATATTGGTTGAAGTACCTATTAGCGTACAAGTGCCTCCAAACAGAGCCGAAAAGGAAATAGGAATAAGCAAACGCGAAGGCGCAATACCGGTTTCTCGTGATACCATTAGCGCCATAGGAATAAGCATAGCGACCACGGCCGTATCATTAATAAAGGCAGAAAAAACAGCAGCCGTAAGACAAAAAACAATTAAAGCCAATACGTAGTTTACCCGCGCTATTTTTACAATTTTTGAGCTTAAGCCATTAATAATACCCGATTTAAACACTGCAGCACTTAGCACAAACATACAGCCTAAGGTTATAGTGGCGGGATGATTAAAACCGGCAAAACCTTCTTCAGGATTTAATACACCAGAAACAATAAACAAAGACATTATGAGTATAGAAGTGGTGTCTATACTAAAATAGTCTTTCACAAAAAGAAAGATGCCAATGCCTATTATTATAAAGGTGATGGTTAAATACATAAAACCTTTTCTTTATGAAGGGTTATAAAGTTAAAACATAATGTTTAATATTCTCGATTTTGATCAATTCGGTTTTTCATTGCTCTACCTTGTTGCAGTCGTTCTAAATTAGATACAATCTGCTGGCTTACCACCTTAGGGTCGGTAGCACTAGCCATATGCGGTGTAATTTGAATATGTTCGTGATCCCAAAAAACATGATCCTGAGGCAAAGGCTCCTCTGTAAATACATCAAGGCTAGCCCCACTTAACTGTCCGTTTTGTAAAGCCTCTAGCAAGTCATTTTCTTTCAAGTGCGCACCACGTCCTACATTTATTAAATAACAACCAGGCTTAAGCTGATCAAAAAGCGTTTTATTAAGAATACCACGGGTTTTAGATGTTAAGGGTAGAAGACACACTAAGATATCACAAGACTGCAAAAATTGAGGCAGTTGTTGTTCAGAATGGTAGGTGGTAATATTTTCGTGTGTTTTTGCGGTAGAAGAGTAGCCTAAAACCTGAAAATTATTTTTAATCAAAAGCTCCCCCACCGATTGACCAATTTGACCAAAACCTAATATACCTACGGCGGTTTCTTCTGGGCGTTTGTATTTAATGGGACGCCATTCTTTTTTTTGCTGAAGCTTAGGGTAGGTATATAAATCACGAATGTGCATCAAGCAAAGCGATAGCACAAACTGACTCAAATCGGTTGACAAACGCGGGTGTTCAATTTTGGTGACTTGTATATGCTCTTTTATGCTGTTCTGGGAAAAGATATGATGTACCCCTGCTCCCATAGAGGCGATTACTTTTAAATTAGGGTATTGGTCAAAAACTCCCGCTGGAGGCCGCCAGGTTAAGATAAATTCGGTTTCTTCTCGTTGGGTATCATCTGGATAAATTTCTATGGTCAAATTCTTATTTTCATCCTTTAAGGCTTGAACCCATTGGTCTAAACTTCTATCAGGAGCGATGATAACAATCTTGTTATTCATTTTAAGGTGTTTTTTATGGATTAAACAAACGCACTATAGCCTGTTATGGCCCTACCAACGATTAATGTATTGATTTCTTTAGTGCCTTCATAGCTATAAATTGCCTCGGCATCTGCAACAAAGCGTGCTACATCATGCTCGAGCAAGATGCCATTGCCACCTAGCACTTCTCGTGCTCGGCTTACCACATCACGGGTGCGCAAACTGCAAAACACCTTAGCCAGGGAGGCATGCTCATCGGTTAAAATTCCTTCGTCTTGTAATTCAGACAAGCGAAAAACCATGGTTTGCATAGCGGTTAAATTGGATAGCATTTCTACCAAATGATTTTGAACAAGTTGAAAACTAGCGATGGGTTTGCTAAACTGTTCTCGTTTTTTAGTATACTTTAAGGCACTTTCATAGGCTCCTCGCGCACAACCAACGGCTTGCCAAGCCACGCCCGCTCGGGTCATTTTTAAGACTTTGGCAGTGTCTGCAAAAGAGTTAGCTTTTTGCAATCGATCGGTCTCGGGAACTTTACAATCGGATAAGGTGATCAAGGCATTTTGCACGATGCGCAGAGCCATCTTATCTTCCATCTTTTCGGCTTTAAAGCCAGGATTTTCTTTTCGTACCAAAAATCCTTTCACCTGCTTTGAGTCGATGTCTTTGGCCCATATTACAATCACATCTGCAAAAGTGGCATTACCAATCCATTTTTTTTGACCGTTTAAAATCCAGTGCTCACCATCAAAACGGCAAGTGGTTTCCATACCTTGCGAAACAGCCGAACCTACATTTGGTTCGGTTAAACCAAAAGCTCCAATCGTTTTTAATTTTTGCATTTTAGGCAACCATTCTTGTTTTTGAGCCTCGCTTCCGCAAAGGTATATTGAACCCATAGCCAATCCGCTATGCACACCAAAAAAGGTAGAAATAGAAACATCTACACGAGCAATTTCTTGAGCAATAATACCCTCCATTAAAAAAGGCATAGCCGCGCAACCGTAGCCTTTATAGGCAATACCCGCAATATCCAATTCTCCTAATTTAGGGATGATGCCAAAAGGAAATTTTGCTTTGTTCCAATAATCGTTGGCAATGGGACGTACTTCTTTTTCCATAAATTGTCGCACTCGCAGTTGTAAATCGCGTTGAGTATCGGTTAGTTTGAGATCTAAATTATAAAAATCTCCATCGATAGGCGGTAATTGATGCTGCCCGCGTTTGCCTTGATGATGCAACAACTTGAGTATATTTTTTATTTGCCGGTCATCTAACTTTCCTAAAGTTGCTAGGGTTTGCTTTAAATCGATTTTCTCGTTAATTTGAGTTAATTGATCTAAATCGACCTCTTTTAAAAGATTAATCGTTTGTTTTATTTTTTGAAAGAAGGTCATAGCGTTTAATTTATAGTTAGTTTAAAATTATTGAATTAATTTTTCTCTCGCTGTTAAAGAATTGCGAATTAAAAAGAATTTGATAAGTGCGTTTTTTTTAAATAAATAAGAATGCTTTTAATTTACTACTTTCGCTTTTATGCAAGTAATCCAATATATAGAACAGCACACTAAGCTAGGAAGTCTTCGTATAGAGAAGGCATTACAACTTTTTTCTGAAGATGCCACCATACCTTTTATCGCTCGGTACAGAAAAGAATTTACTCAGCATTTAGATGAGGTTAACCTAGAGCAAATCCGTAAAGCACAAGAAGACTATATAGCACTAGAAAAGCGACGAGAATCTATTTTAAAACGCTTGGAAGCGGATGAGGTACTAACGGCAGACTTAAAAAAGCAATTGAATGAGGCCCAAGATTTAACAAGGCTAGAAGATTTGTATTTGCCTTATAAGAAAAAGCGAAAAACCAAAGCCGATGAAGCAAAGGCACTAGGACTTGAGCCGCTGGCCAAACAAATTATGGCACAAAAACGTACAGACCTGCATAATTTATGTAAGTCTTATTGCTCGAACCAAGTAAAAACCGGTCAGGAAGCGCTCACTGCGGCCGGATATATCATTGCGGAGTGGATAGCTGAACGAATTGATTTACGGAATTATTTGCGTTTTCAATTGCAAGAATTTAGTTTTTTAAAGGCACGAGTAATTTCCAGTAAAAAAGAGGAGGAAAACGCTCAAAAGTATAAGGATTATTTTGATTGGGAAGAGCGATTGAAAAACCTGCCATCTCATCGATTTTTGGCGATTTCAAGAGCCGAACAGGCTGGTGTTATACGAATAAAACTGGTGATAGACGAACAAGCTTTGTTGGCGAAGTTTGAAAGTAAATTGATAAAAACACAAGGAGTAATTGCCTCTTTTTTAAAAGATGTTATTAAAGACGCTTATAAACGTTTGATGTATCCTAGCTTGAGTAAAGAAATTTTTCAAGAAGCTAAGCAAAGAGCAGATGCTACCGCTATAAGTGTTTTTGCTAAAAATTTAAAACAGTTGTTATTGGGTGCGCCACTGGGGCAAAAAAGAGTTTTGGCGCTAGATCCTGGTTTTAGAACAGGTTGTAAACTGGTTTGTATAGATGAACAAGGCGATTTAATGCATAATGAAACTATTTTTCCGCATCCGCCACAAAAACAACACAAAGAAAGTATCAAGAAGATAAGTACTTTATGCGAGGCTTATAAAATTGAGGCAATTGCCATTGGTGATGGGACTGCATCGCGAGAAACCGAAGCTTTGGTTAAGCGCATACAGTTTAAACATTCTATAGAAGTTTTTGTGGTGAGCGAGGCGGGTGCTTCCATTTATTCGGCTTCATCGATTGCTAGAGAAGAATTTCCTAATTATGATATTACGGTTAGAGGAGCAATATCTATAGGAAGAAGACTACAAGACCCCTTGGCCGAACTGGTTAAAATTGATCCTAAATCAATTGGTGTGGGCCAATATCAACACGATGTAAATCAAATTGAATTGCAGCGGAGTTTAGATAGAGTGGTAGAGCACTGCGTGAACACGGTTGGAGTTAATTTAAATTCGGCGAGTAAGTCTTTATTACAACATGTATCGGGTATTGGTGAAAAACTAGCCGAAAATATTGTGACGTTTAGGCAAGAGCATGGTGCATTTGGCAAAAGAGCAGACCTTAAAAAAGTTCCGCGCTTAGGAGCAAAAGTTTATCAACAGGCCGCTGGGTTTTTACGAGTGAAGCAAAGTGAAAATCCGTTAGATGATTCTGCTGTACACCCAGAGCAATATGAATTGGTAAAAAAAATAGCGCAAGAAGAAGGGGTTGAGGTGATTGATTTGATAGGCAATGATGCTTTATTAAACAGCATTGATTTAGAGCGATATTGTACAACAAAGTTTGGTTTACCAACCCTCGAAGACATAAGAGAAGAGATGAGAAAACCGGGCAGAGATATAAGAGAAAAAGCTAAGGCTTTTAGCTTTAATCAGAATATAAAAACCATTGCCGATTTAGAAGTAGGTATGCGTTTACCTGGAATAGTAAATAATATTACCAATTTTGGTTGTTTTGTATCGATAGGAATAAAGGAAAGTGGCTTGATTCACGTGTCTAACCTAGCCGATGAATTTGTAAGTGATGTAAATGAATATGTACACTTACACGAACAAATATTGGTGAAAGTACTCGAGATAGATCTTCCGCGAAAGCGTATACAACTCAAAAAAATAAAATTGAACGAAAAGTAAAAAAAACTGTCCCACTAGCTTAACTTGTTGAATAACATTTTGGCTAATGGCAAATAAAACAAGAATATAAAACCATAATTTTATATCGCTTTAACGCGGGACAGTAAATTAACACTAATATTTATGTTTAGATAGATTTTTATAATCTACTTAATAAAGCCAACCTTTTCAATTTCTATATCATAAATCGAGCCAATTTTTTTATTTCGTCATTTTTATATTGATTTTTTAAAACTGGATTTAAATTTCTTAAAGTGTTGACCTTTTTAATTACATTTTCACGTATAGCTGAGTCTAAAATTTCCTTTTCGGATTTATTATAGGTGTTTGCTTTTATTAGAGTAGTAGCAATCTCTTTTATTAAGGTGTCAAATGATTGAGAGGTAAATATTTCTACTTATAAATAGTAAGTTAAGCGTGAGCTACCGCTAATATGTAGTGGTTTAGTTGATATCGGATCCACCTTTTTATATAAACTTATAGTTACTAAGTAGCAATTAACGCTTAAAAGCTGAAAAAATCTATAAATTCGAACTATTGAGAATATCTATTAATATGGGTTTTAATCCGCTAAAGAAAAATTCTACTGCAATAACCATTACTATTAACCCCATTAAACGCATCAAAACATTTTTTCCTGTATTGCCCAGTATTTTTAATATTTTAGAAGAACTAAGCAATATTAAATAGGTGAGTAATAAAACCAAGAATATAGCTCCTATTAAGGCTATTTTGGACTGAATGGTTTTAGCGTCTTCCATCATTATGATAGCATTGGTAATTGATCCTGGTCCAGAAATCATAGGTATTGCCAGTGGGGTAATTGAAATATCTTCTACATAGCTTTTCTTTTCTGATTTGGTCTTTACTTTTACACTGGCTAATCTTGCTTGAAGCATGTCCATACCCATAAGAAAGAAAATAACCCCTCCCACCAATCGAAAACTATTTACCGATATACCGAAAAATTGAAAAAGAAGTTGCCCTGAAAAAGCAAAAGCTACAATAGTTAAAAAAGCAGCAATGGTTGCTTTTCTCGCCGTTTTATTCCGGTGTTCTGCATCTAGCTCAGAGGTCATGCTCATAAAAACGGGCATGGTGCCTATAGGATTAATCAGGGTGAAGAAAGAAGTAAATGCTAATAATCCAAAACCAAGTAAATCGCTCATAACGGCCAGTTAAATTTTATTGCAAGAATACAAAAAAAAATTAATCAACAAAATTCAGATGCATTTGGTGTTATTTAAATAAAAATGAACTCCATAAATTAGATCCAAGAGGGTTAAAAAACCGCCCTTCTAAATCGTATTTAGAAGGGCGGTTGGTGATATATCAAGTGTGTTTTATATTTCAAAAACCTCTTTAATTTTCTCTACATAATCTAATTTTTCCCAAGTAAAGAGTTCAACTTCGTGCTTTACCACACCAGAGTAAGGGCTTTCAAAAACTTTAGTAACTGTTCTTGGGGTCTTACCCATATGGCCGTATGCAGAGGTTTCTCTATAAATAGGGTTGCGTAGTGCAAGACGTTTTTCTATAGCAGCAGGGCGCATATCAAAAATCTTAGCTACCTTTTTTGCAATTTCTCCATCCGAAATGTTTAAATGACTGCTCTTGTAGGTGTCAACAAAAATAGACGTAGGTTCTGCTACACCAATAGCATAGGATACTTGTACTAAAATTTCATCGGCAACACCAGCTGCAACTAAATTTTTAGCAATATGTCTTGCGGCATATGCGGCACTTCGATCTACCTTGCTAGGATCTTTACCCGAGAAGGCACCACCACCGTGGGCGCCTTTTCCGCCGTAGGTGTCAACAATAATCTTTCTGCCGGTTAATCCTGCATCTCCGTGCGGCCCACCAATCACAAATTTTCCTGTAGGATTAATGTGGTAAATAATATCATCTGTAAATAAATCTTGAAGCTTTTCAGGAAGTTGATTTTTTATGCGCGGAATTAAAATTTCTTGAATGTCTTTTTTAATCGTAGCCAACATGTCAGCCTCATTTTCATCAAACTCATCGTGCTGGGTAGATAAAACAATAGCTACAATTTTTTGAGGTACGTTTTCGTCGCTATATTCAATGGTAACCTGACTTTTTGAATCGGGTCTAAGATAGGTCATTTCTTTGCCTTCTCGCCTAATTTTGGCCAACTCAATAAGCAGTTTGTGTGAGATGTCTAATGCCAGCGGCATATAGTTTTCAGTCTCATTGGTAGCATATCCAAACATCATTCCTTGGTCTCCTGCTCCTTGTTCTTCTTGAGTAGCTCGATCTACTCCTTGATTAATATCGGGTGATTGTTCATGAATTAAGGAGATGACTCCGCAAGAATCTCCGCTAAAGCGATATTCTCCTTTGGTATATCCTATATCATTTATCACTTCTCTAGCAATTTGTTGTACATCTATATAGGTATCTGATTTTACTTCACCGGCCAAAACTACTTGGCCAGTAGTTACCATGGTTTCGCAGGCAACTTTTGAAGATTTATCAAAAGCCAAGAAATTATCTAGCAAGGTGTCGCTAATTTGATCGGCTATTTTATCCGGATGTCCTTCAGAGACACTTTCAGAGGTAAATAAGTAAGGCATGTAATTCAATTATTTAGAAAGATTTGAGCCACGCCACTAAAGTAGAATTTCTGCTTTAGCATTTTTTAAGGGTTGCAATCAGTCAAATCTTTCCCTGTTCAACAGGAGCAAAGATAGAAAAATACGTGAGTCTATTGCAGAAATATAATTTTTTAAGATTTATTTACGAAAATTAAATTCTATCTATTTGTTTTAAAAAGCTATCACATAATTAGGATTTAAACCTAAAAAGTATATATTTGTTAAGTTTTTGTAAACCATTTAATCAACATATTCAAAAATAATAATTATGAAAAAAAACTACTTAAGCTTTTTTTTAACATTCTGCCTAGTGGTATTGGGCGTAGCAAGCATTTTTGCGCAGTCTACGGTTTCTGCTACTTATAGTTTAGGAGATATACCTACTTCTTATGGCAGTTACGATGCTAGTTGTACAGGGCCTAGCACGACTTTAGATATTACTTTGCCTGCTGGAGGGCCTTGGCAGGTAACCGGATTTGACGTGGCCTACGATATGACGGCTGCCTCTAGTGCGTGGATGAGCGAGCAACGCTCCCAAATAGCAATAAATGGTATAGAAGAGGCGGTTGTTAATGGCTCAGGTTCCTCGGCAGGGACTCAAAATTATAATAGAACCAATATCGCAATAGCAAACGGTTTTTATAACGGAGGGGATGTTTTGACTTTTGAAATGAAGGCTTGGAGAACCTGGGGAGGTTCTCTATGTGATACACAATATAATAAAGTAGATGACAACACCTGGACCATTACAGTAAATTATCAAACTGCACCTACTTGTATTGCACCGAACAATCTTCAGGTTTCAAATAAAACCAATACAACTTTAGATTTGTCTTGGAGTCAAACCGGAACGGTTTCTTCTTGGGAAGTAGAATACGGTGCACCTGGTTTTACACCAGGCACAGGAACTACCGTAGTGGTAAACACAAATCCAAATACTACCATAACCGGACTTACAGATAGTACAACTTATGACTTTTATGTGCGGGCAAATTGTGGTACCAATGGTGATTCTGCCTGGGTGGGTCCTATTTCAGGTACCACAACTATTGATTGCGGACCATTGAATTTAGGGATTAGCTCAACTACAGATGGATCTATTACTTGCGCAGGTAGTACCATTTTGACAGCAACGGCTAGTGGTAACGGTAGCGATATTTTTTGGTATGACGCAGCGGTAGGCGGTAACCTTGTTGGTGCTGGTTCTAGTTTTACTACTCCGTACCTAACACAAACCACCACTTATTATGCCTCGGAAGTAGCTTTTTCTGGAGGGAGTTCAGGAGGGTCTAGTTTACCCACCTATTGTACGCCTACTTACAGTATAGGTTGTACTTCTTCAGATGATATTGATGACTTTATTATGAGTGATGCCGGAATAAATCATTTAGGTTCAGGTTGCTCAACGGGTGCTTATGGCGATTTCACAAATGATTCTAGCTTGATAGGTACCTTATCGGTTGGTGCAACCTATAATTTTAGTGCTACGCACAATTTCTCAAGCCATCATTTGAGAATTTATATAGATTTAAATATGGACGGTAACTTCGATCCGTCAGAAATGCTATTTGATTCTCCAAACGGAGGAAGTACAACAAATGGAAGCATTACGATTCCTGCATCTGTTGGTGGGGCAACAGTGATGCGTGTAATGGGGAAATATGGCTCTTTTGGAAGTGGTGCAACCGCATGTGATGCCGGTGGTTCTTTTGGAGAAACACATGATTACCAAGTGATTATTGCAGATTTAGAATGTGAGTCTCCTCGTGTAGCAGCAACAGCAAACGTTTCGGCTGCTGGTGATTTAGCAGTTACAGCACTACCTTATAACAATAGTAATGATACCGCTAATTATGGAGATCCGTTTGAGGGTACCCCTGGCACAAATTGCGGGGCTGGATCTGAAAATTACCTAAGCGGTAACGATGTGATTTATAAATATACTGCAGCCAATACCGAGTTGGTAGATATTTTAATGTCCAACTTGTCAGGTTACTATGCAGGGGTTTTTGTTTATGAAAGCTGTGGCGATTTAGGGGTTAACTGTGTGGCTGGCGCTGTGGCTGGTCCAAGCGATGATGATTTTGGAATCGAAGATTTTCAAATGACAGCCGGTCAAGACTATTTTATAGTAGTATCGAGTTGGTTAACTTCAACAGTAGGCTATACCTTAGATATTATACCTTTTTCTTGTGCCAGTTTAGCCAGCCCAGTAGCAGATCCCCTTCAGGATTTTGTAGCGGGAGACACCTTAGCGGATTTAGAAGTAGATACTACCAAAAATACAGCTACTCTTGCATGGTATAGCGACCCTCAAGGGAATAATCCAATTTCCGATACAACTACCTTGGTAGATGGAACAACCTATTATGTAGCTCAAGTTTTTAACGGCTGTGAGAGTGTTTTAATTCCAATTACAGTTGATGAAATTGATTGTACATCTTTGGCAATTATCTCTAGTATAGACGATACTGTTTCTTGTAAGGGTGTTATGCAATTATCGGCTACACCAAGTGGAACGGGTTCTCAAGTATTTTGGTACGATGCTGCTACTGGGGGACAAATCGTTGGCGTAGGAAATCAATTTACAACAGAAGAGTTAACTTCAACTACGTCTTATTGGGCATCAGAAGTGATGCTTATGGGAGGTACTTACCAAGACCAAGGTAAAGTTACTCCTAATGATTTTTCGAGTACACCATCTACACCAAGAGGACTTACATTTACTGTTAATCAATTTACAACTATATTAAGTACACGTGTTTACTCTTCTGGTAGCGGAGGTCCGCTTACGGTTGAGTTAACCGATGATAACGGTACAGTGTTGCAATCAAAAGTAATCAATATTCCTGCAGGGTCTTCTTCAAACCCTGTGCCTGTTGATCTTTCTTTAAACTTTACAGCTGCCACGCCTGGTAACTACAGGTTGTTGGCAACAGGTCCGGCAATGATGTATAGCTTTAGCGGTGTAAACTTCCCTTATACGCTTGGTTCTACAGGATCAATTACTGGAGCATATGCCTTTGGTGGTCCTTCTACAAGCTATTATTACTTTAACAATTGGAAGGTGATCGAAGGGGAGGTTATTTGTGAGTCTCCGAGAACAGAAGTTACCGCTACCGTTAATCAATCGGGCGATGTATCTTTAGATTATACCAACCTGCCGTATACAGATACTAACACCACTAGTGTTTTTGGCGATAATTTTAATGGAGATGCAGGAAGTAACTGCCCAGGTGTAGATATACTAAATGGTAGTGATGTTGTTTATCAATACACGGCAGACCCAAATAATGATGATATACTAGATATTGAATTGACAGGAATTACCAACAACTTTACGGGTATGTTTATTTATACTAGCTGTGGAGATGTAGGAACCAATTGTTTGGCTGGAGATGTTAATGAAGGGGCGAGTAGTATTCTTATTGAAGATTATTATGTAAATGCAGGTGAACAAATTTTTATTGTAATCAGTTCTAAAAACGGAAGTACTAACTATACTTTGAATATCAATGGTGTTGATTGTAATAATATTGCAGCCCCAACTACAGATGTGGCATCTCCTTTCTTTACGTCAGGAGATACCTTAGCCGATTTAGAAATAGAGGGTTCTCAATATGCAACTTCTTTTAATTGGTATAGTGATGCGGCAGGAACAATGCCAATTGCAGATACTACAGCAATGGTTGACGGAGTAACCTATTATGTTTCGCAAACTGTTTTAGGTTGTGAAGGGGCTTTATTAGCAGTTACCCCCGAAGAGTTTGATTGTAATGCTATGGGTGTAACTATTTCTGGTCCAACAAAAGTGTGTGCGCCAGGTGGGGTAGTAAATTTAGTAGGTCAGCCTAGCGGTTTAGGAACCGATGTATATTGGTATGATGCTCCAACTGGAGGTAATGTGGTTAATGTAGGAGCAAATTTTGCCGCTAATGTTACAACAACTACCACTTTTTATGCGGCAGAAGTTTACATTGAAGGAGGTTCTGGAAGTGCAGGTGTAGCTTATTGTATTCCGCCTAATAATAATTGTGGTGCGGGTGATGATATTGATGATTTTGAAATGGCAGCTGCTAATATCGTTCATTTGGCAAGTGGTTGTTCAACCAATGGTTATGGTGACTTTACAAGCGATCCTAATTTAATTGGGGCAATGGTTCCTGGTGGAAATTATCCATTTAGTATCTCGCATAATTTCTCAAGTAATTATGTGAAAATTTGGATTGATTTAAATAAAGACGGTGTATTTGATGATACAACAGAGCTGTTATTTGCCTCAAGTTCAGGTTCTAATAATACTACTGGTAGTATTACCTTACCTGCTAATACTTCTAGTGGATTAACTAGAATGCGCGTAATGGATAGATATGCTGGCTTACCAACAGATTCTTGTGATCCGCAGGGTTCTTTTGGAGAAACACACGACTATGCGGTAATGATTGGGCAAGTATTATGTGAGTCGCCTAGACAGAGTATTACCATAGACGTAAACAATCAGCCAACAGGAGTACCAACGGGAAATGCAACCCAGCAATTTTGTGAGGGGGCTCGTGTAGGTGATTTGCAAGCTAGTGGTGTTAATTTGCAGTGGTATGATAGCAATACGAACACTACACCATTAGATAACGCAATGCCTTTAATAGACGGTTCTACTTACTACGCTACTCAAACAGTTGATGCTTGTGAAAGTACGGCTAGATTAGAAGTGATGGTAAGTATATTGCCTAACTCTAGCTTACCAACAGCTCAAACCAACCAGTCGTTTGTAGCAGGAGAAACCGTTATGGATCTAAGCGTAGTGGGAGATAACCTGAAATGGTACTATGATGCTTTTGGCGCTAATGAAATTACTAACCCTGCTGCAGAAGTTTTGGTTGATCAAGGTAAGTACTATGTAAGCCAGACACCTGCCAATCAATGCGAAAGTGGTTTGGTTGAAATTACTGTTCATTCTGAATTGAGTTCAGCGAATCCGTTATTGGTAGATTTGTCTTATTATCCTAACCCAATGGGAGATTTCATTCAGGTAAATCATAGTAATCCAATTGAAACTATTGAAATTTATAACCTATTAGGTCAGAAAATTATGACTCAATCGGTAAATGCTCAACAAAGTAAATTAGAAGTTTCTAATCTAGCTAGCGGGCCTTATTTTATGCGAGTGTCGATTAACGGACAATCTGTTGTGTTAAAGCTTGTTAAAAAATAAGAATACTAATTTTAACAGAAATTTAAAAAGCGGGACTCATAGGACTCCCGCTTTTTTATTAGCTATACATAATTAAAATTATCATAAACAATCTTAATAAGTCTTTAAAAAAATCCATATATTTGGGGATGATGTTAAATATAACTTACCCTAAAATTAATTTTTTATGAAAAGAAATTACTGTTTATTGACGCTTGTCGTCATATTTTTAAACTCTTGGCTGTCTTATGGGCAGTGTAGTGGGTTAACCGCTCCTTGGAGCGAAGATTTTTCGGCCTCTTCGACGCCATCTTGCTGGGTCGAAGGAGGGGATACCGCATGGAAATATAGTACCTCGGCAGGTTATGCTGCTTCAAACGTAGCAGACCATTCGGCTTCAGGTACTACAAACTATGCTTGGATAGATGGTAGTAACAACACCAATGGTGAGGCTTCAACACTTGAAACGCCAAATGTAGATGTTTCGACTTTAACTAGTCCAGCTTTAATTTTTTATGCATTTTCAGATAACACCAATTCTTCTGCAGTTAATATTTTAGAAGTTGACCTAAATGATGGTTCAGGTTGGGTAAATGCTTACCAACAGAATTATCTTCTTGGTGCTAGCTGGAAAGAAATTGTTATTGATTTAGCAGATTATGTTGATGTAACAGGAAATGTGCAAGCTCGGTTTAAAATTATTGGAAATGCAAATGGAGGAAGTACCTTTCATAACGATATTTTAATTGATGATGTAAGCTTTGATGAAATAACAACATGTCCAGATTTATATGGAATAGAATTAAATAATTTATCAGCCACTGGAGTAGATGTTAGTTGGACTCAGCCTGGAACTGGGATTACGCAATGGGAGATTGTATATGGTACACCTGGTTTTGATCCGCTAACCGCTGGAACATCAATAATAGATAATGATGGTACCTTAGGCGAAAGCATTTCAGGATTAAGTGCTAACACCCCATATGATTTATATGTTCGAAACGTATGTAATGGTGTAAATAGTGATTTTTTAGGACCACTTAGTTTTGCAACGCCGTGTGTTGCGATAACTTTGCCTTGGGTTGAAGATATTTCCTCTTCTTCAACACCTAGTTGCTGGTCAGAAAGTGGTGATACCTCTTGGAAATATAGTACCGGTGCAGATTATGCTGCATCTAATGCCGGAGATCATACTCCTGGTGGTGGTACCAATTATGCTTGGATGGATGGTAGTACTAATACCAATGGAGAATCTAGTACACTAACCACTCCGCAAATAGATGTCTCTACCTTAACCGATCCGGCGCTTATTTTTTATGTATTTAGCGATAATACAGATTCTGCAGCGGCAAATATTTTAGACGTTGAGCTAAACGACGGTTCGGGTTGGGTGAATGCTTATACTTTAAACACCTTATTAGGGCCTTCATGGGAAGAAGTGGCTATTGATTTATCCGCCTCAAATATTACTGGTACCGTTGTGCAAGCTCGATTTACCATCACAGGAAGTACGGCTAATGGAGGAAGTACCTTTCATAATGATATTTTACTTGACGATATAACCTTTGATGAGATGCCAGCTTGTACCAACCCGTATAATGCTTCTTTCTCTAATTTAACGGCCTCGAGTGTAGACGTAACTTGGCAACAAGGCGGGAATGTTTCAACTTGGGATATGATTTACGGTGCTGCCGGCTTTGATCCGAATACAACTGGTACCATAATCAATGATACCGATGGTGTTGCCGGGGAAACGATCACTGGGCTTTCTGCGGCTACAGATTATGATATTTATATTCGATATGTATGTAACGGTACTCCAGGAAACTGGGTGGGTCCTTTGCAAATCACAACACCTTGTGTAACATTCGTAGCTCCTTGGAATGAGGATTTTGCAGGATCTTCTACGCCTAATTGTTGGACAGAAAGCGGCGATACGGCTTGGAAATATAGTACTGGTCCTGCTTACGCTGCAGCGAATACGCCAGATCATACTCCTGGTGGAGGTACCAATTATGCTTGGATGGACGGTTCTACTAATTCAAACGGTGATGTAAGTACCCTGACGAGTCCTAAGATTGATGTTTCAGGGCTTACCGAACCAGCTGTTCAGTTTTATCTTTTTAGTAATAATACCAATGACGGAGCTATTAATGTTATAGATGTTGAGGTGTTTGATGGTGCAAACTGGAATCCTTTGCTAAATGTAAATAGTTTGCTTGGCGCAGATTGGAAAAGATATATTTTTAGTTTATCTAACTTAACCATCACAGGAGATGTTCAAGTTCGATTTACAGTGACCGGCTTCAGCGGTACAGGAAGTGCGTTTTATAATGATATTTTAATTGATGACGTAGAGTTTTTAGAAATGCCTGCGTGTATTGATGTTGATGACGTAGAAGTTTCTAATGAGCAATTAACCCAAGTAGATATTTCTTGGTTGAATTTCAACGGAGCGGGTACGCAGTGGAATATTGAGTATGGCGCACCAGGATTTACACAGGGTACAGGAACCACCGTGGTGGCTACTACTAATCCTTACACCTTAACAGGATTAACGCAAGGAACGGCTTATGAGTTTTACATCCAATCCGATTGTGGAGGAGGAGACCTAGGAACTTGGGAAGGGCCTTACGATTTTAGAACCTTTACGCCAGGGGCAAGTTGCGACGTACCTTTAGTGGTTAACGCCTTACCTTATACATTTACTGGAGATACACAAAACTATTTGAATGTGTACCAAGGAACCCCAGGGTCTACTTGTGGTACCACCGAAAATTATTTAAATGGTGACGAAGTGGTGTTTGAATTTACTGCAGCTACCACACAAAATGTTGATATAGAACTTTCGGATTTATCTGCATATTATGCTGGCTTGTTTGTTTATGAAGACTGTAACGATATAGGTTCAAGTTGTGTGGCTTCTTTGGTGGCAGGTCCTAGCGATGATGACATGGCTATAGAAGATTTTCAAGTAACTGCTGGCCAAACCTATTATATTGTAATTTCTAGTTGGCTGGTTAATCATATTGGATTCACCTTAGATATTATACCTTTTGATTGTAATAACTTAGCGAGTCCTACGGCTCCGCCAGCGCAAGAATACGTGGCAGGGGATACCTTGGCCGACTTAGAAGCAGATACCACAAAACCTAATGCGACTTTAGTATGGTATAGTGATCCGCAAGGGAATAACCCAATTGCTGATACGACTGTTTTGGTTGATGGAACTACTTACTATGTAGGTCAAGATTTTAATGGATGTATTAGCGGATTAACCGCAGTTACTGTAAACGAAATAGATTGTACTACTTTAGCTATAACGGCAACAACAGATGATTCAGCCAGCTGTAAAGGAAAGTTAACCTTAACGGCAACCGCTAGTGGTACAGGTGATGATATTTATTGGTTTGATGCTGCAACTGGAGGACAAATTATAGGAATTGGTTCTTCATTTACAACTCCAGAGATTACAACCACTACCGATTATTGGGTAGCAGAAGTAAAAACCGAGACCGGTGGAGGATCAGGAGGTATTAATAGTTATTGTACCCCACCTAATAAAAATTGTTCAGATAATTTGGATGATTTTGTGATGAATGATGCAGGTATTAATCATTTATCATCTGGTTGTTCTCCTAATGGTTATGGTGATTTTACTAATGACCCGAGTTTACACGCTGTTATGGCTCCAGGGTCAACTTATAATTTTTCAACAACGCACAGCAGTACCTCGATGCACGTTAAAATTTGGATTGATATTAATCAAAATGGTTCTTTTGAGGATCCGGGTGAAATGCTTTACGCTTCAACTAGTAGGTCGGGGGCACATGCTGGGGCAATTACCATTCCAGGAAATGCTATAGGTGGTATCACCAGAATGCGTGTGAGTTCAAGATGGTTGAGCGCACCAGTTGATTCTTGCGACGCAGGAGGTACTTGGGGTGAAACCCACGATTATCTAGTTATGATGGGGCAAGTAATTTGTGAGTCGCCTAGAACAAAAGTTACAGCAACCATAAACCAAACCGGTGATGTTCAAGTGAATTATACCGATTTAACTTATGTTGATACCAATTCAACTTCAGTTTTTGGTGATAATTTTGATGGCGATCCAGGTTCTAACTGTCCTGGAGCGGGATATTTAGGCGGAAATGATGTAATTTATCAGTATTCTGCAGATCCTGCCAATGATGATGTGATTAATATTGAATTGTCAGGAATTACCAATCCAGAAACAGGTATGTATCTGTACTCTAGTTGTGGTGATGTAGGAGCAAATTGTATTGATGGCGTAGAAAATCAAGGAGCCTCGGTAATCAGTATTGAAGACTACTTGGTTCAGGCTGGTGAGCAATTGTTTATTGTAGTGAGTTCTAAGTCTGGTTCTACTAATTATACTTTAACCATTGAAGGTTTAGACTGTGCAAACGTAGATCTTCCACAAGGTGATCAAGCGCCTTATTTTGTTGCAGGTGAAACGATTGCTGATTTAGAGGTAACTGGTTCTGTACATAATACTGGTTTTAATTGGTATAGTGATGCAGCGGGTACAATTTCAATCCCGACTAGTACAGCTCTTGTAAGTGGTACTACATACTATGTAACCCAAACCATCTTGGGTTGTGAGAGTGCGACCTTTGCTATTACTCCAGTTGAATTTGACTGTAATTTAATGGGAATTACTACCTCAGGAGATACTACTATTTGTGCTCCCGGTGGTGTAGTTGACTTAACAGCAACCCCATCTGGTGTTGGTTCAGAAGTTTATTGGTATGATGCTGCAACTGCTGGTCAATTAATTAATGTAGGCTCAAATTATTCGCCAGATGTGAGTAATACTACTACTTTCTACGCTACCGAAGTGTATATCGATGGCGAGTCAGCCAGCTCAGGAAGTGGAAAAGTGGCCCCGTCAGGTAACTCGGGAACAAGTCCGTATTCTGGTGGATATGGATTAATTTTTGACGCTAATCAACCTTTTAATTTAATTAGTGTAGAGCTTTTTAGTTCAGGAAGTGGAGGTCCAGCGGTGATAGAGTTACAAGACCCATCAGGAACGGTTTTAGATAGCCGAACTGTCACTCTTCCAGCAGGAACAACGAGCAACCCAACGTCTTACATTGCGAACCTTAACTTCACAATTACACCAGGAACTTATAGGTTAGAAGCGGTATCGGGTCCTAGTATGATACGTGATTTTTCAGGAAATAACTTCCCTTATGACATCGGTCCTGGTGGTTCGTATGGTTCTATTACCAATGGCGCTAGTGGGACAGGGACGAGTTCAAACTATTATTATTTCTACAATTGGACTATAACTACAGGAACTGTTTTATGTGAATCACCACGACAAGCAATAACGGTTACCGTAAATAATCAACCTACAGGAGTACCTTCTGGTGCGACCACACAAAATTTCTGTGAAGATGCACGTGTGAGCGATCTGCAAGCTACTGGTAGTGATATTCAATGGTATGACTCAAATACAAGTAACACGCCTTTACCATTGGCTACTCCTTTGGTGAATGGAGAAACTTACTATGCAACCCAAACCGTAGACGCTTGCGAAAGTACTTCAAGGTTGGCTGTTACAGTAGTTGTGCTTGATCAAGCACCAATGCCAGCAGGTAACAGAAACCAAAGCTTTAGAGCAGGAGATATGGTAAGCGACTTGGTGGTTACAGGTTCTAACTTAACTTGGTATAGCGACGCATTCGGACTTAATCCTATAGCAGATCCAACCACAGAAGCATTAGTAGACCAAACAACGTACTATGTAAGTCAAACGCCTACAGATGAATGTGAAAGTGAATTGCTTGGAATTACGGTGCATTCAGAATTAAGTACAACCAACCCAGTTTTAGAAGGTTTGTCATACTACCCGAACCCGATGGTTGATTTTATACAAGTTACGCATACTTCACCTATAGAAAGTTTAACCATATATAACTTGCTAGGCGAAGAAATTGCTAGTAAAAAAGTAGGAGCTAACGAAGCTCGCCTTGATGTTGGTAATTTAGCTAGTGGTCCATACTTCATGCGTGTAAAAGTGGGAAGTAATTGGGTTATTGTTAAATTAATTAAAAATTAATGTAATTTTTTTAACACAGAGAGTGAATTTTATTGCTCTCTGTGTTAAAAAATATCTTATTATTGTAACACAACTAAATTTATTTAAATATGAAGAAAATATACTTGTATTTAAGCGTCATTACCTTGTTTATGACGTTTAGTAATTTACATTCTCAAGTCTTGGAGACTCAAAACTTCGAGGACGGCTCAATGGTCACCGACTTTCCTGGTTGGTTCTCACCTCTGCCGCCTTTTATTTTGACCACTTCTAATGCTTGCGAAGGAAACCAAGCCATAAAAGCAGAGAATAATGCAACAACACTTAGTTCTTTCGTGCGTTATCTGTCGCCAAATGTTACCACTGGTGAAGCCATTACAGTTTCTTTTGATTATAAAATTACTGGCGCTAATGGTACCACTCCAGTATCCGGTAATTTTGGAACCATTGATTTGCAGTATACCGCAGATGGTGGAACCACTTGGACTACTTATGAAACTTTAGATCAAACCGATGTGCAAGCCTCAGGTTGCGCGAATCATTCTTTTACTATTCCAGCAGCAAACTTGCCAGCTGGTTCAAATTTTGGTTGGAAACTAATTACCAACCGTCTAAATGGTAGCTTTCAAGTTTTTGTAGATGATTTTTACGCCTATGAAGAGCTTGCTTGTATTCAACCAGTTTACGTAGATATCGATGAAACATCGATTACTACTACTGGTGCAGATATTTCATGGCAAGACATCAATAATCCTAACGCGGCACAATATGAAGTGTCTGTTTGTACACTTCCTGGTTTACCTGGGAATGTTGGATTTTGTACCAACACTACTGTAACCGGTAACAATTCGATTAGTTTAACAGGATTGACGGATGCAACTAACTATTATGTTTACATAAGAGCCCTTTGTGGAGGAACTAATGGAGATAGCAGTTGGTCTGAAGTAGTAGAGTTTCAAACCATTGCAATTGGTTCGAGCTGTACTGATCCTTTAGTGATTAATGCAGATCCAAATAATCCAGTTGCTGGAGACCTTCCTTATACTCAATCTGGCCAGACTATGGTTTATGGCGATTTTGAATCAGGAACACCAGGTGCTAATTGTGGAGTAGCTGCCGCTATCCTTAACGGATATGAAGTAGTTTATGAATATACAAGTTCGCAAGACGATATTCTTGAGGTTAACGTGACTAATTTACCAACCAACGCTAATGTTGGATTGTTTGTATATGAAAGTTGTGCCGATATAGGAAACTTTTGCGTGGCAGGTGGTTTTTCTGATGATGGAACACCAATCAATGTAAACAGTATTTTTATTAATCAAGGTGAAACTTATTACTTTGTTCTAGCAAGTACAGATAATACTTTTGAGCCTTTAGATGCGTCCTATACTATCGATATCGAAGGATTTGATTGTAATACCTGGACACCTCCAAACGGTGCTAGTAACATACAATTTGTAACAGGTCAAACCTTAAATGATTTTTCAGATTCATCTTTAGGGGTTCAGCCTACTATCACAGGAGCTACTTTAACTTGGTACCAAGATAATAACGGTGCGCAAGGAGCTGCAATTACTACCAACTTGGCTAGTATCAACTTAAACGATCAAGACGTATATTGGGTGACTCAAAATATTGGAAATTGTGAAAGTCCGGCTTTACAAGTAACTTTTGACGAGTTCGATTGTAATACCGATTTAGCAGGAATTACCAGTACTACCAATGCTTATGTTTGTGAATCAGGGTCAATGACTTTACAGGCTACTGCGGCAGATCCTACTAAAATTTATTGGTATGACGCACCAACGGGTGGAGAAGTTGTAGCGGTAGGTAGTTCATTTACCACTCCTAACTTAACGCAGACTACTCCTTACTGGGTGTCTGAAGTGTTTTTAGGAGAAGGTCAAATTAACGGTCAAGCCAAGCCAGGGCCTACTAGCATTTCAACTTCAAGTTCTACAAATTACGGTTTAGATTTTACGGTTAACCAACCGATGACTATAGTAAGTATAGATGTATATTCTGCTGGTTCAGGTAATTTAGCTTTAGAGTTGCAAGATGCAAGTGGAAACCCAACGGGTGATGTTGCTTTAGTTCCCTTAAATAGTGGTACTTCTAATAACCCTACTTTAACCAAAGTAAATTTAAATTGGGAAATTACCAACCCAGGAGATTATCGTTTGGTTAAAACCAATAACGCCAATTTATTATACAGTACTTCAAGTAATGCTACATTCCCATATGCTTTAGGACAGTCGGGTGAAGTTACCGGAGGTAGAACAAGTTGGGGAACTTCAAGTAGTTATTATTACTTCTATAATTGGACCATTACAGGGCCTACTGTTCTTTGTGAAACAACAAGAACTCAAGTTGACGCCGTTGTTGAAGATATTATTCCAACTACAGTTTCAGCAGATAACACCTTGGTTTGTGTAGGTGACCCGGTGAATTTATCGGTAACCAGTACAGACCCAGATTATGTATATACTTGGGAATGGAATAGTGGTGGTCAATTGCAGACCGATACCGGTGCTAATATTACTGTTAATCCAAACGGAAATACTACCTATACCGTTACCGCTGTTAATTCAGTAACGAACTGTGAGTATGTAAACACTATTGATATTATCACAAAAGGTATTAGCTTCTTACCTGTAGCGCCCACAAGCGTAGATATTTGTAAGAATGATGTAGTTGCTTTAGAGGCAGGTAGTATAATTTATGATTTCGAATCGGGAGCAATGGGATGGGCCAATGTGAACAATTCAACCGTTCAGGTAACTGGATTGAATCCAAATTCTTCAGATTGGATAAAAGTGGATTCTCCTTATAGTATAAATTTGACTTCAATCGCTAGTAACGATAATTCTTCGTTCTATATTTCGAATGCAGATGATTTAGGACCTGGAGCTAGTTTAGATGCTAGTTTAGTTTCACCTTCTATTGATTTGGCAGGGGTTTCTTCGGCAGAATTAACGTTCTACCACTACTTTAAAGGTTACTTTAGTAATATGACCAATCAAACTACTTCGGCTAGAGTGGAAGTTTCTGTAGATCAGGGTGCTTGGCAGTTGTTGAAGGAGTATGATACCCCTTCGCCTGATGTAGGAACACCAGATAATTTTGCCATGCAAACTGTCGATCTTTCTAACTATACAGGTTCTAACGACGTTCGCGTACGTTTCCGTCACGAAGGCGGTTGGGGATGGTATTGGGCTGTAGACAATGTCTCAGTTTCAAGATCTTACCTAGATGCGCAAGTGGAATGGACACCAACTACCGATTTATATTTTGATGATCAAGGAACTTTACCTTATGATGGTTCACCAGCCTCTGTGGTTTACGTAAAAGGAAATGCTAATGGGCAAACTACTTATACCGCAAGCTTAGATGTTTTAGGTTGTAACCCGGTGACCAATACTGTAACAGTAAATGTAACCGAGGTAGTTGCACCTACTGGAGCGGCTAACCAAACCTATACTGGTTCAGGATTTATAAGTGATTTGACAGTAACGGGTACCAACTTAAAGTGGTATGTTTTAGATAATAATGGGGATTACCAACAAGTAACTATCAATGAGCCGTTAAGCGACGGACAAACCTACTACGTAACTCAGTCTACTGGTAATTGCGAAAGCGATTATCTTGCTGTGACTGTGGCAATGGAGTGTCCTGAAGCTACAAATGTAGCGGTAAGCGCTTCTAAGCAACCGGGGTCTACTACCGCAGGCTTAGTAGTAACTTGGACAGAACCTGCCATGTTAGACGGGGTGGTTGATTATGAGTTGATTCTTTTCGACAGCCAATCAAATCAAGTGGCACAAAAGAATGTGGCTGTAGGTAATGACTTCGCTATATTCCAAAACTTAGCGCTTGATGAAGATTATACCTTAGAGTTTTCAACTATTTGTGATGGAAATAGTGCTAACCCGGTAAGAAGTAATACAGAAACAATTAACTTCGATACCAATAACTTAAGTAGCGCTAACCCAGCCTTTATCGGATTTAATTTTTACCCGAACCCAACTTCAAACTTGGTTAACTTCGAAAACCAAATTGAAATGGAGCGTTTAGAAGTGTATGACATTTCTGGTAAGCAAATTATGGTGAAGCAAGTAAATAATAACCGTGCGCAAATTGACTTTAGTGCATTAGCCTCGGGTAGTTATTTTGTGAAGGTAGTATCAAATCAAACCGCTAAAATGGTTAGAATAATAAGAGATTAATCAATTAAAATATGAGCAAGCTTAGTGGTTACTGAGCTTGCTCTTATAAAACTTTAATAAAATGAATATGAAATTACTCAACTTACCGCTAATAGATACCCGTTGGTTGGTTATATTGGTTGGTGTTTTAGGTTTCTCTATCAATTCGGCAATGGCTCAATGTACCACCCCGCCACCGGTTGGAGAATCCTTACAAGATTTTTGTTCTCAAACCAGCTGGAATAATGGAGGCTTTAACGTTTCTGAAGGAGATGTTTTAACCGATTTACTTATCTCTGGTGAGAATTTAACCTGGTATGATGATAACAATGGGGTTCCAGGAAACCCAATTGCTAATCCATCAGCCGAAGAAATGGTAGATGGAGCTACTTATTATGTAACTCAAACTCCAGCCGGAGGTTGCGAAAGTACCCCGTTGGTTGTTACGGTAAACGACAAGGGCTGTGGTTGTATAGAAAACAGAACTTTTGAAACACAAGAGGGACAAGCCGATTATTCGGGTTATAGCTTTTATAAGCAACCCTATCGGGCGGGTCATAAAACTTGTGGGGGTACCACTTTAGGGGCTAATACTATAACTGGTGGTGACCAAGATGCATCAATTGTAGCTTCGGGAATAGACCCAATGGTTCAAACAGCCAATGTGCCTATGACCAATCCTAACAACCCAAGTTCGCAGCGTTCACTTAGATTGAATAGTAACAGTACTGGTCAGGTAGCACATGCAACAACCGAATTTGTGGCTGGAGAAGTTTTTGTTTTTAACTTTTCAATGATTTTGGAAAATCCGTCAAATCCACATACTTATGATGAATTACCGCACTTCCAGGTGAGAGTATATGATGTGGCTTCAGGCGATTTGTATGCCGATAGATGTATTGTATCTATACCTACAGACTGTATTTTTACAGATGATACGGGTAACAACCTTTTATTTAGTGAATGGTCTTGCGTTAAAATAAATACACTTGGTTTAGTAGGCCAGCGTGTACGCGTTGAATTTACAGCAACCGACTGTACCCTAGGGGGTCACTATGGATATACTTACATAGATGATTTATTTGTAGGTGATGAGGCAGATGCAAATTGTGATGACCCTGCTTTTGGTTACGTTGCAATTGATAACCTACAAACCACAGGGAACAATGGAGAAGAAGGATGTGTAATTGGGGCAACCAGCACTACTACTGGTGCTTGTGGTACTTCTAATATTGCCGACGCTTTACCTTTCCCATTAGAAGTTTGTGGTACTTATGTATTGCCACAGAGTTCAGGAAATCCTGCTACAATTGATCAGTTTAGGTTAGATATCATTCAGAATAATACAGTAGTTGGTTCACTTACCAATCCTACTTTAGATCCGGTAAACGGAACTTTCTGTTTTACTGTAACAGCGCAAGATGTAAATGCTTCGCCATATGGACAATTTAATTTTGAAACCTATGCAGAATTCGGGTTAAACTGTGGTCAACCACAAGTGGTGCCAATAGATGATCAAACCTCTATAGATATTTGTCCAGATGCAGGTTGTGCTGCACCAATCACGGTTTGTGATGATACCGGAACAGGTATCGGTACTTTTGATCTAACTCAAGCAACACCTCAAATTCAAGCTTCTTGGGCGGCAGGTGATTTAGATATTACTTACTACGAAACCGAGGCAGATGCTTTTGCAGCAAGTGGAAATGAAATTACCAACCTATCGGCTTATAACAATACCATCGCTTACGAGCAAGTTATTTATGCTCGTGTAGATTGGAATCCAAACGGTGTTACCGGTAGCGATTGTTTCTACTTGGTAAAAGTTGAGCTAAATGTAGATGCGCTTCCAGTAATTAATATCGAAACCGATAGAACAGTTTGTGGAGCGAATTCATCTGTTTCAACAAATATTGTAGCTACACCAGATAACTTAGCAGATCTAGAAGATATTAGATATGTATGGTTCAAAGACGGTGTTCAGTTGCCACATACAGGTAGTTACTATACCGCTACAGAGCCAGGTCAATATACTTTTACCGTATCGAATAACGATTGTGAGGTTTCAGAAACCGTAAACGTAGAAATAATAGATTTTGATGTAGATTTAGGAGATCCTATGGTAGAAATTTGTAGCAATTCTTCTTACACCATTACCGCTAATATTATTGACAATACTTCAGCAGGTGTGGATATGAGTCAGGTAACTTACGCTTGGAGCAATGGTGAAACCACTCCTAGTATAGATGTTACTGAATCTGGAGACTACTCAGTTGATGTAACTTACGAAGGCTGTACAGTAACCGAAATGATAAACGTTCAATTAGCCATCGAGCCGATTGTTTCTTTGGGAGAGGATATTACTTTCTGTGCGGGTGATTCTAACCAATTAATGGCAGATGTATCAAACTTCACCGATACGAATGATCTTGAATTTACTTGGTTTAGAGATGATGTAGAAATTACTGGAGAAACAGGAACTATGCTTAACGTAAGTGAAGCAGGTGTTTATAAAGTAAGAGTAAACCAAGTAGGAGTAGGTAATTGCTTTGGAGAATCAACAGTTACCATAGGATTTTATGCCAATGAAAACTGTGTGATTTCTGAAGGTTTATCGCCTGATACTACACCAGGAGAAAATGATAATTTTGATTTATCTTTCTTAGATGACAGAACAGGAATAAGCTCTTTACAGGTTTTCAACCGTTACGGAAGAATTGTTTTTGAAAAGAACAATTACAGAGATTCATTCATCGGTCAAGATAAAGATGGAAATAAATTACCTACAGGAACTTATTTCTATGTGATCGAATTCAAGCAAGAAGATGCTGTTTTTGGTAAATCTAAAAAAGGTTGGATTTACATTAACCGTGAGGCTAATTAATAATTGTATAGCAAGCACCCCAACCCACGGGTGGGGTGCTTTATAAAACTTGAAATATTAAATATGAAAAAACTATATATTTTACTGTTCGCAGGGATGTCGCTTTTCGGTTTTGACGCCCAAGCGCAGCAAGATCCACAGTATACGCAGTATATGTACAATATGAACGTGGTGAACCCCGCATATGCCGGCTCAAAAGAGAACTTGAGTATTGGGCTGTTGTACAGAGATCAGTGGAGTGGTCTAGATGGTGCGCCCAAATCATTCACTTTCTCGGCTCATTCACCAGTAGGAGAAAAAACAGGATTAGGACTATCGGCTATTTCAGACGAAATTGGGCCTGTAAAAGAAACTAACGTGTATGCAGATTTCTCGTATACTTTAAACTTAGGGGCAACTACCAAGTTGGCTTTTGGTCTTAAAGCGGGAGCTACTTTTCACGATGTTAACTTGACTAGCCTGCAATTAGATGATTCGGCAGATCCAGCATTTGCCAGTAACATCAACAATACCTATCCTAATGTAGGTGCTGGTGTTTTGCTTTACGGAGATAATTACTACATCGGTTTATCTGCGCCAAACTTTCTTAAGTCAACTCACCTTGATGCAGATCCAGACGGGAGAGAGTATGGTAATGAAGAAATGCATTACTTTGCAACGGCCGGTTATGTTTTTCAGTTAGGAGAAAACTTAAAGTTTAAACCTTCTACTTTAGTTAAGGCTTCATTTGAATCGCCTTTGTCATTCGATGTGAATGCTAACTTTTTATTCTATGACCGTTTTGAAATAGGTGCTTCTTACCGCTACGAAGATGCTATCAGTGGTTTGGTAGGAGTTAGAGCAACCGATTGGATGCATATTGGTTTTGCATATGATAACTCAATTTCAGATATCGATGAGCCTTCGTATGAAGCCTTTATCATATTTGATGTGTTCTTCAATAAGAAAACCTATAGATCGCCTCGTTACTTCTAATGCTAAAAACTTAAGTGAATTTAATTATGAGAAAAATATATTATTTATTTATACTTGGCTTTATGGGTTCTATGACCATGGGCTTTGCACAAAATTACGATGCCAAAAAGGCCGACAAATATTTTGAGCGCTTGCAATATGTAAAAGCAGCCGACAAATATTTAGATATCGTAGAAGACGGAGACGCAGATGCATACGTGTATGGGAGATTAGCTAAAAGCTACTACAATCTTTACAACACGAAAGAAGCAGAGCGTTATTATAAATTGTACCTAGAGACTGCAGAAGATGCTTCGGCAGAAGAGTATTACAACTATGCTCAAATGCTTAAAGCCAATAAAAAGTATGACTTAGCCCAAAAGGCTATGCAAGATTTTGCACAAAAGTTTCCAAGAGACGGTAGAGCACGTAGCTTTATGGCAAATCCTAACTATATGCAAGATTTGTTAAGCAAACAACCTGCTTACGAAATGATGGCTCTAGAGAACTTGAACTCAGAACTTTCAGATTTTGGAGCTTATGAATTCAATAATCAATTGTACTTTGTTTCTTCACGTAATAAATCAAGAAAAGATTACGGGTGGAACAAGCAACCAACTTTAGATGTTTATGTGGCTACCAAAATGGCTGGTGAATATTCAGAGGCTAGCTTGTTACCAGGAGATGTAAACTCTAAGTACCATGAAGGTACAGTGAGTATTACTCCAGACGGGCAAACTATGTATTTTACGCGTAATGATTATTACGACGGTGATTACGAAAAGGATAGCACAGGAATCAACCAATTAAAGGTTTTTAAAGCTACCTTGTTAGAAGGGGAGTGGGCAGATGTACAGCCTTTGCCTTTTAACAACTCAAACTATTCTACAGGTCATACTGCACTTAGCCCTGATGGTGGTACGCTTTACTTCTCTAGCGATATGCCAGGAGGAGAAGGTCAATCAGATTTATATAAAGTGAGCATCAATGAGGACGGTACTTTTGGTTCACCTCAAAATTTGGGTACTGCAATCAATACTTCGGGTAGAGAAAGTTTCCCGTTTGTAGATGAAAACGGAATCTTATACTTCTCAAGTGATGGGCATTTAGGAGTAGGAGGATTAGATGTTTTTAAATACGAAAACGGTCAAGTTATCAATATCGGTAAACCGATTAATAGCGAAGGAGATGATTTCGCATTTGCTTACTACCCAAGTAAAGAATACGGTTTTGTGAGTTCAAATCGTGGCGAAGTTTTAGAAAATATCGCTAACGATAATATCTATATGTTCAAAGATATCATCAGAGATCTAGAGCTTATGGTACACGTAATCAATATGGAAACAGGCGAAAGCATTACCAATGCAGAAGTGGCGGTGTATAACCAAGCAGAAGAAAAGCTTAAATCTGCCGGAACCAACGCAAAAGGAAATGCTAAATTTGTTCTTTCTTCACAAGAAGATTATGCGGTTCAAGTTAATGCAGAAGATTACGAAAGTAATTCGGTTGCCGTTACTAGTGTAGAAGGTCCTAAGAAAATTACAATAGAGCTTACGCCGATTAAACCGATGATTCAAGAAGAAGAAATCGTGTTAAATCCTATCTACTTCGAGTTTGATAAGTCTGAAATTACCAAAGAAGGTGCTTATGAGCTAGACAGATTAGTGGCAATTATGAAAAAACACGACAGCTTAAAGATTTTTGTTCGTGCACATACCGATAAACGCGGTTCTGAAGCTTACAACTTACAGTTGTCTCAAGCTAGAGCCAAGAGCACGGTACAATATGTTATCGATCAAGGTATAGATGCAAGTCGTATTGAAGGCGAAGGTTACGGGGAGAGTCAACCAAAAGTTGAATGTTCACCTTGTACAGAAGAGCAATATCAAGAAAATCGTAGATCTGAATTTAAGATTGTTAAAGAATAACTTAGTTTATTTTTAATCTCATAAAAGCCTGTGATTGTTCACGGGCTTTTTTTGTTTTCATCATTTTTAAAAGAAAGGTTAAATACTTGTTAAGAGAAGTCCAAAAAATTGTTTAAATTTCGAAACTCAAAAATTATCATAAATAAAACAACTTTGAGGTAGGAGTTTTCCTTAGTCAGTTGTTTTATAAGTAACCATTAAGATAAAAACTTGGATTAAAAGATTACTTATGAAGAAAATTACCCTACTACTACTTTTAGTACTCGCTAGGTTTGCGGCGTTTGGGCAATGTACACCTAACCTTACGGTGGCGTATACAGATCCTACCGCACCTGTGCTTTGTGCCGATCCAGCTACTGGACTCTATATTGTAGATCCGGCCTATGAATTGGAAATTACATTGGAAGACGCTGGGGGTACGCCTCTAGCTTATACGCTAAACAATAATGATTGGATTTATGTGGCTCCTGCTCAAACGGGACCATTGCCAAATCCTGGAGCCTCAGGTCAAACTTCACCCCCATTGGCTAGTGTGTATTGGAACGGTAACCCGCACGCAGGTGGTGCTGGTAACACTAATCCCGTCTCTGGGGCGCAAGATTACACCAGTTATCAATATACCGGTACCTTTACCATACCAGGTTGTGGGCAAGATACCTTTGATATTACTTTAATTACCACTGGGTTTACCTATGACGACTTGTGTAGGGGAGAAGTAAAAGATTTAACCGATTTAGAAAACGATATTCCTATTTTGGGGAATTACACTAGTATTACTTGGTATGATGATGCAGCGGGAACCACCGCTTTATCGAGTAATACCCAATTGCAATTTAATGAAATTTACTATGCCGATTTAGGTCTAGGTTGTTCATTGGTACCGGTGCAAATCAGTTCTAAATTGCCGGTTCCTCAAGCGGCCAGTATGCAAGAATTTTGTACAGCAGCCACTTGGGCGGCAGCAGGTTTTCCTGCCCAGCCCGGTGACACCATAGAAGATTTAATTATTTGTGGTCAAAATTTAACCTGGTACTCAGATGCAGCGGGTACAACAGCTATTCCAACTAGTACGGCTTTGGTACAAGGACAAACCTATTACGTAAGTCAAACCGTATTGGGTTGTGAAAGTGATCTTTTGGCTATAACCGTGACAGAGCAAGAATGCGCGTGTTTGGAAAATCCAAGTTTCCAAGACCAAGGCGGTAATTTCAACCCAGATGGGTTTGATTTTTACTCCAATTCCTTTAGTAGTCTTTCGGCTTGTCAAGGGATGGATTATATGCCTGGAGCAACTTCGATAAACGGAGCCAGTATACCTGCCAATGATCAAGCTGCAGCGATTTCGTATGCTGCCGCTGGTAATAATATACCGGTTTTGACGCCTTATTCAGTATATGTTCCCACCACCAGTCCTTTTGGTTGTTCTTCTAACTCAATTAAGTTGAATGATAACAATAACGGAGGTAAAACCGTTGGTATTTTAGAAAAAGAATTTATCGCAGGTGAAGTGCTTGTCTTTGATTTCGCTTTGGTTTTTGAGAATCCAGCAAGTCATAGTTTATCGCAACAGCCTTTTATGACGATTCGGGTTTTTGACCAAAATGGAAATTTAGTACAAACCCGTTGTGTGGTTTCAAATCCGGAAGATTGTATATTTGAGATAGCTAATCCTAATAGCGGTCCAACGCCCATTCTGTACAGTGAATGGTCGTGTATTAAATTAAATACCGGTGAGCTACAAGGGCAAAAAGCTAAATTGCAAGTTACTATTGGTGACTGCGACTTAGGTGCTCACTGGGCGACGGGTTATCTAGATAACTTTTACACCGGAGACGATGTAGCAGGGGTTTGCGATGATTCTGCATTCGGTTATTTATCTATTATCCCTTTAGATGATGGACCAGATACTTATGCTTCGTGTTCATTATTTGATGTTCCTCAAGATCCTAATTGTGCCCCAGCGCTACCTGCTTTAAACCCGCAGTTCCCAATCAATGTGTATTTTGATTATGATACGCCTATCCAAGGGCAGTTAAACGAATTGCAGTTTGATATCTTTGATGCAAATGGGAATTCGGTATACTCTCCCGTGCCTTCGACAGTAAGTACAGATCCTGTAACAGGGTATTATTACTACACTATTGATCAAACTGACATACCATCAGGTTATGGTACTTACAACTTTGTGGGTAATGCAGAGTATATAATGGATAATTGTGGTGGTGTAGGATATACCTACCCAGTACAGGCCATCAGTAATGGTTTTAAAATTTGTCCTACTGCCGGTTGTCCGCCAGCTGTTTCTTTCTGTGGTACCACAGGTTCTAGTTTTAGCGTAGATTTAGAAGATCCTAACACACAAAGTGCCGTATTAGATGGTATGAATGCATCAGATCTTAGCTTTACCTATTGGACAGATCAAAACGACGCTTTAAATGGTTCTGGTCCTTCACAGATTCCAGCCGCCAACATAAATAATTATACAGTAACCACTTCTACAACGGTGTATATTCGTATAGATGCTATACCAGCTATTGCCGATTGTTATGATGTAGTGCCTTTAGATATTTTAATCGGGGATGTGCCTGCTGTTCCAGCTACTATCGCAAATATGAACATTTGTGGTGGGGGAACTGTAGATTTAACCACTCAAGATGCGGCAGCTTCAGCGCAAGCTACTACAACGGTTAGCGTTACTTATTTTGACGATTTAAATAATGCACAAAATAATTTGTCTCCTATTGCCAATCCAACTAACTATAGTCCGGCAGTAACCACAACAGTATATGCTCGTGTAGAGAATGCAGAAGGTTGTTATGAAATCACAACTTTTGATGTAGTGGTAGGTACGCCACCAACTTACAACCCGCCTGCAAATATAGCGGAGTGTGATTTAGGTACCCAAGATGGATTTACGCAGTTTGATCTAAATGCAGCGGCAAATCAAATTATAGGAGGAAACCCAAATACTTCGGTAGACTTCTATGAAACCCAAACGGGAGCCGATGCACAAGATCCTAACGAGTTATTGGCTTTAAACTATACCAATACAACTGCCAACCAACAAACTATTTATGTTTATATAGAAGACACTTCTAACGGTTGTTATGTAGTAGAACCATTAACTTTAGATGTTATTCCTGCTCCAGTAGCCAATCCTGCTGGTCCGCTTTTTGCCTGTGACAATGATGGCGATGGTAGCGAAGATTTTGTATTAACCGCTATGGATAATACCATTTCTGGAGGTGGTGCTAACTTAGCAGTAAGCTATCATGCAAGCTTGGCTAATGCTCAAGCCGGTACAGCAGCTTTGAATTCGCCTTATACAGCTAGTGGTGCAACTACCACTATTTATGCACGTTTAGAAGACACTTCTGGTGCAGGTTGTTATGATACAGTAGCCATTGATTTAGAAATCGGTGATGCGCCAAATCTTCCTGCTTCTATACCTAATTTAGAAGCTTGTGACGATGCGCAAAACGGTGTTCAAACTTTTGATTTGACTTCACAAGCGGCGGCAATTACGGCTAATATGGCTAATCCCGCTGGTGCAACCTTAACTTATTATGCGAGTCAAACCGACTATAATAACGGTACGCCTATACCTGGCGCTAACCTTACGGCTTATGACAATATAAGCAATCCGCAAAGTATTGTGGTTGAAGTAGAGGGGGCTAATACTTGTATTGCAACCATTAGTTTTGACCTTGTAGTAAACCCATTACCAACGTATAATACGCCTAACTTGTACTCTATTTGTGATCAAGGGGCACAAGATGGTATTGCTACTTTCGATTTAAGTGTAGCAACTGCGCAAATAACAGCTGGTTTTGCTAATCTTAACTTGAGTTATTATGAGCTTCAAGCAGATGCGAATGCTGCTAATACGAATACTTTAGCTAATAACTATGATAATACAACTCCTTACAATCAGACTATTTATGTATTGATTGAAGACACCACAACAGGTTGTACTATAGTAGATCAATTAGATTTAGAAGTAGTGGCTTCACCAACAGTGAATCCTGCGGGACCACTTGAATTGTGTGATGCCAATTTAGACGGTAGCGAAACCTTTAATTTAGCCAGCTTAACGGCGACTATTGAAGGTGGAGCAGCAGGAAGTGTAACCACTACCTACCACCCTACACAAGCCGATGCAGACAACGCAACGGCAACGCTACCAATGAATTACAGTACAGTAACTACTACAGTTTATGCAAGAGTAGAGGATAACGGCCCTGCTGGTTGTTACAATACGATTGCAGTGAACCTTAATGTATTGCCTAGCCCAGACCTAGTGACCAACCTACCGGCTTTAGAAGCTTGTGACGATGCGCAAAACGGTGTGCAGACCTTTGACTTAACCAGTCAATCTGCAGCCATTTTGGCCAATGAAGCAACACCAGCTAATTTCACCCTGACCTATTATGCGAGTCAAGCAGACTATACTGCAGGTACAGCCATCGCTAACCCAACGGCTTATGACAATACCAGCAATCCGCAAAGTATTGTAGTAGAAGCAGAGGGCCCTAACAACTGTACCGCTACCACTAGTTTTGATTTAGTGGTAAACCCGCTACCAAGTTACAACACCCCGGTGACCCAAGTGGTTTGTGATGATGCTACTGCCGATGGTATTGCTGTATTCGATTTAACAGCAGCCACCAATCAGCTTACCGGGAACAACCCGAACTACAATGTAGACTACTATGAGACCCCAGCCGATTTGGCTGCAGGAACCAATGCATTGCCTAGTAACTATACCAATACAACAGCCTATAACCAGACCATCTATTTTCAAATAGAAGATCAAACTACGGGATGTTTAATAGACGATGCTATCGACTTACAAGTAGATACCGCCCCGGCGGCCAACACCCCACAAGTGTATACTTTCTGTGACGATGACAACGACGGATTTGGTTTATTCAACCTGCCCAGTTTAGACAATGAAATCACTGGCGGGGCAGCCGGTGTAAGCGTAAGCTACCACCAAACCTTAGCCAATGCACAGAACAATGCTTTACCTTTACCGGCCAACTTTACCAATACGGTAAATACCACCCAAGTAATCTATGCGCGTGTGGTAAGCCCAGGAGTAGCTTGTTATACCATTGTGAATGTAACCCTAGAAGTATTAGACAGTCCTCAACCGGTATTGCCACAAGATCTAGACGCACTAGAAGCCTGTGATACCAACAATAGCGGAAACGCCGTGTTTGATTTAACCCAGATGGAAGCCGCTATATTGGCCAATGAGACCAACCCGTCTGATTTTAGCTTAGCTTATTATGAAAGTCAAGCCGATGCCGATGCACAAACCAACCCTATCACGGTAGAGCAAGCCTATACCAGTGCAGGGATGAACCAAACCATTTACGTGGTGGTTACCGGCAACAACGGATGTACCGCACAAACCCAGTTTGAGTTGGTGGTAAACCCTTTACCGGTTATTACGCCTCCATCTGCCCTAGAGTTGTGTGATTATAACAACCCAGGCGATGAGCAAGAATCCTTTGACTTAACACAAGCTACCCTAGAGATCACTGGCGGCGACAGCAGTATGCAAGTAACCTACTATGCGAGTCAGAATGATGCCGATACGGGAAGCAATCCGTTAAGCAGTCCTTATACCAATACGGTGAACAACGAGACCATTTATGTACGGGTAGAAGATCAAGACACCGGCTGTTTTGTAAGCCAAGGCTTTACCTTGACCCTAGTAGTAAATCCGTTGCCCTCACCACAAGTACCCGTAACCCCATTAGAGGTATGTGATGTAGACAACGACGGATTTGCCGAGTTCGACTTAGATGCGCAAACCCCTATCATAGAAAACGGAGAGCTTAATTTAGCCATAAGCTATCACATTACTCAATCCAATGCAGAGAATGGAGTAAACCCAATAGACACCACTCAGCCTTACGGTTTGAGCAGTGCCAATACCCAAACCCTGTATGTACGCGCAGAGAACACCCAAACCGGATGTTATGTGGTAGAAGTATTGCAATTAGAAGTAGTAGGCTCACCAGAGATAGGCTTCTTAGAAGACCTGTATGTATGTGATGACGATTACAACGGTTTTGCGGTATTCGATTTAACGCAAAACACCCCCAATGTAGTTGGAGCACAAACCGGAGTAAGCGTTACCTATTATGAGAGTCAAGCTGATGCCGATGCAGGAATCAACGCCATTGCAGTGCCTCAAGCCTATACCAATATCGTGAATCCGCAACGTATCTTTGTACGAGTAGAAGACGATACCACCGGTTGCTACGATACCTTTAATACGGCAAATGACAACAGCTTTATGCTGTATGTAGAAGAACTACCTGTGGTAAGCAACCCAAGTATCTTGCAAGTATGTGACGACGATTACAACAATGTGCCGTTATCACAAAGCATTTTCAACTTAACCAGTAAAGAAGGTGAGATGAGCGGACAAAACTTCCCGCCAAACGACTATACCTTTACTTACTATGAGAGTGAGCAAGCCTACTTAAATGGAGACGCACCTATTGCCAACCCAAGCGCTTACGAGAATATCGCCAACCCACAAAGTATATATGTGGTGGTGGTAAATACCGATACGCAAAACCAGTGTGAGCAGTATGTAGATTTAACCATCGAAGTATTGCCATTGCCAAGTCCATCAGAAACCGATCCAGATGTATTGCGTTTACAAGAATGTGATGATGACAATGACGGAGTAGCCACCAACGCTTTTGACTTAACACAAAGCGGCGCTTTAATCGCTGCCGGAGAAAATGTAGATTTAAGCTACTACACCAGCGAGGCAGCTGCAGAAGCAGGCGACACTACTGTGCCAGAATATATTGCCAACCCAACCAGCTACACCAATGATCCGAGCTTGAATACGGTAAACGATCAAGGAATGACTGTTCAGGTAATCTATGTTCGCGTAGATAGCGGAGTAAACGGCAACTTCTGTTTTGTGATTGTACCTATAGAAATACAAGCGGTACGTGTACCGGTGTTAACCAACATCGATCCGTTTGGTTACACACTATGTGAAGATGGAAGCAGCGGTACCGCAGCGATCAATTTAGAAGCTATCGCTTATAACCTGTATGACGCCTCAGTAGCTACACCAGACCCATCGGTACTAGTCGATTTACTAGATGCCAATGAGAACGATGATATGAACCTGAGCAATTATGATATCAGTTACCACTTTGATCAAATCGG
>CANMOY010000008.1 GCA_947499595.1 uncultured Mesonia sp.
ATGGTCCGTTCGTCTAGGGGTTAGGACGCCAGGTTTTCATCCTGGTAACAGGGGTTCGAATCCCCTACGGACTACAATTTAATTAATGAGATAAGAAATAGAGTTATGGCAAATCATAAGTCGGCATTAAAGAGAATACGTAGTAATGATGTGAAGCGTTTAAGAAATCGCTATCAGCATAAAACTACCCGTAATGCCATAAAGAAATTAAAAGCGGCTGATAAGGCGGAGGCAGAGAAGCTATATCCTTCTGTTGTTTCAATGATCGATAAATTAGCGAAGAAAAATGTAATTCACACTAATAAAGCAAGCAATTTAAAATCTAAATTAGCAAAGCACGTTGCTGCTCTGTAAGTTTTAGTTAGTGTTCAAAAATTTTGAAACCTTCCTTTTTTGGAAGGTTTTTTTATTTTTAGCTAGAGCTGAAGTTTTTATAGCTTTTAGTAATAAAAAAAACCGATTGGTATAATATATCAATCGGTTTTTATGTTGAGTGTCTTACGATTCTTCTATCCGTTCATCGAGATAAGAAATTCTTCGTTGTTTAAACTGTTTCTTACTTTGTCGTTTATAAACTCCATGGCCTCTATAGGATTCATATCTGCTAGATATTTTCTAAGTACCCACATACGCTGAATTGTATTTTCATCGTGTAGCATATCATCTCTACGGGTACTTGAAGAGGTAAGGTCTATGGCAGGGAATATTCTACGGTTAGCAATTTTACGGTCTAACTGCAGCTCCATATTACCTGTACCTTTAAATTCTTCAAAAATTACTTCATCCATCTTAGAGCCTGTATCGGTTAAAGCGGTCGCTATAATAGATAAAGATCCTCCTTTTTCAATATTTCTTGCCGCACCAAAAAAGCGTTTTGGTTTGTGTAAGGCATTTGCATCTACACCACCACTTAGTACTTTTCCGCTGGCGGGTTGTACAGTGTTGTAAGCTCGTGCCAATCGAGTAATAGAGTCAAGTAAAATTACTACGTCGTGGCCGCATTCAACCAAGCGTTTTGCTTTTTCTAGTACGATATTGGCAACACGAACATGTTCGTGCGCTTCTTTGTCAAAGGTTGAAGCAACAACTTCACCATTTACGTGGCGTTGCATGTCGGTTACTTCTTCTGGGCGCTCATCTATTAATAGAACGATCTGATAAACTTCTGGGTGATTGGCTGCAATGGCATTAGCGATATCTTTCAATAACATCGTTTTACCAGTTTTTGGTTGCGAGACAATCATACCTCTTTGCCCTTTTCCTATAGGAGAGAATAAATCAATTATGCGCGTAGACAAATTGCTTTCTCTTTCGGCCAGTTTAAACTTTTCTTGTGGAAATAGAGGAGTAAGATGCTCAAAAGATACACGGTCTCTAACCACTTGTGGGTCTAAACCATTTATTTTACTAATTTTGATTAACGGAAAATATTTTTCGCCTTCCTTTGGAGGTCTTATTTGTCCTAAAACAGTATCTCCAGTTTTTAACCCGAATAGTTTAATCTGTGATTGAGAAACGTAGATGTCGTCGGGTGAAGAAAGGTAGTTATAGTCTGATGAGCGTAAAAAGCCGTAACCATCTTGCATAATATCTAGAACCCCTTCACTTTCTATAATGGCATCGAACTCATAATTGGGCTCGCGGTATTTATTACGTTTATCTTTGTTACCATTTTGTGATTTATTTTTATGCTGAGGGTCTTTTTTATCGTTTGATCGATCGCTCTGCTTTTTACTTTGCTCGTGTTTGGGGTGCTGGTTTTGCCTTTCTTTTTGGTGATTTGAGCGACCAGAATTAGAATTAGAGCTCTCGTTTGCTTTTTTTCCTTGATCAGGATGCGAAGTGGTCTTTTTAGTTTGTTTGGAGGGTTGTTTTTTAGATCTATCTGATTTTTGATCTTTCTCTCCTTCTTTATGAGGAGATTTTTTTAGAGGCTTTGAATGATTGTTTGGTTTTTCTTCCTTTCTAGCCTCTGCAATATTTTTTTCTTTAGGTTTTGTTTGTGGCTCTTCCTCGCTTAACGCCTCCTTGGTTTTGTGCGGGTTTGCCGCTTGGTAATCTAAAATTTGATAAACTAAATCTAATTTTTTTAAGCGGTTGTACTTAGGTACATTGAGCGATTTGGCAATTTCTTTAAGCTCGGGTAGCTTTTTTGCTTTTAATTCTGATATTTCTAACATCTATTGAAAAAATATATTATTGAATGTTTTGTGTTAAAACCAAAACCTATATGTGAAAAACGACGGTTTGGTAAAATGTATGTTTTTTTTGAAAAAATTATGAAGTTCTAAGTAACCTTGTTTGAAGTGGTTACGCATAGATACTGCAATAATACAATTTTATTTTCTTTTTTAGGGTTTTCAAATACAATAAATATTATATTTTTGTATCCATATCAAAAGATAAAAATGATTCAACGCATTCAAAGTATTTATTTATTGCTGAGTTTGGTGGTTAGTGTTATGGCGTCATTTGTATTTAGCTTGTGGTTGAACCCCAATGCAAATCCAATTTATGCCACAGACCTACCTTATGTTTTAGCCGGACTTCTGTTGAGTGCTTTATTGGCATTGGTAAGTATCTTTTTATTTAAAAATAGAAAATTGCAGTTTGTTATGAACAGACTCAACATCATATTAAACTTTATTTTACTAGGATTTTTCGTGTACTGGTCTCTAATCGTACCTGGAGAGATGAATATCTCAGAGAAAGGTATTGGGTTGTTTCTTCCTATCATTTCTATCGTTTTTTTAGTGTTGGCTAATAAAGCCATCAAAAAGGATGAAGCACTTGTAAAATCTGTAGACCGATTGCGATAAACCTAATATCTTAGTAGTATTAGTGCGTAAAAACCCAGTGATTTTCACTGGGTTTTTTATTTTAATTTTCCACGTTGGCCTAGTTCAATAACTTCGAGTTTTTCAATTTTGTCTCCATTAATTTCAAAACGAAGCATGGTACGAACGGTATGAAAACCGTGAGTTCCGCAAGCACCAGGGTTCATATGTAAAACGTGATTATTTTTATCATACATCACTTTTAAAATGTGCGAATGCCCACAAATAAAAAGCTGAGGCTTCTCGGCTTGAATTAATTGCTTTGTTCGGGCATTATATTTTCCTGGATAACCGCCTATATGAGTCATGTATACTTTCACCTGTTCGCAGTAAAAAAACAAATCTAAAGGGAAACTACGCCGAGCTTTATCATCGTCTATATTGCCGTATACAGCCCTTAAAGGTTTTATACTATTTAAAGTGTCGGTTACATCTAAATTTCCAATATCGCCGGCGTGCCATATTTCATCCGCTTGACGGGCATAAGTAATTATGCGTTCATCAAGATGTGAATGAGTGTCACTTAAAAGGAGAATCTTTTTCAAAAAATAAGAGGTTTTTAACAGGGTTTAATGCTTTAAGACCCACATGGTCTACAGATTCTTGTATCTTTGCAAAGCAAAAATAGGTAAATAGATTGAGGTATTTTATCGAATTGGCTTACAATGGTACAGCTTATTTTGGCTGGCAGAGGCAGCCGAATGTGATTAGCGTACAAGAAGTCTTAGAAGACAAACTGCAAATTGCTTTACAAAATTATACGCCGGTTGTGGGTGCAGGTCGTACCGATGCTGGTGTGCATGCCAAGCAGTTGTTTGCTCATTTTGATTATGATGAAACCTTAAACGCAACAGAGTTCTGTTACAAAATGAATACCCTGTTACCGAAAGATATTGCGATTTCTCAACTTTTTGAGGTGCCAGATGAGGCACATGCGCGTTTTGATGCGACTGCACGTAGTTATGAATATATGATTGATATGCAAAAGAATCCTTTTACAAATCAAGGAAGCTATTTTGTGAAACGTACTTTAGATATAAAGAAAATGCAAGAGGCGGCCGATATTTTATTGGATTATACCGATTTTGAATCTTTTTCAAAAGTAAAGACAGATGTTTTTACTTTTGATTGCTCCATTATGCACGCTAGTTGGAAACAAGTAGGGCATCAGCTTATTTTTAGTATACAGGCAAATCGGTTTTTGCGTAATATGGTAAGAGCCATAGTAGGAACTTTATTAGAGGTGGGTTGCGGGAAACGCGAACCGAAAGCAATGCACCAAATCATTCAATCTAAAAACAGGTCTAATGCTGGAGCTTCTGCGCCGGCTCGAGGTCTTTATTTAACGCAGGTTGATTATCCTGCACATATTTTTACAAACCATGGCAAATAAAAAGGGTAACGCATTTGATTTTAGGTTGTTTAAGCGTTTACTCACGTATACTAATCCGTATAAAAAGACCTTTTACTTTGTAGCTTTTACAGCTATTTTGCTCTCCTTACTTGGGGTGGTTAACCCGTATTTAACCAAGGTAGTCATTAATCAAAGCATAGTACCAAAAGACGCGAGTTTACTGGTTAACTTTATTATGCTAATGTTAGGAGCTTTAGTGTTAGAAGTGCTTACTCAGTTTGGATTTATTTACTTTGCGAATTGGCTTGGGCAGCAAGTTATACGGGATATACGGGTTAAATTGTTTGCTCATATGCTGCAGTTTAAAAAGCAATATTATGATCAATCTGCTGTAGGTAGATTGGTTACTCGTGCAGTAAGTGATATTGAAACTATTGCAAGTATTTTTAGCCAGGGGCTTTTCATGATTATTAGCGATTTATTGAAAATGCTTGTGGTAGTTGGGTTTATGTTATATCAAAGCTGGAGGTTAAGCCTCTTGGTTTTTCTAATCTTACCGCTGATTATTTACGCTACACGTGTTTTTCAGAAAAAAATGAAAGTGGCTTTTGAAGAGGTCAGAACACAGGTTTCTAATCTCAATACATTTGTACAAGAAAGGCTTACAGGAATGAAAATAGTGCAGATTTTTCATCGAGAGAAAGTAGAATATGCTCGGTTTAAAGCCATTAACGAGAAACACAAAAATGCTTGGATTAAAACAGTTTGGTACAATTCTATTTTTTTTCCTATCGCAGAAATGGCAACTTCGATTGCGATAGGATTAGTAGTTTGGTTTGGAGGCTTAAGGGTTGTAGCGGGCGAAGAATTAAATTTGGGTATAATTGTCATGTTTATCCAGCTTATACAAATGTTGTTTAGGCCTTTACGACAAATAGCCGATAAATTTAATACCCTGCAAATGGGAATGGTAGCCGCAAATCGGGTTTTTGCGGTTTTAGATACCAAAGCCATAATAAAAGATCAAGGGACTCAAATAGCAAAAAATCTTCAAGGAGATATTGAATTTAAACAAGTGAGCTTTGGTTACATACCTGATGAGTTAGTGCTTAAAGGGATTGATTTGAAAGTGAAAGCTGGAGAAACGGTAGCTATTGTAGGTGCAACTGGTGCTGGTAAAAGTACTATCATAAATTTATTAAGTAGGTTTTATGAAATTAATGGAGGGAGTATTAGCATAGATGGTATTGATATAAAAGAGTTTCAACTAAAATCTTTACGAAATGAAATTGCCGTTGTTTTACAAGATGTTTTTCTTTTCGCCGATACGATTGAGAATAATATCACATTAGAAAACCCGAAGATAAGCTTAGAGGATGTCATTGCTGCAGCGAAAGAAATTGGCGTACACGATTTTATCAATACCTTACCAGGGAAGTATCAATATAATGTAAAGGAAAGAGGCTCAATGTTGTCTAGCGGGCAACGGCAATTGATTGCGTTTTTAAGGGCCTATGTAAGTAAACCAAGCATTTTGGTTTTAGATGAGGCCACCTCTAGCGTAGACAGTTATAGCGAACAATTGATTCAAGAGGCTACCGATAAGATTACCCAAGGAAGAACCTCAATAATAATAGCACACCGGTTGGCAACCGTTAAAAAAGCAGATAAGATCATTGTCATGGATGCGGGTAAAATTGTTGAAATAGGAACACATCAACAATTGCTTCAAAAAGAAGAGGGGTATTACAAAAGCCTTTATGAAGTACAGTTTCTCGAATACGATTTATAATAGTTAATGAAATAGATGAAGTTTAAGAAAGGTCTTCTTCTAATTTTTTTTCTAGCTCCTCTAAATCATCGTATAAATCAAAACTTCCATCTTTGATATAGGAGGTATGCCCAGTTTCTTCACTAACCACTAAGGCAACAGCATCTGTTTTTTCGGTAATTCCTATAGCAGCTCGATGCCTTAACCCAAAACGCAGCGGAATGTTTCTATCGTTAGAAACAGGTAAAATAACCCTTGTTGCTGTGATAGTATTGTCTTCGATAATCATAGCTCCGTCATGTAGAGGAGAGTTTGGATAAAAAACAGATTCTATAATAGGCTGGTTTACTTTAATGCGCATACTATCTCCTGAGCTTTTTATAAAATCTAAACTTGTATTTCTTTTAATAACAATTAGCGCACCAGTGTTGTTTTGACCCATTTTCTGGCAAGCCTTAATTATCGATTTAAAATCGGTTTCAAGTTGATTACCATTGTTTTTATTGAATTTAAACTGACGTAGAAAGTTGCGCCTACTACCAAAATTGGTTGAGCCAACCATAAGTAAGAATTTTCTTATTTCTTGCTGAAAAACTACAATTAAGGCGAACATTCCGGCCCCAATAAACTGTCCTAATATGCTGCTTAGCATCTCCATTTGAAGCAATTGGGTTAATTTCCAGACAAGGTAAATAATTACAATGCCTATAAATATATTAATGGCTGCACTGCCCTTAACCAAGCGATAAACATAATATAGTAGTATAGCTACTAATAAAATGTCTATAATGTCTAATATTCTGAGTTCTAAAAAACTAATGCTATCCAAAAAAAATGATTTTCGTAAATTTATAAATTAATCTTTAAGTTGATCTAGTATACGCACACATTCTTTAGCTTCTTTAACATCGTGAACCCGAAGAATCTGTGCACCCTTTTGTAGCGCCAGTGTGTGTAAGACCGTAGTTCCATTTAAAGCGTTCTGTGCATTTGAGTCTAATAGCTTGTAAATCATTGATTTTCTTGAAACGCCAATTAATATTGGTGCTTGCAGTTGCTGCAAAAGAGCAAGTTCATTCAGCAAGGTATAATTTTGAGAAAGAGATTTAGCAAATCCGAATCCTGGATCTATAATAATATCATTAAGACCAAGATCACGAGCTTGCTGTATTTTCTTTGAAAAGTAAAAAATAATTTCTTGAGTAAGATTTTGGTATTGCGTTAAGCTTTGCATGGTTTTTGGGTTTCCTCGCATATGCATCATAATGTAGGGCACTTGTAGTTTGGCTGCTGTTGATAACATAGCCTGATCTAATTCTCCTGCAGAGATATCGTTAATAATTGCTGCTCCTGCGCCAATGCTCTTTTCGGCCACCTCACTTCTAAAAGTGTCTATTGAAATAAGTGTCTCGGGAAAATGTTTTAGAATAAGCTCTATTACTGGTAGCACGCGCTGGCACTCTTCAGTTGCACCCACTTCTTTTGCTCCTGGTCGAGAACTATATCCGCCAAGGTCAATAAAATCAGCTCCTTCGCTAAGCATTTTTTCAGTTTGCCGAAGTATTTGTATTTCAGATTTATATTGTCCACCATCATAAAAAGAATCGGGTGTTAGATTCAATATACCCATTATTTTAGGTGAACTCAAATCGATAAGGCTTCCTTTGCAATTAATTGTCATCTTAAAAATTGATTTTTATAATTATAAATGCGAAATTTACGCAAAATTCATCTTTTCTATGCAACAAACAGCGCAGCAATACGATGCCGTAATCCAAAAATGTAGAGCTCTTTTTAGTCAGAAAATGCAAGATTACTCCAGCGCATGGCGTATTCTGCGATTACCTTCACTAACCGATCAAATATTTATTAAAGCACAACGCATTCGCGGATTGCAAGAAAATCAAGTTCAAAAAGTTGACGAAGGGGAAATTCCAGAATTCATAGGCATTATTAATTACAGCGTGATGGCTTTGATTCAGCTTAAAAAAGGTGTTGCGCAGCAACCTGACTTGTCATTAGAACAAGCTCTAGAAGTTTATGACGAGCAAATTGCCTTAACCAAACAGTTAATGTTGAATAAAAACCACGATTATGGCGAAGCTTGGCGCGAAATGCGGGTAAGCTCTTTAACCGATTTGATTTTGCAAAAATTATTGCGGGTAAAACAAATCGAAAATAATCAAGGCAAAACGTTGGTTAGCGAAGGTATTGATGCTAATTATCAAGATATGGTGAATTATGCCGTATTTGCCCTTATTTTACTTAATTTCAATCAGCAAAAAAAATAATTATGAAAGCAGTTGTAAACTTTGCACGCATATTTGTAGGTGTACTTTTTATCTTCAGTGGTTTAGTAAAACTTAATGATCCCGTAGGTTTTTCGTTTAAGCTACAAGATTATTTTGCAGCCAGCGTTCTTAATCTGCCTTTTTTAGTGCCTTATGCATTGGCTTTGGCGGTTTTTATTGTAATTTTTGAGGTGCTTTTGGGTGTAAATTTACTACTCGGTTACCTAAAAAAATTTACTAGCTGGAGTATATTACTAATGATTATTTTCTTTACATTTTTAACCTTTTATTCGGCTTACTTTAATAAGGTAACCGATTGCGGATGCTTTGGCGATGCGATCCCCTTGACGCCCTGGGAGAGCTTTTATAAAGACGTTGTTTTAAGTGTGCTTATTCTTATAATTTTCTTTAATCAAAAATATATACAACCTATTTTTAACCCAAATTCTCATAAATGGATATTTTTTGCGGCTTTTATAGGTTGTTTGGGCTTAGCTTATCACGTCTTAATGCATTTACCGGTTGTAGATTTTAGAGCCTATAAAGAAGGGGTTAATATTCAAGAGGCCATGCGAGTTCCAGAAGGCGCACCAGAAGCAATTTACGACTACCATTGGAAATTCAAAGTGGATGGTGAGGAAAAAATTTACACTACTCAAGGCAGCTACCCGCCAATTGATGGAGAGTTTGTTGAGGTAGAAACCGAAATGGTAGCTGAAGGTTATGTGCCACCAATCCACGACTTTGCATTAGAAATAAACGGTAAAGATTTAACCGGCCAAATATTAAATGAACCAAAGGTTTTAATTGTTAGCGCTTATAATTTATCTAAAACCGAACGTAAAGGTTGGGCAAAAATCAAACCAGTTCTCCAACAGGCTCAAGAGAAAGGTTATAAAGTAATAGCTTTATCGGCTTCTGGAGCGGCAGAATACCAAGAAATTAATAAAGATTTTCAACTAAACCTAGATTTTTATTTTGCCGATGAAACCACTATTAAAACTATTGTTCGTTCTAACCCCGGTTTGGTTCTGCTTCACGAAGGAACCATCAAACAAAAACTGCATTGGAATGATGCTCAAAAAATTGCATTAGATTAAATTTTGATAACATACATTGGTAAAAAGATAGTTTATGCAGCCTTAACCCTTTGGGGGGTAATAAGTGTAATTTTCTTATTGTTTCAAGTTTTACCCGGCGATCCCGCTCAAATGATGCTCGGTCAGATTGAAAGTGAAGAGCAATTGCAAATCATTCGAGAAAAATATGGATTTGACCAAAGCTTAGCCACACAATACGGGTATTATTTAAATGACTTGTCACCCATATCGGTCCACGCAAATAACAAGTCACATTACACCGCTCTTAGTACAGGAAAATATGATGCTATCGCTTTGTTCAAAACAAACTCTTTTACTTGTGTTGTCAAAAGACCTTATCTACGAGAATCCTTTCAAAAAAACAATAAACAGGTCGGACAGGTGATTGCCGAAACGCTTCCCAATACAATTGTTTTAGCATTTTCGGCAATAAGTATTGCTTTGCTCTTGGGTGTTTTTTTTGGCATTTTATCGGCTTTGAGAAAAGACTCTTGGATAGATCAAAGTATTCAAGTACTAAGTACGGTAGGTATGAGTGTCCCTTCATTTTTTAGTGCCATTATATTTGCATGGCTGTTTGGGTTTGTTTTGCACAACTACACCGGTCTGAATACCACAGGAAGTTTATATGAGTTAGATGATTTTGGTGAAGCCAATCAATTACAACTTAAAAATTTAATACTACCCGCTTTGGTTTTAGGGATTAGACCCTTGGCTGTAGTAATTCAATTAATGCGAAATTCTCTGCTCGATGTGTTGAGTCAAGATTATATTCGTACTGCCAAAGCCAAAGGTCTTAATACCTATCAAATAGTATGGAGGCACGCTTTAAAAAACGCTATGAATCCGGTTGTAACTGCCATTTCTGGTTGGTTTGCTTCAATGTTGGCAGGGGCAGTTTTTGTTGAATATATCTTTGGGTGGAATGGTTTAGGAAAAGAAATTGTAGACGCACTAAACACCTTAGATTTACCAATAATAATGGGCGCGGTAATTGTGATAGCGTGTATGTTTATGCTTATCAATATTTTGGTAGATGTAATTTACGCCTATTTAGATCCAAAAATAAGAACGAATTAAATAAAAAATTATGCGAGATAAAATTATTGCAGGAAACTGGAAGATGAATAACAACCTGCCCGAATCAATAACTTTGTTAGAGGCTTTAAAACAAAATGAAATGCATTCAGAAGTTAAAGTGATGGTTGCACCTAGCTTCCCTTTGTTATTTCCAGTCAAAGAAATGCTAAAAGATTCTGTTATAGAAGTAATTGCACAAAACTGTAATGCACATAAGCAGGGAGCGCATACGGGAGAGGTTGCTGCATCCATGCTAACCAGTATTGGAGTAAAAACTGTGATTATAGGGCATTCTGAACGCAGACATCTGTATAATGAAACCGATGAAATATTGGCGAGAAAGGTAAATACGGCGCTAGAAGAATCGATGCAAATAATTTTTTGTGTGGGAGAGGAGCTAGAGGCTAGAAAAGCCAATCGTCAAAATGAAACCATTAAAAGCCAACTTGAAAATAGTCTCTTTCATCTAAATGCAGAGCAAATGAAGAGCGTTATAATTGCCTATGAACCGGTTTGGGCAATTGGAACTGGTGAAACGGCTACTCCCGAACAGGCCCAGGAAATGCATGAGTTTATCAGACAACAGATCACTGAGCGCTTTGACGCTGATTTATCTGAAAATACCTCTATTTTATATGGTGGTAGCGTAAAGCCTAACAACGCCAAAGAACTTTTTTCAAAACCCGATGTAGATGGCGGATTGATAGGTGGTGCATCGCTTAAAGCGGATGATTTTTCAGCTATTATAAATGCTTTTTAATGTTTTCGAGCATCAATATTTTGAAACTGCTCCATTGTGAGCAGTTTTTTTATGACAAAAGTCACTATTTAAAAAAATAAGAGAAATTTATTGAGATGATTTTTTACTTCTAAATGCTAACTTTAATCAGGTTAAAAACTGGTGTAGATTTTTTTGAAAGATAAATTGATACGTATTTATAACTATGCTTGCTGTAAGTTTTTGAAAATTAAAATCTTATAGTTTGGGTTGATAAAGCTATAAGATAAAACTATTCTGTTTTTTTATCTTTTAATCCTTTGTGATTTAAAGCAAATAAAATTATTGAGATAGGGCTTAAGATAAGGCTGATTTAAGTCATTTTTATCACTTTAAACTAAAACTAAATTTGCTAATAAATAACAAATAAATTCTAATTTTAAATACTATTAATTATGAAAAAGGTAGTTTTAGCATTATTAGTGGCTATGCTCGTACCGTTTGTGGGTCAAGCACAAGAAATCTCAAAAAATGAGCAAACCGATTATTCTAAATGGCAATTTAGGCTTAGGGGTGTCGTAGTTACTCCAGATGAAAGTGCCAATATCGAGGCTATTGGTGGAGATGTTGACATTTCAACAACAGTAATTCCAGAATTGGATATCACTTATTTCTTTACTAAGAATATTGCAGCGGAATTAATTTTAGGGACGACCAAACACGAGGTCTCGGCGATTAATACGGCTGTTGGAGAAATAGATTTAGGTTCAGTATGGTTATTGCCACCTACTTTAACCGCTCAATATCACTTCTACAATGGTAATTTCAAGCCCTATTTGGGGGCAGGGATTAATTATACCATATTTTATGGAGAAGACGAAGGTCCTGTTGCCGATAATTTAACCTATGATAACAATGTTAGTTTCGCCTTACAATTGGGTCTAGATTATACCTTAAATAATAATTGGTTTCTAAATTTAGATGTCAAAAAATTATTTTTAAATACAGATGTAGAGGTAGACGCTACCAGTGCACTAGGGGCAACTGTTGGGGCAGATGTTGATATTAATCCTTGGTTAATAGGATTTGGTGTAGGATATAAATTATAATTTAAAGTAAATAGATAGATAAAACCTGGTGAGATACCGGGTTTTTCTACTTATTTAAATTATTGATTTTATTTTTTAGTTCTTGCATAGAAGCCTGCAATTCCCGCAAAATGCCATTGTCTGAGTTGGCATCTAGATTAAAAGTAAGTTTAGAATTGACTTGCCATAATTCCTGAATTTCAGCAACATTAACTTCAAAGGCAGGATACTCGTCATTAAAAGAAATTAATCGAACACGGCTAGGATCCGCTAACTTATGCAACTTTTTTACCACTACACTATCATACATTACCACCACATACACACGGTGGTCATTGGCATCACTTATACTTGGTACTGCCTTGGCCAACACCCACTCATCTGGTCTAAAATTGGGCAGCATACTATCTCCTTCTATTTGAAACCCTCTATAAGTTGCATTTCTAAATTGAGGAAGCGGCATATCAAAAGCGGGCAATTGCCTGTACCAATCAACATCTTGAACATTATGAGGGTAACCTGCAGCAGCTTTTTGGTTTACCATTACAATGTTTTCATTTTCCTCAGAATTAAGGCTAATTACCTTTGGCATGGTATCTACTCGATGCAGAGGCAAACGCTTTTGATTGCTTTCACCAAACAACCATAATGGATTTATACTAAACTGCTTGAGTAACTCCATTACTACACTTCCGCTAAGTTTAGTTCGACCGCGTTCAATATCGGCAGTTGAGGTTTTAACACCTAAAAGAGAAGCGAACTCGGCTTGAGTTGCACCTTGCTCTTCTCTAATTTCTTTAAATCGACGTATTTCTATTGGTAATTCCATATCCAAATATACATTATTTGGCGGATATTTTCCAAAACTTATTCGGTTTATTTCCGTTTAAACGGATTTAATCCGTAAATTTGTATAAAATCCATATAAATGAATTTTGATAGAATCAAAGAAAAACTTAGCATACTAGCCGATGCCGCCAAATATGATGTTTCTTGTTCGAGTAGTGGCAGCAAACGAACCAACAAGAAAAAGGGTTTAGGCGATTCAAGTGGAATGGGGATTTGCCATACCTATACGGCCGATGGTCGATGCGTTTCACTGTTAAAAATTTTGCTTACCAATCATTGTATTTTTGACTGTGCTTACTGTGTAACGAGAAAAAGCAATGATATTAAACGTGCCGCTTTTAAAGTACAAGAAGTAGTCGATTTAACAATCAATTTCTATAGGCGCAATTATATTGAAGGACTTTTTTTAAGTTCAGGTATTTTTAAAAATGCCGATTATACGATGGAACGCCTCATCTTGGTTGCAAAAAAATTGCGGTTAGAAGAAAACTTCAACGGCTATATTCACTTAAAATCTATTCCTGGGGCGAGTGATGATTTGATGTATGAGGCAGGCTTGTATGCCGATCGACTTTCGGTAAATATAGAGATTCCTACTCAAAATGGGTTAAAATTACTGGCTCCCGAAAAAAACCGCGAAGATTTTTTAAAACCCATGAAAAAGGTGCGTAATGAGATTGTTAAGTATAAATCTGAAAAAAAACTGATTAAAAGTACGCCAGTGTATGCGCCGGCCGGGCAAAGTACGCAAATGATTGTAGGGGCCACCAATGAAACCGATGCCCAAATTATGTATACTGCTGCTCATCTTTATAAAAAGTATAAAATGAAAAGGGTGTATTACTCGGGGTACGTTCCTATTTCTTATGATTCTCGACTTCCCGCAATTGGTACAGAGGTGCCCATGCTTAGAGAGAACCGACTTTATCAAACCGATTGGTTACTAAGATTTTACGGCTTTTCAATCGATGAGTTATTAAATCAGAAACATCCTAACTTAGATAGTGATATAGACCCAAAATTAAGTTGGGCCTTACGAAATTTACATCTTTTTCCTGTAGATATAAACAAAGCTGATAAACAACAACTCGCGCGCATACCTGGTGTGGGACTAAAGTCTGTTTACAAGATTCTGCAAGCCAGAAAGTACCGGAAACTAGGATGGCATCACCTAAAGAAAATGGGTATTGCTTTGAATAGAGCACAATATTTTATGGTATGCGACTCTCGTGATTTTCTAAAGGCCGATATGAGTGCGCAACAAATAAAATCAAATATACTTACTCAAGGAAAAAGCAAATACAAGCCATTGTTTAATTCACAATTAAATTTATTTGAATAAAATGAAAATTGTGCTATTTGATCATAGCTTTGAAGGTTTGTTATCTGCCATTTTTGAGGTGTTTCATTTAAGATTGAAAGATGTAAAACTGATGAGGCAAAACAACCATGCTGCATCTTTTTTTGATGAAGAAATCTGGGTAAGCACAGATCAAGAAAAAGCCGCCCGTGTGGCAAAGGGAATTATTAAATATGGCGGTAAAAGCGACCTTACTTGGTTATACCGATGCTTTTTGAGCGAGTTGGCTGAGGTGCCCCAGTTAATACTTGCCTATATATGCCAATTGATGGTTGATAAGCATAGTGGTAAAAATGACTTTAGTAGAGATGCAGTAATACAATTGCAAAAGATTAATAAAATGATAGGGAGAGAAAAGCATCGTATGGATGCATTTGTACGTTTCGAAAAAACGGCAAACGGTCTATACTTCGCGCGAATAGCTCCCGATTTTAATGTGTTACCCCTAAATGCCAAGCATTTTAAAACCCGTTTTGCCGATCAAGAATGGTGTATCTATGATATAAAACGTGATTATGGTTTGTTATACGATTTAGAATCCTTAAGGCATGTGCACTTGCCATCGGTAAATACTTTCTTACATAGTACGCCACCAGATTTGTTAGCTGAAGATGAAGTGGCCTATAAAAAATTATGGAAAAATTATTTTGAACATACCAATATTCAAGAACGCGCCAATAAAAAACTGCATACTCAACACGTTCCTAAACGATATTGGAAATACTTAAGTGAAAAATATATATTGGATTATTAAATTATCTTCTCACCAATCATACCAATGCAAAATCCTAATATTGCCCCTAGCGTTGGGAGGTAAGTGTTTTTTAATTTACTTTCAGGAATGAGATCTTGTACGAGAAGATATAAAATTCCGCCACTAGCGAAGGTCATTAAATAAGCTGTCAAATCAGGGTAATCACTTAAAATAAAATGTCCTGCTAAAGCACCACCTAATCCAAAAAAACTTAGAAAGAAGAAAAGCAGCAGAGTTTTACGTGTACTAAATCCACTTTGGGTTAAGTCTCTAAAAGCATTAAAGGCTTCGGGTAAGTTTTGTAAACCAATAAAGACAGCAAGTAATTTGGCCATTTGAGACTGTGATGCAAAAACGGCTCCCAGAGCAATGGATTCTGGTATAAAATCCATAAGCATTGCCAGTAAAGTAGCGGTTTGACCACCTTTTTTACTCAAATACCAATCGATTAATAAAAAACAGAGCGCACCAGATAAGAAAGTCAAAACCAGCGGCCATACCGCTAACTCCTCAAGGCCTTTAGGAATTAAAACTAAAGCTACTGCCGATAGGATAATGCCTGAGCCAAAGGCCATAAAACTATGGCTTAACTCGTATTTTATAGGGGTGTCTTTAAGGTGATGATTAAAAAAATAGGCTAGAAGTCCGCCAATAAAAACACTTACCCCAGCTAGAAACGAAAAGAATAATAATTTTTCCATAGTTAGGTTTTTAACATAAAATAAAAAAACCAAACCGGCTGTTGAGGCTACTCTATATTATTGGATTTCGGCACTAATTCCCGCTTCTAGTAAGGCAGTACAACGTGGTTTTAAATCTTCATAATCTCCCGTTTTTACGGCACATTTTCCTTTATAATGAATAATAAGCGTGCATTGCTCGGCTTGTAGGGCATCGTGATCACAACTCTTAATTAGCATTTCAATTACATGGTCAAAAGTGTTGACATCATCATTAAAAACAATAATTTGGTTCTGTTCTTCTTCTGCGGTTTCTGTCGCACTCTTTTCTAGTACTTCCTCCTGAACACTCATAGTTGTTAAGCTTGTTTCTTTCAAAAATAAATAATTTTGAATGTAAATTTTAATTTTTAACAAATTTTGCACCCACCCAGTTATCTTTAATGAAGTGATTTACATATTGCAATCCTAATTGCTTGCACTTTTCGTTTATGAGACTTAAATCTTCTTCGTAAAAGCCGCTTAATAAAATTATACCCTCTTGTAGCAATACCTTCTCGTAAATGGGTAGATCTTGAAGAAGAATATTGCGGTTGATATTGGCGATGATTAAATCGAATTTTTTAGAGCCGAGCAGTGATGCGTCGCCTTCAAAAACTTTAATTGCCGAGTAGTTATTGCGAACTACATTTTCTTGTGTGTTTAAATAGCACCAATGGTCTATATCTATAGCGGTTATATCTGTAGCACCTCGCATACCGGCCAAAATGGCAAGAATACCTGTGCCACAGCCCATATCTAAAACCACTTTGTTTGTGCAATCGAGCTGCAATAAATGTTGTACCATCATATGAGTGGTGGCATGATGCCCCGTACCAAAAGACATTTTAGGTTCAATAATAATATCGTAGGTAGTCTCTTGTTTGGCATGAAAAGGTGCTCTTATTTGGCAGATGTCATCCACTAAAATAGGCTGGAAATTTCGTTCCCACTCCTCATTCCAATTTACCTGTTCAATTTCCTTAACTTCAAAGTCTATCTTAAAATCAGGATTTTGAAAAATGTATAATTCTTTAACTGCCTCGGGTTGATGCAGAGATTTCTCTATATAAGCCTCTAATCCCGTTTCGGTTTCAACAAAACTATCAAAACCTAATTCGTTAAGCTGGGCAATCAAGATTTCGGCAAGCGGTTGGACGGGTTCTAACCGAAAGAAATATCCTATATAAGTTGGAGTCATGGTTTACAATATTTGGTGCAAAAGTAAGTAAGATTTTTAGTAGCTGAGAGGCTTCGTTCGAATTTTATTCCGCGAAAGCGATATTCTTTTCAGTTTTCTTTTGCGGATAAATGCTTAAAATAACTTGGGTGCCTTGCGGTGCTTGTTGTTCATCTTTCAAATCGACTATCTTATAAGTGATTTCCCCTTGAAAGGATTTGTTATATAATTCTATTCGTTCTTTAATGATAGAAACGCCCATACTTTTGTGTTTTTTCTGTGAACTGGGTTTGGGTTGACGACCTATTCCGTTATCGGTAATACTTATGCTGGTTTTTGTTGTGTTGTGATTGATGTTTACACTTATTTTTTTCTTTTTTTTATCACTGAGCATTAAGCCATGCCAAATAGCATTTTCTAAAAAAGGCTGTAACAAAAGCGGTGGTATCTTAACTTCTTGAATTTCTGGATTATTGTCACCAATAAACAGGATTTCTAAGTCTTGTTCAAAGCGATTTTCTTCTAGTTGTAGGTAGTAGTTGGCCAGTTTAAGTTCTTCGGGTAATGAAATAACGTGTTGTTTTGAAGTTTCGAGAACCATACGGGTATACCTGCTGAATAATTTTAGGTACTTTATTGCTTTTTCATTTTGCTTGATTTGAATTAAATAAGTGATAGCGTTTAAACTATTGAATAAAAAATGCGGATTTACCCTTAACCGCGTAACTAGTATTTCGGCTTGAGCTAAATTACGTTCGTAAATTGCATTTAGTTTTTCTTTCTCTTCTTGATTAATTCTGGCATTGGTGGTTTTTCTTTCTTTGTAATTACGGTATTGCAAATACAAAATAATAAGTATAAAAAGCAGACTAATCCCTAGAAAAAAACTGATGAGGTTACGCCTAGCAAGCAATTCATTTTGATTAGCCAGTTTAACAGCTTGCAGGGCTTTATCTTTTTTTAATAGCGCAATTTCATTTTCCTTTTTAGCCAAGTTATACTGTTTGGTCAGGGCATCTATTTTAACATTTTGCTCATGTATTTTTAAACTATCGGCGTAAGCTTGCGCCCATTTATAGTGTTTCAAGGCATCGGCAAATTTGTTTTGTTCTTCGTGCAATTGCGCCAATAGCTCATGATTACCTTGCAAAACAGCGGTTTGCTTGTTTGTCGTGGCCAATTTTTGCGATTGTTGTATATAATTACTGGCTTGGGTGTAATTTTTTCTATTTAAAAAAGTATGCCCTAATTGATGCAGTACTTCTGCTTCTTTATGGCTGTTTTCAAGTTGAACATAACCCGCAAGCGCTTTTTTATAGTAAATCACTGCTTGAGTAAGATTTTTGTTTTCCTTAAGATAGGTTAGCCCCAAATACTCATAAGCGATAGCCAATCCAAAAACGCTGTTCATTTCTTGATTGATACGCAGTAAGCGGTTAAGGTAAGATTTGGCTAAAACATAATTTTCAGTTTCGATATGATAATCAGCAATCGATAAATAATTCATGGCTGTACCCAGCTTATTACCGCGTTGTTGTTCGGCTTTTAAAGAACGGTTGAAGTAAGCCAAGGCTTCTTTTTGTTTTCCCGGGATTTGACTCAAAGCATTGCCAATCCCGTTACTTGCAATGGCTATATTTCTTAAGTCTTCTTCCTCCTCGGCCAGCTGCAGGGCTTTCATATAAAAATCTACTGCCGTAGCATATTTCTGGTTGTATCGACTAGCTACTCCTGCATTGTTGGCAAAAATCATCTTGTAAAGTTTGTCAACTGATTTATTTTCTATCCACTCATAAGCTCGTTGATGGTAAGCAAAAGCGGTAGAATAATTTTTATGGTAGCGGTAGAGCAAGCCTAGATTGTCATTTGCTCGAGCCATTAAAAGGGTATCGTTTAGTTGCTCAGCTAAAAGTATGGCTTGCTGTGCCAAGGCAAATTCTAAACTGTCTTGTTGCTTTTTTTTATGCAATTCACGTGAACGATTTATAAGAGTGAGTACCTGGGTGCTGTCTGGTGCTCGAACAAAAAGCTCTGTATCCATATTTTGCGCTCGACCAATACTAAAGCTCACCAAAATATTCATCCATATAAAGCATAATAGCTTAAGGTTTGGAGTCTTTACAGAATTAGATAAAGTTTGGAGAGCTGTTGATGACAAAATATCTTGTATTAAATTACAAATAAATCACTGCCTATACCCGATCGAGAAAATCGGCTTTTTTATTGCGTGAGACTGGAATTTTTATGTTGTTTTTAAGCACGATATAAGCCTCGGCTTTTACAAACTCACATACTTGATCTAAATTTACCAAGTAGCTGTTATGCACCCTAAAAAAATGATTGTCGGGTAGAAGGCATTGTATGTCTTTTAGCTTTTTTGATAAAAACAATTCATTACCGTCGCATAAATAAATACGACAATAATTACCGTCACTTTTACAATAGGCAATTTGCTGTGGTTCAATAAAAACTAATTTTCCATCAACGGGAATGGCAACCCTTTTTTGATTGTTTAGACGTTCTTCTAAAATATCACTGGGATTTTGCTTTTCTTTATTATACTTTAACCGATTGATAGTAGAAACCAAATCATCTGTATCAATAGGCTTTAGCAGGTAATCAAAAGCACTTTCTTTTATGGCCTTTATGGCATATTGACTATATGCCGTTACAAAAACTACTTCAAATTGACGGCTTTGAAATTTGCTAATGAATTCGAGACCATCCATCTGGGGCATCTCTACATCGATGAATAAGCAATCTGGAGTATGATTTTTTAGATACAAAAGCGCCTCGTTAGGGTTGGTGAAAGTCTTTAATATATTTACCCCTTGGCAATAATTTTCGATTTCCCACTCCAGACTTTTTACGGCTTTAAGTTCGTCATCCAGTAATACAATTTCTAACATTTTGTTGGTTATTTAGTCTATCTAATTTACGAAAAAATTGAATTAGATAATGGTATATTGTATAGTTTGGATTAAAAACCGTATATCTGGTTAAAATACCTTGATGATTTTCAAGATGTTCATTTTCAGGTATCCTGAGGAGTTTAGTTTAATAATCATCTGGTTTATTTATTATTTTCTGAGCACGTTCTTGATGAGCTGCTAAGGTAGATTTATCCATTTTATTAAGCATACTCATCATCATACTCATACGTTGGTTGTCTTTTAATTTTTCGCGATGAGTAGTTAGAAAATTCCAATAAAGTGCATTAAATGGACATGCGTTTTCTCCGGTTTTTTCCTTTACCTTATAATGACAGTCTTGACAATAGTTACTCATTTTATTGATGTAACTACCGCTAGAGATATAGGGTTTTGTGGCTACAATACCACCATCGGCAAACTGACTCATACCGCGAGTATTTGGCATTTCTACCCATTCAATCGCATCAATATATATGCCTAGATACCAAGCATCAACCTCATTGGGATGCACACCAGTGAGCAGGGCAAAATTACCCGTAACCATAAGTCGTTGAATGTGGTGCGCATAGGCAAGTTCTAGACTTTGCGAAATGGCGTGGCTAAGGCAATTCATTTTTGTTTTACCGGTCCAATAAAAATCGGGGAGTTGGTTTTGGTGGTCCAGTTTATTACTGCGGCGGTATCCTGGCATTTCTTTCCAATAAATCCCACGCATATATTCGCGCCATCCCAAAATCTGACGTATGAATCCCTCTACTTGAGAAATATTAATATCGTATTCAGCTTCGTAATAAGTGTCTAGAACTTTATCGATAACCTCTTTAGGGGATAACATTTTGGTGTTTAATGCAAAAGAGAGTCTAGAATGAAAGAGATAGTTTTCTTGCGTATGCATAGCATCTTGAAAATCGCCAAAGTGCACTAAGAGCTCATCGCAGAAATACCGCAAAACTTTTAAGCTGTCTTCACGCGAAGTGGGCCAATTAAATTGTGTTTTGTCTATCTCTCCTATGCTTTTTACATCGGTTTTGGTAAGGGCTTCAACAATATCGGTTACGTCTTTTCTAAATCCTTTTTCGTGCGGAATCGTTGGAGAGCCTTTCCACTTTTTCCGATTACTTTTATCAAAATTCCATTTTCCGCCCTCTGGGTCATTTTCGTCTTGCATTAAAATACCATGTTTTTTTCGCATAGCACGATAAAAATACTCCATTACCAATTCTTTCTTGCCTTCAAAAAAATCGGTTAAATCATGGCGTTGAGTAAAAAAATGTTCGGTATCATAGCTTTGAGTTTTTATATCTAACTCATTGGTAAGTTCTTTAAGTTGCTCATCTAATCTATATTCATCTGGTAAGAGGTACTCAAAGCATTCTATATCATGTTCATCTATTAAAGCTTTAAGGTTGGCACTTAAATCTTGCTTGTTCTTTTTATCGGTCAGAGTATAGTACACTAGCTTATGACCACGCTTTTTTAAATGCTCAGAAAAGTTTCGCATGGCAGCAAAAAAGCCTACAATTTTTTGAATGTGATGGTTAACATAATCGGTTTCTTGCTTCATTTCGGCCATAAAATAAAGCATGTTATCATCGGTTGTAGAGAACCAAGAATGTTTATAATTCAATTGGTCACCCAAAATTAAGCGTAGCGTTTTCATGAAAATAGTTTGTTTTGTAGCCAAGTCTGTTGGTATTTACCCGAGGCATCGTATCGGTTGGCTTGACTTTTAATATTAAATTTACGGTCCCGAGGGTCATTACCTACACCACTGTTGTACATCCAATTGCCCCAATTGCTGTGTACATCATAGTCTACCAGCATACTTTCTAAGTAGGCGGCGCCTTTTCGCCAATCTTGTTTTAATTCCTTAGCCCAATAACTGTTGATATTTTGCCTACCCCTATTGCTCATAAAACCTGTTTGGGCAAGCTCAAGCATATTAGCATTTACAAAGGGTTCGGCTGTTTTACCTTGTCGCCATTGTTCAAATACTTGTGGGTTATTATGCCAGTTTAGTTTTTCTTTACGGATTCCTGATTGCTTAAAAATAGCATTTCCGTGCTTGAGTGAAATGTATTTGAAGAAGTCTCGCCATAGCAACTCAAAAATTAACCAATAGGTGCTTTCGTTTTTTATGATTTCTTCTTCATATTTTTTGACTTCCCAGTAAATTTGCCTAGCCGATATACAACCGTTAGCCAGCCAAGCCGATAGCTTAGAACTGTAATCTGCACCCAATAGTCCGTTTCTCGTTTTTTTATAAACGCTCAACTTTTGGGTTTTCCAAAAATAATCCTGTATTCTTTTAGAAGCCTCTTGTTCTCCTCCCTTAAAAGGGAAAGCTGTACGAGAATCGGGTTCAAAAGAATGTAGTCCTAGTTCTTCTAAAGTGGGGATAGCTTCTGAATGTTTACTAAGTGTCTGATGGTAGTTTTTTTGCGGTAGCGGTAGGCAAGCCCTTACCTTGGCTTCTTTTTCTACTTTTTTTCTAAATGCGGTAAAGACTTCGGGTATTTGATTAAAACTAAAGGGGATGTCTTTCGGGTGATATAGCATTTGGTCAAAAAAGGAATGCGCTTTTAATAAGCCGCATCGACTTTTAATTTTACTATAAACCAAAAACTCTTCTTCTGTCCATTCTTTTTGAGAATAGAGATCGGTAATATTAAATTGTTCGACCAGTTGGGGTATTTTATCTTCGGGTTTTGCCTTAAAAACCAATAAGTCTATGCCTAGTTTAGTCTTTAAGTTCTGTTTTAATTGCTTTACACTCTCTATAAGAAATTGCGCTCTAAACTTCTCTGTTTTTTTAAAACCATAGGCGGTGGTAGCATAATGGCGAGGATCAAAGCAATAAACCGCATATACTTGTGGGTGTTTTTTGCAAGCCGTGTATAAGCTTTTTTGATCGGTAACGCGCAGGTCGTTTCTAAACCAAACTAGGGCGCTGTCTTTTTGTTTTGTCTGCATCTTTGGCTACAATATTTTACATGTTCCCAATCGCGTTGCCATTTTTTACGCCAAGTGAATGGACGCTGGCAAGTCACGCAAATCTTTACAGGAAGATGTTTCTTATTCATAAATACTTTTGGTGGGTACATCGGGTTTGGCGTAGGCCAAGCGTGTTAGAAGATGAGGTAGGGCATAAGCATCTAGACCATTTATGCATACCGTTTTTTGTTGTGCTAATCCTAAAAAACCATCTTCTTCTGGCGAGGTTTCGCTATAAACGCCTAAAATCTCCCCAACAATTAATCGGCATTTATTCTCTTCTATAAAGTAATGATTTTTCATTTTACAAGCTATTTGTACCGGTGCTTCTGCTACAAATGGAGCTTCAAAATCGTTTTTATAGACTGGAGTAAGGCCACTTTTCTCAAATTCTGATACCTCACCACTATAGCGCGCTGAGGTATGATGAGCTTGTTGGTATATCGATTCGTTCACGTGATTAACACTAAAAACCCCAGTGCGGTTAAGATTATCCCAGGTGTTGCGAATTGCAGAAGTAGGCCGTAGGATAAATCCCAACAAGGGCGGATGACTGCCTAAATGAATTACAGAGCTGAAAATAGCGAGATTTTCAATTCCATCTTGCGATCGTGTACCAATCAAATTAGCCGATTTATATCCGCTTAAGCTATTGATAAAATTAGCACGGTAGCGCTGGTCCATAGCTTTGATTTGTGTTCGTGAAAAATACATATGTTTAATAATTTTATTATTACGTTAAACAAAAGTAAGCTTTTGGCAAAAAAAAGACAGCTAAAACAACTGCCCTTTTCCAACAACTAAACTTAAAATTAAACTACTTTTTGTTTTTTTGGTCTTTTATAGTTTCCTCATCAAAATCTACCTCATTGTTCTCTCGCTTTCGATTACCAAATGAATCTAACGGCTGATCTTGTTCTTTTCTCTTTCTATGTTTCTCTTCAATTCGTCCCATTTCTTTTTTCTTTAAAATTAGGTTTATTTTTGCAGAAACATTTTAATAAAAAATTAAAATTTTGTTAAGTAGGTTTAAATTTAGCTAAATAAATTGATTAAGTATAATTTATTGCTATTATTTCTTTAAAATACTTGCTTTACGAATGAAAGCCTTGTTTTGATTATAATCTGAAGAAGTACAATAACTTAAACTTACATATAAAATAAAAGCTCCTCCAATGCCTATTAGTGCTTGCTCTGTAGAAGCTACTTCCCAAGCCAGGGGTAAATCGGCTCCTAGGGCAATAGCAAAATGGTAACTTGAGAATGCTAGACCGTACAGCATGGTGTAAAAGGCGGCTTGGCTGCTTCCTTTATACCATAAAAAGCCCATAACCAAAGGCACAAATGCGCCGCTGGTTAAAAAATCTGAACCTATCCAAGATACTTTTAATACTGATTTTATTTTTAGTGCTATAAATAAGGCAATTGCAGCCATAAGTAGGGTAGCTACGCGGGCGACCAAGATTTTCTCTTTATTGCTCGAATGGGATTTCAGGTGGTTTTGATAAATATCTACACTTAGGGCCATAGCACCGGTATTGAGCAGTGAATCCATAGTCGACATAATGGCAGCACTCAAGCCTACAAAAATCAAAGCGCTTAGCATAGGTTGCTCTATTTGCGCAACCATAGTGGGTACAATTCCGCTTGACGGTAAATCTTCATAAAAGACACTGGCAAACATTCCGGTATAGGTTACCATAAAGTACAAGGGAATGAATGCAATAAAACTGTACAGCATCATTCTTTTGGCGTCGCTACCGGTTTTGGCGGCCGAAATTCTTTGCCAAACGTTGGCTTGTATCATCCACGAGGTACCAAAGGTAATCACGTAGGCCAATTGGTCAGGAACCTTATGAAAAAAGGAGGTGAATCCGGTTTTTTGTTGAAGCAGCGCTTGTTGTTGTACGGCTTGCATTCCGCCAGATGTGGTATAAGTAAAATAAAATAGAAAAATTCCCGCCAGTAAGAAAAAAACAAATTGGAGTAAATCGGTTACCACTACTCCTTTAAATCCGCCGAAGAGCGAATATAAGAGTACAATACCTGTACCTAAAAGGGCTCCGCTTTCATAACTTATAGCAAAGAAAGCTTCAAAAAATTTACCGATGACAATTACTTGTATGGCGGCAGCAATAAGCATAAAAAGCAGTATAAAAATACTAAGTAGTAATCCGGTCCTTCGGTCATAACGGGCTTGCATCAATTGGGGTTGCGACAAATGCCCTAAGTTCCTAATACCTTTTGAAAAAACATACATCAAGCTCGTTGCCAATAAAACGGGTACTCCATAAATCCAAAAAGAATTGAGTCCGTTTTTATGCGCGTGATCTACCAAATCTATCGCCGAGCCGCCGCCCCACCAACTGGCAATGAAAGTGACGGCCAGTAACCACGCGGGTAATTTGCGCGAAGCCAGAAAGTAATCTTCATTGTTTTTGCTCTTGCTATAATAAATGCCAATTCCGGCGATTAATACCACATAAATCACTAAAAAGATCACACTTAGTTCATGACTGTCCATTGCGTTCATTTTGTGGTCGAAAGTACGAGATTATTTCTTTTTTTTTTGAATGCAATCTAACCAAAATATAGTTTAAGGCAGTAGACGAAATTTTCTGATTTCACGCAAACAGAACAGGGGTAAACAAAATCAAATTTTAGGGGTATTCGCCTGATTATTTTGCTTACTTTTGCTTTAAGAAATGGGGTGCTTATTTCATAGGCTGAGAAGATACCCAGAGGTCATCCTCGAAACCTGATCTGGATAATGCCAGCGTAGGGATTTTAACGGACTACTTTTGCAAACAAAAGGCTTGGTCTGCACTTGCCATTTCGTTAAACTATAAAGAAATGGATTCGCTGTTTTACAATTTTACCCTTATTCAAATCTTAGGCACTTGCTTTGGCGTTACTCAAGTTTTACTGGCCAGGCAAAACTATATACATAACTACCTGTTTGGCATTGTTTCAATACTACTAAGTATCTGGATTCATTACCACTCCCAGTTGTATGCCGATATTGTTTTGAGTTTATACTATTTAGTAATGAGTATTTACGGGTGGCTGTATTGGCAGTTTGGCAAAAAAAACAATCCGCCACCCATACAATATGCCAATCGTTTAGATTATATAAAAAGCTTTGGCATTGTGTTGTTTTGTTTTGGGGCGATGAGCTTCTGGTTAATCAACTACACCGATTCTGATGTACCTATTTGGGATGCAACCACCAGTGCCTTTGCTTGGGCAGGCATGTGGTTGATGGCTAAACGTAAAATGGAGAATTGGATTTTTCTAAACATCAGTAACATCATTACCATCCCTTTACTTATTTATAAAGAACTTTATATCTATGCCGCCCTCACCGGTTTTTTATTTGTGGTAGGGGTTTCAGGATATTTGAAGTGGAGAAAATTAATACAAGATGAAAACCAACCTACAAGGCATCAGCCAGCAACAACTTAAAGCCGCCTGTTTAGAGGCAACAAGCTTCTCTAATGAAGTGCTGCACTACTTGGCGCAAGAAAATTTATGGAATATCTGGGTACCTCAAGAATATGGCGGTCAAGCTTTATCTTTAACCCAAGGTTTAAAGAAGTTACAAACAATAGCAACAATAGATGGCAGCCTGGGTTGGACGCTCACCTTGTGCAGTGGGGCTAATTTTTTTGTAGGAAATTTAGCACACGAGGCTGCAGCCGAAGTTTTTAAGGGAAAACAAAACACTGTTCTAGGCGGTAGCGGCGGAGTCTTTGGCGAAGCGCATCAAGAAGAAGGGCAATACCGTATTAATGGAACTTGGCATTATGCCACAGGTGCACCCTACCTTACGCATTTTACTTTAAATGCTCGAATTATGAATGCCGGCAAGCCAGTAAAAGATGACAACGGAAACGACTTAATAAAAAGTTTTGTTTTGCCTAAAGAAGCGGTGAAGATTATTCCTAACTGGTCGAGTATGGGGTTAAAGGCTACGGCTACACATTCTTTTCAGGTTTCAGATTATCGTGTGGCACCAAGATTTAGTTTTGTTTATCACGAGGTAAAACATACGGCAGACTTGTACCAAATTCCGTTTTCGGTCTTTGCTGATTTTACTTTATGGGTCAATTACATCGGGATGGCGCAACATTTTTTAGATTTAGCCAGGTATAAGGAGGTTGAATCTTCTTGGCAAATTTTAAATGCTACGCTAGAAGACAGCGAAAAACGCATATATGACTTAGCACTACAAACCGAAAGGCGTCTGGGTAATTCAACATTTGGTTGGGAAGAATGGGTGGTGCAGGTACACCAAGCAGCCGTAAATTCTGTGCAAGCTATCTCTCAAGCCATTATAGGTTTGTATCCGTTTTTAGGTATTTCGGCGAGCAAAGAAGGCAGCGAGTTGAACCAGGTATTTAAAGATTACTTCACCGCAACGCAACATCATATTTTTACAAAGAAGCGCTAGAATAAACTATTTATCTACTTTAGAAGTGTCCTAAAAAAGGGGAAAGCCTATATTATATCTCCTATTTTAAAGGTATAATTGATATATAGAATAAAACCCTGAATTAATAAGGCGCTAATGTAGAAGCTTTATACAATGCCGATATAAAAAATACCGACCGAAATCAGCTACTTTAAGCGAATTCTAAATAACGAATTAATATAAATTACCCGAATTTTGTCAACACTTTCTAGACAATTACTATCTTTAGAAAAATAATCTAAAAACTTGCAACAAGCACCTACTTAAGTCATATCAAAGTTCTTTAAAACGCTTTAATAGGACTTCTTGTATAATGTACTTAGCAAATTTCTATAACATTTATGGCCAAGAAGAAAAAAATTGAAAAGACAAAATCAATCGAAGAAACCCTTTGGCAATCCTGTGATAAGCTAAAAGGTTTTGAAGAGCCTTTTGAATACAAATAAACTGTCTTAGCATTAATATTTTCATAATTCACAATATGAAAACATCTTCTTTTTAGAAGATACTTTTTGATGATTTTATTCTACAAAAAAAATGTTAAGCAATATGATATTGCTTTAAAAATATACGAAACATTTAACCTTTTTAGAAATTCTTTTATTTTCGCAACCCTTTATGTATTTTATCAATTTTAAGTAAATAACCAATTTTTATTTCCATGAAAAGATTTAATTTTTTAGCAATTATTTTTTTAGCGATTATGATAGCGTTCACCTCTTGTTCTAGGGATGATGATGCTAATATTTCAGGTGATTACTTTTCTATCACTAGAAATGGTGAAGAATACTTTAAGGAGGAAATAAATTACGCTTACTTAGGAATAGATTTTAGTCAGTTGTGTAGTGGTCGACCAGATTTAACGATTAATAGAACAGAGGAATATATAGAAACAAACGAATTTAGCTTCTCAATACAATTATTAGCACCCGCTTGGGATGAAGATATGGAGCATGTAAGTTATTTAGACGCACAAATATTTACTGCACATGATGGCAATAACCAAGAAAATGATTGCAATTATGCTTACCATTTAGATTTGTTATATTCTGAAAATGACAGAATTTTCTATCCTGATAAAGGCGCAAATAATGTTCACTATATACAAAGTGTATCAAAAATTTCTGAATACGATAATGAGGTTGTCTATGCGGTTAAAGGCAGTTACCAAGCTACTATGATAAATAGTTCTTGTGATACTATTGATATAAAAGGTGATTATAATTTTTATATCAGAACATTCAAATTAACTTAATAATCTTCGTTACTTTAGTCCCTTAATAGTTCGGAGTGATATTTTAAATTTCAATTAATACCTTTGAAATATGAAATATAAGAAGAGCAGTTCATAGTTATCATGCTCCTGAAGGTAAAATGCCTACGCCTCAATTATTGAATTATAAGTATGATTATGATAAAATTTAATTAAAAATTGTCACCTCAATTGTCACCTTAAATTATAAACCCTCGTAAGTACTGGCTTACGAGGGTTTATTGTGGAGTCGGGGAGACTCGAACTCCCGTCCAAACAAGCAATTCAATGGCTTTCTACACGCTTAGTTTTCACTTGAATTTTCGAGAAAAATCTGGCAGAAAACCGCCTAATCTTTCCTTAGCCTTTTCAATTTCGGTATTCCTTAAAGGCGTCAGAATACCTAAATTTACTTTATCGGTGCCTCAAATGCAAGTGCCGTAAATTAAGGCCCTCGCGAGACATCTCGGCTCCCTGTCTTACAGGGACTAAGCTAATCTTACTATGATTCAGATTATGCAGCCAAGGCGTAATTATTTTCGCCGTTTAAAAAAGTCTGAAACATGAGATTTACGAGCTATATTCCGGCGCTCGACGTGCTTACTATTCAATTCGACTCGCTGTCAAAACCAAATCGACCCCAATAGTAGTACCATTATCAACAACAACTATTCCCTTTTTACCCTTGGCAGAAAAAACTTAGGCAACAAGCTTAATACAAACTTCTGGGCGTTCCGCTTTTGATGCAAAAGCGGCGGGCTATCCGCTATATCTTTTAAAGCAAACCAGCTTTAAAAGTATGCCGCTGCTATCCCTAACGCAAAATAGTTTAAAAGAACAATATCTGTAATAGATAAGGCTGGCAAAGATACAATAAAATCATATATTTACCCAATAAATCCGAAAGTCTTCCGCTAGCTTGTTAAAGACGAAGTGGTTTTAACTTTTGCCGATAAAATTTTTGTGAAAATATGAAAATAGGAATTATAAAAGAACGTAAAAATCCGCCCGACAGGCGAGTGGTATTTTCTCCAGAAAAACTTTCTCAACTTAAAAAGCAATTTCCCAGCTGCCAAATTGCGGTAGAATCTTCGGCTATTCGTGTTTTTCCAGACGAAGACTATAAGAATTTGGGGTTCGAGGTAACCCAAGATATGAGCGATTGCGATGTGTTATTAGGAGTAAAGGAAGTGCCGGTTGAAGCTTTAATACCCAATAAAAAATATTTTTTCTTCTCGCATACCATCAAAAAGCAACCCTACAATAGGGCCTTATTGCAGGCTATTTTGTCGAAAAATATAGAACTCTATGATCACGAAGTAATTACCGATACCCAAAACAGCAGACTTATTGGTTTTGGTCGCTACGCTGGTATTGTTGGGGCGTACAATGGCTTTAGAGCTTTAGGATTACGCGATAATTTGTTCAATTTACCCAAGGTAGAAGACCTACCCGATTATAATGCTGTGGTAGCCAACTTGCAGCAGGTAAAATTGCCGCCTATTAAAATAGCGCTAACAGGATCGGGAAAAGTAGCCCACGGGGCACAAGAAATTTTAGAACACCTAAATATCAAAATGATTAGCGTGCACGATTTCTTAACCAAAAGCTATGATGAGCCGGTGTATACCCTGCTAGATGTGCTTGATTATAACAAACGCAAAGATGCTAAGGTGCTAGATAAATACGACTTTTACAATCATCCTGAACAATACGAATCAAATTTTATGCGGTTTTCGCGGGTAACCGACTATTTTATAGCCGGTCATTTTTATGGCGAAGGCGCTCCAAAATTGATTACCCATGAACAAATTCAACAGCCAGATTTTAATATAAATCTTATTGCCGATGTAAGTTGCGATATCAACGGACCCATTGCCAGTACCATAAGGGCTTCAACCATCGCCGATCCGTTTTATGGCTACGATAAAACCAGTGGCGAAGAAGTTGCCTACGATGCAAAAAATGCCATTTGCGTAATGGCTGTAGATAATTTGCCTTGTGAACTACCTAAAGACGCTAGCGAAGGCTTTGGAGATATGTTTTTAGAGCATGTAATTCCCAACTTTTTTAATGATGACCCAGAAGGTGTCTTAGAACGGGCTAGAATGACGTCTAACGGAGAGCTAACGCCAAGATATGCCTACTTAAAAGATTATGTAAATGGGGAGTAGAGCATTTTTATGCTTGCTGTTAAGCGCCGGCATTCTTTTTTCTTGCGTTGGTTTAAAGCGTTTGCCCAAAGCCGAAAAAGATAGGAATCTTAAGATCATGAGTTACAACATTAGGTATGCTCAAGAAGGTGTGGGAGAAATTAGCTGGTCGAGCAGAAAAGAATTGCTCACAACGCAGTTAAACGAAGTGCCCGTAGATATCTATTTGTTGCAGGAGCCATTAGATCAGCAGATAATAGATATAAAAAAGGCGCTAACTAATTTTAGTTTTGTAGGAGATCGACGTGTTGAAAATGTAAAATGGGGAGGCTATAACGCTATCTTTTATAATGAAGATAAATTTGCCTTGTTAGAAAGCAATACGTTTTGGTTGTCTGAAACGCCCGAACAAGAATCTAAAGGCTGGGATGCCAAACAAGTTACCATTGCTACTTATGCATTATTAAAAGATAAGGCAACCCGTAAAAAGTTCTATGTGCTAAATACTCATCTCGATAGAGTGGGAGAGGTAGCCAAATTAGAAAGTTTAAAACTGATCAAAAGAAAGATTGAAGAAATAAATAAAAAACACTACCCTGTTATAATAGGAGGTGATTTTAACTCGAAAGAGACCACAGCGCCTATTGCTTATTTTGATAAGTATTTTAAAGACGCAAAAAAAGTTGCTCAAACAGCGCCCATCGGGCCAAAGGGTACTTTTAATTATTTTAATTCACGAATACCGCATAAATACCGTATAGATTATATTTATGTGTCTAAAAAGATAGAAGTAAAAAGTTATCAAGTTTTAGATAATCAGTATGAAGGAAGGTATCCTTCAGATCATTATCCGGTTTACGTAGCCTTGATGCTTCCTTAGGGCTAGACAAAGTTTTATTATCAACCATAAGATTTTACTAAATAAAACATAGCCTTCAAGGCTATGTTTTATTTATTTTATGGGGTAATTGCCAGCTAATTAATGAAAACTACAGCAACTTTTAATGACAAGTTGTAGGGCTTATAAACACAAGCCTTTGAGAGTGTAATAAAATATTGTACAATATTCCATCAAAAATTGTACAATATTTTTGTAAAAATTGTACAATATTTTACAGAAAGTTGTACAACTTTTATAGAAAAGCTCTTTAGGTTGAAAACAAAACCCCAAGACCTTAATTTAAAAAGTTCTTGGGGTTAGGTTTAAAAGTTGAGCAGTTAGTGCTTAAAATCTATGCTACACTAAAGCCAGAGTCAAGCTTTTATAAAGCCTTAACGCATTTTCTAATTTGCACCAGGTTGTGTAAAAGTTTTTCTAGATGCTTAAGATCTAGCATATTCGCGCCATCACTTTTTGCGTTTGCCGGATCAAAATGCGTTTCAATAAAAAGTCCGTCTACATGATTCACCACTCCTGCACGGGCAATGGTTTCAATCATTTCTGGTCGGCCACCGGTAACGCCACTGCTCTGGTTGGGTTGTTGTAAGGAGTGTGTAACGTCTAGCACTGTGGGCGCATACTGGCGCATAGTAGGTATACCTCTAAAATCAACTATCATATCTTGGTAACCAAACATAGTACCGCGATCGGTTATCATAACTTGCTCGTTGTGGCTGTCGGTAACTTTTTTGACCGCGTGTTGCATGCTTTCTGGACTCATAAATTGTCCTTTTTTTAAGTTAACTACCTTACCGGTTTCGGCGGCAGCCACCACCAAGTCGGTTTGGCGCACTAAAAAGGCAGGTATTTGCAGTACATCTACATATTCGGCGGCTAGTTTTGCATCGCTAACTTCATGAATATCGGTTACGGTGGGCACTTTAAAAGTTTCGGCAACTTTACGCAAAATCTTTAAAGCCTTTTCGTCGCCAATTCCAGTAAAACTATCTATTCGGCTTCGATTGGCTTTTTTAAAACTGCCTTTAAAAATGTAGGGAATTCCTAATTTATCGGTAATATTCACCACTTTTTCGGCAATACGCAGCGCCATTTCTTCGCTCTCAATAGCACAAGGGCCGGCGAGTAAGAAAAAATTATCTTCATCTATGTGTTTAATATGGGGTATTTGCTCTAAATTCATAACATTTACTTTAAGGCAAAGGTAGAGAATAAATTAAAATTGATTTGCCGCTGAAGAAAAATTATAGCCAACAGGCATACTTTCGTAAACAGAGCGTTAGCCAAGTAATTATACGATAATAAGCGTTTGTTTTTTAATCTTAGGCATTGCATTTTCTTTATTTATGAGTGAATTATTCCGCTTAAAGCGGATAGAAATCGTTTAAAATAAAGGGTTTATGTAAGGAAATGTCAGTTTCTTTAAACTTCATGTTATATTTTTAGGTTAAAGCTTTAATATCAGAAAATTAAGCGTAAATTTGCAGCCTTTAAATTACTATATGACTTCAATTAGAAACATTGCAATTATTGCACACGTTGACCACGGTAAAACCACTTTGGTAGATAAGATTATGTACCATTGCCGTTTGTTCCGTGAAAACGAAAACACAGGCGACCTTATTCTTGATAATAACGATATTGAGCGTGAGCGTGGTATTACCATTACGTCAAAAAACGTGTCGGTTACTTATAAGGGAACCAAAATTAATATTATTGACACCCCTGGTCACGCCGATTTTGGAGGTGAGGTAGAGCGAGTTTTAAATATGGCCGATGGGGTTTTACTATTGGTAGATGCTTTTGAGGGGCCTATGCCGCAAACGCGTTTTGTATTGCAAAAAGCAATTGATTTAGGCTTAAAACCTTGTGTAGTTATCAATAAGGTAGATAAAGAAAACTGTACTCCAGACGAGGTACATGAGAAAGTATTTGATTTGATGTTTGAGTTGGGGGCAGAAGAGTGGCAGCTTGATTTCCCATCGGTTTATGGTTCGGCTAAAAACAACTGGATGAGCACCGATTGGAAAAATGAAACCGAAAATTTGGAGCCGCTTTTAGATATGGTTATTGAGCATATACCAGAACCTAAAGTAGATAAAGAAGGTACGCCACAAATGTTGATTACCTCTTTAGACTTCTCATCTTTTACAGGAAGAATCGCCATTGGTCGCCTGCAACGAGGTGTTTTAAAAGAAAGTATGCAGGTTTCTCTAGTAAAAAGAGATGGTAGCATTAAAAAATCTAAAATTAAAGAATTGCACGTTTTTGAGGGCTTGGGCCGTAGAAAAGTGCAGGAAGTTGTAGCAGGAGATATTTGTGCGCTAGTAGGTTTAGAAGGCTTTGATATTGGTGATACCGTTGCCGATGTAGAAAATCCTGAAGCTTTAAAGACCATTAGCATAGATGAGCCTACTATGAGTATGTTGTTTACCATTAATGATTCTCCATTTTTTGGTAAAGACGGTAAATTTGTAACCTCAAGGCACATTAAAGAGCGTTTGACCAAAGAGCTGGAGAAGAACTTGGCATTGCGTGTTGAAGAAACCGATAGTGCCGATAAATTTATGGTTTTTGGTCGGGGTGTTTTGCACTTGTCTGTGCTTATAGAAACTATGCGTAGAGAAGGTTATGAATTGCAAATAGGGCAGCCGCAAGTAATCATTAAAGAAATAGACGGTGTAAAGTGTGAGCCAGTAGAAGAATTGACCATAGATTTACCCGAAGAAGTTTCTGGTAAAGCGGTTGAAATGGTGAGTATGCGTAAGGGTGAAATGCTTAGTATGGAAGCTCGCGGAGACCGTATGGTTTGTGAGTTCATCATTCCTTCTCGTGGTATTATTGGTTTGCGTAACCAATTGCTTACCGCCACAGCGGGAGAAGCGATTATGGCACACCGTTTTAAAGAATACCAACCGATTAAAGGAGACATCCCTCAGCGTTTAAACGGCTCTTTAGTTTCTATGGAAAAAGGTACCGCAATTCCTTATTCGATTGATAAACTACAAGATCGCGGTCGCTTTTTTATAGATCCGGGTGAAGATATTTATGAAGGCCAGGTGATTGGGGAGAATTCACGTCAAGATGATATGACGGTGAACGTAACCAAGACCAAGAAGCTTTCGAATGTGCGTTCGGCTGGAGCCGACGATAAAGCTAAAATTGTTCCGGCTATTAAATTTAGCTTAGAAGAAGCTTTAGAATACATTCAAAAAGATGAGTATGTTGAGGTGACTCCTAACCATCTTAGAATACGTAAAATTTTCTTAACCGAGAACGAACGTAAACGCAATAAAATAATCTAAAATAAAAAACTGTTTTAGTTTTTATATCATAATAACCCCAAACCTACTGGTTTGGGGTTATTCTTTTTTAGTAGCTTACCTAAAGATTAATCTTCAATAGTGTATCTTCGTATCTTTAGTAGTTTCGAATGAGGTTTAGGTTTTTTAATACACATCGGCTTTTATTAAAAGCTTCTTATTTTAACGGAATTATTGTTGCGCTCAAAGCTTTATCTGGAGTGGCCACCACAATGGTAGTTAGTCGGGTAATAGGTCCGTCTGGCTTAGCTTTATTAGGAAACTTGCGAAATTTTACTCAAACTATTTCTAGTTTTACTGCCGAAGGTTATCAAAACGGGGCCATAAGATACGTATCAGAATACCAAGAAGACGCTAAGCAACAGCAACAAATTATCGCCAGTATTTTTCAATTGAGTATGGGGGTAGCGCTAGTCTTTGGGGTAGTGCTTTTTTTGTTTTCTTCTTTTTGGAGTGAGATGGTTTTCAAAACAGATGCATACGCAGACATCATTCGGTTGGTTGCTGTGGGCTTACCCTTTTTATCGCTCAATCTATTATTAATTTATATATTTAATGGTTTAGAGCGCTACAAAAAATTAGTAGTGCTTAATGGAGTTTTAAGCCTAGGCAATATGGTAATGACCATTGTCTTGGCGCTTCAAATGGGTTTGAGAGGCGCGCTTATAGGCGTTATCTTAGGACCAATATTGGTTTTTATCTTTATGCTTTTAGGGCTAGGAAAAGAAAGAGAGGTATTATTAAATTTATTTCGATTCAAATTATTTTCACTTACTGCGGTAAAAAAATTAAGTGGTTATTTATTGATGACCATTTATGCTACCGCAATAGTTTCGGTTACTTATTTAATGATTAGAAATTTAGTAATTAAAACCTTATCTACAGAAGACGCTGGTTATTGGGAGGCTATGAATAGATTGTCCTCTTTTTACTTGATGTTTTTTATAAGCCTTACTTCATTTTATTTGTTACCCAAACTAGCAAAAACCGATGCGTTTGGTAGCTTTAAAAAAGAGTTGAAGCATTTTTATACCCTTACAATCCCTTTGCTGGTAGTTGCATTTTTTATAATCTACTTTTTGCGTACTTGGTTGCTTCAATTGTTGTTGGGCGATGAATTTTTACCTACAGAGCGTTTATTTTTTTGGCAGTTGGTTGGTGATTTTATAAGCATCTTAGCCATCGCTCTGGTAAAGCAGTTCCACGCCAAACGAATGATTAAGGCTTATTTAATTAGCAACAGCGTTTTAAACCTTTCCTATCTTATTTTTAGTCATCTGTTTATTGAGGTTTATGGGTTGCAAGGAATAGTGAAAGCCTATGCTTTGGCTTATTTTATCTATTTAGTTCTGGTTTTGTTTTTCGTTTATATGCATTTTAACTCAAAAAAAAATGAATAGAATCCTCAACTTACAAGCCTCTAAAGCGAGTTTAATCGTGTTATTGATTTACCCCATAATTTTGGCGCTGTTGCTGGAGGTAGGTATTCATCAAATAGGACCTTCAACGTTTTTAAATGTTTTAGAAAACACGCTTTTTGGGATAATTATTTATGTGTCTGTTTTAATTTTAAATTCTTTTAAAGGCAGTAAATGGATTAGTAAGGCCATGTTGATTGGCTTTTACTTGATTTTAATTATTGAAACCGGATTGTATATTCTATTTGAAACCAGATTTAACGCGAGTTATATTTATGTGATTCTAAATACCAATACTGCCGAGATAACCGAATTTAGCCAAACGTTCTCTACCTATTATCTGCTGTGGTTACTTTTATTTTTACTTCCTCTTTTTTCATTTTTTCCTAAATCTATAGCTTCCGCGAAAGCGATATCAAAACCCAAGATTATAACCGGTGTCGTATTTATTTTAATGCTAGCAGGGGTGCTTAAATTTTCTAAGCTTATAATCTATAATTTACCGTATATCACGGTAAAATCTTACGCGCAATACAAGCAGCAGGTAAATGAAATAGAACAATTTAGAGCAGAAAATTTACAGATTGAAGTAGCCGCCACTACTCAAAATGATTTGATTGTGGTAGCCATAGGAGAATCTGCCAGTAGAAAACATATGCAAGTGTATGGCTATGATAGGCCTACCAATCCGTTATTGATAGCGCAAGACTCTTTAAAATTATTTAATGATGTGATAAGTTCTCACGTTTATACTATGGGCTCTTTATATGATGCCCTTACGCTGGCAAATTATGAAAACCCTAAAGCCTCACAATTGCTTATACAGTTTTTGAAAAGTGCCAACTACAAAACCTATTGGCTTTCCAATCAACGTCCCGTTGGCTTTCATGATAATTTAATTTCTAAACTAGCCTCAGTTTCTCATGAGACAGTATTTCTAAATTACTCAGCTTTTAATGAAAATGGAAATTATGACGAGGTACTGTTACCTTTACTGAATGAAACCTTAAGTGAAGAAGGTAAAAAAGTTATTTTTCTTCACCTTGCCGGAAATCATTATGCTTATAATAAGCGTTATCCTCCTCGTTTTAATTACTTTAAAACCGAAGAGAAAAACGAAAAAACGAGTAATATTAACACCTATGACAATGCCATTCGCTACAATGATTATGTGCTTTCGGAAGTTTTAAAATTAATACAGCAACAAAACAAAAAGAGTGCTTTCTTATATTTTTCAGATCACGGAGAAGAGATGTATGATGTTGCTGATTTTTTTGGGCATTTTGAAGATAAACCTACTTCAACGATGTATGAAATTCCTTTTATATTTTGGAAATCTCCCAGCTTTGAAACGCCAACCGACTTTGTGATCGATACCAGTAGAGCCTATATGCTAGATGACTTTCCGCATACGCTAACCCATTTAATGGGTATTTCTGCAGAAGGTTTAAAAAGAACTAGGAGTATTTTTAGCGATTCTTTTCAGCCTAGAAAACGTCTGATTCAAGATGGAGTTGATTTTGATGAATTTAAAGCGAAAGAGAAAAAATGAGTTACAAAATAGGGATTTTAATCGACCGCTTAAACGGGGGAGGAGCCGAGCGTGCAGCAGGAATTATTTCGAAACTTTTATCTGAATTGGGGCATAAAATTTTTATAGTGACCTTGTTTGATGATGTAGCCTATCCCTACCAAGGAAAGTTGATTAATTTAGGGAAGTATAAAACCGGTTCACGCTCTTCAATTGCCAAGTATTTAAGGTATAAAAAACTTCATACAACTTTAAAAGGCGAAAATCCCGATTTAATTTTAGATTTTAGAATGAAGGATTTTCCGTTAAGGGAAAAGTTACTGAATAGATTGGTTTTTAAATACCCCATGGTAAATATGGTGCGCAGTTATAGGTTAGATTGGTATTTTCCGCAACCCAAAAAACTCGCGCAACATTTATACGCGGATTATGCGGGGATCATAACCGTAGCCAAAGAAATAAAGCAGGAGGTACAACAGCAATACGGTTTTAGTAATGTTACAGCCATTCCTAATGCTATAGATATAAAAGCAATTCAGCGTAAAGCTAACGAAAGCCTAAATACACCAGTGGAGTATATTATTGCTGTAGGTAGAAATCATCCTGTAAAACAGTTTGAGGCTTTAATCCTAGCGTTTTCAAAAAGCAATTTGCCAAAGAAAGGGATAAAATTGGTTATTATGGGAGATGGCAACAAGAATGAAGTGCTTAAGAATAGAATTATGCAATTAGCGTTGCAAAACCATGTAGAACTGCTAGCTTTTCAAACTAATCCTTTTCCTTTTTTAAAGCATGCTAAATTTTTGGTTTTAAGCAGTAAATATGAAGGATTTCCCAATGTGTTGGTAGAAGCATTGGCCTGCGAAACTCCTGTGGTGGCTTTTAATTGCTCTTCGGGGCCGAGTGAAATTATTCAACATGAAAAAAATGGTCTATTGGTTGTAAACCAAAATTTTAAAGCCTTAACCCAGGCGATGAATAGAATGATTGACGATAGAGCATTATATGAGCAATGTAAGGGTTTTGCACTTGAAAGTGTAGCTTGTTTCTCTATGGAGAAGGTTAAGCAGCTTTGGAAGCAATACCTAACTGGGCTCAAAAAGGAGTGACTTTAATTCCTCTTTTTATCAAAAAGGCTTTTAATTTTTTTAAACGCTGATACATCCAAAACGGACATTCAAGTAAAACTTTCTGTTTAAAGCTGAGCGCCGAAAAATCTATTTCTTTTTTAAACTTTTCAAACAAGGCTTTATTCCGCTGATTTTTATATTGGGAGGCGTAATAATACCGGCTAGCATTAAGGTATTTTTTTAACCCGGGATGACTTTCCGCTTGACGGTCAAACTTCTTGAAATCTATTAGCTTTTTATTGCGAATAGTACTATTTGTCATTTGATTAGGAATGTCTACATAGTAAATTGCACAAGCCTTATAATAATAAGCCAATTTAAATTGAGAATTGGCTCTTATGTTAAAATCTAAATCCTCTCCTATATCTACTGCGGTATTAAAATTTCCAATTTTATTTAATGCCTTTCTAGAAAATGCAACACAACTATAGCAATAAATAGGGTTGAATAAACTGGCGGTAAAGAAATCTTCAATTTTCACATATTGATTAGGCCTCACCGCTTTGGGAAGGTTTTTTACGGGAATAACGGTATGGTTGTTAATCTTTTCCTCGTAATCGGTTCCATAAATATCGCATTCGGGAAATTTTCTAGCAAGGGTGTCAATTGCAGCAAGAAAGTTGGGCTTCCATTCATCATCGGCATCTAAAAAAGTGATAATATCTCCTTTAGCATTAGAAATCCCAGTATTTCTTGAAGCTGATAAACCTTTATTTACCTCGTGTTGAAGAATGGTTATTCTAGAATCTTCTATTTTTTCTGCACGAGATAAACTTTTATCTGTAGAGCAATCATTCACAATGAGCAATTCAAAATCTACAAGTGTTTGTTGCAATACAGAGTGTACACTTCGCTGAATATAATCAGCTTTATTATACATAGGTATAACCACAGAAAACCTAGGCATTTCTATCGAGTTGAATTAAGTGGTAAAGACGGTACAAATCAAAAAGACGCAAAGAAGGTTTGGGTCCCAATAAATTTCGTTCGATGTGGCGTAAAGTGCTTTTTGGCAAGGAAGCGGCAGCACGATCTAACTTTGCTTTTTTTAATTTTTTATGAAAGGCTAAAATTTTAATATAGTCGGGGTCAATAAGTTTATGTTCTTTAAAATACAGGGCAGCTTTTAAAGAATCTAAAGATTTTTTCAAGAACTCTTTACTGCTTTCTATTCCTAAATGATACACCGGATTATTAATATGTAAGATAGGAACCTCAGCTTGCTGAAGTTGATAAGAAAATAGCGTGTCTTCGTGTCTTAAATTTGGGATATCTTCATTAAACTTTACCTTCTTAAAAACTGACTTACGGATTAGAAAATTAAGTGTAAGAAAAGAAACATAGGGTTTTCTACTGCGTTTTTCGGTGGCTAAAGCTTCTCTTAAATTCCCGTAATGCCAGCGTAAGCGTTGAGCAGCATCGGGTTTGTTGGGAACATACTTAATACCTCCGTAAATAATGTCGTGGTCATTAGAAATAAATTTAAGGTAGTTTTTTATAAAATCATCTTTAATGGGCATCACATCGGCATCTAAAAAAAGTAGCCAATCAAATTTTGCAGTGTCTGCCAGAAGATTCCTAATTCTGCTTCTCCCAATATTTACTTTAAGTACTTGATAAGATGCGTGTTCTAAAGCATTGATCTCTTCATTTTCATCTATACTAGATGGGTTGGTAGAAGCATCATCTAAACAAATAATTTCAAAATCGATTTTCTCGGCAGCGAGGAGTTGGTGTACTTTCTGTACCAATGGAAAAATAGTATAGTTATAAGTGGGAATCAGAACAGAAATCATAAGTAAATCTTCTTTTTAAGCCGTTTTCTGTACTACTTCAAACACTTTTTGGCCGTCGCATTTTAAGGTTTTAGACGGGTATTTTAATAGCAAAGCATAATCGTGTGTAGCCATTAAAATGGTATTACCGTTACGGTTAATTTCTTGCAAAACCTCCATTACCTCTACAGAGGTTTGTGGATCTAAATTACCCGTAGGCTCATCGGCTAGTATTAATTCGGGGTCGTTGAGTAAAGCACGCGCGATGGCAATACGTTGTTGTTCACCACCAGAAAGTTGGTAGGGGTATTTAAAATTTTTGGTTTTCATACCCACTTTGTTTAATACCGTATCAATTTTTTCTTCCATTTTGACCTTGTCTTTCCAGCCTGTAGCTTTTAAGACAAACATTAGATTTTCTTTTATATTGCGGTCGTTCAGCAATTTAAAATCTTGAAAAACCACGCCGAGTTTGCGGCGTAAAAAAGGAATATCTTTTTCTTTGAGTTTACGTAAATCGGTACCTACAATAGTTCCTTCGCCCTCTTTCAAGGGAATATCACCGTATAGCGTTTTCATAAAACTACTTTTACCGGTTCCTGTTTTACCAATTAAATAAACAAAATCACCTTTATTGATTTCTACATTTACTTCAGATAAAATAAGACTTTCTCTTTGGTAAATCGCCGCGTTGCGAAGCGAAAGGATAGATTGCGCCATAGCTTTTTAAGATTTGAGGCTAAAGGTAACAAAAGTTTTTAAGTTCTATTTTACTAGCGTACTCAATTTATAGGTGTAGTAATAAAATTCATGAGTTTGCTTTTGCGTCAAGCGGAAATAAAGACTGACTAAAATGCTAAATTTGATATAATTATTACCCGGGTTTGGCGTTATGTAGTAAGCAATTCTTTTATATTTGAGTTTTGATAAAAAAGCGACTTTATGTTTAAAACAATAGGATTTTGTTTAGTATTAGGAATCGGTTCGGGTTTCTCGAGTTACAGTCAGCAAACCGCAGTGTATACCGAGAATTTTATGACCTACCAGCAGGCGACTCGTTTATTCAATAAACAGCAGTACCAAGCCGCACAAAATTTGTTTAAAGAGGCCAAGCAGTTAACGCAAAGCGAAGAGCTTAAAGCCGATTGTGATTATTATATCGCGCTCTGTGCGGTGCGAACACAGGCTAGCAACGCCGAACAACTCTTAGATAATTTTGTTCAAAATCACCCCACCAGTACCAAACGAAATTCGGCCTACTATAACGTAGCCAATTATTACTTTTCGGCTGGCAATTACGTGGAAGCTAGGAACTGGTATAATAAGGTAGATGTAGATGGTCTAAGCAAAGAAGAAAAAACTACTTATTATTTTAATAATGGGTACACCTATTTTAAGGCCGGTAGAACAAACGAGGCAAAGAAGTACTTGAACCGCGTGCGAGACGATCAAGAATTTGGGGCACAGGCGAAATACTATTTGGGTTTTATGGCTTATGAAGGCGATGAATATGAAGAAGCCAACCAGATGTTTGATGCCGTTAAAGGTGATAAACGTTTAGACAAGACCTTGTCTTACTTTCAAGCCGATATGAATTTTAAATTGGGAAAGTTTGAAGAAGCCATTGCTTTGGGTAAAGAACAGCTAGATCGCTCTAACCGACTTGAAAAATCTGAACTGAATAAAATAATAGGAGAAAGCTATTTTAACTTAGGGCAATATGAAGAGGCTATTCCATATTTAAAAGAATACCAAGGGAAGCGAGGTAAATGGAATAACACCGATTATTACCAGTTAGGTTATGCTTATTATAAACAAGGCGAGTATCAAAATGCTATAAATGAATTCAATAAAATTATAGACGGTCAAAATCACGTGGCACAGAATGCCTATTACCATCTGGCAGAATCTTATGTAGAATTAAACCAGAAACAACAGGCACTTAACGCTTTTAAAAATGCCTCTGAAATGGATTTTGAGCCTAAGATTCAAGAAGACGCTGCGCTTAATTACGCCAAGTTGAGCTATGAAATAGGAAACTCCTACAAAAGTATTCCCGAAGTATTAACCGATTTTGTTGAGCGTTATCCCAATAATCCGGCCACGACCGAGATACAGAACCTTTTAATCGATTCTTATATCACTAGTAAAAACTATAAAAAAGCACTAGATCTTTTAGAGGGTAGCAAACGCTTTAACGATAAGCAAGTGTATCAAAAAGTTAGTTTTTATAGAGGGGTAGAGCTGTATAATGAGAACCGTTACAGCGAAGCACTACATTACTTTAATCAATCTTTGGCTAATCGTAGCGATGCCTTATTTACGGCTAAAGCTACCTATTGGAAGGCCGAGACGCAATATAATTTAGGTAATTTTAAAGAAGCTTTAATTGGGTACAAGGAGTTTCTAGGTATGCCAAAAGCCAATGAAACCGAGGCCATGCAAGCCATAGATTATAATATTGCTTATGCCTATTTTAAAACCAAAGACTATACCCAAGCCATAAAGCATTTTAAAAAATATAGCGAACAAGAATCGGTGCCTTTAGCACAAAAAAACGACACCTATTTAAGACTAGGCGATAGTTATTTTGTAAGCAGTGATTATTGGCCCGCGATGGAGGCTTATAATAAAGCCATTGGCTTAAAGGGTATTGACTCTGATTACGCGTACTTTCAAAAAGCCATAAGCTATGGTTTTGTAGATAAGAATGAGCGTAAAATTGAAGATTTAAACAATTTCATTGCCAAGTATCCTACAAGTATTTATAAAGATGATGCCTTGTATGAATTGGGAAATACCTATGTGGCCGAAGGTAAAACCAACCAAGCTCTTGCAGCATATAAACGTTTGCAAAAAGAACTACCTACTAGCTCGTATGTTTCAAAATCTATGCTAAAGGTAGGATTGCTGTATTATAACAACAATCAAGGCGAACAGGCATTGGGAACATTTAAAAAGGTCGTAGCCGATTACCCCAATACCACCGAAGCCAACCAAGCGGTAAAAACCGCGCGTAGCATTTATGTAGATTTAGGAAGAACAGAGAAGTATGCCCAATGGGTAGGCGGTCTTGATTTTGTTGAGGTAGCCGATTCTGATATCGATAACGCTACTTATGAGGCGGCAGAATTACCATTTATTGAAAATAAAATGACCCAAGCCAAAAAAGGATTTGAAAAATACTTGAATCAATTCCCTAAAGGTTTACACGCTTTATCGGCTCACTTTTATTTGGCTCAAATCAATTACGCCGATGAAAATTATGCAGCGGCCATTCCGCATTACCAATATGTAATCAATCAGTCGCGCAGTGAGTTTACAGAGCAATCCTTAGCTCGACTGGGTCAGGTTTACCTTGAACAAGAAGATTATAAATCGGCTATTCCAATTTTAACTCGATTGGAACAAGAAGCAGATTTTCCACAAAATATCACCTTTGCGCAGTCAAATTTAATGAAAGCCTATTATGCGCAAGAGCAGTATGCACAAACCATCACCTACGCCGATCGCGTACTTGAAAATCAGAAAATAGAAAACAGTATAAAGAGTGATGCGCAAGTTTTTATTGCTCGGGCGGCGATAAAATTAGGCGATGATGCAAAGGCTAGAAAGGCGTATGAAGCCGTAAAGAAAATAGCACAAGGAGCATTGGCAGCAGAAGCACATTATTATGATGCTTACTTTTTACGCGAAGATGGCGCCTATCAAAAGTCAAACGAGGCGGTGCAAACTTTAGCCAGAGATTATTCGGGTTATAAGAAATTTGGAGGCAAAGGACTTCTCGTGATGGCAAAAAATTTCTATGATTTGAATGATGCCTATCAGAGTACCTATGTGTTAGAAAATATCATCAAGAATTTTAAAGCCTACCCCGATTTGGTTGAAGAAGCTAAAGCCGAATTGATTCGTATAAAAACCAATGAAGCCAAAACCAATTCTTCTGTAGAAACCCCTCAAAATTAGAAAAAATAGCTATGTTATATAATCATAAATTCAATACTTCTATGCGTTTTAAATTAGGTATATCCATTGGCTTATTCCTTGTTAGCACAGCCTTAAGTTTTGCCCAAGAAGACAAAGAAGAGCAAGGCGATATAGATACCGAACGCTTGATAATTGTAAAACCATATTCGCCCACGGTAAGTGATGCTTTTAAAATTAAGCAGAACCCAGTGATCAATGATTCTACCGAGCGACAAAAGAAAAAAGTAAACTACACCATTAATTCTTTTCCAGTAGCCTCAACTTTTACCCCAGCAAAGGGCAGAGCGGCCCGAGTGCAACAACAGGCTTTACCCGCAAGTTTTGATAATTATGCTTCTTTAGGTGTAGGCAACTACTTTAATGTAGACGCTGCTTTTTTCGGACGCATCCCGCTAAGTCGTTACCAAGATCTCAATTTAAGTTTTACCCACCAATCTACCCAAGGAGGAATAGACGGAGTAGCCTTAGATGATGAGTTTTATGATACCCAACTCAAGCTAGGTTATGAGCAAGAAACACGTAGTTTTACCTGGGGTACACAAATTAATGCCTTACACCAGTCTTTTAATTGGTACGGTTTACCGCAAGAATTTTTTATTCCAGAACCTTTGTTAGACGGTATAGAAACCGGTCACGCTTATTTAGGTGGCGGACTAGATGCTTATTTAAATACGGGAGAAGGGGTGTTTCAAGCTATTGATTTAAGCTATATGCGCTTCGCAGATAATTGGGGTGCAGGTGAGAACCGATTGGTTTTAACCCCTAAATTTGAACTGCCTTTAACGCAATTGCCTGTAGACCTAGAGCTCAAATTTGATTATGTAAATGGTAATTTTGACGAACAACCCAATAATGTAAGTTTTATGCCTAAATACGCTTACCTCAATTCGAGTATTAGTCCGCGTATCGTCTTGTCAGATCAAGATTACTCAGTGCAATTAGGTGCCGAACTGGTTTACAGTATGGATGTTGAAAACGAGAAAAATAATTTTTATATCTACCCAAAAGTCAGTGGTAGTTACCGTTTAGCAGGCGATTATTTTACGGTTTATGGGGGCGCTCAAGGCGGATTAAAACAAAACTCTTATTATGGTTTTACCCAAAACAATCCGTTTGTAGCGCCGGCATTGGTGGTTGCCCCCACCGATAAACAATATGATGTTTTTGTAGGTGGTAAAGGTAAGTTTACCGAAGCCTTAAGCTATAATGTAAAAGCCAGTTACCAAAATGAAGTTAATAAAGCCTTATTTAAGCATAGCACAGATAACCAAAATGTAAGCCCTCGTGAGGGTTACGAATATTTCAATAGCTTTGGCGTGGTTTACGATGAGGTAAATACATTACAATTATTTGCAGAATTGCAATTGGATATTAACAATCAATTTAACCTAAAATTAAACGGAAGTTTTTATAGCTACGGTGAAGACAGAGAGCCAGAAGCTTGGAATTTACCACAATTTGAAAGTCAACTTATGTTAAATTATGCGATTGACCAAAAATGGTTAATAAGCGCGAGTATGCTGGCAATGGGCGAGAGAAAAGATAGTTTATTTATTATTGATAGCACCCCAGAGTCTAGTGCACAAACCCAATCGTTAGACGCTTTTATAGATGCCAATTTACGGGTAGATTATCAATTCACCGAGCAATGGGGATTCTTTTTAAGAGGTAACAACCTACTAGGCGATAATTATGAGCGTTGGTATGCATATCCTACACAAGGTTTGCAAATTATGGCGGGAGCCACTTATCAATTTGATTGGTAAAAAGAATTGATTATGAAGAATATACTGTTTAGTTGCTGTATGCTTATGCTTTTTAGCGCTTGTGAACAGCGCGAAGAGGTTGATTTAATAGTAAGCAATGCTAAAGTTTATACTGTGAATGATGCCTTTGATGTGGTGAAGGGTTTTGCTGTTAAAGATGGAAAAATCGTAGCCTTGGGAGGTTACGAAGATTTGCATTTACAGTATAAAGCCAAGCAAAGCTTTGATGCCAAAGGCAAAGCTATTTATCCTGGCTTTATTGACGCGCACGCTCATTTTTATAACTTGGCTATGCAGCAGCAAAGGGTAGAGCTAACCGGCACTAAAAGTTTTGATGAGGTTTTAGAAAGGTTAAAAGCTTTTCAAGAGCAAGAACAACGCCAGTTTATTATAGGTAGGGGTTGGGATCAAAACGATTGGCCCAATAAGGAATTTCCTACTAACAAAGCCTTAGATGACTTGTTTCCTGACACGCCAGTGGTGCTTACACGCATAGATGGGCACGCGCTTTTGGCTAATACCAAAGCTTTGCAATTGGCCAATCTTAATGCCGATACCGAAATATCAGGTGGGCAATTATTAAAGCACCAAGGAGAATTAACAGGAGTGTTGATAGATAATGCCATGCAGCCGGTGCAAGCTATTATTCCAGAGCCTACGCGTGCTACCCAAATTGATGCTTTGCTAGCAGCACAAGAGATAGCTTTTAAAAACGGTTTAACCAGTATAGCCGATGCAGGATTAAACAAAAATAAAATTGAATTGATTGATAGTTTGCAACAGGCGGATGTGCTAAAGGTTAGACTTTATGCTATGCTAGCCAATAATGCAGAGGAGATTGATTATTTTTTAGAACGAGGACCGCTAAAAACCGATTTTTTAAACCTTAGATCTGTTAAGGTGTTTGCCGACGGCGCTTTGGGTTCTCGAGGTGCGGCGCTAAAACAGCCTTACTCCGATAAAAAAGGACATTATGGGAGTATGCTTATTGGTATATCCGATTTTAAAGCACTAGCCCAAAAACTTTCTCAATCTTCTTGGCAAATGAATACCCATGCCATAGGAGATTCTGCAAATACCGTGGTGTTGAGCACTTATAAAAACCTTTTAAAAGATAAACCCAACAGAAGGTGGAGAGTTGAGCATGCCCAGGTGGTAGCTCCCCAAGATTTTAATTATTTTGATAAAAATATCATTCCGTCTGTACAGCCCACTCACGCAACAAGCGATATGTATTGGGCAAAAGATCGGCTAGGTGAAAAGAGATTGCAAAATGCTTATGCCTATAAGAAACTTTTAGAGGCGGCTGGCTTGGTAGCTTTGGGAACCGATTTCCCGATAGAAAAGGTAAACCCTATGCTTACTTTTTATGCGGCTGTAGCCCGAAAAGATTTGGAGAACTATCCGACCAACGGATTTCAAAAGGCTCAGGCTTTGACACGAGAAGAAGCATTAAAAGGCATGACTATTTGGGCAGCCTATGCTAATTTTGAAGAACAAGAAAAAGGCAGTATTGCCGTGGGAAAATTTGCCGATTTTGTTGTGTTAAACCAAGATTTGATGAAAGTGAGTGAGCAGCAGTTGCCGCTTACCCGTGTTTTGGCAACTTATGTAAATGGCGAAAAAGTATATTAAATCCCAGTATTAATTATTATAAGTAATTTGTGCTAAGTAATCATAGTGCTCGCCCGCAAGCAATTGTTTACACGAAAATCCTTGAGCTGAAGCAGCTAATTTTAATTTTTCAAAATCGATATAAAGCCAATCAAAACACTGGCTTTTTTGTTCTTTATATTGTATTTGATATTGAACCTCTCCATAATACTTTTGTGAGGTTATTTTTGATAAGGATTCGTCTTCCTCTTCATATAAGTACCGCAAATCTGAAGAGTCGATTAACAATTGTCCGCCGGGTTTTAAAATCTTTTTAAGCTGCTGAAAAAAAGATTCCAATTGATTGAGCTTTCCTATAATACCACTACCGTTCATAAGCATCAGGATAGTGTCAAATTGTTCTTCAACCTCAAAAAAGCTTTTTACTTGGGCATCTTTAATTCCGCGTAAGCGACATACTTCTATGGCTTTAGCAGAAATATCTATGGCGGTAACTTTTAGGCCCTTTTTTTGTAAGTACAAGGAGTGGCTGCCCGCGCAGCAACCAACATCAAGGCAATGACCAAAACTATTTTTAAGCGCTTTTTGCTCTATAGCTGGCATATCTTCGAAAGCTCTGAAGAGATAGGCAGTGGGAATTTCATCTTCATCGAAATCTTCTTGCCAAACGCGAATTGATTCGGCTTGACCGTTAGTAAAATAATCGTGAACGGCTTGTCCAAAAATATCGGGATTATAGGTTTTATCTTGTTTCATTTCATTTACTTTTGTGGTATGGAAGATTTGCTGAAAAACCTACCCAAAAACGCCAAAGATAAGCATAAGCAGAACAAAAAGTTTTTTGCTAAGCTTAAAAAAAAGCCACCTAAGCATCTCGATGTCTTGATGCAAGATTTACACGAGGAAGAATTTGCTAAAGATTACTGTTTAGATTGTGCTAACTGCTGTAAAACTACTGGACCGCTTTTCACGGATAAAGATATAAAACGGATTTCGAAATTTTTGAGAATGAAACCTGCAAACTTTATAGCCACCTATTTGCGTATTGATGAAGATCAAGATTATGTTTTGCAGCAGCTGCCTTGTGCTTTTCTGGCCGAAGATAACAGGTGTTTGATTTATGAAGTGCGGCCAAAGGCTTGCGCCGAATTTCCGCACACCGATCGGAAAAAATTTCATCAAATTACTAATTTAACACTTAAAAATGTGGCTATCTGCCCTGCAGCGTATGCAATTGTTGAGGCGATGAAAGAGAAAATTAAAGTTTAAATAGAATAATTTGTTCGCCAAGATAACATAGAGCTTTATTGTGGCCTGTACCTAACTTATTAACAATGGAACAGGTGTTTTCATCAAAAAGTATCAAAGCGAGATGAATATTAAAGGTTCCCAGAATTTAATAGTTTTACAGTTACCCATAATTACACCCAAGCTATTCGTAAATCAAATAATTAGCTCTCATTTTTTTAAATTCTTCAAGTGCCGGTTGCCAAGTTTTGCGAATGGCTTCTGGGCTTAAACCTGCTTCGATTTGAGATTGTAATTTTGCAGTGCCCGCTAACTTGGTGAAAAAAGAGTTAAAGAATTTACTTTTATCGGCAGTATTTTGATAGGCTTCAATCAGCCAATCTAATTGTATTTTATTTTCGATTTTACTATTTGAGAGGTTCCTGCCATAACATAATTGACCCATATGTTTTGGGTTTTTGGCCCCCTCATTGGCTTTTGGGATATAGGAATAATCAAAATAGTTTTTGGATAAAAAAGGTGAACCAAAAACTTGGAATTGCAAGGCTGTACCACGCCCTGCATTTACCTGGGTGCCCTCAAAAAAACAAAGACTAGGGTATAGTTTTATAGCCTGAGCGTTGGGAAGATTTGGCGAGGGTTTTATGGGTAAAATATACCGGTCTTGGCGCCTGTAATTTTTTACTGGAATAACTTCTAATTCGGGTTTTACGCCCCTTTCGAGCCAATTTTGTCCTATAATCATTTGGGCATATTCGCCTATACTCATACCGTGTACAATAGGTATAGGATGCATTCCTACAAAACTTTTATGTTGTAATTCTAAAACGGGACCGTCTACATAAGCGCCATTGGGGTTAGGCCTATCGAGAACTAAAACAGCAATATTGTTTTCGGCAGCAGCCTCTAGTACATAATGCAAAGTTGAAATATAAGTGTAAAACCGGGTGCCTACATCTTGTATGTCAAAAATGAGTAAATCTATACCTTCTAGTTGTGCTGGAGTGGGTTTTTTGTTTTTTCCATACAGCGAAATGATGGGTAGACCCGTTTGTGTATCCATACCGTTTTTTACTTGCTCGCCTGCATCTGCCTTACCTCTAAAACCATGCTCGGGTGAGAAAACACGAACAATATTAAAATTATGTGCCAATAAGCTATCGACCAAATGGGTATATGCTCCGTTTTCTTTAAATATAACCGAGGTCTGATTCCCTACTATTCCGATACGTTTACCTTTGAGTTTATTAAAATAAGCTTGTGTTTGGTTTGCTCCTACCATTAATGTACTTGAGGGTGAAGCCTGGCGCTCGGTATTGTGGGTTTGTTTTTCTGAATTTGTTTGAGCCTGACAAGAAACCAGACCTAAAACCGCAAGAAAAAGTGTATTTTTGACCAATTGAAAAAACATAAGCTAAAATTGAATTTCGAATTTTTTATAAGTAAGCGCCTTATCGGTGCTAAAGATTATAAAAGTAGTATATCTGCACCAATTATTAAAATAGCGGTTACTGCAATTGCAGTAGGAGTGGTTATGATGTTGGTTGCCGTAGCTACAGGTGTGGGGCTACAGCAAAAGATCCGCGATAAAATAGCGGCATTTAATGGGCATGTTAAAATAAGCAGTATTAATAATACAGATGCACAGATTTCGGTTATTCCTATCGATAAGCATCAAGAGTTTTACCCCGATTTTAATCAAATTGAAGGTATAAAACACATTCAGGCGGTGGCTACCAAATATGGGGTCATACGTACCGCCGAAACTTTTGAAGGAATTGTAGTTAAAGGGGTAGGCCAAGATTATAACTGGACGTATTTTGAAGAGTATTTGGTATCTGGAAGGTTGCCGCAATTTAAAGCAAACTCACCCAATAGTAAAGAAATTCTAATCTCTTCTTATCTGGCAAAGCGATTGAAGTTTGAGTTAGATGATCAAGTGGTGGTCTATTTTATGAATGATGAAAATCAAAAACGACCTCGCTTAGTCGCTTTTGAAGTGGTAGGAATATACAATTCTGGCTTTCAGGAATTTGACGAAACTTTTTTACTAGCCGATATTACCCAAATACAACGTTTAAACAAATGGGATGCTAATCAAATAGGATATTTTGAGGTGTTTGTAGATAACTTTAAAGAGCTTCCTCAAAAGGGAAGAGCAATTTATGAACACATTAGTTCTTTCTTAGATGCCGTGAGCATTCAGCAAGAATATGCTTCAATTTTTGAATGGTTGGCCTTATTTGATTTTAATATCGGACTTATTATTGGAATTATGATTTTGGTCTCAGGCATTAATATGATAACAGCTTTACTGGTACTCATACTAGAAAGAACCCCCATGATTGGAATGCTTAAAGCCTTGGGCGCAACAGATTGGAGTATCCGTAAAATATTCCTTTATAACGCCGCCTATTTAATACTAAAGGGTTTATTTTGGGGTAATGTAATTGGTATTGGTTTGTTGCTTATTCAAAAACATTTTAAGCTGATTGCCCTCAACCCAGAAACCTATTATGTTACCGAAGCACCTGTATTTTTAAATTGGAATTACGTTGTACTAATAAATTTTGGTACACTTTTACTTTGTTTATTTATGCTTTTAATACCTAGTATATTAATTGCAAGAATAAACCCGGTGAAGGCGATAAAGTTTGACTGATTTTTGCCTCTCGCTTAAAGCGGATTTAAATTGTCAAATTCTTATTTTTATAAGATTTTAAACCTATTTTGTTAAGCATTTATTAGAATTTTATTACTCGTAATATGTTTCTTACCTTTGCAGCCGAAAAAATTGCACGATGGATTATAAAAACAATATATTAGAAACCATAGGAAATACCCCATTGGTTAAAATAAATAAATTAGCTGCCGATATTCCTGCTTTGGTTTTGGCAAAGTATGAAACTTTTAATCCGGGTAACTCGGTAAAAGACCGTATGGCAGTGAAAATGATTGAAGATGCCGAAAAAGAAGGAAAAATAAAACCAGGAGGTACTATAATTGAAGGAACCTCAGGAAATACAGGTATGGGGCTGGCTCTAGCTGCAATTGTAAAAGGTTACAAAATGGTTTGTGTAATTGCAGATAAACAAAGCAAAGAAAAGATAGATATTTTACGCGCCGTGGGGAGTGAGGTGGTTGTTTGCCCCACCGATGTAGAACCAGACGATCCTCGTTCTTATTATTCTACTTCTAAGCGTTTAGCCGAGGAGACTCCTAATTCGTGGTATGTAAACCAATATGATAACCCCAGTAATGCCAAAGCGCATTATGAAAGCACCGGACCAGAAATTTGGAAACAAACCGAGGGTAAGGTTACGCATTTTGTAGTTGGAGTGGGCACGGGAGGTACTATTTCGGGAGTTGGTAAATACCTTAAAGAACAAAATCCCGATGTTAAGGTTTGGGGTATAGATACCTATGGTAGCGTTTTTAAAAAATACCATGAAACCGGTATATTTGATGAAAAGGAGATCTACCCGTATGTTACCGAAGGAATTGGCGAGGATATTTTACCTAAAAATGTAGACTTCTCAATTATTGATGGTTTTACCAAAGTAACCGACAAAGATGCTGCTGTATATACTCAAAAATTAGCTAAAGAAGAAGGCATGTTTTTAGGAAATTCTGCAGGTGCCGCTATGAAAGGCTTGTTACAGCTAAAAGAACATTTTACTAAAGACGATGTGGTGGTAGTATTGTTTCACGACCATGGGAGTCGCTATGTAGGTAAAATGTTTAATGATGATTGGATGAAAGCCCAAGGTTTCCTAGACTAAAAAATTAAAATACTACATTAAATCCTGCCGAAAGCAGGATTTTTTTATTAAATAAATTACAACCCATGAATAAATATTTGTATTGCATATTCGTATTATTACTCAGTTTAAATCCGCTTTTAGCTCAAGATCAATTAAATACAGATAAGAGTCTGTTCGTTGAATTAGATCTTAAAAATCCGAGTAGGGAGATTAATGATGCAGTAGCTATGCTACAAGTGAGTGGAGGAGTAGCCCCTTATACGTATTATTGGAGCAATAAGGAAACTTCTATGCAAGCCACTAAATCTACAGGATTAATTGAAGGTATGTCTCATCACGTTCGTGTAGTAGATAGTCAAGGTAATGAAGTTACCAAAACCTTTAAAATCCCCGCCCAATCGATTACCGAAATTTTTAACAGCAAGGTACAACCTGCCGTTGATGTATTGGCGAGTATTCTTTTTTGGGATCCTTTTGCTAGTTTGGGCGTATATGACCCCGTGGTTTACACCCAACATGAGCGTATTGGCATTCCTAATTGGGATGCCACAACGCAGTCTGCCTATACCTTGAAAACTTGGTTGGTAGACGAAGGTGAATCCGTTAAAACCGGAGAAAAGATAGCAATAATACAAAGTGATAGCAGTAAAGAAATTCCGGTTTTTGCTAGTGTAAACGGTAGTTTAGAACATAAAGTAGGTGTAGGGGAAGTAATCTACAATCCAGATGATCAAAAAGATGTGATACAAGCCAATGCGCACATTTTGGCACGCATCGTATTTGAAGAGCCACGACCTTTATTGCATAATAATGGAGAGGTAAGAACCAATACCATTCCGTTTATTGTGATTTGGCTTATTTTAGGAAGTATATTTTTCACCTTTCGTTTGGGGTTTATCAACATCAGTGGTTTTAAGCATTCCATTGATCTAGCAAGAGGTAAATATGACAATCCCGATGCACCGGGAACTATAACCCACTTTCAAGCCATGGCAACAGCCGTATCGGCTACCGTTGGATTAGGAAATATCGCAGGTGTGGCAGTGGCCATATCTTTGGGAGGAGCCGGAGCAACTTTTTGGATGTTTCTAGCTGGTTTTTTTGCGATGTCACTAAAATTTGTTGAATGTACGCTAGGGGTAAAATACCGATTTATCAATAAAGAGGGGCGTATATTTGGTGGACCTATGAATTACCTGCGTTACGGTTTAGAAAAGAAAAACCTAAAAGGTCTTGGAAAATTCTTGGCAATTCTATTTGCTGTACTCGGGGTAGGTGCCTCTTTTGGCGGAGGAAATATGTTGCAATCTAACCAGGCCTTTAAAATAGTATCAGAACAATTACCTTTCCTGCAAGGTCACGGCTTTTGGTTTGGTGTTATTTTTGCCCTGCTAATAGGTGCTGTTATTATAGGTGGTATAAACAGTATTGCCCGAGTAACCGGTAGGGTTGTTCCATTTATGGCGGCGGTTTATATTATTGGTTGTTTAATTGTTATTGGTGTGCATATTGAAAATATAGGCGGAGCATTCGCAGCTATTTTTAACGGTGCCCTTTCTGCCGATGCGCTCAAAGGCGGATTTATTGGCGTATTGATTATTGGCCTACAACGAGCTGCATTCTCTAGTGAAGCAGGAGTAGGATCGGCAGCTATTGCCCACAGTGCCTCAAAAACAAATACTCCCATCGCCGATGGTTTTACCTCATTAGTAGAGCCATTTATAGATACTATGGTGGTGTGTACTATGACCGCGCTAGTGCTTATCTTTTCGGGAATGCACGAGAGAACAGGCTTAGGTGGGGTAGAGCTAACCTCAGACGCTTTTGGTAGTGTAATTTCTTGGTTCCCAGCAGTATTGGCTTTTGCTGTTTTCTTATTCGCTTTTTCAACAATGGTCTCTTGGTCGTATTACGGAATGCGTTCATGGACCTACCTTTTTGGTAGAAGCAAACAATCTGAACTTGTTTTTAAAGTATTGTTTTTAGTTTTTGTAGTGCTCGGAGCTTCAGTAAGTTTAGGGGCGGTGTTAACCTTTGCCGATATGATGATTTTGGCCATGTCTTTTCCTAATATTATCGGGTTGTATTTATTATCATCGGAGGTTAGAGCAGATTTAAAATTGTATTTAGCCCAACTCAAGAAGGGTGAACTTTACATAAACCCTAAGTTTAGGGAATAATTTTTTTGATTTTAGGTAACCAAGCGGTCTTTGTGTTGAAAAAAAGCGTAAAGACCGCTTCCTATTAAATAGCAGCCTACATCTAAAAGGTCTGCCGTATAACGGCTGTTTACCTGCGGTAGATAGCATTCAAAATATAAAGAATAGCCCAACACCAAGACCACGAGCATCAAAACCGTAAAACGAAACGAAGGAAAAACAAACTGCATTACACCTTGAATAATACCTAATACAACAGGCATGCAAAGAATATCCATCAAATGGTTGTTAAAGACAGCAGGTAAACTGTAATGGCTGGCATTGAGTCCTAAATAGATAAGTGCTATCGCGGTACTTACGATCCATAACCTGCGGGTATAACTCATATTAGTAAAAAAGAAATAAGCCAAGCCAAAAAAGCACCAATAGCCAATACACCACTCCATAAGTAAAAACCAACATCACCTAGAAACCTTAGGAAGGCATTTGAGCTTTGTCGTAGGCTATTTTTTTGTTTTGATTTTTCTTTTTTAGGTGGGGTTTCCATGCTGCTTTTGTACTGCTTATATTTTAGCCTAAAAATATACTTATTTTTAGGCTAAAAAAAATGGCAAAACCTACATGTTTATAATTTATTAGGTATCTTTAAGCCTATGTTGTTATAAATGAGCGATTAAAAGCTATCGGATAGGTTTTGTTTGTCTTGTAATATGAAAGAAGATTATTTACATTATGTATGGAAATTTAAAAAATTTAATTTCCTAAATCTAAAAACCAGTCGGGGTCTACCCATTGTTGTTAAACATGTAGGCTGGCATAATGAAGATAAAAGCGGTCCCGATTTCTTTGATGCGAGAATTCAAATCGATGACCAATTGTGGGCGGGTAATGTTGAAATTCATCTTAAGGCAAGCGATTGGTTTGCACATCATCATCATACTGATAAAGCTTATGATAATGTTATCTTGCATGTGGTGTGGGAAGAAGATATGCCCGTTTATAGAAGCGATGGTAGCAGTATACCTAGTCTTTGCTTGAAGCATTACGTAAATCTAGAAAGTTTAGAACACTACCAAGAATTATCCAGGCAAAAAAAGTTTATCAACTGCGAAAACCTCTTGCCCGATTTTTCAACTTTTATCGTACATAGCTGGCAAGAGAAGTTATACGTACGCCGTTTAGAGCAAAAAACAGAGTACATTCAACTTTTATTAAAAAACACCAAAAACGATTGGGAAAAAGTTTTGTTTATTCTCTTCGCTAAAGGCTTTGGTCTTAACGTAAACGGTTCATCCTTTCAACAGATGGCTGCTAATATTCCATTTAACCTAGTACGTAAAACGCAAAAAGTTCAAGTCCTAGAAGCCTTGTTTATGGGGATGTGTAAATTATTAGAAAGTGAGAAAGAAGATGTCTATTATCAAGAACTCCAAAAAGAATTTACATTTCTTCGCCATAAATACCAATTGGTAAGTATTACAAACCCCTTGGCATTTTTTAGGTTAAGACCATCTAATTTTCCTAGCATTCGGTTAGCTCAGTTAGCTTATTTATATCAGGATTCGGCCAATTTTTTTAATTTACTGATTGAAAAACCCGATATTCAATTATGGAGAGATCTCTTATTTAAAGTTAAAACCAGCCCGTATTGGGAAACGCATTATAATTTTGAGGTCAACTCCAAAACTAGGGTAAAAAAACTCTCTACTTCTTTCGTAGATTTAATGATCATCAATGTATTGGTTCCCTTTAGCTTTAGTTATCACAAAGCCCGCGGAAAAGAAGTGGTAGATGATTTGTTTAGCATAATGAGTTCGCTTAAAGCGGAAGAAAATGCTCGTGTTAAAAAATTTAAACAATTAAAGCCAGAAATGGTACAAAATGCTTGGCATTCGCAATCTTTACTAAGCTTATACCAAGATTATTGTAAAAAACAAAAATGCTTAAATTGTCAAATTGGTGTATCTTTGCTTAACAAATAACCCTATGCTTAACCTTATTTATAAAATTCGCTATTATTTTGAACGCAATGGCTTTTATGTAAGCACTCGCCTAGCTGATAGGTTGGGGATAAAGGTTAAAAGCGTGCGCTTGTTTTTTATTTACCTTTCATTTGCTACTTTAGGAGTGGGCTTTGCTGTTTATTTAACGCTTGCCTTTTGGTTAAAATTAAAGGATTTAATCTATACCAAAAGAAGTTCTGTATTTGATTTGTAAAATATGCAAAAAATCTCAACCAAAGTACTTTTAGCTTTAGTTTTACTCGTTGTGATTGTAATAGGTGGCGTGATAGGTTTTAAGTTGCTTGCCGATTACTCGTGGATAGATGCTTTCTATATGACGGTAATTACCGTTACTACAGTGGGTTTTGGTGAGGTAGTACCCTTAACGCCAGACCAAAAATTATTTACCGGAATTTACATCATATTGAGTATATCTATTTTTGGATATGCGATATCAACGGTTATTGAATTTATTCTGAGTACTAACAATATTGGTACTTTAAAACAAAGACGTATGCAAAAAGAAATTTCAGCGTTTACCAATCATATTATAGTGTGTGGCTATGGTCGAAATGGTAAAGAGGCAGTGCAAAAATTGAGTTCAAATAAAATGAATTTTGTTATAATTGAAAATTCTGAAGAACAACTCGATCAAATCCGCCAAGAGGGTTTTTATTATATTGCTGGTGACGCCACCCAAGATGAGGTGTTAGAAATGGCAGGTATAGAAAAAGCAAAAGTGCTTTTGTGCTCCTTGCCCAGCGATGCAGATAATCTTTTTATTGTACTTTCGGCAAGACAGCTCAATCAAGACCTTACTATAATCAGCCGGTCTACAGATGAAAGCTCAAATAAAAAGCTAAAACTAGCAGGAGCAGATCAAGTCATTATGCCCGATCGTATTGGTGGTAGTCATATGGCTTCTTTGGTTGTAAACCCAGATTTGATTGAGTTTATGAGCGAGTTGGCAAATATTAATGAGAACGAAGAGGTAGAAGATCAAATTTTGGTTAAGAAACTTAACTTCTCTTTATTAGGACGCTCAACGCCTATGAGCATTGCCGAATTAAACCTTAGAAAAGATACGGGATGCAGTATTATAGGGGTTCACGATAAAACCGGCGGATACACAATAAATCCAGAGGCTGACATGAATTTAGATGAGTTTTCACAATTGATAATAGTGGGAAATATGCATCAAATGCGTAAACTTAAAAGCAAATATCCTAGCCTTAATTTTAAAATATAAACGGGATAGCAAGTACTTTTTCTTTAAATAGTAAGCTAAAAATTTAATTTTTTTTTAATATTGCTATCTATTCTATCAAAAAACAAGATATCTTATGAGAAAGTATTTACTTTCGTTTTTATTTTTTTTACTGATTTTTTCATCGCTGCAAGCTCAAGAAGATTTTAATGAGAAAGATATTAAAGTCGTACCAGAGCTAATTAATCCGTCAAATTTAATCAATGACGGAATTATTGAATTGAATGTTACAGGGGGCGTTCCTCCTTATACTTTTAAGTGGAGCGACCAAGGCACTTCGCTAAAATCTAACAAAGCAACTGGTGTTGTTGAGGGTATTGATTATACAGTAGTAATTACCGATGCTGAACAAAATACGTTAACCAAATCTTACCGTATACCTGCCGAGTCAATTACAGAAAACTTTAATGGCGCGTTTAAACCCATTGTAGATAATCTAGCTTCAATTTTATTTTGGGATCCTTTTTCGGCTATAGGCTTATACGATCCTATCGTTTATGCCGATGAAAAAAATATCCCAATTCCTAATTGGTATTCAGGAATTCAAGACGCCTATAAATTAGAGAAGTGGTTGGTAAAAGAAGGAGAACATGTAAATAGAAACCAGGCCATTGCTATAATTAAATCGGAAAAAGAAGGAAATATAGAAGTTAAAGCATCTGCAAGTGGAACGCTAACCCATTTGACGTCTGAAGGAAATACCATTTACGATTACCAAAATACAGAAGATGTAATTGAAGCTGGAGCACATTTTTTTGCTAAGGTAAAATACGATGAGCCAGTAATATTGACACATCCCAACGGAGACCCTATTACTTTTCCTATTCCTTTTATTGTAGTTTGGTTAATTTTAGGAGCTGCCTTTTTTACTTTAAGAATGGGCTTTATAAACCTAAGAGGGTTTCGTCACGCTTTAGATTTAGCTAAAGGAAAATATGACGACCCCAATGCTCCAGGTAGGATTACCCATTTTCAAGCACTGGCTACAGCGGTTTCGGCAACCGTTGGTTTAGGAAATATTGCAGGTGTAGCAGTGGCCATTTCTTTAGGTGGTGCAGGGGCAACCTTTTGGATGATTTTAGCCGGACTGTTAGGAATGTCTTCTAAGTTTGTAGAATGTACTTTGGGTGTAAAATATAGGTTTATCAGTAAAGAAGGAAAGATTTTTGGGGGACCAATGAACTATCTCCGCTACGGATTAGAAAAACGAAATATGTCTGGTTTAGGTAAATTTTTAGCAGGTTTCTTTGCCGTCTTAGGAGTAGGAGCATCTTTTGGAGGAGGTAATATGTTTCAAGCCAATCAATCTTTTGAGATCTTATCGGGCCAATTTCAATTTTTAGAGGGACACGGCTTTATCTTCGGACTTGTGGTTGCGGCTTTGGTAGCAGTAGTGATTATTGGAGGTATTTCAAGTATTGCTAAAGTTACCGGTAAGGTGGTTCCTTTCATGGCAGCGATTTATGTTTTGGGAGCCTTAATTGTTATTGGTATAAATATTGAAAATATTGGCCCAGCCTTTAATGCTATTTTTGAAGGCGCTTTTAATCCTTCGGCCCTAAAAGGGGGAATTATCGGGGTGCTTATTGTAGGTTTTCAGAGAGCTGCTTTTTCTAATGAAGCAGGTGTAGGTTCTGCAGCTATTGCCCATAGTGCGGCAAAAACAAATCATCCTCCATCAGAAGGTTTTGTAGCTTTGCTAGAGCCTTTTATCGATACCGTAGTAGTTTGTACGCTTACCGCATTGGTTTTAATTTTTACAGGAATGCACGAAGTTGAAGGAATAGGCGGAGCTCAGCTTACCTCAGAAGCCTTTGCTAGTGTAATATCTTGGTTTCCCTATGTATTGGCGGCCGCGGTATTTTTGTTCGCTTTTTCAACAATGATTTCTTGGTCTTATTACGGTATGAGAGCTTGGACTTATTTATTTGGGAAGTCAAACCAATCGGAATTAATTTATAAATTACTATTTTTATTGTTTGTTGTTGTAGGGGCATCGGTAAGTTTAGGGGCTGTGTTAGATTTTTCTGATATGATGATTCTAGCCATGTCTTTCCCCAATATCATTGGGTTGTATATATTATCTGGAGAAGTACGTGATGATTTACGGGAGTATTTGAGAAAATTAAAAGCCGGTGAGTTATTCAAAAAGCAAAAAATTAAAGTGTAAAATAAAAGTAAATGAAAAGCAAATTATCCCATTTCAGGTTCAATAAAAGAGAACAAAATGGGATTTTTGTTTTTATAATCCTTATAGTTCTTGGCTTTTTTATCATTGCTTTTAAAGAGCATCTGTTTGTTGGGGCTAGAACAGTTAGTCTAAAGCAAGATCAAGCGTATGAAGCTCAAATAGATAGTCTAAAACGGAAAGCTGCCGCGGAAAGAGTGGCGTATCAGCAAAAACCATTTAATCCTAATTTTATAAGCGATTACAAAGGATATCTACTAGGTATGAAGGTAGATGAAATAGACAGACTTCATGCTTTTAGAGCCAAAGAGCAATGGATTAATTCTGCACAAGAATTTCAAGCGGTAACAAAGGTTTCAGATTCTTTACTTACTGCCATCGCTCCACTGTTTAAGTTTCCAGATTGGGTGAAGCAGAATCAAATCCGTAAAGCTGCAGAACCAAAGCATCTTAGTTATGCTAAAAAAAGTGATTTGAATACTATGACCTTTGAAGAGCTGGTACAAGTTAAAGGGATTGGTGAGGTTTTAGCCAATCGTATAATCAAATACAGAACAAAACTTGGCGGATTCCTTCACGATATTCAATTAAAAGATATTTATGGGTTAAATTATGAAGCCCAGAAAAATTTGCTAGCATTAAGCACGGTAAAAACCCCTCCAGCACACAGCAAAAGAGATCTTAATACCATTGAGGTGATTGAGCTTTCAGAAATTCCTTACTTTAATTATGAGAGTGCCAGAGATGTAGTGCAATACCGTAAGTTACATCAAAAAATTAAAAATTTTAACGAGTTGGCAAAAATTGAGTCCTTTCCAGCTCATAAATTAGATAGAATACAATTATATTTGAAGATTGATTGAAAAATCAAATAAACAGCAATTGTTAAAAGAAAAAGAAGAAATATGTATTTTACAGAAGAGCACGAACTCTTTAGGCAGAGTTTAAAGGAGTTTTTACAGAAAGAAGTCGTTCCGCATATCGATAAATGGGAAAAATCAGGTACTATAGAGCGTTTTATCTGGAAAAAATTTGGAGAGATGGGATACTTTGGGATTAACTACCCAGAGCAATACGGCGGACTAGATTTAGATCTTTTTTACACCGTTATTTTTCTCGAGGAATTACAAAAAATTAATTCTGGAGGGTTTGCAGCTGCAATGTGGGCGCACGCCTACCTAGCGATGACTCACTTAGCAAAAGAAGGAGATGAGCGTATTAAAGAGGAATATTTGGCGCCTAGTATTGCTGGAGATAAAATAGGTTGTCTTTGCATCACAGAGCCTTTCGGCGGATCTGACGTAGCTGGAATGAAATCAACCGCAGTTAAAAAAGGAGATAAGTATATCTTAAATGGCTCAAAGACCTTTATAACCAACGGTGTTTATTCTGATTATCTTGTGGTTGCTGCCAAAACGGCTCCCGAAAAAGGAAATAAAGGAATGAGTATTTTTGTAGTCGATCGCGATACTCCGGGAATTGCAGCTACAAAATTAGATAAATTGGGATGGCGGGCTTCAGATACCGGTGAAATTAGCTTCACTGACGTTGAAATTCCTGCAGAAAATTTAATGGGAGAAGAAGGTAAAGGTTTCCCCTATATCATGCAGCATTTTGCTTTAGAAAGATTGATAATGGGAGTTAACGCCCACGCTAGGGCCGAGTTTGCGTTAGATTATACGCTTCAGTATATGAGCGAGCGAGAAGCCTTTGGTAAAACCATAAATAAGTTTCAAGCCTTAAGGCATAAAATGGCCGAAATAGCAAGTGAAGTTGAAATGTGTAAGACGTTTAATTATGCTATCACTAAACAACTTGATGAAGGAGCCTATGTTGTAAAAGAGGCAAGTATGTCAAAATTACTTTCAACTAAAATGGCAGATAGCGCTATTTACGACTGCTTGCAAATGTTAGGCGGTTATGGTTATATTGAGGATTATCCTTTAGCACGATTGCTTCGCGATTCACGATTAGGACCTATTGGAGGAGGAACTAGTGAGATTCTGAAAGAGATTATTGCCAAAATGATTATAGATGGCAAAAGTTATAAGCCGGCAACTTAGTATTATTTAGGTTTGTAAAACCAAGAAATAACTACACATTAGCAAAAAAATCAGGTTAAACTACTATATTTAACCTGATTTTTCTATTTATGGATGCTATTCAAAAATTCCTGGATTACTTAAAGGTTGAGAAAAACTATTCTTCTCATACACTTATGGCTTATAAAAATGATTTGGTTGATTTTGAGCAATACTTGCAACAGACTAAACCCGACACCAGCATTGTAAAAGCTACTTACTCTTCTTGTAGAGCCTGGTTCGTAGAACTTTCTCAGCGAGGTTTAGATAATCGTAGCATCAATCGTAAGGTTTCTACTTTGCGTAGTTTTTATTCTTTTTTGTTAAAGATACGCGAGATAGAGAAAAGCCCATTAAGCCAACATAAACCTATTAAGGTCAAGAAAAATTTACGTGTGCCCTTTTCTAAAGAAGAAATGAAAAGAGTGTTTGATTCTTTACCCAACAATAGCTTTTTAGGCTCTAGAGATCGTTTGCTCATCGAGTTGCTTTATGCTACAGGTATGCGACGAGCAGAGTTAATGAATTTGCGTTTGGAAGATATAGACCTAGAACAAATGACGGTTAATGTTTTAGGTAAGCGCAATAAAGAACGACGTATACCTCTATTAAATAGATTGGTATTTCCAATTGAAGCCTATCTAAATTTTCGTAAAAAACATTTATCACAGTTAAAAAAGGAGAGTCCTTATCTTTTTATTACAGACAAAGGTAATCCAGTTTATGCCGATTGGGTTTATAAGAAAGTCAATCAAATTTTTAGAACTTTTTCTCAAAAAAAGGTTTGTAGTCCGCATATCTTACGACATAGTTTTGCTACTCACTTATTAACAGAAGGTGCTAACATACAAGAAATCAAAGAGTTGTTGGGTCATTCTAGTTTAGCCTCTACAGAGGTTTATGCAAAAAATGACATTCAAGGATTGCGCAAAGTTTATCTTTCAGCTCACCCGCGTTCTAAATAATTGAAAATTAAGGTATTGAAAAAAAATATAAAAAAAAGTAAAAAAAAGTTTTGCGTAATTGATAAACAACTCTATATTTGCAGTCCGTTAGAAAAGCGGTAGTTCTTTAAGAATAGACGAAACAAAGTGCCGATGTAGCTCAGCTGGCTAGAGCAGCTGATTTGTAATCAGCAGGTCGTGGGTTCGAGTCCCTCCATCGGCTCTATTCTATGAAATAATGATTCAAAATTAATTAAATTGGGGAGATACTCAAGTGGCCAACGAGGACAGACTGTAAATCTGTTGTTTTTTAACTTCGCAGGTTCGAATCCTGCTCTCCCCACAAAATTTAGAAATAATTTGGAATGCGGGAGTAGCTCAGTTGGTAGAGCGTCAGCCTTCCAAGCTGAATGTCGCCAGTTCGAACCTGGTCTCCCGCTCTATTTTCTTTAAGTGAAAGCTGAAGAGGGTAGGGCTTTACTTGTATAAAAGTAACTCTGAATCACTAGGCCGACGTAGCTCAGGGGTAGAGCGCTTCCTTGGTAAGGAAGAGGTCACGAGTTCAATTCTCGTCGTTGGCTCAAAAAGCGTAAGTCGCTTACTTATACTGGCAGCTTTTTAAAGTTGTTTTTTGTATTGTATATAATTTGAACACTAATATATAACTAAGATTAAAACAAGTATTAATTATGGCAAAGGAAACTTATGATCGTTCCAAACCGCACTTGAATATAGGTACAATTGGACACGTAGATCACGGAAAAACAACTTTAACTGCAGCTATTACTAAGGTTTTAGCTGATGCTGGGTATTCAGAGGCTTCTGCTTTTGATCAAATTGATAATGCTCCAGAAGAAAAAGAAAGAGGTATTACAATTAACTCTTCTCACGTAGAGTATGCTACTGCAAATCGTCACTATGCACACGTTGACTGTCCAGGTCACGCCGATTACGTAAAGAACATGGTAACTGGTGCTGCTCAAATGGACGGTGCTATTCTTGTGGTTGCTGCTACAGATGGTCCTATGCCACAAACTCGTGAGCACATCTTGTTAGGTCGTCAGGTAGGAATTCCTAGAATTGTTGTTTTCTTAAACAAAGTTGATTTAGTAGATGATGAAGAGCTTTTAGAGCTAGTGGAAATGGAAGTTAGAGACTTGTTATCTTTCTATGAGTATGATGGTGACAATGGTCCTATCGTTGCAGGTTCTGCATTAGGAGCTTTAGAGGGAGAGCAAAAGTGGGTTGATACAGTATTAGAGCTTATGGAAGCTGTTGATAACTGGATCGAGTTGCCAGAGCGTGATGTTGATAAGCCATTCTTAATGCCTATCGAAGATGTATTCTCTATTACAGGTCGTGGTACTGTTGCAACTGGTCGTATTGAGACTGGTATCGCAAACACTGGAGATCCTGTAGAGATTATTGGTATGGGTGCAGAGAAATTAACTTCAACTATTACTGGTATTGAGATGTTCCGTCAGATATTAGATAGAGGTGAAGCTGGTGATAACGCTGGTATCTTATTGAGAGGTATTGAGAAGACTCAGATTTCAAGAGGTATGGTAATTACTAAGCCAGGTTCTGTAACTCCTCACGCTAAGTTTAAGGCAGAGGTTTATATCTTGAAAAAAGAAGAAGGTGGTCGTCACACGCCATTCCATAACAACTACCGTCCTCAGTTCTACGTAAGAACAACTGATGTTACAGGTACTATTAGTCTTCCTGATGGAGTTGAGATGGTAATGCCAGGTGATAACTTAACTATTCACGTTGAGTTGATTCAGCCAATCGCAATGAATGTTGGTCTTCGTTTTGCTATCCGTGAAGGAGGTAGAACAGTAGGTGCTGGTCAGGTTACTGAAATTTTAGACTAATTTAAATATAGTTTAGGTTAAGGTTTGCTACCAAACCTTAACCTAAATCCTACGGGTTTAGCTCAGTTGGTAGAGCACTGGTCTCCAAAACCAGGTGTCGGGAGTTCGAGTCTCTCAACCCGTGCAAAGCACTGGAAAAGTGCTGGTCAAATCGGTTTTATATTAAGACCGATTTGCTGAATTAAAACAAATTCAAAGGCGATGCGCCTTTTTTTCTTCAGAGAAGAGATAAAGATGCTCATCTTTTGTAAACCTTAATAAAATGGCAGGAATCGTAAAATATATATCTGAGTCTTATAGTGAATTGAAAAATCATGTTACTTGGCCTTCATATGCAGAAGGGCAAAGGCTTACGGTTATAGTGCTTGTTTTTTCGGTAATATTCTCTTTAGCAATTTGGGGGGTGGATACTGTTTTTAGTTCTGTGATTGAGCAGTATTTTGATTGGGTTAAATCTTAAGAATTACAAGTAATATGTCTGAAGATAATTTGAAGAAGTGGTACGTTGTTCGTGCGGTAAGTGGTCAAGAGAATAAGGTTAAAGATTATATCGAGAAAGAGATTTCTTATCAAGGTTTAGAAGATTTTGTAGATCAAGTTTTAGTGCCTACAGAGAAAGTTATACAAATTAGAAATGGTAAGAAAATAAACAAAGAAAGAGTTTATTTTCCTGGTTATGTAATGGTTCAGGCAAATTTAAGTGGTGAGGTGCCGCATATCATTAAAAGTATCAATGGTGTGATAGGTTTCTTGGGTGAAACTAAAGGTGGTGATCCTGTGCCTTTAAGACGTTCTGAAGTAAATAGAATGTTAGGTAAAGTTGATGAGCTTTCTGTTAAAAAGGATACCGTGGCTATTCCATACACAGTTGGAGAAACAGTTAAAGTGATAGACGGACCTTTTAATGGCTTTAACGGTACTGTAGAAAAGGTAAATGAAGAAAAACGCAAGCTTGAGGTGATGGTGAAAATTTTTGGAAGAAAGACACCGGTAGAGTTGAGCTATATGCAAGTTGAGAAAATATAAATTGTTACATATATAGAATTATTGTTAATGCTTCCACTTTAAAAATAATTCAATTTTAAATTTTTAAAAATGGCAAAAGAAGTAAGTAAGGTTGTAAAGCTACAAGTTAAAGGAGGAGCGGCGAACCCGTCTCCACCAGTAGGACCTGCTTTGGGTGCGGCCGGTGTGAATATCATGGAATTCTGTAAGCAATTCAATGGTAGAACACAAGATAAAGCTGGAAAGGTGTTGCCTGTTGTGATTACAGTATATAAAGATAAATCTTTTGATTTTGTAATTAAAACACCACCTGCTGCAGTGCAAATTATGGAAGCAGCCAAAGTTAAGAAAGGTTCTGGAGAGCCAAACCGTAAAAAAGTCGCTAGTATTACTTGGGATCAAGTAAAAGCTATAGCAGAAGACAAAATGCAAGATTTGAATGCATTCACCGTAGATTCAGCCATGAAGATGGTAGCGGGTACTGCTCGATCTATGGGAGTGAATGTTAAAGGTGAAGCACCATTTTAATCTATAAAGAACTAAAAAATGGCAAAATTAACAAAAAAGCAAAAAGAAGCTCAATCTAAAATAGATTCTTCTAAATCATACACGGTAGCCGAGGCTTCTGCTTTAATTAAAGAGGTATCAAATGTAAATTTTGATCCTTCTGTAGATTTAGCAGTACGTCTAAACGTTGATCCGCGTAAAGCGAATCAAATGGTAAGAGGGGTGGTAACGCTTCCTCACGGTACTGGTAAAGATGTAAAAGTATTGGCTTTAGTAACTCCAGATAAGGAGCAAGAAGCTAAAGATGCTGGTGCAGACTTTGTAGGTTTAGATGAGTACTTAGATAAAATAAAAGGAGGTTGGACAGACGTTGATGTGATTATCACAATGCCGAGCGTAATGGGTAAATTAGGACCATTAGGTAGAGTTTTAGGGCCTAGAGGTTTGATGCCTAACCCTAAAACCGGAACGGTAACTATGGATATCGCTAAAGCTGTAGCTGATGTAAAAGCTGGTAAAATTGACTTCAAAGTTGATAAAACTGGTATCGTGCACGCAGGTATAGGAAAAGCCTCTTTTGATGCAGAGAAAATTGCTGGAAACGCAAGAGAATTATTAACTACTTTGGTGAAATTGAAGCCGCAAGCGGCTAAAGGTGTGTATATTAAAAGTATTCACATGTCTAGTACAATGAGCCCAAGTGTTGCAATTGATACTAAAAGGTATACTGAGCAATAAATAAATCATTATGACAAGAGAAGAAAAATCACAAGTAATAAAGGATTTAACAGCCCAGTTAGCAGATACATCTACCATCTATTTAACAGATATCTCTGGTTTAGATGCTGGAACTACTTCAAATTTAAGAAGAGCTTGTTTTAAAGCAAACGTTTCGCTATCTGTAGTTAAAAATACCTTATTAGCAAAAGCTATGGAAAGCTCTGATAAAGATTTCGGAGACTTACCACAAGTACTTAAAGGAAATACTTCTATTATGATTTCTGAAACTGGAAATGCTCCAGCAAAAGTAATCAAAGAATTTAGAAAGAAGTCTGAAAAACCATTATTAAAAGGAGCTTTTATAGATGAAGCTATCTATGTAGGTGACGAAAACCTTGAAGCCTTAGCCAATATCAAGTCTAAAGACGAAGTTATTGGAGATATCATTGGTCTATTACAATCGCCTGCTAAAAACGTTGTTTCTGCACTTAAATCAGGAGGCGGAAAAATCGCTGGTATTTTAAAGACTCTTTCTGAAAAGGAAGGATAAAAAACGTACGCACTTTTTAACAATTATATAAACTAAATTACACATTTTAAAACGATAGAAAATGGCAGATTTAAAAGATTTCGCAGAACAGTTAGTTAACTTAACAGTAAAAGAAGTTAATGAGTTAGCTGATATTTTAAAAGAAGAATATGGTATTGAGCCTGCTGCTGCTGCAGTAGCTGTTGCTGGTGGTGCTGCCGCTGGTGGTGAAGAAGCTGAAGAGCAAACAGAATTCGACGTGATTCTTAAGTCAGCTGGAGCTTCAAAATTAGCAGTAGTTAAATTGGTTAAAGAATTAACTGGTTTAGGATTAAAAGATGCTAAAGGATTAGTAGATGGTGCACCTGCTCCAGTAAAAGAAGGTGTTGCTAAAGACGAAGCTGAGGCATTAAAATCTCAATTAGAAGAGGCAGGAGCTGAGGTTGAGCTTAAATAAGCTTAACAAGCAATATTATTTAGGTTTAGACCTCAAGCATTGCGTCTTGAAGGTCTAAACCATTTTGCGTATGTATACGCAGCGTTTAGTCGCAAACATTATAACTTTAATTAAGTGTTTAATTTTTAGAGCTTCAAATTAAAATTAAATACTTTCAAATTCCGTCAAATAGATGTTAGAAACGCAAGTTGAAAGATTGAATTTTTCTTCTGTTAAAAACAGACCAGATTATCCTGACTTTTTGGATATTCAGATAAAATCGTTTCAGGATTTTTTTCAATTAGAAACCAAATCAGAAGAAAGAGGGAATGAAGGATTATACAATACTTTCCTAGAAAATTTTCCCATTACCGATACCCGCAACCAATTTGTTTTAGAATTTCTAGATTACTTTATTGATACTCCTAGATATTCTATTCAAGAATGTATAGAAAGAGGCTTAACTTACAGTGTACCTCTAAAAGCCCGTTTAAAATTATATTGTACAGATCCCGAGCACGAAGATTTTGAAACTATAGTGCAAGATGTTTATTTGGGAACTATACCTTACATGACCCCTAGTGGTACCTTCTGTATTAACGGAGCAGAACGTGTGGTTGTATCTCAATTACACCGTTCACCAGGCGTTTTCTTTGGGCAATCTTTTCATGCAAACGGAACAAAACTATATTCTGCAAGAGTAATTCCTTTTAAAGGCTCTTGGATAGAATTTGCTACCGATATCAATAGCGTAATGTATGCTTATATCGATAGAAAGAAAAAATTACCAGTTACCACCTTGTTTAGAGCTATCGGCTTTGAGCGAGATAAAGATATTTTAGAAATATTTGATCTTGCTGAAGAAGTAAAAGTGTCTAAATCTGGACTTAAAAAGGTGTTGGGTAGAAAACTTGCTGCCCGTGTACTTAACACTTGGTATGAAGATTTTGTAGATGAAGATACTGGAGAAGTGGTTTCTATAGAAAGAAACGAAATTGTTCTTGATCGAGATACAGAACTTGAGAAAGAACATATCGAAGAAATTCTTGAAACCGGTACAAAAACCATTTTATTACACAAAGAAGATAATAGCACAGGCGATTACGCTATTATTCATAATACACTTCAAAAAGACCCCACCAATTCAGAAAAAGAAGCGGTAGAACACATATATAGACAATTGCGTAACGCAGAACCGCCTGATGAGGAAACCGCTCGCGGAATTATAGACAAGCTTTTCTTCTCTGATCAGCGCTATAATTTGGGTGAAGTTGGGCGTTACCGAATGAATAAAAAATTAGGTTTAGATATCGCAATGGATAAGCAAGTGCTTACCAAAGAAGATATCATAACCATTATAAAATATTTAATTGAGTTAATCAATTCAAAAGCTGAAATTGATGATATTGACCACTTGTCTAACCGTCGTGTTAGAACTGTAGGTGAGCAATTATCACAACAGTTTGGTGTGGGGCTAGCTCGTATGGCTAGAACCATTCGTGAGCGAATGAATGTTCGTGATAACGAAGTGTTTACTCCAATAGATTTGATTAACGCGAAGACCTTGTCTTCTGTTATTAATTCTTTCTTTGGTACCAACCAACTTTCGCAGTTTATGGATCAAACCAACCCTTTAGCCGAAATTACGCATAAGCGTAGATTGTCTGCTTTAGGACCAGGAGGTTTATCTAGAGAGCGTGCAGGTTTTGAAGTGCGAGATGTTCACTACACACATTACGGAAGATTATGTCCTATTGAAACCCCGGAAGGGCCGAATATTGGACTGATTTCTTCGCTATCGGTTTACGCTAAGGTAAACGCTATGGGATTCATCGAAACTCCATATAGAAAAGTAGAAGAAGGGAAGATAGATTTGGCTAATGAACCAGTTTATTTTTCTGCCGAAGAAGAAGAGGAAAAGTTAATTGCGCAGGCCAACATTCCTACCAAAGAGGACGGGACAATCGATGCCGAAAAGGTTATTGCCCGAATGGAAGGTGATTTCCCTGTTGTAGATCCTAAAGAAGTTCACTTTACGGATGTAGCACCTAACCAAATTTCTTCTATTTCAGCTTCATTGATTCCCTTCTTAGAGCATGATGATGCTAACCGAGCCTTGATGGGATCAAACATGATGCGTCAGGCAGTTCCATTATTGCGTGTAGATTCACCAATCGTAGGAACAGGCTTAGAGAGACAAGTTGCTTCAGATTCGCGAGTGTTGATTAACGCAGAAGGAGAAGGAACTGTTAAATATGTAGACGCACGTAAAATTACTATTGAATACGATCGTACAGAAGAAGAACGCATGGTAAGTTTTGACTCTGATGATAAAACCTACGATTTAATTAAGTTTAGAAAAACCAACCAAGGTACTTCGGTAAACTTAAAACCGATTGTTAAGGTGGGTGACCGTGTTTCTAAAGGACAAGTACTTTGCCAAGGTTATGCTACCGAGGCAGGAGAGTTAGCTTTGGGAAGAAACATGAAAGTTGCTTTTATGCCTTGGAAAGGATATAACTTTGAGGATGCAATTGTTATCTCAGAGCGTGTAGTTCGTGAAGATTTGTTCACTTCTATTCATATCGATGAATATTCATTGGAGGTGAGAGACACCAAATTAGGTAATGAAGAGTTGACTAATGATATACCTAACGTATCTGAAGAAGCCACCAAAGATTTGGATGAGCACGGAATGATTCGTATCGGAGCAGAAGTTAAGCCAGGCGATATCTTAATCGGTAAGATTACTCCAAAAGGAGAATCTGATCCTACTCCCGAAGAAAAGTTATTACGCGCTATTTTTGGAGATAAAGCAGGAGATGTTAAAGATGCATCTTTAAAAGCTTCACCTTCTTTAAATGGAGTAGTAATTAACAAGAAACTTTTTGCTCGTGCGGTTAAGGATAAAAGAAAGCGTGCAAAAGATAAAGAAGAAATTGCCAAACTCGAAGATAAGTACAAAGTTAAATTTGAAACGCTTAAAAATGAGTTGATCGATAAACTTTTTGCTATTGTAGGCGGTAAAACAGCTCAAGGTGTTAAAAATGATCTAGGAGAAGATATCTTACCAAAAGGTAAGAAGTATACCTTGAAGATGTTAAATTCTGTTGATGATTATACCCATTTAACGCAAGGTACTTGGACTACCGACGAGCATACTAATGCTTTGGTAGCCGACTTAATACACAATTATAAAATTAAAGAAAATGACCTGCAAGGTAACCTTAGAAGAGAAAAGTTTACCATATCTGTAGGAGATGAGTTGCCATCTGGTATCATTAAATTGGCTAAGGTTTATATTGCTAAAAAGCGTAAATTAAAAGTAGGAGATAAAATGGCAGGTCGTCACGGTAACAAAGGTATTGTTGCTCGTATTGTTCGACAAGAGGATATGCCATTCCTTGAAGATGGAACCCCGGTTGATATTGTACTTAATCCACTAGGTGTACCTTCTCGTATGAATATCGGTCAGATTTATGAAACCGTATTAGGTTGGGCAGGAGAGAAATTAGGTCAGAAATATGCTACACCAATTTTTGATGGTGCAACTATAGACCAAATTAATGAGTTAACCGATAAGGCTGGGATACCACGATTTGGACATACTTATCTATATGATGGGGGAACTGGTGATCGTTTTGATCAAGCGGCAACTGTAGGAATCATCTACATGTTAAAGTTAGGTCATATGATTGAAGATAAGATGCACGCCAGAAGTATTGGGCCATATTCGTTAATTACGCAACAACCACTTGGAGGTAAAGCTCAATTTGGAGGTCAGCGTTTTGGAGAGATGGAAGTTTGGGCACTTGAAGCTTATGGAGCATCAAGTACACTACGTGAAATCTTAACGGTAAAATCTGATGACGTAATAGGAAGGGCTAAAACTTACGAAGCAATCGTGAAGGGTGAGCCAATGCCAGAACCAGGACTGCCAGAATCTTTTAATGTATTAATGCACGAATTAAAAGGTTTAGGGTTAGATATTAAATTAGAAGAATAATTCAAGTAGTAACAACGATTATTCAAATTAGCAAAATTCTTTAGTACCATACATTATGGCAAGAAATAATGACAAGAATACACAAAAGAGATTTAATAAAATCTCGATAGGTTTAGCATCTCCAGAGGCTATTTTAGCAGAATCTCGAGGAGAAGTGCTTAAACCTGAAACCATTAACTACCGTACGCACAAACCAGAAAGAGATGGGCTTTTTTGTGAGCGAATCTTCGGTCCTGTAAAAGATTATGAATGTGCTTGTGGAAAATACAAACGCATTCGTTACCGCGGGATTGTTTGTGACCGATGTGGGGTAGAGGTTACTGAAAAGAAAGTTCGTCGTGACCGTGTGGGTCACATCAATTTGGTAGTTCCTGTAGCACATATTTGGTATTTTAGATCGTTACCTAATAAGATTGGATATTTATTAGGTATACCTTCTAAGAAATTAGATATGATAATTTACTACGAGAGATACGTAGTAATTCAACCGGGAATCGCTAAAAATGAAGAAGGAGAACCTTTACAAAAAATGGATTTCCTTACAGAAGAAGAATACCTAAACATCTTAGACAGCTTACCACAAGAAAATCTTTATCTAGAAGATGAAGATCCTAATAAGTTTATCGCTAAGATGGGAGCAGAGTGTCTTATTGAGATTTTAAAACGTCTAGACTTAGACGAATTATCTTACGAGTTAAGACATAAGGCAAACAATGAAACTTCTAAGCAGCGTAAAACAGAAGCGCTAAAACGTCTTCAAGTTGTTGAAGCTTTTAGAGAGGCTAACGAAAGAAAAGAAAATAAACCTGAATGGATGATAATGAAAGCCATTCCGGTAATTCCACCAGAGTTAAGACCATTGGTGCCGTTAGATGGTGGGCGTTTTGCAACTTCAGATTTAAACGATCTATATAGACGAGTAATTATTAGAAATAATCGATTAAAGCGTCTTATGGAAATTAAGGCACCTGAAGTGATTTTACGTAACGAAAAACGTATGCTTCAGGAATCTGTAGATAGTTTGTTTGATAATACCAGAAAATCTTCTGCTGTTAAAACAGATTCTAACAGACCGCTTAAATCTTTATCTGATTCGTTAAAAGGAAAGCAAGGACGTTTCCGTCAGAATTTATTAGGAAAACGTGTAGATTATTCGGCTCGTTCGGTAATTGTTGTTGGTCCAGAAATGAAATTGTTTGAGTGTGGTTTGCCGAAAAACATGGCTGCCGAATTATATAAGCCTTTTATTATTAGAAAGCTTATAGAACGCGGTATTGTTAAAACGGTTAAATCGGCTAAAAAAATTATAGATAAAAAAGAACCAGTTGTTTGGGATATATTAGAGAATGTGCTTAAAGGACATCCGGTTTTATTAAACCGTGCTCCAACTTTGCACAGATTGGGAATTCAAGCATTCCAGCCTAAATTAATTGAAGGTAAAGCAATTCGTTTACACCCGCTTGTTTGTACGGCATTTAACGCCGATTTTGACGGAGATCAAATGGCGGTGCATTTACCATTAGGCCCAGAAGCAATACTAGAAGCTCAATTGCTTATGCTTGCCTCTCATAATATTTTAAACCCAGCTAACGGTTCGCCAGTTACTGTACCTTCTCAAGATATGGTGCTTGGTTTGTATTATATGACCAAAGAAAGAAAATCTACACCCGAGCGTAAAGTATTAGGTGAAGGACTTACTTTCTACTCTGCAGAAGAGGTAATTATTGCTTATAATGAGAAGAAGGTTGAAATCAATTCTAGTATTAAAGTAAAAACAGAAGACTTTAATGAAGAAGGAGAGTTGGTTCCACAAATTATTGAAACAACCGTTGGTCGTGTTTTATTTAATGAAGAAGTTCCAAGAGCAGCTGGTTTTATTAATGAAGTATTGACAAAAAAATCGCTTCGAGATATTATTGGTAATATCTTAAAAGTGACTAGTGTACCTGAGACAGCCGAATTCCTTGACAAAATTAAAAGTCTAGGTTATGGATTTGCTTTTAGAGGTGGATTATCATTCTCGCTAGGGGATATTATTATTCCGGCCGAAAAAGAAGGTATGATTCAAGATGCTAATGAGCAAGTTGAAGGTATTATGGCCAATTATAATATGGGTCTTATTACCAACAATGAGCGTTATAACCAGGTAATTGATATTTGGACGGCGACCAATGCTAATCTTACTGAATTAGCAATGAAGAGAATCCGCGAAGATAACCAAGGTTTTAACTCGGTTTATATGATGCTGGATTCAGGAGCACGTGGTTCGAAAGAACAGATTAGACAGCTTACCGGTATGCGTGGACTTATGGCAAAGCCTAAAAAGTCGAACTCTGGAGGTGGAGAAATTATTGAGAATCCAATTTTATCTAACTTTAAAGAAGGTCTTTCAATTTTAGAATACTTTATCTCTACCCACGGTGCACGTAAAGGTCTTGCAGATACCGCACTTAAAACTGCAGATGCTGGTTACTTAACTCGTAGATTGGTAGATGTATCGCAAGATGTAATTATTAATGAGGTAGATTGCGGTACCCTTAGAGGAATCGAAGTTAGCCCACTGAAGAAAAATGAAGAGATTGTTGAGAGTCTTGCCGAAAGAATTATCGGTAGAACTGCTCTTAATGATGTGATTGACCCTATATCTGAGGAAGTTTTAGCCGTAGCTGGTCAAGAAATATCTGAAGAAATAGCTAAGAAAATAGATGCTTCTGTATTAGAAAGTGTCGAAGTTAGATCTGCTCTTACTTGTGAAGCTAAACAAGGGGTTTGTGTTAAATGTTATGGTCGAAACTTAGCTACCGGGAAAACGGTACAAAAAGGTGAAGCCGTTGGTGTAGTAGCCGCTCAATCAATTGGAGAGCCAGGTACACAGTTAACCTTGAGAACGTTCCACGTAGGAGGTATTGCAGGTAACATCTCTGAAGATAGTAAACTTGAAACTAAATTTGCAGGTATCGTAGATATCGAAGACCTTAAAACTGTTAAGGGAGAAGATAATGAAGGTAATCCTGTAGATGTGATTATCTCGCGAACTTCTGAATTGAAAATAAGAGATGCCAAAACAAATATTGTATTAAGTAACAACCTAATTCCTTATGGTGCACAATTATTTGTGAAGCCAGGAACAAAAGTTGAAAAAGGTACTGTGATTTGTCAATGGGATCCTTATAATGGTGTGATTATTTCTGAATTTGCTGGTAAAATTAAATTCGAAAATATTGAGCAGGGAGTTACTTATCAAGTTGAAACCGATGAGCAAACTGGTTTCCAAGAAAAAGTAATTTCTGAATCGAAAAATAAAAAGAAAATCCCTACTTTATTAATTATGGGTAAAGGCGACGAGGTAATTCGTTCGTATAACTTGCCAGTCGGCGCCCACTTAATGGTAGATGACGGGGAGAAAATTAAAATAGGTAAAGTTTTAGTGAAGATACCACGTAAATCATCTAAAGCAGGTGATATTACTGGAGGTCTTCCTAGAGTTACTGAGCTATTTGAAGCACGTAATCCATCTAATCCAGCTGTAGTATCAGAGATTGATGGGGTAGTTTCGTTTGGTAAAATTAAACGAGGTAACCGTGAAATCATCGTTGAATCAAAACTGGGAGAGGTTAAGAAATACTTAGTGAAATTGTCTAATCAAATTCTTGTTCAAGAAAATGATTACGTAAGAGCGGGTATGCCTTTATCTGATGGATCTATTACCCCAGAAGATATTTTAAATATCAAGGGGCCTAGCGCGGTACAACAGTACTTGGTAAATGAAGTACAGGAAGTATATCGCTTGCAAGGGGTGAAAATTAACGATAAGCATTTTGAAGTAGTAGTACGTCAAATGATGCGTAAAGTTAAAATTCAAGATCCAGGAGATACTATTTTCCTTGAGAATCAATTAATTCATAAAGATGATTTTATTGATGAGAACGATGAGATTTTTGGTAAAAAAGTTGTTGAAGACGCGGGAGATAGTGCAAATCTAAAAGCGGGTCAAATTGTGACTGCACGTCAATTAAGAGATGAGAATTCTTTATTAAGACGTGAAGACAAGCAATTGGTTACGGCTAGAGATGCACAACCAGCGACTGCCACACCAATACTGCAAGGTATTACAAGAGCTTCTTTACAGACCAAGTCTTTCATCTCTGCGGCTTCTTTCCAGGAAACCACAAAAGTATTGAACGAAGCTGCTGTAAGCGGTAAAGTTGATACCTTAGAAGGACTTAAAGAAAATGTAATCGTAGGACACAAGATTCCAGCAGGAACCGGATTAAGAGAATACGATGATATTATTGTTGGTTCTAAAGAAGAATTGGATCAAATGCTGGAAGCCAAACAAGAAGTGAATTATAATTAATACTGAACGTACAATGAGCGAAGATCAAAAAAATAAAAAGAATCAATTAAATATTGAGCTCGATAATGAAACGGCACAAGGTAAATACAGTAACTTGGCCATCATAAATCATTCTCCGGCAGAATTTGTGGTTGATTTTGTGAGTATTATGCCAGGAGCCCCAAAAAGTAAGGTGCAATCTAGGATTATTCTTACTCCGCAGCACGCCAAACGACTGCATAAGGCACTTGGTGAAAATATACAGCGTTTTGAGCAAGCACATGGTACTATAGAAAACGATGATAAGCCACCCATCCCATTAAATTTTGGGCCTACTGGTCAAGCTTAATAAAAGAAACTCCGAAGTAAGAACTTCGGAGTTTTTTTTGGTATTTAGTAAATTTTAATCACACATCTTAAAATGAGTATAAAAAATTTTCAAAAAAATTATTTTATTTTGATTATTTATTAAGTTATATTTATAAAATTAACTAAAATAATATTTTATAAAAAAAATTACTTACTTACATTAGCTAGTTCAGGGATGTGGGCGCAAGAAACCTATCCAGCAGTTTATTATTATTACATAGAAGAAAAAGAAGCTGGAATTTCTTTTTTTAGCGAGAGGCACAAAGATTACACTATCATTATTAGTGAAAGTTCTTATGCTATACAAAGCTTAAGTCCTTATCCCGCAAATAGCCAAGTGCAAATACATTATCAATTTGAAGGAGCAACTTCAAGCTACATCAGTATTACTTCTGTACAAAAGCAGTAAGCAATAATTATATATTGAATGTAGATGATCCCAATTTTAATATTGAGGTTGCTAACTATACCTCTAGGATTTATGTGGTTACTCTTTATTGCGACGGTGAAAGCGTTGAATCAAAAAATCTTGTAGTACAATAAAAATTTAAATCATGAAAAGAATTATAAAATTAGTTATTTGCTTGTTAAGCCTAACTAGCTTCGCACAAGTGGCCCCGCTAGAAAATCATACTTGGTATTTAGAGAAATTGGTGATTAACGGGAATGATTTTCTGCCACCAAGTGCCTATCAAAATAGTTATACTGCAAATTTTGCCAACAATGCAGATTTTATTTTTTTAGCCGCTTGTTATCCAGTTGATGGTACATTGACGTACAATCAAAACCAAAATTTTAATATTAATTTTGCGGGCTATCCTTTAGATTGTGATGGCTTATCTCAGCAAGTTATAGATTATGATTTAAAAATAATCAACGATTATGTTAATACTAATGCACCAAATAATCCTTTTTCTTATTCCTTCAATTATCAATCTAATTTTATAGTGTTAACAGTAACTAACGGCAATGGCGATAAGGCCATATACCGTAACCAACAACTTGGGATTTCTAGTAATGAAAAATCAGAAGTTGATCTTTATCCTAATCCTGTGACAAGCAGTTTTCAATTAGATATAAATGCTGGGAGCAATATTAAAACAGTTCGTATTTTTTCCGTTAACGGCAAAGAAGTAATGCATTTTAAACAACCACAAGGCAGTTATAATGTATCTCAACTTTCACCGGGTATTTATTTTGTAAAAATTGAGGGTGAATACGTTAAGAATAATATGAAGCTTTTAAAAATTTAAATCATGGAAGCAATTATAAAATTAGTTATTTGTTTATTGAGCCTAACTAGCTTTGCGCAAGTAGCCCCACTAGAAAATCATACTTGGTATTTAGAAAAATTGGTGATCAACGGGAATGATGTATTTCCGCCACAAAATTTAAATCCTTATAATGATTTTAACTGGAACAATCAACAAGATTATTTTGTAGTGCAATCTTGTTCGGATTTACTTGGAATAATGATTTATGATGACGGGAATAGTCAATTCACTATAACCAATTCTTCGGTAGGACCAGGCGAATGTCCGAGTGTTCCAGATGCTGATATGTTTGATACCACGTATATCTTCGAGTTTTATGATTTCTATACTGGTCATCCAACCCCATTTACTTATGCTTTTACTAATGTATCCAATTATATTGTCTTAACAATTACTAGCGCCAATGGGGATCAAGCCATATACCGTAACCAACAACTTGGGGTTTCTAGCAATGACAAATTAGAAGTTGACCTTTATCCTAATCCCGCAACAAGCAGTTTTCAATTAGATATAAATGCTGGGAGCAATATTAAAACAGTTCGTATTTTTTCCGTTAACGGAAAAGAAGTAATGTATTTTAAGCAACCACAAGGCAGTTATAATGTATCTCAACTTTCACCAGGTATTTATTTTGTAAAAATTGAGGGTGAATACGTTAAGAATAATATCAAGCTTTTAAAAATTTAAATCATGAAAGCAATTATAAAATTAGTTATTTGTTTGTTAAGCCTAACTAGCTTTGCGCAAGTAGCCCCACTAGAAAATCATACTTGGTATTTAGAAAAATTGGTAATTAACAATACAGACTTTTCTGTGCCGAATGGGTTTAGTAATTCTTATTTCGCAAATTTTACTAACGGTGCAGATTATTCCCTAAATGCACCCTGTTATCCCATTCAAGGAACATTAAGCTATAGTCAAAACCAAACTTTTAATATCAATGATGCAAGTTCACCTTTAGACTGTGACGGCTTGCCTCAGCAAGTAACAGAATATGATGAAAAAATAATGTTTAGCATTAATCTTTCAAACAATCCATTTTCTTACGTCTTTAGTTACAAGTCCAATTATATTGAACTAACAATTACTAACGCCAATGGCGATCAAGCTATATACCGTAACCAACAACTTGGGATTTCTAACAATGACAAACCAGAAGTTGATCTTTATCCTAACCCCGCAACAAGCAGTTTTCAATTAGATAAAGATGCTGGGAGCAATGTTAAAACAGTTCGTATTTTTTCCGTTAACGGAAAAGAAGTAATGCATTTTAAAAAACCACAAGGCAGTTATAATATATCTCAACTTTCACCGGGTATTTATTTTGTAAAAATTGAGGGTCAAATAGGGCAGAAAATGAAGAAAATCATTATAGAATAAGCTGCCTAAGTCATAATTAAAAAACCTAACTGAGTAGTTAGGTTTTTTTTTAGTTTTATTTTTAAAATAAAGTTTAGAACTCAGAAGTGAGATGAAATTTAATTGTTGGGTATTTTTGTTGGGTCATTTGCAATGAAAATGCAGAATCGGCTAAAAATACCAATTGGTTCTTTTTATCTTTGGCTAAATATTTAGCCTTTACCCTTTTAAACTCTTTAAACTCCTCATTTTTTTCATCAGAGGGTTCTACCCACAGCGCTTTATACACATTTAGATTTTCATAATTGCATTTTGCCCCATACTCATGTTCCAATCTGTACTGTATAACCTCAAATTGTAAGGCGCCTACAGTACCAATTACCTTTCGGTTATTCAACTCGAGTTTAAATAGTTGTGCCACTCCTTCATCCATCAATTGGTCAATACCTTTTTCTAGCTGCTTTGACTTCATGGGGTCTGCATTGTTGATGTATCTAAAATGCTCTGGACTAAAACTAGGTATTCCTTTGTATTGCATTTTTTCGCCTTCGGTAAGCGTGTCGCCTATTTTAAAGTTGCCTGTGTCGTGCAAGCCTACGATGTCACCCGGATATGAAATATCTACGATTTCTTTTTTCTCTGCAAAAAAGGCATTGGGACTACTAAACTTCACCTTCTTTTGATTTCTTACGTGTAAATAGGGCTTGTTACGCTCAAAAGTTCCCGAGACAATTTTCACAAAAGCCAGTCTATCTCTGTGTTTAGGATCCATATTGGCATGTATTTTAAACACGAATCCGCTAAATTTATCTTCTGTAGGTTCTACCAAACGCGTATCGCTTTCTTTAGGCCTGGGGCTAGGAGCAATTCTTATAAAACAATCAAGCAATTCTCTCACTCCAAAATTATTTAAAGCACTACCAAAAAATACGGGTTGTAAATCGGCTTTTCTGTATTCTTCAATATCAAACTCAGGATAAACGCTTAAGGCCAAGTCTAAATTATCTCTTAGCTCTTCGGCGTGTTTTTCGCCAATTAGTTCATCGAGTTCTGGGTTTTTAATTTCATCTATTTCTACCGTTTCCTCAATATCTTTTCGAGGGTCTCCAGTAAATAGATTTACATTTTTCTCCCAAATATTATAAATCCCTTTGAAATCATATCCCATACCAATAGGAAAACTTAGTGGAGTGACGTGTAAGCCTAACTTTTGCTCAATTTCATCAAGCAAATCAAAAGCATCTTTTCCTTCTCGGTCTAGTTTATTGATGAAAACAATAATGGGTATTTTGCGCATACGGCAAACCTTAACCAATTTTTCGGTTTGTTCTTCGACTCCTTTAGCTACATCTACCACCACAATAACACTATCTACTGCAGTTAAAGTTCTAAAGGTGTCTTCGGCAAAATCCTTGTGACCCGGCGTATCTAGAATATTGATTTTAATATCTTTATATTCAAAAGCTAGTACCGAGGTGGCCACAGAAATACCACGTTGGCGCTCAATTTCCATAAAATCACTAGTGGCGCCTTTTTTTATTTTATTAGATTTTACCGCTCCAGCCTCTTGAATGGCCCCTCCAAAAAGCAATAATTTTTCTGTAAGCGTAGTTTTACCGGCATCAGGATGCGAAACGATACCAAAGGTTCTACGCTTGTTTATTTCTTGTTTTAACTTCATGCGGCAAAAATACTTAAATTTTGTTGAAACAAAACCTCCTGTTTTTAATTCTGATTGATTATTGTAAATAATAAAAAAGTATGTAACTTTTAACCAATTAATTTTTATTAAATAATGCGTACCTTTACCCCAAATTAAAATTTTATTCTTCTGTACTTGAGTGGATAAGCTTTTATTAAACCTAACCAATAAATTTTCTTTCTATATGAAGGTGTTTTTACGAGTTCTGTTTTTACTCTTTTTCTTATTTGTTTTTGTTTTTTCTTATTCTCAGCAAAAACAACCGCCATCAATTTTTAGCATAGACGCTATTATTTTAGGAAACAACAGCGTATTTGCCACTACCACTGTATCGGGTAGAATTTATCGAGATGCTAATAATAATGGTACCCAGGATCCGTTTGAGAATGGTATCCCTAACGTAGATGTTTTAATTTTTGGGGCAACCATTTCTCAAGCTGTTTCAACCGATGCTAACGGAGATTGGATAGCGGTTATCGATCCGGGGCCAACCACTATTGCTATTGATAATACTGATTTACCTCCAGGGTATATTCAAACAGAAGGTACAAATCCACAAACCATTAATGCTGTTGCCAATGTCGATAATTTTACCGATAAGGATGGTTTTTATTTTGAAGGTCAAATAAACGGTCATTTATATTTTGATGTCAATGGTAATGGATCACAAGATTCAGGCGAACCCGATATGCCTAATGTCACCATAAACATTACCGATACTTTTGGGCAAGTTACCAGTGTGAGTACAGATGCCAATGGAGACTGGCTAGCTACGGTTGCAGCTGTAGACGTAAGTATTGATATAGATGATAACGACCCCGACTTCCCTACAGGAGCTATACAAACTGAAGGAACAGATCCTACCCCTTTTACGGTAATCAATAATACCAATACTTTTACCGAAAATGACGGTTTTTATGAACAAGGTATATTAGAAGGGCATCTTTATTTAGATGTAAATGGTAACGGAACACAAGACACAAGTGAACCAGATTTAGCCAATATCGATGTGAACGTTGTTGATGCTTTGGGAACTACTCATGCCTTAATTACTGATGCAAACGGAAACTGGTCGGTAATTTTGCCAGCAGGAAATGCTACCTCTACCATAGATGTTAATGATCCCGATTTCCCCACAGGAGCGGTGCAAACCGAAGGTACTAACCCTACTACAACTATGGTGGTGAACAATCAAACCGTTAGCGATGATGGAGTGTTAAATGATGGTTTTTTTGAATCAGGCACATTAGAGGGGCACGCTTATCTTGATAAAAATGGAAATGGAAGTCAAGACCCTACAGAGCCAGACTTGATCAACGTAGATGTAAACATTACAACTTCTTTAGGTACTAACTTGGTTGTGGTTACAGATGCTGCAGGAAATTGGAGTGCTATGGTTCCTATTGGGAATACCACCGCTTTTATAGATGTAAATGATCCTGATTTCCCCACTGGTGCTATACAGACAGAAGGAACCAATCCTACCACAAGTTTTGTTACTTTGAATACGGTGGTAAGCGATGACGGGACTACAGTAAATGATGGATTTTATGAAGTAGGTACCTTAGAAGGTCGAGTTTATTTTGACGCTAATGGTAACGGTACCCAAGACAATCAAGAAACAGGTATTGCCAACGTTAGAGTAAATATTACCGATGTGTTTAACACTACTCAAGTAGTTACCACTGATGGAAACGGAGATTGGTCTGTAAACTTGCCAGCAGGTACAGCAGTTTCAGACATTGAGAATAGCGATTTGCCAAACGGGGTGGTGCAAACCGAAGGAACAGATCCTACAACCAGCACCATTGTGACAGGTCAAATTACAAGCGATGACGGACCCAATACCAATGATGGTTTCTTTGCTGAAGGCACACTGCTAGGCCACTTGTACCACGACCAAAATAATAACGGTGTTCAAGATGCGGGAGAACCTAATCTACCCAATGTAGATGTTCAGATAACCAATAGCTTGGGTAATACTACGGTGGTCACTACTAATGCAACTGGAGATTGGTCCATTACCACTCCAGTGGGAAATACAACTTCTTTAATCGATGTTAACGATCCAGATTTTTTAGTAGGAGCCGTACAAACCCAGGGTACGAATCCTACCACTACTGCCATTACGGCAAATAACGTTTTAAATGAAGTTCCAGACGGATTTTATTTGCCAGCTCAAAACTTAGGTACGCTGCAAGGTCATCTTTATTTTGATAGCAACGGAAACGGAACTCAAGATGCCGGTGAGCCCGATTTAAGTTATGTAGATGTGGTAATAACCGATTCGCAAGGAATAATTCAAGTGGTAACTACAAATACTGCGGGCGATTGGAGTGCAAACGTGCCAGCCGGTAATACGCAATCGGCTATTGATAGAAATGATCCAGATTTTCCTGCGGGTGCCATTCAAACCGAAGGTACAGACCCTAGTATTACCGCTGTTACTGCCAATAATACGATAAGCGAAACACCAGATGGCTTCTCATTTACAAATCAGGCAACAGGAACTTTACAAGGTCATGTATACTACGATGTAAATGGTAACGGAACCCAAGATAGTGGTGAACCCAATTTTTCAAATGTTCAAATTATTGTTCAGGATGCCGCAAACTTAATCTATAATACTGTTACCGATGCCAATGGAGATTGGTCTGTAGTGGTTAATGCAGGGGCTGCGACCTCAAACATTAACAATGCCGACTTACCACCTGGTTTTGTGCAAACCCAAGGTACTGATCCTACAACAACTAATGTAGTAGCCAATACCGTAACAGCTGAGACTCCCGATGGCTTTACAGATTCAAACTTACCTCTTGGTGAATTAACGGGACATATCTATTTTGATAGTAATAATAATGCCACCCAGGATACTGGAGAACCCAATTTGCCTAATGTAGATGTGCAAATCATAGATGTGAATGGTATAATACAAGTAATTTCTACAGATGCTAATGGAGATTGGAAGGTAACGGTACCCGAAGGTTTAACCACTTCAGATATAGTCTTAACCGATCCAGATATGCCTGCGAATGTGGTTCAGACCGAGGGTTCTAATCCAACAATAACTGTAGTGGTACAAAATACTTCTACAAGCGAAGTGCCAGATGGTTTCTTTTTACCTAATACTCAATTTGGAATGCTTCAAGGTCATTTGTATGAGGATTCAAATAATAATGGCACACAAGATGCCGGCGAACCCGACTTACCTAATGTTGACGTAGTAATAACCGATGCACTGGGTATACAACAAACCTTGGTTACCGATGCTGCCGGAAATTGGAGTGTTAGCGTGCCAGAGGGTATAACCCGTAGCGAAATTCAAACTACAGATCCAGATTTTCCTGCTGGTGCGGTACAAACCCAAGGAACAAACCCTACGCTTACCGTGGTGGTGGCAAACACTACAACCAGTGAAGTACCTGACGGATTTTTCGCCATCGGTAATGAAGTTGAAGTTTTTAGAGGGATTGTTTACTTGGATGTAAACGGTAACGGAACCCAAGATGACAATGAGCCAGGTATTCCAAACATTCCGGTACAAATCACCGATGGTCAAGGAAATATGATTCAAGTACAAACAGATAGTCAAGGGGAATGGGAAGAAGAGATATTTACAGGGCAAGTATTGTCTTATATAGATGTAGATAGTCCTAATTTTCCCTCCTACTCGTATCAGACAGAAGGGAGTAATCCTAGTAGTTTTACTTTGCTGAAGGATACACCAATTTTCGAGAAAAATGGTTATCACTTAGAACCTTTACACATATACAATGCGATTTCTCCTAATGGTGATGGTAAAAATGACGTACTTATTATTCAAGGTATCGAGCGTTATCCTGATAATGAATTCAAGGTGTTCAATCGTTGGGGAGTGTTGGTTTATGAAGCGAAAGGTTATGGACAAGACAATAAGTTTTTTACTGGCTTTAGTCAAGGAAGAGCCACCCTTAATAAGGATGAAAAATTACCTTCAGGAACTTACTTTTACACCTTAAAGTATAGAGATAGTAATAATCAAGAACGAGATTTAGACGGTTATTTGTACATCAATTAATAAAATAGTATGAACAAGAATTTTTTTCTTTTAATCATAAGTATGGTGCTTTTTGTGCCATTTAGTAATGCACAACAAGACGCACAATTTACACAATATATGTACAATCCGCTTAGCTTTAACCCAGCCTATGCGGGTAGTCGTGATGTGCTTAGTGCCGTTCTAATTCATCGTTCACAATGGTTGGGCGTACAAGGAGCTCCAACCACACAGCATTTGAGTGGTCATAGCCCAATAAATGAGACTATGAGTGTAGGCTTAAATATTATGCGTGATGAGGTAGGGCCAATGCAAGAAAATACTATTCAAGCAAGTTATAGCTACGGTATTTTTCTTAATCGAAGCTTGAGACTTAACTTCGGTTTGCAATTGGGAGCAAATTTACTCGATGTAGATTTTAATAAATTATCAATTAGAGACCCTAATGATCCCAACTTTGCCGAAAATATCGATAAGAAGTTTTCGCCACAATTCGGTTTAGGTGCCATGCTATATGATGAAAATTATTATATTGGAATTAGCGTTCCAAATCTGGTTGAAACCGAACATTTTGATCAATCCAATAATTCAAATTCGAAAACTTTAGTAAAAGAAAAAGCCTCTTTCTATCTAACTGGGGGGTACGTTTGGCAAGTTTCTCCCAATTTAAAATTTAAGCCTACTTTACTATCAAAAATTACAACGGGCTCTCCCTTGCAAATAGATATTTCAACAAACTTCTTGTTGTATGATAAATTTACGCTAGGAGCTGCTTACCGTTGGGATTCGGCTATAAGTGCATTGGCTGCATTTCAAATTTCAGACTCCTGGTTGATAGGTGTTGCCTACGATATGGAAACAACTTCATATTCAGCCTACAACAATGGTAGCTTAGAAGCCTTTTTGAGATTTGAATTATTCAAGAAATACAATAAAATGCTAACGCCACGATTCTTCTAAAAAAATGGTTATGAAAATGCAAAATATCACTTACTTACTTTTTCTTTTCACCTTTTTCTTTCAAAGCTCATTATTGGCTCAAGAAGATAAGTTAAAAGAAGCAGATAAAATGTTCGATAGGTATGCCTTTATAGATGCCCGAGAAATATACTTAGAAGTAGCAAAAGCGGGCTATGAGTCTGAAAACCTTTTTAAAAAACTTGGGGACTCTTATTATTTTAACGGAGAACTTACTCAAGCACTCAATTGGTATGAAAAGCTCTATGGATTGAAGTCAGAAAATCTAGATGAGAGTTATTTGTTTAGGTATGCCATGGCTTTAAAAAGTAATGAGCAGTACAAAAAATCGGATTCGGTGCTTCTAGAATTTGAAAAATTAAAAGAAAATGATTCGCGGGTTGAACTTTTAAAAGGAGAACGAAATTACCTCGAATTAATTGAATTGCAGTCCGGTAAATTTGAAATTGAATTGGCTAATATCAATTCAAAGTTATCAGACTTTTCGCCCCAAGTGGTTGATAGTTTGTTGATTTTTGCATCCAATAAGGAAGTTGCTTCTACAGTAAAAAGGGTTCATGAATGGAATAAACAACCTTACTTAGACTTATATTTTGTAAAGCTTAATGAAGATAATCAAATTGTGAGCGAGCCAACCCCATTTGAAGAAACCATTAATTCAAAATTCCACGAATCTTCGGCTTGTATGACAAAAGATGGCTTAACCCTCTATTTTACTCGAAATAATTACAATAAGAAAAAATACGGAAAAAGTGAGGAGGGAATCAATTTTTTAAAAATATATAAATCAGAACGTGAAAGTATAGATGCCCCTTGGGGAACACCAGAGGAGTTACCCTTTAATAATGATAACTATTCCGTAGCACATCCTACCTTAAATAAAGACGAGACTAAGTTATTTTTCGCTTCAGATATGCCAGGTACTAGAGGAATGTCCGATATTTATTTTGTCGAAATTTTAGCTGACGGCTTTGGGGATCCTGTAAATTTAGGCGAGCACATTAATACAGAAGCCAGGGAAACCTTCCCATACTTTTCAGATAAAAATGAGCTTTATTTTGCCAGTGATGGGCATATTGGTCTAGGAGGTCTAGATGTATTTGTCACCGTTTCGAAAGAGGATGGTACATTTGGCGAAGTTTTTAATGTTGGCGCACCTATAAACAGTTCAAAAGATGATTTTAGCTTCGTATTTACGCAAGGAAGCAAAAAAGGTTTTTTTGCTAGTAACCGTCCAGGCGGATTAGGCGAAGATGATATCTATCATTTCACACAAAAAGAAGATTTAATAACCGCCTGTCAACAATATGTGAGCGGAGTAATTACGCAAACCGAGAACCAGCAACCCATTGCTGGAGTGAAAGTAGAGTTGTATGATGAAAATTTAACATTTTTAGATGAAACGGTTACAGATGATGAAGGGGGCTATGAATTTACTCTTGATTGCGATACACGTTATATTATACGAGTTTCAAAAGATCAATTCAAAACCGATGAGAAGCTCTTAAAATCAGGTTCTGAATTTGAGAAAAATTTTGATCTTCCTTTGAATGTAGAGAAAGGTGGTAATTCAACCTTGGGCGTAACTAAAGCGGGAAAAGGAGATGATTTACGAAGTCTGCTACAACTCGACCCTATTTATTTTGATTTAGATGATAGTCAGATAAGAGCAGATGCTGAGGTGGAATTACAAAAAATCGTTGCAGTACTTAAAAAGTATCCTGAGATGAAAATTGATATCCGATCGCATACCGACAGTAGAGCAGGAGATGCCTACAATATGTTGTTATCAGAAAAAAGAGCAAAAGCAACCGTATCATACCTTCGCAACCAAGGTATTTCTTCAGGAAGAATATCAGGAAAGGGTTATGGCGAAACACAATTAATTAATCATTGTGAAAACAACGTACCTTGCTCTGAGCAAGAACACCAATTAAATCGTAGGTCAGAATTTATCATATTAAATGATAATGAAACCCCAGAGATTTTAAGAAAAAATATCAGTAAACGTCAGCAAGAAAGTCAGCAAATAAAAGACAAAGCAGAAAACAAGGAGCTCACTACAACTTACGATTTTACTAGTAATGAGATTTATTATACCGTTCAAATTGCAGCCGTAAATAAAAACAATCCTTTGGTTGGTTTTAATGAAGTTTCTGGTGTATTTAACCATGTTTATCCCGATGGGCTAAGAAGATATTTCTCTAAGTTATTTAAAACTAGAGAGGAAGCAGATCAATATAAGTTGGTCGTTCGTGAAGCTGGTATAAAAGGTGCTTTCGTGGTAGGAATTCAAGGGCAAAACAGGTTCTAAAAAAAGGCTAAACCGCCATTATAATTTAGTTTATCTCAAATACTTTTGTATTTTTGATAACTATGGAAGAACAAGTGATTTTGGTAAACGAGAAGGATGAGCAAATCGGTTTGATGGAAAAAATTGAAGCTCACGAAAAGGCTCTGTTGCATAGAGCATTCTCGGTTTTTGTCTTTAACGACAAAAATGAAGTGATGATTCAACAACGTGCCTTTGGGAAATACCATTCCCCAGGCTTATGGACCAATACTTGCTGTAGTCATCAAAAGCCAGGCGAAACCAATACGCAGGCCGGTGAAAGGCGACTGCAAGAAGAAATGGGTTTTACCACGCCTTTAAAAGAAGTTACTTCTTTTATATATAAAGCTCCATTTGACAACGGTTTAACAGAACATGAATTTGACTATATCTTAATTGGACATTATAATGATGTGCCTCAAATTAACGAAGAAGAGGTAGCTTCGTGGAAATGGGTTAGCTTAGATTTTTTGAAAAAAGACATCGAAGCCAATCCCGATATTTATACCGCTTGGTTTAAAATTATTTTCGAAAAGTATTATCAATATATTTCAAAATAACATGGTAAGCGTTTGTAGGAAAGCACATTTTAATGCGGCTCATAGGCTTTTTAATAAAGAATGGAGCGATGAAAAAAATAAAGCTGTATTTGGTAAGTGTAGCAATCCGCTATATCATGGTCATAATTATGAGCTGGAAGTTCAAGTAACTGGACCGGTAGATCCAATTACGGGTTTTGTTATTGATTTAGGACTATTAAAGCAATTAATTAAAGAAAAGGTTGAAGACGTTTTAGATCATAAAAACCTAAATTTGGAAGTTCCAGAATTTAAAGACTTAAATCCTACAGCAGAAAACATAGCCATTGTTATTTTTAATTATTTGAGACCATATTTAGATGAAGAATTAAAGCTTGCTATTACCTTATACGAAACACCTAGGAATTTTGTAAAATATGAAGGAAAGGAATAAGGAAGCTAAGCTAAGCCCACTTTTATTTAAACCTATCTTAAAACAAAAAGTATGGGGAGGTACTCGTTTAGTTAAAGAGTTTAATAAGCCCGCGAATTTTGACAAAATTGGAGAAAGTTGGGAAATAAGTGATGTCGAAGGCAATTCTTCTGTGGTTGCTCAAGGACCATTTGAAGGTCAAACTTTAAACGCTCTTTTACAAAATTATAAAGAAGAATTGGTAGGGCCTAAAATCTATGAGAAATTTGGAAATACTTTTCCGCTTTTAATTAAGTTTATAGACGCTAGCGAGAATTTATCGGTGCAACTGCATCCCGATGATCATTTAGCGCAAAAACGCCATAACAGTTTTGGTAAAACTGAAATGTGGTATGTAGTAAAAACTGATGATGATGCTCATTTAATTACGGGCTTTAAGCAATCCTGTACCAAAGAAAACTATTTAAAAGCATTAAACCATGGTAAATTAGCCTCAATTTTAAAAAAAGAGCCGGTTAAGCCTGGTGATGTTTTTTTTATAAGCCCTGGTTTAATTCACGCCATTGGTAAGGGTACCTTATTGGCCGAAATACAGCAGACTAGTGATGTTACTTACCGAGTGTATGATTGGGACCGTGTTGATATTGATGGGAATAAACGTGAATTGCATACAGATTTGGCAATAGATGCCATTGATTTTTCTTTTCCTATTCATTATAAAATATCCTATGAAGAGAAAGTTAATCAACCTGTAAGCCTAGTTGAAAATATATTTTTTACTACTCAAAAACTCAATTTGGTAGATGTAACCGATTTTTCTATTGAAATTATAGATTCGTTTGTTATTCTAATTGTTATTGAAGGAAAAATAATAATTAAAGATAAGCATAATACAATGAGCGTTGAAGCGGGGCAGAGCGTTCTTATACCTTACCAATTAAAACAAGCAGTGAATATTTCTGCCAAACAGGCTACAGTTCTTCATGTGAGCATTTAATATTAACTTGAATTCTTTTTTTACACGTATAAATAGACTAATTTTGGCGAATAAAATTATAATGCTATGGCAAGTAAGAAAAACCTGAAAAAAGATTTAAATTATGTGATGAGCGATATTATAGAAACCGCTATCATATATCAAATAGCTCATCCAGAGGAAGACGCAAAAGAAACAGATGCTATTATTGCAGATGCCGTTAGCGATTTCAATGCCATGATTACAAAAATTAACCAAAGAGATGTAGAGCATAAGGGTAAGCACCTTAAAGAAGTGAGCAAAGAAATTGAAACTAAAGCACACGACTTAATTTCAAGAATCAACGCTTTGTAAATATTTTAGCGAGCGTACTTTCGCCTTCTAAGATTATAGTAAAGAACTGCAGCTATCGTTAGTATAAATAGCGGTAAGCCTAAATTTAAAAGTTGCCAAGTTAAACGTTCTTGTGCAACTTTTTCTGTATTTAAGAAAGCCAATTTTACATCTTTACTACGAAGTGCTAAAAGGCCTTTATCATCTAGCATATAGTTTACCGCATTTATCAAAAGCGACTTGTTTCCATAAGTGGTTCCAGTAAATCGGTCAAAACCTAATTCAATAGGCCCATTTTTACCATATTCATTTTTAACGATATCTCCATCGGCTATAACTACCATTTGAGTGGAATCACTACTTTCTCTATAGTCTTTATAATCTATCGGTTTAATTCTTTTATCATAAACCGATTTAAATTTTCCTTCTATTAAAACACCTATATTCTTGGTGCCTTGATTAAAACCTTTAGCTTCAGTTTGGCTTACGAGTTCCTGTAAATTAAGTAAACTTGGTACTTATTCTAATTTGGTTTTCGGTGAGCTGTGTAATAAAATGGTCTTTTTTAATCCCTTTCTTTCAAGTGTGTCTATGGGGCTAGAAAACTCGAGTTTTACCGCTTCTATATTTTTGATTATTGGATGCTCTTTTGTGCTTATAGCTAAAGGTGAATAAAACCAAGGTATTGGTTTAAACTGAGTGTTGTTGCCTTCGCCCTGAGCTAAAACCAATGGTGCCGATACAAGGTCTTGTACCAAGCTTGGATTAATTCGTATACCGTAGCTAAAAAAATAATCTTGTAAATTCAAGTTTTTCGGCATCGCAAGAGCAGTGTTTTCTGGATTGCTAAACAAACTATCCTTTTCAATTATAACCCCTTCAGTCAGCCAAAGCATTTTACCGCCTTGCATTAAGTACTGGTCTAAAACAAATTTTTCTTTTTCTGTGAAAGCCCTACTAGGTTTAGCTTCAATTACCAAGTCAAACCCTTCAAGTTGTTTTAATGTCTTAACAGGGTTTAAGGCAGTAGAATCTAAAGTAAAAGGTGCTATATAGTAAAACTCTTTAAGCGAATTTACAAAATCGGCTATATAAGGATCTGCTAATTCTCCATTACCGCGCATTACCGCAATTTTTTTGGTCTTTTCGTATACCAACTGGTTTAGCGCACTGGTAAAATTATATTCAAGATTTGCAATAGAAAGGTTTACTATCTCTTCATTATTACTTGTAATATTCTTTTTCAAAAGCGGAATTTTCACTTGTTTGCCATTTAATTCGGCAACAGCCCAAGGAAACATAAGCCGCTCTGTTAACTTGCCATTTTCTCTTATGTTAAGCGATTCTGGCGTCATTCCTGATTGGTAAAATCTCTGAGCTACTTGTTGAGCGTCTTCCTCTTGATTAAGGGGATTGATAAATTGAAATTTGACATTTTTATTTAAAGCGGAAAACTCTTCTAGCAAATATTGGGTTTCCAATTGAAGCCTTTTAAATTCACCGGGAAAATCTCCTTTTAAAAATACGCTTATAGCAACAGGTTCTGTTACATCAGCAATTATTTTTTTGGTGTTGTTTGATAAGGTGTACTGCTGGGCTGAGGTCAAATCAAATCGGTAAAAGAAAAAGTTACCCAAGATGTTGATCAAAACAATTCCTAACACAAAAAGGAGTAATGGTTTTAGATTTTTAAGCATACTAAGCGATTTCTTTACGGATTTGGTTTCTGGTTAAAAATATAAATAGGGCGATAATACTAAAAAAATAAATGAGATCGCGAGTGTCTATCACGCCACGACTTATACTTTTATAGTGATAATTAATCCCCAGATAAGTAAGATCATATTGTTGGTTTCCTAGGAGGTGGATGCCTTCTAGATTATCTAAACCAACAAAGAAAATAAATAATAGTAGCACCGAGGCCATAAAAGCCATTATTTGATTTTTTGAAATACTTGAACAAAATAAACTTATGGCAGCATAGGTAGCACTTAATAAGACTAATCCGATATAACTGGTGAAGAGTGCTCCAAAATCGGCATTTCCTGGTGTTTTACCCAACTGGTAAATGCTAAATACGTAAAGGGTGGTTGGTAAAATGGCCATTAAACTTATGGTTAGAACGCCTAGATATTTACCCCATACTAATTGATTCTGAGAAATTGGCTTGGTAAGTAATAGCTCTAGTGTGCCCTGCTTTTTTTCTTCAGAAAAACTACGCATACTTATCGCAGGAATTAAAAATATAAAAATCCAGGGAGCAATAGTAAAAAACGGAGTGAGATTGGCAAATCCGAAATCAAGTATATTGTACCCGGTGTTAAACACCCACAAAAACAAACCGTTAAGTGTTAGGAATACACCAATCACCAAATAGCCGGTGAGATTAGAAAAAAAAGATTGGAGTTCTTTTAAATAAATAGCTTTCATTAATCTAAAGTATAAAGTTTATCTAGTGTCCAAGCCTCTGGTTTGGCATTAAAACCTGCTTTAGTTGCTGGCCAAATTAATTTAAATAATTGGGAATGACGATAGCGCTCTAAAGCCTCTTGGTTTTCCCAATAACTATAGGTAAAAAATATATTATCATGATTTTTGTCTTGATAGAGTTCTAAGAATTGGCAGCCTTCAAAACCTCTTATTTTTGTTTTGTATTCTTCAAAAAGAGATTTAAAATCAATTACGGCCTCTGGTTTAAAAGACAATTTAACTATTCGTACTATCATTAATTAAAATTTATGGTTATGGTGTCTAGCAATTTTAGCCCCAGTAAGGTCGAGGCACTTCCTACAGTATGTGGGTTACTTTTATAGATAGCAATTTCTAAGTAATTGGCCGTGTTAAAAATAGCCATTTTTTTACCCTCTTCTTCTCGAATTTCTTTAGCCTCATTAAAGTCTATAGCGTGGCTATAGGTATCGTATATTTTTGTAAAACGCGTGGTTCGCGCACTTATTACAAAATCACGCCCTTTTCCTATTTGCTGAATGGTATTACGCGTTACATTGGTTACCACATTGCCATAATTGTCTATATATATAACGTGACCTTGTATTTGATTTTGAGCATCATTTATTTGAGGCTTTATCGCTTTTAATTGTTTAATTGCTGTAATGGGTTTTCCAATAACCTCTAGCGTACCACCTCGTGCAATATGAGATGCTACTTTTACAAATATATCTAAAACCGGAAAAGTGGTTTCGACCGCATCGTGGATATTGATTTCTACAATTTTTTGTGGATTGATTTCTGATGCGATTAACGAAAGGATTCCATTGTCTGCACAAATAAAATAATGATTATCTAAAGCAATGGCTAAATGTTTGTTTTCTGGTGTGATTTCTGAATCAACACCAATAATATGAATGCTGCCTTTTGGAAAAGTGTGATAAGCATTTTTGATAATATAAGCCGCTTCTAAAGTATGAAAAGGAGATACCTCATGGCTTATATCAACAATATTAACATCGCCAAGCTCACTAAAAATAGAACCCTTTATAGCCCCAATAGAGGGGTCTTTAAATCCAAAGTCTGTCGTAAGCGTAATAATGGGCATAAAAGTTAATCTTTAAATGCTAAACTTTACTTAGTTTTTGCGTAAATTTGTGATGCGAATTTAATTATAAAAGACCAATAAATACACGCCCATTTGAACGAAGTTGAAATAGAATTACAAGAGATAAGTCCAAAAGAATTTTTTGGGTCTCAAAATAGTAACATACAATTGTTAAAACGCTATTTTCCGAAACTTAAAATTGTTGCTCGAGGAAATAAAATTAAAGCATTTGGAGATGAAGAACGATTAATAGAATTTGATAAGCGTCTTCATATGCTGTTAGAGTACTTTGCCAAGTATAATAAACTTGATGAAAACGGGATTGAGCGTATACTCACAAGTGATAAAAAAGAAGATTACGAGACAAGTCTTTCCAGTTCAGATATTTTAGTTCACGGCGTAGGGGGCAGGTTAATTAAGGCTCAAACGGCCAACCAGCGTAAACTGGTTGAGCTCTGCCAAAAGAATGATCTGGTATTCGCAGTTGGACCTGCTGGTACAGGTAAAACATACACCGGCGTTGCACTAGCTGTAAAAGCACTAAAAGAAAGACAAGTTAGAAGAATAATTTTAACCCGACCCGCAGTTGAAGCAGGAGAAAACTTAGGCTTTTTGCCAGGTGATTTGAAAGAAAAATTAGACCCATATATGCAGCCACTTTATGATGGTTTACGCGATATGATTCCGCATGAAAAGCTTGAATCTTTTATTGAAAAAGGAACTATACAAATAGCCCCCATGGCGTTTATGCGTGGTAGGACTCTTGACGATGCTTTTGTAATTCTTGATGAAGCACAAAACACCACCCACGCCCAAATGAAGATGTTTTTAACACGAATGGGGAAAAACGCTAAATTCATGATTACAGGCGATCCAGGTCAAATAGACCTTCCGCCGCGCGTTACCTCTGGCTTAAAAGAAGCCCTTTTGGTACTTAAAGGTATTAAAGGAATTGGTATGGTATTTCTTGACGATAAAGATGTAATAAGACATAAATTGGTAAAAGAAGTAATCGCAGCCTATAAAAAAATAGAAACTCCAGAATAAAAAATGACAAATACCCTAACTCAAACTCAGTTCAATTTCCCTAATCAAAAAAGACATTATAAAGGGAAAGTACGCGAGGTATATTTTTTAGAAAATGATTTGTTAGTCATGATTGCGACCGATAGGTTGAGTGCTTTTGATGTCATATTACCTAAAGGCATTCCTTATAAAGGTCAAATACTAAACCAGATTGCAACAAAAATGATGCAAGAGACTGCAGATATTGTACCCAATTGGCTAGAGGCAACCCCAGATCCCAACGTAGCTATAGGAAAAAGTTGTGAGCCTTTTAAAGTAGAAATGGTTATTCGTGGCTATTTGGCAGGCCACGCCGCTAGAGAGTACAAGGCAGGAAATAGAATTTTAAGTGGTGTTGCTCTGCCAGAGGGACTAAGAGAAAATGACAAATTGCCTGAACCCATAATCACGCCAGCCACCAAAGCAGAGCAAGGGGATCATGACGAAGATATATCGCGAGAAGAAATTATTCAAAAGGGTATAGTAAGTGACGAAGATTATTTACAATTAGAGAAATATACTTATGCACTTTTTCAAAGAGGGTCTGAGATTGCCGCTTCACGCGGATTGATTTTAGTAGATACCAAATATGAATTTGGAAAAACAAAATCAGGTGAAATTGTATTAATCGATGAAATACATACACCCGATTCTTCACGTTACTTTTACGCCGACGGTTATGAGGAGAGACAAAAGAACAATCAAAAACAAAAACAATTATCTAAGGAGTTTGTTCGAGAATGGTTAATTGAAAACAATTTTCAAGGTAAGCCAGGTCAAAAGTTACCCGAAATGAGTGACGCGTTTTGCGAACTCGTTTCAAAACGCTACATAGAGCTGTATGAGAAAATTACTGGTGAGAAATTTATAAAAGCATCATTAGAAAATTTAGCGGAAAGAATAGAAAAAAATATTAAGCAATATTTAAGTAACAAAAAGAATTAAAAATTTTTTAAAAAGCCATCTCAAATAAGAGGTGGTTTTTTAATTATATTTAGGATTTTAATTTTTTGCGCACGAACTTTCTTTCTTAGGAATATTTAACTCATAGCTCTCAACTAATTTTAAAATTTGACACTCTGTAGGTGATAAGTATTTATTTTCTGAAACGTTATCTATTTCATTTAAAGCGCCCTTCCTATATTGTTGAGGTAGAATTGGGTGTACGTAATACTTTTTACAAACCGCTCTTGTGTTTCCCAAATTTTTTGCGGTTTCATCGTATGCCTTAAGAATATTCTTTTCAATTGTTTTTTGATCCTCGGTTTTAGGCAGGTCTACTAAATATTCATAAAAAATACAACTAGCTCCCCACGTCCTAAAGTCTTTTGCCGAGTAAAATTCTCCGCAACTGGATTGTATGTAATTATTAATCAAACCGCTATCAATGGTTTCTTTGTCACCATTTTTATCGTAATAGCTAAACAACTCCCAACCTGGTATTTCTTCACATTTATTAATCAATCGCATAAGTTCGGGGTCATCTACAACTATATGATGTTTCCTCCCCTTTTTTCCGATGAAATCGATAGACATTTCATCCTCCTTTCTAGAAATATGCTTATTGCGTAAAGTAGATAAACCATAGGTTTTATTTTTTTTGGCGTAATACTGGTTCCCCACCCGTATATGGGTTTCTTCTAGCAGCTTAATTACAATGGCTAATACCTTTTCTTTTGGCATCCCTGGACGGTTCAAATCTTTTTCTAAACGCTTACGAATAATAGGTAATTTTTTCCCAAAAGCAAGCATTTTAAAAAATTTGGTCTGATTTTTAAATTTAGACCAAATAGGATGGTATTTATACACCTTTCGTTGTTTAGTATCTCTTCCTACAGCTTGCAAATGTCCGTTTTCTAAATGAGTAATTCTTACTTTTTGCCACCTTGGAGGGATTCGTAGCTTTTTAAATCGCTCAATTTGCTTTTTTGCTTTTATTTTTCTTTTTTGGTTATCTGTGTAATAAAATCCTCTACCGTGCTTGTGCCTTTTAATGGTTAGTTCTTTATCTTTTATATAAATTAAATTAGCTAAGGCGGCGAATTCTTTTGGAGAATTATCCAATTGTTGTAGGCGATTTATATCTAGCTCCATACTTATTTTTCTTTTCTAAAGTTAAAAAAGCTAACTTTAAGAATTGCCTAATGAAAAGTGAATTTTTATTTAAAATAAAACAAGGGCATTTGAATTTTCAGATGCCCTTGTTCTATAACGATGATATTAAAAATTTAATTAAAATAACTAAAAGTTTCGCCGTCTTTTATTTTTAATAAACTTTCATAAATCAGTTTGATTACGTTTTCTACATCTTGGCGGTGAACCATTTCAACGGTAGTGTGCATATAACGTAGAGGCAAAGAAATTAGCGCGGAGGCTACGCCACCGTTACTGTAGGCAAAGGCATCGGTATCGGTTCCAGTAGCTCTGCTAACCGCTGCACGTTGAAAAGGAATGTTTTTCTCTGTTGCAGTGTCAATAATCATTTCTCTTAGTTTATTTTGAACAGCAGGAGCATAACTTATAACTGGGCCATCACCAATTTTGGTTTCGCCTTCTTTCTTTTTGTCAATCATAGGAGTTGTCGTGTCGTGCGTCACATCTGTAACTATGGCTACATTTGGCTTTATTCTTTGCGTAATCATTTCAGCTCCTCTTAATCCGATCTCTTCTTGTACAGAATTGGTAATGTAAAGGCCAAAGGGTAATTCTATCTTATTTTCTTTTAAAAGCCTAGCTACTTCAGCAATCATAAAGCCACCCATCCTATTATCTAGTGCACGACACACAAATTTATTTTCGTTTAAAATAAAGAATTCATCAGGATAGGTGATAACGCAACCTACATGCACACCAAGTTTTTCTACTTCCTCTTTGGTTGTGCAACCTACATCAATGGTGATGTTTTCTAATTTAGGGTGTTCTTCATTGCTTTTATCTCTAGTGTGAATGGCTGGCCAGCCAAAAACGCCTTTAACGATTCCATTTTTAGTATGAATATTAACTCGTTTAGATGCAGCAATCATGTGGTCACTTCCTCCATTTCTAATTACGTGAATCAGTCCATCTTCGGTTATATAATTTACATACCAAGAAATTTCATCAGCATGTCCTTCGATAACAACTTTAAAAGGTGCATCTGGGTTAATAACTCCTACAGCAGTTCCGTAAGTATCTGTGATGAATTTATCCACGTAAGGTTTTAGGTAGTTCATCCAAAGCTTCTGACCCTCCCATTCATATCCTGTGGGAGCAGCATTATTTAAATAGCTTTCAAGAAAATTTAATGATGACTTGTTTAATAGTGAATCTTCGAGCATAGAAATTTATTTTTTTTTGATTCACGAATGTACACAATAAATTTTTCATTTGCCGATTTGTACTTTACTTTTGGTATGGTTTTCGATCATATTAAAACAAAAAATCGTGCGCAGCTTTTTAATTTTTATATTCTCTATTACTTTTCCTTTATTTGGTTTTTCTCAGAAGGTGACCACCCAATCTTCGAGTAGAAATAAGGAAATTAAATTAAAATATTTGGTAGAAAATGATAGTACCATTGTAGATCCTGTTAAATTAGAAGAGGTTGTGTTACTTAGCCCAATGAAATTCAAGAGTAGGTTAGAGCGCAGAGAATATTTAATTTTAAAACGAAAAACTAGAAAGGTATGGCCTTATGCTACACTAGCTGCCGAACGTTTACAGACATTAAATAAGCGGCTCGAAAATCTTGAAAGAAAGGCAGATAAACGCCGATATACCAAGATAATCCAACGCTATATTGAAGAAGAGTTTACCGAAGAGCTTAAAAAACTTACAAAAACAGAAGGCCAGATTTTGGTTAAATTAATGTATCGGCAAACAGGTGAAACTACTTTTGATATTGTGAGAAATTTGAAAAGTGGTTGGCGTGCCTTCTGGTACAATACTACAGCCAGTTTATTTAATATCTCACTTAAAGAAAAATATGATCCTACTAATATAAAAGAAGATTATTATATCGAGCATATCTTACAACGTTCTTTTCAGCGAGGTATTTTAGAACGTCAGCCAGCTGTAGATGAAATTAATTTAATAAACTTAAAAAAGAAATTCTAATTATTGGAAAGATTATTTCTATTTTAAACTTTTATGTATTAAAAAACCCGAGCCTTGGCTCGGGTTTCCTAACAATATATAGTCTAGTGGAACGGACCGGCTATTGTTATCAAATTAATCTTCATCCCAAAATAAGGGTGTCTGTTGATCATCACCTCCAATGGCGGTAGAACCCGCTTCATAATTGGCGGCATTTAAATTTTGCTCATTGATAGGGTAAGTATATCGTAAAGGTACTGGGTTACCCGATTGAGCTGCAGTATTTAGTGTTGGATTGTTTAATTTTCTCCAAACATACCAGCCTTGCATTGGGTTATCAAACATAGCTATCCAGAATTGCTTTCCTACCAATTCTTTCCAATTGGCGGCATTATAACTTACTCCAGGCTGGGCAAGATAGGCTGCTGCTAAGGATGAATCTCCCGTCCAATAGGTAATACTCGCAGTAATTCCGTTCTCATAATGTGAAGCGGCATTACTCACTCCACCTACACCTTCCGCGGCAGCTTGAGCCAAGAGAAATTCTACTTCTGCGTAATCCATTAGAATACCTGGGTGAGAAGGATCAGTCATTTTATCACTGAGATGAGTGTGTGAGCCGTATGGACTTTCTGCACCATATGTCCCGCCAATATATCCGCTAACGTTGTCGTCAAAATAAGCCATTCGGCGCGGATCATCTAAAGTATTCATATAGTCAACTATCGTATTGGCGGCCACATAATCATTACGACCACTTTGTATCACATCTTCCCAAATTGGGTTGGTGTTTGGTGGTGAATCTAAATAATTAAATAAAGCATTGTCATCGTTCGATGTCATTACTCCATTAGTGGTTGCTGCTTGTATAGCATCATTGGCTAAAGTAGCGTTAACATTAATTAATCGGGCTCCCAATCGTAATAATAGGGAGTTGCTAAACTTTTGCCATTTGGCCATATCTCCACCATAAATTAAATCTTGACTTGAGAATCCTTGGCCTGCAAAATCACTATTTATGGCAATTAACTGCATTATTAAGTCTTCATAAATGCCAGCCGCATTATCGTATTTTGGCAGATAATTGTCTTTAGCTAACGCCTCGGTATAGGGGATATCGCCAAAGGTATCAACCAGAAACTGCCAGGTATACACTTCAATAACAGTAATTTGTGCTACTCGTGCATCAACTTCTTCTTGCGTTAATAAGTCTTCGTTCTCAAGCACGGTTTCTTTCGCATCTTTTAGATCACGTAATACATTTCTATATAAAACGGACCAATGGTTTTGAGGGATATTTCTTTCTCTCAATTCATAATTTGGTTCATCTAAATAAGTCGTAGCGGTTAAGTACTGACTTATGAACCTGAATATATTAGTATTTACATTTAAGTTTGCATTTTGATCAGACAAACTTTTTGTTGCATTACTAAATAGAAATCCTGCGGGAACGCTTTCCGGATTTTTAGGATCTTCATTCAATCGCTCGTATTTATCATCACTACACGCAGTAATTAATAGCAGTAGTGAGAATAAGGGTATGATATATTTTTTCATTGTCATAATTTAAAAGGTTAATTTAAGACTTGCACCAAACTCACGTACGGCAGGATATGCACCAGATTGGTAACCTTGTACATTTCCTGAGCTTAATCCAGCTTCTGGATCAGAAAACGGTATATTCTTATCGATTATCCATAAATTTCTACCTATCAAAGAAATTGATGCGGTATTAATAAATGTTTTTTCTAAAAGATTGTCATTAAATCTATATGTTAAGTTTACTTCACGTAGTTTAACAAAAGAAGCATCGTAAACGTGATCTTTATTAGCCGCACGAGCATATCCGTATGGATTTGCATAGGTATTAAAACTAGCGCGGGTAGTGTTGGGTTGGCCATCTTCGGTTACTCCAGGTAGAATTAACCCACCGCTATCTGCACCATTAGTTACAGGATCTCTTAAAGGATTCCCAAGGTCATTTAAGCCAGTTGTATTTTTATACAAACCAGTAGCATAACCGTACCAAGTATCAAGAGAAAAGATATCACCACCTTTTTGTATATCAATTAAAAAACCTAAACTTAAGTTCTTATATTTAAAAGTGTTTTGAATACCACCAGTCCAATCTGGTTGAATGTTACCAATGATATTGTTGTTGCTATCGGTAGTTAAATAATATCCATTAGAACCAACAACACGCTGGCCATTTTCATTGTAAATATAGTCTGTTCCACGAATAGCTCCGTATGGCTGCCCTGGACTAGCATCTATTGTTATTCCTCCTTGTAAACTTGCCAAAGGTAAGTTGTCTAAACCTTCCTCTAAAGATATCACTTCACTTCTGTTCCGCGCCCAGTTTACAGTCATATTCCAACTGAAATCTTCCATTTTTATGGGGTTAAGACGCATTTGTACTTCAAACCCTTTATTTTCTAAAGAACCCGCATTTCGAATTGTTGAGTTAAAACCTGTCGCATTTGAAATCGAAACAGGAGTAATTAGATCTTCAGTAGTATTATTATAATACGTTACATCAAATCCAAGTCGGTTTTTAAGGAAATTAGCTTCTAAACCGAACTCATAAGCTTTAAGGCGCTCAGGTTTTAGGTCTGGATTTCTAAGTAAGTTAACATTACTAGCTACTGCAGCCCCTCCAAACGGATCAAGCAAAGCTAAGGTCTGAATTATTCGCTGTGGATCGGTATCATTAGAAACCTCTGCATAGTTGGCTCTAAATTTTGCAAAAGATAACCAGTCTTCTTCAATAATATTTGAAAGTAAAATACTGGTTGAGATAGAAGGGTAGTAATAGGAATTATTATCTGCCGGTAGCGAAGAAGAACGGTCTCTTCTTAACGTACCTTCAATAAAATACGTATTTAAATATCCTAAACTTGCACGAGCATATAATCCATCTACCATTTTTGTGGCTTCGTATTCGGTTGGTGCTAATAAGTTAGATACCGTATTACTTAAACTATATAAACCAGGTACGCGAAGACCGCCATTCGTAGATTGCGAAATACTATTCCAATCTTGACGTCTTAAATTCCAACCTGCAATACCCTCTAGATTTAAATCATCGCTTAAATCTTTATTAAAAGATAGTATAATGTCATAATTGTATTCAGACTGGGTATTTAAATATTTAGAGTAACCAGAGACTCCAGAACTTCCTACATTTCTTCGTTCTTCACGGATTTCATTGTAGGTGTCAAAAGTAAATCTTCCTAATACACTAAAAACATCATTAAGCTCATAGTTTAAATTGAAATTACCAAAGTATCTATGACGATTATCGGTTTGGTAATTTTCATAACGGGTCCAGTATGGGTTGTCTGAATAAATAGGTCTTAAATCGGTTCTACTTCTTGGATTCCAAGTAATATTTTGACGCGTTAATAAATAAGCCTCTTTTTGTTCTTTTAAGTCAACGTTTGTCTGCCACCATTGTCTAAACTGCTGCATCGGGTTTTCAGAATCATAACCCGTACCATATCTTCCTTTACCATCTGTTTTTACATAATTAAAGGTAGCACCTGCCTTAAACTTTTCCGTAAGGTCCTGCTGGCCGCTAAACTTAATTGTATTTCTTTTTATTTTACTATTGGGTAAAACACCTTCTTGATCAAAGTTAGTAACGCTTAAGCGAAATGTACCTGTGTCGCTTCCGCCATCTAATGCAAAAGAATTGATGGTAGTCATTCCAGTTTCCCAAATTGAATTTGGGTCATTTTTTCCTGGCAACCATGGTGTTGCTTGCCCAAAAGTAGGTAAAGACGGATAGATAGAATTCCATTGATTTACCATTATATTAGGATTAAATGCGGCTCCATACGAGGCATCTTCGGTAAACGGTGTATACAAAGTGTTATAAACACCATTACCATTTGAATCTACGTTGGTAAAATAAGGGTCCCAAGGTTGAGAACCGGGCTGGTCTTCCCAGTAAATAGCATCGCCGTTTACATCAGTCCCAATCCTATCAGAATAATAAGGACCGTAACCAGCACCATATTCCTTCTGATACTCTGGTAGAGTTTCATCATTTACCTCAGAAACCATTACCGTTGATGAAACACTTACCCCAATACCTTTACGCTTTTGCCCCTTCTTAGTTTCAATAATAATAGCACCATTGGCGGCTCTTGATCCGTAAAGTGCAGTTGCTGCAGCTCCTTTTAGAACGTTAATAGAGGCAATATCCTCGGGGTTAATATCTGTTGCAGCATTACCGTAGTCGTATCCTCCTCGACCACCTTGCTGATCGGTAGTATTATTATTACTATTATCTATAATGATACCATCGATTACGTATAGGGCTTGGTTATTTCCTGTTAAAGAGGCATTTCCTCGAATAACAGTATTAGACGATCCGCCCATAGTTCCTGAAGGATTGACTTGTAAACCGGCAACTTTACCTTGAAGCGAGTTTACAAAGTTTGATTGGGGTACATCCGAAACCTCATTACCACTAACTTCTTGGGTGGCATAACCTAATGATTTCTTTTCACGCTCAATACCTAAAGCGGTTACTACTACTTCATCTAACTCTGAAGCGTCAGCTTTCATAATTACATCTATAGTAGATTTGCTCCCTACCATTTTTTTAGTGGTTACCATTCCCACATAACTAAACACTAAGGTTGATTCTGAAGAAGCACTAATACTATAAATTCCATCGAAATCAGTCTGTGTTCCTTGTGTAGTGCCTTCAATTAATACGTTTACACCAGGTAAAGGCATCCCTGTTTCATCGGTTACCGTTCCAGTAACTGTTTTTTCTTGAGCCATAATTAATGTACTCATGAAAAAAAACAGAAGTGATGAAATCACTTTCATTTTAGTTTTCATATTTCTTGTTTTATTTGAATTAGCCAATTCTAAAGTACAAAAATTGATAGAACAAAATGTTAAAACTTGTTTTTTTAACAAATTAAAGAGTGGTTTTGTTAAAAAAGTATTAAAACCATTTTAGTCTGTGTTTGATTTCATTTAGTAATGATGAAGGCTAATATTTTGATTTTTCTGTAAATGCAGTCTTAACTCTTTCGCTTTCGCGGAATTATTTCCGTCACCTATTATTAACTGGAAAAGCATAAATAGGAGGAGAGGGGTATTACTTAACCTTATATTTTCGTTATAGAAGTGAGCCCTTTTTATAATAGCATAATTAAGTCTATTTCCATTTCGGTAGACTTGAAAAAAAACTTTTAAAAACTTTAGGTGGTTAAATCACTTGTTAGCAAGCCATTAGTATTTCATTAAAAAATAAATCAAAAAAAAGCCCATAAAAAGTTTGTGCAATGGAATAAAGGTTCTACATTTG
>CANMOY010000009.1 GCA_947499595.1 uncultured Mesonia sp.
CTGCTATTTTGTGGGAGAGTATGTCGCCGCCTTTTTTTAAAGCACTTATCGAAAGATAGGTGCTTTTTTTTTGTTTATAAAAGTAAGTAGTTCCCGAATCGTTTTAAGCTCTTGGGGCTCATATCCACTGGTTTTTTATACTACGTCTTAGTGGCTTGTGCTTAAAGGAGGTTATAGAATAAATGACCAGCTTTTTTTAAGTGCTAAAGGATCATTAGCTTTAGCCCAGCTTAGGCTTAATACTTAATAAACCGATAACAATAACGCAGCTGTTGGGTATGGCTTATAAAAACCGAATAGGTTGAATGATGCGTTTGTAATTTTTGCGTTAGGGATAGAGCGGCTTGTTTAAGCTCTTGCGGGGCCTATGCCCGCAAAGCGAGTAGCGATAGCCCGACCTTTTTTCTATAAAAAGGGAACGCCATTATCCTTTTAACTTTATAAAGATATAAGGTGTTTAAATTATAAATAAAGGCTTATTTTTATGCCATATTTTTAATTTATGAGTTTAGAAAAAATTTGGCTGTCTTCACCGCATATGGGTGGCAAAGAATTAGATTTCATTCATTCTGCTTTCGATGAAAATTGGATTGCCCCTTTGGGTCCTAACGTTATTGGGTTTGAGAAAGATCTTGAGAAATATTTAGGGGATAGACACGTAGCGGCTTTATCTAGTGGTACGGCAGCTTTACATTTAAGTTTGGTTTTAGCTGGGGTAGAACGTGATGATTTTGTACTCTGCCAAAGTATGACCTTTTCGGCTTCAGCCAACCCGATTACCTATCTTGGGGCTAAACCGATTTTTGTTGACTCTGAACCCGAAACTTGGAATATCTGCCCACTGGCTTTAAAACAGGCCATTGATTTTGCTATTGCTAATCATAAAAAGCCCAAAGCGGTGATTGTTGTTCATTTATATGGAATGCCCGCTAAAATACAAGAGATTAAAACCCTTTGTGATTCTTATAATATAACGCTTATTGAAGATGCGGCAGAAGCATTGGGTAGCAGCTATGCTAAGCAGGCCTGTGGAACTTTTGGTGATTTTGGAATTCTATCTTTTAATGGAAATAAAATTATTACAACTAGTGGTGGGGGTGCCTTAGTTTGTAAGGATAAGGCCACCAAAGAGCGTTCTATTTTTTTAGCTACTCAAGCAAGAGATGCCGCGCCCCATTATCAACACTCCGAAATAGGTTATAATTATCGGTTGAGCAATATCGCCGCAGGTATTGGTAGGGGACAGATGTTGGTTTTGGATGAGCATATTGCTGCTCGGCGTAAAATGAATGAATTTTACAGAGAACTTTTTAAAGATGCCGGTGGCGTAGAAGTTTTTAAGGAACCAACTGAAGAATATTATTCTAACCATTGGTTGAGTGCTATTTTAATTGATCCAACAAAAACAAAAAGGAATTGGGATAAAGAAGAATTACGATTAGCATTAGAAAAGGAAAATATAGAATCTCGTCCGTTATGGAAACCTATGCATTTGCAGCCGGTTTTTAAAGATGCGCCTTTTGTTGGCAAAACAGTGGCATCAGATTTGTTTGCAAATGGCCTATGTTTACCTTCTGGATCAAATTTAACCGATGCTGACAAGCTAAGGGTCGCAGCTGTCATTAAAAAATTTTTATAAATAGTAGTATGGAAAGCACGATTAAAGAAAGAAGAAGTATTTTTCCTAATCAATTTACGGGAGAGGTTATTCCTGACGCAAAGATTACAGAATTATTAGAATTGGCTCATTGGGCGCCTAGCCATCGTAAGACTTTTCCTTGGCGCTTCCATGTCATAGGCGGTGAAGCTAAAATTGCTTTTGCGGAATTTTTGGCGAATACATATAAAAATACTGCTGCTAAATTCTCTGACTTTAAGTATAATAAATTAAAACAAAAGGTTTTAAATAGCAGTCATATAGTGGTTATCAATATGCAGCCAGACCCAGAAAAGCGTGTACCTGAATGGGAGGAGCTAGCGGCTACGGCGATGGCGGTTCAAAATTTATGGTTGGGAGCAACAGCAAAAGGCTTAGGAGGTTATTGGAGTTCTCCCAGTTTAATAGATAAAATTCCTAGCTACTTGAAAACTGCTGATAACGAGCGTTGTTTGGGTTTGTTTTATTTAGGTGTGCCCGGTGAAGCTGAATTAGTAAAGCGCGAACGCCCAGAACTTATAAATTATGTTAAATGGGTTTAGAAAAAGTTATTCCAGTGTATTACCACTTGGTAAATAAATATTCCTAAATAAATACAGGCAGTAAAAAAAGCCATAAAGGTAGAGGCTAAAAACCCTAGAAAAGAACCTACTGCAGCCTTCAATGATTTCTTAAATGTGCTTGCTTTAACAAATAATAATTCTCCCAAAAATGCACCTAGAAAAGCACCTATTAAAAAACCAAATGGTATGGGTACAAAAAGCCCAATTATTAAGCCAATACTGGTGCCGTAAGCAGCGGCCTTTCCTCCTCCAAACTTTTTTGTTCCTTGGGCAGGAATGATGTAGTCTAGAATTAAAATGACAATACAAATGAATAGGGTGATACCTAGAAGCCAATAATTTGCGGGCACGGCCTTTGTAAAAGCCAGCAGCACTAAACCTAACCAACTTAGACTAATACCTGGTAAAACGGGTAAAAAACTACCTGCAATTCCAGTACAACAAAGCAAAAATCCACAAATAAGTAAAAATACATCCATCTTTTTGAAATTGATTTCGAGATAAAAGTACTTTTTTTATTTAATTCTCATGCATTTAATTTTATAACTAAAAAATTAGTTTAAACTAAAAATTTAGTTATATTTGAATAGACATTATAATTTAAATGAACCAGAGAGGTATATTTTTTACTGAATTAAAAATAACTTTTTAAGAAAAAACTGCTATATGAAAGAATTGACCAAGGCTGAAGAAGAGGTAATGCAACAACTATGGAAATTAGAAGAAGCGAATGTGGCATCTATTATAGAGGAGATGCCAAAACCAAAACCCGCTTATAACACAATTTCTACGATTGTAAGAATTTTAGAAAGTAAAGGTTTTGTGGGTTATAAAAAAGTTGGGAGAGGGCATATTTATTTTCCGTTGGTTAAAAAAGATAGTTACAGCAAATTTTCTATGACCAAGCTTATGAACAACTATTTTGATGGATCTATGAAGAGTATGCTTTCTTTTTTTGTAAAAAAAAATGATATGAGCACCGCAGAATTGGAGGAGATTTTAAAAGAAATTAATAAAAAACAATAAGATGGAATTATATACAGTACAATTCAGTTTATTCTTAGCGGTCTTTTATGTGGCTTACCTGTTGTTTTTCAAAAAGGAAACTTTTTTTAACTACAATCGCATCTATTTACTAATAACTCCATGTTTGGCCCTGCTTTTACCATTCATAACCTTAGATTTTTTAAGACCAAAAGATTCTACGGGGGCAACATTTATTAATTTACCACCCGTTTTATTAGGTGATTTTGCGGTCGCAGCCGAAGAAATTCAAGCCGGGAATAATAATTTGGAAGCCTTTAATTGGAGTCAATTTTTATGGCAAAATGGGTTTTTAATTTTTTATGGAATTGGTTTTTGCGTCGCTTTCTTGCTTCTGATAAAAAAATGGAATCAGTTTAGAAAATTCAAGAAAAGTGGAATTCAAAAACAACAAGAAGGTATTTTTTATAGCGAAATACAAAACAGCAGAATTGCCTGTACATTCTACAATCAAATATTTATAGGTAGCGAAATTAAGGAAAAGCAAAGACAACACATATTACAGCACGAATGGGTTCACGTAAGGCAAAACCACAGTCTTGATTTATTGTTTTTTGAAATTTTAAAACTCTTGTTTTGGTTTCATCCTGCGGTATTTGCTTACCAAAGACAAATAACAAGTCTGCATGAATTTATAGCCGATGAATACGTTACGCAGAATACATCAAAAATTAATTATTACCAAAGTTTACTTAATGTAGCTTTTGGGACTCATCACATATCATTCATCAATCAATTCTTTAATCATTCATTAATCAAAAAACGAATCGTTATGTTACAAAAATCAAAATCAGCTGCGCAAGCAAAGCTAAAGTATTTAATTGTTTTGCCGCTAATTGCAGCCATGCTCACGTACGTGTCATGTTCAGAAAATATAGAAACCGTAGAAACTAATCAATCTGAGCTTCCAGCCCCACCGCCACCGCCAGCTCCTCCTACAGAATGGCTTTTGACTGATGGGACAGAGAATTATGGAGTCATCGAAGTGGAAGATATTAATAATTTGACTGATGATGAAAATCGTAGATTTAGAGAATTATCAAAAAAAATAATTGAAGATAAAGTGATGTATAAATTAGTCATTACAGATGGCGAAAATAAAAAAGTTTATGATTTCGATAAGAATAGTAATATAGAAACTGATGGTGTTCCTTTTTCAGCTATAGAAACGGTACCTACTTATCCAGGTTGTGATGAAGGATCTAATAATACAATAAGAAAACAATGTTTTAGTGATAAAATAAAAGATTTTGTAAATAATAATTTTGATGTTGGTTTAGGGAAAAGACTTGGTTTGACTGGAAAAAATAGGGTTTATGTACGATTTGTTATTGCCAAGGATGGTAGTATTAAAGATGTTGACTCTCGTGCTTCTCACCCAGAATTACAAAAAGAAGCAGAACGAGTAGTGAATAGTCTACCTAGAATGCAACCTGGAATGCAAGACGGTAAACCAGTTAATGTTTTATATAGTTTACCTATTATATTTAAAATTGACTAGATGTTAAGAATTTTGAGTTTATTTATTTTAATAGGAATTTTTCAGCGGGTCGAAGCACAAACTTCGACCCTTGCTTTAGCAGATAGTTTGTTTACTATCGGACAATACGACGAAGCCCTCAATTTATATCAAAAGCAAAAACCAAAGAGCGTTGGTATATATGAGAAAATGGCCAATAGCTATAGGGCACTTGGTAATTTAAATGCGGCGATTAAAGCCTATAAGCAAGCAATTAGGATTAATCCCGATTTGGTCGTAGCTAAAATCAACTATGCGAAATTGCTTAAAGTAAATCGAAATTATAAAAAAGCAGATAGCGTTTTCACGGATTTAATAAAACAATATCCCAATCAGGCTAACTTTTATTATGAGTTAGCTTTAATCCGTAAAGTGTCTAAAGCAAAGCCTTACCATAAACCGCTTTTACAGAGCATTGAAATTAATCCTAATCATTTTAATAGTCTTTATGAGTTGGCTTTATTTAACTACAAGCGTAAGAATTTTAAAGAATCAGACAATTATATAAATAGGGCTTTAAGAATAATTCCGAAAAATACTAAAGGGCTACTTTTGGCTGGCTTAAATGCTTATGCACTTCAAAATACAAAGCGAGCCATTGTTTTGTTTGAAAGCTTAATTGAGTCAGGTTACCAAACTGAGCAGGTTTATGAAAAATTAGGGGTTTGTTACATTAGGCATAAACAAAATCAAAAAGCAATTGGCTGTTTTAAAAAAGTTATAAAACAAGATGATAAAAATGCAACGGCTCATATATATTTGGGGCGACTTTACAATATAGAGGAATCCTACACCCTTGCCGAGAAGCACTTGCTTTATGCACTTTTATTGAGTAAACCCGATCTAAGTTCGCTATATCAATCCTTAGGAATTACCTACAAACAACAGCGAAATTATAAAGAGGCAATGCGGTATTTCGAACTTGCGATTTTAGAAAATCCCGATTTGATAAGGAGTGGTTTTGAACTGGCTAATGCCGCCGATAACTATTATGCTGATTTAGATTTACGAATAAAATATTATAACATTTTTATAGAAAAGTATAAAAATAAACCCGATGTACAGAAATGGATAAATTTAGCGAAGTACCGTATATCAGATTTAAAAAAAGAGAAACATTACAAGCAAACTCTAGGCAACAAGCCATAAATAAATCTTAAAATAATTAACCCGAATGTTTACCCAAGCATTTGTTTGTACCTTTGAAAGAAAAAGTATGAAGAATTTTATCTACGCGTGTTTGGCTTTATTTACTTTAACAGCTTGTGGCCAGCAGAAAAAGCAATACAAGGATTCGAAAAACATGGAAAAGCAAAGCATTTATAGTTATAGTGTTGATGATATTTATGGTGAAACCTTTAATTTAAGCGAATTAAAAGGCAAGAAAGTAATGTTGGTGAACACCGCCAGTAAATGTGGTTATACTCCCCAATATAAAGACCTGCAGGCTTTGTATGAGCGATTTAAAGATGATAATTTTGTGATAATTGGTTTTCCGGCTAATAACTTTGCCAATCAGGAGCCCGGTAGCGAAGAACAAATTGCTCAATTTTGCGAAGCCAATTATGGGGTGACCTTCCCAATGATGAGTAAAATTTCTGTAAAAGGAAGTGATATACACCCAGTTTATAAATTTTTAACTCAAAAAGAACTAAATGGTGTAATGGATAGCGAAGTGAAATGGAATTTTCAGAAATATTTAATAGATGAACAAGGCTATTTAGTGAAAACGCTACCTTCATCTACCTTACCTACAGATGAGGCTGTAGTAAGTTGGATCAAACAGAGCTAGTCGGAATTTTTTTGATAGTAAACTATAAACCAGTAGGATTAATATCTTACTGGTTTTTTTTGCAGGATAATAAAAGTTATTTTTAGATTATCTTTATATTTAGTTTCGTTACTTTTACCTTATGAGAGTTATTGTAGCTATACTGTGTTTGGTACTGCTAGGCAGCTGTTCATTTTTTGAAAAACAAAAAATGAATCCAAATGATTTGGTAGAGGAAGAATTAAAACAAATTGACTGGCACCAAGTAGAGCAATACCCCGTATTTAAAAGTTGTGCCCATTGCGACGGACTCCAAGCACAACAGCGCTGTTTTGAGACAACACTTACAAAGTGGGTGATCGAAGAGTTGAGTAAGCAGCACGCTTTGGTAACCGATTCTATTCATGAACAATTGGTGGTTTATTTTAAAATTACACGAAAAGGGGAAATTTTTGTTGATTCACTAAAGCAAAATATAGGCCTAGCCCATCAACTACCTGAATTAAAACAATGGCTAACCGAATCTATAGAAAACTTACCCGAAGTATATCCTGCTCAAAAGCGTGGCGTTCCAGTACAAACTACCTTCCAACTTCCTGTTCAAATCATTAGTGAATAATTACTAGCGCTTGTAATATTTTCCTTTCCAATTAAAGCCACCTTTTAAAGAAAATAAAAAAATCAATACCACAAAAAAAGGGTAAACTAAGGCAGAAAAAATAAATTTATGAGAACAAAAAGGAACACCTATTTTTTTTGCGGTCGCTCTTAAAAAAGCCATATCAACTAATAACTTAAAAACCCAAAGTCCACCAGAAAGAAAAATATAGCTAATTTTAAAAAGACCGCCTAGAATCAATAAAATTAATAAACTAGCATTGACAATAAAAACCAATGCGCCTATTAATTGATTCCATCCAAAGTTTAAATGTGTGTTTTTTGCTGCCCATCGAACACGTTGCATAAATAAATCTCGCCACGATTTCAAAGGATAGGTAAAAACCGGTTCGGCATAAACTAAGCTATATCCAATGGGTAATCCACTAGTTTTAAACTTTTCGAGAACAAATGTGTCATCACCGCTACTAATATGCAAATTGTTTTTAAAACCACCTAAAGCAAGGAAACTATCTTTGCAATAAGCCATATTGGCCGCGCTGCAAAATAATATAGATCCTCCACCAAAACTACCTAGGCTTACCCCTTGTAAACTTAAATAATCATGCGCTTGAAATTGATTTAAAAAACCTTCACCTGCTAAATAAGTAACCGGTCCTACAACGAGCTTTGCTTTGTTCATTGAGATTTCGTGTGCAAAACCTTTCAGCCAACTTTTAGGCAATAAAACATCGGCATCTGTGGTGGCGATATATGAAAACTGGCTGGCATTAATGGCTAAAATCAAGGCCTCTTTTTTGGGTGCTTGTTGAGCCTTCTCTTGATGAAGTAGCCTTATGTTGTGATTTGGATTTTCTTTTTTAAAGCTTGTAATTATTGAAGCAGTTTCATCGGTGCTGCGGTCATTAATAAAAATAATTTCATATAACTCTTGAGGATAATCTAAATCTAAGATTGATTTTAATAATCCGGGCAAATTTTTAGCTTCATTATGCATAGGAATACAAATGCTAAATCTAATCGAGGATGTTTTACTTGTTTTTGACCTATATTTTACCTGATTAACTCCGTGCCTCAACCAAATTAAAACCAACGCATAGAGTATGAAAAAACTAATAGCTATCATATTATTCTGTGGTTTTGTAAGGATGAAGCAAATTTAAAATAGCACCTAGAAGTGTGGGAAGTACAAAATTTAAACACCACATTATCAATACCGCCAAAGCAATAGTTGCTTGTTGATTTGAATATAAGCTAAAAATAACTACGGCAAACCCTGTTTTGGTAAGCGCGTCAGAAAATAAAAATTGAGGAATAATACTGGCAAGCAAATAAACCAACCAAATTCCGCAAATAGCGCTGCTATAAGAAATTTGTACTTCAAAGAGCATTAGAACCAATACAAATTGGTGCGAGAAAACCAAATGTCTTGCAAAACTTAAAGCTACAATTTTTCTTTTTGTTGGTAGCGGTATAATATCCGTAAAGTTTAACCGAGTTTGCATCCATTTTTTAATAAACTGGTATCGCCATTCAACTAAGATTATAAAAATAAAAACAACCGTTATACCAAAAATAAAATAAACTTGCGCTTTACTTAAACCGGGAATTATAGATTGTATAAGGATATAGAAGAGCAAACCTAAAAAACCAAAAAACAAGGTAGCTAGCATTTGTGAAAAACTTGCCCAGGTTTTACGGCTTAAAATTTTTTTTCTGTGATTCTTTGGGTAAAATAGAGTTTTAACGCCAAATTCACCTATTTTGTTAGGGGTTAATACACCTACAGCATGCGCAATCAAATATTCCTGAATAGAATTTTTGAAAGACTTAAGCTTTAAACTTAAAGTTAATATATGCCATTTTAGTATCTCTAGCCACCAATTTATAAGCGTAAAGCATAGGCAACCAAGTATACCCCAAAAACCAATATTTCGCTCTGTAAAGACGATCTTATCTATTGTGAATTGAGATGATAATTGATAATAAATAAAAATGCAAAGCCCCCCAAACAGAAACCATTTGAGGCCAACTAAAAACATTTGCTTAGCTTTGTGCTGACATACTTGCATACGCAAAGAAACAAATAAAATAGCAGTTGAAAACAGAAAAGATAATTTTGGGTATAGATCCAGGTACCACCATAATGGGATTTGGACTTATTAAAGTTCAAGATAAAAAGATGGAGTTTTTACAACTCAACGAACTTTTATTAACCAAATATGATGACCACTATATAAAATTAAAATTGATCTTTGAGCGCACTTTATCTCTGATCGATGCCTATCATCCCGATGAAATTGCTATTGAAGCACCTTTTTTTGGAAAAAACGTGCAATCTATGTTAAAGCTAGGTCGTGCCCAAGGAGTTGCGATGGCCGCCGGTTTAAGTCGTGAAGTTCCCGTTACCGAATATTCGCCCAAAAAAATAAAAATGGCTATTACTGGCAATGGTAACGCCAGCAAAGAACAGGTCGCCAAAATGTTACAAAGTCTTTTGAAGTTAAAGAGTTTGCCCAAAAATCTTGATTCAACCGATGGTTTAGCTGCTGCTGTATGCCATCACTACAACTCTGGTAAAAAAGTACAAAGCAAAAATTACAGTGGTTGGGCCGCTTTTGTAAAGCAAAACCCTAAAAAGATAAAATAATGCGCAAGAGGGCAATCCCTCTCTTTTTCAAGAGAGGGCCGGGCTATCCGCGCTACACGGTAGCTTGCTACTATCCCTATTGCAATTTGTACTATTTTAAAAGCCCTGCTCTTTTTAGTAAAGCCTCTGGGTTAGGCTCTTTTCCGCGAAAGCGTTTATATAAAACCATTGGATCTTCAGTACCTCCTTTACTCAAAATATGGTCTTTAAATTTATCGGCTACGGTTTTATTAAAAATTCCTTCTTCTTGAAAATACGCAAAAGCATCGGCATCTAAAACTTCTGCCCACTTATATGAATAATAACCCGCCGAATAGCCACCCTGAAAAATATGAGAGAATGAAGTGCTCATACAGTTCTCTGCCACATCAGGGTACAATTTAGTGTTTTCAAAGGCATCTAACTCGTTTTCTTTTACAGATTTAATGTTTGTAGGGTCTACAGCGTGCCAAGCCATATCTAACATCCCGAAACTCAATTGACGTACCGTTTGCATTCCCTCGTGAAAGTTGGCCGATTTTTTTATTTTCTCAACTAACTCCATCGGAATTACTTCATCGGTTTCATAATGGCGAGCAAATAAAGCTAAGGCTTCTGGTTCATAACACCAGTTCTCGAAAACTTGACTAGGCAGTTCGACAAAATCCCAATACACAGAAGCTCCCGATAAACTAGGGTAGGTTGAGTTGGCTAACATGCCGTGCAACGCGTGACCAAACTCGTGAAATAATGTAGTAACCTCATTAAAAGTAAGTAAGGACGGTTTTTTAGAAGTGGGTCGGGTAAAATTACAAACGTTAGAAACATGCGGACGCTCGTTTTTACCGTCTTTCATTTTCTGGTCTTTATAAATGGTCATCCAAGCGCCATTTCTCTTGCCTTCCCTCGGGTGAAAATCGGCATAAAATAGTGCCATAAAGTTATGATCACCGTCGTAAACCTCATAAGTTTTTACCTCCTCGTGGTACTTATCTATATTGAAAACTTCTTTAAAATGTAGATCATATAATTTTTTAGCTACCGTAAAAACTCCCTGAATTACATTGTCGAGTTTAAAATAAGGCTTGAGCTTTTCATCATCTAATTGAAAGCGTTGTTGTTTTAGCTTCTCTGCATAATAAGCGCTGTCCCATTTTTCTAAATGGTCGATCCCATCTAATTCTTTTGCAAATTGCTCTAGTTCTTTAAATTCCTGTTCTGCGGCAGGTTTCGCTTTTTCGAGCATTTCGTTAAGAAATTCATTTACTTTTTCAGGGCTTTTTGCCATACGTTCTTCTAAAACAAAATGCGCGTGGGTTTTGTAACCTAATAAATTAGCCCGTTGGTGACGAAGTTTTGCAATCTTCAATACATTTTCTTGATTGTCATATTCATCATTCTGAAAACCTTTTGCCCCAAAAGCAATCGAAAGTTTTTTACGCAGTTCTCGGTTTTCTGCATACTTCATAAACGGGATATAACTCGGGTATTGAAGCGTGAAAATATAGCCGTTTTTTCCTTTTGCTTTAGCTAATAAATTAGCATTTTCTAATTCGCTTTCTGGTAAACCTTTTAAATCTTTTTCATCTTCAATATGAAGCTCGTAACGATTGGTTTCTGCTAAAACATTTTCGCCAAACGAAAGTGAAAGTCTAGAAAGCTCTTTATCGATTTCTCGAAGTTGCTCTTTTTTATCTTCTGGTAAATTAGCCCCGTTTCTTGTGAAACTTTTGTAATGTTTATCGAGCAGTGTTTTTTGTTCTACACTCAGTTCTAAGCTGTCTTTTTGCTCGTAAACGCTTTTTACACGTTTAAATAACTCTTCATTTAAGGTTAGATCATTACTGAATTCACTTAACCAAGGAGAAACTTCTTGCGCTATTTTCTGAATTTCTTCATTTGTTTCTGCCGAATTTAAATTGAAAAATATGCTCGAAACTCGACTTAAGGTTTCACCTGCAAATTCTAAAGCTTCTAAGGTATTCTCGAAAGTTGGCGTTTCTTCATTAGAAGTAATGCTATCAATTTCTGCTTTTGCTTTTTTTATAGCTTCTTGAAAAGCCGGTTTAAAATGTTCATTTTTTATTTTAGAAAATGGAGCAGCATCAAAAGGCTCCAATAATGGGTTTTCCTGACTCATAATTTATTTTTCTGTACAAGTGTAAAGATACAAAGAGTAGGAGAGTTGAGGTCTTAATTTTTAGTCAAAAAAAGTTTGGCATATAATATTACGTTTTTAATATTTTAAAATATTTATTATGCTGCAAATCAGAATTGTATTTTAGAATTTGACGCTTTTCATATGGTTGTTTTCTTATTTTTCCGGCGTAAGCTTACACAATTTAAAACTAATAATTAATTAAAAAATACTAAATGAAAAAAAATCTTATTCATTTATTAGGCGGATTGTCACTTAGCTTTTTCCTTTATTTTGCAGCTAATCTTGATCTTAAAACGGCTGTTTTTATAGGTTTAGGATCAGCTGTATTATATAGGATATCTTTAAAAAACAAATCTAATTTAGATTCTTGAAGCTTTAATTTATATGCTATAATTATTGAATGTTATTTTTTGAAACTCTAGTTTATGGCTAGAAGTTGAAGCAATCAGGAAAAATAAACGGTAACTATTCGTTGCTGCTAGACGCTTCTAGCTCTTTATTATAACGCAGCCAAAATGATTCATCAAAAGCTGGTGTGTAAAGAATTTTTAGCTTCTCTTTTTCATTAACCGCTTTGAAATCCGCGAAAGCAATGGGTTGAGGATTAATTAGCATCAACTCATTTAAAACATTGTTTTGCTGTTCTATTTTAAAGTTTAATTTAAGTTTTGTTTTTTCGCTAGACTTAGTATTGTTTTCTTTTAATTTTAATGGCCTATTTATGTAAATGTACTGGCCTGTTTTCCAATTTATGTATTGCGGTAAATATCGATTGCTTGTACTATCTCGCTTAAATATTACTTTAGCTTGGTGAACATTTGCCACATATTTTAAGCCTAATAAAAATTTGAGATTAATATTGCGGTCTACACGGTTTTCTGCTAGTTGGTAGCTGGCTTGTAAGATGGCTTTGCTAGCCTTGCTTATATATAATTTGCCAGAATAATCGGCTTTTTTATTTTTTGGAGTAAAGTGCAATTCATAAACCAATTCATCTTGAAACAATCTAGTTTTAACGTGTTTCCAGTTGTAATTAGTAAACTGTTGGATGAAGTCATATTGATCTAGGTTAAGCGGACTGCGATTAAAAAATAGGCTTTTGTAAAAATCACGTTCATTTTCTGTTTTAATACTTTTACTTTGACTGCTGTCAATTTGAAAAAGTTGGTTTACCTTGTGATTTTTACCCAGAGGAATCATCCCAGACTTTATTTTAAAGGTATTTTCGCTATCGAGCCCTTGTTGAATGAGTCGAAAGGTCTCTTTTAAAAAATTGTTTTTAGGTGCAAGGTATCGCTCGTTCCTAAGTTGATTGACTTGCAACAATTTTAATTTTAAAGAATCTTGGTTTGGGGTGATATATATTTTTGACTCAATTTGTCTTTGTTGGCTGGGTAAATTGTTTTTAGAGTTGGCTAGACTTTCTTTAATTTGCCGATTAAATTTTTGTGTTAAAGCTTTGCTTAAAAAGCTAGCTTTGTCTACCTCAAATTCGGCATCTTTTAGATGGTTCTCATCGCTTTCACGCATGAGCACTTCAAAACACAAGCCGTTTGCATTATGGTTTTTTCTATAGTTTAAATAGACTTGTTGAAGTAGGTCATGAATATCTAATTTTTGACTTGTCAAAATCACTTCTCCAAGTTCTTCTGCCAAAGCAACTAAAGTAATCCTTGGTTTTTCTTTTAGTTCGCTAACTGGCAGTATTACAGTTTTATAACCCAATGCGCTTATTTTAAAAATAGCATCTGCGGGGTAATCTTGTAGATTTAAGGTATAAACACCTTTTAAATTGCTGGCAACACCCATTTGATCCCTGTATTGAATGTGTGCATATGCCACGGGATTTGCTTCTTGATCTATAATTTTACCGGTTAATTGCTGACTTAAACAGGTTACAGTAAAAGTGAGATTAAGGAGTAAGAGGCAAATTAATTTAAGAGCATAAGATGGCATTACTATTTGATGTCAGATGAAGATTGGGCCATTGGCGTTGCTTGGTTAAAAAGCATCTTTTGTTTAATCTTTTCTTTACTGCCTTTTGTAAATTCTAACTTTAATCGATTATTGCTTTTATTCCCCTTAAGCTTAATAGTTCTATTACCCCATAATTTAATTGTTTTATGAATTATAAGATGCGCAGGAAAGTATTTACCATTAGCTAGTTTTTGATAAATAATTGTTTTATCTAGCTCGGTAGTTACGGTTTTAAAGCCCAATAAGAATTTGGCATTAAAAGAAGCTGTGGTGTGACCTGGTAACAAACGATAGTTCAGTTTTACTATTGCTTGAGTTTTTAGGTCGATGTGCATACTACCAGTATAGGAAGCGTTTTCTTTTTTAGGTTTAAACTCAATTTCAGCAATAGCTGTAGAATCCATTTCTTTAATTGATTTAATGCTGTAGTCATAATTATAGGTTTGGTATAAGAAATCATACTCAAACTTTCGCGAAGTCAAATTTGAATCTTCTAGGGCTTCCTCAATATCTAATTTCAAATTTTCTGTATTAGCTGTATAATTATTACATTGATTTAAATTAGCATTTTCCTGGCAAGTGAACATACCCGACTTTAATTGGTAGGTGTCGTCTTTATCAAGTTGCTCGGTTAAAATTTCATAAATAGGAGTGGTGGGGGAAATGAATCCAATAGAATCGCCACCTTTTGCTTTCTTTGTAAAGTCATTGAATTGAAGCTTTTTGTTAGTTATACTTGCTTTACCTTGGGTTAATGTTTTGTACTGGTTGGTTAATAAGGGTTCTTTATCAATTAGTTTTTCTACTTTGCGTTGCAACTGCTTAGTAGCTTGAGCTCCTAGTTCGCTATGTTTTTTAATTTCTATTTGCAACTCATCAATCAATTCATCTTTATTTAACTGATAAATAAAATCAAAATTTACTTGATTAAATTCATAATTTTTATCTAGCTTTTCTTTGGCCATTTCAACCAATTGCAGTGCTCTTATATTAGTGTTTTGAGCAGATAACTGCCATCCGCAAATAAATAGAAGGCTTATGAAATAATAAATTTTAGACATACGTATAAATTTTTACTAAAGATGAATAAAATGTATAAAAAAACCTCATCAATTTGTAAAAAAAATTAATGAGGTTTAAAGGAAGATTTAAAAATTAGTTGTGATTTCTAAGGTTTTTTGCTCCTTCAATCACCTTTTGCTTAAGTCCTTCTTTATAAGTAATAATTTTATCGAGCACACATTTATCTGCAGTACCAATAATTTGTGCAGCAAGAATACCAGCATTTTTAGCTCCGTCTAAAGCTACAGTTGCTACAGGAACGCCACCTGGCATTTGTAAAATAGAAAGAACAGAGTCCCAGCCATCAATAGAATTTCTCGATTTTACAGGAACTCCAATCACCGGTAACGGAGAAAGAGAGGCAATCATCCCAGGTAGGTGAGCTGCACCACCGGCGCCTGCAATAATAACCTTAAAACCACGCTCGTGAGCGTTTTTTCCGTAATCAAATAATTTTTCTGGTGTTCTGTGCGCCGATACAATGTCAACTTCTACTTCAATATCGAATCCGGCTAAAATATCAATCGCCTCTTGCATTACTGGAAGATCACTTGTACTTCCCATAATTATCCCTACTTTACTCATGGTAATAATTTTTTATTGTTCTTATTTTCGGTTAAACCGGATTAAATCCGTTAAGCATAAAAAAACCAGTAAATCTAATGATTATTATTACTGTGGTTTGTCTATTTTGTTAAGCTTATTACTTTAATTGACTGCTTCACTTGTTCAGCTATTTTTCGAGCCTGATTTAAATCTTTGTTAACTATGCAAACGTGTCCCATTTTTCTAAAAGGGCGGGTTTCTTTTTTGCCGTAAATGTGCGGTGTTACCCCGGGTAACTGCATAATTTTTTCGATATTTTGATAATGTACCGGACCGTTATAGTTTTCTTCACCTACAAGGTTAACCATCACTCCACCTACTTTACTTTCGGTTGCCCCTAAAGGTAGATTTAATACTGAACGAATGTGCTGTTCAAATTGATTGGTAAAACTCGCTTCGATACTATAGTGCCCGCTATTATGCGGTCTGGGTGCGACCTCGTTTACTAGAATTTGGTCATCTTGTGTTTGAAACAATTCTACTGCCAACAAGCCAACGTGTTCAAAAGACTCTGAAACTTTATGCGCCACGGCTCTAGCGTTTTGAGCCACCTCATCTGCAATTCTAGCAGGGCAAATAACATACTCTACTTGATTGGCCTCTGGGTGGAATTCCATTTCGACAACGGGATAAGTTTTTACTTCTCCATTGGCATTTCGCGCTACAATTACCGCTAATTCATTTTTAAAATGAATCATTTCTTCGGCGATGCAGGGCACATCGGGTAAAGGAATTAAATCTTCCTTGTTTTTTATAACGGCAACCCCTTTACCGTCATAACCTCCTGTACAACTTTTCCAGATAAAAGGAAAAGTTTTCTTTTTTTGAGCCCAATCGGTGACAAGCTCATCTTTACTTTGATACCTGGTAAAAGGAGCGGTAGGGATTTCTTTTTTTAAATAAAACTCTTTTTGGTCTCCTTTGTTTTGTATTTTCTTTAAAGTAGAAGCGCTAGGATAAACCAATTTACCTTTTTGCTCTAAATACTCTAAAGCCTCGATATTAACCGATTCAATTTCGAAAGTAAGAATATCTACATCTTGACCAAAATTTACTACGGTATCGTAATCCATAAGATCACCTACCACAAATTTATCACAGGCCAAACGTGCAGGAGCAGCAGGGTTGGGATCTATTACTTTTGTGCAAATGTCGTATTTGCGGGTTTCATAAAGCATCATCTTACCCAATTGCCCACCACCTAAGATACCGAGCGTAAAATTTGAAGAGAAATAGTTCATGTAGTGTTGTGTTTGGGCAAAAATAAGATTTATCAACTAGATTAAACAAGTTTTTTATAAGAATTGGTTTGCCTGAAGTCGCTATCTTTAATTCGAAATATTTATCTTTGCAGCCTGATTTTAATTTAGATCTATGATAAAAATTCACGATCTTACCTTTACTCCTTTTATTGATAAGTCTCAAATTGACTCGGCTATAAGTAAAATGGCAGAGAAAATCCAAAAAGACTATGCAGGAAAAACCCCTGTTTTTCTAGGTGTTCTTAATGGAGCATTTCCTTTTGTAGCAGCCTTAACGCAAAAAATCAGTGGAAATTGCGAAGTAGAGTTTACCAAGTTAAGGTCTTACGCAGGTACCCAAACCACTCAACAAGTGCAAGAGCTTATCGGCGTAAATAACTTAAAAGGAAGAGATGTAATCGTTTTAGAGGATATTGTAGATACAGGACATACCCTAACCAAAATTATTAATATCTTAGAAAATCAGGAGGTGAGCAGTTACAAGATTGCAACCTTATTTTATAAGCCAGAAGCTTATCATCAAAACCACTCTTTGGATTATATCGGAATAGAAATACCCAATAAATTCATAGTAGGATTTGGATTAGATTATGATGGTTTAGGAAGAAATTTACCCGAAGTTTATCAATTAATCGAAACACAACATGATTAAAATAGTATTATTTGGCCCTCCAGGAGCCGGTAAAGGAACACAAGCAAGCATACTTAAAGAAAAGTATAACTTAATTCATTTATCTACCGGAGACATTTTTAGGTATAATATGAAAAATGATACTCCATTGGGGGTTCAAGCCAAATCCTTTATAGAAAAAGGGCAATTGGTTCCAGACTCGGTAACCGTTGACATGTTAAAAGATGAGGTGTCTAAGCAAAAGCCAGCAAGTGGATATATTTTTGATGGTTTTCCTCGTACAAAAGTTCAAGCAGAAGCGCTTGATGCCTTTTTAGCCAAACACGACGAACAAGTAGATGCAATGATTGCCCTAGAGGTAGATGATGAGGTTCTGGTTGAACGATTGTTGGAACGAGGTAAAACTTCAGGTAGAAAAGATGATGCCAACGAAGAAGTAATTCGAAAAAGAATAGAGGTATACCATAAAGAAACGGCCGTGGTAAAATCATTTTACCAAAAACAGAACAAGTACTTTGGTGTTAATGGAGTAGGCAGCATCGCCGAAATTACCGAAAGAATTTGTCAAGTAATCGATAAGTTAGAAAACTAAAAAGAAGTGAAAGAAGGAAATTTTATAGACTACGTTAAATTACACGTTAGCTCAGGTAATGGCGGAAAAGGTTCTATGCATTTGCATAGAGAAAAATACATTACTAAAGGCGGTCCCGACGGCGGAGATGGCGGTAGAGGGGGCCATGTGATTATTCGTGGTAATGAAAACCTTTGGACGCTCTACGAATTTAATTTTAAACGCCATATCAAAGCAGAACACGGCGGAAATGGCGGAAAACAAAGAAGCACGGGAGCCGATGGGGAAGACGTGTATATCGATGTGCCATTAGGAACCGTAATTCGAGATACTGATACCCAGGCTATCATAGATGAGATAACTGAAAATAATCAGGAAATTATTATCGCTCGAGGCGGAAAAGGAGGAAGAGGAAATTGGCATTTTAAATCCTCTACAAATCAAACACCTCGTTATGCACAACCGGGCATACCAGGAGAGGAGCGGGATATAACTTTAGAGTTGAAGGTACTTGCAGACGTAGGTCTTGTTGGTTTTCCTAATGCAGGAAAATCTACATTACTTTCGGTTATCACGGCAGCTAAACCCAAAATAGCCGATTATGAGTTTACCACTTTAAAGCCCAATTTGGGTATTGTAAAGTATCGCGACTACCAAAGCTTTGTAATGGCTGATATTCCCGGGATTATAGAAGGAGCAGCAGAAGGTAGGGGGCTAGGTTATCGATTTTTAAGGCATATTGAGCGAAACTCTACATTACTTTTTTTAATACCCTGTGATGCTGATGATGTCATAAAACAGTATGAGATTTTGTTGGATGAATTGCGTCGATACAATCCAGAATTATTAGATAAAGATCGGGTTGTGGCTATTTCTAAAAGCGATATGCTCGATCAAGAGCTGCAATCTGAACAACAAGAAGAACTCGATGCCTATTTTGATAAAATTCCTTATTTATTTATATCAGCTGTAGCGCAGCAAGGAATAGCCCAATTAAAAGATGTATTATGGGAAAACTTAAATAAAAAGCCTATTTAAAACTTAATTAGTGATTTGTTTTTCAGTATCTTGTGGTAAATTTATTAGCATGACACGTATTTTAAGTTTGGTTTTTTGTTTGTTTTTGATGAGTTGCGGTCCGAAGGTTTATGTAGATTATGATGCTAAAGTAAATTTCCAAAATTATCGCACTTATCAGTTTTATCCTCAACATAATATTGCTGCTGATCATTTAAATGAGCTAGACCAAGAACGCCTTATAAAAGCTGTTGAAGACCACTTAGCCCAACAAGGTTATGTAAAAAGCAGTAATCCCGATTTTAAAATTCTTTTAGAAACCGACGTGTTTCAACAGCGTAACAACTCTCAAATAGGAATTGGCTTTGGTGGTGGTGGAGGCCACGTTGGCGGTGGGGTTTCAGGAGGCATACCAATAAGTACAACCAAAACCATATTGAGTTTAAGTCTTAATTTTAGTCAGGCTCAAACCAACGAATTATTTTGGCAAGCGGTTGTAGAAGATCACTATAAGAGGCAAATGAATCCAAAAGAAAAACAAGTATTTTTTAATCGCCTAATCAGTAAAGGCGTAAAGGAATTTCCACCAAAATAACAATTTATAAAAAAAGCGATTAGGTTATCCCTAATCGCTTTTTTTTGCCTACAATTAGAAATTCAGGTCATATTTAATTTTTTGTTCGTGGCAATAATTCAAGTCGTTTACCTTTGGATTGTACTTTAATTTCTGGTGCATACATACTTTGCAATTCGGATAGCCCATTTGAAAAACTACCTGCATTAACCACCCTTAGGTTGTATTCGATTACATAAGTGCCGGCCGGTATTTTATCAAAAAAGAAGTGTGTTGCTGCATCTTTTGTGCTCTGGTAATAACCTAAACCATCTTGCCATTTGTATTTGGATATAACATCAACTGGTTCTAGACCAGCTGCACGGCTATCTTTTAAATGCATAAAATTAAAATCTTCTTTTGCCTTTATTATTAAACGAACCCTAATTAAGTCTCCTACACGAAGTTGATCTACCAATATGGGCCTTAATACACTCCCTTCAGGGGTTTCTACATTTTTGAACAATTCTTTCTCAATCTTAAGGTTTTCTTGGTTACTGGCTTGCAAGGCATCAGACTCTTCAAAATACTGCCAATACATTGCGCCATACTGTGCGGTTTTTGAATTATTCTTAATAGCTATATTGGCGAGTTCTTTAGTAATAGAATTGCCTTGCCATATTTTTTTTACATAACCGGCAGCGCTGGAATTGTCAAAGCTAATTTTTTCTTCACCAATTTTTATGTTAGGAGATTCTTTTTGCAGTGTTGCTTGCTCTCCGTAAATAAGTAGTGCATAAATAGCTTCTGTAGTAGCTTTTGTTGAGTGCCAAGCTTGGTTTTTTCTTTGACGTATTAACCAAGTTTTGAGTTTCGTAATCGTTTTTTTATCTCCTGCAATTTCCGCGAAAGCTTCAATGGCCCTAACTTGTGTAGTAATGGGTTCATTGTGCCAGCCATAATTTTTCTTTAGTTCTTTCCAATACATTCCGTGCTTTGTATTTATTACAGCACTTTCTCGCAGAGCAGTTAAAATCTGTTTTGCCAAATCTGTATTTTTATGACGCTGCGCTAAAATAGCAAGGTTTAGCTGTGATTGTATAGTCAAAGACGTCCAATTATCTTCATAGGCTTCAAACATAGCTTCTATGTAGCGTTTAAAATCGGCCGTAGCTTTTAGGTCATAACAACTTTTAGCATAAGCGTATTGAATAGCTGATGTGGTGAACGAGTACATTTTTTCACTGTCATTTGGCTGCAGAAATTCAAAATCTAAATAGCTGGCTAATTGCTCTGTTATTTTTTTAACCTCTGGCATTTGAGCTATTGCGGAATCTAACTTCTGAAGTTTGCCTAATCCAGCATAAATGTGCAGAGAAATGAATCTGTTGGCACGACCGCCCCCAAACCAAGGAAAGCCTCCGTTATCAAGTTGTAGGTTAGATAGTTTTTTTAAGGCTTGGTGAATATTTTGTTGCGTTCTTTCTATGTCGAGTACTTCTGCAATTCTTTTTTGTTGTTCCGCTGGGGTTCCTGCTGTTTTTAGCCAGGGGCTTTCTTCCCAGAGCATTTGTTTTAAATCGGTATTTTTATGCCAATCGGGAATAGTGGTTTTATTCTTTTGCCATTGATGCAATACCTTTTTAATTTCCGGGTTTAATTCTTGCATTAGCTTTGTAAGATGACTCGCATAAAATTTTGCAAATATTTGTTCTGAACATTCGTGCGGATATTCTACTAAATAAGGTAGCGCCAATAAACTGGTCCAAGCCGGATTTGAGGTATACTCAAAAACCAACTGGTGATTTTCTTTGGTTACTGAATTATTATTTTTTAAACTATTAAAACTATACTCTTTCTGCTCATTCGGATTAACCCAAATGGGCAGTGTTTCGGTGGTTAAAACACGATTGGTAAACACAGGTATAAGCCCTTCTTCACCATCGCCTAGATTATCGGCTTTTGCTACAATACGATACTTGACAGCCGAAAGCCCTTCTGGAATGGCTATTTTCCAGGTTACCTCGGTATTATTTTTTGCGTTTAGACTGAAGTTTTTAATTTGTTGTGAATTTGTGAATAAGTCTACGGGGCTTTGGTCCTTATTGGTGAAAGACAGTTGAATGATTCCTTCTATCGCTTCATTCGAGAGATTGCTAATTTTTGCCGAAATACTTAAACTATCTTTACTTCTAAAAAATCGAGGAAAATTAGGAATGAGGTTAAGTTTTTTCTGGGTATTGACATAAAGGTCTAACTTATCTTGATTAAGCTGTTTATCGTGAGCAAAAGCTTGAAAATGCCATTTTGTTAATGCCTCTGGACTTTTAAAATTAAAGATGATTTCTCCTTTTTTGTTGGTTTTTAATTGAGGCAAGAAAAAAGCGGTTTCATTCAAGTTAGTGCGCGCCTCTATTTGTTGCAGTTGATCTTTTGGTTCTTGGTTGGTTGTGATAAGCACAACGCCATTAACGGCCTGAGCACCATATAGAGCTTTAGCACTGGCTCCCGAAAGCATTTGCATATCGATAATTTGATCTGCTGGTATGTCTTTAAACTTGCTAGCGTCAATTATTTTGCCGTTTATTACATACAGCGGTACCTTATCTAAAACACTGCCATTACCACGGATACGAACCCTTGTAGCAGCACCCACTTGTCCATAACCTCCTCCTACAAGCTTTAGACCTAGGGCTTTGTTCTGAAGTAGATCTTTGAACCTCGGATAATTATCAGATAAAATGGAAGAACTTACTTCTTCAGAGCTGTATTCAGCAGCGCTATAAAAGCTTATGATTTTATCATTGTTGTGAACAAATCCATTCTTTAATGTAAGGTTGTTGTATTTTTTAGCTATAATTTGTGCTTTATTATGTCCTATATATCTAACAAACAATAAGTCGCTAGGTTCTCCTTTCAGAATGAAGTACCCGTCAAAATTGCTTAAAGTTGCTTGTTTTTTTGTTTGGTTAAAAACCTGTACACCTGGTAAGGCTGTGCCTAAACGGTCGGTGATTTTACCTGCAATATAGCCTTGGGGTGTGTTTTTGGCTTGGTATTTATTTACAGCCAGTCCTTTTAAATAGGTTTTGTTGGTTAGGCTGGTGTAAATAAAATGGTAACCAAAATAATTAAAATTAGCATAATTCGGTGAGAAAAAATTATACCCACTGCTATTCAAATGTTGAGTAGTCCTTGAAATGTAAACTTGGTTATAGTGTCCTAAATGATTGACACTGTGGGGAAGTCCATTTTTTTCAGGTTTGAAATAATTATGGTGTAATACATTCCTCCAGCGATGAGGTTGAAATTGATCTAAAGAAGCGTCATACATACTCGCGAGTACTTCCGCTTCAGCTGGACTTCCATCTTGATTTAAAACTTTAAGTTGCCATTGTTCGGCTTGACCGGGTTCAAGTTTATCACGAAAATGTAAAACTTCAAATTTTAGCTTTGTTTTGTTTTTAGTTGGGGGGAGAAGTTCAATTTTATGGCGCTTATTTCCGTAACGTCCCAAGTAGTTGTAAAAATACTCTAAATGTAGGTATTTCGCATTTTTAGGGATCGAAAGAATGATACTCTTTTTATTTTGATTTAAATGCATAACCTCTTGTTGCAGTTTACCATCACCGAAAGTTAGATTGGTTAATAAGTGTAAATTTTTAAACGAGGTTTTAAAATCAAGCCTTATTTGCTTTTTTTCTTGGTCCAGGTCGTAATCAAAATTTATGGTTTTTTGATCAAGATTTAAATTTGGCCGATTGGGGTTGACCAGGGTAATTCGTCGGTTTACTTCAACGGGAAGTTCACGGATATCTTCGCCTTTATAAGCTAAAAGATACTGTCCGCTTTTAAGTTGCTTTTGGTAAGCTGCAAGGTTTATACTTTCTGTTTGATTTATTTTGATAGGAATTTTTAAAATTTCAGTTTTTGGCCATTTTTCGGCTAAATCTAAACTGTCGTATGCTGTATGCGGAAAATTTTTAATAAACTCATTGTAAGGTATTTGTTGTATTTCAGGTAAAGGAATATCCCTTTTTAACAAGTTGCGGTTTGGTGTTTTATATTGGTATAAATAGAGATATCCATCTACTTTGGTTGGTAAACCATTTAAATCGGTAGCTTTTACTAGTATGGCTGCATTTTTATCTAAACTTACAACATTAGAGTAATTATTGGGTAAATCAAAATAAACATCTGCTGCGTGATACCCTAAACGAATTTGTTGAGAAGCACTTTGTGTTTCACCATTTACATCGGTTACAACCGCATTTATAGTATAGGTGTAAATGGGTTTTAAATCAGATTTAATATGATTAGGAGCCAAGGCTTTAAATTCAATTTTAAAATTCCCGTTTGCATCGGTTGCTGTTGCCCCCTTGTATAATCGTTTTTTCTTGATCTCTTGATAGGGTAAACTATATCGATAAGAATTAAATACTTCACGGTCTATCGTGTAAGTTACCTTAGCTTGTGTTAGGCTTCCGCCGAAATATGCTTTGGCTTTTCCGCCTAACGAAATAGAATCATTTATAACATGTGTTGTCTTAATGCTGTCAAAGAGAACTTCAAAGCGGGGTCTTTTATATTCTTCAACGTTGAAATAACAATAAGTTCCTCTCCAATCTGCACCAGCATAGGTGCTATCTGATGCTAATTCTTCTTTTAAAATTAAGTTATAACTTCCCGTAAGGCCATTTTCTGGCAGTTTAAACTTTCCATGTCCAGAGCCATAGGAATTGGTGGTAATTTGCAAACTATCAATTATTTGATGATTTGCATTACGCATATAGATGGTAATATTTTGGTTAGCAACTGTTTTGCGTATTTTTTTTCCTTGTTCGGTCAAAATTGCTTTAAAGTGTACCTCTTGTCCAGGCCTGTAGATGCTGCGATCTGTAAATAAGCTCCCTTTTAATAAGAAATCATTCTGGCTATCCTCATCAAAATTTTGTTTAAAAAAAATAAGATCAGTCTGCAACGTGTCGCCATCTTTTGTAATAGTTATGGGGAGTCTCTCGGTTTTATTTATAGCTGGTGCAGGTATAGTAGCTAGCCCTTTTTGATTGGTTCTGTAGTATTCGTTTGGTCTATTCTTAGCGTGAATTTTTGCATTTTTAATGGGTTTACCCGAGGTTCTACTAGCAATATAGACTTGTTGATTAGGGCTCAAATTAAAACTGGTAAGGCTTAAATCAGTTACTTTAAAATTATGGTATAGAAATTCCTCACTTTCAAAATTCAAGTTTTCTTTTTTAGTAAAAATGGCTAAATAATCCCCTGCAGGTAGGGCCTCAAGCAGAATTTCTGTTGAGTAGGTATAATGATCTGTTTTTTTTGGCAGAGAAAAGGATTGCAAACTAAGCTTTTTAGCACGCGCGTAATTGGCTTTAATCACAGAGTCTTGCTTAGTGTGCGGATATTTAGAGTGGTGTAACTTAGATTTATAAATATGTACGTACAAGCTATCTATATTTTTATAATGTACAAGAGCTCTAAACTTTTTATGGGCTAATGGCTTGTTGTTAATGGTAACACGGTATTTTTTATCTAAAATCACATACTCGAGATGCGAAGATTCTACAGCAGGGTAACTGTCTGGGGCAATTTCTTTAACTTTTTTAAGATGGGTTAGACTTTTATTTAAATAATCGGGGTGACTATTTTTTTCGGCTTCATCTAAATAAAATCGAGCTAGGTAGTAATGAATCCAAGCGAGCTCCTTATCGGATTTCACCTCGTTTTTAAGAATTAGAATTGCGTTTTTATAAAGCGTATTTCGATCTCTTCGGTGATCCTGGTCCTTTATAAAGCTTAAACGTTCTAAGGTAGTTACTAGTAAAGAACTTCTATTTTGGTTTTTCTGATGCTGTCGTGTTAAATGCTGGTACACTTCTAATCTTTTAATAAAGCTGCTATTGGCGGTGTCTTTCGGTAACTGTAATTGAGAAAATTTTTCTGGTAGAGCATAAAGATTATTTGACTCGATTAAGTCTATGTCAATTTTAGTCTTGGTTGGAGACTGTTGCTTCAAGTAATTTAAATAACGATTTGAGAGTAAATCTAATAATGTACTTCTAAAACGATTATAATTAATACCGTAATGTAGCGCTGGCTCGAGTGCGTTTAAGTTTGTAGCTAGCAATAGTTCTTTTTTAGTAAGCGATTTGTTGTAGTAAAAATCAATTTGATATTTAAAATGTTTAGCATCCCATAACCTATAATCATTGGATGGATTTTGAACCGGTGTTCTTCTGTCGATAGCCCTTCTATTTGCTCGATAGAATTCATTTAAATTTTCGGCTAGAAAAGAATATAGGATTTGCTTAGTAGGGGCTGGTTGTTTTTCTATTTCAGTTAAGAAGTCTTGATAAACTTCATAATGACTTTCTTCTTTTAAAAGGAGTTTGTATTTAGAAACATAGAGAAAAGCTTTTATAAATTGAGAAGCATTTTCTTTTTTATCTGCTTTTTTTAAAATTAACTCGGCTTTTTCAAGGGCACTACTTAATCTTCCTTCTTGCTCCAATTGCTCAACCGTCGACCAACGTTTTTCGAAGCTTTTTTGAGCAAACTGAAGTTGGCTAGTAAGCACCAATAACAACCCTAAAATGTATCTTTTCTTCATAAAATCTCTAATTTTTTTAAAGATACATAAATAGATTAAACTTTTTAAATATCTAATTTAGTTGAGTTAATCTTCAATTTGGTCTCAATTTTGCTATTTTTACGCCGTGAAGAATTTACTATCATACCTATGTTTTCTGTGCTGTTTTACGCTGTTCGGCCAAACTGCATTTGAAAAGGGAAAGGCTTATTACAAAGACCAGCAATGGGTGTTGGCTAAAAACCAACTGATGCAAGTTGAACCCATTTCAAAGAATTATTTTAAGGCTTGTGAATATTTAGGAGATATTGCAGCCCATGAAAAAAAATGGGACAAAGCGCTTCACTTTTATGACTTGCTGCTTAAAGAAAAACCTGATAATGCTAATTATAATTATAAATATGGTGGTGCTTTGGGGTTAAAAGCTTTGGAGCTATCAAAGTTTCAGGCTGCTTTTTATATTTCAGATATTAAACATTATTTAAAACGTGCGGCTGCCTTAGATAAAACGCATCTAGGAGCAAGATGGGCTTTATTAGAACTTTATTTAAAACTTCCTAAAATTTTAGGTGGTGGTACAGATGTGGCTTTAGGCTATGCTAATGAATTAAAGGCAATAAGTGAAATTGATGGATACCTAGCTTATGGGCACGTGTATAAAGAAATTGAAAACTATAAGCAAGCAGAAAAATATTTAGTTAAAGCCTTAAAATTAGGCAATTCTGTAACCTGTTATCAAAAACTCTTAGCACTATATAAACAGGCGAATTTTACTCGAGAAAAAATTAATGCTTTGCTCCAACAAGCAATTCGAGCACATCCTAAAGAAAATTGGCATGCTTTTATGGCAAAATCTTCTTAATACTACTGTCATTTAATATCTTTACGCTAGAATTATTTTTTTATGCATATTCATTTTATAGCTATAGGCGGAAGCGCTATGCACAATTTGGCATTAGCACTTCATCAAAAAGGAGAAAAAGTAACTGGTAGTGATGATGCTATTTTTGAACCCAGTAAGTCGAGGTTGCAAAAAGCCAATTTAATACCAGAACAGATGGGCTGGTTTCCTGAAAAAATTACTACAGCAATAGATGTGGTTATATTGGGGATGCACGCCAAAAAAGATAATCCAGAGCTTCAAAAAGCGAAGACATTGGGCTTAAAAATTGTTTCTTATCCAGAGTTTCTATATGAACATAGCAAAAACAAAACTCGTGTGGTTATAGGAGGTAGCCATGGTAAAACAACTATCACTTCAATGATTTTACACGTTTTGCATTACCACGAAAAAGAAGTAGATTTTATGGTTGGGGCACAACTTGAAGGTTTTGATACTATGGTGCATCTAACTCAAGAAAACGATTTTATCTTGCTAGAGGGTGATGAGTACTTATCTTCACCCATAGATCTTAAACCGAAATTTCATTGGTATAAGGCTAATATTGCTTTGATAAGTGGAATAGCTTGGGATCACGTTAATGTTTTTCCTACAGAAGAAAATTATCAAGAGCAATTCAGTCGTTTTACCGAAACAATGGTACCCGGAAGTATTTTAATTTATAATGAGGAAGATGAAGCAGTAAAAGCTATTGCAGAAGCCGCACAAAATCCTACGCGAAAACAGCCTTATAGAACACCTCTGTATAACATAGAGGAAGGAGAAACGCTAATAGATACGCCTGAGGGTTTTATGCCAGTAGCGGTTTTTGGCAAACATAATCTTAATAACCTAGCTGGTGCTAAATGGGTTTGTCAACATATGGGTATTGATGAGTCAGACTTTTATGAAGCCATTGCTAGTTTTAAAGGTGCTTCAAAACGATTGGAGCGCATTGCAGAAAATACAAAATGTGTGGCCTTTAAAGATTTTGCACATAGTCCCTCTAAGGTTAAGGCAACAACTCAAGCTATAAAAGAACAATATAAAGGCAAGAAGATATTGGCTTGTTTAGAGTTACATACTTACAGCAGCTTAAATGCCGAATTTTTAACTCAGTATACCCACACACTTGATGCTGCCGATGAGGTCGTGGTTTTTTATTCGCCCGAAGCCGTGGCCTTAAAAGGTTTACCTCAGATTGATGCTAGAGCTATTGAAAGTGCTTTTAGACATAAAAACTTGAAAGTTTACACGGATCCACAAGCCTTTAAGGCATTTTTAAAAAAATATTCTTTTAAGAATCATGCGGTTCTCTTCATGAGCAGTGGAAATTACGGAGGGCTTGATTTTGAAGAAGTAAAGGCTTGGATATCTTAGTTTTATGCTGTAATTTAGATACTTATCTAATTACACATGACTGAATCTACCTCCTTTTCAATTAAATATTGGGCAGAATCTGATAGGCCTAGAGAAAAACTTTTGTTAAAAGGCAAGACAAGCCTTTCAGATGCCGAGCTTTTGGCCATTCTGATTGGCTCTGGTAATCGAGAAGAAAGTGCCGTAACTTTATCGCAAAGAATTCTGCAAGCTAGTCAGAATGAGTTGGGCCTTCTCGGGAAAAAATCCGTTAAGGAACTCATGAAATTCAAGGGTATAGGAGAAGCAAAGGCAATTAGTATTGTGGCTGCTTTAGAATTGGGTAGAAGACGAAGAGCAGAGGAGCCAAAAAAAAGGGTTAAAATTACCTCAAGCGATTCTGTTTTTGATTTGATGCAGCCCTTAATAGGTGATTTAGGGCACGAAGAATTTTGGGTAGTGTTTTTAAGTAACAGCAATAAAGTTTTATGTACATTTCAATTGAGCAAAGGCGGAATAACTGGTACTTTAGTAGATGTACGTTTAGTGTTTAAGAAGGCTCTAGAAGAAAATGCAGTGAGTATAATTTTGGCGCATAATCACCCTTCTGGGAATCTAAAGCCTAGCATGGCGGATAAAAACTTGACCCTAAAACTTAAAAAAGCAGGTGAGAGCTTAGATATAAAAGTACTAGATCACCTCATTGTAACCGAAAATGCTTACTTTAGCTTCGCTAATGAAGGACTTATTTAATAGCCCATGTTTTTAATTTATGTAAAAACACTTACTCCCCGAATTTCATATACATTTAAGCACCTGCTCAATTCTATATTAGGTTATGAAATTCAGTTTACTTCAAAGATTGAAGAGTTTATCGCTCATCCAGGGTTGAAAATCTCTTACGGTAAAAAAAAATTGGGAAATGAGTTTTTTGTACAGCAACACGATTTACTTGATCAACAAGGCATTCAAGATATTGAAATAAATATTGGAGATTGGGAGGGCTTACCTTGTTTTTTTAAATGTAGTCAAGATAGTGATGTGCCCTTTGATATTTTTGCAGCCAGTTTCTTTCTACTTAGTCGATATGAAGAATATTTGCCTCATGTGAAAGATGAGCTAGGACGATTTCCTTTTCAGGAAAGTTTAGCCTTCAAGGAAGATTTTTTAGAATTGCCCGTCATAGATTTATGGACTTTAAAGTTTAGAGATCTACTTGAAAACCGCTTCGAGAAAAAATTACCACTTCAAAGAACCTACCAAGCAAGCTCAATAATGGTGGTGCAAGAAGTATTTAAGTATAAAAAGAAAGGTATTGTAAGAACATTAGGCGCGTTGGTAAGAGATATTGTTAAATTGCAGTTTAAACCGAGCCTTGAAAGAATTAAAACTTTAATTTTTTTACAAAGTGATCCTTACGACATTTATGATAGGCTTATTGAACGGGCTAGATTGCATAAAATGCAGTGGACATTTTTTTTTCAGTTATCTGATTTTTCATTGCAAAATAAAAATATAAGTTTTCACAAATTGAGCTATCAGGCGCTTATAAAGTCTATGGGTGATTATGGCGTTTTAGGTTTGTTGCCTGGTTTTGATGCAATTGATAAATTAGCGATTTTACGAAAGGAAAAGAAAAGATGGGAAAATATTGTAAATACTCCTTTGTCCCGTGTTTTAAGTTTTCAATATGGAGTCAACCTGCCGCAATTTTACAACAATTTAGATAAATTAGAAATTAGTCAGGATTTTTCTATGGGATACCCTAAGCATCCAGGTTTTAGGGCAGGAACCTGCACCCCCTTTTTATATTATGATATTAACTTTGAAAGAATTTCCCCATTGACTATTCACCCTTATGCATTAAGCAGTCTCTGTTTTCAAGAGTTTTCTTTTTTTGATATAAAAGTGAGAATTGAGGCAATGAATAGTAAAGTGCGCGAGGTGAATGGTAAATTTTTGTGTTTGATTGAAAATGCACTATTAGATCCGTGGGATGAACAAGTAAAGTATTTATCCCTTCTAGAAAAATTACAAACCAATGATTAAAGATGTATTTTTTGACCTAGATCATACATTGTGGGATTTTGAGAAGAATTCCGCCTTAGCTTTTCAAGATATATTTAAAAAAAATAGGGTTCCTGTCGATTTAGAACATTTCTTAACGCATTATGTACCTATAAATTTTAAATATTGGAAGCTCTTTAGAGAAGAAAAAATAAGTAAGGAAGATCTGCGTTTTAATAGATTAAATGAAGCGATGCTAGCATCGGGTTACACTATAGAGCCTGATTTGATTCACGTTTTGTCTCAAGCGTATATCGAGCATTTGCCATTGAACAATCATCTTTTTGACGGTGTAGAACAAATGTTACAAGAATTAATAAAAAAAGAGTTGAGGTTGCATATTATTACTAATGGTTTTAAAGAAGTGCAGGCTATAAAATTAAAGCGCTCTAATCTAAGCCATTATTTTACTACTTTGACTACCTCAGAAGACGTAGGCGTTAAAAAACCCAATCCGGCCATATTCGAGCACGCTTTGAATAAGGCCAATGCACAAAAACAACAGAGTATTATGATTGGCGATAATTTAGAGGCCGATATACTGGGTGCAGAATCTTTTGGCCTTAAGTCTATTTTATTTGATCCTGAAAATAAAATTCCTCATACGGGGAATAAAATTTTACATTTTAACGAATTAAAACAATTCTTTTAAACAATACTTATGAAATTAAAATTTTTAGCACTACTATTTTTTTCGATATATTTTATTTCAGTTAAAGCACAAGAAAGCGAGATTCGAAAATTAAATGCTTATGAAAATGTTATTGTTCCGGTTCAGTTCGATTCGGCTAAACAAGAAAATGAGTATTTGCTATCCTCACTTACGAGACACTTGTTAAAGCAGCACGGTTTTAATGTCTTTATGGATAATGAAACTTTACCAATAGCGGCTCAACAAGATCCTTGCCTAAATTTACGTGCTAGCGTTTTAACTCAAGGAGGTATGTTTGCTTTTACTACAGAGGTTACACTGGTGTTTTATGATTGTCGAAATCAAATTGTATATAAAGCTCAGGGCAGTAGTAGAGAGAAAAAATTTGATAAAGCACATCAAGAGGCTTTACGCGATGCTTTTGATAAATTTGGCGGATATAGATACGCCTATGAACCTTTAAAGAAAGGCGAGCAGCATGAAACTCAGCTGCAGCAAAAGCAATCAATTCAAAAACAATTAGCCCCACAATACAATTGGGAAGGAAAAAGATATCAATTACAAAAAATTGAGCTAGGCTATTTATTGCTTGACGCGGAAGGAAATAGAAAAGCAGTTATTACCGAAAATTCAGATAAACAGTATCTTTTTAACTCGGCTGATATAAATGGAAGTTTAAAAATCGATACCAATCAAGATTTAATTGTTGAATATTTTAATATGCAAACGGGTAAACAAGAGAAAATAATACTCACTGCAATAAGTCAATAATTGTACTTATTTCCCCAACGCTGTTTTAAAAATTTTAAATTAGAGCTTTCGCGAGTGTTATCCCCAGGATCGTAAAATTTTTTACCTTGAAGGGCGTCTGGAAGAAACTCTTCCTCTACAAAATTGTTTTTGTAATCATGAGCATACTTGTACGACTTACCATACCCTAAGTCTTTCATAAGCTTTGTAGGTGCGTTGCGTAAGTGTAAAGGTATTGGTAGGTCTCCGGTTTGTTTCACTTGCTGTTGGGCTTTATTTATGGCCATATAACTGGCATTGCTCTTTGCCGATGTAGCTAAGTAGATTACACATTGACTTAAAATAATTCTGGCTTCAGGCAAACCTACCGTGCTCACGGCTTGAAAAGTATTATTCGCTAGAATTAAAGCGGTTGGGTTCGCTAATCCGATGTCTTCACTTGCCGAAATTATTAAGCGTCTAGCGATAAACTTTACATCTTCGCCACCTTCAATCATTCGAGCTAGCCAATAAACAGCTGCGTTGGGATCGCTACCACGTATAGATTTTATAAAAGCCGAAATTATGTCATAATGTTGTTCGCCCGTTTTATCGTACCTAGCAGGATTGCTCTGTATTTGTTGGCTTACTAAAGCATTAGTAATCACCACCGGATCTTCGGTAGAATTGCTGACCAATAACTCAAAGATATTAAGTAATTTTCGTGCATCTCCGCCCGACGCTCGAAATAAAGCGTCATACTCTTTTATTTCAATGGATTTTTTACTTAAATATTCGTCTTTCTCTTGGGCCCGTTTGAGTAATTCTTTAAGATCGTCTTGGCTAAATGGGTTAAGCGTATATACTTGGCAGCGAGAGAGCAATGCGGGTATTACCTCAAAACTTGGATTTTCTGTGGTCGCGCCTATTAAAGTGATGATACCTCTTTCTACCGCCCCCAATAATGAATCTTGTTGTGATTTGCTAAAGCGATGTATTTCGTCTATAAATAGAATAGGGTTTTTGGTCGTGAACAATCCGTCTTGCTTTTTGGCTTTTTCAATAACCTCTCGCACCTCCTTCACACCACTATTTATTGCACTTAAAGTAAAAAAAGGTCGATCAGCTGTTTGTGCAATAATCTGTGCAAGCGTGGTTTTACCCACTCCAGGCGGACCCCAAAATAATAAAGAAGGCAAGATACCTTGCTTAATTTGTTGTGTTAGGCTACCCTGTGGCCCCACTAAATGCTGCTGACTGATATAATCCTCTAAATTCTGTGGACGTATGCGTTCGGCTAATGGTGTGTTCATAATGCAAAAGTACAAAAGTAACTGACAATATTACTGGAATAAGTTTTTGGTTAAAAATTTGATTACCTTTCTGTATGCAAAATCAAAAACAAATTCACACTTGGTCTGCGGGTACCTTATTAATTCCATTATTTAGTGTACTACTACTGTGGATAGTATATTGGTTTGAAATAAAGTTTCATATTAATTTAAATTCATATGGGGTAGGGCCAAAATCCTTAAAAGGATTAATAGGTGTTTTTTGTGCCCCTTTTATACACGGGAGCATAAATCATTTATACAACAATAGCATTCCGTTATTTGTATTATTAATGAGTCTTTTATACTTCTACAAGCCGATAGCGGGTAAAGTACTTCTTTACGGATTTTTAATAGCGGGTGTCTTAACTTGGCTTTTGGGGAAGTCTGGAAGCGTGCATATAGGAGCAAGTGGCATCATTTATATGTTGGCTAGTTTTTTATTTTTTAAAGGTATTTGGTCTAAGCATTATAGGTTAATTGCCTTAGCTCTTTTGGTGGTATTTGTTTACGGTAGTTTGGTCTGGGGTCTTTTTCCAGGTGAACGCGGAGTGAGTTGGGAAGGACATTTGGCTGGTTTTATTGCTGGTTTGGGTCTAGCTCTTTTTTTTAAGTCTCGCGTAATTGAAAAACTACCGGTTTATGATTGGCAAAAGCCAGATTATAACGAAGCGGAAGATGTCTTTATGCAACATTTTGATGCCGATGGCAACTTTGTACCAAGTCAACCGCCCCTATTAAGTGATAAAGAGGTAGATGTAAAATTAGATAAAGATAATAATAAGGACGATTCAGTTAACCACAACTTCTGGGTTACTACTACGACAAATGATTAGAGCCTTTGCCGAACAACTTCAAATAAAATTGCACCACAAGCAACCGATACGTTTAGCGAACTTGTTTCGCCAAAAATTGGTAGTTTTACTTTATCGTCACTCATTTTCAAAGCTGCCTTAGAAACACCTTTGCCTTCACTTCCCATAATGATGGCTATAGAATCTCTAAAATTTACATCATATACCATTTTAGAGGCCTTTTCGGTGGCTGCTATGGTTTTTATGCCGTATGATTTTAAATAAAATAAAGCATCCTTGGTGTGGTCTACTTTGCATAGAGGGATATTAAATATGGCACCTGTAGAGGTCTTTACCATTTGCTCATTTATAGATGCACTACCTTGTTTGGGGAAAATAATAGCGTCAACCCCAACGCTTTCTGCCGTACGAATAATAGCTCCAAAGTTGCGTACGTCTGAAACGCCATCTAGAATTAAGTACAATTTAGATTTTTTTGTTTTCTGATTTTCTTCTAATATAGTTTCAAGACTATGAAATTGTATTGGTGAAATTTTTGCTACGATCCCTTGATGATTACCATTTTTAGCTAATTTATCTATTTTTTGATGAGGTACGTATGCAATTTGTACACTGGCATTTTCGGCCAACTTTAAGATTTCCTTAATTCCTGCTGATTGTACAGCAGCATCCACAAAAATTTTGTCTAGGGTTTGATTGCTTTTAATTGCCTCGTGTACGGCATGTATGCCAAATATAATTGTACTCATTTTAATATTTATTAAAAAACAAAAATAGGGTTTGATTTAATCAAACCCTATTTTTATAAATTAAATTAAATAGGTTTTACTCTATCAAAATCTTATGTTGATAGTTTTCTCCGTTAACACCAACTTGTAAAATATAAACACCACGTTGCAAAGACGCTGTAGATAATTTTAGATTACCGTAAGTATTGTCATAATCTTTATTGGCTACTAATCTTCCCTGTAAGTCATATAATTTTACTTGAGCATTAGCATTGATATTATCTCCCAAAGCAATATTTATATCACTAGCTCCACGTACAGGGTTTGGCCAAACTGAAATATCTTCTGAAAGAGTAACCTGTTCTGCGCTTAAGCTAGTAGATTGTACTCCAGATACTACGATACTTACCATTTGGCTGCTTCCGCTCAAAGAACCCTTATGGCTTACCTTTATTTCGTAAGTATTCGCATCTGTACTTTCAACAAGAATACTTTCAACGTTATCAACAGTGTTGTCACCTAAAGTGGCTGGTGCCGCAACATTACTTAAGTTTAAGCGATAAGGTAATAAAGTAGTATTAGTAGCTTGGTTGGTGACACGTAAATCTAAATCGTTTACAAGGGCAGGGGTAGGGCTATTCAACTGTCCGTCTTTAGCATTTCCTGCAGGATCGTTCCAAGCAATTGTTACGCGTAAATCTTGACTAGGATCTTTAGTTACGGTAAAAGTAAAAGTGTCTCCATTGTCAAGATCAACTTCTTCAATTCTAGCGTTATCTGTTTGAGAATCTTGAATTACTTCAATCGCTTTTTTTGCATTTACTAATCCCCATCCGTATCTAGCGTCTGGTCCGGTGTTACCTAAATCGTCTGCAGTATGAATGGCAAGGGCTCTTAAACTAGAAGACAACATGAAATTAGTTTTTTCTTGATTGTAATATTGTTGAACTAAAGTTAATGTTCCTGCAACATTTGGAGCAGCCATTGAAGTTCCAGAAAAGGTGGCGTAAGAAGCTGTAGACGCCTCAACTGGCGAAAATAACTGTGTACCGTTTCCTACAACATCTGGTTTTATACGGCCATCATCAGATGGTCCTTGACTACTTCCTGAATTAATAAAAACAGGAAATAAAAGCTCACCGCTGCTTGGATCAACACTTGCGTCTTGTGCATTTCCTACTACTAGGTTATTTTTGGCGTTCTTCTCTCCGGTTAATTTATCATATCCAGCCCTTAAACCGCCTTGGTAACTCGATTGTCCGTCATTACCAGCCGAAACTACCATTAAGTAGTACGGGTAGGCATTTGCTTTTAAATCCCATAGACGAGCTTGTGTGTCATAACAACCCATCAACCAGGTAGGAGCATTTTGACTTCCACCATCGTTTACAGGAATACCATAAGAATGGTTTGAAATTAAGAGGCCGTTTTGTGCTTCTGTGTCTACTTCGCTTAAATCTGAGGTCCAGTTGTAAGATACTAAAGTAGCCTGGGGAGCCATACCTTTAGCGTTAGGATTTGTTCCTGCCGCAGCCATGGTCCCTCCTACGTGTGTACCGTGTGAATCAAACTCATCTTGATTAAATGGCGTGGCATCTCCTAATACAACTCTAGAGCCTGAAGCAGTAGCAAATTCTTGGTGATCTTTTCGTACGCGACCCCCGTCCCATATTCCTATCGTCATGTTTTGCCCCTCTAGATTTAATCCTAAAGGGCCTCCTTGCCATAGAAAACTAGCACGAGTTGACTTGGCTGCATCGAGATTATGTGTAGTGCGGTAGATAGGTTTACCGTTTTCAAAACCTACCAAATTATAGCGTTTGTTGTTTTCCATTTTATCAGTAGAAATACCAAAACTTTCAGCTTTTTTTCTGGCCGCATTTCTTTTAGCTTCGAGGTTACTGGTAAGCTCTTTAGCTAATTCTATTTTAATAGGTTGGTTTTGTTTCTGAATTTCTCTTACCTCGCTTGCTGTTTGAGAAAAAGCTAAACCAGAGGTTAAAACAAAACCCAGTGATAATAGTTTATTTAATTTCATAAAATTTTTTTGCACAATTTAAGATTTTTTTTAGAAAAACGAAAATGTAAATAAAAAAAAGGCTAATCATTTTGATTAGCCCTTTTAAAACCGTTAGAGAAATACTCTTAGTTTTTTGGTGTTAAAACAACCTCTACTTGGAAAGGATTTTCAAACAACTCCTGGTCTAAGATAATAGTGAAATTACCTGTACCTTCGTTGTAACTACCAGTACCTCCAGGAAGGCTGGCTTCATCACTTGAATAGGTTACTACGCCTAAGCAATCAATGCTTAACACTCCAGCGTATTGATACTCTCCTGCATACGATGGGTTTCCGGTAGCCGCTGCTACGAAGTCTCCCCAAATAGTGGCTACGTTGTACTCATTTAAGTTGCCAGTAGGAACCAATTCAACATCGTAAGAATTTACAGTACCTTGACCTACAATAGAGGCAGTTCCGTTATATTCTAATGCGATATCAAATGGGCAAAACTGACTTAATTTCAATTGGTATACATTATCGAAATCTGCAATATTAGAGCCCTCTATACTTTCTAATTTTAAAGCAAGAATAGAACCTTCTAAAGCAATATTGTCATAATCTCCTTGTACTTCAATATATCCAATGTGCTCGTTCGCAGGAATTACAAAAGAAGTACCAACGCTATACTGATCTGGTGTTGCAGTAGTCAAATCTGCATCAACACTAACGGTAAAAGTTCTGTCGGTAGCAGCTTTGTCGGTTACACCAACAGGAATTTTATATCCTTCAGTAGCATTTTCTTCAACAAAAAATGTACTTGTTGTTCCATCAGCAAAATAGGTTAAACTATCACCCTGATAAGTTTGTGGATCTTCATTCTCATCACAAGAAACAAATGCGAATGAAGCTACAAATAATAATAAAAATAATTTTTTCATAGTTTTAATTTTTTAGTAACCTGGGTTTTGTGAAATGTTATCATTTGCAAAACGCTCAGATTGTGGAATTGGTAAAGCAAATCTATAATCATCGCTATCTAATGAGCAAGCTCCAGCAGCGTTATCACAATCGTTAGGTAAACGGTCTACACCTAAGTCATATCTTCTCAAGTCAAACATTCTGTGCCCCTCGTAAGCTAATTCAATTCTTCTTTCTTCTAAAATATCTGCTAAAGCATTAGCTTGCGAAGCATAACCTACAGTTACAGTAATATCTTTTCTTGCATTTTTTAAAGTTTCCATATCAGCAGAGGCTAAACCTAATTGGTTATCTCTAGCATATGCCTCTGCACGAATTAAATACATTTCTGAAGTTCTAATCATTTTTATATTATTTAAAAATGGATTAGCTTCTGAACCTAAGTATTTACCAACTTGTAGGTTGGCTGGATCAAAGTTTTGTGTATCTAATACAGCATATGTTCTATGATCATCTGTCCAATCGTTGTTGTTTAATGTATTTAACATTTCCTCAGAAACATTAAAGAAAACATCTCCGTTGGTGTCGGTAAATAAAGTACCAATTGCTCCTTGACCAGGTGTTCTGGCTAATTGCCATAAAGTTTCACTAGTGAATTCATCTGCCCAAATACCTAAGTATTCAGTTTGAGTAGTAGCTAAAATAGAGTTATTAATTACTTCTGTAGAAAAATTAATGGCTCCAGGTAAATCTCCCGTATACAAAGCCAAACGAGCTTGGTAAGCGCTAACTGCTAAACTAGACATTCTGTTGATGTCTGTAGAGGCAGGTAAAGTAGCAAATATATCTTGAGCCGCTTTGAATTCATCGCTAATAAATTTTGCTACATCTGCAACAGTATTTCTAGCCGGCTGCTCGTATACCCAAACACGGTCTACGATTGGCACAGACTCAGCATTAGGCTCGTAGCTTGCAGAATAAAGACGCATTAAATCGAAGTGCGCAAATCCGCGAATAGCGTGCAATTCAGCAATGATTCGGTCTTTTTTCTCTTGCTCTGCTTCTGTATTAGCCTCAACTCCCTCTGCTGCACGTAAAATACGGTTAGCACGGTTGATCACGAGGTAATAGTTGTTCCAGATTGATTCTGGCTCATTTGTACCTGAGTTGATTGACCAAGTAAATACTTGAATTCCCTGTCCACGGTTAGAAGCCGCGATTGTTAAGTCATCAACAAACTTTGAGGTAAAATCGATTAATGCAGATCCTGATATACCGCTATACACTCCGTATAAACCGGTCTCTAACTGATCAACAGTATTGAAAGCGTTCTCTTCAAACACTTCATCTTTTGGCTCAACCTCATAAGCATCTTTACAAGATACCATGGTAAGAATGGCCAGTAAAATTAATTTAAATTTAAATATATTTTTCATAGGAGATTAAAATTTTAAGTCTACACCAAAAGTGATGGTTGTTGGAGTAGGGTATTCGTACTGTGCGATATTGTTATCATCTTCAGGATCAAAACCTGTAAACTTGGTCCAAGTGGCTAAGTTTTGTGCCATACCATAAACGCGGATTCCTTTGAAATATTTTAAAGCATCTACTACGTCATCAGAGAAGTTGTAAGATAAAGTTACGTTTCTCCATCTTAAGAAAGATGCATCTTCGATATCTTTAGAAGTAAACTCTCTGTTGTAAAGGTAGCTCTGTACTTCGGTTACATCACCAGGTTGTTGCCACATATCTAACATTTTAGTACTTAAGTTGTACTGTGCAAAGTTAGGATTTTCTTGGAAGAAAGTTTGGTTGTTGAAACGGTAGTATTCTGCCTGGAAAGTGAACAATGTAGATAAGGTGAAACCTTTGTAAGAAATATCTCCACCAAAACCACCTGTATACTCAGGGTTAAAGCTTCCAAAATCTGCTCTAGAGTTATCCTCAGAGTATACGTTGGTTACGTTACCGTCTTTGTCGGTATACAATGGTTGTCCGTTTGCCGGGTTTACTCCAGCCCATCCAACGATGTAGTGAGTTCCTAATGGCAATCCTTCACGGATAATGGAAGTACCTAGCTCAAACTCGTTAACTTGTCCTAAATCAACGATTTCGTTTTTGTTGTAGTTACCATTAAAGCTTAAGTTGATGTTTACTTCATCACGGCCTTCACCTCTTAAAAGGTTATAGTTTAGTGATAAATCAACCCCAGCATTTCTCATTTCACCATTATTACTTTGAATAGCAGTAGTTCCTGAGGTAGCACTTAAGTTATAATTTACAAATAAATCTGTAGTTAAGTTGTTGTAATATTCAACACTTCCTGATAGTCTATAATCGAATAAATCGAAATCAAAACCAGTGTTCAATTGTTTGGAAACCTCCCATCTTAAATCTGGGTTACCAATGTTGGTAGGGGCAAATCCTGGTTGACCTGCATAAGATACTTGTCCGTATCCAGTAGCATATTGAAAAGCGGTAATCGCATTTTTATTTCCAGAAGTACCATAACTTGCTTTGAATTTTAAGTTATCAACAAAGCTTACATCTTGCATAAAAGCCTCTTCACTAATGTTCCAACGACCTGCTACAGACCAGAAAGTTGCCCATTTGTTTGAATCAGCAAATAAACTAGAAGCATCGCGTCTGATCGAAGCACCGATACCAAATCTATCATCGTAACCGTAATCAGCAATTGCGAAATAAGAGAATAAACCTTCTTCGTAATCTGAGCCGCCTACAGTAGGGATAAGTTCGTTATCTGGAGTACCAGCAGTGATACCACCTGGGTAACCAACTAATAGTTCATTGATTCCGTAGCCGGTAAAACTACTAGATCTGAAATGATTCTTGAAATACTCTATATAGCCGTCTATACTGAAGTCGTGCTTTTCATTAAAAGTATTAGCATAACCAATGTTGGTAGTAGAAGTGAAATTGGCATTGTATGAGTTAGCTTCGTTATATCGTCCTGCATTTCCAGGAGTAGTAGTACGACCGTATTCTGTGTTAGGATCTGTAAATCGAACAATGTTAGTCTGCTCATAATCTACCCCTAAGTTGATTCCAGCAGTTACATTGTCAAAGATTTCTCTCTTGGCAAAACCAGAAGCTACAATCTTAGTTCTTAAACGATCGTTATCACTTCTTAATAAGTGCTCTAATGCATTGGGACCTACACGTCCTCCACCAGTTGCGAAATCTCCGTTTTCGTCATATACTGGGTGGTAAGGTGATCCTAAATAAGCGGCAGCAAAAGGGTTTTGTAAGGTAACAGAACCTTCCGAGTCAATTCTAGATTGTTTGGTAAACGCTAACTGGGTGTTTAAACCAATTTGTGTTTTTTCGTTTGGTCTGTGCTCTAAGTTGTTACGTAAAGTAAAACGTTGTAATCCAGAACGCTTTATTAAACCTTCTTGGTCTAAGTACTGGGCGCTGCTAAAGAAACGCGTGTTTTCATTACCTCCGCTCATACTTAATTCTTGTGTATTAATTACACCAGTTCTAAAGAATTGCTCGCTCCAGTCGGTATTTACTTGAGCTAACTCAGCGATTTGAGCATCGGTTAAACCAGCTCCTACACCACGATTGATAGTTCTTTGGAAATTTAATAACTGGCTAGAGTTCATCATATCAAACCGAGGTTCACTAATTTCAGAAAAACCAATTGACGATTTGTAGTTGAAAGTTGTAGCCTGTGAGAAAGAACCTTTCTTAGTAGTTACTACAATTACACCGTTTGCTCCACGAGATCCGTAAAGAGCGGTTGCACTTGCATCTTTCAATACATCTACTCGGTCAAAATCGTTTGAGTTTAAAGCAGAAAAATCTGCCGCCCCAATTTGAATACCGTCTACGATGTATAATGGGTTGTTATCTCCATTAATAGATCCGTTACCACGAATTCTAACACGTGCAGATGAACCTGGTTGACCAGAACCTGCAGAAACCTGAAGACCTGCTGCTTGACCTTGTAATACTTGGTCAAAAGAAGGAATTGGCACAGACTCTAATGCCTCAGCCTTAACGGTTGAAATAGAACCCGCATACTTTGTTTTGTCTATGCTTGAGTAACCAGTCACAACGATCTCGTCTAACTCGTTACCTGCTTTCATAGATACATTGTAAGTGTTTGCTGCACCAACAGTAACTTGTTGAGTTTGGAAACCAATGTAAGTAAATTCTAAAACATCTCCTTGGGTAGCATTTAAGCTGTAATTACCATCAAAATCTGATTGAGTACCAGAAGACGTTCCTTTAATAATAATGTTAACTCCTGGTAACGGCATACCGGTGTCGTCGGTAACCGTTCCGGAAACTGATTTTTGTTGGGCAAACGATAGTTGCACCATAAACGCTAGAAATAGCGTCAAAATTCCACTAAACTTTGTTTTCATTTTGTAATTTATTTGAATTAGCCAACGTCAAAAATCTTAATAAATACTTAATAATGCAACTTATTTTTACTAAAATTAATTTTTAACACTTTGAGTAAGCAAGAAATAGGAGGGTTTTAAAACCTGCTTTGAAGACGCAGGTGTACTAATGTATTTCTAAATTTAAAGCCTGTGCCGGGGTACTTGGCATTAGCAAACATTACCTCTAGTTTACCTGCTTTGGTGTTTAAAGCCAAACCAAAACCTAGGCTGGTTAGATTTTCTAACGAAGAATTAGGTAAGGGTGTGTAAAGGCCATAGTCTAAAATACTATGTAAATAAAAGTTAGAGGCGAATTTGAAACGGTATTCGGTTTGCAGTATGGCGTAAAAATTGGTCGTTAAACTGTTTTCTTCAATTCCGCGAAAGCTGTTAATTCCTCCAAAAAAGCTTAATTCGTTAATAAAATAGTCCTTACTCTCAAGATAGTGAGCTGTTAGATGGGTGCGTATTCCGCTACGTTTTGCAATTGGTAGGAAGTGTTGGTGTTGCAGCGTGTAAATTTGCTGAGGGCTATTGATAGTTGCTTTTCGTGAGCCAAAAGAAGCACTTAGGTTTAGATAACTGGGCGGAGTGAAAAAATCTTTTCTTTGGTTTGCGTCGAGGCGAGCACCTACTTGAAAAAATTTAGCGCGGTAATTGCCAAGATTTGCTGTTTGTGAATAGGATGCGCTTGACTGGGTCTGGTTTGACTTAATAGAGGTGTAGCCTATATAGGGTTTCCAGTTTTTAATGCTATAGTGTATCTGAGCTCCAAAGGTGTTGCGTGTAAAGGTACTGTCTTTTCGTAGTAAGTTAAAACGTAGATTAATACCAATTGGAGAATTAAATAGATGAGGAAGTTCTGTTGCTAATTTAAATTCTAATTGAGATTCGGCATTATTTAAATAGGAGAGATCTATTCGTTCCCCTTGATTAAAATTGTTAAGTAATGATAAATTCAAGTAGCCGTTTAAATTAAATTTCCCTTGATCCTCATTTGAAAATCCTAAGTAGCCATCAAATTCGTTTTGTTTTTGCTTGTTTAAAAATAGATATAGCTTGGTACTGTCTTTTTGGAATAAAATTTCGGGTGGTTTTATGCTTGAGGCAAAATTTAATTGCTGGATTTGTTTGTATTTCTCCAAAATCTCTTCTTTGTTGAAATTCACTCCTGTAATAAGTTGTAAGCGATGTTTTAAAAAAGATTTGGGAAACTTGGAGTAGCCTTTTATGATAATTTCATCGAGTTGTCTGTTTTTAGATGAATTTAATTGAAGTGCGGCAAATAGGTTGTTGTCCTTTTTTTGAATCTTGATTATTTGTATTTGTAAAAAAGGCTGGCCTTTATTGGCTAAACAGTTGTTTATTTTTGTGAGTTGTTCTTCTAAACCAACTATTGGTAGTTTAATTGTTTTGTTGAAAATTTTTAAATCACATTCGGCTAAATCCAACGCTAGACTGTCTGTTATTTTTAAATGTATGTATTCAAATTGCTTGCCTTTTTTTAATCTATATATATAGGTATTGTTTTTTTGTGCTTTTAAAAAGTTGAATTCTGCATCTATATAGCCTTGTTTTTGGAGGTTGGTTATTCTTTGGTTCAAAACTCTTTTTAGTTCCTTTACGGATTTTGTTTGTAGCACTTCTAATGTATCCGATTTTGCTTTAGAGATTACTGTGTTTAAAATATAAGCTTTTACTGTTGTTTGTGAAAAACCAAAAGGACAGCTTATTAACAGTAGAAGTATTATTTGTATAAAGGTGCGATTCACTTATTTTTTTTATCGGTGCTTTTTAGGATAACGAAATTAATCGAATAAACTTGTTTATGCAAAGTACAATTGTATTGAAAATTAATTGATTATAATTTGCTTTTTTGAAATTAATTTTTACATTTGCAAACCCGAAAAAACGGGAATTAATATTTTAATAATTAGTGTAAAAGAAATTATGCCAACAATTTCACAATTAGTAAGAAAAGGAAGAACCAAAATAACTAAGAAGTCTAAATCGGCTGCTTTGGATTCTTGTCCTCAAAGACGTGGGGTTTGTACGCGTGTTTACACCACTACGCCAAAAAAACCAAACTCGGCTATGCGTAAAGTAGCTAGGGTAAGGTTGACCAATGGTAAGGAAGTAAATGCTTACATCCCAGGAGAAGGACACAATTTGCAAGAGCACTCGATAGTATTAGTTAGAGGTGGAAGGGTAAAAGATTTACCAGGGGTTAGGTATCATATTGTTCGTGGAGCATTAGATACGGCCGGAGTAGAAGGTAGAACGCAACGTAGGTCAAAGTACGGAGCAAAACGCCCTAAAAAGTAAAAGTTATTTGTTAATCGCTAAAAGTTGAGAAATACATTTATCTATTAACAATAACCGTTAACAATTAACTTATTTAAGAGAAGACATGAGAAAAAGACAGGCAAAAAAGAGACCTCTTTTACCAGATCCTAAGTTTAATGACCAGTTAGTAACTAGGTTCGTTAACATGATGATGTGGGACGGTAAAAAGTCAATCGCTTTTAAGATTTTTTATGATGCAATTGATATTGTAGAAGAGAAAAAGCAAGACGAAGAAAAATCGGCTTTAGAGCTATGGAAAGATGCTTTATCTAACGTAATGCCGCACGTAGAAGTGCGCAGTAGAAGAGTTGGTGGAGCTACCTTTCAAATACCTATGCAAATTCGTCCAGATAGAAAAGTTTCAACCGCTATGAAGTGGTTGATTATGTTTGCGCGTAAGCGTAATGAAAAAGGAATGGCGGCAAAATTGGCTGCAGAAGTTTTAGCTGCCGCTAAAGAAGAAGGTGCTGCGGTTAAAAAGAGAGTAGATACGCACAGAATGGCCGAAGCAAACAAAGCATTCTCACACTTTAGATTCTAAAAAACAATGGCACAAAGAGATTTAAAATTTACAAGAAATATAGGAATTGCAGCGCATATTGATGCGGGTAAAACAACTACCACAGAGCGTATTTTGTTTTACACTGGTGTAAATCATAAAATAGGTGAAACACACGAAGGTGCTGCAACTATGGACTGGATGGAGCAGGAGCAGGAGCGTGGTATTACCATTACTTCTGCGGCAACGCACTGTACCTGGAACTATAGAGATCAAGAATACGTAGTAAATATTATCGATACGCCAGGTCACGTTGATTTTACCGTTGAAGTGGAGCGTTCATTGCGTATCTTAGATGGTGTTGTGGCTTTATTTAGTGCAGTTGATGGTGTTGAGCCGCAGTCTGAAACCGTATGGAGACAAGCGGATAAATATCGTGTACCGCGTCTAGGTTTTGTGAACAAAATGGATAGACAAGGTGCAGACTTTTTTAATGTTTGTAATCAGGTGCGTGAAATGTTAGGAGGTAACCCTGTTCCTTTGCAAGTGCCAATCGGTGATGAAATTGATTTTAAAGGAGTGGTTGATCTTATTTCTAAAAAAGCAATTATTTGGGATGAGGATAACTTCGGTATGACTTATAAGGAAATCGAAATTCCTGCTGAATTAGTTGAAGATGTAGATAAGTATAGAGCTCAGCTTGTTGAAGCTGTTGCTGAATATGACGAAGAGTTAATGGAGAAGTTCTTTGAAGACGAAAACTCTATTACTGAAGATGAGATTATTGCAGCTTTAAGAGCAGCTACAATTGACATGTCTATTATACCAATGATGTGTGGTTCAGCTTTTAAAAATAAAGGAGTTCAGGCTATGCTTGATTCGGTAATGCGTTATTTGCCGTCACCGGTAGATATCGATGCTATCGAAGGGACTAATCCGCAAACTGGAGATGCAGAAGTGCGTAAGCCAAATGTAGAATCTCCTTTTTCTGCTTTAGCATTTAAGATTGCAACCGATCCTTTCGTAGGTCGTTTGGCATTCTTTAGAACTTATTCAGGAGCATTGGATGCTGGTTCTTACGTATTAAACAATCGTTCTGGTAAAAAAGAGCGTATTTCAAGAATGTATCAGATGCACGCCAATAAGCAAGAGCCTATCGATCGTATCGAAGCTGGTGATATTGGGGCTGCAGTAGGTTTTAAAGATATTAAAACCGGCGATACCCTTACCGATATGGATAATCCAATCGTGCTTGAATCAATGACTTTCCCTGCGCCAGTTATTGGTATTGCGGTAGAGCCAAAGACAAAAGCTGATGTTGATAAAATGGGTATGGCTTTGGCTAAATTAGCTGAAGAAGATCCAACTTTCCAGGTAAAAACTGACGAAGCTTCAGGGCAAACTATTATTTCGGGTATGGGAGAGTTGCATATCGAAATTTTAGTAGATCGTTTAAAAAGAGAATTTAAAGTAGAGGTTAACGAAGGTGAGCCGCAAGTAGAGTATAAAGAGGCTGTTACACAAACTGCTGAGCACAGAGAAGTTTATAAAAAGCAGTCTGGTGGTCGTGGTAAGTTCGCAGATATCGTATTTGAAATGGGGCCTGTTGATGAAGATTTCGAAGGTACTGGTCTTCAGTTCGTAGACGAAATTAAAGGGGGTAGAATTCCAAAAGAATTTATTCCTTCGGTTCAAAAAGGTTTTGAAGAAGCGATGAAAAACGGACCCTTGGCAGGGTTCCAAATGGATACTTTAAAGGTTACTTTAAAAGACGGATCATTTCACCCTGTTGATTCTGATCAATTATCGTTCGAATTGGCGGCTAAATTAGGATATAAAGCGGCAGCTAAAAAAGCAGGTGCTATTATCCTTGAGCCAATTATGAAAAACGAAGTGGTTACTCCAGAAGAAAATATGGGAGATATCGTAGGTGACTTAAACAGAAGAAGAGGTCAAGTTAATAATATGTCTGATAGATCTGGTGCAAAAGTTATTAAAGCTGAAGTGCCATTGGCAGAAATGTTTGGTTATGTAACTACACTAAGAACCTTATCTTCAGGTAGAGCTACCTCTACAATGGAATTTTCTCACTATGCTGAAACTCCTTCAAATATCTCAGAAGAAGTAATCAAAGCAGCAAAAGGAGCTAACGACTAATATCAAGGAAACATGAGTCAGAAAATTAGAATAAAATTAAAATCTTACGATTATAACTTGGTAGATAAATCTGCTGAGAAAATTGTAAAAACAGTTAAAACTACAGGGGCTGTGGTAACGGGGCCGATACCTTTACCTACGCATAAAAAAATATTTACTGTGTTGCGTTCGCCACACGTAAATAAAAAAGCGCGTGAGCAGTTCGAGTTGAGTTCTTATAAAAGATTATTAGATATATATAGCTCATCTTCTAAAACAATTGATGCTCTTATGAAATTAGAGCTTCCAAGTGGAGTAGAGGTAGAGATTAAAGTTTAATGATTTACCAAGCTATTACTTGATTACAAGTGATAGTAACATGTCCTGAGCTGCGAGCGAGGGAAAAACGGAAGAATATAGTCTAGGGGTTAGATATATTTTTCTAGCCCCTAAATTTTTTTAATATAAATGTTTAATAATAAATAATAATTATGTCTGGGTTAATAGGAAAGAAAATAGGCATGACCAGCATTTTTGACGAAAACGGAAAAAATATTCCGTGTACCGTTATTCAAGCAGGACCATGTGTAGTTACCCAAGTCAGAACCATCGAGGTTGACGGGTATGAAGCTCTTCAACTTGGTTTCGATGACAAATCAGACAAAGCTACTACAAAAGCGGCTGCAGGTCACTTTAAGAAAGCAGGTACTGGTGCAAAACGTAAAGTTGTCGAGTTCCAAGGATTTGAAGAAGATTACAAATTAGGTGATCAAATTACTGTAGAGCACTTTACAGAAGGAGAATTTGTTGATGTAGCAGGAACTTCTAAAGGTAAAGGTTTTCAAGGGGTTGTAAAGCGTCACGGTTTTGGTGGTGTTGGACAACAAACGCACGGTCAACATAACCGTTTAAGAGCTCCAGGATCGATTGGTGCGGCTTCTTACCCTGCGCGTGTTTTTAAAGGAATGCGTATGGCAGGTCAAATGGGAGGCGAAAGAGTGAAAGTAGAAAATCTTAAAGTGTTAAAAGTGGTAGCAGAAAAAAATCTGCTAGTAGTTAAAGGATGTGTTCCTGGCCACAAAAACGCTTACGTAACTATTCAGAAATAATGAAAGTAGCAGTTTTAGATAAACAAGGTAAAGAAACAGGTAGAGAGGCAAACCTTTCTGATGCTGTTTTTGGAATTGAGCCTAACGAGCACGCTGTTTACTTAGATGTTAAGCAGTACTTGGCAAATCAAAGACAAGGTACACATAAGGCTAAAGAAAGAGCCGAAATTGTAGGAAGTACTCGTAAGATTAAGAAGCAAAAAGGAACAGGTACGGCCCGTGCGGGTAGTATTAAGTCGCCAATCTTTAGAGGGGGTGGCCGTATATTTGGACCTAGACCAAGAAATTATGGTTTTAAATTGAATAAAAACCTTAAGCGTTTGGCTAGAAGATCGGTTCTTTCTCAAAAGGCAAAATCTAACAACTTAATGGTTGTTGAGGATTTTAATTTTGATAAACCAAAAACTAAGGATTTTTTAAGCTTTTTAGCTAATTTAGGCTTAAATGATAAAAAATCATTGATAGTATTGGGTGAAACAAATAAAAATGTATATTTGTCATCACGTAATTTAAAAACCTCAGAAGTTGTAACTGCCTCAGAAATAAGCACTTACAAATTAATGCACGCAAATAAAGTTGTGTTGACTGAGGAGTCGTTAGAAGAAATTGAAAAGAATTTGAGTAAATAAGCGTTATGAGTATCTTAATAAAACCTATTATTACAGAAAAAGCAACTAATGATAGCGAATTGAATAATCGCTTTGCTTTTGTGGTGAATAAAAAGGCGAACAAGATTGAAATAAAAGACGCAGTAGAGTCTGCTTATGGCGTTTCAGTTGAAAAAGTTCGCACAATGATTGTCCGTCCAGATCGAAAAACTCGTTATACTAAAACGGGTGTCGTGACTGGTAAAACAAATGCTTATAAAAAGGCAATTGTACAGGTGGCAGACGGAGAGACAATAGATTTATATACTAATCTTTAAGAATTAAAGGATGTCGGTTAGAAAATTAAAACCAATCACTCCTGGTCAGCGTTTTAGAGTAGTTAATGGGTATGACGCCATAACTACTGATAAGCCGGAGAAAAGTTTACTTGCTCCGAGAAAAAGAACAGGAGGTAGAAACAGTCAAGGAAAAATGACCATGCGTTATAGAGGTGGTGGTCATAAGAAACGTTATCGTATTATCGATTTCAAACGTAACAAAGCAGGGATTCCTGCTACTGTTGCTTCAATCGAGTATGATCCGAACAGAACTGCGTTCATCGCGTTACTGAACTATCAAGATGGTGAAAAACGCTATGTTATTGCTCAAAACGGTTTACAGGTAGGTCAGAACTTGGTTTCTGGTAACGATGTAGCAACTGAAATTGGAAACGCTATGCCTTTGAAGGAAATTCCTTTGGGTACGGTGATTTCTTGTATTGAGTTAAGACCTGGTCAAGGTGCTGTAATGGCGCGTAGTGCTGGTGCTTTTGCTCAATTAATCGCTAGAGAAGGAAAGTATGCAACGGTAAAATTACCTTCAGGAGAAATAAGATTGATCTTGAGTGAGTGTATGGCTACTATTGGTGCTGTTTCAAATAGTGATCATCAATTATTGGTATCTGGTAAAGCAGGTAGAAAACGTTGGTTAGGTAGAAGACCTAGAACGAGACCGGTAGTAATGAACCCAGTTGATCACCCAATGGGTGGAGGTGAAGGTAGAGCTTCAGGAGGTCATCCAAGATCTAGAAAAGGTATACCGGCCAAGGGTTATAGAACTCGTTCTAAAACCAAAGCGAGTAATAAGTTTATTGTAGAACGTAGAAAGAAATAATAAGATATGGCACGTTCATTAAAAAAAGGACCTTACGTTCACTATAAGTTAGAGAAAAAGGTAGCGCAAAATGTAGAGTCTGGAAAAAAGACTGTTATCAAAACGTGGTCAAGAGCTTCGATGATAACTCCAGATTTTGTAGGCCAGACTATAGGGGTGCATAACGGTAGACAGTTTGTACCAGTTTATGTGACAGAGAATATGGTGGGTCATAAATTAGGAGAATTTTCACCAACTCGTTCTTATAGAGGGCACGGAGGTTCTAAAAATAAAGGTAAAAAATAATTGAAGCTATGGGAGTTCGTAAAAAAGAAAGAGCAGAGCAAATTAAAGAAGCTAAGAAACAAGTAGCTTTCGCAAAGCTAAATAACTGCCCTACTTCGCCAAGAAAAATGCGTTTAGTAGCAGATTTAGTACGTGGTGAAGGTGTAGAAAAGGCGCTTCAAATATTAAAGTTTAACACAAAAGAAGCATCTATTCGTTTAGAAAAACTTTTGTTGTCTGCGATAGCAAACTGGCAAGCCAAGAATGAAGAGGCGAGTCTAGAAGATGCAGAACTTTATATTAAAGAAATTAGAGTTGACGGTGGTAGTATGTTGAAAAGATTAAGACCAGCACCTCAAGGAAGAGCACATAGAATAAGAAAGAGATCAAATCATGTAACTATGATTTTAGGATCTAAAAATAATACACAAAGCTAAGAAGTAGTATGGGACAAAAAACAAATCCAATCGGGAATAGACTTGGTATCATCAGAGGATGGGAATCTAACTGGTACGGAGGAGACAACTACGGCGATAAATTAGCTGAAGACGATAAGATTAGAAAATACATCCATGCTCGTCTTTCTAAAGCTAGTGTATCTAGAGTGATTATTGAGCGTACGCTTAAACTTGTAACCGTTACTATCACTACGGCCAGACCAGGTATCATTATTGGTAAAGGAGGTCAAGAGGTAGACAAGTTAAAAGAAGAGCTTAAGAAAATTACTGGAAAAGAAGTTCAGGTTAATATTTTTGAGATTAAAAGACCAGAACTAGATGCTCATTTAGTGGCGGCGAGTATTGCAAGACAAATTGAAAATAGAATTTCTTACCGTCGTGCAATTAAAATGGCTATTGCGGCTGCAATGCGTATGAATGCTGAAGGTATTAAAGTGCAAATTTCGGGTCGTTTAAACGGAGCTGAAATGGCGCGTAGTGAAGCCTATAAAGAGGGTAGAATACCTTTATCAACCTTTAGAGCCGATATTGATTATGCTTTAGTTGAGGCCCACACTACCTATGGTAGATTAGGGGTTAAAGTATGGATCATGAAAGGTGAAGTATACGGAAAAAGAGAACTATCTCCACTTGTTGGAATGTCTAAAAAGCAAGGAGGTAAATCTGGATCTGGACGAGGTGGTAACAAATCACGTCGTAGAAAGTAATTTTTTAAATTAAGAGAAATGTTACAGCCTAAAAGAACGAAATATAGAAAGCAGCAAAAAGGTCGTATGAAAGGAAATGCCGGTAGAGGGCACAGACTTTCAAACGGTACTTTTGGAATCAAATCATTAGATTCTAGCTTCGTGACTGCGCGTCAAATTGAAGCTGCGCGTATTGCAGCAACAAGATACTTGAAAAGAGAAGGGTCTATTTGGATTAAAATTTTCCCAGATAAGCCAATTACCAAGAAACCATTAGAAGTACGTATGGGTAAAGGTAAGGGTAATGTAGAGTATTGGGCAGCTGTTGTGAAGCCAGGAAGAATCTTATTTGAAATAGGAGGTGTTCCTCAGGAGTCAGCCAAAGAGGCCTTGCGTTTAGCGGCTCAAAAACTGCCTGTAAGAACTAAGTTTATTGTTGCAAGGGATTATCAAGAATAATTTTTGAGTTATGAAACAATCAGAAGTAAAAGAATTATCTGTAGCTGAATTGCAAGAGCAATTGGCTATACAAGAACAATCGTACAGAGATTTAAAAATGGCTCATGCGATCACGCCTTTAGATAACCCGGCGCAAATAAGAAACGTGAGAAGAAGTATTGCACGTATAGCAACAGAAATCACAAAAAGAGAATTACAATAATTCTGCTGAGTAATGGAAAAAAGAAATTTAAGAAAAGAACGTATAGGTGTTGTTACTAGTAACAAAATGCAGAAATCTATTGTGGTTTCTGAAGTGAAAAAAATGAAACACCCTATGTATGGAAAATTCGTATTAAAAACGAAGAAGTACGTAGCGCACGATGAAAAAAATGACTGCAACGAAGGAGATACGGTTAGGATTATGGAAACTAAACCTATGAGTAAATCTAAATGTTGGAGATTAGTAGAAATCATAGAAAGAGCTAAGTAATTATGGTACAACAAGAATCTAGATTAAAAGTAGCAGACAATACTGGAGCCAAAGAGGTTTTGACTATCCGTGTATTGGGAGGTACCAAGAAGCGTTATGCTTCTGTTGGAGACAAAATTGTGGTAAGTGTGAAAGAATCTACTCCTAACGGAAGCGTTAAAAAAGGAGCCGTTTCTACCGCAGTAGTGGTGCGTACCAAAAAAGAAGTTCGTAGAGCAGATGGTTCATACATCCGCTTTGATGATAATGCTTGTGTGTTGTTAAATCCAACTGGTGAAATGCGAGGAACTCGCGTATTTGGCCCAGTTGCGAGAGAACTACGCGATAAGCAATTTATGAAAATTGTATCATTAGCGCCAGAGGTGCTTTAATACAGAAAAAATGACAAAGCTTAAAATAAAATCAGGAGATACCGTACGCGTAATTGCTGGAGATCATAAGGGTCAAGAAGGTAAAGTGCAAAAGGTATTGGTTGACAAACAGAAGGCCATTGTGGAAGGAATCAATTTGGTTTCTAAACACCAGAAGCCTAGTGCTTCTAATCCACAAGGTGGGATTCAAAAGAAAGAAGCTCCTATTCATATTTCAAATTTATCTCTTATCGATAAAAATGGAGAAACTACACGTGTAGGTTTTAAAATGGAGGGAGAAAAGAAAGTGAGATTTTCTAAAAAATCTAATGAACTAATTTAGTTATGAGCTACGTACCAAGACTTAAACAAGAGTATAAAGACAAGGTCATTTCTGCTCTTACGGAAGAATTTAGTTACGAAAATAAAATGGAAGTGCCTAAGCTTACTAAAATTGTAGTAAGTAGAGGTGTAGGAGCAGCTGTGGCTGATAAAAAATTAATTGATCACGCCGTTGATGAATTAACTACAATCACAGGTCAAAAAGCTGTTGCAACCATTTCAAAGAAAGATGTTGCCTCTTTTAAATTACGAAAAGGTATGCCTATTGGTGCCAAAGTTACTTTAAGAGGTGAGCGTATGTATGAATTTTTAGATCGATTAATCACCGCTTCTTTACCAAGAGTGCGTGATTTTAACGGAATTAAAGCCACTGGTTTTGACGGTAGAGGTAATTATAACTTAGGAATTACTGAGCAAATTATTTTTCCTGAAATAAATATCGATACAGTGAACAAAATATCAGGTATGGATATTACATTTGTAACCACGGCAAAAACCGATAAAGAAGCGAAGTCTTTATTGACAGAACTAGGTTTACCATTTAAAAAGAAATAACATGGCTAAAGAATCAATGAAAGCCCGCGAGGTGAAGAGACAAAAATTGGTAGATAAATATGCTGAAAAGAGAAAAGCTTTGAAAGAAGCTGGTGATTATGAAGCATTGCAAAAATTACCTAAAAACGCCTCTCCAGTTCGCTTACATAATAGATGTAAATTAACCGGAAGACCTAAAGGTTACATGAGACAATTTGGAATTTCTCGTGTAATGTTTAGAGAAATGGCCAACAAAGGTTTGATACCTGGTGTAAAGAAAGCCAGTTGGTAATATTGTTTAACTGATTGAAGGTTCTATAAAAAAGAAGAAAACCACAATCAAAATATTTGTAAAATGAATACAGATCCTATTGCAGATTATTTGACAAGAATTAGAAACGCTATGGCGGCAAATCACCGTGTAGTTGAAATTCCTGCTTCTAATCTAAAAAAACAAATAACAAAGATTTTATTCGATCAAGGGTATATCTTAAGTTATAAGTTTGAAGATACTACCGCTCAAGGAAGTATCAAAATCGCGCTTAAGTATGACAAGGATACTAAAGAGAGTGTAATTAAAAAATTACAACGAATTAGTAAGCCTGGTCTGCGTAAATATGCAGGGGCGAACGAGATTCCACGAATCCTTAACGGATTAGGAATTGCTATTGTTTCTACTTCAAAAGGAGTTATGACAGGTAAGCAAGCCCAAAGAGAGAAAGTAGGTGGTGAATTACTTTGCTACGTTTACTAATTTTTAAAAGACAAAAGTTATGTCAAGAATAGGAAACAGTCCAGTTTCGATACCAGAAGGAGTAACTGTAACCCTAGATGAGGGGTTGATTACTGTAAAAGGTAAGTTAGGAGAGTTAACTCAAGAATTCTCGGATATCGAAATAAAAATAGAAGATAACCAAGTTATTTTAGAGCGTTCTTCAGATAAAAAGAACTTTAAGGGTAAACATGGTTTGTATAGAGCTTTAATCCAAAATATGGTTGAAGGTGTATCAAACGGTTTTACTAAAGAATTAGAATTAGTGGGGGTGGGTTACCGTGCCTCTAACCAGGGGCAGGTTTTAGACTTAGCCTTGGGATTCTCGCATAATATTGTTTTAGAATTGGCGCCAGAGGTTAAAGTTGAGGCAATTTCTGAAAAAGGAAAAAATCCAATCGTTAAACTAACTTCTCATGATAAGCAACTTGTAGGTCAAGTGGCTGCAAAAATTCGATCATTCCGTAAGCCAGAGCCTTACAAAGGAAAAGGAATTAAATTTGTAGGAGAACAATTAAGAAGAAAAGCAGGTAAATCAGCTTAAAAGATTGTAATTATGGCATTTTCAAAAGAAAAAAGAAGAGAAAAAATCAGAAGAAGAATACGCAAAAATTTAGCTGGTAATGCTTCTCGTCCTAGATTATCTGTGTACAGAAGTAATAAAGAAATTTATGCACAGTTGGTCAATGATGTAGACGGAGTAACCCTAGCAGCGGCATCTTCTCGAGATAAAGAAATTACCTCAAAGGGAACTAAAATTGAAGTTGCTCAAGAGGTAGGAAAATTAATTGCAGAACGTGCAAAGAATGCTGGTGTAGAATTAGTAACCTTTGATCGAGGGGGCTATTTATATCACGGTAGAGTTAAATCATTAGCAGACGGTGCTCGAGAAGGAGGACTAAAATTCTAAAATAATATGTATCAAGATTATAAAAACGTAGAACTTGTAAAGCCAAGTGGTTTAGATTTAAAAGACCGCTTAGTAGGTGTACAACGTGTTACAAAAGTTACTAAAGGTGGTAGAGCTTTTGGATTCTCTGCAATCGTAGTTGTTGGAGATGAAAATGGTGTAGTAGGTCACGGTTTAGGTAAATCTAAAGAAGTTGCAGAAGCTATTGCAAAAGCTGTAGAAGATGCAAAGAAGAATTTAGTTAGAATTCCTTTATATAAAGGAACCGTTCCTCACGAGCAAAAGGGTAAATATAGCGGTGCGCGAGTACTTATTTTACCTGCAGCTCCTGGTACAGGGGTGATTGCAGGTGGTGCTGTAAGAGCAGTACTTGAAGCAGTTGGCGTGCATGATGTATTGTCTAAATCGCAAGGTTCTTCAAACCCACACAATGTTGTTAAAGCCACATTTGATGCTTTATTGCAGTTAAGAAGTGCAGAAACAATTGCCAAGCAAAGAGGAATCTCATTAGATAAAGTTTTTAACGGATAATACAGGAAGTCATGGCAAAAATTAAAGTTACCAAAGTACGTAGTGCTATTAACCGAACCAAGAATCAAAAATTAACATTGGAGGCTTTAGGGTTGAAAAAGATCGGACAAAGCGTTGAGCATAACGACACCCCTAACATTCTTGGAATGATAAATAAAGTAAAACATTTAGTTTCTGTTGAGGAAGCAAAATAATTGAACACGATGGAATTAAATAATTTAAAACCTGCAAAAGGTTCAGTTCGTAAGAATAACAAACGAGTAGGACGAGGTGAAGGTTCTGGTAAAGGAGGAACTGCAACTCGTGGGCACAAAGGTGCTAAATCTCGTTCTGGTTATTCTAAGAAAATCGGATTTGAAGGTGGTCAGATGCCACTTCAAAGAAGAGTCCCGAAATTTGGATTTACTAATCGTAATCGTGTGGCTTATCAAGGTATTAACTTAGATACGTTACAGCGATTGGTTGACGAAGGAAAGATTAAAGAAGAGGTAACGGTTGAAACTCTAGTTGAAAACCGATTGGCCAATAAAAGAGATTTAATCAAAATATTAGGAAGAGGTGAGTTGAAAGCAAGTTTGAAAATAACTGCACATAAATTCACAGCGACTGCAAAAGAAGCTATCGAAGCTGCTGGAGGAGAAGCAACAACCTTATAATAGAGAAACAATGAAATTTTTTGAAACTATAAAAAACATCTGGAAAATTGAAGAGCTCAAAAACCGAATTTTGGTTACCCTTGGGCTTTTACTTGTTTATCGTTTTGGAGCACAAGTTGTTCTTCCAGGAATAGATGCCTCCCAACTAACAGATCTAGCAAACCAAACCGATGGAGGTTTGCTGGGTTTACTTAATGCCTTTACAGGTGGGGCATTTTCAAATGCATCTATTTTTGCATTAGGAATTATGCCTTATATATCTGCATCGATTGTAGTACAATTGATGGGGATTGCCGTTCCTTATTTGCAAAAACTGCAAAAGGAAGGCGAAAGTGGACGTAAGAAGATTAATCAAATTACCCGTTGGCTTACTATTGCTATTACTTTAGTGCAGGGCCCAGGGTACATTTATAACCTTTATGCAACACTACCAGATAGTGCATTTTTGTTAGGAGACTCTTTTACCTTTATAGTTTCATCGGTTATTATTTTAACAACAGGATGTATTTTTGCAATGTGGTTAGGTGAGCGAATTACCGATAAAGGTATTGGTAACGGAATCTCCTTATTAATTATGGTGGGAATCATTGCTACACTTCCACAATCATTTTTGCAAGAAATACAATCGCGTGTTGCCGAAAGTAATGGTGGTTTGATTATGATCTTAATCGAATTAGCTATTTGGTTTGCGATTATTTTTGCATCGGTAATGTTGGTAATGGCCGTTCGTCAAATTCCTGTGCAGTATGCACGTAGAAATGCTACAGGTGGCTATGAGAAAAATATTTTTGGAGGTGCTAGACAGTTTATACCCCTAAAGTTAAACGCTTCTGGAGTAATGCCTATCATTTTTGCACAAGCTATTATGTTTATACCTGCAGCTGTTGCTGGACTTTCAGATTCAGAAACAGCGCAAGGTATAACCTCGGCTTTTCAAAATATCTTTGGCTTCTGGTATAACTTAGTTTTTGCTTTATTGATTATTGTATTTACATACTTTTATACCGCAATTACAGTGCCTACCAATAAAATGGCTGATGATCTTAAGAGAAGCGGTGGGTTTATCCCTGGGATTCGTCCTGGAACCGAAACTGCCGAGTATTTAGATCGTATAATGTCGCAAATCACCCTTCCTGGTTCTGTGTTTTTGGCCTTAATTGCCATTTTCCCTGCCATTGTAGTTAGCTTTGGTGTACAGCAAGGTTGGGCATTATTTTTTGGTGGTACCTCTTTATTGATTATGGTAGGGGTGGCTATTGATACTATACAGCAAGTAAATTCATATTTGTTGAATAGACATTATGATGGCTTAATGAAATCAGGTAAAAACAGAAAAGCAATAGCTTAATTATGGCAAAACAACCAGCAATAGAACAAGACGGAACAATTGTAGAGGCATTGTCTAATGCAATGTTTCGTGTAGAGCTAGAAAATGGACACATTGTTACGGCACACATCTCAGGTAAAATGCGTATGCATTATATAAAATTATTGCCTGGAGATAAGGTAAAATTAGAAATGAGTCCTTACGATCTAACTAAGGCTCGAATAACATATAGATACTAAAAATCTAAAATTATGGTTTTTGAAAAAAAATTAGTACTTTTGCGTGCTGAAAAATTAGAAGCCATATAAAAGGACAAAAACTAAGTAAGATGAAAGTAAGAGCATCCGTAAAGAAAAGAAGCGCCGACTGCAAAATTGTACGCAGAAAAGGTAGACTTTATGTAATTAACAAAAAGAATCCTAGATTTAAACAAAGACAAGGCTAATTATGGCAAGAATAGCAGGTGTTGATATACCAAAACAAAAGCGAGGAGTTATAGCGTTAACCTATATCTTCGGAATAGGCAAAAGTAGGGCTCAAAAGATCCTTAAAAATGCCCAAGTAGATGAAAGTACTAAAGTTACTGACTGGTCTGATGATGAGATTGGTAGAATTCGTCAGGAAGTAGGTAAGTATACAATCGAAGGAGAGCTTCGTTCTGAAGTTCAGTTAAACATTAAGCGTTTGATGGATATCGGTTGTTACCGTGGAATTAGACATAGAGTTGGCTTGCCATTAAGAGGACAGCGCACTAAGAATAATTCTAGAACCAGAAAAGGAAAGAGAAAAACAGTTGCTAATAAGAAAAAAGTAACTAAATAATAAGTAAACATGGCAAAAGCAAAATCTAAGTCAACCTCAAAAAAACGTAAAGTTGTAGTTGAGTCTTTTGGAGAGGCACATGTTACGGCTTCATTTAACAATATTATTGTTTCATTGTGTAACAAGAATGGTGATGTTATTTCTTGGTCGTCTGCCGGTAAAATGGGCTTTAGAGGAAGTAAGAAAAATACTCCTTATGCTGCACAAATGGCCGCTGAAGATGCTAGTAAAGTGGCACACGAAGCAGGTTTGCGTAAGGTGAAGGTATATGTTAAGGGTCCTGGAAACGGAAGAGAATCTGCAATACGTTCTATCCATAACTCAGGGGTTGAAGTAACCGAGATAATCGATGTTACACCAATACCACATAATGGGTGTCGTCCTCCTAAAAGAAGAAGAGTTTAATAAAAGTATTAATTAAAAAAAACAGTAAGGTTATCGAAGGATTAAACTTTAGACCTTAATTCATAACCTGTTTTTTATAAATCAAATTTAATGGCAAGATATACTGGTCCTAAAACGAAAATAGCACGTAAATTTGGAGAGGCTATTTTTGGAGATGATAAATCTTTTGAAAAAAGAAACTATCCTCCAGGTCAACACGGAAATAATAGACGCCGTGGAAAAAAATCTGAGTATGCAATCCAGTTAATGGAAAAGCAAAAAGCGAAGTATACTTATGGTATCTTAGAGCGTCAATTCAGAAATATGTTTAAGAAAGCAACAAGTGCACCGGGAATTACTGGTGAAGTTTTGTTGCAATACTGCGAGTCTAGATTAGATAACGTTGTTTACAGAATGGGAATCTCGCCTTCTAGAAGCGGCGCTAGACAATTAGTTTCTCATAGACATATTACCGTAAATGGTAATATCGTAAACATTCCTTCTTACCAATTAAAAGCTGGAGATGTAGTAGGGGTAAGAGAAAAATCAAAATCATTAACGGCTATTGTACAATCTCTAGATAATGCAAATGCTGTTTATGAGTGGATTTCTTGGAATGCAGAGCAAAAGCAAGGAACTTTTGTATCTGTTCCATCAAGAATCCAAATACCAGAAAACATCAACGAGCAATTAATCGTCGAGTTATATTCTAAATAATTAATAGACAGAACTCATAATATGGCAATACTAAATTTTCAAAAGCCCGATAAAGTTATCATGATAGACTCTACTGAGTTTGAGGGGAAATTCGAATTTCGACCGCTCGAACCAGGTTATGGTCTTACCGTGGGTAACGCTTTAAGAAGAGTGCTGTTATCTTCTCTCGAAGGTTTTGCAATTACTTCTGTGCGTATTGAGGGAGTAGATCACGAATTCTCTACCATTGCAGGAGTAGTTGAAGATGTAACAGAGATTATTTTAAACTTAAAGCAAGTTAGGTTTAAAAGACAAATCGAAGATATCGATAACGAAACAGTCACTATTTCTCTAAGTGGAAAAGAACAACTTAAGGCAGGTGACTTTCAAAAATTCATCTCAGGTTTTCAAGTGCTAAACCCAGATTTAGTCATTTGTAATATGGAGAAGAATGTAAGCCTGAATATTGAGCTTACCATTGATAAAGGAAGAGGTTATGTGCCCGCCGAAGAAAATAAAAAAAGTAATGCAGCTTTAGGTACTATCTTTACGGATTCTATTTACACACCTATAAAAAATGTAAAATATAGTATTGAAAACTATCGTGTTGAACAAAAAACAGATTATGAAAAACTGGTTTTTGAAATCGTAACCGATGGTTCAATACACCCTAAGGATGCGCTTACCGAAGCGGCTAAAATCTTAATTCATCACTTTATGTTGTTCTCTGATGAGAGAATTACGCTCGAGGCGGATGAGATTGCGCAAACTGAAACTTATGATGAAGAATCATTGCATATGCGCCAATTGCTTAAAACCAAATTGGTTGATTTAGATTTATCAGTGCGTGCCCTAAACTGTTTAAAAGCGGCAGAGGTAGATACCTTAGGAGATTTGGTAACCTATAATAAAAACGATCTAATGAAGTTCCGTAACTTTGGTAAAAAGTCTTTAACAGAGTTAGAAGAATTGGTAAGTGTGAAAGGACTTACTTTTGGGATGGATCTTTCAAAATATAAATTAGATAAAGACTAAAATAGAAAGTATAGTTCAGCTATATTTCTAATTTCATAGAACTATGAGACACGGAAAGAAAATTAATCATTTAGGAAGAAAGACTGCTCACCGTAAAGCAATGCTTGCCAATATGGCTAGCTCTTTAATCGAGCATAAAAGAATAAATACCACAACAGCAAAGGCCAAAGCCCTTAAACAGTTTATCGAGCCTTTGGTGACTAAATCTAAAGAAGATACAACTCACAACAGAAGAATTGTTTTTTCTAAATTGCGTGATAAATATGCAGTTTCTGAGTTATTTAGAGAGGTAGCACCAAAAGTTGGCGATAGACCAGGAGGTTACACAAGAATCATCAAACTAGGTAACCGTCTTGGTGATAATGCTGATATGGCTATGATAGAGCTTGTAGATTTTAATGAGCTTTACAACGCTAACGGGTCAACTAAGAAGAAATCAACTCGTCGTAGTAGACGTGGAGGTAAAAATACATCAGGGTCTGAAACAGCCAGTAAACAAGAAGAATCTTCAACCAATGAAGAGGAATAAGAACATGATGTATTACAAGCTATAATATTAAAAGGATAAACTGTCTTAAGTTTATCCTTTTTTTTTAACCTTTTTTTACTTAAACACAACACAATGATATATCAGAAAAGAAAAAAAGCACTTCTGCTTTTAGAAGATGGCACTAAATTTTGGGGTAAGGCTATTGGAAATTTAAGTGGCACATCTTTCGGTGAGGTCTGTTTTAACACTGGTATGACCGGTTATCAAGAGATTTTTACCGACCCTAGTTATTTTGGGCAAATCATGGTAACTACCAATGCGCACATCGGTAATTACGGGACTTCTGCCGAAGAGGTTGAGTCAGATAGTATTAAAATAGCTGGTTTGGTATGTAAAAACTTTAGTTATAATTATTCTAGACCCAAGGCAGATTTTTCTCTCGAAGAGTTTATGCAAAAACACGAACTTCTTGGAATATCAGATGTTGATACACGCGCTCTGGTAAGTTACATTCGCGATAATGGGGCAATGAATGCCGTTATCACTACAGAAATCGATAATATTGAGGAGGTTAAAGAAAAGTTGGCTGCCCAACCTAGTATGAAAGGCTTGGAATTGGCGTCAAAAGTTTCAACCAAAAAGGCCTATACCATTGGAAATTCTGATGCAACTTTTAAGGTAGCAGCTTTAGATTTAGGGGTCAAGAAGAATATTTTAAGAAATTTAAGTGCAAGAAACTGTTTTATAAAAGTCTTCCCTTACAATACAAGTTTTGAAGAACTAAACGAGTTTAATCCAGACGGGTTCTTTTTATCTAATGGTCCTGGGGATCCAGAACCTTTGGTATCGGTAATTGAAACGGCAAAAAAAATTATTGCGAGTAATAAGCCAACATTTGGAATTTGCTTAGGTCATCAAATTATCGCATTAGCACATGGAGTGAATACCTTTAAGATGCATAATGGTCATCGCGGAATAAACCATCCTGTTCTTAATTTGAGCACGAAATGTGGTGAAATCACCTCGCAAAATCATGGTTTTGCAGTGAGTCGCGAGGCGCTTGAAAAAAACGAAAGTTTAGAGATCACCCATGTACATTTAAATGATAATACGGTTGCAGGACTAAAAGTAAAAGATAAAAACTGTTTTAGTGTTCAATATCATCCAGAAGCAAGTCCCGGACCAAATGATTCTTTGTATTTATTTGATCAATTTTTAGAAAACATAAAAAAAGTAAAAAGCTAAGCTTTTGTTATCTTTACATCACTATTATTAAAAACTAGAAAAATGAGTATCATAATTGATATAAAAGCGCGCCAAATTTTTGATTCAAGAGGAAACCCTACTGTAGAAGTAGATGTTTTTACAGAAAGTGGTTTTATGGGCCGTGCAGCCGTACCTTCAGGAGCTTCTACAGGAGAACACGAGGCCGTAGAATTGCGTGATAATGAAAGAGCCTATATGGGTAAAGGCGTATTAACCGCCGTAAATAATGTAAACACTATTATTGCAGACGCCTTAATGGGGTTTTCTGTATTTGAACAGGAAGCAATAGATCAATTCTTAATCGACTTAGACGGGACCCCAAACAAAGCCAAACTAGGGGCTAACGCCATACTGGGTGTTTCATTGGCAGTAGCCCACGCCGCAGCCAATGAAATGGGTATGCCTTTATATCGTTATGTAGGAGGTGTGAGTGCTAAAACTTTGCCCGTTCCTATGATGAATATTATTAATGGGGGATCACATTCAGATGCTCCTATTGCCTTTCAAGAATTTATGATTATGCCGGTGAAAGCACAAAATTTTACCGAAGCACTTCAAATGGGGTCAGAAATATTTCACCACCTAAAAAAGGTCTTACATAAAAGAAATTTAAGTACAGCTGTAGGAGACGAAGGAGGTTTTGCTCCTAAGCTAAAAGGTACAGAAGATGCGCTGGAATGCGTGAAACAAGCTGTTGAACTGGCAGGTTATAGTTTTGGAAAAGATATTATGCTTGCTCTAGATTGCGCTGCCGCGGAATTTTATGAAGAAGGTGTGTATAACTATAAAAAATTTGAAGGAGATCAAGGGCAAGTTAGAAATTCAAAGGAGCAAGCAGCGTACCTAGCAGAATTATGTGAGCAATATCCAATTATATCAATAGAAGACGGTATGGATGAGAACGATTGGGAAGGTTGGAAAGAACTAACTCAATTGGTAGGTGACAAAATTCAACTAGTAGGAGATGATTTATTTGTGACCAACGTTAAACGATTAAGTAGAGGTATATCCGAAGGGATAGCAAACTCTATTTTAATTAAAGTAAATCAAATCGGTACTTTAAGCGAGACAATAGCTGCAGTTAATATGGCTCATCAGGCAGGGTACACCGCAGTTATGTCGCATAGATCTGGTGAAACCGAAGATGCTACAATCGCCGATTTGGCTGTGGCCCTTAACACCGGGCAAATAAAAACCGGTTCGGCATCTAGAAGCGACAGAATGGCAAAATACAATCAATTGTTACGCATAGAAGAGCAACTAGGCGAGACAGCTGTTTATTTACAAGAAAGAGCCTTTAAAATAAAAATATAAGATACTAGATTAATAAATTTTGAATTTATGAAAGCAACCTAGCTTAAATTTTTGTTAGGTTGCTTTTTTTTAAGAATATATTAACCAAACCTTCACGAAAAAGCGCTAATTTTAGAAGGCTATACACAAAAAATTACTAGTATTTTTTGTAAATTAGCGGCAGAAAAATTAAAAATAATATAGTTACAATATGTCAAAAAAAGCTACGATAGAATTTGATGGAAAAAAATATGAATTTCCAATAGTAGTAGGAACCGAGAATGAGGTTGCTATTCAAATCAAATCCTTAAGAGGAGATACTGGTGGGTTAATAACTTTAGATCCGGGATATAAAAATACAGGATCATGTGAAAGTGCAATCACTTTCCTGAATGGAGAAGAAGGGATTTTGCGTTATAGAGGGTATGCCATCGAAGAATTAGCCGATAATGCTAGTTTCCTTGAAGTAGCGTATTTATTAATTTTTGGAGAACTTCCAACTCAAGAACAATTAGATAAATTATACGCAGACATTAAACGCGAGTCTAATGTAGATGAAGAAATGAAGAAAATCTTAGATGGTTTTCCTAAATCAGCGCATCCTATGGGAGTTCTTTCTTCATTAACCAGTGCTTTGATAGCATTTAACCCAAGTGCCGTTAACGTTGACTCCGAGGAAGATATGTACAATGCTATCATCAAACTTTTGGCTAAATTCCCTGTTTTAGTAGCTTGGACTTTACGCAAAAGACAAGGGCAGCCGCTTGATTATGGCGATAGTAGCTTAGGTTATGTAGAGAATATTTTAAAAATGATGTTCAAAAAACCTAGCGAAAATTATGAGGTTGATCCAGTTGTCGCCTCTGCTTTAAATAAGCTTTTGATTTTACATGCAGACCATGAACAGAATTGCTCGACGTCAACAGTACGTATCGTAGGTTCTTCACATGCAGGTTTATTTGCATCTATCTCTGCAGGAATCTCTGCTTTGTGGGGTCCACTTCACGGAGGTGCAAATCAAGCGGTAATTGAGATGCTTGAAGGAATAAAGCAAGATGGTGGAGATACTAAGAAATACATGAAAAAAGCTAAGGATAAAAATGATCCTTTCAGATTGATGGGCTTTGGTCACCGTGTTTACAAAAACTTTGATCCTCGAGCAAAAATCATTAAGAAATCTGCAGATGAAGTTTTAGGTAAATTAGGGGTGCAAGATCCCGTATTGGATATTGCAAAAGGTTTAGAAAAAGAAGCCTTAGAAGATAGCTATTTTGTAGATAGAAAGCTATATCCAAATGTCGACTTTTATTCAGGTATTATCTATCGTGCATTAGGAATTCCTACAGAAATGTTTACGGTGATGTTTGCTTTGGGTAGACTACCAGGTTGGATTGCACAATGGAGAGAAATGCGCTTAAAGAAAGAGCCTATTGGTAGACCTAGACAGGTATACACCGGTGAAAATTTAAGAAGTTTTAAACCTATGAGTAACCGATAGATTTAAAATATAAATCAATAAAAAAGCTTCATAATTTAATGGAGCTTTTTTTTAATTTAAAGATAAATATAATGTTGAATTTGAATATAAAAAATGAAACTTCGCGTTTGCGATCGGTTATTCTAGGAACGGCCGAAAGCAATGGCCCAACTCCAACTATAGAGGAGGCATATGACCCAAAGTCTGCGGAGTATATCAAAGCAGGAACTTACCCTCTAGAAGAAGACATGCGCAAAGAAATGGCCGCGGTCGATGAGGTTTTAAAGAAGTATGATGTTCAGGTTTTTAGACCAAAATTGATCTCAGATTACAATCAAATCTTTTCGCGCGATATTGGTTTTGTGATTGATGATATCTTTATTAAAGCCAATATATTGCCAGATCGGGAACGTGAATTAGAGGCTATTCAATACATTATAGATCAAATTGATCCTAGTAAAGTCATCCGTTTACCGGAAGATTGTCATATAGAAGGGGGAGACGTTATGCCTGTAAAAGATTATATTTTTATAGGTACCTACAGAGAAGCAGATTACCCTAATTACATAACGGCTAGAACCAACATGAAGGCTGTGCAAAAAATGCAGGAAATTTTTCCTAACCGAAAAGTTAAATCATTTAATTTGAGAAAGTCGAGTACAGATCCGCGTCTAAATGCATTGCATTTAGATTGCTGTTTTCAGCCTGTAGGAAAAGATAAGGCTATAATCCATGAAAACGGTTTTTTAAATAAAGATGAATTTGATTGGTTAGTTGATTTTTATGGTAAAGAAAACTTATTCTTTATAGATAGTGATGAAATGTATTCAATGAACAGTAATATCTTTTCAATAGCAGAAAACGTGGTGATTTCAGAGAAAAACTTTACTCGCCTAAATAAGTGGTTGCGTGCAAATAATATTATAGTTGAGGAGGTGCCTTATGCAGAAATTTCAAAACAAGAGGGGCTTTTACGCTGCTCGACTTTACCGCTTATTAGAGACTAATACCTAGATTTTAGGAATATAAGAAATGTAACTATGAGACAAATAACAGATAGTATTTTAATGATTAGGCCAGTTGCTTTTCGGATGAATGAAGAGACGGCAGTTAATAATTATTTTCAAAAAGGAACCGCAGCGGCGAATGATGAAATTACGCAAAAAGCTCAATTTGAATTTGATACTTTTGTAAGTAAGTTAAGAAAAGTAGGTGTTAATGTTATTGTGGTTGATGATATTTTAGAAAACGATACGCCAGATTCTATTTTCCCTAATAACTGGATTTTCTTTCATCAAAATGGTGATGTAGCATTATACCCGATGTTTGCAGAAAATAGAAGAAGAGAAAGACGCGAAGATGTTTTAGATACCCTTGAACAAGAAGGTTTTTTAATCAATACTATTTTTGATTATACTAAGGCAGAAGAGGAAGGAGTCTTTCTAGAAGGCACAGGAAACTTAATAATAGACCGAGTAAACGCTAAAGCTTATTGTGCTTTATCGCCTCGAGCAAATGAAGAATTGTTGATTGAATTTTGTGAAGATTTTGAGCTGTTCCCTGTAATCTTTCATGCCTACCAAAGTGTAGAAGAAGAAAGAAAGCTAATTTACCATACCAACGTCATGATGTGCTTGGCCGATGATTTTGCAGTTATTTGTTTAGATACGATTGACGATAAAAAAGAAAGGAAACTTGTAATTTCAAGTCTTAAAGAAGATAATAAAGAAATTATAGCTATTAATGAATCTCAAATGCACGCCTTTGCAGGAAATATGTTGCAGGTTGAAGGCGCTTTTGGTAAAAAATATTTGGTTATGAGTACAACTGCCTATAATGCTCTAACCAAAGAACAAGTAGATAAAATAACTGCTCATTGCGAAATATTACATAGTGATATTTCTACCATTGAAACCTTAGGTGGTGGCAGTGCACGTTGTATGATGGCTGAAGTTTTTTTACCGAAAAAAGACAATTAAGCTTGCGCAATTTTTTTTAGCATGCCCGCAAAAATAAAATAATGAAAAGGCAACATACTATACCAGTATAACCTACCGAGTAAACCCCTGGGTCTAAAGGTAGCAGTCTGGTGAACTATGTTGTCTTTATCTATTTTAAACTCTAACCAAGCTTCGCCTGGTATTTTCATTTCGGCAAAAAGTAAAAGACGCTTTTCTTTATAATCAGCAAATAAAACCCGCCAAAAGTCTAATGAATCGCCCGTGTATAAATTACGGTAATTGGTTCGTCCTCTGCGAAGGCCTACACCTCCTACTAGCTTATCAATAAAACCTCTAATTTTCCATAGATTGTTAGCGTAGTACCATCCATTTTTACCACCAATTTCCCAAATTTTATCCAGCGACTTTTCAGGCGATTCGGCTTTTAAACTTTGATAGTCCACTAAACAACCATGTGTAGGCACTTGAATAAATTGATTAAGATCAACTTTTGTAAAACGGCTACTGACTTTTGAATCTTTCCAGCTTGAGATAACTTGATTTTGCTCAATTTTATCAAAAGCCGCTCGAATGGCTTCCTCATAAGTAAGCGGTTTTATATCTAGAAGTTTTGTTAACCGATTGTCTTTTGAGATCACTTCTACTTTCATACTATCAACAAGGTTTACCGCCAAATTGTAAGAAGTGGAAGTAACAAAATACAGCCAGTATGATGATAATCTGGGCGACATAAATGGAACGTCTAGGATATGAAGTTTTAGACCACGAATGCGACAATAGGTGAGCATCATATCTTTGTAGGTTAAAACGTCTGGTCCAGCAATATCAAAGGCATCATCATAAGTCTCTTTGCGGCCCAAAGACTTTTCTAGAAACTGCAACACATTGCGAATGGCTATTGGTTGCGTTTTTGTTTTTACCCATTTAGGAGTGATCATAACGGGTAATTTTTCACATAAATCTCTTATTATCTCAAATGAGGCACTACCAGATCCTACTATAATACCCGCTTGAAGACAAGTAAGGGCAAAATTGCCCTTTTTTAATATGTCAGCTACTTGTTGCCTTGAACTAAGGTGTTTAGAAGTTTTATTTTCATTGGTCATTCCCGTTAAATATATTACCTGCTTAACATTTAAAGGGGCCAAGAGAGTATTAAAATTTCTTGCAGCTTTGGCTTCTAACTCATCAAAATCTTTTGTCGAGCCACTCATAGAGTGTATCAAATAATAGGCTGCATCAATATCATCAGGTAAAATATTGTTATTTTGCTTTTCTAAAAAATCTATTTCAACAATTTGTACTTTTCGTTTAACACTAGGACTTACAGAAAATCTGTCAGCACTCCGTACAGCGCAAATAACCTCGTGATCTTTTGCGAGTAAAATGGGTAGTAGGCGCATTCCTATATATCCGTTTGCGCCGGTTAAGAATATTTTCATTTTAGTTTATCTTAAGTTATGCAATTATTTCTGTAAATTTATCCGTAAAAAAGTAACTGCTACCCATTATGCAAAACACCTTAAAATATGTGCTTCTATTATTTGGAGTAATCATTATTACTCTTGCCAGTTACAAACTTATATTTGAGTTTCAACCGATCTATAACGATCAACCTTTTACAGAGCAGCCCTTACCTCAAAATATAGCAATGCTGTTTACCGGATTATTATTACTGTTAGCTGGTTTCTCATTTAGAAAACGTAAATGATTTTAAAAACAGGCTAAAGCCTTTTGTTGCATTACTTTTTTTATGAATTTATGAGTTTTATTTCGATCAGCCTTTATCTTTAAAAAATAATGATCCATATAAATGCTGTATTCTTGTGATTTTCCTTTGTATAATACCAGTTTATAATAAGGTATTACCAATGCATAAGACTCTAATAAAGACCTAAATCCAACCAAAATACCTTTTGGCCTTAACTCGATATTACAGCAGTTTTGGTTATTGTCTAAAATCAATAAGTTATGAATAGCTAAACAAGCTGAGTTTATAATAATTTTACCAGATCCGATGCCATTTAATTTAAGACGTTCGCTTAAAGTAAACGGTTCACCTACCAGCATATTAATTTTGCGTTTTAACTCTGGTTTATTATAAGAGACATTAACCAACATTTTTTATTTTAAAGATAACTAAAACAAACCTTTTAATTTTATCTTTGCACAAAATTTAACCTATGTTCAATACTGACTTTTTATCGAGTAAAATAAGTGCAGCACTAAAAGAACTGTACCAAGTAGATGTACAAGATTTTGAATTTCAAGCGACACGTAAGGAATTTCCTGGAGATCTAACCTTAGTGGTATTTTCTTTGTTGCGCCACATTAAAACCAACCCAGTAAAATTAGGGGAGGACATAGGTGCATTCTTAAAAAAGAATGTAGACGAGGTTGATAATTTCAATGTAGTAAAAGGATTTTTAAACCTTGAATTTTCTGACGCTTATTTTTTAAATCAGTTTAAGGCTATTCATTCAAAAGAAGAATATGGCTTAGTTGCACCAGGTGAATCTTCTCCCAGAATTATGGTAGAGTATTCTTCACCTAATACCAATAAACCCTTGCATTTAGGGCACATTAGAAATAATCTTTTAGGTTTTTCTGTGGCCGAAATTTTAAAAGCAGCAGGAAACCAAGTTTATAAGACTCAAATTATAAATGATCGAGGTATACATATTTGCAAAAGCATGTTGGCTTGGCAAAAATTTGGAGAGGGAGAAACCCCAAGCAGTTCTAACCTAAAAGGAGATAAATTAGTAGGAGCCTACTATGTGAAATTTGACCAAGAGTATAAAGCTCAAGTAAACGAACTTAAGGCCAAAGGCTTAGGTGAAAAAGAAGCTAAAGAGCAAGCCCCTCTATTAAAAGAAGCAAAAAAAATGCTTCAAGCTTGGGAAGCTGGTGATAAGGAGGTGTTGGCTTTATGGGAAAAAATGAACCAATGGGTATACGATGGTTTTGAACAAACGTATAAGCGATTAGGAGTTAACTTTGATAAAAACTACTATGAAAGCGATACTTATTTATTAGGGAAAGAAGTGGTTAAAGAGGGTCTTGAAAAAGGTGTTTTTTATAAGAAAGAAGATGGTAGCGTGTGGATAGATCTTACCGATGAGGGTCTTGATGAAAAAATTGTCCTTCGTTCAGATGGTACCGCCGTTTACATGACACAAGACATTGGTACCGCTATACAACGTGTAAATGATTACTCTATTAATGGTATGGTTTATACCGTAGGTAATGAGCAGGACTATCATTTTAAGGTTCTCTTTCTAATTCTTAAAAAATTGGGGTATGCTTGGGCAGAGCACTTGTATCATTTAAGTTATGGTATGGTTGATTTGCCTAGCGGAAAAATGAAAAGCAGAGAGGGCACGGTAGTTGATGCAGATGATTTAATGGATGAAATGACGCAAACAGCGCAAAAGATTTCAGATGATTTAGGCAAGTTAGAAGGATTTTCACTCCAAGAAAAAGAAGAGCTTTACGAAACCATTGGCTTAGGAGCTCTAAAATATTATATCTTAAAAGTAGATCCGCGAAAGCGTATTCTATTTAATCCAGAAGAGTCTGTAGACTTTCAAGGAAATACCGGTCCATTTGTACAGTATACCTACGCCCGTATTCAATCTATTTTAAGAAAAGGTGAAAAATTACTTGCGCAAACGGTAGAGGATTATACTTTTGAAGAAAAAGAAAAAACGGTAATCAAACACTTGTTGGCTTGGCCAGAAACAATACAACTCGCAGCAAAACAATACAGTCCCGCAATTGTAGCGAATTATACCTATGATTTAGTACGTGATTTTAATTCTTTTTATCAAAATGTTTCTATCTTAGCGGCAGAACAAGAAGATCAACGCATTTTACGAGTACAATTAGCACAACTTACAGGGGCAGTGATTAAAAGTGCATTTAAACTACTAGGAATAAAAGTTCCTAGCCAGATGTAAATTGTTTTTGCCTTAATGAAATCTTAACTTGAAAATTAGATTGGGTGTAATTCTTAAGGCTTCTTGTTGAATAAAAAATATCTCATTGTTTTCTTGTAAATAGTAGGCATTGATAATATTGGTAGAGTTAAGCAAATTCCAAACCGATAAGCCAATATAGGCATTTACCTTATCGTCTAGTTTAAACTCTTGACCTGCAGAAAAGTCTGTTCTAAAATAACTGGGTAGTTGCGCACTATTTGATGGTGAATATAAAAACAAGTTATTGGTTAAATTTTCTTGGCTTATTGGAGTGTAAGCTTTTCCTGAACGCCACTTTATTCCTAAAGAAACTTGGAGCCCATTTTGTTCATAACTGGTATTGAAACTTAAAGAATTGGCAATTGCTGTATTGCTTGGGAAACTGTTTTGGCTAATCTCGTTGAAACGATAGTCATTGTTAGTAAGTGAATAGCCGGCCCAAAAATTAAACCTTTTAAACTCTTTACGGATTAAAAAGTCTATTCCTCTAATATAATAATCGCCAGAAAAGGGCGCATACTGGTATTGGTCTTGAAAGCCTTGACTTGAAACTGTAATATTATTTACTTTTTTTGCATACCCCTCAATACTGGCTAGCCAATTATTCTGAGTATAATGTAAACCCAAAGAGAGTTGCATACTCTGCATTAAAGGTATATCTTGGTTATTTGCACCTTGCCATTTACTGTTTTGAATACCTAAAAAATCTTTTTGGGTGCTGTTAATTTGAGTATGATACTGGCTTTTTACCTCGCCAAGAAATTCGAACGCTAGATTCTTAACCACTTTTTGATTTAAGCTAAAACGTGGCTCAAAATAAAACTGGTTTAGTTGTGAAAAATAATTGAGACGCGAACCTATATGTAGATTGGTTTTATCATCTAAACTTTTAAAAGAATAGGTGCCATACACAGCTTGAGTTGAGGTAAAGCGGGTAGTGAAAAATCCATCCAGCGGATTGCTTTGGCGGGTAAAATTCTCAATCTGCGCGTAAATATGTTCAAAGCCCAAGTTTAAGTCAGATAAATGGTTAAGATTTAATGTGTTTTCAATTTTAAAACCATGTTCTCTTACCTTGTTTTTTTGACGGCTAATCCTATCTTCTTTTCGCTCTTCATTACTAGCTTCTAGATCATATAGTGAATAGTAATAATGTACCTTAGAGATAACCTTTTCATTCCAATGGTGCGCATAATTCAATCCGAATCCTAAACTGTATTGTGATAAACCACTTGTTTTTGGATCAATTTGATTGCCCTGCAAAAAATCCTCACGATAGCTTAGGTTGTTAGATAAATAAATGAAGCTTAGCTTAAATTTGTTTTTTTTATTTGGTTGATATAGGTAACGAAGGGTGGTGTCATAAAAATGAAACTCGTCATTCTGCTTAATGCTTTCTTGTTCAAGCGGATCTAATATTGTGTTTTGAAAAGCCTGTTTATAGTATTGATTGTAAGTGGGGGTTCTAAAATAGTTGTTTATAGAGCTTCTAGCCGCCAGCCTTAAGCTTGATTGCTTGCCTAATGGGGTGTCAATTAAACCAAATCCGTAAAGATAGTTTATTCCTGCTTCTGCATTGAATTTTTGATTCAACTCATCGCTTGTTTGTAATGATATCACTCCAGAAACACTGTTTCCGTAAGAAGCGTCAGTACCATTTTTTATCAAGGCTACCTCATCTACAAAATAAGGATTTATAGCCGATATTAGTCCGAAAAAATGACCGTATTGGTACATACGAATGCCATCCCAAAGTACCAAATTCTGGTCGGGTGTTCCCCCTCGAATATTTAAATCGCTAACTTTTTCGTTAATGCTTTCTATTCCTGGTAGCACCTGAAGTGCTTGTAAGGCATCGGGTTCAATAAGACCAGGGAACGTAGGAAGCTGGTTTAGGTCAATATCTAATACACCTTGGTCTTTTTTGGTAATACTTTTATTAAGGTAATTTTGAATAATAACTTCTTCCAAATCTAAAACTTTATCCGCTTCAAGCGGTTTTTTAAGACGTATCGCAATAAAATCCTGACTTAAAAACTCAAACTCGAGGTTGCTATTGCGTTCAATTTCAGCAATTATTTGCCTTGGCGATAAATTTGAATTAATTGTAAAGGGAGGTAGTTGCTCTAACTCATTTTCAAGGTAGGAAAACTTAAACGATGTCTGGTTCTCAAATCGTTTAATAATATCTAAAATACTAAGGCTTTCCTTGGTTTTTACCTGTGCTAAAAGTAGGATAGGAAAAAGCAATAAAGTAAAAAACAGCTGAACTTTAATTTTTTTGTTCACTTAAGTTTACGGATTTTCCATCAATATGATACGTAAGCCCAAACGGAATGCAGACAGATCTTAAGGCCATATCAAGATTGCTATGGGTGAAACTCCCGGTAAAATAACTATTTTTTTCTAAATCTATGTTTTTGCGAAGCACTTTAACGTCATATTGGCGTTCAATTTCTTGTATTACCAGTATTAATGGTACTCTTTTAAATTTGCTCTGTCCTGTCAGCCAACTGGGTGCCGCATCGATTATTTGACTGGTTGTATATTCTTCCTTATAGAAACTTACCGATTGTCCTCCCGATAACGCTAAGGTGTCTTGCTCTTTAATAACCCGAACAAGCCCTTCGAAGCACGTAACATCAAAAAAGTTTTGACGTTGTTTTACGTTAAAAGCGGTTCCTAAAACTTCTACCCTTCCTATTGGTGTTTGCACACTAAATTTTTGTCCTTTTTTTACCTCAAAATAAGCTTCTCCTTTTAATTGTAGTTGGCGTTCTTTTTTCCATTTATTAGAATGGTATTGAATTTGACTTCCAGCATTAAGTTTCGCCAAGGAACCATCGGGTAATTCTAAGCTTTTTTGTTGTGCGTTTGCGGTATCAATTAAAACTAGATTTTGCTGGGTAAACCAAAAAGCTCCTAAGGCAATTATCAAAACGGCAGCGGCGCTGCTAACCCAAGTAAGTATTCGTTTTCTTCTTTTTTGTTTTTTTGCTCTTTCTATAAGGCTGGCACTAGTACTATTTGACAAAGCAGGAGCTTTGAAATAGCCAGCATAATCGAGCATTTTTTTGTACTCCTCATATGCGGGTTTAGACTCCAATTCTTGAAGCTGTGTTTGGGTGAGTGCTTTGCCCATTAACCATTTATATAAAATATCTTCTTTTTTCATCTCGTTGTACTTACCTCTATAACAATTTAATAAGCTATTTTCCTACCTTAAAGCTCTGTTAATTCTAATTTTAATTTCTTTAATGCACTATAAAGGTGTTTTTCAACAGTTTTTGTTGATATATCAAGCAATGATGCCACTTCTTTATGGGGTTTGGCTTCAATTTTACAAAGACTAAATACCAAACGTTGTTTTTCGGTAAGTGAGCTTAGGGCACGCTCATACTTTTCTAGGTATTGCTTTTCTTCTAATAAAAATTCTGGGCTTTGTTTATTAGTATTTTCTTTAATGCTTTTGTTGTATTTAAGTTTCACTTTTTTATGCTTTACTTCGTTAAGCATTAAGTTGTTGGCAACGGTAAAAAGAAACGACTTAGCTTTACTGTAAGTAACATCTTCACATTTATGCCATAGCTTTACAAAGGCTTCGTGCATTTTATCTTCGTGGTTGTAGCCATTGCCAAATTTGTAGTATAAAAAATCATGAAGATCTTTTGCATAATCATTGTATATTCTTTCAAAAACAGAATCTACACAAATATTCTCGAATATTTTTTTAGGCATAAGCTTTAATTCTAGCTAAAAATAGTAAAAAATCTGGTATTTAAAAGGAGTCTTGTTTTTCTAGAGATGCGTGATTACTAGCTTTACGGATTAAAAATCGGTTCTAAACAAAATTAAAGTATATTTATGAGAAGTTTTTAATCTTAACAATCTAATTCATAACTTTGCAACTCTTAAAAACAACCGAAAATTATGTTTGATAATTTAAGTGATAAGTTAGATAAAGCCTTTCATATTCTTAAGGGGCACGGTCAAATTACCGAAGTGAATGTTGCCGAAACCTTGAAAGAAGTGCGCCGGGCATTGGTAGACGCCGATGTGAATTATAAAATTGCTAAAGATTTTACAAAGACTGTAAAAGATAAAGCGATAGGCCAAGATGTACTCAGCAGTTTAAAACCTGGAGAGTTGATGGTGAAGTTGGTGAAAGACGAGCTTACTGCGCTTATGGGTGGCGACGCAAAGGGTATCAATTTATCAGGAAATCCAAGCGTAATATTAATGTCTGGGTTGCAAGGAAGTGGTAAAACTACTTTTTCAGGTAAGTTAGCCAACTTTCTAAAGAACAAAAAAACCAAAAAACCTTTATTAGTAGCTTGTGATGTATACAGGCCAGCGGCAATCGATCAGCTGCACGTGGTAGGTGAGCAGATAGGGGTTGAAGTATACTCAAATAGAGAAACTAAAGATCCTGTAAAAATTGCACAAGATGCTATTGCACATGCAAAAGAGAATGGGTTTAATGTGGTGATTATAGATACTGCCGGTCGATTAGCAGTTGATGAGGCAATGATGACCGAAATTTCAAATATTCATAAGGCTATACAACCGCAAGAAACCTTGTTTGTGGTCGACTCTATGACTGGTCAAGATGCGGTAAATACTGCAAAAGCATTTAATGATATATTAAATTTTGACGGTGTAATTTTAACCAAGCTAGACGGTGATACCCGTGGTGGTGCTGCAATTTCAATTAAATCTGTTGTAGATAAGCCTATAAAGTTTATAGGTACGGGAGAAAAAATGGAAGCTATTGATGTTTTCTACCCTGAACGTATGGCCGATAGAATATTGGGGATGGGTGATGTGGTATCATTGGTTGAGAGAGCCCAAGAACAATATGACGAAGAAGAAGCCAGAAAACTTCAAAAGAAAATTGCGAAAAATCAATTTGGTTTTGATGATTTCTTGAATCAAATCCAGCAGGTTAAGAAGATGGGTAACATGAAAGACCTTATCGGCATGATACCTGGCGCTGGTAAAATGATGAAGGATATTGATATTGATGATGATGCTTTTAAACATATTGAGGCCATTATACATTCTATGACTCCAGAAGAAAGAGCGAAACCGAGTATTATTAATGCTAGTCGGAAAAAACGAATAGGAAAAGGTTCTGGTACTTCTGTAACGCAAGTAAATCAGCTACTAAAGCAATTTAATCAGATGAGTAAGATGATGAAGATGATGCAAGGTGGAGGCGGCAAAAAGATGATGCAAATGATGAAAGGATTAAGATAAAACAAGAAAAGCTGAGTTCGAAACAACTTGGCTTTTTTGCATTATATAACACACAACATGACAATTTTAGACGGTAAAAAAGTAAGTAGCGATATAAAAGATGAAATCGCTATTGAAGTAAAAAAAATGAAAGAGCGGGGCGAAAAAGTACCGCATTTAGCAGCCATTATTGTGGGTAATGATGGAGCTAGTATGACCTATGTGAATTCTAAAGTGAAAGCTTGCGAGCGAGTTGGTTTTGAATCTACTATGGTACGTATGTCTAGTAATTCTTCAGAAATTGAACTGCTAGATAAAATAGAGGAGTTAAATCAAAATGAAGCCATTGATGGTTTTATCATTCAATTGCCTCTGCCGCCACAAATAAACACCCAACGCGTCTTGATGGCTGTTGATCCCGATAAAGATGTAGACGGTTTTCACCCGACTAATTTCGGTAAAATGTCATTAGATATGACTTCATTTATACCTGCCACACCTTATGGTATTTTAGAGTTGTTGGAGCGCTATGATATTCCTACTAAAGGAAAACATACTGTGGTAATAGGGCGAAGCCATATTGTAGGAAGACCTATGAGTATTTTGATGGGTAGAGTAGGCTTTCCTGGTAACTCAACCGTAACGCTAACGCACCGATACACCAAAAATATAACACAAATAACCTCTCAAGCAGATATTATTATTATCGCTGTAGGAACACCCAATTTCCTTAAAGCCGAAATGGTTAAAGACGATGCAGTGATAATAGATGTAGGTATTACCCGAGTACCAGATGATAATGCTTCAAAAGGGTATGTGATAACAGGTGATGTTGATTTTGAGAATGTAAAGAAGAAGGCTTCTTATATTACTCCTGTCCCAGGAGGAGTAGGGCCAATGACCATTGCTATGCTGCTTAAAAACACTTTATTAGCGCGAGAACGACATAGAATGAGAAATCCATTAAATTAATTAAGAAATGGCCCTTTTGTAATAGGGCCTTTTTTATTCTTCTTTGTTTATTTTCCAGTCCAGGTAGTTATGTAAATCGCTCTCTATAAATCGTAAAGCAAAGGTAAATACACTTAAATCATCTATATAGCCTAGTCCAGGAATAAAATCGGGAACTACATCAAGTGGATTTAAAACATAAATGAGTGAAAATACAATAGACCCTATGGTAAACCAAGGCACTTCGGTATATAAGCCTCGCCTATAATCCTTGAGCATCAATAGCATTTGCTTAGCCATCTCTGCGTATTTTTCAAATACCCCAGCGTTTTTAATTTTCTGTTCAATCTCATTTTCTTGCGTCAATGTATTATCTACATCACTCTTGGTAATGCCAGAAACTTTACGCTCAAAATAATTTTCGTCTATCTTTTTGCTGCTTGTAGCCATATGTTACAATTTTTTGTTTTGGTGTAAGTTTTCTAATTTCTGATTTTCTGTGTCAGCTGTTTCGGTTGAGTTAACTTCTTTTTTTCCGTATTCTTTCTTATAAATTTTCACCATTAATAAAAATAATGAGATAAGTAGTGGGCCAAAAATTAGACCAATAAAACCAAATAAAGGTACCCCTACCACAACTCCGATAAGGGTTAAAAGTGGATGAACATCAGATAAGCGTTTTAATACATAAAGCCGAATAATGTTATCGGTAGATCCGATAACTACCACGCCGTAAATAAGCATAGCAATAGCTTCCCAGTTTTGGCCTTGTGAAAAAAGCAAAATAGTTACTGGTAGAATCCCGATAGCCGTGCCCACAAAAGGAATCATAGAGCCAATGGTGGTAATCACAAACCAAAAGAATGGATCTGGAACTCCTAATATTAAAAAGCCTATAAGGGCTATAATGCCTTGACAAATTGCTACTAAAGGAATTCCTATAGCATTGGCCTTAACCATTGATGTGCTTTCTTGCCCAATTAAAGTTAAATTTTCTCTATTAATAGGAATATAATCACCCAGCATTCTTTGCATGTGGTCTCTTTTGGTGAGCATATAATACAAAAGAAAATACATTATACCTATTGCTATAAATGCATCAAATGTTCCCCCTGCTAAATTCTGAAGGTTACTTGATATTAAATTGGTTACTTCATTGGTATTTATTTGCTTGGTAATATCGAAATTTGAGGAATACTGATTGATTAATGTATTTAAATCTTGCAGTTGTGCGTTGATGGCTTGTAAAACTTTTTCTGAGTTATTTACGGCTTTACTTACTTTTGAAGTAAGCAAAAGGACCATTCCGCTTACTGGTATTAAGATTCCAATAAAGGAAAACAACATCAACACCGTTGCAGCAAGATCTTTATTCCAGTTTCTTTTTTCTAATTTTACCATCCACTTTTTGAGTAGTACATAAAAGGTGATAGCCCCCAAAACACCCGAAAAGTAGGGTAACATTTCAGCAAAGATTAAAAATCCCGAAACGCCTATTATCAAAAGGGTGAATAATTGTCTTACCAATTTAGGGTGAAGTTGTTTCATCAAGCAGTAAATATTTCGTTAGTGTTTTTATAGGCTTTAAACTCTAGGGCGTTTCCAGAGGGGTCTTTAAAAAATAAAACCTTTTGTTCTCCAGGTTGATTTTGAAACCGAATACAAGGAGAAATAATATAGTCGATATTTTCGAGATTTAATTGAGCTGAAAATTCATCGAAAAAAAACCAGTCTAAAATCAGTCCAAAATGAGGAACGGGAACCTTTTGATCATCTACTTCATTGCCAAAATTGGGAGGTTCATATTGAGGTACCTCGTGTATAACCAATTGGTGACCACCAAAATTATAGTCGATCCAATGTTTGCTGCTTCGACCTTCTTTTAGTTTGAGACGTTGACTATAAAAGGACCTTGATTCCGTAAGATTTTTAACGGGTATCGCCAAGTGAAATAAGGGTACTTCTTTCATAATTAGTTATTGCGTAAGGCTTTGATAAGTTCATCCTTATTCATGGTAGACCGACCGTCAATTCCAATATCTTGGGCACGTTCATATAACTCTTGCTTGGTCCAATCTTCGTACGGTGACGCCTTTCCTCCTTTTTGGCTAGCATTTTTGGTGTTGGCAATGCGGGCAGCCTTTTCTTGGCTATATCCCTGATCTCTTAAGGCTTCGTATTGTTCTTCATTTTTTATACTTGGTCTGCTCATATCTTATCTTTTGCTCTAAATTTACCAAGTATTTTTAAATATCCTCCTTAAAAGAATGTTAGATTTTATGATTAACTATATTATTTATTTCGTGAATGTGTTTTTTTTGAGCTTTTAAGAATTGTCTGTAGATCAGTTAATTCTTGACGTGTAAGTTCCCTATACTTGCCTACAGGAACATCTAGTGGGATGTTAATTATTCGCGTTCGTTTAAGTTGAACCACTTGATATCCTAAATACTCGCACATGCGCCTTATTTGCCGGTTTAAACCTTGAGTAAGGACAATTTCAAAATCGTGACTTCCTGTTTTCTTTACGTGGCATTTTTTTGTAACCGTTCCTAAAATCGGAATTCCGTTTGCCATACGCTTAATAAATTGCTGGGTTACCGGCCGATTCACTTTTACTTGGTATTCTTTACCGTGGTTGTTGTTTGAGCGTAATATTTTATTCACAATATCTCCGTCGTTGGTTAGTAATAATAAACCTTCACTAGGCTTGTCTAACCTACCTATAGGGAAAATCCTCGTAGGGTAATTTATATAGTCTATTACATTATTTTTTTCAACGCGGGTATCGGTTGTGCAAACAATCCCTACCGGCTTATGAAAAGCAAGATAAACAGGTTTTTCTTTAGCGACAATGATTTTACCGTTAACGGCTACCTGATCTTCGGGTAGCACTTTTGTTCCCATTTCGGGTACCCTACCGTTTATGGTTACTACTCCAGCCGCAATGAGTTCATCGGCTTTGCGTCTTGAGCAAAAGCCAGCTTCACTTAAAAATTTATTTATTCTTTTGCCTTGTGGGATGTCACTCATGACTAATTTGCATTTAAAAATTTTATTATTTCTGTGTTCACTTCGGGGCTGTATAATGAATGACCTAATCCTTCTGTTTCAATCAAAAACGAATTTTGCCAAGCATTATGTATACTTCTCGATGCATAAACAGGTGCAATTTTATCATACTTATCATGAATAATTAAGCCAGGTATTTGAAGACTTTTAGCAAATTTAGCAATAGAAAAATCATTGTATTTATAGCCTAGGTTTTTAAAAAAATAATTTTCTAAATCTTGAATTAAAGAAGGTCTAAGTTTTAAAATAGCTTGATAATCGCTAATTATTTTTTGCAATTCTGATGGAGGGCCAAGTAAAACCAATTTTTCAATTGGTGATTTATAGGTGTATTGTTCGTAAACGCTAGCCATAGCGCCCATACTGTGCCCAATAACATAGGCGGGATTTATTTTTTGCAGCGCTTGATGAATTACTTGAGCATATAAAGGCACGTGTATGATTTTTCCCTTTGAATTACCATGAGCGGGAGCATCTAATGCGTGAACATCAAACGACTGTTCTTGAAGTCTTTCAATGAGTTTTTTCCAGCGGTGTGTGTTGCTTTCCCAACCATGAATTAATAAGACCCTTTTGCCTTCTCCGGGCCATCTGTAACATTGAATTGAGGTGCCCTCAACCATTATTTCTTGGGTCTTTGCTGGATTTAAAAACGCGTTATGATGAGGTTTGGCTTTTCCCAATCTTGGCGTGCAAAAGAGCTTATAGGCTTTTTTGGTGGCTTTCGCCGAATGCACTAAGTGAAGCGAATTTAATTGCGCTCCAATTATTTTAGGGATGAATTTTTTAATGGTCTTTTTCATATTTCCGTAAAGTAAAAAATATATTAATTAACCTGATGCGCTTTAACAAATTTTAAAGCCGCTTGTTCATCTTGCCAAGAAAGCACTTTTTGGTAAGGGCCCAATCGATAATCTTCAAAATACCTGTTTATCGTTTTGATTATGTCTGGGTAGTTGGCGGCCAGGTCTTCAAAATTCTCAAAAGGAGACCAGGCCTGCGACCTGCCAGAATCGATACCCACCAGTTTATAGGTAATGGTATCTTGAGTAGCAACTTTAAGTAGCGCTAATAATTTTACACCTACGGTTTGTGCTTGTTTTGCATCAGTGTTTACCAAAAGCACCTCTAGTGGCCTGTTTGATTTACCTAACTCAATTTGGGTAGAGGGTATGAAGCCGATACTAAAAGGTAGCGCAAGGTACTTGATTTTTCCTTGTTTTAAAAAACTAGTGTCTGGCAAAAAACGCTTGTCTTTAATCTGATAGGTGTTTTTAATAAGTGAGCCCGCGGTTGTGCTTATGACCGATTGCAACTCACCATTTTTAAATGAATTTTGCTCATATAAATTGGCTGTGGCTGGTTCTCCTTGTTTGCAGCTTGACAAGCTTATAAATCCAATAAACATCAAGTAAATCTGGAGTTTCTTACTTAATCCCATCCTAAGTAAAGGTGTTTTATAGTTGCATCATCTTTAATTTGGCTAGGTTCAATTGGTAGATTTGTGTTGTATCTGGCGTCACCGCTTACAAATTCTTTATCGATACTCAAGTATAAATTTTGTTCGTTTAAAAAAATTACCGCTGTGCGTAGGGTATTTTCAATACGCGAAATTTTATAGTGTTCTTGAATTTTTCTAAAAGTAGATTGTATAGAGATTCCTTTCGCAGTGTGAAATAAAGAGTCTTTTATTTGAATGTTGGCTACAGTACTTGTAGAATCAAAATCATTTTTGGGAATTAAAACCAGACGTTCCCGACCTTCTTTTGAGTATACGATAAATTCATCTTGACTACTAAACCTACTATTAATGCGCCGCTTTACAACCGAATCATTTTTAAATATAGAGTCTAAGGTGTATATGGGCGTGTCTTTTTGTAATAAGCCAATTTGATTGGGCTGAATCAATAAGGATTGGTCGGGTTTTGAGGGTTGACAGGCATTTAATACAAGGATAATTGATAAGGCGCTTAAAAGTCTCATAAAAGTAAAAAATTAAGCTGCAAAATTAGTAATACTAACTTGGTTCAAGAAATTTAAGCATATAATATTTGGTAAGTCTATTTTTTAAAAAGGGTATTGTTTATCTTTGCAGCCTATGACAAAGAAAGAACAGGAAAAACTGGTAAGTACAGGCGAAATGCTACCCTTGATGGAAGAATTTTACACCATACAGGGTGAGGGTTTTTATAAGGGGACAGCCGCTTATTTTATACGAATTGGCGGATGTGATGTAGGCTGTCATTGGTGTGATGTTAAAGAAAGCTGGGACGCAGAAAAGCATCCGCCAAGTTTGACCTCAACCATTGTAAAGAAAGCCTTAGATAATAGCAAAACTGTTGTTGTAACAGGGGGAGAGCCTTTAATGTGGAATATGAGCCCTATCACGAAAGCCATAAAACAGGGGGGCGGAAAAACGCATATCGAAACTTCTGGAGCCTTTGAGGTAACCGGAGATTGGGATTGGTTTTGTTTATCGCCAAAGAAAAATAAATTACCAACTTTAGAAGCCTATAAACGTGCAAATGAACTTAAGGTAATTGTTTACAACAAACATGATTTTAAATTTGCCGAAGAACAAGCTGCTAAAGTGGGAGAAGACTGTATCTTGTATTTGCAGCCAGAATGGAGCGTCCGAGATAAGATGATTCCGCTTATGGTTGATTATGTAATGCAAAATCCTAAATGGAAAATTTCATTGCAAACGCATAAATATCTTAATATACCTTAATCTAAACTTTTTTTAAAGGGAACCTTTATAAAAGTATCGTCCCAGCCTATAAATAAATTGATACCGTTTTGGGCAGGCTGAAAGGCTATAGAAAAAATTTCGATTATACTGGCTGCTCTTTGAGCAGGAACCTTTATTCTAAGGGCATCAAGTTTTTCGTTATAATTAAAGGCGCCCCAAGCATTTTGAGCTTCATTAAAAATTATCGTCCAAATTTTAGGGCCTGGAATAGTATATAGGCTATACGTGCCTGGGTCTAGACAAATACCGTTTATATAAAGTTCTTCATAAAGAGTAATCTCGGTAGACTCATTGGCTCCTGTGCGCCAAACTTGATTAAACGGAACTAGTGCACCAAAAATCTCTCTATCCTTCTTACGAGGACGACTGTAAATAATTCGAGCCAACGGCGAGTTGTCGGTATTTCGAATTACGCTTACGTCCATAGGGCTTTCATCTAAATCTTTGAAGTCTTGTGCCAAACCCATTTGGTAAGTGCATATGAATAAGAAAAAGATGATAAGGTAACGCATGCTAATTTTTTTGCTAAGATAATAAAATTGAAATCCATACAATCAGTAAAAAAATGTTAATAACTTAAATTTGAATGGAGCGTTAAGCTTTTTTTACCCACGTGCTTTTGCTATATTTGTTGATAATAAGTTAGACCTATGAGCGAAGAAAATAAAAAGAATTATTCGGCCGATAGTATTCAGGCCTTAGAAGGAATGGAGCATGTAAGAATGCGTCCGTCTATGTATATTGGAGATGTAGGAAACAGAGGATTGCATCACTTGGTTTATGAGGTGGTAGACAATTCTATAGATGAAGCAATGGCAGGTTATTGCGACTCCATAGATGTAATAATTAATGAAGATGGCTCAATTACCACCATAGATAACGGGCGTGGTATTCCTGTAGATATCCATAAAAAAGAGGGAGTTTCTGCCTTGCAGGTGGTTATGACCAAAATTGGAGCGGGAGGAAAGTTTGATAAAGATTCGTATAAAGTTTCTGGAGGTTTACACGGTGTAGGAGTTAGTTGTGTAAACGCATTGTCTGTACATTTGCATGCCGAAGTGCATAAGCAGGGTAAGGTGTGGGAGCAAGAATATGAAAGAGGTAAGCCTCTATATCCCGTTAAAAGTACAGGAGAAACAGATTACAACGGAACAATAGTTACATTTAAGCCAGACGATCAAATTTTTAAAGAGGGTACACGATATAATTATGAAACCTTGGCAAGTCGTTTGCGCGAATTGGCTTTCTTGAATAAAGGAATCAAAATCTCTTTGACAGATAAAAGAGAGCAAGATGAAGATGGTAACTTTAGAAGTGATGCTTTTCACTCAGAGGAAGGATTAAAAGAATTTATCCGCTTTCTAGATGAAACTCGTGAACCTATTATTCAAGATGTAATCTCTATGGAAGGAGAAAAAAATGAGATTCCTGTTGAGGTTGCGATGATTTATAACGATTCTTATAATGAGAATTTGCATTCATACGTAAATAATATTAACACACACGAAGGAGGTACACACCTTAGCGGATTTAGAAGAGGCTTAACATCTACATTAAAAAAATATGCCGATGCTTCGGGAATGTTAGATAAACTTAAATTTGAAGTTTCTGGTGATGATTTTAGAGAAGGATTAACCGCAATTGTTTCAGTAAAAGTGGCTGAGCCTCAATTTGAGGGGCAAACCAAAACAAAATTGGGTAATCGTGAAGTGACTTCAGCGGTTTCGCAAGCCGTTTCTGAAATGCTTGAAAACTATCTCGAAGAAAACCCTAACGATGCCAAAACCATTGTTCAAAAGGTGATATTAGCCGCTCAGGCTCGCCACGCTGCCAAAAAAGCAAGAGAAATGGTGCAGCGGAAAACCGTTATGAGCGGAGGAGGACTTCCGGGTAAATTATCCGATTGCTCAGAGCAAGATCCAGAGCAATGTGAGGTGTTCCTTGTCGAGGGAGACTCGGCAGGTGGTACGGCTAAACAAGGACGTGACAGAAATTTTCAAGCAATTTTGCCGCTTAGAGGGAAGATTCTGAATGTTGAAAAGGCAATGCAACATAAGGTCTTTGAAAATGAAGAGATTCGGAACATTTATACCGCTCTTGGTGTAACTATTGGTACAGAAGAAGATAGTAAAGCACTTAATTTGGAAAAATTAAGGTATCATAAAATTGTAATTATGTGTGATGCCGATGTAGATGGTAGTCATATTGCAACCTTAATTCTTACTTTTTTCTTTAGATATATGCGTGAACTTATTGAAGCAGGGCATATTTTTATCGCGACACCGCCACTTTACTTAATTAAAAAAGGTAGTAAAAAAAGGTATGCTTGGAGTGAGAAAGAACGAGATGAGATTTCTAATGAATATGCAGGGGGTATAACCATACAACGATACAAAGGTTTGGGAGAAATGAATGCTGAACAGTTGTGGGATACCACCATGAATCCAGAATTTAGAACTCTACGTCAGGTGACTATAGATAACGCCAGTGAGGCCGATCGTATTTTTTCAATGTTAATGGGAGATGAAGTACCTCCAAGAAGAGAGTTTATTGAGAAAAATGCAATTTATGCAAATATAGATGCATAATATATTTTATCTTTACATAAAAAACCTGCTTCTTTAAGCAGGTTTTTTTATTGAAAAAAATGTACATTTAACAAAAATTAACGCTTTTGATAGGTAGAACCTTTCCCTTATGCATCCTTTTTTTGATTAGCTGTCAAATTCAGGCGCAAGAAGATTTAAATACATTTGTCGAGCATTTAGTTAAAGATGTAAGTCAATTTGGCGAAGCTTTTGTAGATCCTGCTGCAAGTGGGCTAATGTTTAATGTGAGCAATGCTTGGTATAGTTCGGCCAAGACCAAAAAATGGGGTGAATTAGATTTTAGCCTGGCCTCTAATATAACCTTTGTAGATCGTAGCAAAAATAGTTTTACCCTCAACACAAAAGATTATTATAATTTAAGATTTAAAGATGGTAGTGACATTAAAGATGTAGCCAGCATCTTTGGTGCAAACGAGCCAGATGTAAATGTAATGATAGATTATCAAGTAGGAGATGAGCAGGAAGTTATCGAAATAAGATTGCCCCAAGGTGTAGACGAAAATTTTAGATTGGCTCCGCAGGTTTTTATGCAAACTGATATTGGTTTGCCTTGGGCTAGCGAGCTTAAATTGAGGTATTCACCAAATATTGCTTATGGTCCAATCGAGCGTAGTATGTGGGGGCTAGGTTTGCAACACGAACTCACCCATTGGTTCAAAACCGAAAACTGGTTTTTGTCTGCCTTAATCGCTTTCAATAAATTTGAAGGCTTTTTTGACACAAAAGAGTCTGGTGAAATTCAAAATGAAAAACAAGGAATCAATACTCAGATGGATATCGTGCACGCTGCACTTATAGGGTCAAAAACTTTGGGTAAGTTTGATCTCTATGCAGGGGTGGGCTACTTCACCGCTCAGTCGACTACGCATTTTAACGGTGTTTATGAAATTGATAGACAAAATGAATTATTTCAATCCCTTGTGAAAAAGTTTTCTGTTGAAAATAAAGCAACCAATTTCAATTTTACTGCAGGTGTAAAATACAATATTAGCAGTGCCTTAAGTACAAGAGTAGCTGCAAGTTTACAGCAATTCTACGCCATTCATTTAGGGGTTTCCTATAAAATATATTATAGATGATAAACAAGTCAATTATTAAAACGGGAATTGTGATTTCACTTTTATTAAGTGGATTCATCGCTAAGGCACAGACAGAAGTTCAAGATATTCTTCAGGCCGGTTTAAGTGACGCCAAAACCTACCTTGGAAAATATATAAAACCAGCAACTTCAACCCTGGGTTACTTGGTAAATACAGGCTGGTATTATCGAGGTAATGCAAAAGATGCGGGACGTTTTGAGCTTTCGCTGATTACTAATGCAGCTTTTTTACCAGAAGAAAAGCAAAAATTTTTATTTAGAGAATCAGATTATGAACATTTGAGTTTGCCCTCTGGTCAAAAACAAGATCATGTGCCAACTTTACTGGGCTCTAAAGAAAGTGTAAATGTTTTGGTGCGATTTGAGGATGAAAACGGAGATACGCAAAGTTTTTCATTAATGTTGCCTGGTGGCTTACTAGATGAAAAACTTAACACTGTGCCTTCGGCATTTCTACAAGGATCGGTTGGTTTAGGGTGGGGCCTTGAACTTAAGGCTCGAGTGATACCTAAAATTAATTATGACGATGTAGAAACCGGACTTTATGGAGCTGGACTGCAATATGAAATCTCAAGGTTGTTTAGCAAAAAAGATGATGCTAATATTGCTGTTTCATTGTTAGCTGGTTACACCAAGCTTGAGGCTAGTTATGCCTTAGAATCTGCACAGGTTTCATCCGCGAAAGCGAACTTAGAATCAAATGTTTCGGCCTGGCAATTTGCTTTAGTAGGTTCTACCAATTTTAAAACCTTGAATTTTTATGGGGGCCTAAACTATAATCTGCAAAATAGAGAGACTGGTTTAATGGGGCGCTATACTATAAGTGAGGGGGAGTTGGCAGGACAAACCATTACCAATCCGTTTACAATTGTTCAAGATAATGCTGTGGTCTCAGGAACCTTGGGTTTGAATCTGCGGCTTGGTTTTTTTGACCTGAACGCAGCCTATAATTTTCAAGAGATAAATACCCTAAATGTGGGATTAAATTTTGGTATTTAAAGTCTGCATTTAGCTATAAAATAAATGCTTTTTGTATTTTAGCATCTCAAAATCATTCAATTAATTAAAATATATAAAACTATGAAAGTTACTGTTGTAGGTGCAGGAGCAGTTGGTGCTAGTTGTGCAGAGTATATCGCTATTAAGAATTTTGCTTCAGAAGTGGTATTGTTAGACATTAAAGAAGATTACGCAGAAGGGAAAGCGATGGATTTGATGCAAACCGCCTCGTTAAACGGATTTGACACCAAGATAACTGGAAGCACAAACGATTATGCTAAGACGGCAGGCAGTGATATTGCTGTAATTACAAGTGGAATTCCACGTAAACCAGGAATGACTAGAGAAGAACTTATTGGTATTAATGCGGGAATTGTAAAAGAGGTTTCTAGCAACATTATTAAGCATTCTCCAGATGTTATAATCATTGTAGTAAGTAATCCAATGGATACAATGACCTATTTAGTGCATAAAACTACCAATTTACCTAAGAATAGAATCATTGGTATGGGAGGGGCTTTAGATAGTGCACGATTTAAATATAGATTAGCAGAGGCTTTAGAGGCTCCAATTTCTGATGTAGACGGTATGGTAATTGGAGGGCACAGCGATAAAGGAATGGTGCCCTTAACACGTTTGGCAACTCGCAATAGTGTGTTGGTTTCAGAATTTATTTCTGACGAGCGTTTAAATCAAGTGGCTGCAGATACTAAAGTAGGCGGAGCAACCTTGACCAAGATGTTAGGAACTAGTGCTTGGTATGCGCCAGGAGCCGCGGTTTCTGGTTTAGTACAGGCAATCGCGTGTGACCAGAAAAAAATGTTTCCTTGTTCTACGCTTTTAGAGGGTGAATACGGATTAAACGATCTTTGTATTGGTACCCCTGTAATATTAGGTAGAAATGGAATTGAAAAGATTGTTGAAATCGAACTAGATGAAAACGAAAAGAAGCAACTTCACGAAAGTGCTGAGGGTGTTAAAAAAACAAACGGTTTGTTAGATTTATAAACCACAAAATATCAAGAAAGGCTGTTTAAGAAATAATTATTTTGTTTTCTAGCAAGATGATATTAAGTTTTTTAAACAGCCTTATTTGTGAAATTTATCTTAATAAAAATATTGGCAATTCTTTTTCGAAAGCCTATATTTGTCCGTTTTATAAAAATAAACTATTAATTAACTTAAAGAATAATGCAGAATAAGGGAATAATCAAGCTATTCGCAATTCTATTCGGTTTGGTAAGTATTTACCAATTATCGTTTACATTTATCGCAAACAGTGTCGAAGAAGACGCAGAGGCATATGCGAAGCAAAAAATAAGCACTGAGGTTCAAAATTACTCAAGTTTAAGAGAAATTGAAGAAGGTAGATATCTAGATTCTGTAGGGAATCAAGAGATCTTTGCTGGTATAACCTACAATACCTCAAAAGACAAAGAATTAAATAAAGGGTTAGACCTTAAAGGAGGTATAAATGTTATTTTACAGATTTCTGTAAAAGACATTTTAAGAGAATTGGCGAACAATTCTAAAGATCCTGCCTTTAATAAAGCTTTAGCTAGAGCCGATGAGTTGCAAAAAGAATCGCAAGATGATTATGTAAACTTATTTTTTGAAGCATTTGAAGAGACGCCTGATGCCAAATTGGCCTCACCTGATGTTTTTGCCAATAAAAATTTGAGCGACGATATCAATTTTGAGATGAGTAATGCTCAAGTAAAACCAATCATCAGAAAACGTATAGATGAAAGTATAACTTCGGCATTTGAGGTACTTAGAAAGCGTATTGATAAGTTTGGTGTTACCCAGCCAAATATTCAACGTTTGGGTAATTCTGGAAGAATTTTGGTAGAGCTTCCAGGAGCAAAAGATATAGATCGAGTTAAGAAATTACTTCAAAGTACAGCTCAGTTAGAATTTTGGCATGTATTCAAAGGGCAGGAATTAGCCCCCTTCTTGGCGCAAGCAAACGCTAAGTTGAAGGAAATGCAAGCATCAAAAACAGAAGAAGCAACAAATGATAAGGCACAAGACTCTACCAGTACAGATCAAGATATTGATGATCTTATCGCAGATGCAGAAACTGATGATGCTGCAGATATCGCTAAAAATAATCCGTTATTTAGTAAATTACAGCCAGTTGCTGGTCAAGGACCAGTTTTAGGAACTGCAAATATTAAAGATACGGCTGCGGTTGGCGCTTACCTAAGAATGCCACAAATTCGCAATTTGCTTCCCGCTAATCAGCGCTATGCAAAATTTGTTTGGGGAAAACCAGTAAACGGCAGCGAATTTATTGACTTATATGCTTTAAAAGCGAATAAAACCAATACACCAGACCTTAGTGGTGGAGTAATTACTAACGCTACCCAAACGTATGATCAATTGGGGAGAATAGCGGTTTCTATGGAGATGAACGGTAAAGGAGCAAAAACCTGGGAAGAAATGACTACGGTAGCCTTCAACAACCAATCTCAAATTGCTATTGTTTTAGATGATATTGTATATTCTGCACCAGGAATTTCAAGTGGTCCAATCTCCGGGGGTCGTAGTGAAATAACAGGTAGTTTTACCATTACTGAGGGGCAAGATTTAGCTAATGTTCTACGAGCAGGTAAGCTGCCAGCTTCTGCAGATATCGTACAAAGTGAGGTAGTAGGACCTTCTTTAGGTCAAGAAGCCATAGATAGTGGTATTCTTTCTTTTGCTATTGCACTAGCCTTTGTATTACTTTGGATGGTGTTTTATTACGGAAAAGCAGGTCTTTTTGCGGATGTAGCCTTAGCAGTTAATATTTTATTTATCTTTGGTATTTTGGCAGGATTAGGTGCTGTTCTTACACTGCCTGGTATTGCTGGTATCGTTTTGACCATTGGTATGTCTGTAGATGCTAACGTTCTTATATTTGAGCGTATTCGAGAAGAAATTGCCAAAGGTAAAGCACAGGTGGATGCGATTAAAGACGGATTTAGCAATGCTTTATCCTCTATTTTAGATGCCAATATTACGACTGGCCTTACCGGTATTATTCTATTGGTTTTTGGAACTGGACCTATTAAAGGTTTCGCTACAACTTTGTTAATTGGTATTTGTACATCTTTATTTACGGCTATTTTTATTACTCGTTTGTTTATCGACGGTTATGGAAAGAATGGTAAATCATTAGATTTTGCTACTGCAGCAACTAAAAATCTATTTAAAAATGTAAGTATCAAGTTCATCGTAAAACGTAAGATTTCTTATGTTGTTTCAGGAATTTTAGTTGTAGCCAGTGTGGCAGCCTTATTAACTACTGGACTTAATCAAGGGGTAGATTTTGTGGGAGGAAGAACCTATACCGTTCGTTTTGATAAATCAGTTACTGCTTCAGAAATTGAGACCAAATTGGTAGATGTTTTTGGTAGTGCAGAAGCTAAAACTTTTGGAGCCGATAATCAGTTAAAAATTACCACGAAATATAAGGTAGAAGAAGAAGGAACAGAGGTAGATAATGAAATAAGCAATATGCTGTTTGATGCGCTTAAAGCGGATTTACCTGAAGGATTAACTTACGAAGAATTTAACCTTTCAAGTGGAGAAGGTCACCAAGTTGGAGTGATGTCTTCCATGAAAGTAGGACCTACCATAGCAGATGATATTAAAAAAGCTTCTGTTTGGGCCGTGTTAGGTTCATTAATCGTTGTATTCTTATATATTTTATTCAGATTTAGAAAGTGGCAATTTAGTTTAGGAGCGGTAGCTGCGGTATTCCACGATGTTGTTATAATTTTAGGAATATTTTCAATTGCAAAAGGTTTTATGCCTTTTAGCATGGAAATAAATCAAGCCTTTATTGCGGCTATTTTAACGGTTGTTGGTTATTCATTAAATGATACGGTGGTAGTATTCGATCGTATTAGAGAGTATTTTAATGAGCACACCACTTGGCCATTTAAGAAAACTATCAATGCTGCTTTAAATAGTACCATTAGTAGAACAGTGAATACATCGTTAACAACGCTTATTGTTTTATTAGCAATTTTCATCTTTGGAGGAGAAAGCATTCGAGGATTCATGTTTGCATTAATTATTGGTGTGTTAGTAGGTACTTACTCATCTTTGTTTATCGCAACACCCTTAATGTATGATACGGCTAAGAAGAAAAGCGATGAGTTATTAGCTAAAAAAGAGGAAGAAATTGAAGAAGAAGTTATAGCTTAAATCTTGCTTAAATAAATATTTAAAAAAAAGTTGTTTCACTAATTGAAGCAACTTTTTTTTATATTGTTAAGGGTGTGAATTTATCTTCACGCTTCAAGGATAATCTTGTATTATTGCCGGTTTAAAAATAGAATTGGCATTTAGATACCTTTCATAGTCTAACAATAAACCTTTAAATACTCAATAAAATACGGTACAGAAATCAACAAAACACGTATAAATAATAAATAACTTAACAAATACAATCTGTATCAGCCCTAGCTGGTTTCTAATAGATATTAAAGCGTAATTTTTCGGCTTTATTTGCTGGGTAATTTATTTATTCTGTAGTTCAACAGGTATAAGTATAAACAAGTTTTGTAAAGTAGGATGTTTTATATTTTTTAAAACATTTTACGGAAATATAAGGCTAAGCACTTCGGTATTCTTTCACTCGATTTAATCGATTTTTTCATCATAAAAAAACCAGTAAAATTTCTTTTACTGGTTGTATAATAAAGTCTGGTTAAGTTTCCTTTAAGGGAGGCAATATTAATTCTTCGAGAATTGTTTTTGGGCGCGAAAAATTAAAAATAAACCTATGGCAATGAAAGGTAAGCTTAGCCATTGCCCTGTATTTAAAGCCCATTCGGCACGTTGGTCTACTTGGGCTTCTTTAACAAACTCTACCATAAATCGAACGCTCCACAGCATTACTAAAAATGCCCCGAAGATAAAACCAAGTTTTTCTTTACTATTTGTGCTCCAATAAAGATAAGAAAGAATAATAAACACGATAACATAACAACCAGCCTCATATAATTGAGCTGGATGCCTAGGGAAATTTTCGCCTAGTTGGGCGAAAATTACACCGTAGTCAGAAAAAGTGGGTTTACCAATAATTTCAGAATTAATAAAATTGCCTATCCGAATAAAAACACCTCCAATGGCAACCGGTAGAACAATACGGTCTAGTATAAAGAGCATCGGTTTTTTTAGTATTTTTTTGGAATACAGAAACATTGCAATTATAATTCCTATGGCCGCACCGTGACTGGCCAAGCCTTGAAAACCTGTAAATTCAAATTCAGGATTAAACCTGGCTGGTAAGAGAATAGACAATGGATCTTCAAAAATTAATTCAGATTGATAAAAGAAAACATGACCTAAACGAGCTCCTAAGAGCGTCGCGATAACGGTATATAGAAATAAAGGATCTAATTTTTCTTCTGAAATATTTTCGTGGGCAAACATTTTTTTAATGATGTACCAGCCCAATGCAAACGCAATAACATACATCATACTGTAGTATCTAAGCGTAAAAAAGCCTAAATCAATTCCTAAAGACGGATCCCAAACTATGGCATTACTTATCATATACTAATTTTTATTGTTTACAGGGTAAATATAAGGATATATTTAGCTTAGAGCGGAGATTGTATTATTAAATCCGTGGTCTGCATTAAGGAACGGGATCATAGCCACTTTTCCCCCAAGGGTGACATTTTAAAATTCTTTTAAAGCCCAAATAACCACCTTTAAACAATCCGTGTTTTTTAAGTGCTTCTTGTGCGTAAGAAGAACAGGTTGGCTGAAATCGACAAGTCGCAGGCGTAAGAGGCGAGATGAATTTTTTATAGAGCCAAATTAAAGCTAATAAAGGCGCTATAACTATTTTCTTAATCATTTTTAATGGTAAAAGAAGTGCCTTCGCGGCTATCTTTTAACTGAATGCCTACTTTATTAAGCTCATCTCTTATTAAGTCACTAAGGGCGAAGTCTTTGTTGTCGCGAGCCTTTTTTCTTAAATTTATAAGTAGTTCAACTAATTTTTCTACCCGGTTACTATCTTGATTACTTACAAGGTTAGCATTAGGAATTAAACCCATAACATCGAAAACGAAATTATGCATTGTTTCAGATAGTACCACTTTGTCTGCAGCGGTTATTTTAGCTTGTTCTGTGCGAACTGCGTTTATCATTTTTACCGCCTCGAAAAGATGTGCAATCAGAATTGGACTATTAAAATCATCATTCATAGCATCGTAGCAGTTTTGACGCCATTTGCTGATGTTCAAACTGCTCTTGCTTGATTCTGGAAGTGAGTCGACTAAACTTATGGCTTCCATTAAGCGATTAAAACCTTTTTCTGCAGCCTGCAGAGCTTCATCTGAAAAATCGAGAATACTTCTGTAGTTGGCCTGAAGCATAAAAAATCGGGTAACCGAGGGACTATAAGATTTACTCAATACATCATTGTTACCAGAAAATAATTCTTTTGGCAAAATATTATTACCGGTACTTTTGGCCATTTTTTTACCATTTAAGGTAAGCATGTTGGCATGCATCCAATAGTTCACAGGAGACTTATCGTGTGCGGCTTCCCCTTGAGCAATTTCACATTCGTGGTGAGGGAATTTTAAGTCCATTCCTCCTCCGTGAATATCAAATGACTCTCCTAAATATTTGGAGCTCATTACGGTGCATTCTAGGTGCCAACCGGGAAACCCAACACCCCAAGGGGACGGCCAGCGCATAATGTGCTGCGGTTCAGCTTTTTTCCATAAAGCAAAATCTTGTGGATTCTTTTTATCTGATTGCCCGTCGAGTTCGCGGGTATTCGCAATCATATCTTCTAATTTTCTTTTGCTCAGAATACCATAGTGTTTACTTTGGTTATATTTTAAAACATCAAAGTAAACAGAGCCGTTGGCTTCATAAGCTAAGCCTTTTTCAATAATTTTTTTGATCAGTTCTATTTGCTCAATAATATGACCTGTCGCAGTAGGCTCAATGCTTGGCGGTAAGTTATTGAATTGATGTAAAATCTGGTGAAAGTCTACCGTGTATTTTTGAACCACTTCCATGGGTTCAATTTCTTCTAAACGAGCCTTCTTTGCAATTCTATCTTCGCCAGTTTCGGCATCGTTTTCTAAATGACCAGCGTCTGTTATATTACGCACGTAACGCACTTTATACCCTAAATGCTTTAAATACCTGAAAACTAAATCAAAAGAAATAAAGGTTCGGCAGTTCCCTAAATGCACGTTACTGTAGACAGTGGGGCCACAAACATACATTCCCACATAATCTTTCGTGATAGGCTTAAAACGTTCTTTTTCTCCCGTAAGAGAATTGTAAATTTTTAACTCTTGATTTTCGTATAAGGGCATGGGTATAATTTTTAACTTGGTGTAATGAATTTAAAACTTTAAAATTCAGTATCCATATTGATGTAGTCTAAAAACTCTCTTTTTATATTCTTGTCTTTAAACTTACCACCAAATTCGCTTGTAACGGTACTACTTTCAATATCTCGTATTCCTCGACTGTTGACACAAAGATGCTTGGCGTCGATAACACAAGCCACATCGTCTGTGCCTAGTGCTTTTTGAAGCTCGGCAACAATTTGCATGGTTAAGCGCTCTTGCACTTGAGGTCTTTTGGCATAATAGTCTACAATCCTATTCATCTTTGATAGACCTACGACAGTGCCATTTGAAATATAGGCGACGTGTGCGCGGCCCACAATAGGTAGCAAATGATGTTCGCAGGTAGAATAAACCGTAATGTTTTTCTCTACTAGCATTTCTCCGTATTTGTAATTGTTTTGAAAAACCGAAGCTTTAGGTTTTCTCTTGGGATGCAAACCGGCAAAAGACTCATTCACAAACATTTTAGCCACTCGTAAAGGAGTTCCTTTTAAGCTATCGTCTTCTAAGTCTAAACCCAAAGTCTTTAATATATTGTGAACGTCTTGCTGTATTATGGCAATCTTTTCTTCATCTGTTTTTTCAAACGCATCTTTTCTTAGCGGATTCTCTGCGCTAGAACTTACATGGTTGTCACCAATTTCATCTATATTTTCCAAGATATTATCAATTTTCATTTTATAAACCTCTATCAATTTTAAGTGGGCAAAGATAAGCATTTATGTTTTTCTAAACTAAAGCTTTATTCGGCAAGGCGAAAACATTATAGTTTTTAACTTAATTTTGGCCTATGATTAAGTTTTCAAAAATTGTAACAAAAGCTTTACACCTAAAGAATTGGTAATAAACAGACAGAACTTATACTGCTTGCCTACATATCAAATATAAAACTCATTATGTAGTTAGAATCATTTCTTTCTAATTGCACAGTATTGCTTAAGCCTGTTTTTAATAGGTCTTGTTGCATGTTTACCTGATAGTAGCTGTAGGCAAAATCTATTTTTATTCGACCAAAATTATATCCTAAACCAGCTGAAAATCCGTAAAGATCGTCTTGTAAATCCTTACTTTCAAATGGGGATTGTTCAAAACGAGCTCCTGCACGTAGACTCCAATTTTTAAGACGATGTTCTGCGCCCATTCTTATGCTTGAGGCGGCAGTTAATCTGTTGCTTAAGCCTTTATTTTGTAGTTCGAAATTTTGGTTTTCTCTAGATCGCAATTTAATATTACCATAGTTTTTATAGCCGTAATCTAAACTAACCAGTGTTGAAGGTGCAAAAATCAAAGCTGCACTTGCTTTTATTTGACCTGGTGTCCTAAGTTTATAATTTGGAAAAACGTTCACAATAAAAGGATTAGCAGTAGCATTACCAAATTCTTGACTTGAGGTGCTTAGATATTGAGTCGTTTCGTCAGAAATGGTGTACCAAGTGGGAGAGTCGTAACTCAACCCAAGTCGTAAAAACTTATTGATCTTAGCTATTCCACCTAATTGAAAAGAAAATCCAGAACCTATTGTGCTCAGGTTGTTTTCGAAGTAAATTGAGGATAATCTGCTGCTTTGATTTGGTCTTTCAAAATAACTTGTAATGCGTTCAAAATTAATGAAATGAGCGTTTAGGTTGAGACCTATATAAAATTTATTTTGCAAGGCTAAGGAACCGTTTAAAGAGAATTTGCCGTTAAAGCCTGTGCCTTGTTGGCTATAGGAATGATAAGTGTTATTGGTGGTAGTATTTGAAATATATTGCGTGTTTTCTAAGTCATTCGGATCTGCTGGATCAAAAAGATAAGTTTCGTAACCCAAGTAAGCTGTTTGCAGTTCGGAGTTTGTAACTCCTAAGTTATTAAAATTAGTTTCACCCAAAAATCGATATAAATCATCTAAAGATTCACCAGGCCGTGTGGTGAACAAATCAAGGGGAATACCATTAGCTAAATTTGTAAAGTACGAACCGATAGACTCGTTGCTTGTTCCGCGAGCAAGAAAATTTTGTTCCAAATTTTTTTGCTGATCATAGGTGAGACCAAAACTGAATTTATTTACAGTGGCTTGAGGATTATAATTTTCAAAAACATAGACTGCCCCAGCTTGAGGAATGTGAAATTCATTTTCTTTCGCAGCTCCATTTTCACCGGCAAAAGAAGAATTGTTTTTGAGATGCTGATAACCAAAGGTGAACCCTGCCGTGTTATGCAGAAAAATTGAGGATCCGGCAGGATTAACTTGGAGCGCAGATAAATCACCACCTAAAGCGCCGAAAGCTCCGCTCATGGCCGTAAAACGTGCCGTTCCTAAAACATCAGACTGTCCAAAATTTAGTGCCTCATTAATACTTTGAGCAGCACCTATTGTTGAAATAAGTGCTGCTGTTATTATACTTATATATTTTTTTTTCATAAGGATATTTTTATCTAGGAGAACGACGAGAAGAACTACCCCTGCTGCTTCTTGTTCCGCTACTTGATCGGCTAGAGCTAGAAGATCTTGTAGAGCTCGAATTGCGGGTTGATCGACTAGGTGAATAAGTGCGATTGCTTGAATTTGTAGACCTACGGTTTATAGAGTTCGAACTTCTGGTGCTAGGACGTGCGCTTCGGTTGTAGTAACCACTTCTTCTACTGGTTTGAGTAGCCGATGAATTTCTGTTTACACCTCGATTGCTTTGGTAACGGCTATCACCTCTAGCATTAATGCCACGGGTGTTTTTTATGGTCGTTCTTGATTGACTTCTCCGAATGCTATTATTGCTACTTCTGTTTATACCGCTATTTGAATTTCTACGGTAGCTTTCTGAGGCATTTCTACGATAGCTATCACCGGCATTGCGTCTGTAATTGCTATTACGCGTGTTGCGATAATTTCTAGTTGCATCGTGATAGGCTATTGAGTGTCTATAATTATGATAGGCAGGATGATAAGCCACGCCACCATAAAATGGGTGATTCCAAGCGCCCCAGTAATTATAAGGGTGTCCCCATCCCCAATAGGCCGATCCCCAGCCAAATCGAGGGTTGTGCCAACCCCATCCCCAAGCACCGTAAAAACCTCCATACCAGCCACCGTAAAAAGGATCATTCCAAATACCCCAAGGATGGTAAAACCCAGAAAACAAATAAGGATTTCTATCAATAACGGTAATATTAACCTCGGTAGGGTTAGACCCCCAGCTAGCATTGTTGTAGGCATATTCCTCATCTTCGTAAATTACATTTTCTTGACCGTTGTCTTGATAATCACGCTGTGTAGTGTAATTATCAATATCGGTAAAAACTTCATTCTCTTGGTTTACTCCTTGAGCCATAGTGATTTGCTCACCTTGTTCTTTAAAGTAATTCTGATAGTAACCAGTCTTTTCATTTTGACGCTGCTGTGGCGTAGCAGTAGAACGATTTACGTTTTGACTGTAGATTCCATCTTGAGGAATAGACGTATTCTGATAGGTGCCACACGATAGCAGTAAAAATAGCATCCCTAACCCAAGTGGCCAAGATGCGTATTTCAATATATTTATAGAATTAAGATGCATATCTTTTGTATTTTATTGTTGAACATTTCAAATTTAACTAGTTTTGCCTAAACTAAAAATTCATTAACAATAGCACAAGCATTGTGCCAAAGATATATATATGGCAAATAAGCTAACCTCAAGAAGTACAGATTATTCAAAGTGGTATAATGAGCTTGTTGTACAAGCAGATCTAGCAGAGAACTCGGCTGTTAGAGGGTGTATGGTGATTAAGCCTTATGGGTATGCCATATGGGAAAAAATGCAAGCTCAATTAGATAAGCGTTTCAAAGAGACGGGTCATCAAAATGCTTATTTCCCTTTATTTGTCCCAAAAAGCCTATTCGAAGCCGAGGAAAAAAACGCAGAGGGGTTTGCAAAAGAGTGTGCGGTAGTAACGCACTATAGACTAAAAACAGACCCTAGTGATGCATCAAAATTAATTGTAGATCCAGAGGCTAAATTAGAAGAGGAATTAGTGGTTAGGCCAACCTCCGAAGCTATTATTTGGAATACCTATAAAGGTTGGATACAATCTTATCGTGATTTACCTATTAAGATTAACCAATGGGCTAATGTGGTACGATGGGAAATGCGTACACGTTTGTTTTTAAGAACAGCCGAATTTTTGTGGCAAGAGGGGCATACGGCTCACGAAACAAGAGAAGAGGCTTTATTTGAAACCAAGCAAATGAATGAAGTGTATGCTGATTTTGTAGAAAATTTTATGGCAATTCCGGTTATTCAGGGTAAAAAAACCGAAAGTGAGCGTTTTGCAGGTGCAGAAGAAACTTATTGTATTGAAGCGCTTATGCAAGACGGGAAGGCTCTTCAGGCAGGAACTTCACATTTTTTAGGTCAAAATTTTGCTAAGGCCTTTGACGTAAAATATGCTAGCAAAGAAGGTAAATTGGAACACGTTTGGGCTACTAGTTGGGGTGTGTCTACGCGATTGATGGGAGCTTTAATTATGACTCATAGCGATGATAAAGGACTTGTGTTGCCGCCAAAATTAGCGCCTAATCAAGTGGTTATAGTTCCTATTTATAAAGGAGAAGAGCAATTAAAACAAATTGCCGAAAAGGCACAAATAATTGCTCAAAATCTTAGAGAAGCCGGTATTTCGGTGAAATTTGACGATCGTGATACACATAAACCAGGCTGGAAATTTGCTCAATATGAATTACAAGGGGTTCCTGTACGTTTGGCAATAGGACCAAAAGATTTAGAAAAAGGTACAGTAGAGTTGGCTAGACGCGACACCCTTACCAAAGAATTTATAAAACAAGATGAACTTGTAGAGAAAGTGAAAGCTTTAATGGTTGAAATTCAAGATAATCTATTTAATAAGGCACTTAACTACAGAAATGAACACATTTCTAAAGTTGAAGATTTTGAAACATTCAAAAAAGTATTAAAAGAAAAAGGTGGTTTTATTTCAGCTCATTGGGATGGGACAGCCGAAACCGAAGAGAGAATTAAAGAATTGACTAAGGCAACCATTCGTTGTATTCCTTTTGATGCTGAAAATGAATCGGGTAGCTGCGTGTTTACTGGTAAGCCATCTAATCAGCGTGTTTTATTTGCTAAGGCTTATTAAAAAAAGTGCAAAAAAAAATGAAATTTTGTTTGGTGCATTTAAAATAAGTCTTATTTTTGCATCCGCATTCAAGCAATAATGGTCCGTTCGTCTAGGGGTTAGGACGCCAGGTTTTCATCCTGGTAACAGGGGTTCGAATCCCCTACGGACTACAAAGTAACAAACAGTCGGTTTGTTTTTGAAATAAGTAAACTAATGGTCCGTTCGTCTAGGGGTTAGGACGCCAGGTTTTCATCCTGGTAACAGGGGTTCGAATCCCCTACGGACTAC
>CANMOY010000010.1 GCA_947499595.1 uncultured Mesonia sp.
GAATTTGGTCAACGACTAAAAGTTTGGTTTCTAGATTGACTTTTTGATAGCTTTTTTTTCGCCAGTGGTCTTTTTTTGTTTTCATAAGTGACTATAATTAAGGGTTTAATTTTTAGTCAACCTATTTCAGGAAAGTTCATTTTTTGGATGCCTCACAACTGGTTATATCGAGTCAAATATACACTTTTATAGGTTAATATTTCCGGATAAAGATACTTTTTTGGTATCATAGCCTTGTTGATTAAGTTGCTGTAAAGCAGAATCTAATGGACTCTTTATTTGTAGCAACTGCTTACGACTTACGTGCGTGTAAATCATGGTGGTTTCGGGTTTACTATGCCCCAACAATTCTTGTATATAACGCAAGTCTACTCCGGTTTCAAGTAAATGGGTAGCAAAAGAGTGTCGCAGGGTATGCGGAGTTACCGTTTTGGTTATTTTAGCGCGTAAAACAGCACGCTTTAATGAAGCTCTAACACTGCTAGCTTGATAAGCGTATCCAGAACGACCTTCTATTAAAAAATGTCGGGGTTGATAAGTGTTTAAATAATTATATAATAAAGGTAAAATGGTATCGGCTAATATAACTACGCGGTCTTTTCGCCCCTTGCTGCGATGTATGAAAATTTGTCGGCGTTCAATGTTTAAATCGCTTACTCGTAAGGATAGGGCTTCTCCAATTCGTAAACCAGAAGAGTAGAGGAGAGCAAAAATAAACCTATGCTTTAGGTTTTTTGTGGCTTGTAATATTCGCAAAACCTCTTCTAAAGATAATACGCTAGGTAAAGACTTATTGCGCTTGGGGCGCAAGTGGTTCAAATCTTCCTGTAATTCTATGTTAAACAAAACTACATAATGCTTTAATGCACTAATACACTGCCTGTGTGTACTTATAGAAAATTGCTTGGCAGCTATTTCATCTTCTATGAACCGATTAAAATCGGTTAAAGCCAATGATAAAGGATCTTTTTTAGTGTAATGCTCAAATTTTAAAACAAAACTGCAGTAAGTGGCTAAGGTACTTTGGCTATAACGCTTCCCGCGTAAATATTTATAGTACTGTTTTAACCTATGACGCCCCTCTTGGCTTAAATTGTCTGCATTTACAACATTTTGCGTTTTAGGTTGAGGTCTCGCTTTGTTTTTGGGAAGCTTAAATCCGCTTAAAGCGCTATAATCTACATAGTGATTCTTTTTGCGAAAATAAGCATACAAATTGGCGCCGGTCTCTGGCTTTTGTAAAACATAAAAACAACGCTGCGTACTAGAATATTTAACCTTAGCTATCTTCTTGGTATAAGCAATCAATTCGCGATTGTATTCAAAAAAAATACCAATACAATGGGCCTCGCGATGAAAAATAGGTTTTAAGGTTATACGCATTTTGTTTTAATTTTATTAACCGTACAATTTAACAATAATAAAATTAAAAAATCATTAATACGCTTTAAAAAATAGTTTAAACGATGTTTTTATCTTATTAAATGCATATTATTTATAATTTAATCAATTGCGTGTTGCACTGGTATTAATAAAACAAGAGTAGAGTAATGATGGAGATTATTTAAGGTTAAACCGGATTTTGAGAAGCTAGCTTGCTTGTTTATTGGGAAATAACATTATTCCGATTGATTAAATTTCATAAGTTAAACCGAATTAAAAGCTTGAAGCTGATTTTTTAAAGTGCGTCCCGATGAATAAAATTCAACTTAAAAGTTCATTCTGTTAAATGGGTGTGTATGTTTTAAGGCCACTTGTTTCGCTGAGGCGAATAGAAAAAATCTATCCTGATAAAACCCTTAATAATTTCGTCGTAAGTAGAAGGAGTTTTATGCAGTAAATAGCAAAAAAAAAGCCTCGCTAAAAAGCGAGGCTTATAAAGGGTGGAAGATCGGTCTCGAACCGACGACCTCCTGAACCACAATCAGGCGCTCTAACCAACTGAGCTACAACCACCATTTGTTTGCGGGTGCAAATCTAAAAAATAATAACCATTCTGCCAAGAAAAAAATACATTAAATTAAATCGAATGCAGAATTTAAAGCAATGGGTCTTTCGCTGGTAAAGCCTTCGGCATAATCGGTGCCAATTAGTCTACCTAAATTTTGAGCTCTATAGGTCACACTGTCAAGAAAATTGGTGCTAGATATAGGTGTCTCAGGCTCATTGGCATGGGCTTGATAAAACTGTGAACCATATGCTTTTACTGCCTTAATTTTTGTTTCAATGTGAGCTCCAATATCTAGAATTATATCGGGCGTTATTTCCTGCCATTGTATATAATGCAAGACCAAACGCGGGCGCCAAGCGGCTTGAGGTTTACCTTCCCATTGAGTTTCAATTTTACGTAACCCGCTTAAAAAGCAGGCGTCACTTACCAGTTTGCTTCCCTTTCCGTGGTCTATATGCCGGTCTCTTATAGCATTGCAAAAAACAATTTCGGGCTGAAAAGCACGAATTTGTTTAATTACTTCTAGTTGATTGTCTTTGTTGTTGGTGAAAAAACCATCGCTAAAACCTAAGTTATGTCGGTAACTTACACCTAACAAATCGGCAGCAGCTTGTGCTTCTTGAGCACGAAGCTCAGCACTTCCTCGAGTACCTAATTCACCTCGGGTTAAATCTACAATTCCTACTTTTTTACCAGCTGCAATCTCTTTGGCTAAAGTGCCACTGCAACCCAGCTCTACATCATCGGGATGGGCTCCGAATGCTAATATATCTAATTTCATGCGAGGCTTGTTTTGTTATTTTTAAGTTGTCTTATTTTTATATTTAATGCGGCAAACAATAACGTCATAAACGGACTTAAGTAATTGAAAATCGCATAGGTGAAGTAACTCAATACAGGAACACCTAAAACACCACTATGGTAGGCTCCGCAAGTATTCCAAGGGATTAGCACAGAGGTAACTGTAGCAGAATCTTCTAACGTACGGCTTAGGTTTTCTGGCGCTAAGCCTTTGTCTTTATAAGCTTTAGCAAACATTTTACCAGGAACCACAATAGCTAAGTATTGGTCTGATGCGGTTACATTTAGGGCTAGACAACTTATTACGGTGCTGCTAAACAACCCAAAGGTTGAGTGAAACAAGTTGAGCAAAGCTTTGCTTATTCTACTTAAGGCCCCAATAGCATCCATTATTCCGCCAAAAGTCATAGCACAAATAATTAGCCAAATGGTACCGAGCATACCATACATTCCGCCCGAGGAAAATAAATCGTTTAAAGCGGTGTAGTTGGTGGGTACTTCTACACTCACAGTGATCGAGTCAATTATTCCGCGATAAGCGCTAGAAATACTCAAAACATCGGTTCCGGCAATTTGATTTAAAACGTGAGGTTGAAAAAAAATGCTAGCTATCGCTGCCAATAGAGTTCCTAACAATAAAGCCACTAATGGGGGTGTTTTTTTAATGATTAAAAAGACTACCAAAAGAGGTACGGCAAATAACCACGGACTAATGGTAAAAGCGCTGTCTATCGCATTCAATATTTTTTGGGTATTTACTTGATCTGGGGTGTCTAAATTTAAACCGATTATAATAAAGACAATTAAAGTGATTATTATAGAAGGTACAGTGGTGTATAGCATATACCTAATATGGGTAAACAAATCTGTACCAGCCATAGCAGGGGCCAAGTTTGTAGTATCACTTAATGGAGATAATTTGTCACCAAAATAAGCTCCACTTAGTATGGCACCGGCCGTCATTCCTAAAGATATGCCTAATGCCTCAGATATGCCTATCAAGGCAATACCAACCGTAGCAGAGGTGGTCCAGCTACTTCCTGTGGCAACAGAAATAATGGAGCAAATCACCACGCAGGCTGCCAAAAATATGCTGGGGTTTAATAATTGCAATCCGTAGTAAATCATACTAGGGATAATACCGCTAACCAGCCAAGTACCCGATAGGGCGCCAACCATAAGCAGAATCAAAATTGGGCCAGAAGTAGATTTGATGTTTTGCGCTACCTCTTCTACCATAGTTTTGTAGGATACACGATTAAAATAACCTACAATAGCCGCAACCGCTGCCCCCATAAGGAGAATAAATTGATTGGACCCGTCTAGGGCACTATCTCCATAAACATAAACGTTGTAAGCGAGCATGCCTATTAATGCAAAGACAGGCAAAAGTGCCTGTCTTAGACTCAAATTATTTTCAATAATGTGTTGGTTATTCGGATCAGATGATTGGGTGTCCATTTTTTTTTTACTGGCTTTATAGCGAATTAAGGCTAGTAAAGTAAACATTTTTTTAATAATTATTTGCGCTTAATATTAATTAATTTGCATTTAGTAAATCAGAGGCTACTATGCCGCTGGCTTCCAGGCACTTTTTAATGCCATCCCAACTTTGTGCAATGCTATGATCTAGACCAATAGAAAAACGTATCAAACCATTGCTTAAGCCCATAGCTGTTTGTTCCTCTTCAGGGATTTCAGAAGAAGTTGATTTTCCAGGGGCGCTGAATAGCGTTCGGTAAAATCCTAAACTTACCGCTAAATCTCCTAAGTTATAAGCTTGCATCATTTCTAGAAAAACATTGGCTTTTTCAAAACTTCCTACATCAACCGTAAGCATCCCCCCAAAACCAAAATCACTGTAATGTTTTGCCTTAAAATAGGCGTGACTTTTATGTGATGCTAAACCAGGATAAACCGTTTTTAAGCCTAAGCTTTCAAATTTTTTGGCCAAAAAAAGTGCGTTTTTACTATGTTGTTGAATACGTACCGGTAGCGTTCTTAAATTCTTGAGTATAGAAGCGGCACGTAGACTATCTAAAGTTGCTCCCAGTAACATGGCAGCACCTTCATTTACATCACGTAAACTCAGTATAAATTCTTGCTTAGCACAAATCACTCCGCCTAAAGTGTCACTACTGTCATTTATGTACTTGGTAAGGGAGTGAATCACCACATCGGCACCCATTTGGGCGGGACAAAAAGATAAAGGAGAAAAAGTGTTGTCTATCACCAATTTTAAACTATACTTTTTTGCGATGACATTTAGAGCATCTATATGAGCTACTTCTAGTAGTGGATTACTCAGCGTTTCGGCATATAGGACTTTTGTTTGTGGGGTAATACTGGCTTCTACCTCTTGTAAGTTTGTAATATCTACAAAGCGCGTTTTTATACCTAAGCCTGGCATAAAGTTCTTCATGAACGCATAAGTACCTCCATACACGGTACGACTGCTTACCACCTCATCTCCCTGCTGGCAAAGTTGCAACAAAACAGCGGTAATTGCACCCATGCCACTGGCGGTAACCAAGGCATCCTCGGTACCCTCCATGCGAGCGAGTGCTTGTTCAAGATAAGATAGAGTAGGATTGGAGTGTCGAGAATATAAAAATAAGCCTTCGGTTTTGCCTTCAAAGGTTTCAAACATTTCTTGTGGGTTGCGAAACCTAAACGTGCTCGAGTCGGCTATAGGCGGATTAACCCCGCGGTCTTGAGTAGCTAATTGTAGCTCCTGTAATGCAATTCCTGGATGATGCTTCATAGTGCAATGTATTTTATAATAAAAATAAAGATAATCCAAGCTTAAATGATTTACTATAGGTATTATTTTATTTAGTATAAAATTCGATAAAAACATAATTTATAGAATATTATTCTGTATTTTTAATTCTTTACGGATTAAAACGGAATAAAATAAACTTATGCTTGATACTACTGATAAAAACCTGTTGGCCTTACTGCAACAAGATGCTAAACAAACCATTAAAAGTTTAGCATTTAAATTGAGCCTTTCGGTCACAGCGGTGCACGAACGGATTAAAAAACTGGAGAGAAATCAGACCATCTCCCAATATGTAGCTTTGATTGATAAAAATCGCGTTAATAAAAGTTTTATGGTGCTATGTCACCTTAAACTCAATGAACATACCCGCGAAAATATAAGGCGCTTTGAAAAAGAGGTAACACAATTACCCGAGGTGATGGAGTGTTATCACGTGAGCGGAGATTATGATTTTATACTAAAAATTCTAGTGAAAGATATGCCTGCTTATCGCGAATTTTTGGTCGATAAACTCACTGCTTTGAGTGGCATAGGAAGCACTCAAAGTACTTTTATAATAGATGAAGTGAAAGAGACTACGCAAATTGCTTTGAATTATTAAAATAAATTCAGAACAATTAAACCGAGTGCTGCGCTAACAGAGCAAGGGAATTTTATTTGAAGGGTGACAAATTTGAATTTTAGGAAAGTTTATAACCAAAAACATCGCTTTAATCAAAAAACAAATAATAAGCCGCTAACTTGGTCATTCTTGTAGATGTTGTATTTTTGTAATCGTTTAAAAAAACCACAAAAAAATTATGAACACGTACGATGTTGTTGTTATTGGGTCTGGACCTGGAGGTTATGTTGCCGCTATTCGTTGCGCACAACTAGGGCTAAAGACGGCCATTATAGAAAAATATGCTACTAAAGGTGGTACTTGCCTTAATGTAGGTTGTATCCCTTCAAAAGCATTGCTAGATTCATCACATCACTATGAAGATGCCATTAAGCACTTCGAAGAGCATGGAATTGAAATCGCTGGAGAGGTGAAAATGAATCTTGAAAAAATGATGGCTAGAAAAAATACCGTTGTGGAGCAAACCACCAAGGGTATTGATTTCTTGATGGATAAGAATAAAATAGACACTTACCAAGGAGTAGGGTCTTTTAAAGATAAAAATCATATAATTATCAAAGGTGAAGAAGAGGTAACTATTGAAGCAAAAAATACCATTATTGCTACCGGTAGTAAACCAGCTAGCTTACCTTTTATTGAGATAGATAAAGAAAGAATTATTACCTCTACCGAGGCGCTAAAAATGAAAGAAGTGCCTAAACATTTATTGGTTATAGGTGGCGGTGTGATTGGTTTAGAGTTGGGCCAAGTGTACAAAAGACTTGGGGCAGAGGTTACCGTAATTGAGTACATGGACCGTATCATACCCACTATGGATAAAGCTCAAAGTAAAGAGCTTATGAAGGTGCTTAAAAAGCAAAAAACAAAATTTGCACTTTCGCACCAAGTTACTGCCGTAGAAAATAAAGGTGATGAAGTAGTGGTAAAAGCCAAAGACAAGAAAGGTAACGAAGTAGAATTTAAAGGTGATTATTGCTTGGTTTCTGTGGGAAGAAAGCCTTTTACAGCTGGTTTAAACGCAGAAGCCGCAGGCGTAAAATTGAACGATAGAGGTCAGGTTGAAGTGAATGAAAACTTGCAAACTAACGTAAGCAATATTTATGCGATAGGCGATGTAGTAAAAGGAGCGATGCTGGCACATAAGGCCGAAGAGGAGGGTACTTTTGTAGCCGAAGTAATTGCTGGTCAAAAACCACATATCAATTACAACCTTATTCCAGGAGTGGTTTATACCTGGCCAGAGGTTGCTTCTGTAGGAAAAACCGAAGAGCAATTAAAAGAGGAAAAAGTAAACTATGCCAGTGGGCAATTCCCTATGCGTGCCTTGGGTAGATCACGAGCTAGTGGAGATATCGATGGTTTTGTAAAAATCTTAACCAATAAAGAAACAGATGAGGTGCTAGGGGTACACATGGTAGGCGCACGCGCAGCCGATTTAATTGCCGAAGCTGTTACCGCAATGGAGTTTAGAGCCAGTGCAGAAGATATTTCAAGAATGAGTCACGCTCATCCTACCTATGCAGAAGCAGTAAAAGAAGCTGCACTTGCCGCAACTGGCGATAGAGCTTTGCATGTTTAGTATAAATTTTATTTCCGCTTAAAGCGGATATTATACCCGTAAAAAACCCCTGTAATATTCAAATTACAGGGGTTTTTTGTAAACCAAAAATAAATGAAAAACTAAATCAATTTTAGAGGTACAAAATGTATGCCAGAGAGGTAACTGAAATGGTTATCCATAAACTTAGTCCGAGTAAAATAGGCTGAAAACCACTTTCTTTTATTGACTGTATACTTAATCCGGCACCGACCAAAAATAAGGTAAGTACTAATAATTTTTTAGATAGAAAAGGAATGCCAGTTACAATAAAGTCTGGTAAGTGAACATAAGAACTCAAGATCACAGCGCCTACAAAAAGCAAAATGAACCAAGGAATCTTAATTTTACCGGTTTCACCTCTAAAGAAAAACATCGTAAGAATACTTAATGGTATAATCCATAAAGCTCTGGCCAATTTAACGGTAACCGCAATATCTAAAGCTTCTTCGCCGTAAGCTAAGGCGGCTCCAACTACAGAGCTGGTATCATGAATGGCTATCGCACTCCATAAACCAAAATCGGCTTGAGATAGGTTTAATGCATGCCCTAGCATAGGGAATACCAATAAAGCCACTGCATTTAAAAAGAAAACCACGCCCAGTGCAATTGAGATTTGCTTTTCTTTGGCTTGTACTACAGCAGAAACCGCTGCAATTGCACTTCCGCCGCAAATGGCCGTTCCCGAGGAAATCAAATAGGATATAGCTCGATTTATGTGCAAGGCTTTACCAATAAAGTAGCCTAAAATGAGTGTGGTACTTATGCTTAAAACGGTAAGTAGTAATCCTTCTTTTCCTACCGCTAAGGTATGGTTTAAATCCATTCCAAAACCAAGGCCAACTACGGCTATTTTTAATAGCCACTTCACCACTTTTCCCGTATGCGCTTTAAACGGATTGTAGAGTAGATTAGTCATTAAAAAACCTAGGAGCAAAGCAATGGGAGAGCTGATGAAAGGCGTAAGACATAGTACAGCCAATACTATAAATATTATTTGGGTAAACTTATCGGGCAAACGGTATTTCACGGTATTCTATTTTTAATTGCTACTCAAAATTAAGCAGGAATACCGGAGGGCAAGCAACGCAATTTATTATACCTTATAACTTTTGGTTATAGCTTCGTTTAAAAAAGCGTTTGATTAAATCGTAAAACATAGATTGGTATCCTTGCTTGCTTACAAAATATAAGGGTCTAGAAAAACTTACATCATCTATGTCTACTATCTGCAATTTGTTGTGCTTCAATTCTTCAATGATAGAGAAAATAGAAACAAATGCGTAGCACTGTGTATAAAGTAAATAAGTCTTTATACTTTCTGTACTGCCCAAAATCATATCTACTTGCAGTTTTTTAGGCGATAAACCTTCGCTACTAAGCCTTGCTTCTAGAATAGCACGCGTACCCGACCCTTCCTCGCGTAACACAAGCGGCAGCTGGGTAAGTTGGTTGAGTTTGATTTGCGGTGAGGCATTTCCAGCACGGGTAACCAGTACCAGTTCATCGTCTAGGAACTTTTCGTATTGTAGTAAAGGGTTGTGGTTTCGGCCTTCAATTAATCCAAAATCCAACCGGTTGTTAAAAATCTTCTCCTCAATTGTAGCCGAATTATCATTGATTAAAGTAAAATTCGTTTCGGGGTAACGTTGTTTAAAGTCGGCTAAAAGTTGAGGAACAATATACTGGGCTATGGTGGTACTGGCACCCAATTTTACATAATTGGGTAGTTCTTGCTGCTGTAGTAAAAAATGGTTCTCTAAATCGTTATATAAATTTACAATTTGCTCGGCATAACTTAAAAACTCTGTTCCTGCTTGCGTTAGTGCAATCCTATTTCCTTGACGTTCAAATAATTTAATACGGTATTTTTGTTCAATTTCTTTAATATGTTTAGAAACAGCTGGCTGCGATAGGGGTAGATTTCTTGCAGCTTTTGAGAAACTTAAAGCCTTGGCAACTTCAATAAAAACACGCAGTCTAAAATCCATAATTAAATGTTATAGCTCAAAAATACGAATAGTTTTTGTAGGATTTGTGTATGTGGCTATTTTCTGTTTATTTTACAATATATACTTAAAAAATGAGTGAGATTATTGCCTTTGCAGGTTCAAACAGCACAAAATCCATCAATCACCAGTGGGTGAGTTTTCTTAGTCAACAATTGGTAGAACCAGTTAATGTGATTCGGTTAACCGATTATCAAATTCCTATGTATGGTATAGATTACGAAAAGGAAATCGGTTTTCCTAAGGAGGTTAAGCGTTTATATAAGGATATTAAATCGGCTAAAGCCATCATTCTTTCTGTAAATGAACATAACGGTGCGGTGTCTAGTTATTTTAAAAATGTAATGGATTGGTTGTCGCGGTATGACCGGATTTTTTTAGAAGATAAACCAATTTTACTTACGAGTACCTCTCCAGGAAAATTGGCTGCAGGTAAAGCCCGAGAGTATGCCGAAATTGCGGTAGAACGTTTTGGCGGTAAGTTAATTGCCAGTTTTGGTTTACCATCTTTTGAAGAAAATTTTGATAGCGAGCAGCAAACCCTAAGAGATGAAACGCTTTTGTTAGGTGTTAAAGATACATTGTCACAATTTCAACAAGCTATAAAATTTTAAAGTGCGCACCGAACAATCTTTTCAAATAACAGACTTAAAACAATTTAAAGAACAGCTTTTGGCTTGGGCACAGCAGTTTGATGAGGTGGTTTGGCTAGACTCCAACCAATACCCCAACCAAAGCTATGAGGCATTGCTCGCTGTTGAGGCTTTTACCGCTATAAAAACAGATGCATTCGATGCTTTTAAAGATCTTGAAGAGTATCAAAAAACAACAAAAGATTGGATTTTCGGCTATTTAAGTTACGATTTAAAAAACGATATAGAGCCTCTAAAATCTAAAAATTTTGACGGATTGCACTTCCCGGATTTATATTTTTTTCAACCTCAAAAATTAATCAGTTTACAGGGTCAAACAGCCACTTTTAAATATTTAAATGCTGTCGCCGATGAAATTGAAACCGATTGGCAAACTATTTTACAAAAGGACAAACCATTCAACTTGCCACCTCCGGCCAACATCGAGTTAAGACCGAGAATCAGCAAACAAAATTACCTGAACAAAGTAAATCAGATGAAAGAGCATTTGCAGCGTGGCGATATTTATGAAGCCAATTTTTGTCAGGAATTTTATGCAGATCAGGTTCAGTTAGATATATCTGCTACTTATCAAGCTTTAAATGCAAAGTCTGAACCTCCTTTTGCTTGCTTTTTAAAACTAGAAGAGTTTACAGCCTTATGTGCTAGTCCAGAGCGCTTTTTAAAAAAACAAGGCGAAAAAATTATAAGTCAGCCCATAAAGGGTACCGCTAAAAGACATAAAGACCCAGAACAAGATGCACATCTTGCCAGCCAATTAGAAAAAGACCCCAAAGAATTATCAGAAAATGTAATGATAGTCGATTTGGTGCGTAATGATTTGTCTCGAACGGCACAAAAAGGTAGTGTAGAAGTGCAAGAACTTTGTAAACGCTATACGTTTAAGCAAGTGCATCAGCTCATTAGTACGGTCACTTCAAAATTGAGTCCAACTTGTTCGATACGCGAATTATTTATGACCACCTATCCCATGGGAAGTATGACCGGTGCACCAAAACTTTCGGCCATGCAAATTATAGAAGAACTAGAAGAAACTAAGCGAGGTCTTTACAGTGGGGCTATCGGGTATATTGACCCAGAAGAGAATTTCGATTTTAATGTGGTCATTCGAAGTATTTTATACAACCAAGAGCAAAGGTATCTCTCCTGTTCGGTAGGTAGCGCTATTACGATTAAATCTGATGCCGAAAAAGAATACGAAGAGTGTCTTGTTAAAGTGGAAGCGCTAAAACAATCGGTGCAAAGCCCGCAATAAATACGATAGCTTATGCTACATAAATTTCGAGAAAACCTAGAACAGCACTTCACTTCGCTTTTGAAGAATATTCATTTATTGGCCATTAGTGGCGGAATCGATTCGGTGGTTTTGTGCCATTTGCTAGTTGCAGCAGGGGTGAAGTTTGATTTGGCCCATGTAAATTTCGCTTTACGCGGAAAAGAAAGCGATGAAGATCAACGCTTTGTTGAGGCTTTAGCAGCACGATTAAAGCTAAAAATTTATACGCAAAAATTCGATTGTAAGGCTTATGCCCAAGATCACAAAGTATCCATACAAATGGCTGCGCGTGAATTACGTTACAATTATTTTAAAACCTTAACGCAAAACCATTCGTATATAAAAATAATTACAGCGCATCACGCTCACGATCAAATAGAAACTTTTTTTATTAATTTAATACGCGGCACGGGAATTGCAGGGCTCACCGGTATGCCTCAGGAGAATAACATAATAGCAAGACCATTGATTGGATTTTCGCGAAAGCAAATTGAAACCTATGCCAAACAACACCACATTAGATGGCGTGAAGATAAAACAAATGCGTCAAACTATTATTTGCGCAATAAAATCAGGCATCAAATCTCACCGATTTTAGAACAAGAAAATCCTAATTTTTTAAGAGCTTTTCAAGGAACCCAGGACAAACTAAAGCAAATAGAGCAATTGGCCGAAGATTATGTGAGTTTGATTTATGATAAAATAGTACGAGAGACTTTTTCTGGGTTTGAGATTAATTTAAACGTGCTCAACACTTTGCCGCATCCCAATGCGGTATTATATCAACTACTAAAAGAATTTGATTTTAGCGATTGGGAATCGGTTTATGCGTTAAGAAAGGCACAACCCGGTAAAAAAGTAGAAACTGGTGCTTATGTCTTGCATAAAGACAGAGACATCCTTTTACTAAAAAAACAAAAAGTAGAAACATTAGATGAACCCGAGTCGTACTTGCTTTATCCTGAAAAAGAACTTGTTTTTCCTTTGGGTCGACTGCAAATAAGCAATGTAGATAAAATGGAGAGTTTTGCAGATACAGTAGCTTATTTGGATGCCAATAAGTTAAAATATCCGCTTATTTTGCGAAAATGGCAAGCAGGAGACTATTTTTACCCGCTCGGAATGAAAGGGAAGCAAAAAATTAGCGATTTTTTAATTAATAATAAAGTGGCGCTTCAAGACAAGGAAAATATCTATGTCTTGTGCTGTGATAAAGAAATAATTTGGTTAGTTTCACACCGAATTGACGAGCGCTTTAAAGTGCAAGACAAAACTCAAAAGATAACAAAAATTACTTTAAAATCATGAAGGTATACCTTAAACTATTAATTGCATTTTTAATTACTAGTGCGTCCTATGCTCAATTTGGGATGGGGCAAAATCAACAATTAAAGCCCACAAAATGGGAAGGTAAAATTAACAAACTGTCTGATACTTCATACGAGTTAATCTATGAACTGAGTATAGAGCCAGATTGGCACGTTTACAGTCAGTTTACTCCAGAAGGCGGTCCCATTCCGTTAGCATTTGATTATGTTGACAAAGAGGGAAATTACGAAATAGAAGAGTTTGCCAAAGAAAGCGAAACCAAAACACAGTTCAACGAAACTTTTGGAGTAGATGAGATGTATTTTGAAAACCAGGCAACTTTTAAACAAAAGGTTACTCTAACCAATCCAGACACTCAAGTGATAAAAGCGCAAATATTTTATCAATCTTGTATAGATGTTTGTATCAACGAAGAATACTATATGGTATTCGACCTCAAAAACAATAAAGCACAGGTATTTTCAAACTATGATGAATTTGAGGCTTACCAAGCTTCAGGAACCGCTAAAAATCCAGAAACCCAAAAAACAGAAGAGCAACTTAGTGCCGATGATGATGAGGTTCCACAAGCTTTGCTTGATGCCCAAGCGTCTGTTTCTAATGAAGATGGTAGTAAAAAGGGACTTTTCTCTATTTTCTGGATTGCCTTTTTATCTGGTTTCGTAGCCCTGCTTACTCCTTGTGTTTTCCCAATGATTCCTATGACGGTTGGTTTCTTTACCAAACAAAGTAAAACAAAGGCCAAGGGGGTTAGTAACGCTCTTCTTTACGGATTTTTTATTGTGGTAATTTATGTATTACTAGGTTCTTTAGTCACTGGTATTTTTGGTGCCGATGCGTTAAATGCGCTATCTACTAATGTTACTTTTAATATTGTATTTTTTGTTATTTTGATAATTTTTGCCGCATCTTTTTTAGGAGCTTTCGAAATTATGTTACCTAATTCTTGGGCTAACAAAGTAGACAGTCAAGCCAATAAGGGTGGGATTATCGGAATTTTCTTTATGGCTTTAGCATTGGCTATTGTTTCCTTTAGCTGTACCGGACCCATTGTAGGAACGCTGTTGGTTGAAGCGGCATCAAAAGGAGGAATTGCACCTATAGTAGGTATGCTTGGATTCTCCTTGGCTATTGCAATTCCTTTTGCATTATTTGCGATGTTCCCAGGTTGGATGAATACTTTACCAAAATCTGGCGGATGGTTAAACTCAGTAAAGGTAGTTTTAGGTTTCCTAGAATTAGCTTTAGCACTTAAATTTTTATCAAACGCCGATTTAGTTTTAGAGGCGCATTGGTTAGAGCGCGAGGTGTTTTTAGCACTTTGGATTGCTATTTTTGGCACCCTTACCCTGTATTTATTTGGTAACATTAGCTTGCCTCACGACTCTCCGCTAAAACATATTTCAGTTGGAAGACTAGGCTTAGGTTTAGTAACCTTATCTTTTACCATTTACCTGATTCCAGGATTATGGGGTGCTCCTTTAAAAATGATAAGTGGTTTTCCACCACCGATGAACTATTCTGAATCTCCATATGGGGTAGGAAACACCAAAGGCGGAGGAACAGCTACTGCAACCAATAAAAGTGATTTCCCCGAACACGCCGAGCTAGGACCACATGATATTTTAGCTTTCAACGATTATGATGCGGGAGTAGCGTATGCTAAGAAAAATAACTTACCTATTTTGCTTGACTTCACAGGAAAGGCTTGTATAAACTGTAGAAAGATGGAAGAAAGAGTTTGGAGCGAACCTCAGGTTTTGAATAAACTGAAAAATGATGTTGTTCTTATTAGTTTATATGTAGACATCAAAGAGCAATTGCCTAAAGAGGAGCAATACACCAGTGAAACTACCGGTAAGCGAGTTCGTACTATAGGTAATAAATGGAGTGATTTTCAAATCAAACACTATGGTATAAATGCCCAGCCTTACTATGTTTTACTAGACCACCAAGAAGAAGAACTAAATAAACCAGTGGGTTATCTACCCGATGTAGACGCTTATAGTGCTTGGTTAAAAGATGGAATTACTAAATTTAAGAATCAATAAAAAGCACCTTTTTGGTAATTGAATAAAAAAAACTCCCCCTTTAAGGGAGTTTTTTTATTAGTTGGTGTTTAAATAATTTAAGAGTTGTTTAAAAGCTAAAGCACGATGACTGATAAGGTTTTTATTTTCTGCAGTCATTTCGGCAAAAGTTTGTGATTTATGTTGAGGTACAAATATTGGGTCATAGCCAAAACCACCTTCGCCACGGAGTTCATTGATTATTTGTCCAGGGCAAATTCCGGTAAAGTCTTTTTGTGCTCCGTCAAAATATAAAGCAATTACGGTTTTAAATTGAGCCCTTCTGTCCTCTTTATCGGTAAGTTCGCCTAATAATTTAGCGATATTGGCTTGGTTGTTTTTTGGCTCCCCAGCATAGCGGGCAGATAAAACACCGGGTGCCCCGTTTAAAGCTTTGACCTCTAAGCCGGTATCATCGGCAAAACAGTCGTAACCGTATTTTTCTTTTACATATTTGGCTTTGAGCCATGCGTTACCTTCGATGGTGTTTTCGGTTTCTGGAATTTCTTCGGTACAACCGATATCTTTAAGCGATAACAATTCGATATGTTCGGGTAAAAGTTGTTTTATTTCTGCCAATTTGTTGGCGTTATTGGTGGCAAATACAAGTTTCATAATTATTGATGATGATAGGGTTCATTTTTAAGAATAGTAAATCCTCGATAAATTTGCTCAACAAAAAACAAACGTACCATTTGATGAGAAAAAGTCATTTTTGATAGACTAATCTTCTGCTTTGCTTGTTGGTAAACAGCATCTGAAAAGCCATAGGGGCCGCCTATTACAAAAACCAACTGCTTAGTACCGGCATTTAATTTTTTTTGTAATTCTTGCGCAAATTGCATTGAGGTAAAAGATTTTCCTGCTTCATCTAATAAAACCAACCAGTCTGAAGTGTTGATTTCTTTTAAAATAAGCTCACCTTCTTTTTGTTTTTGTTGTTGTACATCTAAATGCTTAGTTTTTTTTAAATCAGGTATTACTTGCAACTCAAACGGAATATAATGTGTAAGACGTTTACAATAATCTGCGATTAAATCCTGCAACGGACCTTTATCTGTTTTTCCAACGACAATCAGTTTTATTTTCATAGTTATATACTCTATGCACAAAAATAAATGACTCTCCCGACTTTTAATCAAATTGTTTTATTTTTTCGAGTTTAAATCCGCGTTAAGCGAAACTAATAGGCAACTGTTGAGCTTAGTAAATTAAAATGTCTTCGTTTCTACTAAGAATAGATATCAAGATTCAACTACAATTTGAGAATACTTTATTATTTTAGCAGATAGAAATACCTTTTTATGATAGCACACGCCCAAATTGAAAAAGAGATACAATTAATTATAGAAAATGCCATTCGTGAAGATGTAGGAGTAGGTGATCACAGTTCTCTAGCCTGCATACCAAAAAATGCGACCGGTAAAGCCAAATTATTGGTTAAAGATACCGGTGTTTTAGCGGGTGTTGATTTTGCTAAACAGGTTTTTAGCTATGTAGATCCGGAATTGAAAGTGGAGACCTTACTCGAGGATGGAAGCCCTATACAATACGGAGATATAGCTTTTTATGTTTCGGGTAGCAGTCAGTCTATCTTAAAAGCCGAACGCCTGGTGCTTAACGCCATGCAGCGTATGAGTGCAATTGCTACTAAAACAAATGCTTTTGCGGAATTGCTTAAAAATACCAAAACCAAAATTTTAGATACACGAAAAACAACTCCAGGCATACGCGCACTAGAAAAATGGGCGGTAAAAATAGGAGGTGGGGTAAATCACCGGTTCGCCTTATACGATATGATTATGCTTAAAGATAACCATATTGATTTTTCAGGTGGAGTAGGAGCAGCAATAGAGAAAACCCAAGCTTATCTCCGAGAAAATTCGCTTGATCTAAAGATTATTGTTGAAGCTAGAAATTTAGAGGAAATCAAAGAGATTTTAAATTACGACGGCATTCATCGAATATTAATTGATAATTTTAATTATGAAGATACTCGGGCAGCTGTAGCTTTGATCAATGGAAAAACCCAAACCGAATCGAGTGGAGGAATTACCTTAGAAACCGCCGCTGAGTATGCAGCTTGTGGAGTAGATTATATAAGTAGCGGGGCCTTAACGCATTCGGTTCATAACCTTGACCTTAGCTTGAAGGCAATAGATTAATGACAAAAAAGCAAGAAATAAGTTTCAAAAAAACGCCTTTAGCTTGGTTTGAGGCCAAGGCTAGGAGCATTAAGTTACCTGGCTTAAACGGTTTAAGCGTTTATGACTTGGGTGAGTTATATGCGCTGGGTATTATAAAAGGAACTTTTTCTACGCGAGCCAGCTCTATTGCATTTAGCTTCTTTATGGCTATTTTCCCGTTTTTGCTATTTGTGCTAAACTTGATTCCTTTTGTTTGGTTTATAGACGATTTTCATTTAGTGCTTTTGTCCTTTATAGATTCATTCTTACCTCCCCAAACTTCTGGTTTTTTTAATGAAATTTTTGCAGATATTTTTAATAATCCACGAGGTGGTTTATTGAGTTTTGTATTTATACTTTCTATTTTTTTAATGGCCAACGGTGTAAATGCAATTTTTACCGGATTTGAATTTTCTTACCATACGCATATCAATCGATCGATTATTCGGCAATATATAGTTGCTGTAATCACCGCAATTATACTGGCTATTCTGGTTCTGGTCGCCGTTATAGTGCTTTTTTACTTAACTTTCATTATAGAAAATTTAAAGGCCCTAGGTTTGTTTACAGATGGCCTGCAATGGGCGCAATTTGGTAGGTATGTAGTGGTAATACTCCTCATTTATAATGCTGTTGCTATTTTATACTATTTTGGAACTAAAGAGGGCAGACAGTCTAGGTATCTTTCACTTGGCGCGCTTTTCACCACCTTATTAATCTTGTTGAACACCTATTTATTCAGTATTTACATAGAAAATTTTAATAATTACAATGAGCTTTACGGAAGTATTGGTGCTTTACTAATTCTGCTTATATATATATGGCTAAATGCAAACATCTTGTTATTAGGCTTTGAATTAAATGCAACTATTTATAGATTAAAACAAAAAAAGTGATAAATTAGGCTTACAAATCTGAACACTATGAAAACACACATTAATTTATTATTGGCGCTATTTATTGCTTTTACAGGCTATAGCCAAACACAAGTAGAAGGGGTAACTTTGCCCAATACAATGAAAATAGGAGAACATCAAACCGTACTTAACGGTGCTGGAGTAAGAGAAAAGCTATGGATAGACCTTTATGTGGGGGCGCTTTATCTTACGGAAAAGAAAAGTAGTGCCAAAGAAATCTTAGATAGTAATGAACCAATGGCGGTACGTCTTCAAATCGTTTCAAAATTAGTTTCGAGTAGTAAAATGATTGAGGCCGTGGAAGACGGCTTTAAAAAATCAACCAACAATAATGTAGCTCCACTTCGCAAACAAATCGATCAATTTATAGGTTTTTTTGAGGAAGAAATTGTCAAAGGAGATATTTTTGATATTACCTACCAACCCGAGCGTGGCGTAGTAGCCTATAAAAATGGAGAGCAAAGAGGGGTAATACAAGGTAAGGCATTTAAACGAGCATTATTTGGTATTTGGTTAGACAAAAAGCCTGCAGATGACGATTTAAAAGAAGGCATGTTAGGTAAATAAGTTAGACTGTTTAAATAAATTGAAGCTATTAAAGCTTTTGGCTTGTCTATGAGTCATAATCTTTAATAGCTTTGTGTTTTAATAAGCTTTATGAATTTTTATATAGATGTAATTATCCCCTTGGCTATAAACAATACCTTTACTTATGTGATAAGTCAAGAGGAATATGATTTATTGCAACCCGGTATGAGGGTGGCAGTACCTTTTGGTAAATCTAAAATCTATACCGGTATCGTTGCAAAAATACATCAGCAGCACCCAGAAATTTATACGCCAAAATTTATAGAAACCATTCTTGATCAATCGCCGATAGTAAGCAAAATTCAATTGGAGTTCTGGAATTGGATTAGCTCTTACTATCTATGTAGTCTAGGCGAAGTAATGCGAGCGGCTTTGCCTGGTATTTTTCTACTTGAAAGTGAAACTGTGATTCAACGCAATAACCAACACGATGCCATAGATCTTACCAATCATCAGCTTAGTGACGAACAATTTTTAGTGCTTGAGGCATTGCAAAAACAATCGCATTTAAAAATCAAAGAAGTGGGGCAATTGCTGGGTAAAAAAAATGTATTACCCATTTTGCAAGAAATGGCTCAGAAAAAGTATATTCTATTAGAGCAAGAAATCTTTGAGCAATACAAGCCTAAATTGATTAAGTATATGCGTTTAAGCGAATCTTATGAAAATCCGCAGGCTATGCATGTAATGTTAGAAGAATTGGGAAGAGCACATAAACAAAAAGAGATTGTGATGCAATTCTTTACCTTAAAAGCACAATCGAATAAACCTATTTCAAGAAAAAAACTAAAGGAAAAAGCTCAAGCTTCAGATGCCTCGTTAAATGCTTTGGTTGATAAAGGTTTTTTAGAAGAATATACGCTTCAAATAGATCGGGTGCAAAACCAAAGCCAAATAGCACAACAAACAATTGATTTAAGCGCAGAACAGCAGGCGGCCTTGAACCAAATTGAGGCCAACTATAAATCTTCAAAACCTATATTATTCCATGGGATAACCTCTTCGGGTAAAACCGAAGTGTACATTAAGTTGATAGATAAGCAGATTAAAAAAGGCAAACAGGTACTTTTTTTAGTCCCCGAGATTGCGCTAACCACCCAGCTCATCAAACGTTTAGAAGCCTACTTTGGCCAGGAGGTGATGGTTTATCATAGTAAATACTCACAACAAGAACGCTTTGAGACCTACCTGCATATTTATAATCAAACTAAAGGAAAAATTATCGTAGGAACGCGTTCGGCTTTATTGTTACCTTTTCAGGATTTAGGATTGATTTTGGTTGATGAGAGTCACGAGAATTCATTTAAGCAATTAAATCCCGCTCCACGGTACCACGCAAGAGATGCTGCAGTAGTACTTAGTCATCTCTGTAAAGCTTCCATTGTTTTGGGTACGGCTACTCCGAGTATAGAATCTTATTACAATACTCAAATAGATAAGTATGCTCTGGTTAATCTAAAAAAGCGCTATGGACAAGTAGTGCCCCCTGAAATTCATTTGATCAACCTTAAAGAAAAATATAAGCGTAAGCAGATGAAAGGTCATTTTTCTGATGTGCTTACCGAGGCAATTGAGCAAACTTTATTGGCAGGTAAACAGGTTATCCTTTTTCAAAACAGAAGAGGATATTCCCCCACGCTAGAATGTCATACTTGTGGGCACAGTCCGCATTGTCCCAATTGTGACGTGAGTCTTACCTTTCATAAACACAATAATAGTTTGCGTTGCCACTATTGTGGTTACCATATTGCCATGCAAAAAGCATGTATGGCTTGTGGGAGTAGCGAGGTAAGTACCAAAGGATTTGGAACAGAGCAAATAGAAACCGAGTTAAGTACTTTGTTACCCAAAGCTCGTGTTGCCCGAATGGACTTGGATACCACCCGAGGTAAAAATGCTTACGATAAAATTATAGATAAATTTGAACAGCATAGTATAGATATTTTAGTAGGTACACAAATGCTAACCAAAGGACTTGATTTTAGGAATGTAGATTTAGTGGGCGTAATGAATGCCGATAATTTATTAAACTTTCCCGATTTTAGGGCTCATGAGCGTAGCTTTCAAATGTTGGTTCAAGTGGCCGGTCGAGCCGGAAGAACAGCCAAGCAGGGTAAAGTACTTATTCAAACCTTTAATCCGCATCATCAGATTTTACAACAGGTAACCACCAATAGCTATGAAGATATGTTCAAAGAGCAGGTGTATGAACGTAAGAATTTTAAATACCCTCCATTCTATAGACTAATAAAAATTACCTGTAAACAGAGGGATTACAATGCCGTAGAAGAGGCATCCTTATGGCTTTCGGAAGCTTTACGTCAAGGTTTACGCGATAATGTTCTGGGTCCAGAGTTTCCTGCGGTTGCACGTGTACGCAATGAGTACCGCAAAAATATTATTATAAAAATACCGATGAATTATTCCGTAAAGAAGACAAAAGACTTTATTTTGAAAGTAAAAAAGTCTTATGAGTCTATAGGAAAATTCAGAAAAGTTAAGTTAACGATAGATGTAGACCCTGTTTAAGAGATTCCGATACTCGCCATAGCAAAATCTAACTCTTTCTTGCGGTTACGGCTAATAGGTATTTCTATATCTTTAATCCAAAGGTTTTTTGACTCATATTTCTTTATTTTGCTTAAGTTTACAATATATGATTTATGTACTCTTAAAAATTGATCACTAGGCAAACGCTCGTTAAACCCTTTTAAGGTAGAAAGAACGGTGTACGTTTGTTCCTTGGTTACAACTTTCACATAATCACCAAAAGCTTGAACAAACTTGATGTCGTCTAAAAACACTTTAAAATTTTTAAAATTGCTTTTAATCATGATGTAATTATCGTCTGAGATACGCTCTTTTTCAATACGCAATTTAAAGAAATCGAGCACCTTGCTTATAGCAAAATCAAAGCGTTTGGCACTAACGGGTTTTTGCAAAAAATCGATGGCTTTGTAATCAAAAGCTTTAAAGGCATACTGAGTTTTACCCGTAATAAAAATAATTTGTGGTTGTTTTTCAAGATTATCGAGTAAATCAAAACCAGAGATAATGGGCATTTCAATATCAAGAAAGATGAGATCGATATCTTCATTCTTTAAAGTTTCCTTAACTTTAATAGCGTTATTATGTTCGGCAATTAACTCTAAATTTGGATGATCTTTAACCAATTTGGTGATTGAAATTCGTTGAATGGTAGAATCATCCACAACTATGCAATTTAATTTAATATCATCCACAGGTTATTGGTGTTGGTTATATGTTCTAAATGTAAGCAACTTTCGATTAACTCACAAATTATAGGAATAAAAAAATAAGCCAAACTTGCTTATTCGATAAAAAAACGTATTTTTGCATCCAAATTTTATTAAATCATACATTATGAATCATTATGAAACTGTTTTCATCTTGAATCCCGTTTTATCTGAAGACCAGGTAAAGGAAACAGTAAAGAAATATGAAGATTTTCTTGTTTCTAAAGGGGCGAAGATGGTTAACAAGGAGAACTGGGGGCTTAAGAAGCTTGCCTATCCTATCCAACACAAAAAAAGTGGATTTTACAACTTATTTGAATTTCAAGTAGATGGTGAAGCTATCGAGCCTTTTGAACTTATGTTTAGAAGAGACGAGGCGGTGATGCGATATCTTACGGTGAAATTAGATAAGCACGCCATCGAATGGGCACAAAAAAGAGTTAAAAGAAACAAAGAAAAAGCGTAAGTATGTCATCTATAGAGCAACAAGCTAAAGGAAAAAAAGATGGGGAAATTAGATATTTAACGCCTTTAAATATCGAAACCTCGAAAACAAAAAAATATTGTCGTTTTAAAAGATCAGGTATCAAGTATATCGATTACAAAGATCCAGATTTTTTAATGGCTTTTGTAAATGAGCAAGGTAAATTGTTACCTAGAAGATTAACAGGAACTTCTCTTAAATATCAAAGAAAAGTAGCTGTAGCGGTAAAAAGAGCTCGTCATTTAGCATTAATGCCATACGTTGGTGATTTATTAAAATAAAAGAAACGACATTATGGAACTGATATTAAAGAAAGACGTTGAAAATTTAGGATTTATTGATGATATCGTAACCGTTAAGAACGGCTATGGTAGAAACTATCTAATCCCACAAGGATATGCAGAGTTAGCTACACCTTCGGCTAAGAAAATGTTAGCAGAAACTTTAAAGCAACGTGCATATAAAGAGAAGAAGTTTGTTGAAGAAGCACAAGAACTGCAAGCTAAAGCAAATAAGTTAGAGCTTACTTTGACAGCCAAAGCAGGAGCTGGAGATAAGATGTTTGGTAGTATTACTGCAGCAGACTTGGCCGAAGCCTTAGTAAAGAACGATGTGAACATCGATAAAAAATACATCACTATTTTGGGTGGTAACATTAAGCGTTTAGGTCAATACGAAGCTAAACTACGTTTCCATAGAGAAGTGGTAGCCGATTTTACTTTTGAAGTAGTTGGTGAAAATTAATCTTACCTGAAAAACTTAAAGCCTATCTATGCGATAGGCTTTTTTTTTATCTTATTTTTAAAATAAATACTTTTTGTTTATGAAATATCAACGTCTAAGCCAAGAACAATTTAAAGAAATGCATCAAGAATTTATTAATTTCTTGGCCAGTCAGTCTATTACAGCCAATGAATGGGAAGAGATTAAAAAAAACAAACCTGAAGTTGCCGAAGAAGAGCTCGATATCTTTAGTGATTTGATTTGGGAGGGAGTGTTGAGAAAAGTAAAATATCTAGAGCATTATTCACCGCAGCATTTATTTCTTTTCTCTATAGATGAAGACTTTATAACGCTAATTGGTATTAAGGTTAAGAATGAAACTATTAATATAACCACCCGTGAGGGCTATCGTTGGCTACAACAAAATTTGACCCATGAAGATGTAGAGCTATACACGTCGAAAAAGGCTTTAAAAGCCGACCGTAATAAAGATGTATTCGCCTTGATTCAACAAGGGGCGCAGATAACTAAAGGAGAGTTATTTACCTATTTTCAAAAAATAGTTGATTAGGGTCAAAATACTTCAAAGGTATGAATAGGCTTTAGGTCTAACCTTAGTTTATTCATACCTTAAAGACTCTATTGGGTCCTGTTTGGCGGCTTTTATAGCGGGGTAAGAGCCAGATATTATAGCAATTAAAAGAGAAATAATTGTGGCCCAAATGATGGCTACCCAGGGGATGCTAAATTGAAAGTCAAAACTTTGAGCTACCGCAAAACCAATGAGCATACCCAGAAAAATACCTATGATGCCTCCCAACTGACCAATAATTATTGTTTCGCTAAAAAACTGCAGTGCTATAGTGTTTCTTTTTGCGCCAAGTGCTTTTCTAACTCCTATTTCTCGTGTGCGTTCGGTTACTGATACCAACATAATATTCATTAAAGCAATAGAGGAACCCAGAATAGTTATAATTGAAATTATCCAGGCGGCAAAATCTAAGACACCAGTTATTTTGTAAATTTCGTTCAGTAGACTATCGCTGCGTTCAATTCCAAAATTATTTTCTTCTTTAGGTTTGAGTTTTCTAATCTTTCTAAATGTGATAACTGCCTCGTCTTGCGCACCCTCTAAAAAATTTTTATCGGCTACTTTTATACTGATGTTGTAATTGGGTTGAATACTAGTGAACATACTTCGGGCCTTTTGAAGAGGAATAAGTACCCTTAAGTCTTCGTTATTTCCAAAAGTTGACCCCTTACCTTCTAAAACTCCTATTATTTTAAATTTGGCACCTCTAATACTTATGGTTTTTTGAAGAGGATCACTGTTTTTGAATAAACCTTTTTTAAAATCGGCACCTACAATACACACATTAGAATTGTTTTCTATATCAAAAAAAGAAAAATCACGCCCTTCTTCCAATTGCAAACCACTATTGCTTAGGAAGTGCTCATTAACGCCAATTACGCGTACCTCAGGATCTGTTTTATCTTGTTTATACTTTACTTCAGCTTGGCTGGTACCTGTAAAGGATATACTAGTAGTAGCATTTGGGAACTGAAAATTTTCTTTAAAATCTATCGCATTCCTGTAAGATATAATGGGGTTGATTTTGTTTCGTTCTCCACGCCCGCGAGTTTGTACACTAAAATTATACCGTTGAAGATTAAAAGTGTTGGCACCCATAGAGGTGAAATCGCTGGTTATTGTGTTTTCTAAAGCATTAACTGCACTTAAGATACCTACTAGCGCGGTAATTCCTATGGCAATAATAAGAACGGTTAAAATTGTTCTTAAAAGTTGTGTTCTTATGCTATCTAATGCAATTCTTACATTTTCCCGAAATAAACCAAACATAGGTGCGTTTTAATTGTTGTTTATAAGACGAGTGAAAGTACAAAAAGTTACTTATTTTTTCTGATTTGTTTCAGTATATTTGGACTCTAAAAGAAAACTATGGCTCAGAAACCTTCAATACCAAAAGGAACGCGTGATTTTTCTGCGCAAGAAGTAAATAAAAGACACTACATAATAAATACTATAAAAAACCAATTTACAAAATTTGGATTTCAACCCATTGAAACACCTAGTTTTGAGAATTATGATACCCTAATGGGAAAATATGGGGAAGAGGGCGATCGGCTTATTTTCAAAATTTTAAATAGTGGTGATTTTCTTAAAAAAGTAAACCCCAATGATATTAAGTCTGAAAACACTCTGGCAATAACGCCTAAAATTGCCGAGAAAGCTTTGCGTTATGATTTAACGGTTCCATTTGCACGCTACGTGGTACAACACCAAAATGAACTAGACTTTCCATTTAAACGCTATCAAATTCAACCAGTATGGCGTGCCGATAGACCTCAAAAAGGAAGATTTAGAGAGTTTTATCAATGCGATGCAGATGTGGTAGGAAGCCAGAGTTTATGGCAAGAAGTAGAGTTTGTTCAACTTTATGACGAAGTTTTTACTCAGCTCAAATTAGAAGGTGTTCAAATAAAAATTAATAATCGTAAAATCTTATCGGGTTTTGCCGAAATTATCGGTCAGTCAGATAAGCTGATTGATTTTACCGTTGCACTCGATAAATTAGATAAAATAGGAGAAGAGGCGGTTATAGAAGAAATGAAGGCCAAAGGTATTACAGCTCAAGCAATTGATACTATACAGCCTATTTTTAACTTAAAAGGTGATTTTAGCGAGCAGATAGCCAGCTTAAAAAATATTTTGCTAGCATCTAAGAGTGGTTTAGAAGGCTTACAAGAACTAGAGTTTATCCAACAAGCCATAGAGAATATGCCTTTAAAAACAGCAAAATTAACACTAGATGTTACCTTGGCTCGTGGTTTAAATTATTACACCGGCGCTATTTTTGAAATTGCAGCACCACCGCAAGTAAAAATGGGATCTATTGGTGGAGGAGGTCGCTATGATGATTTAACCGGTATATTCGGGTTAAAGAATATGAGTGGGGTAGGAATTTCTTTTGGTTTAGACCGAATTTATTTAGTGCTTGAAGAATTAAAACTATTTCCAAAAAAGACTGATGCTCAAACTCAAGTAATCTTTATAAATTTTGGACATCAAGAAGCCTTATACGCTATGCAAGCGATACGACTGCTAAGAGATGAGGGGGTAGCCGCTGAATTATACCCAGATGAGGCTAAAATGAAAAAACAAATGAATTATGCCAATAAAAGAGCCATACCATTTGTAGTATTAGCTGGTAGTAAAGAGATGCAGAAAGAACAATTTACATTAAAGAATATGATGACCGGTGAGCAAAACAATGTAAACCTTCAAGAGCTTAAAAAACTGGTTAAAGCTTAGTTTTTTGTTGAATAAAATTAAAAGGAGAAACAGCAACAATAATTTCTCCTTTTTTTGCTTAAAAATTAAATTAAAAAAACCTTAAAGTTATATACCTTAAGGTTTTTTATTTTGTAGCGAGACCGAGATTTGAACTCGGGACCTCCGGGTTATGAATCCGACGCTCTAACCAACTGAGCTACCTCGCCGTTTGCGGGTGCAAATATAAAATTATTTTACAATAACCCAAATATCTTTTAGAAAATAAAAGCAACTTTTTTTCATGGTTTTTTAATAAAGAATATATATATTGCCTCACAACTAAGAATAATCGTTATGGATAAAGTAAAATATGAAATGGAATTTCCAATACAAGCTTCACCGGCTTTATTGTATCAATATATATCAACTCCATCTGGTTTAAGCGAATGGTTTGCCGATAATGTGAACTCCCGTGGCGAGGTGTATACCTTTATTTGGGAAGGCTCTGAAGAGAAAGCAAAGTTGTTGAGTAAAAAAAGCGGTGAGAGAATTAAATTGCGATGGATGGAAGATGTAGAAAACGAGGATGCTTATTTCTTTGAGATGCGTATCCAAGTTGATGAGATTACTAAAGACGTATCTTTAATGATTACTGATTTTGCCGAAGACAACGAGGATGAAATTAACGAAGGGAAAATGTTGTGGGAAAATATGATTTCTGACCTAAAACATGTTTTAGGATCGGCTTAAAAAGCAACCAAAAATGTATATTTGCCTTGATTAATCAATCAAGGTTTTTTTATGCTTAATTTTAACGGAGAACTTACAAATTCTAAAGCAACATCTTTCTTAGCCCAAAATAGAGGTTTTCAATATGGTGATGGTGTATTTGAAACACTACGCGTACTTGGAGGAAAAATTGTTTTTTGGGAAGATCATTATTTTAGATTAATGGCTTCAATGCGTATTCTCCGAATGGAAATTCCTATGGATTTCTCACCCGAATTTCTTGAAAAAGAAATTTTAAAAACTATTGAAGCTCAAGAGAATCCGCAGACTAATTTTAGGGTAAAATTGGTTGTTTGCCGTAAACCAGGAGGATACTATTTGCCTCAAAACTTAGAAATAGATTACCTCATAACGCTAACCGAACTAGATCATCCCTTTTATCTTGCCAATAATTTAGATTATAAGGTAGAACTTTTTAAAGATCATTATATCACCTCAGGTCTTTTATCTAGCCTAAAGTCAACTAATAAAATAATCAATATTCTAGCCAGTATTTACGCTCAAGAAAATGATTATCAGAATTGTTTATTGCTTAATGAAAGCAAAATGGTAGTCGAAGCTGCCAATGCCAATCTTTTCTGGGTGAAGGGGAAACAAATAAAAACACCGCCAGTAAGTGAAGGTTGCTTAAACGGTATTATTAGAAAAAAACTTATTGAGATTATTGAAAAATTACCGGCATATAATCTTGTAGAAGATAAAATAAGTCCGTTTGATTTGCAAAAAGCAGACGAACTCTTTTTAACCAATAGCATTCAAGGAATACAATCTATAAGTGTTTACCGTAAGAAGCAATTTAAACATGCAGTAGCCGATGAGTTACGCGGTAAATTAAATGCATTAGCACGTTTAAGTTAGTTGTAATTAGGATTTTCGGGTGCATTAGCCCAGATTAAATAGTCACCACCCAATTCCTGAAGCATTTCTTTCCAGTAGTTTTCTTGATTGTGTGCCAAGAGATCATTCTTGTTATACTGATTAACAGTAATCCAGTGGTTAGCTTTCATTTCTTCCTCTAATTGTTTGGCTGCCCAACCTGAATAACCCAAAAAGAATTTTATGTCTTGAGATTTAATAAGGTTATTGCTGATGAGTTTTTTGACTGCTTGAAAATTACCACCCCAATAGATTCCATTGCTTATTTCAATACTATCGGGAATGAGATTGGGAATATGGTGAATAAAATAAAGATTATCTTGTTCAACAGGGCCTCCGTTGTAAACAGGAAAATCTTGCTTAAGATCTGGAATTAAATCGGTAAGTGTTAAATTTAAATTTTTGTTCAGAATAAACCCTACTGCTCCTTGCTCGGTATAATCTGCTAAAAGAACTACAGAACGATTAAACGTGACATCGCCAAATATAGTTGGTTCTGCAATTAATAAAACGCCTTTATTGGGTTTTTCGTGTTTCAAATTTGAAGATTTTAAATTAAAGCTATTAAAATAAATCCATAAAACAAAAAAAAGACCCTTAATTTAAGGGTCTTTTGTATAAATTATCGACTAATTATTTTAGTTAACCGATTTCTGTAAATCAGAACCAGCCTTAAACTTCACTACATTTTTAGCAGCGATTTTAATGGTTTTACCAGTTTGTGGGTTTCTTCCTTCACGAGCTGCTCTTTTACTTACAGACCATGAACCAAAACCTACTAGAGAAACTCTATCACCTTTCTTAAGAGCTCCTTCAATGTTTTCTAAAAAAGATTCTAAGGCTTTTTTTGCTGCCGCTTTTGAGATTCCAGCATCTTCTGCCATAGAATCAATTAAATTTGTTTTGTTCATAATTTTGTTTTTTAAAATTAATGTTGGTTAAACGATTATGTATTCTTTACAAATTTAATAGCTTTTCGCTTCTATGCAAGGCTTGGCAAGGGAAATGCATAAAATTGTTAATAACTATAGTGAATTGTTAATAAAAATACTTGAAAATATCAAATATTTGCTAAGCTTAGTAAATTTAAGGGTTTCAAGACAATTTTATTTCTTTATCTAAATTAAATCCGTTAAGGAAATCAATCGCACTCATTTTTCTTTTTCCCTGTAATTGTAAGCTAATTATTTGAAGCGATTTGGTTGGAGTGCTAACTAGAAGCTTGTTGTTCTCTTTAAATAAAATACCTGGTGGTCTATTTGAAGGTAAATCGGTTTTTTGGGTTTCAAATACCTTTAAGCGTAATTTTTCTTGATTTTCGTTGTTTAGAAAGGTATATGCCACAGGAAAGGGAGACAGGCCACGAATGAAATTATATATTTGTTCTGCCGGTTGTTGCCAATCAATTTTTGTGTTTTCGGCGTTAAATTTATAGGCTGTTTTTAAATCTTCACTTTTGGGTTGTTGTATGGGTTTTGCTCTGTCCTTAGCTATTAGTTCTAAGGTTTCCAATACGGTTTCGGCTCCTAAATGCATGAGACGATCATGTAAATCGCCTGCACTTTCATGTGGATCTATGCTGGTTTTCTTTTGCAAAAGAATTGCCCCGGTATCTATTTTTTCGTCTAAGAAAAAGGTAGTTACTCCGGTTTGTGTTTCTCCGTTTATAATGGCCCAATTTATAGGAGCTGCACCACGGTATTGAGGAAGAAGCGAGGCGTGTAAATTAAAAGTTCCAAGAGGTGGGAGTGACCAAATACGTTTGGGGAGCATTCTAAAGGCTACCACCACAATAACATCTGGTTTTAGGGCTTTTAGTTCTTGGTAAAAATCATCAGATTTAAGGTTGGTGGGTTGTAAAATAGGAATACTTGTTTCTAGCGTGTAGGTTTTAACAGCAGACTGATTTATTTTTCGTCCTCTACCGGCAGGTTTGTCTGGCGCGGTGATTACACCAACAATTTGATGCTTTTCTTGAATCATTCGGTCTAAAATGCATACCGCAAAATCGGGCGTACCCATAAATACAATTCTAAGTGACTTCATTTTTTAAACGGATTATATCGTGAATAGATTTTTCTATTATTTTTTTCTCATGCATTAAACGCAAGGTGTACAGAGAATCTGCTTCATTAAAAGGTGCGTTTAATACTAGATCTTTTAAATAGGTAGGATTTTGATTTAAAACTTGACAAAAGTAAGTTTTGATCTCCTTTATATTACTTTCTGATTTAGATGATTTCTTTTGGTTTAGACACCAACTGCATTGCCTACAGGGTTTAGTTTTTTCTTCGTCAAAATACTCTAATAATTGAATAACTAAACAATTATCTTGTGATAGTACGTAATCTTCAACGGCTTTAATTTTTAATTCTTTGTTTTCTTTTTGAGCGCGAATGTATTTGGCAAAGGGGTTAATGCTGCGTTCATCTTCCCGCGGTACCAAGAAAGTGAGGGTTGTATCTTGATTTTTATGACTTAAGTCGATAAGTTCTTGATTGGCCAATTCTTGTAATTGCTCAATAATTTTTGATTTATCTAATCCGGTTTTTTCTGAAAGGCGCTCAAGAGGTACTTCTTTTTTAAATTCGAAAAAACCACCTTGTATTCTAAATAGGTTTTCGAGTAAAAAGGAATAACTGCGATGTCGCTCTAGAAATGCAAAAAGTTGCTTGCTGGAAATCAAAAATTGAAGTGCTGTTTTTTGCGAATATTCGCCCGCAAAAGTGAGTATTCCTAAACGTTCAAGTGTATTGAGCGCCAAGTAGGTTTTTTGCGTATTTAATTTGTATTTTTTGCAAAAACCAAAAAAACTAAAGTTATATGTCTCATTTAATCCTTCCCCAAAGGCAATACTAAACATGGTGTTTAGTTTTTTATAGACATGCTTTATTTCTTTTACGCTAGGTAGAGGAAGCAAAAATTGATTTTTTAGTAACATAAAATCACTATCGTTATAGAGAATTATAGCCCGTGCGGGCATTCCATCTCTTCCGGCTCGACCGGCTTCTTGATAATAACTTTCTAAAGATTCGGGTAAATGAAAATGAATAACGTGGCGCACATTGGCCTTGTCTATACCCATACCAAATGCTGTAGTGGCTACGATAACTTGCAACTTTTCTTTTTGCCAATCGGTTAGAATATTGTCTTTTTCTTGACTAGGTAAACCTCCATGAAAAGCTTGGGCTGAGATGCTTTGTGCTCTTAAAAATTGGGCCAACTCCAAGGAGGTTTTACGATTTCTAACGTAAATAATGCCTAATTCCTTATATTTATTAAAATACCATTGCAAGTAATAACGTTTGTCTTCATAATGCTTTACCACAAACTGAATATTGGGACGCTCGTAACTTTGCCTAAAAATAAACGGCTTCTCAAGTGCCAGCTGTTCAACAATATCCTTTTCAACTTTTTTTGTCGCCGTGGCAGTGAGGGCAATTACAGATATACCTGGCAGATAGTTTCTAAGTTGGTTTATGTTTCTAAAAGCCGGCCTAAAATCGTGCCCCCAAGAAGAGATACAGTGCGCTTCGTCTACGGCAATAAAAGAAACATTCATTTGTTGAATTCGTTCTAAAACAAGGTTTTGCTGTAAGCGCTCTGGTGATAAGTATAAAAACTTATAATGGCCATAAATGCAGTTATCAAGCGTGCGGTTAATATCATCATAGCTCATACCGCTTTTGAGTTGAAGTGCTTTAATTCCTTTTTTAGTTAAACTTTCAACTTGGTCTTGCATTAGAGCCAGAAGTGGCGAAATAACAATACAAATACCTTCTTGGTAAATACCTGGTAATTGATAGCATAAAGATTTACCACCGCCTGTAGGTAACAAGGCTAAACTGTCTTGGCCGGCAAGAACTGCATCTATCAGCTCTTTTTGTCCTGGTCTAAACGCAGAATATCCCCAGTGTTTCTTTAGTAAATCTTTGATCTTAGTCATAAAGAGATTGAGTTAACAATGACTCAAAATAAAATTAACCCGGTTTGCCACATTGTCTTGGGGTACAGCAATTAAATCATAACCTAAATTGCGATAGGTTTGCTCTAGAAAGGCTTGAATTTCTTTTGCTTCAGTTCTGTTTTCATAACGCTCGTTGTCTCCAACATATATATCTTCCCAAAATGGAAACAGGAAAACCAAATCATAACGGTATTGTAAATTGGCTTCTTTGAAATAAGTAGGATAGGTGTCTTTTTTATAATCCAGGTAGGCAGTAACATCGGGAATACCACGGTCTATAAAAACTGTACCTTCCTGCATTTCAGCTTTTTTAAACTGATTGATGCGTCCTTCTAAAAGTCGCTGGCTAAATAGTAGAGGGTCGGTTAAAAACAATTGTTCTATTCCGTTTTTCTGTGCATCTAAAATAACCTCTCTAGAAATTTCTGGATAACATGTGTAACCTTCCTTTTCTAAAGCTTTTAAAGTTGTAGATTTGCCCGTACCTGGTCCTCCAATAATCAATACCTTTTTACCCATTTTTAATTGATTTTGTTTTTTACGTTTGGCAAGTTAAAAAAATGCATCAATAAGCTTATATTTGTTGCAAAAAGATAAACAAATTTTATGAGTAAAGAAAATGCCGAGGCTTTTTATAAGAAGTTGAAAATCAAATTAAAAGATACCAGTAATTGGCCTTCAAAATATTTGTATAAATTTATTGTTCCTTCTAAACCGCAGAAAATTAAGCAGGTAGAAGATATTTTTGATAATATGGGGGCGGTTATTCAAACTAAAACTTCTTCTAAGGGCACCTATACTTCGGTGTCTATTAATGTAATTATGGCCAATCCTGATGCGGTAATTGAAAAGTATAAAGAAGTAGGCAACCAAGTAGAAGGGGTGATTTCTTTATAATTTTTTTTACTTTACTAAAGTAGACTTATAAATATTTATTATTTTGCAAGCGGAGCCAAGTAAATTAAGGGCTCTTATCACCTTATTATAATTTTCGATTTTGACATACGATTTAGAATACAATTCAGAGAGAACTACCTTGCATATTCCCGAATATGGTAGACATATCCAAAAAATGGTTGAATATGCGGTTAGCATTAAAGATAATGAAGAACGCAATAAAGTGGCTAAATCTATTATAGCCGTAATGGGTAATTTAAATCCGCATCTTCGTGATGTTCCCGACTTTCAGCATAAGCTTTGGGATCAACTGTTTATAATTAGCGATTTTAAACTAGAAGTAGATTCGCCTTATCCTAAGCCTTCGCGAGAAATGTTAGAAGAGTCTCCTGCACCCTTAGATTATCCGCAAAACCATCCAAAGTATAGGTTTTACGGGAACAATATTAAGCGTATGATTGATGCAGCCTTAAAGTTTGAAGAAGGTGCTTTGAAAGAGGCGCTTATTTTTAATATTGCTAACCATATGAAAAAGTGCTATTTAAATTGGAATAGGGACACGGTAGAAGATAAGGTGATTTTTGATCATTTGTTCGAACTCAGTAATGGCCAAATTAACTTAAATAAAAAAGAAGAAGACTTGGCAGAAGCTGCAGACTTGATTAAGGGCAATAATAAAAAGCAATACAATAAAAGCAAGTCTAAAAAGAATTACCGCAACAATAAGGGCAGAAAAAGATACTAAACATGGCAACTTTTCAAATAGAAGGGGGTATTCCTTTAAAAGGAGAAATTCAACCCCAAGGTGCTAAAAACGAGGCATTGCAAATTTTATGTGCTGTTTTATTAACCAAAGAAGAGGTAAGGATAGATAATATCCCAGATATTGTAGATGTCAATAAACTAATTGATATTTTAAGTAATCTAGGAGTTAAAATCCGTAAAAACGGAAAGGGTAGCTATTCTTTTATTAGTGATGATTTACAACTTGATTATTTAGAGAGCGAATTATTTAAGAAAGAGGGGTCTAGCTTACGCGGATCGATTATGATCGTGGGACCTTTGTTGGCCCGCTTTGGTAAAGGATATATTCCCAGACCTGGAGGAGATAAAATAGGAAGACGTAGATTAGACACCCACTTTGAGGGATTTATTAAACTAGGAGCTAAATTTAGGTATAACAAAGAAGAACGCTTTTATGGTGTTGAAGCACCAAATGGTTTAACCGGAACTTACATGCTTTTAGAAGAAGCTTCGGTAACGGGAACAGCAAATATTGTAATGGCTGCCGTAATGGCTAAAGGTAAAACTACCATTTATAATGCAGCTTGTGAGCCTTACATTCAACAACTTTGCTCTATGCTGGTTGCAATGGGGGCTAAAATAAAAGGGATTGGTTCTAACTTATTGGAAATAGAGGGAGTTGAAGAACTACATGGTTGTACGCATACCATTCTTCCTGATATGATTGAAATAGGATCTTGGATAGGATTGGCGGCAATGACCAAAAGCGAAATTACCATTAAAAATGTAAGCTGGAAACACCTAGGCCTAATACCTTCTACCTTTGCTAAACTTGGTATTCAAATTGAAAAGAGAGGAGACGATATGTTTATCCCCGCTCACCGAGATGGTTACGAAGTTCAAAGTTTTATTGACGGATCTATCATGAATATTAGCGATGCACCATGGCCCGGATTTACGCCCGATTTATTGAGTATTATGTTGGTGGTGGCCACGCAAGCTAGAGGTAGTGTTTTAATTCACCAAAAAATGTTTGAAAGCAGATTGTTTTTTGTGGATAAATTGATTGATATGGGAGCGAAGATAATCTTGTGCGATCCGCATCGTGCTACCATAATCGGACACGATTTTAAATCTCAATTAAAAGCCACCGTTATGAGTAGTCCAGATATTAGGGCTGGTATTTCTTTGCTTATCGCTGCCTTGTCAGCGAAGGGTACATCGACAATTCATAATATTGAACAAATAGATCGTGGTTATGAAAATATTGATGGTAGATTAAAAGCTCTAGGAGCAAAAATCACGCGGATATAATTTTTAGTATTGTACTAAAAAAGCCGTTTAATTTTTTTAAACGGCTTTTTTTTTCTAATTTTTATGAATCATATATTATACAGCGTGTTCGTGGTCTTTTTTTCGGTAACCAAAAAGCTCTTGTTTTTTTATCATAACAGCGGTATTTTTGGGTAACATCTCTTCCCATCCCGCTTGTTTGTCTGCAATCATTTGAAGCACTTTACGCGAGTAAATATCCAACACCGCTGGATCGGCATCCTTGATGTCAATAACTTTTCCATTGTATTTAAAAAACTTATAAAGCTCTTTCATACGCGGATGTACTTTTAAGTTATTTGAATCGATGACTTCACCAGTTTTATCATCTTTCCAAGGGTAAAGGTAAACTTTTAAGTTTTTAAAGAATAATTTACCAAAAGCCTCAAGAATTCCCCCGCTTAAATGACGATAATATTTCTCATCAAAAATATCGATAAGGTTGTTTACCCCCATAGCAAGGCCCATTCTTTCTTTTGTAAAGCGAGAGAAATACTCTACCACTTTATAATACTGCTGGAAATTAGAAATCATTACAGTTTGCCCCAGTGAGCAAAGTAATTTAGCCCGATCCATAAAATCTTTTTCATCAATTTCGCCCTCGGCCCTTAAGTTAGATAAGGTTATTTCAAAAATACTGATTGCATTTTCGGGATTCACTCTGTTTTCATTTAAGAACAGCTCTAATGAGTTTTTATAAATGTCCATATTTACATTGGTCACCGGCCTAAAACTACCACGAAGCGCTAAAACATTCTTTTTGTAAAGCACTTTTGCGGGTAAGACATTTTTACCATCGGGTGAGAACATCACGGCTTCGGTCATACCATTCTTAACCAATTGCAATGACATCAATCTATTATCAACATCTTTAAAAATAGGTCCCGAAAAATTTATGGTATCAATTTCGATTTGGTCTTTGTCTATATGATCATAAAGATAGCGCAGTAATTTTTTGGGAGAATCATACTTGTAATAGGCTCCATATATTAAATTGACACCTAATATTCCCAGGGTGTTTTGCTGAAGTCTTGCGTCATTCTCGTGAAAACGAACGTGTAATATAATTTCATTGTACTCGCCATCGGGGGTTACTTGATAGCGTAAACCAACCCATCCGTGACCTTTATATTTTTTTGCAAAATCTATAGTGGCAACGGTGTTGGCGAAACTAAAAAAAAGCTTATTAGGATGTTTTTCTCTAACAATGCGTTCTTCAATAAGGCGCATTTCGTGCGACAACATTTTTTTTAAGCGGGCCTCGGTTACATAGCGATGGTCGTCTTCAACGCCATAAATTGCATCGCTAAAATCCTTATCATAAGCACTCATGGTTTTAGCAATAGTACCCGAAGCACCTCCGGCCCTAAAAAAATTTCGAACGGTTTCTTGACCAGCACCAATCTCTGCAAAAGTACCGTAAATGTTTTTGTTTAAATTTATGCGTAAAGCTTTGCTTTTAATAGAAGGAATATTTTGAAATTCCCGATCTCCCATTATTGTTATTGGCATATTTTCTGGCTACTTAATTAATCAAGTTTGTCTTTATCAAAGGTAAACAATTGCTTTTTAAACAAAAAAATATCCCTACATTTGTGTTTAAAAAATATTTTGGAAATTACTTTTCTTGGTACTGGAACTTCTCAGGGTATACCCATTATCGGTAGCAAACATCCTGTATGTTTAAGTCAAAATCCAAAAGATAAACGTTTACGGGTAAGTTTGTTGTTAGAATGGGACGCCTACACTTTTGTAATTGATTGCGGTCCAGATTTTAGGCAGCAAATGCTTAACCAAAATGTCGAACAACTTGACGGTATTCTATATACCCATGAGCATAATGATCATATCATTGGGCTAGATGATGTACGTCCCTTTTATTTTAAACAAGGAGATATAAATTTATATGCTAGCGAAAGGGTGATAAAAGCTTTAAAAAAACGTTTTGACTATGTTTTTGAAAGTTATAATAAATATCCAGGAGCACCCAGTGTTAATCTTAATGAAATTGTGAATAAGCCTTTTGAAGTGGGAGGCAAGCAAGTAACCCCCATTGAAGTGATGCACAATACGTTACCAATTTTTGGGTTCAGGGTTGATAATATGGCTTATATCACCGATGCAAAAACCATTAGTACTACCGAAAAGCAAAAGTTAAAAAATTTAGATGTATTAATTTTAAATGCCTTGCGAAGAGAGCCACACCCTTCTCATTTAAATCTAGAAGAAGCTCTGGCGCTTATAGAAGAATTAAAACCCAAAAAAGCCTATTTAACCCATATCAGCCATTTGCTTGGCTTTCACGATGAAGTCGAATGCGAATTACCTGAAAATGTTCATTTGGCATACGATAACCTTAAATTAACTCTTTGATTATTATGAGAAAAAGTATCTTTCTTTATCTTTTTTTGTTCACCTTATTATTTGTTATTTTTCAATATAGCAATTCTAAGAAAACTTTTGAACGCCTTAATTTGAAAATCACTGAACTGAAAGACGAAAGAGATGAAGCGCTGCTTTTGCGAGATTCAATTATGAATTTGGAAACAGCACATCAAGAACGATTTACCCTGCAAAGCAATGACAAAGCTAGAATGTACGTTGAAGATTTAGGCTTTGAAGCTACAAAACTTGCTCAATTGCTTGAACAAAAAATTGTTGGGGCCAATGGTATAGATCAAGATAACCCTTACGTTCCTTACCAAGGTTTAAACGGAGTTATGCGCATTAATAGTGTAAAAGTTTTAAACCATAAATGGGTAATTGCCGAGTTTACCGATGGCACTTATTGGGGTGAGGTGCTACTCAATTATTTTATCAATGAAGATCAGACAATTGATATTGAGGTGAACAACGGCTTGCTTTACGCTAATTAATTCCAATTGGTGCGTTGCGTTAACCACTGCTTAAATTCTTGAAAATTAGGAGGACAAACACCGTGACCCACTGGAAATTCAGAATACGTATAAGCAATGTTTTTTTGGGCTAGATAATCTTTGTTTTTTCTGGCCCAGCTAACCGGAATAACCTGATCAACGCTCCCGTGCGAACCGTATATTTCAACTTTATTCTCTTGCGTCGTTGCGGATTTTATAATTGGTTCGTGAATATATCCGCTTAAAGCTATAACATTTTTTACTAATCCGGGGTACGACAATGCGGTAGCGTAACTTAAAATCGCTCCTTGACTAAACCCCAGCAGCGTTATTTCTTGAGGATTAACTGGGTAAGCCTCCAGCGCTTCTTGAATAAATTGATGAACCAATTCTCGTGAAGCAATGGCTTGCTCATCGTTAGTAAATTTGTTTTGATTCGCGTCAAAATTTATTTCGTACCAGGCGTGCCCATAGGGTACCATGTCTAAAGGTGCTTGAACCGATAGAATGAGGTAGCGGTCGTCTAGTTCTGGTGAAAAACTAAACAAGTCTTCAGCGTTGCTCCCATAACCATGCAGCACAATAATAGTAGGAGCGAGGGTGCTTAAACTTGAAGGTCTCACAAGATGCTTTAAACATAAATCTTTTGTTGTCATGGTGCTATAGTTTTAAACCAGTTTTGAAAATAATTACCCACTAGAGGTATGAGTACACGTCTTCCTTGAACGGCTCCTAAAAATGCATAGAACCACAAAACGAAGAACAAAATCCAGAAAGGGAAAATGAAAACTAAATTATTAAATCCGCTAATGATTATAAATACCGAAATTTGTAGAAGATGTAACCCAATGGCTTGCCGAATATGAAAACTGGCAAATTTATTTTTTTCTTCGGCGTTCATGAACAAGGCAATTAATCCGCCAACAAAAGTGATATAGCTGATGATAGCTGTATTTTTACCTTTATCTATATTTGCATCTGTTTTCATAATTGTTTTAGCAATAATTGATTGTTGTGAATTACACCTATAGCTTTTCCTTTTAATTTTTCGCCGTAAAAAATACTGTTTTTGTTGCTACTAATTACGTCCTGCTCAGAAAATGTATAATCCTCATTTGGTAAGAATAAGCTTAAGGAGGCTTTTTGCCCTTCTTGAATGCTAAATTCTTGTAGCTGAAATACTTTTCTGCTTTGAGTGAGAAGGCTAATCGCTTTTTCGAGTCCAAATAAGCGGTTTAACGCGCCAAAAGCCGATTCTAAACCGATACTACCCGGTAGCGCATGCTCAAATTCTACCTGTTTCTCTTCGGGTGTGCGAGGTAGGTGGTCGCAGGTAACGCAATCTATAATGCCAGATTCTACTCCCTCAACCAGCGCCAACCGATCTTCTTCATCGCGTAGCGGAGGCATAACTTTTTTTGCCGTATCAAATTCGTGTAAAACGGCATCATTGTAAAACAACTGGTGTATTGCAACTCCACAAGTCACTTGAAGACCATCAGCTTTAGCTACTTGAATTAGTTGGAGTGCATTTTTTGTAGACACAAATGGGATGTGTAATTTACCGCCAGTATAAGCCAAAATGGCTAGGTCTCTTTTTATTTGTATTTCTTCTGCAAAGGCGGGTATTCCTTTCAGCCCCAATTGCAGGCTGTTGAAGCTTTCATGTACCTGTGCTTCTCTTGCTATTTGTTTTTCTAAGGGGTAAGATTGAACAAGACCTCCAAATCCTTGTGCGTATTGAAGTGCAATTTTTAGGATATTGGGGTTTTCAATAGATTGTTTATAGTCTGTAAAAGCAATGGCTCCGGCTTGTTGCATTTCAAATAACTCAGCCAAATCTTTACCTTTTGCCTCTTTGGTTAAAGCACCTAAAGGAAATACCTCAACTGCTTGTGAGGAGTTATATTGTTGTGCAAAGCGAATGCCAGTTTGAGTATCGGTTACTGGACTAGTATTGGGGTTTAAGCCAATTTGGGCAAATCCGCTAAGGCCCGCAGTTTTAATTCCATTTACCAAAGTTTCTCGGTCTTCAAAACCAGGTTCACCAAAAGAAACACTAGGATCAAACCAAGAAGGAGATAAGTGTAGGTCTTCAATGGCTATCAATTGTGCCTCGGAGTCCTCAATGCTATGATCAATTTTAATAATGGTTTCATTTTCTATTAAAATGTCCTGAACGCTTTGATGGTGTTTGGAGTTTACGTCTATTATACGTACAGCCTTAAGAATTATTTTTCTCATAGTTATTTGAGGCGTTTTAAAAGCAAAGTTTCTATCAGTAAAAACAGCAAGGCAAAAATAATAAACCATTTCCAAAGTTTTTGTTCCTCACTTTGTTTATTTATCAAATATGTAAAATCGGCTATAGATTTGTGTTTTTTAAAAGTTTCAAAAGTTTTATATTCACTTTTAGTTAGTTTAGACTCTGTTCGCGGATGGTTGAAAGCCAACCGTCTGAGTGTATCTGTCCCTTTTAAAAGCTTATAAAAACCGGCAAAGTAAGGTTCTTGATTCAGCGATATTTGCAAGTAGTCATCAAAGATGCGTTGCCTAGGTATAAATTTTTCTTGAGGATGAATTAATTGAACAATTTGGTCTTTTTCTAAACTATAAGGCAAACGAATTTCTTGATTGGTGTATGTAGTATGGTACAAGACCTCTTGTGCACCACTATTTTTTGCGATAGTGTATAAACTGGGCACAATGAGCGGTGAGCGTTTATAATTAGAATTTTCTTTATTAAAAGCAGCAGCAAAGGCATACACATTTTCTTTCTTTACAAGAAAAGGTTCGCCTGTTGAAAAACTAATTATTTTATCTTGAATCCCAGCTAAACTGTAATATGAGCTAACCTTTGGGTAATCAAAATTGGTTGTTTTCTTTTTGAAAACATCTTTTAATAGCGGGTGCTCGTAGTTTATTTTTGCGATTTTTAATTCGTTCTGATTTAAATTCTTGATACGTATTCCTTGAGCTTTTGTAAATTGTCTTAAATTTTCATCGATTGGCTCGTCGGGCAGAATAAAAATCAATTGCTTTTCTTTATTAACGTGCGTCTTTAAGTGACCCGATAAGGCGGTAGGAATACCTTTTATTTCATTAAGAGCAATTAGGTCAGCCTCTTGCAGTACTTTATAGTCAATAGCATTTAAGGAGAAGTTATGGTAAGAAAATTCGGAATCGTTTAAGAAGATATGTTTTAAAAAATCATCGCTAACCGAATTTATACTCACAATATTTATGGGTTGAGCTTTTTGCTTAGTGAAATAAAGATAATTGTCATATGCCAGATCATTTTGGTCTACCTCAATTCGACCTTGTTGTATGCTGTTCTGATTTATAGTGAATTGCAAGGTTTGCTTTAAACTATCTTTAAAAATTAAGGTGCTTTTGCCTAATAATTTGTTGTCATCATAAACACTTACACTTATGGGTTGATCATTTGTAGTGTTTGCGCTAAAGCTAGCCCATAAATTTAGTGTTTCATTGCTATTTTGCTTAACAAAGGCTGTATCTACCTTTACGTTGTCTAGCCTTTCGGCTTGATAATGAACCCAATGAAGGTCGGTTGTCTTTCCTGTAAAAGATTCAGAATTATTAGAAGAGTGTAAACCATCGCTTAACATTAAGAAGGTAAACGGAAGTTTAGGGTCTTCTTGTAAACTTTCTACTTTTAAATAAACTTCTTCAAATTCAGGTTGAAAGGGACTATATTCTAAATCAAATAACTCTTTTTGAAACTCATTTAAGTTTATGTTGGCATAAGTTTGGTTGTTTGTAACCAGATTAAAGGTTTTATCTTTTGGTAAGTTCTGAAGCAATTCTTGTTTGGCTTGTTCAAATAGACTTAATCCCTGGTGTTTTTGTTGCATACTCAGTGAATTGTCTAAATAAACATAAAGGGGTTGGTCTTCGTACTTTTTTGTCTTAGCTGGTATAAATGGTTCAGCAAAAGCTAAAATTATGGCCGATAACATAAAAAGCCTAGAAAGCAATACCAACCATTTTTTTAATTGAGAGCTTTTTCTTGATTGCAACTCGATTTTTTTTAGAAAAGCAACATTGGTAAAGGGTATACTTTTAAATTTTCTAAACTGAAAAAGATGAATAAAAATGGGAATAAGCAGTAGGAATAACCCGTACAAAACGGCTATATTTTTAAATGCCATTGTCTATCACTTTTTTTAAAGTAAAACTAACGCTAGTGTATTTATTTTCTTCAGATTCTAAACATACCTCTCCGCCTAATTGCTTGACTAGTTTTTGTACAGTTGGTAAGCCAATACCGGTGCCTTTATTGCCATTTCGGTCCTGTTTATCTTCAGTAAAAAATAACTTAAAAACATCTTTTTGTTTGTTTGTCGCGATTCCCATTCCATTATCGGTTACTGTAATCAAATAATTCAAATCGTCTTCTTTAATTTTTATATCAATCACGATCTTAGGCTTGTCGTTATACTTTAAGCTATTGCCTAACAAATTCAGTAAAATCTGTTCTAATAGAACCTTATTGGTTAGTATTTCGGTGTTTTTTTCGGGGATGTTAATTTCGCATGGCTGATTGATTTGTAGCAGATCGATAATATCTTCTAGCAGATAATTAAAATCAACAATTTCCAACTCGTTATGCGCCTCTTCTTCTCGGGCATAATAAGACAATACTCTTTCGGTATACGCACTTAACTTTAAGCCTGATGATTTTAGATAATTTAAATAATTTTTACCCGTATCATCGATATTTTCTTGATATTTCGCCTTGAGCAAATCTATGGTTAGTACAATATTTGCTAAGGGCATTTTAATATCGTGACTCACTTGATTGGCGAACTGTTTAAGTTCTTTATTTTTTTGTTCCAGCGACTTTTTTATGCCATTTAAGGATTGCAAACTTTTTCTGAGCTCCAGTAAATTCATCACTTGATTGGCCAAATAGCGCATAGATTGCTTTCTAGAAGCACTTAATGAATTGGGTTTAAAATCTACCACGCATAGGGTGCCTAAAACATTTTGTTTTTTATCGTACAACTTCATGCCAAAGTAATAGCGAATAGGACTTTCTTTTTGCTGCACAAAAGGATTTTTGATAAAGCGATTGTCTTTGAACGTATCGGTTACTTCAAAAAAATCTCGGTTTTGAGAAATAGTAAATTTACAAAAGGAGTCTTCTTTAGGCGTTTGTTTTATATTTAAACCATAAAAAGATTTAAACCACTGCTTGTCCTCGTCTATAAATGAAATAAAAGATACGGGCATTTGACATAAAGTAGCCGCTAGCCGAGTCAACTCATTATAAGACTGCTCATCGGGACTATCGATTATATCATAGGTTTTTAACGACTCTAACCTTCTTACTTCTTTTACCTTGCTTTTGCTCATAAAGCGATTGGGGCTTAAACTAAAATTTTAGTAAATATAAAAAACAAATCCTTGGATTGGTGCTAATATTAGAATTTCTCAAAAACTCCCAATCCAAATAAGGCAAAATCATATTTTACTGGGTCAATTGGATCTAATTCTCGAAGTGCGTGATCTAATTCTTGTACTGCTTTTAAATCATTTTGCTTGCGTTTTAAAAGATCCAATTTTCTTGCAACGTTTCCCGAATGTACATCTAATGGGCAAGACAATTGCGCTGGTTCTAAGCCTTGCCATAATCCAAAATCAACTCCTTTATCTGAGGGTCTTACCATCCACCTTAAAAACATATTGATACGCTTTGCAGCTGAATTTTTTAAAGGATCACTTACATGTTTTTGCGTTCTTTTTAAGTGCGGAATACTAAAAAATAACGATTTGAATTGGTGAATACCGTGTGGCATTGGATTTTGATTTTCAAAAACCTTTTGTAAACCGCCATGTCGCTTATAAATATTTTGTAAAGACTTGATAAAAAATATAAAGTCTTCACCATTGAAGGTACGGTGTTTAAAGTTTAAAAGGTCTTTTAAATCGGTGTCTTGATGATTCATCACAAAATCGAATGGCGACTCTTGTAAAAGCTGATTCATTCTGAATCCGTTTTTTACTATACTTTTACGATTTCCCCAAGCAATTGTTGCAACCAAAAATGCACTAATTTCTACATCTTCTTTTTTACTGAATTGATGCGGAATGACAATTGGGTCGGTTTCAATAAAATCAGGTTGTTCGTAATATGCGGCTTTCGCATTTAAAAAGTCTTTCAAGTCTTGTTTGTTCATCGATTAATTTTAAAAATTCCACTTTGATTTAAACGATTAAAGCGCTCAATTCCAAAAAACTTAATTAAAATATTCAGCTTACTGGTAAATATCAATTCGAATTAAAATTCTTAAGATTGTCAATCCTATTATAAGCTAAAATCGTCGCTTGGCTACAAAATATACGAGTTAAAATAAGCAATAGCATCTAATTAAAATTTTCAAAAAAGTAAAATAAGTTATTACCCACTATTTATGGCTTTAAAGCCGATTCTTTTGATTGTGAAAATTTAAATTCTACCAATAAGTCCTATTAATACTTTTGTTTAATTTTTGTTTTTGATAAATACCGTACTGGAAAGTTATTTAAAAAATGGAGATTTGCACTAGAACTAAATCTGCGTAAGCTTTATGTTTAACTTGATTACACAATTGCGCCATCTACCATAGTTAATTTTCTGTCGGCCATATCGGCAAGTTCTCGATTGTGCGTTACAATTACAAAAGTCAGCCCAAACTCCTCTCTCAATTTAAAGAACAATCGGTGTAAATTATCAGCCGACTCCGAATCTAAGTTTCCAGAGGGTTCATCGGCCAAAATAACAGGAGGGTTGTTGATTAAAGCTCGGGCAACCGCTACTCGCTGTTGTTCGCCTCCGCTCATCGCAGAGGGTTTGTGGTTCGCCCTGTCTTTTAAACCAAGAAAACTTAATAATTCTAATGCGCGCTTTTCCAGCTGATTTTTAGGGGTTCCTTTTATAAATCCAGGGATACAAACATTTTCTAAAGCGGTGAATTCTGGTAATAATTGATGAAATTGAAAAATGAAGCCTATATTTTCATTTCTAAAAGCCGCTAACTCTTTTTTGCTAAGCTTTAGGGTGTTTATTCCGTTTATTATTACCGCAGTATCTTCTTTTTTAGCTGGTTTGTCAAGTGTTCCTAAAATTTGCAATAATGTGGTTTTTCCTGCCCCAGAAGCACCTACAATAGATATTATTTCGCCGGCTTGAACTTGTAAATCTACAGCATTCAATACGTGAAAATCATCATAAAATTTATGTAAATTATGAACTTGTATCATGGACTAAATTTAAAAACTAATATATTTAGCTAAAATACTTGAATTGTGCTAAACGAGGCACAAACTTAAGGAAAAGCTTTAAAAATATGACACAAGAGGTTATTACTTTAGCCAATGGTTGCTTTTGGTGTACAGAGGCGGTTTTTCAACGATTAAAGGGAGTTGAGAAGGTGGTTTCGGGTTTTAGTGGAGGTAAGATAAAAAATCCGCCTTACCGCGAAGTGGTGCAGGGTAGAACTGGGCACGCCGAGGCTATTCAGCTTTATTTTGATCCCACAATTTTAAGCCTTAAAGATATTTTAGCTGTATTCTTTAGCACCCATGATCCTACTACCCTAAATCGACAAGGTAATGATGTGGGTACACAATATCGCAGTGCTATTTTTTATCATTCATCTGAACAAAAAGAAATATCCCAGCGATATATTGAGTATTTAAACAAACAGGTTTTTGGGGGTAAAATTGTTACAGAGGTGACGTCTTTTTCTGGTTTTTATCCTGCAGAAGAAGAACATTATAATTTTTACAATCGTTTTCCAAATCAGCCGTATTGCCAATATATCATTGATCCAAAAATAAAAGTACTAAGAGATCAATTCGCTCACTTAATAAATTCCAATTAATCTGGTATAGTTTTTGATTTTTTGGAGTTATGATAGATCAAAGAAATAAAAAAAAGCTACTGTTTAAAAGTTTGCTTTTTGACGGAATCGGAATGTTAAGTATGCTTATACCGGGTATTGGCCCTTTTCTAGATATTGTATGGGCGCCAGTTGCCGCTAAAAAAATGACAGAAATGTATCCTGGGACAAAAGGCAAGTGGGCGGCTGCTATAGTTTTTCTAGAGGAGGTTTTACCTTATACAGATGTACTGCCAACTTTTACTTTAATGTGGTGTTACCAGTATTTATGGTTATCTCGTTCAAAGCCGATAGAAGTACAATAAAAAAGCCACCTTTTGGGGTGGCTTTCAAATTTATATGTATTAATTATTCATCATCATCATCAGGGAACTCTTCTTTCAACTCAGCATCGTCAACCACTTTTTTGTTATTGCTGTCTAGCTCTACAATAGGCTCGTCAAAATCTTCATCTTCATAGTCATCCTCCTCAAAATTGGCCATGGTATTTTCTAAACGTGTGCTAACTTTTACCAAATAGATGGCATCCTCGGTTTTTACCTCTACTGCCTCTACAGTTTCATTTTTAGCATTTTTAAAGGTAATAATGTGTTTATCATCATACCCGTCTGGGTACTTGTTTACCAGGAGAGTCAGTATTTCTGGTGTTAATTTCTTATAATCGACAATGACCCTTTTCATATTTCTTAAGCATTTATTTTAGTTCACAATGATAAAAAAAACATGTATACTATTATAAAACAATTGGAATATTTTTATTTTATTTCTGTCTCGATTATTCGAGCCTCCTGGGTACAATTTTCAACCTTAATTCTTAATTCTCTATGCTCAATTTCGGCTTCAATTACATAGAGTTTACAAGAATCTAAACTGGTATTACTCGCTCCAAAATCTACATTTCCAATTTGAAAAATTTTTCGCATATCGGCGGTGTCGATCTGTGCAGCCCTTAGCTGTTCTAAAGTCTCTGCTTTATACACTAAGTTTTTTTGTCGAATATTTTTAAGCACTCTATCATTGGGGGAATAGTCGCAGGAGGTTCGTTTACCACTAAAAAAGAAAATAAGAATGATGATTCCAAAAAAAAGTCCGACAGAATAATAGGCGAAACGGGTAATTAATTTCATGTTTAAAAAATAAGTAAATGTATATCTCTATAAGGTAAATCAAACCAATTAGCTACAGATCTATTGGTTAAAATTCCGTGGTAAAAATACAAACCATTTTTTAAACCTTTGTCACATCGCAAGGTATTTTCTAAGCCTCCGTTTTCGGCGATATGTAACAAGTATGGAGTGCAAATATTACTCAATGCTATTGATGCTGTTCGAGCAAATCTAGACGGGATATTGGGCACCCCATAATGTATGACACCATGTTTTATCAAGGTAGGGTTATCATGACTGGTGATTTCTGAAGTCTCTACACAGCCACCCATATCTATACTCACATCAATAATCACCGATCCGGTTTTCATTTGCTCCACCATGGTCTGATTGATAATAATAGGTGCACGGTGATTTCCGCGTACCGCAGTGATTACCACATCTGCTCGCTTCAAAGCTTTTAGTAAATACTTTGGTTGTAGGGTAGAAGTGGCTAATGGCCGACTCAGTTTATATTGCAACGCATTGAGCTTTGTAAGAGAATTGTCGAAAAAACGCACATTAGCACCTAATCCCAGCGCTGCTTTTCCGGCGAACTCGCCAACGGTACCCGCTCCAATTACCACTACTTCAGCTGGTGGAACGCCATTGATGTTCCCAAATAATAAACCATTTCCTTTAGGTTTAGAAAGCAGTTCTGATGCAATGAGAACCGCTCCCGTGCCAGCGATTTCACTTAACGCTTTAACGGCCGGATAGGAATCGTCATGATCTTGAATAAACTCAAAAGCTAACGCCGTAATTTTTTTCTCTTTCAACTTTTCAAAATAACTTTTATTTAAAGTTTTTAGTTGAAGGGCCGAAATTAAAGTGCTGTTTTGCTGCATATAGCTGAGCTCCTTAAGGCTAGGAGGTTCAACTTTAAGAACGGTTGGACAAGCAAAAATCTTAGCGGTATCTTTGGTTATCTCGGCACCTGCCTCAGAATAATCTCGATCGCTAAAGTTTGTATCTGCACCGGCATTATGCTCAACTAGAACCCTGTGCCCATGTGCCGTTAATGCTGCAACCGCATCTGGAGTTAAGCATATTCTTTTCTCTTGATATGAAGTTTCACGCGGCAGACCTATAAACAACTTACCCTTCTTTTTTTGAATTTCAAGGGTTTCTTCTTGCGGAATTAATTCGGAGTGGCTAAAAGGCGTATTGGGCTGACTCATAACAGATTATAGCTTAAGTATTACTAGTTCTAAAGCTAGCAATAATTATTAAAACTACCTAAAGAGATCTTTTAATTGTTCCCAAACTGTTTTCTCCTGCATTAAATCCGCTTCAAGCTCATCGAGATTGGTAGGGTTGATGCGCGCAATTATTCGAGCACGTATTAAATAAATAAGTGGAATGGTGGCAAGCATTATGGGGAGTACATAAATGAGCTCGGTTTCATCGGTAATTCTTAAATCATCGTTTAACACGCTTATGAGCTGAAATAAAAACATCCCTGTAGGGATAAGAATTACGTGATACCACCAATGTTTGCAAGTAAGAAACCAAATGATTAAAAGAAATAACGGAATAAATTTGGTCATCATGGTCCAAATACTCACATTTACCTCTTCATAATAATTGCTCTCAAAAGTAAAAAGAAAAGTTTCCCATGTTTTTGTTGATGGGAAACTTTCGTATGAATAAAATAAAAACGGTGTAGCACCAATAAGAAGTGCAATATAACTACCCGTTAGAAGGGATTTTAATTTTTCTTTTTTCGATTGTTGTGGTTTCGGTTTGTCCTTTAATGTTGTCTTCTGTTGTGTGTTCATCAATGGCTTGAGGTGTACAAGATGTTGCTAAAAATACTAATGATACTGCTACGAAGATAAAGTTTTTAATTTTCATTTTAATAAGTTTTATTGTGATTTGTTGATACAAACCTAGGAAGAAAAAACTTATTTCCATGAATTTTCTTTGCCGTACCTTTGCAAACTTTTTTTCCAAAAAACAACTGCCTATCAATGAGTTAACTAGCTTTTGTTAATGAGTTACTTTACCTTTTTTAGCTATTTTTTGTCTAAAATAAGGGCTCTAGAAAATTCATTTTTTTTCATAATTTTTATAAGATAATGTTTTTCGGGTAATAAATTGGTGATTTTTTGAGGCCATTCGATAAAGCACCAAGAATCTTGGTTTAAATATTCTTCGAAACCAATATCATAAGCTTCTTCTTCCTGATTGATACGGTAAAAATCAAAATGAAATATAGGTCCCGATGGAGAATGGTATTCATTCACTAAAGAAAAAGTTGGGCTAGAAACGCGATCCTGGCTATCTAATGCTTTAACCATAGCTTTGATTAAGGTGGTTTTACCAGCCCCCATTTCGCCTTCAAATAAAATAGGCAGTGGTTCCTGCTTAATTTTGTCAATCAATTTTTGGGCAATTTGATCTATGCTCTCAATGGTGTAGGTAAGATTCATAATGTTTAAATTATCGGGGTGAAAAAACAGCAAACGGAATAATCATTTCTTCTAAAGATACACCACCGTGTTGGTAGGTGTTTCTGTAATAACTTACATAATGATTATAATTATTAGGATAAGCGAAAAAATAATCAGACTTGGCAAAAATAAACGAACTACTCATATGTATGCTAGGCAAACCAAATTCTTTCGGGTTTTTAACCGCGATAACCTCTTTGTCTTGGTAAGAAAGACTCTTACCGGTTTTGTAACGCAAATTTAAACTGGTGTTTTTATCGCCAATAACCTTTGACGGATTTTTGGCGTTAATGGTTCCATGGTCGGTGGTGATGATGAGCTGGAATTTCTCTTGTTGCGCACGCTGAATCATCTCAAGTAAAGGGGAGTTCTTAAACCAACTTTCGGTTAAAGAGCGGTACGATTTATCGGTTGATGCTAGCTCTTTTATCACTTCCATTTCTGTCTTGGCGTGCGATAGCATATCTACAAAATTGTAAACAACTGCCGTTAGGTCATTATTCTTTAACTGCTTAAAATCTTCTACCAACTTTTTACCACCTTTTAAACTGGTTATTTTGTGATAGTCCATGACAAAGTCCAAGCCTAAGCGTTTCATTTGTGCTTGTAAAAAATCTTTTTCATGAAGGTTTTTTCCTCCTTCGTCGGTGTCATTAAGCCACCAGTCAGGGTGTAGCTTTTGCATATCGGCTGGCATGAGTCCAGAGAACAAAGCATTTCTAGCATATTGCGTAGCTGTAGGAAGAATACTATAAAAAGAGTCTTCTTGTATTTTTTTAAAATATTTGTTTATTAGCGGCTCAATACTTTTAAATTGATCGTAGCGCAGGTTGTCTATTACAATAAGCAAGGTGGGTTGTTTTTTGCTTAAAATAGGAGCAATTCTCTGTTGAAACAAAGTATGCGATAAGGTTGGTGCATCTTCACCGTTTAGCCAGTTTTTATAGTTTTTATCAATAAACTTAAAAAATTGATTGTTGGCCTCAGTTTTTTGAGACTCTAAAATTTCAATCATCCCGCTGTCCTCAATATGCTCTAACTGCAGTTCCCAATACACGAGTTTTTTATATAAATCTACCCATTCTTCGTGGGAGTTGATCATATTCATATCCATAGCAATTTTTCTAAATTCTTGCTGGTAGCTGGCTGTGGTTTTTTCGGAAATTAACCTAGAATGATCTAAAATCTTCTTTAAACTAAGTAAGATTTGATTGGGATTTACGGGCTTAATTAAGTAGTCGGCGATTTGGGCTCCAATGGCTTCTTCCATTATATACTCCTCTTCACTTTTGGTAATCATAACCACAGGTAAGTTGCTCTTTACGGATTTTATTTCAGATAAAGTCTCTAATCCCGTTATACCAGGCATATTTTCATCTAAAAGCACTACATCAAAATTATGAACAGCAACTTCTTCTAAAGCTTCGGCCCCGCTTTGACAGGTAGTGATTTGGTATCCTTTTTTTTCTAAAAACAGTATATGAGGTTTTAATAAATCAATTTCATCATCAATCCAAAGTATGCTAATTTTATTCATATATGTATATTTGCGTTTAATTAAAATCGTTTACTTGAACAATACAAACAAACTTAAAATATTTAACGACCCAATTTACGGATTTATTACTATTCCAAATGAGGGTATTTATGATATTTTAGAGCACCCATACTTTCAACGCTTGCGCAGAATTTCGCAAATGGGTATGTCTTATTTGGTTTATCCAGGTGCACATCACACCCGATTTCATCATGCCTTAGGCTGCATGCATTTAATGCGAAAAAGTATAGAAGTACTTCGTTTTAAAGGTGTTGCCATAAATGAAGAAGAAGAGAATGCGTTGCTTATTGCGATACTGTTACACGATATAGGCCACGGTCCTTTTTCTCATGCTATGGAACATTCAATCGTAGAAAACATTGATCACGAATGGATTTCCTTGCGTTTTATGGAGGCTTTAAATCAAGAATTTAACCAAAGTTTAACGCTGGCCATCAAAATTTTCAAAGGTGAATACCATCGTAAGTTTTTCAAACAATTGATTGCGAGTCAACTGGATATTGACCGCCTTGATTACCTTAAGCGAGATAGCTTTTATACCGGTGTAGCAGAGGGCAACATAAACAGCGAGCGTATTATTAGTATGTTAAATGTAGCCAATGATGAGTTGGTAATTGAGCAAAAAGGAATTTATTCGGTAGAAAAATTTTTGGTAGCTCGTAGGCTGATGTATTGGCAGGTTTATTTACACAAAACCAGTTTAGGAGCCGAGCAACTGTTAATTCGTGTGCTTAAACGCGCAAAAGAATTGGTAGCTCGTGGCGAAAAATTAAACGCTAGTGAAGCCCTGCATTTTTTCTTGAACCACCAAGTTACTACCACAAGTTTTGATACCGATGTTTTGAAACGATTCAGTAATTTAGACGATATAGATGTTTTGGCTGCAATGAAATCCTGGAAAAATCATCCAGATTTTGTTTTGCAAAATCTTTGTAGTATGCTATTGAATAGGGATTTGCTTAAGGTGAAACTGAAAAATAAACCCATTGGAAAGAAAAAATTGGCAGCCAAAAAAGAAAGCTTAATGCAGAAATATGGTATTTCGGCACATGAAGCGGAATACTTTGTTTTTCATGGTAAAGTGAGTAATTTGGCTTATGATAATCACCAAGCCCCCATAAAGATTATGTATAAAAACCACAAGATTAAAGACGTAACTGAAGCTTCAGATCAACTGAATTTAAAAGCTTTGGCCACTCCGGTTTTAAAATACTATATCTGTTATCCAAAATAATCAGAAATTAACAATTTTTTATATTTTTGTCAGAATGAAATTTACTGCACAACAAATAGCCGAAATATTAGAAGGAGAAGTCGAAGGTAATCCCTTGGTAGAAGTTTCTAGTCTTTCGAAAATAGAAGAAGGAAAAAAAGAGAGTCTTACTTTCTTGTCTAATCCTAAATATGAAGCTTACTTGTATACCACACAAGCTAGTATTTGTATTGTGAATAAATCGCTTGAATTGCAAAAGCCAGTGAGCGCTACTTTAATCCGTGTAAACGATGCATACAAGGCATTTACACAGTTGCTTACTTATTACAATGAGGTAAAATTAAGTAAATCTGGAATTGAACAGCCACATTTTATTGGTGAGCAGTCGAGTTATGGTGAAGAAGTGTTTATTGGTGCGTTCTCTTATATTGGAAATAATGTGCAAATAGGAGATAAGGTGAAAATTTATCCGCACGCCTATATAGGAGATAATGTGCGTATAGCCGATAACAGTATTGTATTTGCTGGAGCTAAAATATATTCAGAATCGGTTATTGGTGAAAATTGTGTTATCCACGGAGGGGCTGTAATTGGTTCAGATGGTTTTGGTTTTGCTCCCGATGAAAAAGGAGAGTATCAAAAAATACCTCAAATAGGCAATGTAATTTTAGAAGATAATGTAGAGGTTGGTGCAGGAACAACCATTGATCGCGCAACTTTGGGTTCAACAATTATCCGTAAAGGGGTTAAGCTTGATAATCAAATACAAATTGCTCATAATGTAGAGATTGGCGAGCATACCGCTGTTGCAGCTCAAACAGGAATTGCTGGTTCGACAAAAATAGGTAAACATTGCCTTATTGGGGGGCAAGTAGGAATTGTAGGCCATATTAAAATTGGAGATAGAGTAAAAGTACAGGCCCAAACGGGAATAGGTAGAAATGTAGATGATGATGAGGTACTGCAAGGTTCACCAGCGCTTGGTTATAATGATTTTAATAAATCTTATGTACATTTTAAAAATTTACCCACTACTATAAAAAGAATTAACAAAATTGAAAAAAAGCTTAAAGATTAAGCCTTATTACTATGAAACAGCAAACAATTAAAAGAGAAGTTTCTCTAAAAGGAGTGGGCTTGCATACAGGAAAAGAAGTAGAGCTTACTTTTAAACCAGCTCCTGCAGGTCACGGGTACGTTTTTAAGCGTAAAGACTTAGAAGGTCAACCGCTTATTGAGGCAGACGCTAGTTATGTAAACAACACCCAGCGAGGAACTTCGTTAGAAAAAAACGGCGTGCAGATACTAACCTCTGAACATGTTCTAGCTGCTTGTGTAGGATTACAAATTGATAACTTATTAATTGAATTAAATGCTAGTGAGCCACCTATTATGGATGGTTCATCAAAGTATTTTGTTGAGGCTTTAGAAGAAGCAGGAATAGAAGAGCAAGAAGAGGAGCGCGAGTATTACACCGTGAAAGAAGTTATTTCTTATAAAGACGAAGAAACGGGTAGTGAAATTATGCTTGTGCCGTCTGAAGAATATCAAGTGACTACTATGGTAGATTTTGGCACCAAAGTTTTAGGGACTCAAAACGCCAGTATAGATAGCATTAAGGAGTTTAAAAAAGAAATAGCCGATTCAAGAACTTTTAGTTTTTTACATGAAATCGAAATGCTTTTGGATAATGGTCTTATTCGCGGTGGCGATTTAAACAATGCCATTGTGTATGTAGACAAAGAGTTATCTCAAGAAACTATGGGTAAACTGCAACAGGTTTTTAATAAGGAGAGCATATCTGTTAAACCCAATGGTATTCTTGATAATCTTACTTTACACCATCCTAATGAAGCTGCAAGACATAAGTTATTAGATGTAATAGGTGATTTAGCTTTGATAGGAACACCGATTAAAGGGAAGGTAATAGCTAATAAGCCTGGCCATAAAATCAATACCGAATTCGCCAAGAAGGTAGCTAAGAAAATTAAATTAGAACGTCGCAATAAGGTTCCCCAAATCGATTTGAATTCCACTCCGCTTATGGATGTGAATCAAATCATGAAAATGTTACCGCATAGACAGCCTATGCTGCTTATCGATAAAATTTTTGAACTAAGTGAAACCCATGTGACTGGGGTTAAAAACGTGACCATGAACGAAGAGTTCTTTAAAGGTCACTTTCCTGGAGCGCCAGTTATGCCAGGAGTTTTAATTGTAGAAGCCATGGCTCAAACAGGGGGGATATTAATTTTAAGCACAGTGCCCGACCCTGAAAACTACTTGACATATTTTATGAAAATAGATAATGTCAAGTTCAAGCAAAAAGTAGTCCCTGGCGATACACTAATTTTTAAATGTGATCTAATATCACCCATAAGACGCGGGATTTGCCATATGCAAGGTTATGCCTATGCTAACGGTAAGTTATGTGCAGAAGCCGAATTAATGGCACAAATTGTAAAATCTAAAGAATCTTAAGATTATGAATCAACCCTTAGCATACGTACATCCGGGAGCTAAAATAGCGAAGAATGTTGTGATTGAGCCTTTTACAACCATACATAACAATGTGGTTATAGGAGAAGGCAGTTGGATAGGATCTAACGTAACCATAATGGAGGGCGCAAGAATTGGTAAAAATGTGAGTATTTTTCCAGGTGCGGTTATTTCTGCTGTTCCACAAGATAAAAAATTTAACGATGAAGACACGTTAACAATTATCGGAGACAATACAACTATTAGAGAGTGTGTTACCATTAATAGAGGGACCTCAGACCGAATGAAGACCGTAATTGGTGAGAACTGCTGGATAATGGCCTACTGCCACGTGGCTCACGATTGTGTGGTGGGCGACAACTGCATTTTTTCAAATAACAGTACCTTAGCTGGGCATATTACCGTAGGTGATCACGTTGTGCTGGCCGGTATGGCTGCAGTACAGCAATTTTGCAAAATAGGAAGCCATGCTTTTATTACCGGTGGCTCTTTGGTTCGCAAAGACGTTCCTCCATTTGTAAAAGCGGCACGAGAACCTTTATCTTATGTAGGAATCAATTCTATTGGCTTGAGAAGAAGAGGGTTTTCTACCAAAAAAATAAGGGAGATACAAAATATTTATAGAATATTGTACCAGAAAAATTATAATAATTCTCAAGCAGTGGCAATAATAGAAGCCGAAATGGAGGCCACACCAGAGCGCGATGATATTTTAGAATTCATTAAAAATTCACAGCGAGGCATCATGAAAGGATATTTCTCAAATTAAAATTAACTATGGCAACAACAAGCGATATTAGAAACGGACTTTGTATTCGATACAATCACGATATTTATAAAATTGTAGAGTTTTTACACGTAAAGCCAGGAAAAGGGCCTGCTTTTGTAAGAACCAAACTTAAAAGTGTTACTACTGGTAAAACATTAGATAATACTTTTTCGGCAGGGCATAAAATTGATGAAGTGCGTGTAGAAACGCATAAATTTCAATTTTTATATCAAGACGGTGAATTCTATCACTTTATGAATACCGAAGATTACACCCAGATTAGATTATTAGAAGCGGCACTAGATGCTCCTAAATTACTTAAAGAAGGAGAGGTGGTAACCGTTTTAATCAACACAGAAGATAACGCACCACTTTCTGTTGAAATGCCTCCGCATGTAGAACTTAAGGTGACCTTTACAGAACCAGGGGTTAAGGGTAATACGGCCACAAACGCCACAAAACCTGCAACGGTTGAAACCGGAGCCGAAGTAAATGTCCCATTATTTATTAATGAAGGCGACATGATTAAAATAGAGACAGAAAAAGGCACCTATAAAGAGCGTATTAAGTAATGCAGTTTCCTAAGCCTTACACTTTGGCGCAAATAGCTTCTATTTTAGACATAGAGTTTTTGGGCGATGCGGAATTTCCAATTACCGGTATCAACGAAATTCACGTTGTTACTCCGGGTGATATTGTTTTTGTAGATCACCCTAAATACTATGATAAAGCATTGCAATCTCAAGCTAGTGTGGTTTTAATAAATAAAAAAGTAGACTGCCCAGCAGGTAAGGCGCTGTTGATCTCTAAAGATCCTTTTACAGATTTTAATCGCTTAACCCAACACTTTAAGCCTTTTCAAAAATCATACGATTCGGTAAGTAAAACCGCCAAAATAGGAAATAATACCATTATCCAACCTAATGTTTTTATAGGTAATCATGTAAAAATTGGCTCTAACTGTATAATTCACAGTAATGTGAGTATTTATGATCATACCATAATTGGCGACAACGTAGAAATTCACGCTAACACAGTGCTGGGAGCCGCAGCTTTTTATTATAAAAATAGACCAGAAGGTTTTGATCAACTTTTATCGGGTGGTCGGGTTGTCATAGAAAACGATGTACATATTGGAGCATCTTGTACCATAGATCGAGGTGTATCTGGAGATACTATAATTCAACAAGGTGCTAAATTAGATAACCAAGTGCACGTAGGTCACGATACCCAAATAGGTAGGAAGTGCCTTATTGCCAGTCAAACTGGTATAGCCGGTTGTGTGGTGATAGAAGATGAGGTTACCCTATGGGGCCAAGTTGGTGTGAAAAGCGATGTGGTGATTAAAAAGAAAGCTGTTGTGATGGCGCAATCAGGTGTAGGTAAAAACCTAGAAGCGGGTAAAAGTTATTTCGGTTCCCCAGCAAAGGAAACAAGAACAGCTTATCGAGAAATGGCAGCATTAAAAGATTTATCAAGCCCAAAAAAAGCAAAATCCAATGAGTAAAAACAAAAAGCAACGTATCAAACAATTATTAGAGTCTTCTTTCTATAAAAATCCCGATGCGATGAAAGAATTTTTAGCTCCTGAAATTAAAATAAAATGGATGAGTGCTCAAGGAACGCAGCACTTGGGGTATGAAGCCTTTCAAAATAAAATTGAGCAAATGGGCAAATCGTACGAAGAGCTTAATGCCGATTTTTCCCATTTAATTGAAGAAGAAGATACTGTAGCGGGTAAATTTACTTTTTGGATGACTACCATCGAGAATCCAGATGAGGTAGATCCCGTAGCTACCTTCATGTTATTAGCAAGATTTGAGCAGGATTTGGTAACCGAGTTAGAGTTGATGAGTGTTTTAAATTAATTGATTCATAGGCTGTATAATCAGTCCTTTAAAAAGAAGTCATTTTCTTTTAGAGTTTCAAGTAAAAAGTTAAATTTGCAAGACAATAAATTCAAGAACAAATTATGAGTGTTTTAGTAAATAAGAATTCAAATATAATCGTACAAGGTTTTACTGGAAGTGAAGGTACTTTCCACGCCGAACAAATGATAGAATATGGTACCAATGTAGTAGGAGGAGTTACTCCTGGTAAAGGAGGGCAAAAGCACTTGGGTAAGCCAGTATTCAATACAGTTGCTGAAGCGGTAAAAGAAGTGAATGCAGATACCAGTATTATTTTTGTACCGCCGGCATTTGCAGCCGATGCTATTATGGAGGCAGCCGATGCAGGAATTAAGGTAATTATTACTATAACCGAAGGGATCCCTGTAGCCGATATGATTAAGGCTTCAGATTATATCAAAGATAAAGATTGTAGACTTATTGGTCCTAACTGCCCAGGAGTTATCACTCCAGGTGAGGCCAAAGTGGGTATAATGCCAGGTTTTGTTTTTAAACCAGGAAATGTAGGGATTGTTTCAAAATCAGGTACTTTAACCTATGAGGCAGCAGACCAAGTGGTAAAAGAAGGTTTAGGTATTACTACTGCAATTGGTATTGGAGGAGACCCTATCATTGGAACTACCACCAAAGAAGCGGTAGAATTATTGATTAATGATGAAGACACCAAATGTGTGGTAATGATTGGTGAGATTGGTGGTCAATTAGAAGCCGATGCAGCAAAATGGTACAAAGCTAGCGGTTCTAAAAAACCAATCGTAGGTTTTATTGCCGGAGAAACTGCTCCAGCAGGAAGAACAATGGGTCACGCAGGTGCCATAGTAGGAGGTAGTGAAGACACTGCTCAAGCTAAGAAGAAAATTATGAGAGAATGCGGGATTCACGTAGTAGATTCACCAGCAGAAATCGGTAAAAAAGTAGCCGAAGTAATGGGCTAATTTTTAACTGAAATAAAGAATAAACCCTGCTTAAAACAAAGCGGGGTTTTTTTATTGAAAAACTTAAATAGATTATTATATTTGAGCAAAGTATTTTATTGCTCAAGGCTAAATACTTAGATAAATCAAACTTAAAAAGCATGAAATTATTAGCAGGTAAAAACGCAATTGTTACAGGAGCAAGTCGTGGTATAGGTAAAGGTATTGCCTTAGCCTTTGCTCAACAAGGCGCCAATGTAGCTTTCACCTATAGCTCATCAAAACAAGCAGCCGAAGAACTCGAAAAAGAATTACAAAGTTTAGGTGTAAAAGCCAAGGCTTACCAAAGTAATGCAGCCAATTTTGAAGAAGCTCAAAAACTGGTAGAGCAAGTTAATGAAGAATTTGATAGTATAGACATTCTTGTTAACAATGCAGGTATTACTAAAGATAATCTGCTCATGCGTATGAGCGAGGCAGATTTTGATAAGGTGATTGAGGTGAACCTAAAGTCTATTTTTAATATGACCAAAGCGGTACAACGTACTATGTTGAAACAACGAAAAGGAAGTATCATCAATATGAGTTCTGTAGTAGGTGTGAAAGGAAATGCTGGTCAAGCTAATTACGCAGCTTCTAAAGCAGGAATGATTGGTTTCTCGAAATCTATAGCCCTTGAGTTAGGAAGCAGAAATATTCGTAGTAATGTGATTGCGCCTGGTTTTATTGAAACTGAAATGACCGATAAATTAGATGAAAAGACCGTTGAGGGTTGGAGACAGGCTATACCTTTAAAAAGAGGTGGGTCACCCGAAGATATTGCAAACGCATGTGTTTTCCTTGGGTCTGATATGAGTGCATACATCACCGGACAAGTTATCAACGTTGATGGCGGGATGTTAACCTAAAAGCATGAGCTTAATTACTGTATTATTTTTAGGAATAGCCGTATTGCTAAGCGCTGTAGCAGCATTGGGGTTATATTATTTTCCTAGAAAGAAAAAAAGCGTAAAACACTGGAAATATTTTAGTGTCTTACGCTTTTTTACGGTATTGGTAGGATTGATTTTACTTATCAATCCCAAGTTTGAACAAAACCAAGTTCGTGTTGAAAAACCAAACTTGGTAGTGGTTTCCGATAATTCTAAATCGGTACGCTTTTTAAAGGGAGAAAAACAAGCAAAAAGAATTTTACAAGAAATACTTCAAGACCAAGAGATCAAAGAGGCATTTAACGTTAAATCTTTTACCTTTGATGAAGAATTGCATTTTTCTAGAACACCAGAATTTACGGGGAATGCAAGTAATCCAGGTAAGGCCTTAAAGCAACTTGCACGTTTATACCCAGAATCCAACGCTCCACTTATTTTAATTACAGATGGCAACGCTACCCAAGGTACACCACCTGTTTATGCTGCCCGTAAATACCAAAGCGAAATATTTCCGGTTGTGGTAGGAGACACCACCCAACACGCCGATGTATACATCGATTTGCTCAATGTGAATCCGTATGCTTTTTTAGACCAACGTTTTCCTGTAGAAATATTTGTTAACTATCAAGGAGACGCCAGTGTTCAGTCTAAATTGTTAATCAAAAAAGGTACGCGAGTGGTACATGAGACAAAGCTGAGCTTTAGCGCCGATAAGCAGGGAGAACAAGTAGAGATTATGCTGCCAGCCAAGCGTATAGGTAAACATAAATATACTACTTCTATCACTCCTTTAAATCAAGAAAAAAACATACAGAACAACCAAAGAGATTTTTATATTGAAGTGGTCGACCAGCAATCTAAGGTGTTAATTCTTAGCAGTTTTTTGCACCCCGATTTAGGAGCGCTTAAAAAAAGCATTAATAGCAATAAACAACGCCAAGCCCATATTAAAATAATCGATGAGCTAAAACAAGATGATTTAAGCGAATACACCAACTTTGTTCTGTACCAACCTAATCAAAACTTTGAATGGGTATTTGATTACTTAGATAAAACTCAAAAAAATTATGTATTGATTGGGGGTACAAAAACAGACTATAATTTTCTAAATGGGATTCAGTCTTCTTTCCGGAAAGAATTAAAAATCAATCAAAATGAGGAGTTTCAAGCGCAATTGAATGAAAACTTCTCTTTGTATCAACCCAGTAAAATCAATTTTTTAGATTATCCGCCTTTGAGCGATCAATTTGGCGAAATAAGTAATTTGGGCAAGGGGCAGGCCTTATTGCAACAAAACATAAACGGGGTTGCTACACAGCAACCTGTAGTTTACTTTGTGGATAGTGGGCAACGTAGAATCGGACTTGTTTTTGGAGAGAATTTATGGCAGTGGCGTGTAAAGAATTTTGCTGATTTAGCAAATTTTGAAGCATTCGATTTGTTTATAAACGACATAATACAATTTCTAGGCGATAACAATCGCGGTGAAAGACTTAAGGTCGAAATGAAGACGATTTTTAATCAAGGCGAGCCCATTAGAATGCAAGCACAGTATGTAGATAAAAACTATCGAGAAGACGCTCAAGCTACGATAAATCTTCGAGTGGTGAAACAAGAAGATGATTCTATACAAAATTACAGTCTAAATTATGTAGATGGCAATTATGTGACCAATTTAGGAGCGCTTGCTCCTGGTTCTTATACTTTTACCGCCCAAGTAGAGGGTGAAAATAGCTTGCAAACCGGTGATTTTGTGGTAACTGCCTTTGATATAGAAGAGCAGTTTAACCATGCGCAAGTAAGCGAACTTAATAAGATTAGCGATACCTTGTATTACAGTGAAGATTTTTTATCTTTAAAAACAAAACTACTTCAAACAGATGTATACAAACCAGTACAACGCACGCTTACTAAAAAAGTAGAATTAATAGAATTCAAGTGGCTTTTAGCCTTGTGGGTGTTGTTGCTAAGTCTAGAATGGTTTTTAAGAAAATATAACGGATTAACTTAAATATTAAAAATGGAAAAATTACCTAAAATTGCTTTACCTGCTATATTTATTGGTGTAGTGGTATTAATTATTGTATTTAAATCAACGGTTACAATCGGCTCAGGAGAGGCTGGAGTGCTTTACAAAACTTTTGGCGGAGGTGTGGTTACAGATGAACCCCCGATGGGTGAAGGCTTTCACTTTGTTGCGCCGTGGAATGATGTTTTTATTTATGAGGTGAGACAACAAGAAGTCTTCGAAAAAATGAAAGTGCTTTCTAGCAATGGATTAGAGATAAAAATTGATGCATCGGCTTGGTTTCAACCCATTTATGGAAAACTAGGTAAATTACATCAAGAAAAAGGCGAAGATTATACGCAACGTGTATTATTACCAGCTATTCGCTCTGCAGCACGTAGTGTGGTAGGTAGATATACACCAGAACAATTATATGCCTCGAAGAGAGATGCCATTCAAGAGGAAATCTACACCGAAACCGAAAACATTGTAGATGACCAATACATACAGCTCAATGAAATTTTAGTGCGTGATGTAACTTTGCCTCCTAGTATTAAAGATGCGATTGAACGTAAATTAAAACAAGAGCAAGAATCTTTAGAGTATGAGTTTAGACTTACTAAAGCGACCAAAGAAGCCGAGCGTCAAAAAATTGAAGCGGAAGGTAAGGCGCGTGCAAATCGTATTTTAAGCGAATCCTTAACCGATAAGGTTTTACAAGAAAAAGGAATTCAAGCAACTTTAGAGTTAGCGCGTTCAAATAATGCCAAAACAGTAATTATTGGAGGTGGTGAAACCGGAATGCCAATAATTCTCAATGACAAATAATAATAATTTTATTCAGTTAAAAACCTGTTTAATTTTTTTTAAACGGGTTTTTCTTTGTTATAATTGACCTAAAAGTAACTTTTAAATCATGCAACCCCAACGCTATTATTATCTTATTAAGCTTCAGTACTTGGGTTTTAGATACCATGGTTGGCAAAAACAACCCGATGTTAATACGGTAGAACGTATGCTAGAACGCACGCTTTCATACATTTTAGATAGGGCACGGTTTAAGGTAATCGCAGCAGGCAGAACAGATGCTAAGGTTTCGGTAAACCAAACTTATGTCGAATTATTTCTTTATGAAAATGAGTTAGAATGCGACGGATTTCTAGATTTGTTGAACAAGAATCTACCACCCGACATACGCGCCTTAGGAATTGAAGAGACCACCCGTGATTTTAACATTATAAAAAATGCTAAAGTGAAGGAGTACCATTACTTTTTTGCTTTTGCTAAAAAATTTCATCCCTTTGCTGCGCCGTTTATGGCCTATGTAAAAGATGATCTGGATATTGATTTAATGGCTCAAGCAGCTAGCTTATTTGTAGGAAAGCATGATTTTAGAGCTTATGCTTTTAGACCTAGTCCGCAAACGGTTACAACGGGAGAGATTTTTTCTTGTGAATTAGTGGAGAATGATGTGTACACAGCTAATTTTTTTCCAGAAAAAAGTTATGTCTTTAAAATTAAAGGTAGCGGTTTTAAACGGCATCAGATCAGACTTATGATGGGAGCGCTTATCGATCTAGGTAGGGGAGATGTAAACCTTGACTTTATCAAATCAACTTTAAATCCTGATAATGACATAAAACTAGAACATATTGCTCCGGCTTCTGGACTTATCTTGCATCAAGTAAAATTAAATCCGTAAAGCAATAGTTTATAGCATGCAAAATCTCCTAAAAAAATATAGCGCAGTCTTCATTAGTTTATTGGTATTTGGCATTTTAGGGCTTTGCTATGCTTTTATTCCGAGCTTTAAATCGGTTACCCAAGATTTGTGGGCGGCACTCTTAGCGGGCAATACCCAAGAGGTACAAAAAATTATAAGCGACTTTGGTTTTTGGGGAGCACTAATTTTAGTACTAATTATTGTTTTGCAAATGTTTTTAATCGTGGTACCTTCTTGGTTACCCATGGTGGTAGCGGCATTGGCTTATGGCTTTTTTGAAGCGGTAGCCATTTCGGTAAGCGGTGTGTTTATTGCCTCGAGTTTAGGCTATGTACTCGGATTACAAATTGGGCACCATAATATCAAACGAATTTCAGGAAAGAAAAATTATAAAAAATTAAGTTTTTGGGTAAAAGAATATGGGTTTTTAAGCGTGCTGTTGTTTCGCATTTCTCCATTTCTATCTAATGATGCCATCAGTTTTATTGCAGGTGGAATGAAAATGAATTTTCTTAAATTCATAGGTGCTACCTTAGCTGGTATTATTCCTTTAAGTGTTGCCATTGCTTATTTCTCGAGCAGTATAGACAAGCTAAAAGAAAGTCTATATTATATTGGTGGAGCTGGTATTTTGCTTTACGGAATTTTTATTTGGTTAGATTACCGAAAAAGAAAATCAAAAGCTTGAATCCAATTAAATTAGTTATTCTAGAGCTTTCAAACCTTTTTCAACTTTTAAAAAGAGCCAAACGATTGTTATCGCTATAAAAGTTAAACCAAAGACGGCAGACCAAAAAGGAGAAAATATTTCTAGTAAATCTAACGGAGCGCAAAACAAGCTTATAAGTCCTATTTGCAATATATATTTTGCCGCAAATTGTTGCGCTTTAAGCCAGTAGATTTTACCTTTTTGAGAGCGGTAACTTTTATAACCATAAAAAGAATTGATCTTCTTAGGGGGGTATGTCCTCAACATAATTCCGGCAAAAACCGAAATAAATCCATAACCAGCCAGCAAAATCAAAAAATGTTTATCTACTAAAACAATCATTGGTTCAGTTTACTAAAGAAAAGCTGTTTCGTTTTACCACCAGTTTTTACGCTTAAAGTAAATTACTAATGCCAAACTTATTAAAATCATTACTCCCCAAGCATAATAGTAACCATACTCCAAATCTAGCTCGGGCATATGGTCAAAATTCATCCCGTAAATACCTGCGATGAAAGTAAGAGGTATAAAAATACTTGCCATAATGGTTAGTACCTTCATCACTTCATTCATTTTGTTAGAAATACTACTCATATACATATCCATAAGCCCCCAAGTCATTTCTCGGTATATTTCAATATTTTCAGCTACTTGTATACCGTGGTCGTGCAAATCACGCAAGTAATTTTTTGTACGTGCTTCAATGAGTTTATGCGATCCATTTTCTAGGCGTGCAATAACTTCTTTGACGGGAAAAATAGCCTTACGCACTCTAATTATTTCACGTTTTAATTCTTGAATATCTAGCGCTGTTTGGTTGTTTACATTGTTAGTAAACAGGTTATCTTCTAAATTTTCAACTTTTTCGGCCAGTTGTTCAACCACCTCAAAATAATGATCAAGAATAGCATCGAGTAAGGCATAAGCTAGGTAATCGGTTTTAAAGGTACGCAAGCGGCCTTGTGCATTTTGCAATCGCTCCCTTACACCATCAAAAACATCACTTTCTGCTTCTTGAAAACTAATTACATAATTTTCTCCAAAAGCAATGCTCACATGTTCTTTTATTAAAACATCTTGTGTATCATAATACAACATTTTTACTTGTAAAAAAATATAATCTTCATACACATCAATTTTAGGCCGTTGGCGTGTATTAACAATATCTTCTAACAATAACGGGTGTAAACCAAAGTGATTTCCTAAAGATTCAATAGCTTTGGTATTATTCAAGCCATCAAAATCTATCCAAGCAATATTTTCACTGTCTTTATAAGTAAAGGCATCTTCAACCTGTGCTAACTTCTTATAAGTTAAAAAGTCTTTACTATATTCAAATACTTCTATTAGGGTATCTTGAGTTTGTTTTTCACCTACATAAACTACCTTTCCTGGTATTTGGTTTACAATTGATTTTTTACTTTTTACTTTATTCTTTCGTGATTTACGCATAGGTTTTTAGTTTTTTAAGCTTCTAGTAGCTGTAGCTGATCGATTAAGCGTTGCGCGATAAGCCGGTTGATACGTTTGTTGATCTCAGATTTATTTTCCTGGTAGAAACTCAATTCCTCAAAGGTGAAAAGCGCTAGCGTGATTCCTTGTAATAATTTTCTTAGCTGATTGTCTTTGCTGATTTCATTTGAAATATACGTTGGGCGATCCTCTTTTTTTAAAATATAAAACAGGTTTTTCCTTTTGCTGATATGCATTTTAAAAACCTCTAACAGCAGCTCATTCTGGAATTTTAAAATAGGTCGTAAACAAGTGTTTTGAAAATGCTCAAGCGGATTTTGAAGGGGAGAGGTAGTTAGGTTTAAATTTGGTCTTAACTGAAAAAGTGCTTCAGATCTTGATTTCATAACAGATAAAACTAGTTTTTAATAAAAATACAGAAAATGCCTAGAGCTACACGTTAAAATCATCTTAATAAAAAATTGAATTCTACTCCAGATGCTTATTTTTAACCTAAAATGAAACTATGATTAAATCTACAAATCCGTACACGGGAGAGACCATAAAAAAATACCGCCAAGACACAAAATCAATACTCAATAAAAAACTTAAACGCGCCGAAAAACAATATAAAGTTTGGCGCACGCATAGCTTGAGTAGTCGTGCTAAATTTGTACGAGCTATAGGCCAAGTTTTACGTGAAAATACCAATCAATATGCAGCGATGATTACCCAAGAAATGGGTAAGCCCATCAGCCAGGCTAAAGCCGAAGTTGAAAAATGCGCTTGGGTCTGTGATTATTATGCCGACAACGCAGCCGAAGCTTTGCAGAATGAAGTTATCGAAACCGATGCGTATAAATCTTTGGTGCGTTATGATCCTTTAGGTATTATTCTGGGCGTTATGCCTTGGAATTATCCGTTTTGGCAAGTATTCAGGTTTGCTATACCTACCTTAATGGCTGGTAATACAGTGCTTTTAAAGCACGCTAGCAATGTGATGGGATGTGCAGAACTTATTGAAGAAGCTTTTAATGAAGCCGGTTTTCCCGAAGGTTGTTACCAAAATTTAGTGATTAGTAGCAAGAAGGTAAATTCCATACTCAAAGACGATCGGGTTAAAGCCGTAAGTCTAACCGGTAGCAAACCGGCAGGTAGCGCAGTAGCTTCAAAAGCAAGCGAATTAATAAAACCTTCGGTATTGGAATTGGGTGGAAGTAATGCTCTAGTGGTTTTTGAAGATGCCAACCTAGAAGAAACCGTAAAAACATGCGTTCAAGCGCGTTTTCAGAATACAGGGCAAAGCTGTATTGCGGGAAAAAGGCTTTTGGTTCAAGAATCTGTCTATCTTGAATTTGTTGAGAAATTCATCACGCAGGTACGCGAATTAAAAAGCGGTAACCCTCAAGATGAAGATACCTTTATTGGTGTAATGGCGAGAGAAGACTTAGCCGAAGAACTAGAAAAACAACTCGAAGATTCACTTACCAAAGGCGCTCGCTTAATTCTAGGTGGCAAACGCCGAAAAACTTATTTTGAACCCACTGTTGTAATCGATGTGCATAAAAAAGCACGTATTTTTGAAGAAGAGACCTTTGGACCCGTAATGGGAATTACTCCCTTTAAAACAGATTTAGAAGCGATTGATTTGGTTAACCGCTCTAAATTTGGACTAGGAGTTTCTATTTTTACCGAAGATTACGAAAGGGCCGAAGCTTTGATCGGGCAGTTTGATGACGGAGCGGTTTTTGTGAATGAATTGGTAAAAAGCGATCCAAGACTACCCTTTGGTGGCACCAAAGAATCGGGTTATGGTCGAGAGCTAGGTACTTTTGGAATCAAAGAATTTGTAAATGCCAAAACGGTATACTTCAAAAAAAATTAAATCTTCAAATTTGATTTTGAGTAGGTTGCTCAGGTTAAAATAAAAAAAAATAAAATTAGTTAGAAAACAGCTTGATTTTTTTAAAAACAGTTATATATTTGCAACCGCTAACAGCAATGGTCGCGTAGCTCAGCTGGATAGAGCATCTGCCTTCTAAGCAGACGGTCACAGGTTCGAATCCTGTCGCGATCACAAAAACCCTTACTATTTTTTAGTAAGGGTTTTTCGTTTTTATCAGGTATCTCTTGTTGATGACTAATAATGGGATCAAAACTATTTTCTGGGTTTTTGAGTTTTTAAGCAAATAATTTTTCAAGTCTATACAGGAAGAATTCAGTTCTTCTTACTCCTCTTAATTTAGCTCTAAATGCTTTAATTTTTGCGTGCTAAGTTTTAATGGAATGCCTGATTCATTAAATGCTGCATTTTAAATCCGAGACGGTAATTAAAATTAATTACTCCCTTTAATCACATTTCCTTAAAGCTGATTTAGTTTTTAAGTATACTAAACTTATATCAAAGCAGGGTTTAAATCATATTGTCTTTATTCTAAATCCATATTGAATCTAGTATGCGTATACCTTAGTCCACTTTTTAGTGGACTCACTGTGGACTCACCGTGGACTCACCGTGGACTCAGGATACTTATGATAAAGCTTTAATAAGAAGCAAACAAACTTTGTATAGATATAAACAGTAGACGTGCCGGGTGAATTTTATGAATTAAGAATTTGTTTGTTTACTTACTTGTAAATCAAATAGTTGTTTTTTAGCTGGTAAAATTTAACACGTATAAACATACAAAACTCTAGTTATTGTTTTAATTTTGGAATAAATCCATTAAGAAGGAATAAATCCTTAAATCAATGAAACCTCAAGCTATATTACACCTCGATTTAGATACATTTTTTGTATCTGTAGAGCGTCTTTTAGACAATCGATTGCAGCAAAAACCCATCTTGGTAGGTGGCTTAGGCGATCGTGGCGTAGTGGCGGCTTGCAGTTATGAGACTAGAAGTTATGGTATACACAGCGGTATGTCTATGCAAGTGGCCCGCAAACTTTGTCCGCAAGCTATTGTGATAAAAGGCAACGCTTCTACTTATACGCAATATTCTCACTTGGTGACCGAAATCATAAGGGCAGAGGTACCTGCTTTCGAGAAAGCCAGTGTAGACGAATTTTATGTTGATTTAACCGGAATGGATCGGTTTTTTGGTACGCAGCAATTTGCTTTTGACCTCAGAAAAAAGATCATTGCAGAGAGCGGTTTGCCTATATCTGTAGGCTTATCTCAAAACAAAGTAGTTTCAAAAATAGCTACAGGCGAGGCTAAACCCAATAATGAGCGTTATATACCTCAAGGAACAGAAAAGCATTTTTTAGCTCCGCTATCAACCAGAAAGATTCCTATGGTAGGTCAAAAAACCTACACCAAATTAGTGCAAATGGGCATACAACGCATACAAACTTTGCAAGAAATGCCTTTGGCTGTGATTGAGCAGGTATTGGGTAAAAACGGAAAAACCATTTGGTTGCGTGCACAAGGTATAGACAATAGCCCTATTATACCTTATCACGAGCGCAAATCAATTTCTATGGAGCGCACTTTTAACCGAGACACAATAGATGTAGTGCGTTTAAAAAATAGCCTACAAGCCATGGCAGAAAGCTTGGCTTATCAACTAAGAAACGCACAAAAACTAACCTCAATTGTTACGGTAAAAATCAGATACTCCGATTACCAAACGCAAAGCAAACAAACCCGAATAGCCTATACCAGTGCAGATCATTTACTGGTTCCTCAAGCCTTAGCACTTTTTGAGCAGCTGTACCAAAGAAGAGTGCTCATAAGACTTATCGGGCTTAAATTTTCGGGGCTAGTAGGGGGGCATCATCAAATCAATTTGTTTGATGATTCACAAAAATTAATCGATTTATACCAATCTATTGATAAGATAAAAAACAGGTTTGGAGAACGCAGCATTTTAAAGGCTTCTACACTAGATAGTAAAAGTATTGGCGGCATGGGAAATCCGTTTAACGGTGAACCTCCTATGGTTTTAGCTCACAGAAAACAATAACAATGTATTTAAACTGTCATTCTTGGTTTTCATTGCGCTACGGGGTAATACCAGAAGATGAGCTCTGTGACTGGGTTTTAGCACAGGGTGTTCAAGATTTTGTATTAACCGATATCAACTCAACATCGGCTTGCTTATCGTTTATAAAGCATGCGCAAAAGCGCGGTGTTTGTCCGCGTGTAGGAGTAGATTTTAGAAACGAACATCAACAACTCTACGTAGGAATCGCGCAAAACAACCAAGGATATTATGAGCTCAATCGGTTTTTATCACAGTATTTAGAGCAGCAGCAAGACTTTCCGCTTCAAGCGCCTAATTTACCTAATTGTTATTTCATATATCCGATACATGCCCTAAAAAAGTTAGTAAGCTTTTCACTTTTATCCCAGCATTACGTGGGAGTTAGCTTTACGGATTTACTTTCGCTAAAGCGGAATAAATTAGCCTATCCAAAAGAAAAACTGGTGTTCTTACAAAGCCTAAGTTTTAGAAACAAAAAAGATTTTAATGCACATCGGTTACTGCGAAGCATCGATTTAAATTGCTTGTTAAGCAAACTGCCTGAAGCGCAGCAAGGCCAAGCAAAACACACTTTTTATACCCCAGAAGTAATAACGCAGTCCTGTAAGGGTATCGACTATTTGCTCAAGCAAACTCAAGAATTACTGGCTAACTGTCGGGTAGATTTTAAGTTTGGGGTACAATACAATAAAAACTTACAGCTACTGGGCAAAACTCAAGAGGAAGATACAAAGCGATTAAAAGATTTGTGCTACCAAAAGCTACCTAAACGTTACCCACAAGCATCGGTGGAGGTGATGCAACGGGTAAAAACCGAGCTGAATGCAATTATTAAGTTGGGTTTTGTTTCTTACTTTCTTATTAATTATGATATTATTTGCTACGCTCAAAAAAAGAATTACGCCTATATTGGGCGGGGTAGTGGAGCCAATTCGGTAGTGGCTTACATTTTAGAAATCACCAATGTAGATCCTATTGAACTCGATTTGTATTTTGAACGCTTTATCAATGCAGGACGCAGTTCACCTCCCGATTTTGATCTCGATTTTTCTTGGAAAGATAGAGATGACATCACCCGGTATATTTTCTCTAAATATACGCATACCGCTTTGATGGGTACTTATGTGACTTTTAAACGCAAAGCGGTAATTAGGGAGTTGGGTAAAGTTTTTGGTTTGCCCAAAGCACAAATAGACCGTTTGAGTAAAGGGAGGTTTAATGATAATCAGCTCGATCATTTAGAGCGCTTGGTGTTACGCTACAGCAAATACATAGCAGGTTTTCCCAATTATATAAGCGTGCATTCTGGTGGTATTCTCATTTTAAATCAACCGGTTTTTCATTATGCCGCCACTTTTATGCCACCCAAGGGTTTTGCTACCATACAAATAGATATGCATATTGCCGAAGAAGCTGGTATACATAAATTTGACATTTTGGCTCAGCGTGGTCTTTCAAAAATCACCGATGCACTCGCTTTAATAAAAGCCAATCAACCTCAGGCTAAACTTAAAGACATCAATAAGGTAGATGACTTTAAACAAGACACGCGTATAAATGCTCTGCTAGCTCAAGGCGATTGCATGGGCGTTTTCTATATTGAGTCTCCCGGTATGCGTGCTTTGTTAACCAAACTAAAAACCGATAATTACCTGAATTTAGTTGCTGCCAGCTCGATTATACGCCCCGGGGTTTCTAGTGCAGGTATGAAAGAAGAGTTCATCAAAAGACACCGACAACCCGAAAAAAGAAAAGAAGCGCACCCGGTTTTGAATCAGATTATGCCCGATGCTTACGGTATTATGGTATATCAAGAGGATGTGATGAAGGTAGCGCATCACTTTGCTGGCTTAGACTTAGAAGATGCCGATATTTTACGCCGTGGGATGAGCGGTAAAAAAACTTCTAAAAATCAAATGCAGCGCATAGAACAAAAGTTTATAAGCAACTGCCTGCAAAAAGGTTACTCTAGAGAAATTATACATGAAATTTGGGGACAGATAGCTTCTTTTGCCGGATATGCTTTTCCTAAAGGGCATTCGGCATCTTATGCGGTAGAGAGCTATCAAAGTTTGTACTTAAAATGTTATTTTCCTCTAGAATTTATGGTGGCTGTTATTAATAATGGAGGCGGATTTTATGGTATGCAAACCTACTTGCAAGAGCTGCGAAACTGCGGAGGGCGTGTGCATTTGCCTTGTGTAAACCAGAGTCATTTTGCTCTAACTATTGATAAACAAGATGTTTATTTGGGTCTGGGATACTTAAAAGAACTAGAACAAAAAAACATACAATTACTTTTAGAAGAAAGAAATTTTGGTGGCGCATTCCGCTCGCTCGAAGACTTTTTAAATCGGCTAAATGTTTCTATCGAGCAAGTAAGTATTTTGATTAATGCTGGAGCCTTTAGATTCACGGGGCAATCTAAATATGAATTGCTTTGGCAAGCTCATTTTCAGCTTTCTACAAATCCGTATCAACAGCAAGTCAATCGCTGGCAACAAAAGCTATTTGTAAATCCCACAAAGAAATATGAGTTACCGGCTTTAGAACAAAATTTTTTGAGTGATGCTTATGACCAAATGCATCTTTTGGGATTTCATGTGTACCATCCGTTTCAACTGCTTCAACATAAAATAAGCAGCAAGCTAGGCGTGCGCCACTTCTCTTCTTGGGCAGGTAAAAGCATTTGTATTTACGGCGATTTAATTTGCTTAAAAACCACAAAAACCAGCAAAGGGGCATATATGGCTTTTGGAACTTTCTATGACGCTTGGTTTGAAGTTTTTGATACGGTACATTTTCCAGCAACTTACAATCAATTCCCTATTTATGGTATGGGTATTTATAAAATTGTAGGTAAGCTCACCTACGCTTATGAGTACCCCAGCATTATAGTGAGCAGTATAGAAAAACAAGCCGTACGTAAAGATCCGCGTTTTGTTTAGAAAATGTAGCTACTGCTTAAAAGAAAAAATAGTACTAAGTATTGGGCGTGACCAATAAGAGATTTCATATGCCAAACATATAGGTAAATTACATTCTGATGCAGATATATAGCAAATGAGCTGCACGAGCAACTAGAATTGCGTTGACTTAAATATAGCCTTAAACATTGGGATGTAGGAATTTATCTATAAAGCGAGCAGATAAAGTAAATGCTCAAATAGAATCAATTGTTTTAGAAAAAGGATTTTGACTATGCGAAGCTTTATAATTTTACGGTTAACTTGGCAAGTATTCACCAAGCAAATAGTCCTGCATCTGCCAATACTTTACGAATTAAAAGTAAGCGAAGACAAGCCATTAATCATAGATTTAGCAATGGGCATAGAATATATTAGTAACTAAACGGACTTTTAAAGGTTGTCCAATCGGTTGTTTTTAATGATTTCCCTTCAGTATTCATTGGCGTGAACCTAACTTTATATTTTCCTTTATTTTTAAATCTAAATGCACCCGAACACATTCCATGTCCAACATTTAGTTTGGCATTCTGAGCTTTAATATAAAATGTTTTTTTAATGTCGGAGCTTAAGTCAACCACTTCAGTCTTGTACCAAATTTCAGATTCGGGGTTATTTTTAATAACGAAAATAGCATTAGCAGCTGGTCCACAACCATAATGTATAACTTCGGTTTTTTCGAATTCAATTTTCAGATTAGACTTTAGCGGCTCGAGTTCCTTTTTGTCTGTTGTTCTCCAATAAACGCTCTCTCTTTTTTCATTTTTAGATTGGTCAGCGTAATTAATATAGTATTTTGTATTGGGTTTTAATTCTATAGAGGAACAAAAAACAGCTTGGGTTAACTGCATTTGTCCTACGTGTATTTCTTCAAGATTCAGTTCAATTAATTCACCGGTTTCACTTTCAAGATAAACTTTTTTGTTTTTGAAACTATTTATTGTTTTTTGACTTGAAGCGTATCCTTGGATGATAAATTTTGAATTTAAGCCAATTTCTCTTTCTTCTGGAAAGAAAGTTATTCCACTCATCGAGCAGTCTGCAAACACTGTTTCACTACCGAAAGTGAGTAATAAAAGAAGTACAATATTTTTCATGATGATGTTTTTTAAACTTAGGTCAAATTTCGTTCCATTTATATTTTAACCCTTTGTACCTATACGGTATATACATCCGCTTTAAGCGGAATTGTGTACTTTAAAATCATAAGAAACCTCTTGTTTTATTATTAAAAGTACCCCAACGCCATAAAAAGTATTTTAGCTCACAAGCCTATTACTTTTAATCAAATTAAAATTTAAAAATAAAAAAAGGTCATCTAGCATTAGCTTAGACGACCCATTTATAATTTTCAAGAATTTACTCTTATCTTGAGCAGCAATCTCCTGCTTCTTTTACCCCTAATTTTTTGAGGATATCTTCCATAAGACACCATTTAGTAAGGGAGGACTGCAGGAGATTAATTCCTACAAAACCTGTAAACCATAAAAAATTCAAGTTTACATATACGGCCAGTAAAACACTTATTATAACAAAACTACCAGCAATTGCTCTTATCCATCTATTAATCATATTCTTTATTTTTATTTAATTATTTATTTAGCATTTATCTTTTACTTTACGGATGATTTTTACGCTCAACTAAGTAATACACCAAAGGCACTACCAGTAGCGTTAAAAAAGTAGAGGCTATGGTACCACCCATTAGTGAAATAGCCAGTCCTTGAAATATTGGATCAAACAAAATTACAAAGGCGCCAATGACAACTGTTCCAGCTGTAAGCAGAATAGGGGTAGTACGTACTGCACCCGCTTCAATCACCGCCTCTTTAAAGGGCATTCCTTCGGCAAGTTGCAGGTTAATAAAATCAATGAGTAGTACTGAGTTACGCACCATAATACCTGCCAAGGCAATCATGCCAATAAATGAGGTAGCCGTAAAAAAGGCACCCATCATCCAATGCCCTAGAATAATGCCTATTAAAGACAATGGGATGGCTACCATCATTACGATAGGGGCTTTAAAGTTTTGAAACCAACCTACAATAAGCATATATATTATGATGATTACCCCTAAAAAGGCGATACCTAAATCTCTAAAAACTTCTAAAGTTACCTGCCATTCTCCATCCCATTTAACAGTATAATCGGTTTCATTTTCTGGGGAACCTAAGTACAGCTCATCTATTTGATAACCTACTGGCAAATCCAATTCTTTTAGTTTTTGGGTCATTCCTAAAATAGCATAAACCGGACTTTCGAGAACTCCCGCCATATCGGCGGTAACAAAAACCACTCGTTTTTGGTCTTTGCGGTAAATGCTTTGTGGTGCTTGGCGTTTTTCAATGCTTACTAATGAATGCAAGGGAATCATTTGTCCGTTTGCATTTTTTATACTTAAATCGGTGATAGCGTCAATATGGTTCTTTTGAGCATTTGTTAAACTCAATACAAGGTTCACCGCCTCTGCAGCTTCGGGTTGGTAAACTCTACCAATTGACCGCTCAGCCAAAGCCAATTGTGCAGTTTGTACAATTTTCTGTGTACTTATACCTTGAAGCATCGCTTTGTCTTGGTTAACTATTAGATTGTACTCTTCATAAAGGTCTTCACTCATCCAATCTACATCTACTACATCTGAAGTATTGCGTAAAAGCTGTTTTATATCTTTAGCCAATTGTAGTTGCTGATCATAGTCGGGACCATATATTTCGGCTACTATAGTCGATAACACCGGCGGACCCGGAGGTACTTCTACCACTTTTATATTTGCACCAAATTTATCGCCTATTGCTTGAATGTGCGGTCTTAGCAATTTTGCAATAGCATGGCTCTGCTCAGACCTATCTTTCTTATCGCGTAAATTTACTTGAATATCGGCGGTATGGCTACCGGCACGTAAATCATAATGACGCACTAAACCATTAAAGGTTATAGGAGCTGCGGTACCCACATAGTTTTGATAACTTACTACTTCTGGACGAGTTTTTAAAAACTGTCCGATTTCTCGGGTCACTACTGCGGTACGTTCTAAACTTGTGCCTTCGGGCATATCGATAATGAGCTGAAATTCATTCTTATTATCAAAAGGTAGCATTTTTACGGCAACACTCTCGGTAAAAAATAAACCCATACTTAAAAATAAAATACCGAAGGTGCCCAGTAAAAATCCCCAACGCCAGGCTTTGCGTTCTAATAGCGGACGCTCGAATTTATTGTAGAGATTATAAATTATACCTCTTCCTTCTTTTTGAGCTTTAGGCTTAGCCTCTTTTTTCTCTTTTTCACGCAAGAAAATAAAACCTAAATAAGGGGTAATGGTTAAAGCTACAAATAAAGATAGAATCATTGCAATAGAGGCACCAATAGGCATCGGACTCATATAGGGGCCCATCATACCACTCACAAAAGCCATAGGCAACACCGAAGCAATTACGGTAAAAGTTGCCAATATGGTAGGGTTTCCTACTTCGTTAATAGCATATAATGCAGCATCTTTAAATGCTAATTTTTTCATTTTAAAATGCCGGTGCATATTTTCGGCAATGATAATAGAATCATCTACCACAATACCAGTAACAAAAACCAAAGCAAATAAGGTAATACGGTTTAAGGTGTAATCGAGCATGTAATAGCTTAGCAAGGTTAAGGCAAAGGTTATGGGTACAGATAAAAATACCACTAAACCACCGCGCCAGCCCATAGCCATCATAACCACCAAAGTTACCGCTATAATGGCGCCAATAAGGTGCAATAATAGTTCACTTACCTTTTGCGAAGCGGTCTCACCATAATTACGCGTTACCTCTACGTGTACATCAGGAGTTAGGGTGGAAGCCCTTAGACTCTCTACTTTTTCTAAAATTTTATCGGCAAGTTGCATAGCGTCAGCACCTTTTCTTTTGGCTATAGATAAGGTTACTGCTGGATATTCACTTTGAAAATCTTGTTGCGCATCGTGTCCCTTACCAAAACCAAGCGAGACATAAGTGGTTGATCGCTCTGGGGTTTCTTCTATTTGTGCAATTTGTTTAAGATAAACAGGTTTACCGGCTTGTGTGCCTACGATTAATTGTTCAACTTCTTGTTGGCTTTTTAAGAATCTACCAGTTTTAACCTGGTACTCAGTATCGTTTTGATTAAATTTACCTACGTACTGTTTATGGTTGTTGGCACCGATTAATTCCACCACCTGTTGTAAATCAAGTTGACGCTCTCGTAGCTTGTTTTTGTCTATGCTGATGCGCATTTCTTTACTACGGCCTCCAATGATTGAAGTCTGACTTACATCGGGTATTTTTTCAATGGCGTTTCGAGTTTCTTGTGCGATTTGTTTTAGCATATAATCATCTAGATGCTCGCTCCATAGGGTTAAACCTAGAACGGGTACATCGTCTATGGCTCTGGTTTTTACCAAAGGCATACTTACCCCGCTGGGCATCAAATCCATATGTTTTTGAATCTCATTGTAAAGTTTAACATAGGATCGTTCGGTATCTTCGCCCACATAAAATTGGGCAATAAGCATCCCACCATCTTTCTGTGCTACGGCTTGCACATGTTTTACTCCCGTAATATTGGTTAGTATCTTTTCTAGTGGTTCAATTACACGCGATTCTACCTCTTGAGGACTGGCTCCCGGATATCCGATAAAAATATCGGCCATCGGCACTTCAATTTGCGGTTCTTCTTCGCGCGGAATCAAAAACGAACTCCATACGCCTACCACCATAAAAACAATCATCAATAATATGGTGAGTTTTGACTGTATAAACGATTTGGCAATTTTGCCAGCAATACCTTCTTTCATCCGATTTATTTTTTAACAATGGGGGTTCCGTTCTGCAACCTGCCTTGTGAATTAATAATAATTTGTTCTTCAGGAGATAAACCGCTCAAAACTTCTACTTGGTCACCAAAATCTTGACCCAAGCGCAACCAACGTAATACGGCGGTGTTTTGAAGGCTAGGGGTGAACACTCCGGTTAATTGACCCTGTTTTACCAAAGCCTCTTTAGGAATTAGAAGCGGAGCGGCTTGCAATTCGTGGTCTTTTTTTAATTCAATTGGGAGTTTTACCTGAGCATACATTCCAGCTTTTACGCTCGCTGGCGGATTAATTAAACGAACTTTTAATGTATACTGTCCGCCTGTAAAGCGTGCCGAATTACTTAACTCAAAGACTTCGGCTTTAAGTCGCTGGTCAATACTACTTAAATAAACCGCTACACTATCTTGCTGATTGATACGATTAATATCGGATTCGGGGATACGGGTTTCAACCAATAAACTTTGGTCACCTTCTAATTGCATCAATACCTGCCCTGGTTTGGCTAAATCGCCTACTTGAACATTTTTGCTAGTAATAGTACCGGTGAAAGGTGCTTTTATTTGTGTATATGCAAATTGCGACTCAATTTCATTTTGCATTTCTTGCGCGGCCTTTAAGCGAGCTTGCGCCATGCTATATTGGGTTTGCATATCATCTAGTTCTTTTTGGGTGGCACTATTTTGTTTAAAGAGTTGGGTATAGCGTTCGTAATCTTTTTGAGCATTTAGAAAAGCCGCTCTAGCCTCTGTCTGCTTGGCTTTTACCTGTGCCAATTGAGCCGAAAGCTCTGTATTGCTAATGTTAATCAAGCTCTGACCCTTTTTTACTTTATCGCCTAGTTTAGCATACACAGCTTTCACATAACCCATATGCCGAGTGCTTATCTGCGCTGCATTATCGGCTGCGACCGTACCGCTTACCATAATATAAGGTTGATTTTCTTGTGCTTTTTTAAGCGTGAAAAGGTTTACCGCAACCGGATTGGCTTGTTGAGTTTTTGCAGCCGACTGTTCTTTATTGCATGAGATAAACAATAAGGCTATGACTAGGCCAACAGGGAATAATATATTTTTCATTTGTAAAGGTTTATAGAATCGTGTTTTCATCATTAATTGGTTAAAAAGTTGACATAATATAAGGCTTGGTTGTAGCCATAAATGCTTTTGTAATACTGTAAGCGTTTTTGTGCATAGACCGCTTCTGCTTGTAAAAGTTCGGTGGTTTTTTCGAGTCCGGCTTTAAAGCGGTTAGCTCTTATGCGAAGCGCTTCTTTTGCTTGCTCTACTGCCAATTCGGCTTTTGCTACTTCACGCTCTGCATCTTGTAACTGGCGTTTTGCTTGCTCAAGCTCTGCTAAACTCTCTTGTTCATAATCTTTGGTTTCAAGAACGGCTTTTTCCCATTCATTTTTAGCGCGTTTGTTTTTAGCAAATCGCTGGCCGCCCTCAAAGAGTGTCCAGCTTATTTGAGCACCTATCCAATAGCCTTCGGCTTGTGTTCCAAATAGTGCATCATCGTGCCATTGGTAGCTCCCAAAGGCTGCAAGTTGGGGTAAAAATTGCATGCGCGCTGCCCGTAATAAATTCTTTTGAGCCTCGGTAGCCTGTTTCTTCGCCATTATATCATTACGCTGTTGTAAATTATAATTTGTATTTAAAGCAACCATTTGTAGTTGCAGGCTATCTGCTGGTTGGTAGGCAGTGGCCAAATTATTGCCCATCAATAAATTCAGATGATCAGAGGCATTTTGAATAGCACTTTTAGCATAGTTCAACTTGGTTTGAATATCACTCACCCGCATTTGTACCAAAAGTACATCGGCATCTTGTAAGTAACCGGCGGCTCGATTGTCTTGAGCCATTTTGAAGTGTGCTTGTGCGGCGACTAAAATTTTTTGCAATACCGCATAGTTTTTGTGTGCTAACTGCAATTGCATATAAGCCATTTTGGCCTGATATATCATAAAAGTTTGTGTGTGCTGTTCTTGGTATTGAGCTGCTTGCCAGGCTTTTTTGGCTGCTTTTCGCTCATAAATACCGTCTAAATGAAGTAAAGGCATTTGTATGCTGGCCTTGGTTTGAAAATTCTCTATGGCTTCTGGATTATTCAAGCGCATAGGGTCAAAATCAATTGGTGTTAAGATTTCTTGATTGAGTTTAGACCCAAAGGCCATCAAGGGGTTGGTAGTGGTGGTGGCCTGATGAGAAATTCCTAGTTCGGGTAAGAATACCGCGGCACTTTGTTGATAGTCGGCTTGCGCCATGCGCGTATTGTACCCCGCAATTTTAATTTTAGCATTTTTTTTCTGCACCTGTGCTAATACTTCCTGTTGAGTAAGCAGGTTGTATTCCTGTGCTTGACTTAAAAATCCGCTTAAAGCGAAAATATACAGTAAAAACTTGACCTTCATTGTTTCTAATTTTAAACAAAGGTATTTGTATATTGATCTACTTTTCGTAACCTAAGTTACCTAAACCTTAATTAAATTATAAAAGGAGGCCTATAACGTTAAAGCGAATTAAATTCACATGATTTTAATACAAGACAGAAATTATTTTAATAGCTTTGGGTAAACATAAAAACAAAGTTGAATTTTAAATTTTAAAATATTATGAAAAAGATAATTTTAGGTGGAGCAATGGCACTTTTTAGTTTTAGCTTTATGCAAGCTCAAAGCGTAAACGACTTACCACAACCAGCAAAAGATGTTATTCAGAAGCATTATAAGGCTTGGAAGGTAGATAAAGTAAATATAGATAAAGATGACCGTCAAGAAGCTTTTCAAGTGAAGTTTGCAAACGGTGCTAAAATGGATTTTAATATTGAAGGTTACCTTACCGAAATAAAAGGTGATACCGAAATTCCTGCGGCTTTAATTCCTGAAAAAGTAAGTTACTTTGTGCAAAATAAATATCCTGAACAAAAGATTACCGAATGGGAATATGAAGACGGTAAACACGAAATTGGTTTAGACAACGGTACCGAATTGGAATTTGACGGAAACGGAAAATTTTTAAAAGTTGACTAATAACAATTGATTAAATTGAAAAACCCGAACTTTATGTTTGGGTTTTTTTATGTTTGATTATAACTAACAAACTACGTTTAGACTTTTAGTAGTTCTAGACTATTGCGATTAATCTTGAGGTAACCTTGATATTCTAGTTTTTTTAATAGGCGAGAAATAACCACGCGCGAAGAGTTTAAATCTGATGCTATTTCTTGGTGAGTCATTTCTAGATGAACCGAACGGTTGATTTTCTTTTTGCTTTCTAAATAACGTAGAAGGCGCTCGTCTAACTTGGTAAAAGCAATATTGTCTATAGCCGAAAGTACTTCCATCAAGCGGTTGTGGTAGCTTTCAAAAACATAATTGCGCCAAGATTTATACTTAGAAGACCATTCTTCCATTTTAAAAACGGGAACCATGAGTAAAGTAGAGTTTAATTCAGCTACAGCTTTAATTTCACTTTGTTTGTGCCCCACACAACAACTAAGGGTCATGGCGCAGGTTTCGCCGCGCTCTAAAAAATAGAGCAATAACTCATATCCGTCTTCATCTACACGCGAAATTTTAATCGCACCATCTAGTAATAAAGGCATAGAGCGTATATACTCGCCTACTTGTATCAGCTCTTCACCGGCTTTTACCTCTTTAATCACACCAACGTCTTCAATTTCGGCGATTAATTCAGGTTGAAAAAGCGATTGGTAAGCTCCGTCTAAGGTGTTGGGCATAATTAGGTCTGTTTAGCATTAGTGTTTTACTAAGGTACACTTATTTTGCACTTTTTAAAAAACTTACGGCGGCTTTTTCTTTCCACTCAAAACCAATCAGTAAAACATAGCTCAGTAAAAAACAAAGAAAAATACAAATGGCCATAGGCAATAAATACTGCCCAGAAAATGAGCTGATTACAAAGGAGGAGACCGCTCCTAAAATCATTTTAAAACTGCCTACCAACGCCGAAGCTCGTCCGGCTTTTCGTGTAAACGGATAAAGCGATAGAGCAGTGGTATTGGGATTTTGAAAGCCCAATAAAAATAATATTACAAACAAGCAGCCTAATATACTGATGTAATGATCTACATACAACGAGAAAACAACCAGTAAAATACTAAATACCAGCAGAATAAAACCAACAAATTTAGTGGTTTGGTAGGTGCTAAATCGTTTGAGTACCACCCGGTTCAACTGACTTCCCGCAATAAGTCCTGCGGCGTTTAAACCGAATAACCAACCGAATTGCAATTCGGTAAAATGAAATTTATCGGTAAATAAAACCGGCGCATTGGCGATATAAGCAAATAGCGCTCCTATGCATAAACTACCGGCAAGCGAGTAGGTGAGGAAAATTTTGTTCTTAAAAATACCCACATACTTTTTGGTTACTTCAATCGGATTCAGGTTTACGCTATAATCGGCAGGAAAATTATCGGGTAGAAACCTAAACACACTTACAAACATCAAGCTGGCGACAATAACCAAAGCCAAAAAGATGTAGGGCCAATGCAGGTGGTGAATGATAAAGCCGCCTAGAGTAGGAGCCACAATGGGCGCACCTCCCATAATGAGCATTAAAAATGAAATGGCCCGGGCTACTTCTTCGGGTTTAAAAACGTCGCGCACCACAGCTTTTGAAGCGACCATACCTGCCGAAGCACCTATGGCTTGTAAAAAACGTGCAGCCATGAGCCACCAAATATTGGGAGAGAAAAAGCAAATTAAAGCGGCAAAGATATACAACACTAAGCCGAATAACAGTGGAGTTTTACGACCAAACTTATCCATCACCGGACCGTACATTAATTGCCCCAGAGCAATTCCGATAAAATAAGTGGTAAGCGAATAACCTACTTGTGATTTGGGTATACTAAAATCCTGTGCTATTTGTTCAAAAGCTGGCAAATACATATCAATAGAAAGCGGACCTAGAGCAATTAAGGTTCCTAGCACCCAGAGAATAATCTGTTGCTTTTTCTTATGTGTTAAAGTCGTGGAAGGCATTTTGCAAAGGTGCAAGTAAATTGGATAATAGCGAACGGTTATAGGTTAGTTTAACAAAAGATTAATCGGAGTCTAAATGCGACTAAAAGCTTAGCGTCTTGGTAATGAAAAGTTTAGTATACTACCCAATACGAGGCTAATTATCTGGTGCAGATTAAGCCTTTTAATATTTGGTAAATTGTCAAAAACTTAAGTATATTTGCGCTGCAACATTCGGGATGTAGCTTAGTCCGGTTAAAGTGCGCGTCTGGGGGGCGCGAGATCGGAGGTTCGAATCCTCTCATCCCGACTATAAAAAACCTTAAACGCCTGAATATCAAGTGTTTAAGGTTTTTTTATTATAATAAATGTATCAAAAATGTATCATTAGAGGCTAGAAAAGGGGTCTTTTTTTTTTCTTTATCTGATACATAAATCATTTTAAGCTTATAATTTTTACTCTTCAAAATAATCCAAGTCTATTTTTTTAATTTCAATTGTACTCTGATTTTGTACACCTAAATTATATTCAATAGCTAAATTTGCTAATTCCTGTCCATCGATTAATATAATTTTTTGTTGCTTACTATCTAAAGCGGTAGCGATAGCACTTTTAGAGAACCGTGAAGTAGTAAGAAAAACCCCTTTATTTACGCCCTGAACCGCAAGTGAACCGATAAAATTACGAATATCGCCAGAACCAACTGAACTGTTTGTGAACCGTTTTGCTTGTATATAAACATTTTCTAGCCCTAATCTATCTTGTGAGATAATACCGTCTATACCATCATCGCCAGTTTGTTTTGTTACCGTTCCAGCATCTTCTCTAAAGTTGCCATACCCCATTTTTTTAAGCAATTCTATTACAAAGTTTTCGAAGTATACAAATGAGTTGTCTTTTAGCTTATCTAAAACATCACTAGCCAATTGTTTTCTTAAACTCTCAACCGTTGTGGCTAAAATCTCTTCCGGAGTATCGGTTTCATTATCAGTTGATATATTTTTCTCTTCAATAGGATCATTTTCTTGATTAAAAGTTTTGGTCCACTCCTTGTAATCGGGCATTTTTTTGAGTTGCTTTATGCGTAATTCTTTAGGGTTACTTGCCAAATATTCTTTCCCGAAATTTGTTATTTGGTAAACTCCTCTTGCCGGATACTCAATTAAGCCAGCTTTTTTTAGATAACTACGTGTCCAACCTACACGGTTTCGAAATAACCCCATTTGCCCACTTGGAACTTTTATTTTTAGCTCTTGCGGTGTAAGTTTATAGTATTTAGCAAGCGCATCTATAACCTCGTTTAAAGTTTTAGGTTTACCATCTTCCAACAATTTTAATAGCGGAAGCATAATGCTTTGAAAATCGGGAATGTTGTTTTTATCTGGCCCTTTCATAATTATTTTCTTTTAATTTGCGGAATCTTATTCTTAGGATTAAATTCTACTATTTTTTTACGCATTAATTTATTTGAATTAAAATGTCGTGAAATGTCCATAGTTTTCTTTGTGAAATCACTACTGCCGTTTTCATCTTCATAAAAGTAGATATTAATTGATTTACAATTTTCGTGTTCAAAGATTTCATTGAGCATAATTCTGTCTGATAAACCGCAAGAATGTCCGTAAATACAGGCTTGGAAAGGTCCCGAATCCAAAAATCGAAGTAAATTTCTGTAATTACTATTAGAAAAGTATTTAAAAGATTTTATAAATTCAAAAAAGCGATTGTCATTAAGTACTTCTAACTTCTTATAGCTTTCATCCATTTCGTCTCCAAAACCGAATATTATTGGGTTCCCTTCGTGGAAACTTCCGTGAATATGATTTATGGTGTAATTCTGCAACTCCAAGCCGCTGCCATTTAATATTAATTTTAGAGATTCAGTATAATTAAAATTTAAAAAATATAGATGTCCATTTTGATTATCTACTTGAAAATCTTTACTGTAGAATATATCTTCATTTTTTATAGGTGCGGCAAATTGCTCAAAAAAGTTTGAAGCAATTTCGGACGGTATATCTATCTCAATTTCTTGTAAATATTCATTCAACTCAATTATTAAAGAAGTTAAATCTTTGTTGTAATTTTCAATTTCGTCAATATTTTGCCTCTTGTTCGTGTTCACTAGATCTTTTATTAATTCGAAATATACTGCCTCAATATCCACCCAACCTAAATTTGTTTGATTATAAATATGCTCAAAAAGACCATTTTTACGTCTAGCATTGATCTCAATTAATATATTATCCTTATTGATAAATTCAAAGAGTTCATCTATTGTATTAAAGTTTTTAAATATTTCTATTAATTTTTGTTTATCATAATTTTTTCTAATTAAAACATCAAACAAATCATTTCTTGAATAGCCGTATACCCTATCTACTAAATTTCTTCTGTAAAAATCATTGTATGTCGAATATCCTTCTGGAGCATTTTGTTCACCATAACTTTCTACAGATTTCAACAGATATTTCTTAAGAAGCCAAAACATAAAATCGTTGTAGGATGTTTTTAAGCCAAGAGCTAAATCTAAACCATTACCCACTAAAAAGAGTTTATTAACTACTATTTTTTCGTTATTTTCTTCTGAATTCATAATTGCCTTGATAGTTATGGTCTTTTTTATAATTGAAAAAATGATAATTGCCACCTAATTTTAAGTCTATAGCATAAGATGAGATATATTTATAAGGTGTTTTACTTTTAAATTTATATTTATTTTTTTTAGATAATCCTCAACTGTTTCGGGATATTTTTGAATTTTATTGTCAATAGTTTCAATTGTTTTATCACTATAATAATCAGATTCATAAAATTCTATAAAAGTTTTATTTTCCATTAAAAAATAGACGAAATTTTCTTCTAAAACATCATCATCAGTTATATTTTCTATTTGTTCTACATCAAGCTTCTTAAATCTAAAAAGTATATTTATACCAAAATCTTTACAAATATTTTTCAGAGTAGACCTTCTAATTTTTAATAGATTTCTTGTTACGTGCTTAAAAGTATTTTCCATAAATGATGTTTGTTTATCAAAATCGAATATATTTCATAAGTTTTTTTGAGGTGTTCGCAAAAACCATAGACTTTTATAGTAAAGATTAAGATTCTTCAACAATCTTAATTTCCTCCTCCGTCAAGCCATACAATTCATAAACCATTTGGTCTATTTGATTGTCTATACGGTTAATTTCGGTTTGTAGCTCAACGGCTTTTTTCTTGTTGTCTTCAAAAAGCTCCATCCACTCAAACTCATCTTTTTTAGTGAGTTTTGGTAACTCGGTTTCCTCGTTTTTACGTCTTGCGCGGTTTTCTTTGTTTATGGCTTTATTAAGTTCTTTAATAAAATCGCCAAAGTCTAACTCGTGCCAGTTTTGGAGTTTTTTAGAGAGTTTTTCTATCGGATATTGCGATAATAGGTAGTTTTGGAATTTTACTGTTTTGCTTGAAAAGCCTTTATTTAGGTCTAAAATTTCATTGACCAAGTTGATTATTTCTTGGGCATTTGATGAAATTTTCGGTAATGGAAAAGGTTTTAAATAGTTTGTTTTAAACCTAAAGTAACCTCCTCTAAGTTCTGTTCCGGTATTTTTTAAAAAAAACCACATTACTTTAGAATTCATTATTCCTAAATAATACTTTTCGTCAACCTCAAATTCATCCTTCTTAACAAAGGAATAAATAGTAGTGGGATGATAAAATTCTCCGTGATGATCATACGTCATATTACAACCCAAAGATATTTCCTGCGTCATAATTTTAGGGTTTTGAAAATAAGGTAAATTTTTAGGATAAATATATAAGAACCAACCTTCTTCAATATCCATTCGACCACGTTCTCTTCCCCTAATTTCTTTTTCAAAATGCTTTAAATATGAATATGTTTTGGGTAGATTATTTTTTATGTAATCTTCTGAAAAAGGAGTAGCAGTGTTCCCGTTAAGTTTATATGGGAAAATAACGTAATAATTTATTTTCGGAATAGTGTTTCTCGAAAGCTGATTTCCCTTTACAAATGGTTTAACTATTTCTTTTTCAATTTCAAAATGATAATCATATTTTTCATTATAGCCTTTTATGAAATTACCGCAGTCTTCGCCCTGAAAGACATAAACTGCGTCCAAGCTTGTAGCAATACCCTGAAAAATTTTATCAAAAACACTATCAATAGTTTGGGGTTGCTTTTCTAACTTTTCAATAATTGCTACAACTTCTTCACTTTGTAAATCCCAGTTTTCGGTAGTTAGTTTTTCGTAGTTCATACTTTCCCAAACAAATGGTTCAAATAATTGTTCGGGTTTTAGTTTTTTAAAGCGTAACTTTTCTTTTCGGGTTTTTGTCAAATCTATAATACATGTATAAGTGGCTGCTTCCGTAAATACAATTTCAGAGCCAAAATGTACTAGAATATTTACGGCAGTTTTTTCCTTGAAGAATTTCCGAATTCCTAAGCCAAAATCTGCTATCAAAAATTTATGTGGTAAGATAAACGAAACAATACCGCTTTGATTAATTAATCTATAAGAACGCTCCATAAACAAAGCATAAATATCGTAATTTCCAGTTGCCGAAGTGAAATTTTGCTCATAATATTCTACCATTTTAGGATAATGTTCCACTAAGCCTTGTTTACGCAAATACGGCGGATTCCCAATCACTACATCAAAGCCACCTTTGGCAAAAACAGTAGGGAATTCTAGTTCCCATTTAAAAGCTTTATCACCGGCAACACTTTTATCTTCTATTAAAGAATTTCCGCATTTAATGTTGCTACTTAAATCGTTTAATTTTCTACGCGGTTGTGCGGTTCGTAACCACAAAGATAGTTTGGCAATTTCTACGCTTTCTTCGTTAATATCTACACCATAAATATTGTTTTCTAGAATGGTATTTTCTATATCGCTAAACACAATGGCACCGCCTAGAACTTTAGCTTTAAGCTCATCTATATAGGCGTGTTCTGCAATTAGAAACTCTAAAGCTTGATTTAAAAACGCACCAGAGCCACAAGCTGGATCACAAATAGTAAGCTGCAATAACCAATCGCGGTAAGCGTCTAAAGTAGTTAGGAGTTTCTTTTTGGTTGCAGTTTTGGTACCTTTCTTAACTTCAAAATAATTTTCTTCGTGAAAGTCTAGTTCGGCTTTCTTTTCTTGGCAAAGTTTACTTACGGTATTTTCTACAATATATTTGGTAATGTACTTGGGCGTGTAAAAAACACCATCTTTTTTACGTTTACTCTTTTGCTTATCAAAATTATCGCCTTCAATTTCTGCATTAACACTTTCAATTTCGTTAAGCGAATTTTCAAAAATATGCCCTAAAATATTTACGTCTACTTGGCTTTCAAAATCATAACTAGATAATTTTGCGGTATGTTGGTAAAGCAGTTCATCACTAATTTCCAGTAGATCTAATACGGCATCCGGCTTAAAAAGTCCGCCATTGTAAGCAAATATTTCTGCTTTTTTATCGGTTCCTTTTCTTCCGGTGTCTAGATAACTAAAATAGAGTTTAAACCGCTCATAGAGTGGTTGGCTTACATCAAGGTCTTTGAGCTTGTGCCAATCTTCAATAATTTGTAAAATAGCATTAGGCGGTAAAAGTCCGCGATCTTCCGCAAAGAAAATAAACAAAAAGCGATCTATAAGTTTCTGCGATTTTTTAAACAAAGTGAGCTTTACGTTTTTCTCTAAACGATCAATTTCCGCTTCAAGCGTAGCTGTTTCTTCAATTTCTTTAAACAATTCATTTTTACGAATTGCTTTTAGCTTTTTAGCATTATTGCGCACCAAATCACGGTAAAGCTCTCGTTTGAAAACAGAATAGTCTTTATAGAAGCCTTTGGTAATCTGGTTTTCTTCTACCAAAGAAGCTTCCTTTATTTCTAATGGAATGTTTTGGAGTAAATTATCTTTAGACAGACAGAGATAGAGCAGCGTAAATTGTTCTTCGGTTAAACCGAAAAGATTAAACTCTAGATATTCGGTTGCATCATTAATATAAAACCGCAATTTTTCGAAGTTAGAGGTAATAACATATTTGCAGCCTTTTTGATTGGCTTTATAATCAAAAGCTTGTTTGCGTATGCTTTCTAAATCTTTAGTGTTGGTACCTTTAAGTTCTATAACGCCTATGGCTATATCATCTTTTAAAATGGCTCCATCTGCTTTACGTGAATTGGTTTGATTTTTATATTCTGCTACTAAATTAAAATCTACGTTTGGTTTCATCGTATAGCCTAAAACCTTTACAAAAAGCTCTGTTAGAAAAATACCTTGATACTCTTCTTCTTTAGAACTTTTGATATTTTCTTGAATAGACAGATTTAAAAAGTAGTTGCTGAACTTCTTATATGCTTTTTTAATTTGATCTTGATCTTGAGTTTTAAGGTATTTTTTTAAAACAGAAGTTTGAAATAACGCCATTGAATTAGATTGGAAATATTATTTGTTATAAAGTTAAAATTTTAAATGAAATTAAAGCTCGTGTAAGAGATTATCATTTAATATTTTTTTGTTGAATTGTTGACTTGAAGTAAGAAATGTCTGTTATTATTGAACTTAGCGAAGGTTTTAAAAGCAACAAGAAGTCAACAAAACCATAATGTTGACTTCTTGTTGCGTAAGAAAGAAGCTAGAACCCCTTGTAAAATTAAGTATTCGAAAGGTTTGTCAACAATTCAACAATTTTATAACCTTTCTAAAAGTTCTTTGTGAAAGGTATAAACCCTTCCTTTTCGTGGCTCTCTAATTACCTCCCATTCTTTGCGATACTCATTAAAGATTTTCCTGTAATAACTATAAGAGGTGGAATTGCTTGAAACGGTTAAACCCCACTTATTTTCAATAACCTGTTTTATTTGCGTGAAGGTCTTTGTTACAAATCTTTCTTTTAATAAGTCTTGAATATCAGTTAATGTAAATTTAATTTCTTCTACTTCTACATCTTCCAATTTATGTAGTAAAATTGCGGCAAATTCTTTTTCGAGAGACATATTAGAACCTTTGACTACACGATCTAACGCTTCGGTATGAATATCTTCTTTAGAGAACCACATTCTACCTTTAGGCTTAGTTCTAATTTTACGGTTTTGTATGTAGTATTTTATTGCTGGTAATTCAGCTTTTAATTTTTCTTCGAAGTCTGCAATCTTAAATGTAGGTTTCTCTAATTCTACAACCCAGTACCGTATTTCTTCAGGATCGATTAAAACAAAATCGCTATTGTGGTTTGAAGTGATAATAAATTTACCAAAAAAAGGAATCTCGTATCTATCTTTACCCTTACCTTCTTTGTTACTATGGCGAGCGGTAGATAAGTTTTTAATAATCTCACTATCTGATGGTTTAGCGAATTTTGCTTCATCTATCGCGATAATAAGTCTATCTGCCCAATCACTATTAAAGTTACTTCTTAAATCTTCGGTTCTTAAAATTTTCATATTCTGCTGAAAGATACTTTTAATCCAATTTAAAAAGGTGGTTTTACCGGTTTCACGTTCCTTACTTACAAGACATAATATAGGTAAAATGTGTAGGGGTTTACACCATAATAGACTCAAATAATCTAGGAATAAGGGGTACTGATCTTTAAAAATTTGCTTTAAAAAGCTTTCTGTAGTTTCAAAATTACCTTGTTTTACATCTCCTTCAATTTTGTGATAATTATTATAATGGGTGCCAATTTCTAACTGGTAATTTACGTGTGATGGTTTCGTTACAAACCCATCATATTTCGGTATGTCTTTTAAGAATTCTTTACCGTGATCTTCTAAAATAGTTTTTCTTTGCCATTTGGTTAAAACTTGTGTTGTAGTGCCATCTAAATTTGGTCTGTCAACGATTTTATAGTAATTAGTCTGTATTCTTAAATATCTATTTTTCATTGTTATAAGTTGTTTTTAAGTTAAATTGATTAGTAAACCGTTATTTAACCGTTGCGGTTATCTTTAGCGGTTTTTTACGGTTTCTTTAGTTGAATAATGTTGATATAAAGGTATATTTACCCTTGAAACCCTAGATAAATCAGGTGTTGGTCGTAGAAGTACATTAATATGTATAAGATGAACCGTACTGTCTTTTTTGTAAATGTCATTTACCAAGTGTTCGAAGTTAATGGAACTTATAGATGGTTTTTTATTAAGAAGTAATTTAAGTTCATTGATAATTTCAAGTTGCATATTTAATAGGACAACTTCTTGCGTAGAAAGCTTTTCAAAGCATAGTCTTCGATTAATTAATACTTCTAATTCATTTACCTTCTGTTGAAATAGAGGATAGGCGGTTTGATACGGTTTCATCTTTTTACGTTTAAAGGTTGAAAAAGATTTTCTATATCGGCTCTCTTGTAGTAGCGTTTACCGCCCACACCATAAACCGTAAGCTTTCCTTCATTTTCTAATTTCCAGAGTGTACTGTTTGATGCCAGCACACCTCGAATTTCTGTTTTCGGGATGTAATCGTTTAAGGGATTTGAGGACTTGTCACCAGTATTTTGAGTTTGTAATGCTCTGATGATATTCGCAGAAACTTTTTCTATTATTGAGCTTATTAACTTGTCCGGCTCAATCGGACTTAGTACAAAATTGTTCATAATTCTTATTTTTAAATTATGTCACAAAATTGTAGGGGCATTTTCGGGGGCAACGGCGGGCATCGCCCATTATTTGCCCTTATTTAATAGTGTTTGTTTAAATATTCCAACAAGATTTTCGGTTGTTCGGATAATTCTAGTAATATTTCTTTCCAATCTTCACCAATTAGACCAATAAGATCCCTTTCTGTATCTATTGTTACTCTATTAATATAATTAAGGCTTTTATATATTGAATTTCCGCTTTTTTTGCCATCGGCTCTTTTCTGTAGAATTACCTCTAGTTTAGTTTTTTCACCTAAAAAGTTTGGTTCCCCAAGAGCTTTTTTGTCTAAGTAATAGGATAGCGCATAATCTCTAGCTTGATACTTCCTCTCTTTTTTCTGCTTTAGTTCTGTATGATTTGTTGTATTACGGTTTATAATTTTTATATCCCCGCTCTTAAGTTTAATAACCTGGTGTTTTAATTTTACCGGAAGTTCTTGCCAACGCTCATTAAAAATTTGGGAAAATATAGTATTGTTTTCCATAATATATGCCCATATAGCATATAAGTAACCTTCTTTTTTGCCTATATTTTCTTCTAATTTCAGAAAAAACGGATCTCTAGAAAAATATTTTGTAGACCAAGAATCTATTATAAATTCAAAAACTTTTTCATTTACTCTATCGCGATCTATTTTGAATTTAATAAAAGGTTCTAGTTCTGATTCAAGAAATAGGTTTATGCCCTTATTGAAACCTTTACCGTATTCAAGAAAATAAGGTTTCAAATCTTCTAAATATTTAAACTGTTTAGCTTCTTCAAAATCACTTTTAACGATACTGTCTAACTTATTAATAAGCATATCTAGTCTTATATAGGAATCGCCAAAGAAGGGAATATAAGGACTGCCAAGTTCATTAATTAACATTAAATCGATTTCTCCTTTAGGGTTTAAATCCAAAATTGGATATAGGTAGAATTGCTTTATTGTAAGGCATAACTTACTCTTATTAAAAAAGTGTTCTATATGGTCTGGTAAATCGGGGTTGCTTTCTGATAAAACTAATTGAGATAGAGGGTTTTTAACGGGGTCAGCCATTATTTGATTTACGAGAGAATGATTAAGTTTAGTATTCATAATTATTGTAACTTTACGTTCCGCTTGTTATGTGCTAGCATTAAATCATAAGCTTCAAAAGCCGTGTCTTTTGACGTTTTTCCTATATAGGCTAAGAGCATAGCTTCGGTACCGTGTCCAGTAATGTTTTTTAGATATGAAGAAGGTATAACGCCATAGTAATTTGTGGCTAAAGATCTGCGACCAATATGACTAGTTATGAGTTTATGTTTAGGATAAATATCTAATACCTTTCTATTTTTACCGTCCTCTAGTTTCTTTAATATTTTTCCTTTTGTTGGTTTATTAATGTTCGCGAGTTTACCAATTTCTTTAATGTAAGTATTATACTTTTGAGCACTTATGGTACGTGGAAATTCTCCTTTACGTTTTTTTAAAATAGACTCTACTTCGGGTAAAATAGGTATAGATACTTTCTTTTCGGTTTTTCTTTGAGTAACATCGATAAATTTTCGACCTTTTGATTTACGAATCATCGAAGAATTAAACCGCATAAAATCGCTGACTCTCTGTCCGGTGAAACACGAAATTACTAACCAATCTCGGGCGTTATCTAAATAATCGGGTAATGATTTAAGAGCCTTAATTTTCTCTAACTCTTCGAAGGATAAATAAATTCTTGGTAAATCTTCTTTTTTAAAATTAGCATTTAATTTTACAAGATCACTGCTGGTTTTAAGTCCTTTACGAGCAGCGTGCTGGCATAACATTTTGATATAAGAAAGATTCTTCTTGATGGTTGTGTTGGCATAAGATTCTTCCTTGCAATACTTTATCCAATCCCTTTTAAACTCCTCATTAATATCTTCGATTGAATATTTACGTTTTTTCTTTTTCTGAAATAAATGGACTCTATTTTTTATTTCATTCCATTTTTGCCAAGAACGAGGTTTTTGCTTTAGTTCATATTCTCTCAGATTCATATAATAATCCCAATACTCAAGAAGGTCAGTAGGTATCTTATTTTCATCATTAGGATTATAATATTTCTTAACGGCATCTTTAAGCCAGTTCATTTCAATTTTTGCATCAGGTGGTAGCTGCTGATAGATAACCGTTTCTAATTGGCTAAGGTGTTCATTAATTTTATTGTACTCAATTATTTTTTCTGTATCTCGAAAGCGATTGCCCTTTGTTTTAATTTCGTCCCAAAACTTTTTAGTGATCTGAATTTTTGTTCTTGCGTGTTGAAACTTTCGTTTACCATCTACCGTATAAGCTAATCTTAATTCAATATATGCAATCTCCTTTTTAGAACGGTAGGAAAAATTTATACTCGCCATTGCCATTTAATTTTTTATGTGATACAAATCTAAAAAAATGTATCAAAAATGTATCATTAGCAAGAATATAACTAGATTATTAAAAACAACAATGAAATTCAATTTGATTTAATAATCTGAAAATCAACGATATAAATTTTAATTTGTTCTAGGTTATTCGTATTTATTCGGTCGTTCGAATCCTCTCATCCCGACCAAATGAATCCAATCACGAGAGTGATTGGATTTTTTGTTTTTAGCCCTAAAGCCCAGCTTTAAAGGGCATAAAAACAAAAAATCCAATTTCAGGCGCTAGCCTGTTGGATTCATTTGAGCACCGATCCCTTACTGAGGATCAACGCAGTTAATCCAAGTAAAGATAGCCCTAAAGCCCAGCTTTAAAGGGCATAAAAACAAAAAATCCAATTTCAGGCGCTAGCCTGTTGGATTCATTTGA
>CANMOY010000011.1 GCA_947499595.1 uncultured Mesonia sp.
TTAAGCTCTTGCGGGCCATATGCCCGCAAAGCGAGTAGCGAAAGCCCGACCTTTTTTCTATAAAAAGGTAACGCCATTATAAGAATTACCCCAATTTTATAAGCTGGCATAACAATTGAATATTATAGGTATAAAAGCTATAAAGCTTTGCTTAAGAGAAATTTTTGTACAATTCGAACTGCAATACTGACAGTTTGACCAAATATATACTATGGGAAAATCAAATATTTTTAGTTTAGACAATTTGTCACTACAAGATATTAATGAAGATGCAGAATTAATACCGCTTATGACCTCTGAGGACGAGGATGAAATTGAGCGTGAAAGTTTGCCTGAATTTTTACCAATTTTACCTTTAAAAAATACTGTATTGTTTCCAGGTGTGGTGATTCCTATTACTGCTGGACGCGACAAAAGTATACAACTTATTAATGATGCCAATAATGGAGATAAGGTTATAGGAGTTGTTGCTCAAAAGGATGTGAATACTGAGAATCCGAGTAGTAAGGATATTTATAATCTTGGGGTGGTTGCTAAGATCCTTAGGGTCTTAAAAATGCCCGATGGTAATACCACTGTTATTATTCAAGGTAAAAAGCGTTTTGAAATTGATAAAGTGGTTAAGGAAGATCCTTATCTAACCGCTCAAGTTAGTCCGGTTGTAGAGGCTAAACCAGCCGATGGTAACGCGGAATTTAAAGCTATTGTAGATGCTATCAAGGAGCTAAGCTTAAAAATTATAAAAAACAGTCCGGCCATTCCATCAGAAGCATCCTTTGCTATCAAGAACATTGAAACTCCCTCTTTTTTGATCAACTTTGTATCGTCGAATATGAATTTGAGGGTAAAGGAAAAACAGAAGCTCTTGGCTACAAATGATTTGAAGGAGAGAGCTTTATCTACTTTGAAATTCATGAATATTGAATATCAAAAACTAGAGTTGCAAAACGATATTCAATCAAAGGTGCAAAGCGACATGAGTCAGCAACAGCGAGAATATTTTTTGCATCAACAAATGAAAACCATCCAAGAGGAACTTGGGGGTGTGTCGGCGGAAACTGAAATAGAGGAGATGCGCCAGCAGGCGAAAACTAAAAAATGGGAAGATAAAATTGCCAAACATTTTGAAAAAGAATTAGGTAAACTGCAGCGAATGAATCCGCAAGTTGCAGAATATTCTATTCAACGTAATTATTTAGAGCTTTTTCTTGAGTTGCCTTGGAATGAGTTTAGTAAAGATAAGTTCGATTTAAAACGAGCTCAGAAAATTTTGAATAGGGATCATTATGGCTTAGAAGAAGTGAAGAAACGTATCATTGAATATTTAGCCGTTCTAAAACTACGCAATGATATGAAATCGCCCATTTTGTGTTTATATGGTCCTCCTGGAGTTGGTAAAACTTCTTTAGGTAAGTCGGTAGCCGAAGCTTTAGGGAGAGAATATGTACGCATTTCGCTTGGAGGCTTGCGCGATGAAGCTGAGATCCGCGGTCATAGAAAAACCTATATTGGTGCTATGCCGGGAAGAATTATTCAAAGTTTAAAAAAAGCGGGAACCAGCAATCCGGTATTTGTATTGGATGAAATTGATAAACTGGGGCAAAGCCATCAAGGTGATCCTTCCTCGGCACTATTAGAAGTGCTAGACCCCGAACAGAATAATGAGTTTTATGATAATTTCTTAGAAATGGGCTTTGATCTGTCGAAGATTATGTTCATTGCTACTGCAAATAGTTTGAATACCATCCAGCCAGCCTTAAGAGACCGTATGGAGATTATCAATATGACTGGTTACACAATTGAGGAAAAAGTTGAAATTGCCAAAAGACATTTAGTCCCAAAACAAATTAAGGAGCACGGGTTAAAGCCAGATCAAATAAAACTGGGCAAAGCCCAAATAACTAAAATAGTTGAAGGCTATACTCGTGAGTCTGGAGTACGTGGTCTTGAAAAGCAGATAGCTAAGGTGGTTCGTTATGTTGCTAAAAGTATTGCTCTTGAAGAGGAATATAATGTGAAGTTGAGTCAAGCTGATATAGCGTCTATCTTAGGGGTAGCTAAACTTGAGCGTGATAAGTATGAAAATAATGATGTTGCTGGTGTAGTTACTGGCTTGGCTTGGACTAGTGTAGGAGGTGATATCCTTTTTATTGAGTCTATTTTGTCTAAAGGCAAAGGTAATTTATCGATTACTGGTAACCTGGGTAAGGTAATGAAAGAATCTGCCACTATTGCGATGGAATATATCAAGGCTAATGCCGAAGAATTTGGTATAGATGCAGGTATATTTGAAAAGTATAATGTACATATTCACGTTCCTGAAGGGGCTACTCCAAAAGACGGACCAAGTGCTGGTATTACTATGTTAACTTCCTTGGTTTCTCTTTTTACTCAGCGTAAGGTGAAAAAGAATTTGGCTATGACGGGCGAAATAACACTACGAGGTAAAGTATTACCGGTAGGCGGAATTAAGGAAAAGATTTTAGCGGCCAAGAGGGCGCATATTAAAGAAATTATTTTATGTGAAGATAATCGCAAGCATATTGAAGAGATAGATGATACTTATTTAAAAGGATTAACCTTTCACTATGTAAGCGATATGAAAGAAGTGCTACAAAAAGCTATTACCAAGCAGAAGGTAAAGAATGCCAAGACTTTATAAATGCTTATGAAATTTATAAGTATAAAAAAAGCCTCGCAATCGCGAGGCTTTTTTTTGATAAATGGGAGATTCATACTATTCTTGATCTACTTTTCTCTTGACTACTTCACCATCTTCCATTTTTACTTTTACTTCTTTTTCTTCAGTCTCAATTTTCTTTTTTTCGATGTTGCCATCTTCATCTTTTTTAATTTTCACTTCGGTATCACCGTCCTCAATTTCAATTTTTTCACCATCATCACTAACTTCAATTTCGGCATCATCGCTAACTTCAACGCCTTCAATTGTTTTGGTGTCTTTCTCTTCTTGATCGCGGCAGCTATATAAGCTACAGATTAAAACTAAACCTAATCCTAAATGTTTAAAAGATACTTTCATAATACTTGTTGTTTTAATCAAATATCACAAATGTTTCAGATATTGAAAATAATTTAAGATTTTAATAAGATATAATTATTATTTTTTTAGACTTTCAAGACTTTGCTTAAGGGTTTCTATTTTAGCCATAGCATCGACTTGTTTTTGCTTTTCTATTGCAACAACTTTTTCTGGTGCATTATTAACGAATCGTTCGTTGCTTAACTTTTTTTGTACAGCTTTTAAAAAGCCTTCGTTATATTTTAATTCATCCTGTAGCTTAGCAATTTCGGCTTCTACATCGATAGCACCCTGCATAGGAATAAAATATTCATTGGATTTTACACGGAACGATAAGGCATTATCCAATTGCTGTTCTACATAAGAAAGCTCTTTTATATTTCCTAACTTTTTTATGATACTGTCGTAAGTATCGCTAAGTTGCTCAGAGTTTATTAGACTTAAATCTATGGTTTCTTTAAATGATATATTTTTATCTTTACGGATATTTCTTACCCCTGATACAACCTCTTTAACCATATCAAAATCCGCAATAAGCGATTCGTCAAAAGTGGATTGTTCTGGCCATTTTGCAACAATTAATGCTTCATCTTTTGATCTTGTTGCCAGGTTTTGCCAAATTTCTTCGGTTAAGAAAGGCATAAATGGATGAAGAATTTTTAAGTTTTCTTCTAATAAGTGCAATATATCTTGCTTGGTTTGCTGGTCAATAGGCATTTTATATCCTGGCTTAACCATTTCTAACAACCAAGAACAAAATTCATCCCAAATTAATTTATAGGTGGTCATTAATGCATCAGAAATACGATATTTGCTAAAATGATCTTCAATTTGGGCTAAACTTACCTGTAATTGGTTTTTATACCAATGTATTGCTTTTTGAGCATACTCTGGTTGTTCTAATTGTGCATCGACCTCCCAGCCATCAATAAGTCGGAAAGCGTTCCATATTTTGTTTCCAAATCCTTTTCCTTGTTGGCAAAGACTTTCATCAAACATCAAATCATTACCTGCAGCGCTGCTGAGCAATAAACCTACTCGCACTCCGTCTGCGCTATAATCTTCTATCAATTGCAAAGCGTCAGGTGAATTGCCTAAAGATTTAGACATTTTTCTTCGTTGCTTATCACGCACTAGCCCAGTGAGATAAACATTGTTAAATGGTTTTTTACCGGTATACTCATATCCTGCAATTATCATACGTGCAACCCAGAAGAATAGAATATCTGGACCAGTAACCAAATCGTTGGTAGGATAGTAGTAGTTAAATTCCTTGTTATCGGGTTGACAGATACCATCAAAAACACTCATCGGCCATAGCCAAGAAGAAAACCAAGTGTCTAATACATCTTCATCTTGTCTTAGGTCTTCTAATTTCAAATCTATTTGTCCAGATTTCTCTTGCGCTAGTTTTAAAGCTTCTTCTTTAGTTTCGGCAACAACAAAGTCTTCTTTGCTGTCTCCAAAATAATAAGCCGGTATGCGATGTCCCCACCAAAGTTGTCTAGAAATATTCCAGTCCCTAATGTTATTCATCCAATGGGCATAGGTGTTTTTAAATTTTTCTGGAAATAGCTTTATTTCTTCGGTTTCTAAAACGGCTTTGATAGCGGGTTGAGCAATTTCTTTCATTTTAAGAAACCATTGGTCAGATAATCGAGGTTCGATTACTGCTTTCGTACGCTCAGAAGTACCTACTTTATGAATGTGGTCTTCTATTTTCACCAAAAAGCCTTTTTCTTCAAGTTCATTACGGAATTGTTTTCTTACTTCAAACCTGTCTTGGCCTTGGTAGTGTAAACCTTGTTTTTTTAAACTTCCATCTAGGTTAAAGATATCTATCATTTCTAGATTATGCTTTAGTCCCAAAGCATAATCATTTTCATCGTGGGCTGGTGTTATCTTTAGGCAGCCTGTACCAAATTCTAAATCTACATATTCATCCGCTATAATAGGAATCTCTCTATTTACTACAGGCACTATAACTTTTTTGCCATGTAAATGCTGGTAACGCTCATCATCGGGATGTACACAAATTGCGGTATCCCCAAATATAGTTTCAGGTCTGGTTGTCGCTATAGTCAAATGATCATCGCTTCCTACAATAGGGTAAGCAACATGATAAAGATGGCCTTGTTTTTCTTCATAAATCACTTCTTCATCAGAAAGGGTGGTTTTTGCTTCGGGATCCCAATTGACCATTCGGTAACCTCTGTAAATATGACCTTTTTTATATAAATCTATAAAAGACTTAATTACCGAAGCCGAAAGTTGCTCGTCTAGAGTAAATTTGGTTCGATCCCAATCGCAAGAGGCACCTAATTTTTGAAGTTGATTGAGAATAACCCCACCGTAATTACGGGTCCAGTCCCAAGCGTGTTCCATAAATTCTTCACGAGACAAACTCTTTTTGTCTATACCTTCTTCTTTTAATTTAGCTACCACTTTGGCTTCGGTTGCAATAGAGGCGTGATCGGTTCCTGGTACCCAGCAGGCGTTATATCCCTGTAGTCGAGCCCTACGAATAAGCACGTCTTGTATAGTATTGTTGAGCATGTGCCCCATATGTAAAACTCCGGTTACATTAGGCGGAGGAATAACAATAGTGTAAGGCTCTTTTTCGTTGACTTCAGAGTGGAAATAACGGTTCTCTAACCAGTACTTATACCATTTTTCTTCTATTTCTTTTGGGTTATAATTGGCAGCGATGGGCATTTTGGTCTGTTTTTTGATTTACAAGAGACAAAAGTAGTTATTAAGGCTTGATTTTAAAAGATTATAAATTGTTATTCTTATTTTTTTGCAATCAAGCGATTAAAGTTTAATTTAGTAACCAAATTATTATACAATGAAAAAGATATTTTTAGTAGCCGTTGTCTTAATGACCAGTTTTGCAATGCAAGCACAAGCAGAAATTGCTTTTGAACAAGAAACTATAGATTATGGTAATGTTGCCTACAATAGTGATGGTTTAAGAACCTTTGTTTTTACCAATACCGGTGATGAGCCCTTAGTTATAAGTAGAGTTTCCTCTACTTGTGGGTGCACGGTTCCAGAAAAACCTAAAGAGCCTATTTTACCAGGAAATAAAGGGGAGATTAAGGTTAAATACGATACGAAAAGACCAGGGCCTATTCGTAAAACGGTAACGGTATATTCGAATGCACAAAATTCTCCCACGCCATTAAAAATTAAAGGCTACGTGGCTAAAAAAGACACAAAAAGTGTATTAGAAAAATAGAATTTAACCACTCTTAATTAGTATAAAACCTCTTTCTGAATAAGAAAGAGGTTTTTTGTTGGATCAAAATTGAATTGACCCATTTATTTTTCGCATTTTTGCACAAAAATTTTGTAGTATGCCAAATATTTCAGCCAAGGGGCAAGCTATGCCCGAATCGCCTATACGTAAGTTGGTTCCTTATGCAGAGAAAGCAACTGAGCAAGGAAAAGATATCTTTTACTTGAATATAGGTCAGCCCGATATTAAAACGCCTCAAGTAGCTTTAGATGCTGTGAAAAATAATAATTTAGAGATTATCTCTTACAGTCATTCAGCTGGTTTTGCTAGCTATAGAGAAAAACTTGCCGGTTATTATCAAAGGGTAAAACTGCCTGTTGAACCAGAAGACATCATTATAACTACCGGAGGTTCCGAAGCCTTGCTTTTTGCCATGGGTAGTATTACAGATCCGGGAGATGAAGTGATTATTCCAGAACCATTTTATGCTAATTATAATGGTTTCGCAACCTCTGCAGGGGTAGAAGTGGTGCCGGTGCAGGCAAAATTTGAAAACGGTTTCGCTTTACCTCCAATTGCCGAGTTTGAAAAGCTGATTACCGATAGAACCAAAGCCATTTTAATTTGTAATCCAGGCAACCCAACAGGTTACTTGTATACTCAAGAAGAAATTGAGCAATTGAGTGCCTTAGTAAAAAAATACGATTTATTTCTCGTAGCCGATGAAGTATACCGTGAGTTTGCCTATGAGGGTTTAAAACACTTTTCTGTAATGGCTCAGGAAGGCTTAGATGAACATGCAATTATGATTGATAGTGTATCTAAGCGTTACAGCATGTGTGGTGCCAGAATAGGATGTTTGGTTTCTAAAAATAAAGCGGTGATGCAAACAGCTATGAAATTTGCACAAGCTAGATTAAGTCCGCCAACCTTTGCACAAATTGCTAGTGAAGCGGCTTTAGAAACCCCTCAGTCTTATTTTGACGAAGTAATTGAAGAATACGTTCAAAGAAGAGATACCTTAATCCAAGGCTTAGAGAGTATACCTGGAGTAAAAGTAGCAAAACCAAACGGTGCCTTTTATTGTATTGCAGAATTACCTGTAAGCGATGCAGAAGATTTTGCAAAATGGATGCTAGAAGATTTTGATTATAATGGTCAAACCATTATGGTTGCTCCTGCTCAGGGCTTTTACTCAACCCCCAATACAGGTAATAATCAAGTGAGAATTGCCTATGTTCTAGAACAAGATAATTTAAAAAAGGCAGTAGAAATATTACGAAAAGGATTAGAGAAATATCAAGCCAAATAAAATAATGGAGATACATGCCAACTTCTCTTTAAAGACTTTGAATACTTTTGGGATAGATGTGCCGGCTAAGCAATTTGTTAAGGTGCAAACCAATTCAGAGTTGCAAGCCGTATTACAACAGTTTTATGCCGACGAAATTTTGATTTTGGGAGGAGGTAGTAATATTTTACTTACACAACCCATCAATAAAACGGTTGTTCAACTCGCCACTAAAGGAATTGAGTTGATTAAAGAAGACCAAGATTTTGTGTGGGTAGAAGCCCAAGCCGGCGAGAATTGGCACGAATTTGTGTCTTGGTGTATTAGTCAAGGTTTTGGCGGACTAGAAAATCTTTCGCTCATTCCGGGTAATGTAGGTACAAGTCCTATTCAAAATATCGGCGCTTACGGGGTAGAGCTAAAAGATGTATTTGTTTCTTGTGATGCGATTCATAGGCAGAGTCTTTCAAAAAAAACCTTTTTAAAAGCAGATTGTAATTTTGGTTATCGTGACTCAGTTTTTAAAAACAAATATAAAGGCACTTATATCATTACAAGTGTGCTTTTTAAATTAACAAAGCGCAAGCATAGGCTAAAAACCGATTATGGCGCCATTCAAAATCAATTGGATAAAGCGGGAATAATAAATCCTGGTATAGCCGATGTTGCAGCGGCGGTAATCGCTATACGCTCTTCAAAACTTCCCAATCCTAAGGAGATCGGGAATAGCGGTAGCTTTTTCAAAAACCCTGTGATCAAAAAACAATTGTTTGATGCATTACGTGGCGAATTTAAAGAAATGCCTTTTTATCCTGTTTCAATTGATAGCTTTAAAATACCAGCAGGATGGCTTATCGAGCAATTAGGTTTTAAAGGAGTGCGCCGTGGCGATGCGGGCGTGCATCACAATCAAGCATTGGTATTAGTGAATTATGGAGAAGCAAGCGGGGCAGAAATTTTGGCTCTAGCCAAAGAAATTCAGCAAACCGTACATCAGAAATTCAATATAATGTTAGAGATGGAAGTGAATATTCTATAAATAAAAAAGGGCTTTAATTTATTTGAAGCCCTTTTTTATTGTTGGTGTCTAAAACTTATTCGCGCATTAAAACACCATCTATAACGTGTATATAACCATTGGATCCCTCACGATCTACATCGGTAACTTTTATTTCGGTTCCGGTATTATCGGTTAATACCACAGCATTATCTTTAATAGATGCTTTTAATTTACCATCATTTGCCGTTACCAATTCATAACTGCCCGATCCGCTTTCTTGAATTAAACTCGTTAACTTATCGGCAGAAATCTCACCCGGTACCACATGGTAACTCAAAATACCCTCTAAGGTATCTTTTTGCTCGGGTTGCATAAGTTCATCTAGCTTCTCTTTAGGTATTTTATTAAACGCTTCATTAGTTGGAGCAAAAATAGTATAGGGTCCTTCAGATTTTAAAACAGCTACCAATCCTGCACTTTCTAATGCCGAAGCCAGCGTAGTGTGTTGATTCGATTGACCAATTACTGCTACGAGATCTTCTTCTTTTTTGTCAGATTGTTCATCTGTAGTTATTACTTCTTCTTTATCAATACTAATTTCTTTCTCCTTTTCCTTTTCATTTTCGTTTTTGCATGCGGTTAAACCGATTAGGGCAAAGGCCGCTAGAGCAATTGTTTTTGTGATTTTCATAAAATTTAATTTTGGTTTTATAAAGCTAATATACTATGCAAAAGCTGATAAAAATCAGTAAATAAAATAAAATATCGTTAAATTATGTAAACGAAATATTAATTCTAAAAAAAGCTTTTTTCTACCCATGCTTAATTGTATTTTTGCAGTATGAAATTACTATTTATATCTCTTATATTACTAGGATTAGCGGTTGCCGGTATTGCGATAAAAATATGGGCAAAAAAAGATGGTAAATTTGCAGGAACTTGCGCCAGTCAAAGTCCGTTTTTAAATAAAGAAGGCGAGGCTTGCAGTATGTGTGGTAAGTTGCCAGAAGAAGCAGAATGTAAGTCAGAAACGGCTTAAATTATGCTAAACCTATCTCTGTGGTTGTTTGTTGGTTTCGCACTGATAAACCTATTCTTTTATGCTTTTTTTGCAGGGTTTTTATGGCGGCGTAAGTTGATTAAGCCTAGCGGAAAAACTTTAACGCAACCACTTTCTGTTATTGTTTGTGCTAAAAACGAAGCGCAAAACCTAGAGAAGAATATCCCTCATATTCTAAGTCAAGATTATCCGAATTTTGAACTCATTCTGGTCAACGACTCCTCTAAAGATAATACATTGGAGGTAATGGAGGAGTTTGAAAAAGCCGATTCTAGAGTGAAAATTGTAAACGTACTCCCCAACGAGCATTTCTGGGGAAACAAAAAATACGCTTTGACGCTGGGTATTAAGAAAGCTAAAAATGATTTTTTAGTTTTTACCGATGCAGACTGTCACCCAGAGAGCAACTTGTGGTTACAATATTTAGCTACTGCTTTTAATTCGCAAAAGCAATTGGTGTTGGGCTATGGAAAATACAAGACCCAAAAAGGACTTCTCAATAAATTTATACGCTTTGAAACATTGTTAACGGCAATTCAGTATTTTGCTTACGCCCATTATAAATCTGCCTATATGGGGGTTGGCAGAAATTTAGCCTATACCGCAAAGTTGTTTTACGAACATAATGGATTTGTCAACCATATGAACGTACTATCGGGTGATGACGATTTATTTGTTAATGAAAGTGCTAATAGAGAAAATACCATTTATTGTACAAATAAGGAATCTTTTACCTTAAGTGATCCAAAAAATACTTGGCAAGATTGGATGTTTCAAAAGAAAAGACATATAAGCACGGCCAAACATTACAAAGTCCGACATAAATTTCTCTTAGGTCTTTTTTATACTAGTCAATTGGGTATGGGGCTTTTTTTTCTGCTCACCAATATTTTATTGATTTTTAAATTTGAAGTGGATATACTCCAAGTGCTTTGGTTGGTGATGTTGGTGCGTTACCTCGTGGTTATGCTTGTTTTTGCCAAAGCCACAAGTGTTTTTAATGAAAAAAGGCTTTTGCCCATACTTCCGTTACTAGAATGGGGGCTGGTTACGATACAAATGCTTATATTCGTTAGTAACCAAAACAAAAAGCCTACTACCTGGGCGCGATAAGTAAGTTTGCCAGATTATACCAAGTACATACAAGAAGCGAAAGCTGGCCAAGAGCAAGCTTTTAAATACTTACTCGATCTTTTTTGGCGAGATGTTTATCGGTTCCAATTAAAGAGAACAGGTAACGAGTATGAGGCCGAAGAGATAACTATACAAACTTTTAGTAAAGCTTTTGAGAAAATAAACACTTTTAAAGAATCGTACAATTTTAAAACTTGGCTTATCGCCATATCAAAAAACATCCAAATTGATCTGAGTCGGGTTAAATCGGCTACGACCGCAAATTTGATCGATTTTAAAGAATACGAAGCTTTGATAGATGAAAACGATACCGCCGAGGATCAAATCATAAAAGAGCAAAACCTAAATATTTTATTGCATTATCTCAAGCAACTTAAACCTCATTATGAGCAGGTTATCCGGTTGCGTTACTTTCGTGAAATGAGTTATAAAGAGATTGCACAGTATTTAGATGAGCCGCTTGGCAACATAAAGGTAAAGATCTTAAGAGCCAAAAAAATGCTGGCCGATAAAATTAAAAATACACCAAAATCGGTATAACTTCTTTTAAACAAGCTTATCTAAAAAGTTAAAAATAAAAGTAGTGGTTAATATACTATTCTAAAAATAGGGTAGCGCATCGCAATTTTTTATATTTGTTTTTGAAAAAAATACTTTATTGATGACTCCTCAAGTTCTTGAAAATAAAACAACCATAAAAAAACCAAAGTGGTTGCGCGTAAAGCTACCTACTGGTAAAAAATACACCAATTTAAGAAAATTAGTAGATCGCTACGATTTGCATACCATTTGTACTTCGGGCAGCTGTCCTAATATGGGTGAGTGTTGGAGTGAAGGCACAGCAACTTTTATGATTTTAGGAAATATATGTACCCGTAGTTGTGGATTTTGTGGTGTGAAAACCGGGCGTCCAGAAACTTTAGATTGGGATGAGCCCGAAAAGGTGGCGCGTTCTATAAAGTTGATGGATATCAAACACGCTGTGCTTACTAGTGTAGATCGTGATGATTTAAAAGATATGGGATCTATAATGTGGGCCGAAACTGTTAAAGCAGTAAGGCGCATGAATAAAAACACCACCTTAGAGACTTTAATACCAGACTTTCAGGGTATAGAGAAACACCTTGACCGTATAATCGCGGTTAAACCGGAAGTAGTTTCGCATAATATGGAAACTGTTCGGCGACTAACGCGCGAAGTGCGCATACAAGCCAAATATGATCGCAGTTTAGCTGTGCTTAAATATTTAAAAGACCAAGGCATTAGCAGAACCAAATCGGGTATAATGTTAGGCTTGGGAGAAAAAGAAGAAGAGGTAATACAAACCCTTAAAGATTTACGAGCGGTTAATCTTGATATTGTAACTATAGGGCAATACTTACAACCCAGTAAACAACATTTACCGGTAAAGCAATTCATTACTCCAGATCAATTTAAAAAGTATGAGGAAATAGGATTAGATTTAGGTTTTAGACATGTTGAAAGTGGCGCATTAGTGCGTTCTTCTTATAAAGCCCAAAAACACCTAACCTAGCATAATGGCAAACAAGATTAAAATAGGTATAAACGGTTTTGGAAGAATAGGTCGCAGCTTATTCAGGCTGTTAGATGCGCATCCACACATAGAGGTGGTAGCCGTAAATGATTTAGCAGATTTAAAAACCTTAGCCCACCTGTTGAAATATGACAGTATTCATGGTAATTTCTTGACCAATTTTGAGATTCGGAACAATACTTTAGTTGCCGAGAATCAGCAAGTGGTCTTTTCACAACAGGCCAAAATTGAAAATATAAAGTGGCCCCAAGAAGTGCAACTGGTGGTAGAAGCAACGGGTAAATTCAAGACCCGTGAAGAAGTAGAGCAACATCTCAGCAAACACGTAAAAAAAGTAGTGTTAAGTGTGCCGCCGATTTCAGATGATATCCCTATGGTAGTTTTAGGAGTAAACGATCATATCATTCAAGATAGCGATACCATTATTTCTAATGCCAGTTGTACCACCAATAATGCGGCACCAATGCTACAAGTAATGCATCAGCATTTTGGGGTTAAACAAGCCTATATTTCTACGGTACATTCGTTTACTAGCGATCAAAACTTACACGATTCGCCACACCGAGATTTGCGCAGAGCGCGAGCCGCCACCCAATCTATTATTCCTACTACCACTGGAGCCGCTAAGGCTCTTACCAAAATCTTTCCAGATCTAGCTCAAGTTATAGGAGGCTGTGGTATTCGAGTACCGGTACCCAATGGTTCTTTAACCGATATGACTTTACATCTAAAAAAAGAAGCTAGTATAGCCCAAATCAACGATCTTTTTAAAAGCGCTGCAGCGGATCGCTTAAAAGGAATTTTAGCATATACAGAAGATCCGATTGTATCTATAGATATCGTTGGTAATTCGCATTCCTGCGTTTTGGATGGTTTAATGACTTCGGTTATCGACGGGCATTTGGTCAAACTTATAGGTTGGTACGACAATGAGCGCGGTTATTGTAGCAGAATTATCGATTTGATTATAAAACTATGTAATATTTAATAGTATATTTATACCATCAGGACGGGCTTCTATGAAAATAAACAATTTTTTTCTGGCTTTTATTTGCTGCTTTTTTCTTTTTGTAGAGAGTAGTCAAGCTGAGGTAAGTCTTCAAAAAAATTGGAATTCTAAACATTATATACAAGCTGAGCCGGCAAGTCATTCTAGTATAAAACAAGAAAAAAAGGAAGACTCCATCAATAAGGCTTTATTGGTAAAATTTAATAAAGCCTTGTTTAATTTTAATCAAGGTAATATAGCCAATGCCGTGGAATACACCCTCAGATTAAAAGATTATGCGCGGAATAATGCCAATTTAGATTATGAGATAAAGGCCTTAAAACTGCTCAGTGAAATTCACGCCAGTCAAAATAACTATAAAAAAGCTCTTAGGTACCGTCAAAAGGCAGATTCGATATTAAACAATACGGTTAACCTTGATATATCGCAACATTGGGCATCAAATGCAGCTTTTAATACGGCCTACAATAAACTACAAGAAGAAAAAACTGCTCAGGAGAAAAAGCTAAAATTCAATCAATTAGCGGTTGTGTTAAGTGTATTGTTAATATCGATTTTATCATTGTTTACTTTGGCCTTATATAAAAACAACCGTCTACGCGCAGGCGTAAATAATTTATTGAAAACTAAAAACAATGAGTTATTAGCGGCTAAAATGAAGGCCGAAAAAGCCAATGAAGTAAAAGATCAATTTCTTTCTACCATAACCCACGAATTAAGAACCCCTATTTATGCTATTAATGGTTTTGCATATTTGCTAAAACAAGAAAACCCTAGGCCCGAGCAACTAGAGCATATCAAAGCGCTTAACTACAGCGGTGAACATTTACTTTCTTTGGTCAACAATATTCTTGACTTAAATAAATTGGCGGCTGGAAAGGTGACCAAAACAGAGAGCTTTTTTGAGGTAAAATCGGTGATGGAAGAACTAACCTATTCCTTTAAAAATGCGGCAGAGGCAAATGCGGTAACTTTACATCTGGAAATAGATGAAAAAGTACCTTCAAAATTATTTGGCGATATCCTTAAACTCAAACAAATTTTAATTAATTTACTTTCAAATGCCATAAAATTTACAGAAAACGGGGAGGTTTGGCTGAGCATTACTTGCTTGAATTTAGAAACAAACCGCAGTAAGATTCGTTTTAGTATTCGAGATACCGGTAGAGGTATTAAAAAAGAGTTTCAACAAAAAATATTTGATAACTTTCATCAAGGAGAGAGTTCTACTTCTTCCAATTATGGAGGAACCGGTCTAGGGCTTCCTATCGTGAAAAGTTTATTGGAGTTTTTTGATTCAGAAATAAATTTAGAGAGTACTTTCGGTGAAGGAAGTACCTTCTATTTTGATATTGTTTTTCATCAGCCAAAAGAGGAGAAAGGTAAAAACCAAATTCAAGTGGCTTTAGATGATCCGCGGAGCATGGATGAATTTTTTAAAGGTAAAAAAGTACTTATTGCCGAAGATAACATCATCAACCTAAAATTAACCAATAAAATTTTATTGCGTCGTGGCTTTGAAACCGATTTGGTTAAAAACGGTTTGGAAGCCATCAATAAGGCAGTTGAAAAAGATTACGACTTAATCTTGATGGATATTAATATGCCAATCCTAGATGGCATACAGGCTACAATAGAAATTAAAAGCCATAAACCTAAATTACCCATTATCGCTTTAACAGCTGTTAGCTTAGAGGAAACCTCAGAAAAGTACATAAAGCAAGGATTTGTGGCGGTGATCCCTAAACCTTATAAAACTGAAATGTTTTACCAAAAGATTTATGAGGTCCTACTTCGGTCGCAGGCATAAGCTTGCACATGCTTTTTGATGCGCTGGTCAAAAGAAGCTGCATCGGCTATAAACTCCATTTTTATTGGTAAATAAAATAATTTTTCGGGAGAAATGTAATCGCTTAAGCGCACAAAATCTTTTTCTGTAGTGATAATAAAAGGCTCTGCTTCTAATGTCTCAATTTCTTGCCGACTAAAATTATGATGGTCTTGATATTGTTTATGATTTACGCTAAAACCTTTAGCTTTTAAAAATTCAACCAAAGGTTTGGGCTTAGCAATACCGGTAACTAGGGTAAAGCTATCCTGAAGTACCTGTAGGGGTATGTGTTGTTTACCGTTAGTAACCTGATCTGCATAGGTTATAGAACTAAAAAAAACCAGCTGATCGGGGTTTGGTTGTATTGCCCGAATAATTTTTTGACGCTCCGCTTTACCCAAGTCTACAGGGCATTTGGTTACCACAATAAGTTGAGCTCTTCTTGCTCCGACTTTAGGTTCGCGAAGGTTACCGGCAGGTAAAACGCAATCCTGGGTGTATAAGTCGTTATAGGCACTTAGCAATATAGATAAATTTGGTTGCACGCGGCGATGTTGAAAAGCGTCATCTAATAAAATGACCTCAGGCGGTTTTTGACGCTTACGCATTTGTTCAATTCCCTTTCGTCTATCTTCACAAACCGCCACCAATAAAGGTTTAAATTTGCGCTTGAATTGTAAGGGTTCGTCACCCACTTCGAGTGCGGTATGGGCTGTGGCTACTTCTAAATAACCCTTGGTTTTTCTTTTATAACCGCGCGATAGGGTACCCAAGCGGTAATGTGTAGCTAATAAACGTACCAGATATTCTATCATTGGCGATTTACCCGTTCCACCCATACTCAAGTTTCCTACGCAGATTACAGGGAAATCGTAAACCGTTGATTCTAGTATTTGTTGATTATATAAATAATTTCTTAACCGCAAAATACCTCCGTAAAGCAAAGAAAACGGGTATAGAATTTTTCGTAATTGACGCATTCCGCAAAAGTATAATTTTTATATTTACCTTTTAAGGATTCAAGTTATGAAAATAAAAGAAGTAATCAAGCAAATAGAAGAAAGTGTACCCCTAAATTATGCCGAAGATTTTGATAATGTAGGCTTATTGGTAGGAGATGATAGGCGAGAACTCACCGGTATTTTAGTGGCACTAGACACGCTAGAAGATACCGTTGATGAGGCTATAGCACAAAATTGTAACCTTATAGTAGCCTTTCACCCTATTATTTTTGGCGGACTAAAAGCACTGACGGGTAAGACCTATGTAGAACGTGTGGTGCAGAAAGCAATTAAGCATGACGTACAAATATATGCTATTCATACAGCCTTAGACAATCACCTTCATGGCGTGAATTTTAAAATGGCCCAGGTGTTAGGCTTAACCCAAACCCAAATCTTAATGCCGCAAAAAAACACCTTGATGCAGTTGAACACCTACGTACCTTTAGACCATTATACGGCTGTACAGCAAGCCTTATTTAATGCCGGAGCAGGAAGTGTAGGAAACTATGATTCGTGTAGTTTTGGCCTATTGGGAGAAGGGAGTTTTAAGCCCAACGATCAGGCGCAACCCCATACCGGAAAACCTAACCAGTGGCATGTGGGTCAAGAAAAAATGTTACATGTGGTGTTCGAAAAACATAAACAGCACCAAGTATTGCGCGCCCTGTTTGAATCGCATCCCTACGAAGAAGTGGCTTATGAGCTTATACCCATAGCCAATGAGAACCAGCAAATAGGTATTGGTATGCTGGGAGAGTTACCCCAAGCCAAAAGTGAGAAAGAGTTTATAACTCAGTTAAAAAATGTGTTTGGTACTCCGGTAATTCGGCATTCTGCTTTAAGGCAAAAACCTGTAAAAAAGGTAGCAGTATTGGGGGGGAGTGGAGCATTTGCCATTTCGGCTGCAATGGCTAAGGGAGCAGATGTATTGGTTACCGCCGATTTGAAATACCACGATTTTTTTAAAGCGGAAAACAAAATTCTATTAACCGATATAGGGCATTATGAAAGTGAGCAGTTCACAAAAAACTTATTACATGCTTTACTTACAAAAAAATTCCCTAATTTTGCCATCGTTTTATCAGAGAAAAGTACCAACCCCATTCAATATAGTTGATTATGGCCAAGAAAAAAGAAATTAGCGTAGAAGAAAAGCTAAGAACATTATTTGATTTACAATTAATAGACGCCCGCATCGATGAGATTCGCAATGTACGCGGAGAATTGCCTTTAGAGGTAGAAGACTTGAAGGATGAGGTAGCTGGTTTAAACAAGCGTTTAGAAAAATTAAATATTGATTTAGAAGGGCTTAACCAAAATATAGCCGATAAGAAAAATGCTATAGAAGAATCAAAAGCGCTGATTAAGAAATACAACGAACAGCAAAAAAATGTGCGTAACAATCGCGAATTTAATGCTATTTCAAAAGAGATTGAATTTCAAGAATTGGAAATTGAATTGGCCGAAAAGCATATTCGAGAGTTTAAAGCACAGATAGAGCATAAAAATGAGGTGATTACGGCCACTCAAGAAAAAATTGAGGCTAGACAGGACCACTTACAACATAAGCAGGACGAGTTGGATGAAATCTTAAGCGAAACCGAACGCGAAGAAAAAGCCTTAATCGAAAAGTCTGAAGACTTTAAGAAAGGCATTGAGACCCGTTTGGTTACCGCATACGAACGTATCCGCGGAAGCGTAAAGAATGGTTTGGCGGTTGTTCCGGTTGAACGTGGTGCTTCTGGAGGTTCCTTTTTTACCATTCCTCCACAAGTGCAGATGGAAATCGCATCGCGTAAGAAAATAATTACCGATGAGCACAGTGGACGTATTTTAGTTGACTCGCAGCTGGCAGAAGAAGAGCGCGAAAAGATGAATGAATTGTTCAAAAAATTCTAAGACAAAAAGACTTAATATTCAAACCCTTTAGAACATTTGTTTTAAAGGGTTTTTTTATGATTTGTTTAAAAATTTTTGCGCCTTAAAAGTTTACCTTTATCATAAAAAAACGATGAAGAACTGGGGACTTTTACTAGGGCTTATCTTTTTTTGCTATAGCTGTGAAAATAAAGCCCAAGATAAATCAAATCAGCTGCCAAAGGCGAATAAAGCAAATAATCAAAAAGTCAATACTTTTAGTTTAAATGAAGCTCAAGATCGATATGCTACCGCATATTTTGCAGGTGGTTGCTTTTGGTGTGTAGAGGCCATTTACGAAGATGTTATAGGGGTAGAGGCGGCAATTTCGGGTTACGCAGGTGGGCATACCGCAAATCCTACTTATCAACAAACCAATACAGGTAAAACTGGTCACGCCGAGGCGGTAAAAATTATTTACGATCCTAACTTTATTGATTTTTCCACGCTGCTAGATATTTACTTTAAAACCCTTAATTGGTCTCAAGAAAACGGTCAAGGACCAGATTTTGGAAGCCAGTACAGGTCGATTGCGTTTTACAATAATCCCCAAGAAAAAAAGCTTATAGAAAATTATATTTCGCGTTTAAAGCAAACCACCAATCAACCAGTAGCAGTTGAGGTTAAAGCGTTTGATAAATTCTGGGTGGCAGAAGATTATCATCAAGATTACGAAGCCAATAATCCCAACAATCCATATATTCAAAACGTATCTAAAAAGCGCTATGAAATGTTTAAGCGGCAGTTCCCTGATTTAGTAAAACCAACTAACGAATAAATCTTATGGTTAATGGGTAACGAACTTCCTCGCCGGCTTTTGACTTGTTGGCCTGCAATATAGGCGTTACAATCGCAACAATTGCTACAAAGCCAATGAACACGAATCCTACTAAAAAAACAATCATTATCGCGCTAAGTATGAAATAAAGAAATATGCTTATTTGAAAATTTAATATTTCTTTGCCTTCATAATCTAAATTTTCAATTTCGTCTCGTTTTAAAAGCCAAATAATAAGCGGAACAATAAAGCCACCCATTCCTGTAACCAAGTTGAGTAATTGAGAGAGGTGCATTAAATAGAGCAGCTGACTGTCTTGCTTTTTTTCGCTGATAACTTCCATAGTATTCGTATTAGAAATGCAAAAATACATCAAGTTTTTATAAGCCGCTAGATTTAGGCAAAATTTGATTACTTTCTTACCTTTGTGTTATGATTTTAGATGATACCATAGTAGCCTTGGCCAGTGCCCCAGGAGCGGGAGCAATAGCGGTCATAAGAGTGTCGGGACCCGATGCCATTGAAAAAACAAATCCGGTTTTCAAAGCTAAAAATAAAGTTCCGCTCACTCAACAACCTACGCATACCCTGCAATTGGGCCATATAGTAGATCAAGAACGGGTAATTGACGAAAGTTTGGTAAGTGTTTTTCACGGTAAACGCTCCTATACGGGCGAACCTACCGTTGAAATATCCTGTCACGGAAGTCCATACATTCAGCAAGAAATCATTAATCTGATGCTTAAACAGGGGTGCCGTATGGCGAAACCTGGAGAGTTTACGATGCGTGCCTTTCTCAATGGAAAAATGGATTTGAGTCAAGCTGAAGCTGTAGCCGATTTAATTGCCAGTGATAATGCGGCTAGTCACCAAATTGCTATGCAGCAAATGCGTGGGGGCTTCGCTACGGAACTGCAACAATTAAGAGATGAGTTACTCAATTTTGCCTCCTTGATTGAGTTGGAACTCGATTTCTCGGAAGAAGATGTAGAGTTTGCCGATCGTGCCGAATTCCAGCGCTTGGTCAACCGAATTCAAAAAGTATTGAATAAATTAATCGATTCTTTCGCAGTGGGTAATGTATTAAAAAACGGTATCCCGGTAGCCATTGTTGGAGAACCCAACGTAGGAAAATCAACTTTGTTAAATGCACTGTTGAATGAAGATCGAGCCATTGTGAGCGATATTGCGGGTACAACTCGAGACACCATCGAAGATGAAATCGCTATTGGCGGAGTAGGATTCAGGTTTATAGATACTGCAGGTATCCGAGAAACCACCGATACTATTGAAGGCTTGGGTATTCAAAAAACCTTTCAAAAAATCGAACAAGCTCAAGTAGTATTGTATTTATTTGATGTCAGTAAAATCAAAAACGATCAACTGAGTATTGAACAAGTAAAAACCGAAATTGAAAAGATTAAAAATAGATTTCCAGGTAAACCCTTACTAATAATCGCCAATAAAAAAGATAGTCTTACCCAAGAAGAGCAAACTGCTTATAAAAAGGCGATAACCGATTTGCATTTGATTTCGGCCAAAGAAAAACTGGGCGTAGAAACCATACAAAACCGATTGTTAGATTTTGTAAATACAGGCGCTTTAAAGAGTAATGACACCATTGTAACCAATTCAAGACACTATGAGGCTTTGCTAAAAGCCCAGGAAGAAATCAATAAAGTTCAAGAAGGGATGCATATGGGATTAACAGGCGATTTATTGGCAATAGATATTCGTCAAGCCTTATATCATTTTGGGGAGATCACAGGGCAGGTGTCTAATGACGATATACTCGGTAATATTTTTGCAAACTTCTGTATCGGCAAATAAAACCCCTTAAAGAATTATTAAGTTAACTTTTGTTTTTTTGCATTTAAAATACGCCTTAGTTTAACGGCTAATGAAGCATTAGCCTGTGGTAGCATTAATGCGCAGCGCTGTTGTAACTCAGCTAGTAAGCTTGGGAAATGCCGGGCCGCTGCGGCATAAGCCTCAAAAGCGCTTGCTTGAATAAATTTATGCTTATGGTTTAAATAGGGTTCCACCGCCGCGATTAATTCCGCACTTAGGGCTTTTGATAAATGCAACCGACTCAAAATTTGTAGCATATGCAGTTTCCCGTGGGTTGTTTTTAAATGCGCTAAACTGTCGACTAGAAGACTTACGTGAATAGAGTATAAGGAATTACCGTCTTTTTGGTAGCGTTTGATCATCCAAGTACAAGTGGGTTCTAAACTACTATGCGTCAATAAAAACGAAACCAAATCCGACACATCATCGGGTAATATGGGGTATTGGCTATATAATTGCTCCATTTCCTTTACCGATTTAGGAGGATCCGATTGCAAACGAAGTAGTAATTCCTTCATAAAAATCTAAATTTCTTTGCCTTTGGCCAATGCCTAAATATACGCTATTGCTAGCATTTTTCAAGAAAATAAATACAAGGCTTTTCTCGAACTACTTCATAATATGAATTCGAACATACAATTGCTAAAAGCCTGTTGGCGGTTGCCCCATGCTGGGCTATTTGCTAGCTTGTTCTGATGGCTTAGCTTGTTCTGATTGAAAACGCCTGTATTTCGATAAAAATATAAAAAATGCTCCGTAGGCTATAAACCCCACTGCGGTAAGAATCATTAACAAACGGCTCCAAGAAGTTTGTTCTAAAAAAGCAAAGGCATCTTGAATTCCTTTAATTTCTCGGTTGCCCGAATAAAAGCCGGCACGCAAAAAGAAATAGGCAATGATTAAAACCACAAAGGCACGGGCATAAAAACCAAATTTTCCCATCGCTCTGATGAGCCTATAGTGTTTTTGGCCTTCTAAATTAAATTGATCGAGTAGTCCGCCACGAAAAGCGCCGCGAATGAGCACTATGCCTTGCACCGCTAAGATTATACCAATCAAGATAAAGCCGTAAGTCAGAGCGGTAGAACCGATAAATTGCGCATAAGAAGTGCTTTGATCTCCTGTATAATCTTGGGTGAATAAATGATAAAAGGCCAATGCGGCCACTCCGGTGTACACTAGACCAGTGGTAAATAATCCGAATCGCTGTAGTATTGCTTGGCGTTCTTTCCCCTTTTGTTCGGGATCATAAATACTTTGAATAAACATCCAAACCGAGTAGCACACCAAACCGCTGCCCAATAAAAAGAGAAGCGTACGTCCAAAGGCTTGTTGTTTTAAAAAAGATAAAGCTTGATTGGTACCCGAGCTTTGTCCGCCTAATTCTAGCGCTGCCAACAGGGATAAGACACCGATAATAACGTAGATTAATCCTTTGGATACAAAACCAATAGCGGCTAAAACTTTAAAAGATTTTTTCAAGATAATTATTGCTAAGGCCTAATAAAAGTTTCCTGTTTACTACAAATGTAATCAAATTTTGACTGGCGTTTAGCATTCTAACCCACACAAATGCTAAAGCTTGAGATAAAAAAAAGAGGCGAAATCCTCTTTTTTTTAAATATATTTTTGCACAAAATCGCGAAAAACCGATTGGTGGCGTTCCAAATCCAATTCGGGAGCTAAGGAAACACGTACAATATAATCTTTATCGGTTTCTTTGGTAGTTCCTTGGGTTGAGGTGGCTGGGATAGTCCAATAACAACCTTTCAACTGCCCATAACTCACACAGTATTTGCTTTCCTCAGGAATTTGCGTGATCATCATTTGTATCAGCTTATGGTTTAATGCTCTTTTATGGGTTTCACGTTCTTGATGCGTATCGCCTTTGGTAGGCAGATCTAATGAAAATACCGATGGGGTAAATCCGCGTTGCGCTAAATCCTCAGAAACAAAATTAATTTTAGCTTCGGGTAACTCTTTTTCAATAAACGCAACAAATGCACGGGTATTTTTATAAGCTTTCTCAATACGCTCAAGCATACTGGGTAGCTGTTCGGCTAACTTGGCATATTGTCTGGCGGTAGCCTCATTGTCGCACAGTGTCAAATGCGTGGCTATTTTACTCATCATCGCTTGAGACTGCTGGTTGCCCACACAATAACCGGCTGTACATTTTCCTCCACTAGGGAATTTAGATCCGCTAGCATAAGCCAAAGCATAGCCTTCCGCTAGAATATTATTGTTGTTTTCATCGCTTTCCTGACTTAAAAAGGGAACATTCGGACAAAACGTTTGGTCCAATATAAAAACGGGAGCGATGGCAGCCGTGCCGCTTGGGGTTTGTCTAGATTTTCGTAAAGCTGCGGCTAAACCTTCTAAATTAGGTACTTCTACTCTTGGGTTGGTAGGAATTTCGGCAATGATATAAGGTACTGCGTCTTCTTTCGCTAGTTGACTCAAAACCTGCTCTACACTGCTTACCATGTCATTATCACGATCAACGGGTAAATCTACAATACTAACCCGATCTAAACTTTGGGCTAACCTGCGCGCTTGATCATTGGTGCCGCCATAGCAATTTGGGGGTACGATAAATTTTATCGGTTTTCCCGGATGTTGTTCTTGGGCATAATCAACCAATCCCATCATAATGGCGTATTGCATCGATAATCCCGATGAGGCAACCAGAACTTCTCCACTGGTACCCGTTATCGACCGAATGTTATCGGCTACTTCTTTTTGATTAGAAGCTTGGTGATTTTCGGGTTGTTCTAAAGGTTCATTTGCCAATCGTTGTAGTCCGCGGTAAGCGTTTAACGGCGTAATGGCTACAGTTTCGCGCCTTCTAACATGCTGTATTGCCGCTATGCTCGACTCTTCTTGATTAGGTCCAATGTATAGAACGCTACCTAGTGCAGCATCTAATCCTACCAGGTAATCTATCGGACTATCAGCAGCGGTTAAAACCGACTGTTGTGCCTTCCAGTCAAAATTGCTTTCAACATAAACCAGACTTGCTGATGCTTGATAACCAGGGGTGTCTTGAATTTGGCTAGGGTCTTTTACTGGCAACCACTCTATTTGGTAATCGTAAACTTTTTTTATTAAGTCTTGATCCAGTGCGGGGGGTAAGGCTCTGCTATAAGCGATTTGGGTAACTTTACCGGCCAGACTGTTGGTGCGGGCTATGGCTAAAATCGGCATGCTTAAAGATTGAAAACAAATCACTCGATCTGCCGATAGTCCTTGTAACTGTGCCAAACTCCACTCCAATACACTAGACAACGGATGCCCCAAGCGAATGTAATCATAAGCCGTTGGCAATTGCGCCAGTCTTTCGGTAAATGCTGCTCCACTAATTTCTGAGTTCATTAATTCTTCAAAGGCTTGCAAAAACTGTGTTTTAGCCTGATCTTCTTGATAAATATCTAGCCGATGCGTAGTTAATTTTAACCAATCTTCGGGTGTATGGGCCAGTATGTGTTTTAATTGTTGTTGTATATTTTTTTGCTCCATTTTGTGCTGCTTTTCTTTGTGCTGCAATTTACAATAATTGCCTTGTTCTATAAAACCATTGCACTGTAGATAGGCTTAACAACTTGTTAAAGTGCCTTAATATGTTAAAGGGAATTTTGCTAAATCTAGTAGTTTTTGCTTACTGGGTTGCCTTAAAACCTCCAATGTAGCCCTGCATAGAAGTTGCGCTCGGGGGCTGGATTGAAATAGCGTTTTCCAAAAGCATTGATGTCGTTCCCTAGACTGTAGCGCTCATTTAAAAGATTATCTACCCCTGCAAATAAGCGGATATTGTTTAAGGCTCCTAAGCTTTGTTGCCAATTCAGTTGTAATTGAACCAAATGAAAAGCCTCGCTAAAAACGGTATTGGCATCGTTTAACGGGTAGCTCGAAGTGTATCTATGGTTAAGCGCCATACTCCAAGGTTTTCCCATCGCTAAGTTTAAGCTGTTGGCGAGCATCCAGTCGGGTACAGAAGTTACGGGATTACCGCTATAATTGTTTTCTTTAACGATGTAACGCTCAAATTCATGTTGATTATAGGTAAGCGCCGTATGCCATTGCAAATTATGCAATAACCGAGAGATGTCTTCAGGCAAGAGCCTAAACTCACCCGTTAATTCAATTCCGTTTTGCTTTAATTCGCCTGCATTGACAAAATACTCATTTCCAGCGGCATTGAGCTGCCTTACAATTCCCGATTGAATAGGGTAGGTGTAGGCGCTTAAGTCTAGCACCAACCATTGTTTAGGGTGTTGAAACCTAAAACCTAACTCATAATTTACACCTTCTTCGGCCTTTAGATCGGTGTTGATTTTATTGGTAGAAGAACGAACTTCGGCCAGTGTGGGCGCAGAAAATCCTTTGGCTACAGACGCACGCATACTCCATTGCGGATTAAAGGTATAACGACCCGCAATTCTGGGCATCCAAATAGCATCATACTTTACTTCGCCTTGGGCACGAGCGCTAATAGGAAAATACGTGGTATAGCCCAAAGTAAAGTTATGGTAACCCAGAGAAGTTTCTAGGCTGAGTTTTTCTTTCCAGCCGATTTGTGTACGTAAAAAATAGTTTTGCCTGCTATTGGTTAGATCATCTTGTGCCTGTAAGCCTTGTGGCTCTCCTTGGTTGTTGTCAAAATTTTCAAGCGCATACCAACCTTTTTGCCCTTCGTAACCTAGTTGTGCCTCAAAATGCCAAGTAGTAGCGATTTGATTTTGGTAAGAAAGATAAGTGCGCAAGCCAATATTTTCTTCTTTACGGAATTCATAATTGGTGATAAACGGATTTTCGAAGTCGGTAGAAGAACCAAATAAACTGACCTGATGTTGCCAATGTTTGCTGATGGTGATCTGATGGGTGATGCCGCCAAGCAGACTTCGGTTTTGAATGCCGGCTTCCTGAGCTTCGGATGACGGAAATCGGCTCGATGCGGGTCGGGCCATACGCCGTTGTTCCTCTATTTGCTCCCGCGTCAGGCCTCCTGGTGTCTCATAATGCAAATCGGTATACAAAAGTAAAAAACGCAACTCACTATTGGTCGCATATTGGTAGCGATGGGCGGTTTGTATACTTTTTTTACTTAGCGCAGTATGGTCTCGGTAACCGTCTGATTGTTGATACATTTGATCGATAGAAAAAGAATACCGCTCATAACTTCTTTGCAGACTAAAGTGCTCTCGAAACAAGCCATATGCTCCACCACCCAAACTTAATTGTTGTTTGTTTTTGCGAACATTAAAGCCTTTGGGCTCAAGGCGAATCACCCCACCCGAATTGGCACCATATAAAGAGGCATTAGGACCTTTTAATACTTGCACTTGAGCGAGTGCCGCGGGGTCAATTAAATTGATATAGGTGTTTCCACTGGCATCGGTAAGCGGAAAATCACCAAGATAAACCTGTAAATTACGCACCCCAAAAGGCGAACGGATTAAATTTCCGCGTAAAGCGATGCGATAACTACCCGGTGAACGCTCTTCCATACGCAAACCGGCCACCTGGTTCAATGCGGGTACCAAACTACCGGTATAAGTAGCCGAAAGCTGAGGCTGACCAACGACCTGTGCCGTCGCATTTAACCGCTTCAGCGGCTGTTGTGGGTTATGTGCAATAATATGCACGCTATTAAGAGCATCAACGGCGGTGCTGTCTTGATTTTGGGCGCTCGCGCTCCCCAATCCTAAAACGCTTAATCCGCCGAGAAGCACGAAAAATTGTATCGATGGTAAAGAACGAGAAGTAAAATAGCTTGCTAGACGCTTTACTAACAGATTAGAAAAGACAGTATACAAGATTTATTTTTTTTGAATAACAAATAACTTTCCGCTTTGACTTATTGCGTATAATTTACCATCCCTAGCTTCGGTAATCGCTCTAAATCGTTCGCCTTTGTCGGCTAACAGACGTTCTTCGCCCACCACACGATTGTCTTCAAGTACCAAACGCGCAATGTGTTGGCTGCTTAATCCGGCCAGAAAAAGATTGTTTTGCCATTCAGGAATTGCATCGCCAGAATAAAAGCTCATGCCACTAGGAGAGAGCACAGGATCCCAGTAATATACCGGTTGCTCCATGCCTTCTTTTTGTTGTATCGGCGGATCGCCAATTTCGGCGCCACTGTATTCTACCCCATAGGTAATAACGGGCCAACCGTAGTTCTTTCCGGGCTCAATAAGATTGAGTTCATCACCACCACGGGGTCCAAATTCATTGCTCCACAGCGCTCGAGTCTCAGGATGTATGGCTAAGCCTTGCGGATTGCGGTGCCCGTAGCTGTAAATTTCGGGTAAAGCCCCAGGTTGATCCATAAACGGATTGGTAGCTACTGCTTGTCCATCTCTTGTAATGCGAATTATTTTTCCGAATGAAGTGCCTAAATCCTGAGCTTTTACTCGGGTTTGTTTATCGGAACGTTCTCCGATGCTCACCAATAAATTTCCCGCATCGTCAAATAGTATTCGTCCGCCATAATGCAAACGCCCATCGTAGGTAGGGCTGGCACGGTAAATAACTTGTACTTGTTCTATTTTATCGGCGCCTTGAGGCAGTTTTCCTTTGGCTACGGCCGTATGATTACCATCGGCTACCCGCTCGGTAAAGGTCCAAAAAACCATACGGTCTTGTTCAAATTCCGGAGAAAGACACAGGCCTAGCATTCCGCCTTGAGCGCGATCATCTACGTCGGGAAATCCTTTAATATCTTGAAGTATTTCACCCGTTTCCGGATTTAGCAAGCGCATAAAACCTTTATTTTCGGTAAGCAGTAAGTTACCATTGGGCATGGGCGTGATACCCCAAGGCTCTTGCAACTTATCGCTGCGTAAAATCACCTCATAATCGGTTTGGGTTTGCACTTGCGGTGCGCGGGTTTGGCCTTCAAAAGCCGGCGCATAATGCGCATTGTCGGGTTTAGGAGGGGTGTTTTTTTGCGTTAAACTGTCTTGTGCAGCAGCAGGGGGTGTAGCTTGTTGGTTTTTAGGTTTACAGGCCAATAAACTTAAAGCGGAAAGGGCCAAGGCAAAAAACATTTTCATAGGTTGGACTTTAGTGGGTTGAAATACAAACTTAAATAATAATCGGCAGTAAATCCGCCAAAGCCTTGTATATTAACAGCTTGTTAGGATTGCTTTGGCTGCTATGTTTTTTATTTTTAAAACTTTAACATATTAAAAGCTTGTGGGAGATATAAAGGTGGTATGTTTGCTTAACATTAGAAACCACTTCAAATTCTAAGTAGTAGTTTATATTATTATTTGTTTTTCGAGTTCAACTCGCATTCTTATCGATTTTATTTCCTTTTTACTTTTTAATATTTGTTTTTATCTAATTGAAGGATGTTTAACATTCTGAGAGCTGATGAGCTGGTAGTTTGAAAAATAGGTTGCTGATGTATTTATAATAACAAATTAATATTTAGTAAAATGCAAGAAGGTACAGTAAAATTCTTTAACAACACAAAAGGATTTGGATTCATTAAATCAAACGAAACAGGTGAGGATATTTTTGTTCACAGTACAGGTTTAATCGATGAAATTAGAGAAGATGACAAAGTTCAATTCAACACCGAAAACGGTAGAAAAGGATTGAACGCGGTAAACGTTGAGGTAATCGACTAATCCCGCTTATAAGTTAAGTGCTTTTTCCAGCAATTGTAAGAAGTACTTCACAAAGCTTCAAGTACAAGAAACCCCCATCTTATTTGGGGGTTTTTTTATGGCTATACTTACCGATAGCAAAGCCTAAAAATCAAATAAATCTTCCCAGAAAGCTCTTACCAGTACTTTTTCTTTCATTTGCTGCTGGCATAGTTTATTCGCTATTGTTACTAATAAGTCATTAAATGTATTTCATTAGTATTAAACCTGCAATTCTACTACTTCGGCTCGAGCACCAAAACGCAGGGGTAAGATGCTGGTACCAATTCCTTTCGAAACATACATGGGGTAACCGCCTTGGCTGTACCAACCGCTTAAATACTTACCGCTTCCTCTAGGTTTAAAGGGGGTCCACCCAAAAAAATTCAATTGACCCCCATGGGTATGACCGGCTAGCAATGCGTGCAAAGTAAAATTGGGTTGCTGTGCCATTACTTGATCGCGAAAAGCTGGGCAGTGACATAAAAGCAAGTTAACCTCTTGCCGAACGTAGTCCTGTGTGGTTTTGGTCCAATCTGGCAAACCGGCCACTAAATCGTCTACACCCAAAATACCAATGCGGCGTCCTTTAAGGGTAAATTGAGTGTGCGAATTGATTAACAATTGCACACCGTAGCTAGTATATAAATTTTTAAGCTGACTTAAATTCACTTTTCCCCAATATTCCCAATTACCTAGAATCGCTACTTTAGGTAAGCTTTTGGGTAGTAAAGCTAGAAATTCTTCTAAGGCGGTTAAGCCTTTTTGCTCATCGATAACGTCGCCCGTGAGCACCAATAAGTCGAAGGATTGCGTATTAATTTTTTCAGCTATTTTACGTTGACGGCGACCGAGTTGCCGCATATGTAAATCGCTGATTTGCAACACGCGAATAGGGTGTTTTGGTGCGCTAGGCAGCACGTGAACACTCCAATCTAGAATGTAGCGTTCAAACCAATACATATCCCCTAACAAGACGCCCGCAAGTGCTAAAAGAGAACCCCTAATGAATTTTCTTCGGCTAAGTTTTGACTTTTTCATAAACCAGCTCCAAGTTATTCTTTTTTTATCAATTAGCCTGCCGGTTAAACTAATTTTTCATCTACAAACCGGTCTAAAGAGTATAAATTATAAGTGCTCTAGAGGTGGCTCTGCCCTAAGTAGATTATCTTTGTCAAAAAAAAAGATGCGTAATTTACCGCTTTCGGCTTTAAGCCTGATTTTATTATTATGGGTTTCTCCCATTTATGCACAGCATTGTGAGGGTGTGGCAACCCAAGACTTGTCTGCAGATCGCGATCAGATTCCTGGCGAGACCATGGGTCAAAAACTAGAGAGTTTATTGTTTTGGAACAATGAAGAAAAGTTAAACCGCTTTGGTAACATGCATCGGTTGTTTCCTAGTATAGCTATACCCGCTTCCCCGGAAGCGAAACCTCTTACCAAAGCCGATGTATGGTTTCAAGATGAGACGCAACAGCAAGCGATAAGCAGTTATATGCAAGACAACCAGCTTACGGGATTGTTGGTTTGGCAAGACGGCCACATTCGGTTAGAGCGTTATGCAGCGCCCTTAAAAGCTGATGGAGTATGGACCAGCTTTTCGGTGGCAAAATCAATTACTTCTATGCTGCTGGGCGTGGCGCTAAAACAAGGCGATATTCAACATCTAGATGATAAGCTTAAAACCTATGTGCCAGAGTTGGCGGGTTATGACTATGGTGAGGTGAGTTTGCGCCAATTGGCAAGCATGACTTCGGGCATTGGTTGGAACGAAGATTACCAAGATTCCGAATCTGATGTTGCCCGTATGTATCAAGGCGAATGCCAAGGTCGGGAAGCGCATATATTAAGCTATATGAAACAATTGAAGAAAGCGCATGAACCTGGAGAGGTATGGAATTATAATACGGGTGAAACCGATTTGCTGGGTATTGTTTTACAAAAAGCCACGGGACAAAGTTTGGCGAGCTATCTCGCTGAACACATTTGGCAAAAATATGGCATGCAAGATTGTGCCTTTTGGCTTACCGACGAGTGTAGCGGTTTAAATTTAGGGGGCAGTGGGCTATCGGCGAGCTTGCGTGATTTTGCGCGTTTGGGTCTTGTTATGATGCAAGAAGAAAGAGAAAGCACCGGCTTACTTGCCGATGCCTACCGCCAAAATGCAAGTAAGGCGCTGTACCAAACCCAAAGCGATGGGAGTGGTTATGGTTATTTGTGGTGGCGTACCAAGCATAGTGCCTATGCAGCCGCCGGAATTTTTGGTCAGTTTCTTTATTTGAATCCGAGTAAAAACTTGGTAGTGGTGCAATTGGGAGCCTGGCCAAAAGCCAGTACTAAAGAATTGGTGCAACGACGTATGAATTTCATTAAGCAAATCGAAGCACAAATCGATTAAATTCCAGGAGCGCAACGCGCACAATGCGATTCGCCGCTAAGTGTTCCATTTTCATCTAGGGTATATCCGCAACAGCTTACCAAAGCCTCTTGCAACCAAGCCTTGGCTCGGCGAATACGTGCTTTTACATTGGCTAAACTAAGCCCTAGTAGAGCAGCGGCTTCTTGTTGTTTTTTACCGGCAATAAAACATAATTTTACCACCTCTTGGTAAGATGGGGGTAGCTCGCTTAAAAAGCGCTCCCAACAGCATGGGGTAAAGGCAGCGTTGTTTTCGACTACTGCCTCGTTTTCCAATAAAGGTAGATGCGTTTTTTGCTGAGCGAAATAGGTATAAACTTCATTACGGGCAATTTGAAACAACCAAGCTTTAGCTTTTTTATCGTCTCGCAGTTGGTGTTTTTTTAGGTGGGCCCGTAAAAAGGTATTTTGTAAGATATCTTTACTGGTCTCGGGCTGCTTTACCCATTTTAAGATAAAGTAGTAAATTGGTTTTTTGTATTCTTCCCAAAGTTCTTTTGTAAGCATAAAACAATATAAAAAAGCTTGGTTAAAAAACCAAGCTTTTGGTTTAACAACAAGTGCATTGGCTGCATTCACAACGATCACAAAGACAGTTCTTTTGCGCGCAGTTCACGCAGTTACATTTTTTACATTCGCATTGTGTACATGTGCAAGTATTCATAATTTTTTGTTTTTAGGGTTCATGAAGTAGATAGAAAAGTGACCAAAAAGATACACTGAAATCCAACTTTTTTTTTAAAATCATACCGTTTTGTTCTTTTCTGGTTCTAGATTAAAGGCTAGCGCACTAATAGTTTAAATGTATTTCTGGGGGTGGCAGTTGGCAACAAGCTTTTCAGTCTATGCGAGAGCTGTCAATTAATAATTTGCAGATACATAGTATTCAATTCATAATTTTTTGTTAATTTAGTAGGATAGGTAGAAGCCAAATGTGTGTGAATTAGGGGGTAAGGTGCCTATTGCAGTTTTTGTTTACCTTATATCTTATAACTAACAGTAAAAATGAAAAACCTTATAGTCTTATTTATTTTATGCTTTGCCTTGGGCTGTAATACCGTTGAGAAAAACAAGCTAGCCGCATTAACCGGCAACAACTTACAGGCGGTGGGGTTTTTAAACCAATCGGTATATTTACCTGCTGGTTTCCAGCCCGTGCACAAAGAGGATAATGAGGCTGCAGCCGAATATTTGGCTAATTTTGATGCTAATAGTGTACTCTTTGTAGATCGGCAAAATGGGGTGAATAGCATTACTTTTATGCCGGCCGATTATACCAAATTGTCTAAACCCTTAATCAATTACTATGTAAACGATCTCGAAAGGCATTTCGCCAAAGAAGGATTGGCGATGCAACGCTTAGAAGCCAAAATGTTGCGTTATGGTAGCGCCGAAATCATTAAAATAAAATACCTTCAAGCGCTTGAAGAGGCGCAGGCTTATATCACCCAGTATGTGGTGAGCCACGATTTGGAGACCTATATTATTTTGGTTCGTCACCAAGAAAATCAGGATTTCCTAGCAATTTTAAAAAGCAATTTTAACGTGTAAAATCAGGACTATGGCTACGCGACCAAAATACCTAAGCGGAAAATATGTTTTTATCATTTCACTTTTAGTCTTAGGGCTCAGTGTGGTTTTGGTTTACAGTATAGGACTTTCGTTTGATAAAAGACTTGAGGTGAAGATCTACACAGCCCTAAGTCTAATAGCTTCTTGCTTGTTTTTATTTATGACCTATGGACTTTATACGGGTATAGGACTTATAGACGACTTCCCCAAATTTAAGCATTTTAAACGCGGCCATTTTTTTGAGCATATCACACCCGAAAAGTATGAAATGCCACAGATTGATACTGGCGATGGCATTGCAGGCCTGTTTTTATCGGTTATTTTATGGATTGCCATGACCATTCTTTGTCTGGTCATGTTGCTTTTTTTAGAAGTCTTTTTTTGGTTCTCTCTATTTGTTTTACTCACCATGTTATATTGGGTGTTTTTTAGAGCAATGCGCATGGTTTTTAGAAAATCTAAAGACACCCAAAAAGATTTAGGTTTGTCGCTGCTGTACGCGAGCATCTATACCTTCTTATATGTGGGCTGGTTGTATGGCGTAGTTTATCTTTACGAGTTCTGGGCGGTAAACTAAGTATCGTAATCCACATAGTTTGGTTGTTTTTAATGTCGCTTACGCGGATGGAAATAATCGCCCGCAAATAAAGAAAACCATAGTTGGTTTTAGCGATAGCTCATTTTGCCTTGCTCGGTTATTATCCATTTAAATTTACCTTCTTTTTTTCTCTATTCTTTGGGTCGATGAACAATTTTTATCTAGCCCACTACCAGCATTTTTTAAAAACGATTTAAAGGCGATTTCTATTTAATAAGCCTTGTGAAAAATAGAAGGATAAGCATATTTTTTAAAAAACTACCGCTACTTTTTATCCTATCTTCAAAGCCTTTTAAACAAAAGCCTTTGAAGAGGTAATAAAATATTGTACAATATTCACTCAAAAATTGTACAATATTTATATAAAAGTTGTACAATATTTTTTTGAAAATTGTATAACTTTTGTAAATTAGTTACTGATCAAAAGATTAATTGTACAGCAACTTTTAATTAATTGTACCGTAACTTTATTTTGTTTTACCCTTTAATACTAAAAAATATGCCCGTACAGTACCGCATTGGAAAACGAAAAAACAATTTAAATCCGTCTGAGTCTTTGCGCTATATGATGCAGGCCGTACATACGGGAGAAATAGATTCGGAGCGTTTGGCTTATGAAATCAGTAATGAATCTACGCTAAGTCAAGCTGATGTGGTAGCGGTTTTAAAAGCTTTGGGTCAGAAAGTGCAGTTTCATCTGTCTGAAGGCCGAGTGGTTGAACTTGATAATTTGGGTCGGTTTAAGGTAGGATTTAAATCGGAGTCCGCGACTACAATTCGAGAATTATCGCCCAAAAAGGTTAAAAAGTTTCATATCAATTACCAACCCAGTCGGGCTTTAAAAAAATGGCTTAGAGGTAAGCCTACGCTGGTTAAGGAGCCGAAATCAAAAGCTAAGCCCAAAGTTTAGTGGCTAGGCAGTTTAAATTTGGTGAGTGAGGTTTTTTAGCTAAGCGGCTAAAGTACCAATTCCGCGTAAAGCGGGAAATGATCGGAGCCTATGCTGGGTAAGCGTTCTAAGGTTTTTACTCGAAAGCCTTCGGTCGTAAAAATATGATCTAAAGGCCAACGCATATACCATTTTTGGGTATGAAAACTAGGAAAAACCCCACGACCTACCCGTACATCTTTTAAAAGATCTTTGGTTTTGGTTAGGGGGTCAACATGCGACCAGACCACATCGTTCATATCGCCCATCACCAAACAAGCCAGTTGGTTTTGCTTAATCATTCGGCCCATTTTAATCAATTCTTTTTCTTGTTGGCCTTTGTTATCGGGGAGGTGTTCAAAATGCTTAGGCGGAACGGGATGCATATTGTACAAGGTAAAGCGCTTGCCAGATGCTAATTCCATTTCGGTAATGATTGAGGGTACATGCTCATTATTCAGGTAATGCACCTGGGCATTTTTCCAGGGTATTTTACTGTAAAGCGCCATACCGTAGGCTTTTTCATTGATCGCTTTTTTAACATAAGGGTAATCCTTGGCTAATGATTTTACCGCTTGATCCCAGCGGGCATTGACTTCCATAAGTAAAACCAAATCGGGTTCTTTTTCTTTAATCAAATCCAGTAGAGCTTGGTGTTGATTGTTTTTCATTTTTACATTGCTCAAAAAAACAGAAAACACCTGGTCTTTAGCCGTTATATTTTCGGCTTGGGGTACGTCTTTCGGACTTAAGATGGTATAGGGTAAGAGGTACCTCAGGTTAAGACCTAAGCCCACTATAAGGCAAGCCATAATCACATATTGCGTTAATTTATGCTTATGCGGAATCAAAGCGATGAGTACAAAACCAACTAGGGCAGTAAAAAAAAGTTGTATGCGCGGAAAGTCTAAAAATTTAAGGTACCGCCATTCGGTATTTCTAAAAACCGAAAGTATACTGGCCAAGGCGATGAGTATGGCCAAAATATCAAAGACAATTCGTACTACTTTTTTCCAATTCCCCATTTGCTTGTTTTAAAGGTTGATAAAAGGGTTGTTAAGCTGCTGCGCTGTAAAGCACTTTGCGTTTTGCTCTTTAAAGCTAAAGATTAATTTTGCTTTTAAAATTGGTATTAAGAAAAATTTATCAGCTTAAAGCTAAACAACTTAGGGTTTTAAATAGGCATGCTTTACACCCAAAGCGCTCATAATATTCTCTTGTAACAAGGCTGTGAGTTAAACATCTGCTAGGTAGATAGTATTATAACCTATTGATTGGCTGTGTATTATTAAGCTTGGTAGGATTAGCCAAAATTAAAAAAATAGTTAAGCTTTGCGTTTATACCAAAAGCATTGTATATCTTTGTGGCGCAATGAACAGCTTTTTTTATAAAATAACGGCTTGGGTGATGAGTGTGGTGCTTTTAGCATCTACCTTTTCTTTAACGGTAAATATGCATTACTGTGGAGACACCTTGGTCGAGAAAGTGGTTTGGGCCAAAGCAGCGGGTTGTGGTATGGAAATGAATCAGCCTACTACCGATGGCTGCTCTATCGATAAACCGAATTGCTGCGATAACACCCAAGAAACCATTGCCGGCCAAGATGAATTACCGCAGCAAAGCGACCAGCTAAGCTGGAACAAGCAGGTGTTTGTTGCTACACTGGTTTACACTTATAGTCAGTTATTCGCTGAGCCTACTACAAAAGTAGTCCCTTTTAGAACCTACAAACCACCACTGGTCGTCAAGCCTATCTATAAGCTAGACGAGACTTACCTCATTTGATTTATTAAACAGTTTTTTAACGCGCCCTGTGCTTTTGCACCCTGGGCTGCCTGCTTTTTTATGCCTTTAGGGCAACACCAATGTCTAACTGTTTAATAATCAAAGCCAATGCTCAATAAAAGCATCAAATTTTTAATAGAAAACAAACTCGTAGCAGTTCTGCTACTCGTCCTTTTTGTAGGATGGGGAACGGTTAATGCACCTTTCAATAGGGATACTGGTTTCTTACCAAGTAATCCAGTTGCTGTAGATGCCATACCAGATATAGGCGAAAACCAACAAATCGTTTTTACCAAATGGGATGGACGTTCGCCACAAGATATAGAAGACCAAATTACCTATCCATTAACCACATCATTGTTGGGTATTCCTGGAGTAAAAACCATTCGTAGTTCCTCTATGTTTGGCTTTTCAAGTATCTATATCATTTTTGAAGAGGATATAGAATTTTACTGGAGTAGAAGTCGTATTCTCGAAAAGCTAAACTCATTACCAAGTGGTTTATTACCTGAAGGTGTTAATCCTGCTTTGGGTCCAGATGCAACAGGATTAGGACAAATATTTTGGTACACACTTGAAGGACGTGATGAAAACGGAAATGTAACGGGTGGTTGGGATTTACACGAATTGCGTAGCATTCAAGATTACTATGTAAAATATGCATTATCCTCTGCAAGTGGTGTGTCAGAAGTAGCATCTATTGGTGGGTATGTACAAGAATACCAAGTGGATGTTAATCCTGAATTGATGCGTCAATATAATATTGGTTTAAACCAAATTGTAAAAGCCGTAAAGGAAAGTAATAAAGATATTGGAGCGCAGACTTTAGAAATTAATCAAGCCGAATATCTGGTACGTGGGTTAGGTTATGTCAAGTCTATTTCAGACATCGAAAATGCAGTAGTCACTTCAGAAGATTACACAGCTATAAAAATTAAAGATGTTGCAAAAGTGTCTTTAGGTCCTGCAACAAGACGTGGTTTATTAGATAAAGAAGGTGCAGAGGTTGTTGGTGCTGTTGTGGTGGCTCGTTATGGCGCAAACCCAATGGAAGTTATCAATAATGTGAAAGAGAAGATTAATGAATTAAGTGCAGGATTACCTTCAAAAGTATTGGCGGATGGTAGAACTTCCCAAGTAACAATAGTCCCATTTTATGACAGAACAGAATTGATTCAAGAAACATTAGGCACATTAAACGAAGCCTTAACTTTAGAAATACTCATTACCATATTGGTCATTATCATTATGGTATTTAATCTTCGAGCTTCCATACTAATTTCTGGACTTTTACCAGTAGCGGTTTTAATGGTGTTTATTGCGATGAAACTCTTTGGTGTTGATGCTAATATTGTGGCATTATCAGGTATTGCTATTGCTATTGGTACAATGGTCGACGTAGGTGTCATACTATCAGAAAACATTATAAGGCATTTGGATGAAAACGAAAATGCCATTCCGACAGAGCAAGGAACGAGCGACGAGGAATCTCATAAAAAGTTACCCATAAACACAGTAGTCTATAACGCAACAGCTGAAGTGTCTGGTGCAATCGTAACCGCAGTTATGACAACTATTATCAGTTTCATTCCTGTATTTACAATGATTGGAGCGGAAGGAAAACTATTCAGACCATTAGCCTTCACAAAGACTTTTGCATTAACAACTTCTATAATAGTAGCGTTGTTTTTAATTCCACCGTTTGCTGCATTTTTATTCAGAAAGAAAAACATCAAAAACACTTTTAAATATGTTTTAAATGGTGTTTTAATAGCATTGGGAATCGTAGCCATAGTCTATGGATATTGGTTAGGATTAATTTTAATTGCGTTTGGGATTACAGCATTTCTCAATCTTCAAAGTAAGATAACAGACAAGCAAGCTAATCTTATCAATATCATTATTTCGGTATCAGCTATTGTATTCTTGTTAGCCGAATATTGGAGACCATTAGGCGTTGATAAAAGCATTTTTTGGAATCTCATTTTTGTGAGTGTTATTTGCTTTGGTTTATTAGGTGTTTTCTCATTATTCATCAAATATTACACACGCATTTTAAGGTGGTGTTTAGATAATAAGTTACTCTTTTTGTCTGTCCCAACAGCAATTGTAATTGCAGGTTTTTTCATTATGAAAAATACAGGTAAAGAGTTTATGCCATCATTAAACGAGGGTTCTTTTCTGTTAATGCCAACCTCAATGCCACATTCTGGTGTAGAAGAAAATAAGCGCGTTTTACAACAATTGGATATGGCAGTAGCAAGTATTCCAGAGATAAAAACTGTTGTAGGTAAGGCAGGAAGAACAGAATCAGCTTTAGATCCTGCACCTTTATCAATGTATGAAAATATCATTCAATACAAACCTGAATATATGCTGAATGACAAAGGAGAACGTCAGCGTTTCAAAGTCAATGAAGATGGATTATATGAATTAAAAGATGGCCGTTTTATTGCAAATCCAAATAACTCTGAAAATGTCACCTTGAGTGTAGTCGAAAGGTCTCAATTAATCCCAGACGATGATGGCGAGTTTTACCGAAACTGGCGACCAGAAATACAATCACCAGACGATATTTGGAACGAAATTGTAAAAGTTACCAAATTACCAGGTGTCACATCAGCACCAAAATTACAACCTATTGAAACCCGATTGGTAATGCTACAAACAGGTATGCGTGCACCAATGGGAATCAAAATAAAAGGACAAGATTTAAAAGAAATTGAAGCGTTTGGAATGCAGTTAGAAACCATTTTAAAAGAAGCTGAAGGTGTAAAGGATGAAGCCGTTTTTGCAGACCGTATTGTAGGTAAACCGTATTTACTTATCGATATTGACCGAGAAAAAATTGCACGTTACGGTGTAAGTATAGAAGAGGTGCAAAACGTATTAAAAGTAGCTGTTGGTGGTATGTCATTAACCCAAACCGTTGAGGGTCGTGAGCGTTATGGTGTTCGTGTACGTTATCCAAGAGAATTACGAGCAAACCCAACCGACTTACAACAAATTTACGTGCCTGTTGAAAAAGGTAGTCCTGTACCTTTAAGCGAATTGGCAACCATTCGTTATGAGCAAGGTCCACAAGTGATTAAAAGTGAAGATACCTTTTTAGTGGGTTACGTGTTGTTTGATAAACTAGATGGTTATGCAGAAGTTAATGTGGTAGAAAATGCCCAAGCCTTAATTCAAGAAAAAATAAATAATGGTGAATTGGTAGTGCCAAAAGGTATTAACTATCAATTTACAGGAAGCTATGAAAATCAGTTAAGAGCTGAAAAAACCTTATCCGTTGTAGTGCCTTTAGCATTAGCCATCATTTTTTTAATTCTGTATTTCCAATTCCGTTCAGTCGGTACATCCTTAATGGTTTTTACAGGGATTGCAGTAGCTTTTGCAGGTGGTTTTTTAATGATTTGGCTCTACGGTCAAGATTGGTTTTTAAACTTCAATTTCTTTGGGGAAAACCTGCGTGATTTATTCCAGATGCACCCAATTAATTTAAGTGTGGCTGTTTGGGTAGGCTTTATTGCACTTTTCGGTATTGCAACCGATGATGGTGTTGTAATGGCAACCTATTTAACGCAAACATTCGATAGAAATTCACCAGAGAATAAAAAGGAAATTAGAGCGTCAGTTGTGGAAGCAGGAGAAAAACGTATCAGACCCTGTTTAATGACAACAGCAACGACCATTTTAGCATTATTACCAGTATTAACCTCTACAGGTCGAGGAAGCGATATAATGATACCTATGGCAATACCAAGTTTTGGTGGAATGCTTATAGCCTTAATCACTTTGTTTGTTGTACCAGTATTGTATAGCTGGAAAGCAGAAGTTCAACTTAAAAGAACATCAAAATGAAATATAAATCAATACAAATAAAAATCGTCTTGGCTCTTGGCTCTTGTTTCTTGAGTCTTTTTGCGAACGCTCAACAATTAGAAATACTTATCGATGAAGCCTTAACAAACAATCCAGAAATTCAAAAGTTTGAGTTACAATACAAAAGAGCTTCCGAAAAGGTAAACGAGGTCAACACCATTCCTAATACCGAATTTGGTGTTGGTTATTTTGTGAGTGAGCCAGAAACACGAACAGGTGCACAACGCTTTAAAGTATCTGCTAAACAAATGTTACCGTGGTTTGGGACTATTACTTCGAGAGAAAATTACGTGAGTTCAGTGGCAGATGCTAAATACGAAGACATTGTCATCGCAAAGCGAAAACTAATGGCTTCGGTATCACAATCCTATTATAATTTATACGCTAACAAAGCAAAGCAAGAGGTTTTAACTGAAAACATCAAACTATTAGAAACTTATGAAACGTTGGCATTAACTTCTGTAGAGGTTGGTAAAGCATCCGCAGTAGATGTGTTGCGATTGCAAATGCGTCAGAACGAAATGCAACAATTAAAAGATGTATTGCAACAACAGTTTTTAGCAGAACAAACTAACTTCAATAATCTATTGAATAGAGATAATGATGTTACCGTGAATGTGGTAGATAGTTTAATGATACCTTCAGAAGACTTTGATATTACTTTTGAAAAATTAGTATTACATCCTGAATTACTAAAATTTGATAAACTCTATCAATCCATAGAGCAATCAGAATTATTGAATCAAAAAGAAAGCAGTCCAATGATTGGTTTTGGATTAGATTATATCAATGTTTCCGAAAGGCCAGATATGAATTTCTCGGATAACGGTAAAGATATTGTGATGCCTATGGTTTCCGTGTCAATCCCAATTTTTAATAAAAAATATAAATCTCAAACCAAGCAAAATAAGTTGCAACAACAAGAGATTCTTTCACAAAAACAAGAGCGTTTGAATACTTTGGAAACCCTTTTAAGCAAAGCCATTAATGAGCGTATTTCGGCAAGAATAAGTTATGCTACGCAAACCAAGAATTTAAAACAAGCTAAAGATGCAGAGGACATCTTAATCAAAAGCTACGAAACAGGAACGATTGATTTTAATGATGTTTTGGATATTCAAGAGTTGCAGCTAAAGTTTCAAATGGACCAAATAGAGTCTATTAAGGGCTACTATGTGCAAAGCACAATTATTAATTATTTAATTCACTAAACAATGAAACACACATATCACATACACGGAATGACTTGTAACGGTTGTCGCAGTCACGTAGAAAAAACGCTCTCTAAAGTAGAAGGTGTTTCAAAAGCAACAGTCGATTTAGAAAAGGCAGAAGCTACCATAGAAATGGAATCACACATACCTATAGAAACATTTCAAGAAGCCTTAAAAAAAGATAGTGATAGATACACTATCCATAATCAAGGTGAACATCATCATCATCATACCAAAGGTAAAAAGGAAAAGCAACAAAAAGGGAAAGGCACAGGCACATTTTATTGTCCTATGCATTGCGAAGGCGATAAAACTTATGATAAACCAGGCGATTGTCCTGTTTGCGGAATGGATTTGGTGGAAGAACAAAATCTATCAGCAACTTCAAAGGAACAATGGACGTGTCCGATGCATCCAGAAATTGTAAAAGACGAAGCAGGTTCTTGTCCTATTTGCGGGATGGATTTAGTGCCAATGCAACCAGATCTTTCTGCGGAGGAAAAAACCTATAAAAAACTATTGAAAAAGTTTTGGATAGCAACAGCATTTACACTGCCTATTTTCTTAATCGCTATGAGCGAAATGCTACATAACAATCCGTTATACGATATAATGGAACAGAAATATTGGAATTGGATTCAGTTTGCTTTATCCATTCCAGTTGTATTTTATGCGACTTGGATGTTTTTTGAGCGTGCATATAGAAGCATAAAAACGTGGAATCTCAATATGTTCACACTCATTGGAATCGGTGCAGGTGTGGCTTGGTTATTTAGTGTGTTTGGGATGTTATTTCCAGATGTGTTTCCAGCACAGTTTAAAACTGAATCAGGTGCAGTACACGTCTATTTTGAAGCAGCAACGGTTATTCTAACCTTGGTGCTTTTAGGACAGTTGTTAGAAGCGCGAGCACATAGCAAAACCAATTCGGCAGTAAAAGAATTATTAAAGTTAGCACCTAATAAAGCCATTAAAATGGTAGATGGTGAAGAAGTTGAAGTCAGTATAGATAAGATAGAATTAAATGATATTCTAAAAGTAAAACCAGGCGATAAAATCCCTGTTGATGGTGTGATAACAGAAGGCGAAACAACTATTGATGAATCTATGATTACTGGAGAACCTATTCCTGTAAACAAATCTCAACACGATAAAGTAAGTAGCGGAACAATTAACGGGAATCAATCATTCTTAATGAAAGCAGAAAAAGTAGGAAGTGATACGTTACTTTCACAAATCATTCATATGGTTAATGATGCCAGTAGAAGTCGCGCACCTATCCAAAATTTAGCTGATAAAGTATCAGGGTATTTTGTACCAGTTGTAGTTATTATATCGATAATCACATTTATTATTTGGGCAATTTGGGGTCCAGAACCTGCTTATGTTTATGCATTAGTCAATGCAATTGCAGTACTAATCATTGCGTGTCCTTGTGCTTTAGGTTTAGCAACACCAATGTCTGTAATGGTTGGCGTGGGCAAAGGTGCTCAAAATGGTGTATTGATTAAAAATGCTGAAGCTCTTGAAAAAATGGATAAGGTAAATACGCTTATCGTTGACAAGACAGGAACAATTACCGAAGGAAAACCAACAGTTGAAACCGTTGGTGCTTTTAATGCTGCTTTAAGCGAAAAAGAAGTGTTACAATACATCGTTTCATTAAATACCAATAGCGAACATCCTTTGGCAGAAGCGACAGTTAAATATGGCAAAGAACACAACGCAGAAATTTTAAAGTCCGAAGATTTTAGTGCAGTCACAGGAAAAGGTGTTGAAGCAATAATAAACGATAAAAAAGTAGCATTAGGAAATCCTAAAATGATGGAATATGCCAACGCAGATATTACTTCTAAAATGAAAGACGAAGCTAAATCTTACCAAAAACAAGGTAAGACAGTTTCTTATTTATCATTAGATGAAACCGTTGTAGGATATGTTGTTATAGGAGATAAAATAAAAGAAACAAGTGCCAAAGCGATTAAAGCACTTCAAGATAAAGGGATTGATGTTATAATGCTTACAGGCGATAATCACGATACAGCACAAGCTGTATCATCAGAATTAAATCTTGCAGATTTTAAAGCCAGTATGCTACCAGAAGATAAACTCAAAGAAGTTGAGAAATTGCAAGAAAAAGGAAAAGTAGTTGCTATGGCAGGTGATGGTATTAATGATGCACCGGCATTGGCAAAAAGCGATGTAGGTATAGCCATGGGTACAGGAACAGATGTCGCTATTGAAAGTGCTATGATTACATTGGTAAAAGGCGATTTACACGGCATAGTAAAGGCTAAAAATTTAAGTCATTCCGTAATGAAGAATATTAAGCAGAATTTATTTTTTGCACTTATTTATAACACATTAGGAGTACCTATTGCAGCAGGTGTGTTATTCCCATTCTTTGGTATTTTATTATCGCCAATGATAGCAGCTTTAGCAATGAGTTTTAGTTCGGTTTCGGTAATAGGTAACGCATTACGATTAAGAACAAAAAACATTTAATTATATGCAGAAAACAGTTTTCAAAATATCAAAAATGGATTGTCCTTCTGAAGAAAATCTAATTAAGATGAAGCTATCTGATATAGATGGTATCAAACAACTTGATTTTAATTTAGAAGAAAGAATCTTAACACTATATCATAATTCAAATGTAAATGAAATTGGTAATGCCTTAAATGAATTAAAATTAAATGAAAGTTTAATCAGTTCAGAAGATACAGACACAATTATTACTGAATCTACAAGGAGTCAATCCAAACTGTTGTGGACGGTTCTAATCATCAATTTTGCATTTTTTATTATCGAAATGAGTACAGGACTTATTTCAAAATCAATGGGATTAGTTGCTGATAGTTTAGATATGTTGGCAGATTCATTTGTTTACGGATTGAGTTTAATAGCGGTTGGTGGTACAGTTTTAAAAAAGAAACGGATTGCAAAATATGCAGGCTATTTTCAGATAACACTTGCAATTATCGGAATCGTTGAGGTAATACGTAGATTTTTAGGCTATGAAGCTTTACCTGTATTTTCAACAATGATTATAGTTTCAGTATTTGCTTTGATTGCAAATGGCATTTGCTTGTACCTCTTACAAAAATCTAAAAGTCAAGAAGCACATATGCGTGCCAGTATGATTTTTACCTCTAACGATATTATAATAAATCTTGGCGTAATTACAGCAGGCGTTTTAGTCAATTGGCTGCATTCTGGTATTCCAGATTTAATTATAGGAATCATTGTATTTGGATTGGTGATACAAGGTGCATTCAGGATATTAAAATTAAGTAAGTAAAAAGTTTAACTATAAAATCAAAAAATATGGAAAATTCAAAAGAACACTCAAACAAAGGAAATTACAAAACCTTCTTTATAATGTTGGCTTGCTCATTTGTAGCAATGTACATAACGATGTATTTAAACACCTATTCCATAGACCACGTATGGTTTAGTCTAACACGATTCTATATGACGTGTTTAGGGATTTCAACAATGGCAGTAATAATGTGGTTTTTTATGCGAAAAATGTATAATGATAGAAAGAAAAACATAGCAATTCTTGCAGGTAGTTTTATTCTGTTTATAGGGGCTTTGGGGTTAGTAAGAGCACAATCACCAATAATTGGTGATGTCCTTTGGATGAAAGCAATGATACCGCATCATTCTATCGCTATTTTAACAAGTGAAAGAGCAGATATAAAAGACCCAGAAGTAAAAAAACTGGCAGAAGATATTATTGAAGCACAACGCAAGGAAATAGAAGAAATGAAAGCAATGATAAAACGATTAGAAAATGAAAAATAATAAAATAGTCATATACATAGGTTTGTTGGCAGTAGGTTTGCTCTTGGGTTGGTTCCTATTTGGTGGTTCATCAAAAGAAGCAGACCATAATCACAATGAAGTTACACAAACCAATCAAATGTGGACCTGTTCTATGCACCCACAAATTATGCAACCAGAACCAGGTGATTGTCCTATTTGTGGAATGGACTTAATTCCTGCCGAAGCTGGTGCAGATGGATTAACAGCAGATCAGTTTAAATTAACAGCTAATGCAATGGCTTTAGCCAATATTCAAACAACTGTTGTAGGCAAGGGAAATGTTGAAGGCAACACCATAAAGTTATCTGGTAAAATTGCTGAAAACGAAGAAGCCAATGCAGTACAGGTAAGTTATTTCGCTGGAAGAATTGAACGTTTGAATGTGAGTTTTACAGGCGAAGAAGTTCGTAAAGGTCAGCTATTAGCTACCATTTATTCGCCAGAATTGTATGCGGCACAACAAGAACTCATTACGGCAGCATCTTTAAAGGAATCACAACCTGCTTTATACAAAGCAGCCCGTAATAAATTGAAATTATGGAAACTCTCTGAAACACAAATCAATCAAATTGAATCTACAGGAAAAGTAAAAGAGAACTTTCCAGTTTATGCAACTGTTTCAGGAACAGTAACCGAAAAATTAGTAGAACAAGGCGATTACGTTAAACAAGGGCAACCGTTGCTTAAAATTGCAAATCTAAATACGGTTTGGGCAAACTTTGATGTCTATGAAAATCAAATCGATTTATTTAAAAAGGGACAAGAAGTTTTAGTGACTACAAACGCTTATCCTAATAAAGAGTTTAAAGGTAAAGTTGATTTCATTGACCCAGTTTTAAACACGAAAACAAGAACTGTAACCTTACGTGTTGTTTTAAACAATAAGGACGATGTATTTAAACCAGGAATGTTTGTAACCGCAAATATTGAAGGCAGTACAGCTAAAAATGATGAGGTATTAACAATTCCAGCAACTGCTGTACTTTGGACAGGAGAGCGTTCTGTGGTGTATTTAAAAACAAGTCAAGACCAGCCTGTTTTTGAAATGCGTGAAGTGAAATTAGGAAATCAAATAGGAAATGAATACGAGGTTTTGGAAGGATTGTTTGCAGGAAATGAAATAGTAACTAACGGAACATTTACGGTTGATGCAGCAGCACAATTACAAGGCAAAAAGTCTATGATGAATAAAGATGGTGGTAAAGTAATGACTGGACACGAAGGTCATTTAGGTATGGATAACAATGCATCTAACAAAGAAAGTGACCACACTAATATGAATGAGCGTTTGGAAGTATCAGAGAAATTTCAACAACAGTTAAATAGTGTTTACAATGCGTATATCAATTTAAAAGATGCTTTAGTAAAAGAAGATTCAATAAGTACTTCAGCAAACGCAACAACTTTATTAAATAAATTGAACAAAGTAGATATGAAATTGTTGTCAGATAATAAGGCGCATAACCATTGGATGTCATTAGAAGGCGAAATAAAATCTTCTGCAACTTCAATTTCTGAAACGTCCGATATAAAATCACAAAGAGACCATTTTAAACATTTATCATCACATCTAATCAATGCTGTACAACTATTTGGTATCAATGAAAAGGTCTATGTAGAATTTTGTCCAATGGCAGATAACAATAATGGTGCTTATTGGTTAAGCAAAGAAGAAAAAGTAATCAATCCATATTTTGGCGAAGCAATGCTAACCTGTGGTGAAGTAAAACAAGTAATAGAATAATAAATCAAGTAATAACAATTAAATTTTAAACAATGAATTTTTCAAAGAAAAATCACGAACACAAAAACAAAAATGTAATCGACGTGAGTAAAAAAGTAATTTTAAGTGTAGCTGTAATAGCAGCATTAGGTTTAACAAGTTGTAAAAACGAAACCAAAAAAGAAACAGAAACCACAACTACTGAAATGTCAAAAGATATGGCAATGACAGACCTGTCTTTTGGCGTACGTGGAAACTGCGGAATGTGTAAAAAGACCATCGAAAAAGCTGCGCGTAGTGTAGACGGTGTGGCTTCTGCCGAATGGAACCGCACACAAAAACGCATTGCCATTCAATACGATGCCCAAAAAGCCGATGTTATGGGCGTGCAAGAAGCCATCGCTGCGGCCGGTTATGATACCGAGCAAATAGCAGCCGATGAAAATGCTTATAAGAATTTACCTGATTGCTGCCAGTACGACCGCAGCATGGCGATGAACCAAACCGATGCGAGCGAAGCCGCTCACGAGGAACACGCCCACTAAGGGAAGCCACCAAGAGCCTGTTCGCAGGCTCTTTTTTTTTGTTTAAACTTCGGGCTGGTTTTAGCCTAACTTACTTTTCTTTTTTTCTGTTTATTATTCTTATTGCTTAGCATATCTTGTTTTTCCGTCAAGCGGAATGGATTTATTCTAACCCAAACTATTGCTTATTGCTATTTTAGGACGGCTTCGACAGCAAATGACGAAGTGCTGACCTAAGTTTGTGGTAGCTTTTTGCTGCTTGCAAGCGCAATAGCTTCGCCTGGTTTTATGCCTTTACGTGAAGACTAGGATAGCGGTTCGAAGTTTTGAGAGGAAAATGCAAGCAGATAAAGGGGGATAAGGAAATAACAAAATGAAAATAAACTAAAACTAAAGCAAGATGAAAAAAATATGGATGAGTGTACTAGGCTGTTTAATGGGTTTTATGCTGCAAGCACAAGACTGCGATGAACTTATGGATTATGTGAAAAAGCAAGATTACGGAACCACTTACAGCAGTCCGTTGAGCGATGCTGTGACCAAAGTCACTTTTTATGAAGTGACGATTGATTACCGTACGCATTACTTTGCTATTGTCTGCTTTAAATCGGGTTATATAGGCTGCGATGAGTACATTTACAAGGTAGGCTCAACCACTCAAACGCATTATGCGGTACACTATTTAAACAGTGCCGGCAAGGCCTTTTGGAAGTACATCAGGCCGTATCATAAAAACCTAAAATGCAGTCCGAGTTTTGAATAAGGGGGGGACTAAGCAGGGCTGGGGGGAGTTTTCATTAGCACAAGATCTAGTCTAATTTTTAAGGTTCACGATTAATTCCCTGAGCAAGGCGGAGTAAAATCGAGCAATTATGAATCGTTCTTTTCTTACGAATAAATAAAAAAGTTTATATCTTTATGGCTTTTCCTAGTTTCCTATTATCATCTTTTGGTATTTATAGGCTTATTAGTTTTATCGAGAATATATTTTTATGAATTTCAACGAAGACTCCAGAGTAAAAATACCCGCAATTCTGCATTTAACCCGTCTAGGGTATACTTATCTTTCTTTGAAAGATGCTATTTGGGATAAAGAAACCAATATTTTTATCGATGTTTTTAAAACATCAATAGCTAAAATAAATCCAGATTTAACCTCAATTCAAATCGATAGACTGTACCAAGATATAGCTCTGGATTTAGAAAATGAGGACTTAGGGAAAGCTTTTTTTCAAAAACTCCTAAATCGCTCTGGAACGCGAATAATTGATTTTGAAAATTTTGAGAACAATGATTTTCATGTGGTAACGGAATTAACCTATAAAAACGGTGAAGATGAATTTAGACCTGATGTTATTTGTTTGATTAATGGAATGCCACTGGTGTTTATTGAAGTTAAAAAACCGAATAACAGAAACGGGGTATTAGAAGAACGCAACCGGATCAATAAGCGTTTTCAAAATAAAAAGTTTAGAAAATTTGTCAACCTTACGCAGTTTATGGTTTTCTCTAACAATATGGAATATGACGATAATGAAATTGAACCTTGGCAAGGTGCTTTTTATGCGTCGCCATCTTATGTAAAACCTATTTTTAATTATTTCAGGGAAGAAATTGGTTTTAACTTATCGCAGGTTCTACAACCTTTAGACGAATCGGTTGAGGCCTTTGTATTAAAAGATACCAATTACCCTTCTATAAAGAATAGCGAAGAATACAAAACCAATAAAAATCCCGATAGGCCAACTAATCGTATTTTAACCTCCTTATTATCTAAAGAGCGTTTACAATTTGTACTACAATACGCATTAGCCTATGTAAAAGAGACTAGCGGTTTACAAAAGCATATAATGCGATACCCGCAATTATTCGCTACCAAAGCAATTGAGGCCCACTTAGATGAGGGCAAAAAGAAAGGTATTATTTGGCATACACAAGGATCAGGTAAAACCGCTTTAGCGTACTACAACACCCATTTTTTAACCGACTATTTTCAAAGGAAAAAAGTTATTCCAAAATTCTACTTTATCGTAGATCGTTTGGATTTATTAACGCAGGCCAGAGATGAATTTACCGCACGTGGACTTAAAGTACATACCGTAAGTTCTCGTGATGAATTTGTAGCCGACTTACAAAAAACTACCGCCGTTTATAACGATAAGGGGCAGCGTGAAATCACTGTGGTAAACATTCATAAGTTTAAGGATGAAACTGATGTAAGCCGAGAAACCGATTACAACATCAACATACAACGGGTGTACTTTTTAGATGAGGTACACCGTAGCTATAATCCTAAAGGTAGCTTTTTGGCAAACTTAGAACAGTCTGATAAAAACGCCATAAAAATAGGATTAACGGGTACACCTTTAATTGGTGAAAGCTTAAAATCGAGAGACTTATTCGGTAACTATATTCATAAGTATTATTACAATAAATCTATTGCAGATGGCTACACTTTAAAACTTATCCGTGAGGAGATTGAAACAGAATACAAAGTGTTACTTAAAAAAGCCTTGGATAGTATTGACGTATTAAAAGGCGATTTAGATAAAAAGATAGCCTATGCGCATCCAGCATTTGTTGCGCCAATGCTCGATTATATCGTAAAAGATTTAGAGATGTTTCGTCAACGTAATGCCGATGCTTCAACTGGCGGAATGGTAATTTGCGACAGCAGCGAGCAAGCCAAAGAGATGTTCAAGATTTTTAATAGCTACAATGAGAGCGAGACAGAAGATGCTAACTTACCACAAGCAGCCGAAGAAACCAGCGAATACTTAAGCAAACAAAAAGAAAGTTACAAGGTTAAAAAAGCAGCACTTATTTTATACGATAGTGGTACTAAAGATGAGTTGGAGCAATGGCGCGATGATTTTAAAGCAGGTAAAATAGATCTCTTATTTGTTTACAATATGTTGCTAACTGGTTTTGATGCTAAACGTTTAAAGAAAATTTATTTAGGGCGTATCATTAAAGCACATAACTTATTGCAGGCCTTGACGCGTGTTAACCGCACGTATAAAAACTATCGTTTCGGTTATGTGGTAGATTTTGCAGATATATCTAAAGAGTTCGATAAAACCAACAAAGCTTACTTTGATGAGCTTCAAGAGGTGTTGGGTGACGAAATGGAAAGCTACTCCAACCTCTTTATGTCGCGTGAGGAAATGGAGAAGAACATCTTAGAGATTAAAGAAAAATTAGCTGATTTCGACCTAAAGAATGCTGAAAACTTTTCATCCCAAATTTCACAAATCCATGAGCATTCCGAGATGCTTCAAATTAAAAAAGCACTGGACGATGCGCGCTCTTTATATAACATCATTCGTTTGGTGGGAGATTATGAATTGTTAGAGAAAATCGACTTCAGAAAACTAAACACCTTGCGGATTGAAGCCGAAAACCATTTGGCATTAATGAATGCTAAAAATGCTTTGGAGACCAACGAAGAGATAGGCAACTTACTGAATGTGGCTTTGGAGGACGTGCTTTTTATGTTCAAAAAAGTAGGTGAAGCAGAAATGGTGTTGGCAGATCAGCTAAAGGATATGCTTAAAAAAACACGCGAAGCTTTAGGTGGAAATTTCGATACCAAAGACCCAGAATGGGTATCTTTGTACGATGAGTTGCGCAGACTTTTCGACAATAAAAATTTAAGTGAAGTTTCTCGTGAAGAAATGGAAGCGAATATGACCTCGCTAAAACAGATTCACGAAAAAATAAAAGAACTGAATCGTAAGAACGATTTATTAAAAGATAAATACCAAGGCGATACCAAATATGCACGTGTGCAAAAACGATTGGTAGAAGCCGGTAAGCCCTCTAAACTTAAGACCGTAATTATTGAAGCCTTGCAGCACATAAAAGAAGAAACAGACGTAGCTGTACTCAATCGTGCCGATAGTTTAAACAATGAACATTATTTTGGGCAATTGGTAGCACGTTTGGTATTTCAAGAATTTAGCAAGCAAAAAGTTGCTATGGATGTTGAAACTGTAGAATTTATAAAAAATATTATCGTAGAAGAATATTTAAATGAATATTATGGGCGTAGTGCTTAATTTCAAATTAGAAGCGTTTTCTAATCAACTAACCCTTAAATATCGCATAAATGTAAAAATAGATAAATTTTAAACTATCTATTTTGAACACTTTGTCACAAATAACAAATTATTCATGAAAAAATAGACTTAGTAAAACAATGACCAAAGAGATTAATAAAAAACCCTTTGTAATAAAAACCAAGACACTTATAGACGAGCTTAAAGCCGTTTGTGCAAATTATGGTTTGGGTAACGACGGCAATGAGTTTAAAATCATTAGCCAGATATTTTTATACAAATTTTTAAACGACAAATTCGCTTATGAGGTTAAACAGGTCAAGCCGGAATTGGCGCATACCGATAACTGGGAAAAAGAATTAGCAAAAATACCAGACAATGAATACCAAATGCTACGCTACCAAATGAGCGATAGCACCGCATTTTTATTGCCACACCAGTTAATCCCAAATCTATTTGAACGCCAAAACGAACCCGATTTTGCCAAAACAGTAGACGATACCTTAATGGATATTGCCCAAACCAACAACGATTTGTTTGCTGTAAAAACCGAAGACGGACAAAAAATACGCCTTTTTGACCGTATTACTGAGTTTGTAAGCAGCAAACGAGACGCTTTCGCAAAAGCCTTATTTAACAAACTCACTATTTTTAATTTTGAAAATATAATGGGCGAAGGCTTCGACTTTTTCTCAACTATTTTTGAATACCTCATTAAAGACTACAACAGCGATGCTGGTGGTAAGTATGCCGAATACTACACCCCACACGCCGTTTCTAAAATTATTGCCAACATCTTGGTGCCAGAACCCGTGAGCAATAAAACCATTTACGACCCTAGTGCAGGTTCGGGTACCTTGTTAATGAATTTGGCACACGCTATAGGTCACGATAAATGTACGGTGTACTCGCAAGACATTTCTCAAAAATCGTCTAACCTGTTGCGTTTAAATTTGGTGCTGAACAATTTGGTGCACAGTATAGAAAATGTGATACAAGGGAACACAATGACCGACCCATATCACAAAAAAGACGGCAAACTGCGCCAGTTTGATTATATAGTAAGTAATCCACCATTTAAGCTCGATTTTAGTGATGATGTAGATAACTTAAAGAAAAAGGAAAACAAAGACCGCTTTTTTGCAGGTGTACCCAATGTGCCCAAAAAGGCGAAAGACAAAATGGCAATTTATACCTTGTTTTTACAACACATTATGCACAGCCTTAATGCTACGGGAAAAGCCGCGATTGTAGTGCCAACAGGTTTTATTACCGCACAAAGTGGTATAGATAAAAAAATACGCCAGAAACTGGTAGACAACAAAATGCTGGCAGGTGTGGTAAGTATGCCATCTAACATTTTTGCCACCACAGGTACCAATGTCTCTATTGTGTTTTTAGATAAAGAAAACAAAGAAGATGTGGTATTGATAGATGCCTCTAATTTAGGCACTACGGTAAAAGAGGGTAAAAACCAGAAAACCCTATTAAGCGAAGCCGAAGAAAACCGAATAATAAACACCTTTACCAAAAAGGAAGTTGAAGAAGATTTCTCGGTAGTGGTGAAGTACGATGATATAAAAGCAAAAAACTACTCTTTAAGTGCAGGACAGTATTTTGAAGTAAAGATTGAATACGTAGATATTACTGCGGAAGAATTTGATGCGAAACTGAAAGGTTTTGAAAGGAATTTAGATAAGCTATTTGCTGAAAGTGATACGTTGGAAAAAGAGATTCAAAATAATTTGAAGAGTTTGAAATATGAGTAAAACAATTCAAATAAATGATATTGCGGTTCTAAATAAGAAAACTTATAAGAAAGATGAATTTCCAGAAGTAGTTTATTATTTAGATACAGGAAGTCTGACTAAAAACAGCATAGAAGCTCTACAAAAGCTTAATGTCAAATTAGATAAAGTGCCAAGTCGAGCACAGAGAAAAGTACAGAAAAATACAATTTTGTACTCTACAGTTAGACCAAATCAAGAGCATTTTGGAATAATTGAAAATATTATAGATGATTTAGTTGTGTCTACAGGTTTTACAACAATTGATGTAATTGATAGTGGTGTAGACTCAAAGTTTCTGTATTATCTAATTACTCAAAACCACTTAACCGAATATTTACATTCAGTTGCTCAAAATAGTGTTTCATCTTATCCATCGATTTCACCAAACGATATTGGTTCATTAACTTTTAATATTCCTGAATCAATTGAACACCAAAAACAAATCGCCAAAGTCTTATCCGATTTAGATGCCAAAATAGAAGTCAACAACAAAATCAATCAAGAGTTAGAGTCACTCGCCAAAAGCATTTACGACTATTGGTTTGTCCAGTTTGATTTTCCAGATCAAAACGGTAAGCCTTACAGATCTTCTGGAGGTAAAATGCTGTATAACGAAGAGTTAAAACGCGAGATTCCTGAGGGGTGGGAGGTGAAACGATTAGGTGACTTCGCTGAAATAAAAAGAGGAAAATTGATAACAGAGAAAACAGCAAATCTATCTGGAAATGTAAAGGTTGTTTCAGCAGGGATTGATTATTCGTATGTACACGATGAAGCTAATAGAGAAAAATATACAATTACGGTAAGCGGTTCAGGTGCAAATGCAGGGTTTGTAAATTTTTGGCGAGAACCAATTTTTGCAAATGATTGTACTACTGTAATAGGCAGAAATGATTTTGAAACATTCGTTATTCTTCAGTTTTTAAAATTAAGACAAGAATACATTCTCAAACAAGCAAGAGGATCTGCACAACCACACGTTTATCCTAAAGATTTAGCAGCTTTAAAAATTTTAATTCCAAATTCTGATTTGTTTGAATCCTATGGACAGAAAGTATTGGCTTTAAATGAGAAGATTTCAAATAATGATAAAGAAAACCAAAAACTCGCTGCCTTACGCGATTGGTTGTTACCAATGTTGATGAATGGGCAAGTGACTGTAAAGAGTTCCGATGAGGTTAGAGATCAAGATAAAAAGATCCTGAATCAAGTTCAGGATGACAATAAGCAAGTTCAGGATGACAGCTTGGATAGGGTTGCAGAGGAAGTAGAAAAATATAGCTAAAACAACTTCAATTAATTATTTGTTCAGTTTAAATTAATAACCAAGCATTTTATTTATTCAAATCATTTAAATCAATATGCCCAAAAACCCCAACAAAAAACCTTGGCCTACCAAAGATGCGATGGCGCAGGTATATGAACAAAACCTCTGGGGTGGGGAGCAGGAGCAGTTTTACTCGGGATTGGGCTCGCATCATCCGGCGGTGGTACAACCTTATATCTCGGCGGTACAGGACTTTTTAAAGCAATTGCCCGAAGCGCCAGTGGTTGGCGATTGGGGTTGTGGCGATTTTAATATTGGGAAAAAACTCTTGCCCCACGCCAAATACTACCAGGCCATAGATATTGTACCCAATTTAATTGCCTACAACCAAAAGCAGTTTAAGCAGGCTAACTTAAGTTTTCATTGTTTAGACCTTGCCAAAGATGAGCTACCGGTTGCCGATTGCATTTTGTTGCGGCAGGTTTTGCAACACCTCTCGAATGCCGAAATACTCGCCATAAGCAAAAAACTATCGGCTTATAAGTATGTGATACTTACCGAACATCTTCCTGAAGGTAGATTTGAACCAAACCGAGATATTATTTCGGGACAGGGTATTCGTTTAAAAAAGGGCAGCGGAGTAGATTTGCTCGCGCCGCCGTTTAATTTAGCGGTACAAGAGGTTAGGGAATTACTGCGCATAGCCTCGCCAGTCTATTCGGGAATCATTGTAACTTGGGTATATACCATGTTTTAAAATACTTTTGTCATTATAACCATAAACATTATGCGTTCTTTTTTGTCTCTATTCTTATTTATATTACTTAGCCTCAGTCTAGGCTGCAAGGCTTTTGCTCAGCAGCCGACTCCTGTATTGGCATCTGCGCAAAGCATAAGCCTAGCCGATTTGAAAGCTTATCCAAACAAGAAAGAGGGACTCCATATCATCACTTGGAACATTCAAAATCTAGGTCGTTCAAAGTCAGATGCAGAGATTGCCCAAATGGCGGCGGTCTTACGCCATGCCGATGTGGTTGCCGTGCAGGAGGTGGTGGGCAAAGATCCGGCAGGTGCGCAAGCGGTAGCTCGCTTAGCCGATGAACTCAACAGAACCGGAACAAAATGGGATTATCAGGTGAGTTTGCCAACTAAGAGTCCGTCGCCCTACATCAGCGAACGCTATGCTTTTTTATGGAAAACCCAACGTGTCCGCTTAAAGCGAAAAGCCTACCTAGACAAAGCTTTACAAGATGAGGTTTATCGCGAACCCTTTATCGGGCAATTTGAAGATAAAATTTCGGCGAAAGCATTTTATGTAATCAATTTTCACGCCCGTAAATACAACGACCAGCCCGAACGAGAAATCAAAACTATGGGTGATTATAGCGAGCGATTAAACACACAAGCCTTAATACTGGCGGGCGATTTTAATCTGACCGAGCGGCATACGGTATGGAATCCGTTTTATAAAAAGGGTTTTAATGCGGCGCTGAATAAAAATCCGACTACGCTAAAACGCAAATGCCAAGAGGGGGTTTATCGAAATCATGCGATTGATAATATGTTTTACCCCTCGGGCATCCAAAAAATAAAAGCGGCGAGCATCGATTGGGTGGGCGATTGCAATCGTTTGGAACAAGCCAGAACAGTATCTGACCATCTGCCGGTGTGGATGCATTTTAAATTAAACTGATGAGAAGTTTAAAAAAACTTGTATTTTTAAGCTTTAATTGTGCTTAATATGCAGCAGGTTTTTCATGCCAAAGTTTCTTATGGGTTGTTGCTATTGGTAGTATTATCGGTACTTACTTGTATTGCGCCATTACTCACCGAAGCTTGGGAAGATTGGTTTTGGGTCTTATTGGTATTTACGCTTTTACTAGAAGCTTTTATTTTGCATTTATTTTTATTTACGCGGTATACAATAGTAGGCGATAGCTTGCAGGTGCGCAGCGGTTGGATTCGTTACCCCGCTATACCCATTGCGCAAATCACTTTAGTAAAACCCACCAAAAGCATATTATCGGCACCAGCGCCATCTTTTAAACGCTTGGCGGTTTGTTATAACCGCTACGATGAGTTGATTGTATCGCCTAAGCAAGCCCAAGCCTTCGTAGCCGCCTTACAAGCGATTAATCCGAACATAAAAAGTGAAATTTAATCAACAATAATTTAAGTATTATAGCTAAAATGAGTGCTAAAGAATATCAATCTATGAATTTTGACAAAGAACGTTATAAGGTTTACACATGGAAACATTGGTCGATGCTGCATTGGTGCATCAACCCCGGATTAGTGATCAATGAATTGATTTTGGGGCAGCGCATACCCAAAGTCAGTTTGGTAGACAAAACCCAAGATAAGCCACTGGTAGAGCGTTCTTATGTTCCTTGTCCGCATTGCCACAGCCTACATGATTCCCGCACTTGGGCGGCCCCGAATGCTACGCTATTCAAAAACTGGTTTGGCTTATACTGTCCTAATTGTCAGCAAATCATTCCTTGCCTAATGAATGTATTTACCTTTTTGATTTTAGCTATTAGTTTCCCGCTCTGGGGCGGATTTAAAAAACGCTTGAAAACCAAATGGTTGGCACAACAACCTGCGCGTTATGAAAATTTAAATTTAGAGCAGGTCTCTCAAAAATTTAAAACCCAGAATTGGGTAAAAACCGGTTTGACTTGGGGTGCGTTTATGTTTGTTTTTATGAGTGTGTTGTATCCTTATTTTACCGGCGGAAAAATAACAGCAGTTAGCTTAGGGTTGGGTGTTGTAATCTGGACGTTAGGCGGATTGCTGTTCGGTTACTTTATGAAGGCCTATTTAAATAAAAAACCAACTATTAAAACCAAATGAATAAATCGTTTATAGACTGAATTTTGGTGAATATGCTCATTTAAAATGCTTATATTTAAGACTTTAATGCCTTACATAGACTATGTAGGCGTTATTAATTGTTGAACTTTTTAAATATAAATTTATGCAGTCTGCTCAAAAATTCCCCGATTTTACTAAGCTAAAAGCCATCTTTATCAATTGCACCTTAAAGAAATCGCCTCAAGACAGCCATACCGAAACCTTGATGCGTCAATCTATGGATATTATGACAAAAGAAGGTGTACAGCTTCGCTATATACGCTTGGTAGACCATCAAGTACCGCCAGGAGTTTATCCCGATATGACCGAACACGGTTGGGAACAAGATGAGTGGCCACAGCTAAAAGAGCAAATACTTGCCGCCGATATTTTGGTAATTGGTACACCCATTTGGTTAGGTGAAAAATCATCGGTAGCCCAAAAATTAATCGAACGCTTGTATGCCTTAAGTGGTATGACTAACGATCGCGGACAATATATTTATTACAACAAAGTAGGTGGCTGCCTGGTTACCGGCAATGAAGACGGTTTAAAACATTGTGCGCGTGATATATTGTATGCTTTACAACATATAGGGTACAGCATTCCGCCCCAAGCCGATGCGGGTTGGATTGGCGAAGTGGGACCCGGCCCAAGCTATGGCGATACCGAGTGGCAGGACCAAAGCCTCAATCAGCCTGCTGGTTTTGATAGCGATTTTACCCAGCGCAATACTACTTTTATGACTTATAATTTATTACACCTGGCGCAGATGATTCAAGCTCAAGGCGGATACAGCAACTACGGCAATAATAAAAATGCTTGGGATGAAGGCAAACGCTGGAATTTTGATAATCCTGAGTACCGTTAAACGGATGGCATCACTTTAATTTTAATGCATTGGATTTTTATGCCGTTAGAATTTCAAAATGTATAGGTTTAAAAGTACCGCCATTGCTGTCTTCGGCAGAGCAGGCTGTCAGCCCCACAATCAAGTCCATTTTCGCTTCAAAGAGAATAAAATCTCCCGCCTTACTTAATGGGGGTTCCACGCTTATTTGCCCATCTTCTTTTACTTGAACATTCATAAAGATATTAAAAGCATTCGGAATTTGATCAGGCTCTATGCCAAACGGAGCTAAGTTGGTATATAGGTTCTCAAAACAGCTGGGGTGGTAGCCCTCATATTCGTACATAATCTCGAAGGTTTCTGGACTACAGGGAGCGAGCAAAAAATCATTACGCCCATTGGTGTCTTCTACTATTTTCATCATCGGCTGACTTCGATTGGACCACAGTTGATTGCCTGTAGTTAAGAAAATATTTTCTTCAAAGTCTAGACTCTTACCAGATGATAATTTTTCGCGCGGGTCTTTCGCATTAAAAAGTACCATATCACTTACTTGCTGGCCTTTGGGGTCTATCACTTTTAAATATTCTCCTTTTTTCAATTGAAAAGCTGTTCCCGACTGTTCAGGTATTTTTTTTGTCATTTGGTCTAATTTTTTTTTTAAGCTTTATGGAAAGGACATTTCCAATTTTTTTCTGTTTTTCTACCACTGTATTGACGCGCTTCGCTAGCATCGCCAAAATCGGCTAAGACCGGGTTGATTGACCCCTGGAATGCCTTATCTCTTTTCCGAATTCGTTTTTTGACCACTTCATAACTTCCCATTTCGCGCAGTTTTTCAAATTGAGCGTGCAGGTTAAAAGCAATACTCACATAGGGTGCCTGTCTGGCCTTTCTTGAACTACGCGGGTGCATTCCAACTATATAAAATGCCCTACCGGCAATACTGAAACTAAAGTTGTTACTCGCCGGATCTGCAGAAACGCTTGAATCCCAATTGGCATTATCAACTTGGTGTATTTGGTTGAGCAATTGCCAAAGCGCTTGCTCAAAAGATTTTTCGTCTTTAAAACTAACTTCTGGAAAAACCGCAATAAAACTAGCAAATTTATTATCACCAAAATCGTATTGTTGGATGTATTCTTTTATATCGGTCACCAATTGGCGTGCGGTGCTCTGTGTATCGAAATCTGGATAACTTCTAAGAAACAAACCTTGGGTTTGATGAACACTATGCGCCATTATACAAGGGTGATTTTTGTCTACTATAAACTTACGGAAAGCTTTTTCATAGATTTTATTTGAATTTTGGTCGGTTTGGTTCGTCGGTTTCATAAGCTTTTTTTCTAAAATTACCCATTTCATCATTCTTTAGTTAACGGATTAACAGATATTTAAACAAAGCTTAAACTAGTTTAACAAACGCAGATTTTAATTCTTAGTTTTGTATTTAAAATACAACACTAGCATAGTAGCGTTGAGAGAGAACGAAATTCCATTGGTAAGTATAATAGCAATGTCATTACGTAATACACCATAAAGGGTCCATAAGCCTACCCCCATTGTTAAAATAAAAAACATCTTAGGAGAGAGATCGGCTACTTTTTTGCTTCGCCATGCTTTATACAATTGGGGGATTATTGCTGAGGTGGTACATACCCCAGCAACCAACCCTAGAAAAGTTAGCCCATCCATTGCATTTTGGGATTAAAGGTTTATCGTTAAGGATATACAATTTCAATTAAATTGTTGATATAGTAGCCATTAAGGCTATTAAATTCTAGTTAAACAGCTCTTAAGGAATTCTAAAATACCGGTGAGATTGTCTTGCTATCCTATAATTTAGTAATCAATTTAAAATGAAATGATGATGGAACAAGATGAAAAACATGCCGTAAATGAAGATAGTTTGCAAGAAAAGTATGAAGGGGAAACACATGCGAAAGGCGAGGATACCCATGCTAATAAATCGCTTTGGGAACAGATGAAGAATCTGTTTGGTTTTTAAAATAAGTTTTTAAATTAGAATGCCTATGCCTATTGAATTAGAATTAGATGTGCTACTATTTTTAAAAAATGGCTTAGCGGCTATTTTGGCTGGCTTTTTAATGGGGTTAGAACGTCAGTTAAAGGGGAAACATGCAGGCTTAAAGACCAATGTTTTAGTGGCATTAGGCGCTAATGTTTTTATAATGGCCTCCTTGGTGTTTGCTGACTTTTCGGGAACCGATCTTAGCCGGGTATTGGGGCAAGTTATTGTAGGCGTAGGATTTCTAGGTGCTGGTGTTATTTTGCCTAAAAATGGAGAGGATAAAGTAGCAGGATTGGCTACAGCCGCTACCATTTGGTGCAGTGCGGCTGCAGGATGTTTAGCAGGGCTAGGCTTGTATGCGGTACTAGGCGTTTTTACTATTATGGTAGTGTTGGTGAATCTTGTTTTTGGTTTATTGAATAGAAAAATAGATAAAAAGAAGTCGGCTAAAAAAAATAAGTAAACTTAAAGCTTAAGCATCCTCATTCGTATTTTCAATTTCTTCTTGTTCTTCATCTGATAATAAGTAATGATCTTTTCCTAAACCCACAATTTTAATGATGTTGGTTACCGTTTTGTATAATAAAAGTATTACTGTAATTAAGGTACCGCTTAGCAACGAAGAAAAAAACAAACTGATCCAATAAATATAGCTAAACCATGCCGTTGGCAAATTTTCTGCTTCGGTGATGGGAATATTGAATAACTGAAAAACAATTAATGTGACCACAAACAATACCGTTACCAGCTTTGCAATATTTAAAACTTGCACATAATGTTGATTCTTTAAGCGCGATTTGGTACTTGTACTTATACCTAAAAGGGTAAGCAATAAAGCCAAAATAGTGGCCGATGCTAAAATAATGGTATTGCACAGCATATTAATGCCAGACATCGAGGTATTCAACAGCTGCTTAGCCTCGTAGCCCGATAGGTTTCCTAGTACAAATACCGCTAAGCCAATAAAGATAAAAGCAACTAAGCCGCCACTTATGGGTCCTTTATTTTTACTGATAAAATGTTGCATATTCGTTTATTTTAATCGGTTTTCATTGCTAATGGCTTTGGCTACTTCCTTTGTGTTTTTCTCTTTTAAAAGATGTTTACAGACCTCTATCTGAGTCTCTTGCGATTGTTTTTGATGGTATTTAGCTATCGCCTGTATTTTATAAGGAATAGCTTGAAAGCCTAAAATCAATGGCAAATGTTCTTCGATTAAATTCCTTGGTAAATCTTCATAGTACAAAGGATTTTCTTGTTGACTTTCAAAATGGTTTACCAGTATTTTTAAATCTTTTTCAAGCTGCCTTTGACTACGAGGAATTAGTTTAGCGTTGATGTGAACCGCACTATAATCCCAAGTACTGATGTCTTTATGGGGGTACCAAGAAGAGGAGACATAAGCTTGAGGTCCTTGAAATATAAATAGAGCCTCTGTGCCCGATTTTAAATATTCAAACTGCGGATTGCTTTTGGCTATATGTCCTATTAGCTTAAACGCATCTGCATTACCTTCTGGCATAATGGGAATGTGGGTGGCCAGTAATTCTTCGCCTTGAATAACCATACCGCAGAAAGGATAAGCTTTTATAAAGTCAAAAATGTAGGATTTGTCTTTTTTCTGGTAAGCTTTAGGATAATACATATTTATTGATTTTTGACATCTTTAAGTAACCAATCTTCTAATTCTAAATCCTTTTGATTGGTGTGCAATACCGAAATATCTCCCGTAGTTTCAAAAACAACCGCCCGAACCTGGCTCAGCCGGCAAACGTTCGCCTCTCTTAATTTGGCGCGTAAGTCACTTTTGGTTACTCTTGCTTTTTTTAAGTTGTTATCTAAAATTTTTTGCTTATCCATCAATAATAACGGTGTATTGTCTATAGCCGTTTGCACGGATTGGTGGCGCCGTAGTTGTGCAATAAGAAATTGAAAAAGGAAAATAAAGAAACATCCAAAAACACCTTCGAGTAAACTTACCGATTGGGAGAGTAGCGTAGAAGCAATAATCGAACCCACGGCGATGGTCATGGCAAAATCAAAACCCGACATTTTGGAGAAACTGCGTTTACCAAAAATTCTTGTGAAAGCAATTACTACCAAATAAATTACTAAAGTGCTAATGCCGATGGCGATTAGGGTTTTAATATCGGTGGCGAACCAGCTTTTCATAGGATTATCTTTTTTGATTTTTATTTGTTGAAAGTTAACCAGAAAAGGAGTTCACCCTATACTTATTAATAATAAATTAATACTTATGTGTTGTTATTTAGCAATAATTTATAATTTTTGCTTGTTTTTGATAAAAGTTAAATAATTGTCTAGTAAGCCCTGAATTTGTTCGGCAGCAATGGGGTTGGCCGAGTGTACTGCAAACTGTAATTCGCTTAGGTCTATACCCGATTCATAAACCAACCATTTGGCCGCGGCATAGCCATCGGGAGCCACTTGGCCGTTATCGGCTAGGCCTAAATCGTTATCAAAACTGATGAATTCGGGTAAACCAAACCGAAGCAGGTGTTGCTTAAAAGCTTCAACACTACGTACCACGGCAAAATCTTTACAAAGCGGCGCGGGATAAACATGTTGCGGGTCGCGTATATCATCTAAAAACAAATGCTTTTTGGGCGTAAAACGCAAATCCGTAAAAAAATGATGAACAGAATTTTGAAATACTTTCAATGGGATACGATGAGCTAAGTCGGCTATAAGCTGCAGTCTAAAATAGGTCTTATTAGGAAGTTTTTGAGCGATGAATTGTAAACTTTCTTGAGCCGACACTACAGTATCGGCGGCACCTAAAGTAAAATGTAATAAGGATTCGTGCTTTGGGATTTCTTGCGGAATTTCTTGATTTAGACTTCTTCTTACCAAGGCCGGATTAAATAATAGGCCGGGCCTATTAAGCATTGCACTTAAATGATAGGCTACAAAACCGCCCATACTGCTACCTACTACAAGATCTATATTTTGATCACGATATTGGTGGTACAAGTGGTTAATTACGGTTGCATTTTCACGGTAATCGATGCTAGGAGCAATTACTTCTGCATATTTTTCTAAAAAGGCACGTTTAGGCGCGCTTAATTTACTTTCGAGTCCGTGGAGATATAAAAGTTTCATTGATCCTGGTATTTTTTATAGATTTTTTCAATTTCGTTCTGTATATGTTGGCGGTAGCTTTTGGGGGCAATGACCTCTGTGTACATACTCATTTTTAGTATTTGACCATCTAACTCATGCGTGGGCACCAGTGTTAGGTTAACAAATTGGTAACCCGATTCTGTTGCCGGTAGAATACGTTGGGAATGATGAAGCGGCAAACTGGCAAGATATTGAGCGTGCTTATTGGTTACCTTGAGTTTTATTTCTTGAGGTTGCTCATCGGTGGCAAACAACCCAACCACCCGATCATACTTTTGCAATTGATTTTGATATTGGCTTCTTGGAGTAGTGCTTAACTTACCCACACGTGGGTTTTGCATACGTTCTACCCCATAGGTGCGCACTTGGTTTTTACCCTGAGGAACCCCGATGAGGTACCAACGGTTAAGGTATTCTTTAAGCAATAAGGGTCTGATGTGTTTTTGACTCGACTGTTCTTGGCTGAATTTTTTGTAGGTAAAATGCAGATCGCAATCGAGTTTAAAAGCTTGCAATATAGGCGCTAGATTCTCGATGTTTTTAAGTTGGCTCGAATCATCAAAAACTACATAATCCAGCAGTTCGTGATGGTTTTGCAAGCCATCTCTAAAAACGTCACCCAAATTAAGCAATTCGAGAAATTTAAAAAAAGAATCGGCTTTAACACTTTTTTCGGTATCTATATAGTACCCCTGTTGATGGTTGTTATAACAAAGTTCTAACCCAAAATCGGTTTTGATTTTTTCAAAGTCACGTTCTAAGGTACGCGCCGAAATTTCAAAATCGCGCAGGGCCAAGTATTCTAAAATGGCCTCTTTGCTAGGATAGTGACGATCTCGAATAAATTGCATAATATATTGTATGCGCCGGGAAATAATGTATTTACTCATAGACGTAAAACTAGTGCAAGAGAACGACATTTGATGTCGAAGCTCTTTTGAAATTTCAAATTTATCCTCATTAGAAAATGCTAATATAATCTTAATAGGCTAAATTTTAACGTATTATGCTTTATTCTTTTTATAATTTGGTGAAAATTACTAATCCTTTATACTAAATTGAAACGATTATGTCTTTATTAACCATTATTTTAAATATTTTACTTCCGCCATTAGCCGTATTTTTAAAACATGGCTTAAGCGGCACTTTTTTCTTGAATTTAGTCTTAACCTTGATTGGTTGGTTGCCAGGGGTGATTCATGCCTTTATTGTAAACGATTAGTTAGAAGGCACTGCTCAGTTATGAACCATTAGGTTGAGAGTTTAGGCAAAGTAGGTCCTGCGTTTGATATGCTATTTGGCTAAAGCGGATTGGAATTCTGACAAAAATTCCGCTTTAAGCGAAAAAATAAAACCACAAGTTAAAGGTGTTGCCTAGACCTTTTTTATAGGTTTAGGCTTGAAGCTGTATACTCTTGATCTTTTACGATAGCCGATGCAAGTCTGCTAGGCAATTGAAAGAACAGGCGGTAAGCATAACTTTTATGAAAAATGTATGCGTTGCCTATTCTTAGGTGGCCTGAGACTGAGGCAAACGAGGAACTATCGCTAAAGTATAAATCTACTTAATTTATAGCATTTGTTGTTTAGCCGAAGCAATATTAATCTGTTGTAATTAGCTAGATAGTACTGTGAGGGGCTTTTTCTGGTTCATCTGATTCTTGTAAAAACAGGCGTCGCTGTTGTTGCATCCATGATTGTAGTGCCTTGAAAGCCTCTGGGAAAACCTCTGGAGTTGACTGCAACCATGCCTCTGGGCGACTTGAGTTTAAAAAGGTTGTATCGGCAGTAAACCACTTAAAAAGCGAATTTGTAGCGGGTATATCGTGTTTAAAATTAGCTTCCCAACTTTTTAAGAGGCTGTCTAGGGCCTTAGGTAACTCATCTACCGAGGTTGTAGAGTAGGTGTATAAACTATCGTAACGAATAAGCTTACCAGAAGAATCGTATTCTTTTTCTACCTGCCATGTACCTTGAATTGGCTGATGGTAAGGCTGGCTTTCTAGCTTTTTATTGTGCTCTTGTGCTTGGGTCAACTGGAAGGCTCCCAGTAATAACACAAGCAATAAATTTTGTATTTTCATAACGTCTTAGTTTAATACAGCAGGGGACTATGCTTTAAATAGTCCCCCAGCGTTTAAAATTTTGATTAATTGATTTTGGTTAAAAACACCTAGGTGTCGTTTAGCTTGGTTGTACCAAACGCATTCTACCAAGGTATCAGCATAGCTTTTTTGAGAAAAGGGTAGCTTTTTAGGAACATATTTTAACACCTTCATTTGCGGACTCGTTTCTTCTCCCTTAATGCGTACCCAATCACCTGGTTTAAACTTTCTGAACATTTTTAACAACTTTAAGATTTTACAAGTTATTGCGTCTGCACAAGGCTAACCTGGCTAAGGTTTAGCTAATTTTTATACGTCGTGGAGGTTGCTGTTTCGCCTCATCTTTCTTGGGCAGCACAATAGATAAAATACCTTCGCTGTATTGTGCTTTAATTTTATCCTCGGCTATGGTTTCGGGTAGATTAAAGCTGCGTTTAAAAGAGGTGTAGGCGAATTCTTTACGCGTGTATTTTTCGTTATCCTCTTCTTTTTTCTTTTCTTGATTAGCCGAAATGCTAAGCACTTGATGTTCAATATCAATCTCGAAATCAGATTTTTTTAAGCCGGGAGCGGCCATCTCTACTGTATAAGCATCTGCAGTTTCCTTAATATTTACTTGAGGAATAAATGCTTGAGCCTCATTTGAAGTAGACCACATTTGATTTAAATCACGATCAAATAGCTCATTGATCCAAGAGGATAAGGTAGGGAAGTTAGATTTTGATTGCTTAGGTACTAAACTTCCGTTTTCTGGTACATGAATTAACTGACTCATAATCACAAAATTTTAGATTAAACAATAAGTGTAAATACTAAAACAAATTGCATACCTTATTACTATGCTAATTTAATTTTTAACTTTTTTTTTACTAATTTGATTCTTTCTTGCGGTTACTATTTATAATGGCTGACAAAAAATTATCATATACTGTCAAAATGACAATTTTGACATGCTGCATTGGCCAGTAGACTTGTATTCAAATTAAGCGTTTACTGCATTTTCCGCAGGATAGCTTATGTCACATTTATGCTTGGCAGTCAAAATCATCTTTTGTTGCATTTATTTTTGCTTTTGTAATTCAGGTTCAAATGGGGTGTATTTGCAAGGGAAAGCATCAAAAAATTAATCGAACTACGCCTAGCATTTTGTTTTTTGGAAAATTAAGTAGACACATTCCAAATAATAGAATTATTATGAGGTTTTATGCTGATTATAGCTCTGATTAAACCAAAATTTAGCAAAGCCACTTTAACTAAAAGTTGTATTTTGCTAGCCAAATGCTTGTTGAAAACTAAATTATGTGGAAATGCACCTACACCTTGATCTTAGTATTATTATTCACTTTGGGACTATCGGCTCAAGCTCAAAACCAATCTGAAAAGCTATGGTTAGATGTGCTTTGCGATACAGAATGGCAGGGAACTGGAAAACTCATGGGAAGACCAGCAGTTTTTAAGATGAATTGGAAAAAGCATTGGGGAGGTAAATTCTATAGTTTAGCATTTGAAAATAAAATGAATGAGGTTGAAAACGGCATGGCAGCTCGTGCCTTTTACCAGTGGGATGATTCGGGTAAAATAAACGGACAGTGGTTTGATAGTAGAGGTAAGCAATTAGAACTCACTGGGCATTTGCATGAAAACGAGTTTTTGGTTTTTTGGAAAGAGCAAGAGGGTGAACAGGGGAAAAGCCATTACCGCTACCAGCCAGAGGATGACACTTGGGTAGTGAAAGATTATATTAAAATAAAAGAAGCCTATCAGCTCTTTGCTGAGGCTAGTTACCGAAGAAAATAAAGAATTTTAAAAATTTGAACTTGCTATGAGTAGGGTAGAAGATAAAAAGATTGCGCTGTTGCGCGGTATCAATGTGGGAGGTCACCGCCCGGTGCGTATGCTAGATTTAAGGCAAATTGCCTTAGATTTAGGATATTTAAATATTAAAACCTACTTGCAAAGCGGAAATTTACTATTTCAGTCCGATGCCTCTAACGCTCAAATTGAGCAAGACTTAAGTGCCAGTCTAGCCGCTCACTACCCATTTGATATACCGGTGATTGTGCGTGATGCCGCTATGTGGAATCAAGTCGTGGCCGAAAATCCTTTTAAGGGTGAGGATTTTGATCACAAGCAATTGCACGTGTGTTTTGTTCAAAAATCTGTTCCGCTTCAAGCGCTCTTAAATCCGTTTAAAGAAAAATTTGCACCTGATCGGTTGGTGTGTGGTAATCGTGCCCTTTACATCCGCTACGACGGCGTCTCGCATCGCTCTAAATTGAATCTTCAATTTTTAGAAAAACAATTGGGCAGTAAATGCACCGCCCGAAACTGGCGAAGCCTACTTAAAATACAATCCATGTTAACTTAAATCATAGGTGATTTAACGTATTTTTTAAATTTTAAAATATAGGCGGTATAAGTAATTTACTTCTCTGTTTGGGCTTGATCTTTTAAGATTTGGTTTTGCATGACCAACTCACCCCATTGGGCCAGCTGCAAAATAAGGGGTTCAAGTGTTTTTCCTAAATCGGTTAAGCTGTAGCTCACTTTTAAAGGTGGCTTTTGGTGGTATACTTTACGTTTGATTAATTGGTCTTTTTCTAGGGCTTTAAGCTGTAAGCTTAATGTACGCTCAGTTACCTGTAGCATTTGTTGGCGCAATTCGCTATAACGTAAAGGGCCTTGTTGTAAATGGTAAAGAATTACGGTTTTCCATTTTCCTCCAATAAGTCCCATGGTTAAACTGGTGCAGCAGGGGTATGATTTACCTTGATAAACAAAATCCTGTAACTGTTGATTTTTTTCGTGTTCCATACTATACTTTTTGACCGGTATTGCAAATGTAGTTGACTATATTTAGTTTTGCAACTATAAAAATTATAGTAAAGATAAAAAATTGTTATGCAAAAAGAAATGAGTTTAGAAGCCCTGTTAAATTGGCGTTACACCACCAAATCATTCGATGAAAATAAAAAGATAAGTGCCGAAGATGAAGAGCAGTTAAAGAATTTACTGCGTATGAGTGCTTCGTCTATCAATTCGCAGCCCTGGCATTTTGTTATCGCCAAGACCGATGCAGGCAAGGAGCGTATGGCTAAAGGTACTGCAGGGTTTTTTAGTTTTAATGCTGCCAAGGTGAAGCAAGCTTCGCATGTGATTTTATTCTGTGCTAAAACCGATATTGATCACGGGTACTTAGAGCAAGTGACCGAAAAAGAAGATGCCGATGGCCGATTTACCAATAGCGATTTAAAAGCTCAAAACTTAGGTGCCAAAAAATTATTTACCGATATTCACCGGTTTGACTTAAAGGATGCTCAGCATTGGATGGAAAAACAAGTGTATCTCAATTTAGGCAGCTTTTTATTGGGAGCCGCCAGTTTAGGGATAGACGCCGTGCCTATGGAAGGAATAGATATGAAAGCCTTAGACGAGGAGTTTGGTTTACGTGAGCAAGGTTATACGGCTTTGGTTATGGTTGGATTAGGCTACCGAGCGCAAGACGATTTTAACGCCGCTTTACCCAAATCTAGATTAAGCGAAGACACTTTGTTTGATATAGTATAAAGATTAAAATCTTCAAAAAAAAAGCTGCTTTTGTGATGAAAGCAGCTTTTTTTATAGCTGTGGTACGGCTTATTTTTTAGCATACCAATTGCCATTTTTTGTAATATAGCGATGCATCTTTTCTTGTTGATAAGCCTGGTCTAGTTCGTCCTGAGCTTGGGCTAAACTAATGTTGGCCAAAACTGCATATTCTTTAGGGCAAAGCGAGTGGAATATTGTGCTTAAACCTTCCAGATCTTTGGGGTAATTTTGTGCTTTAGCTTGAGGAACTAAAGTTTTAATGCTATTTTCAAGAACAGTAAAATCTTGTGCCCCATAAATCATTTTTTGTTGCTGTTGTTGGTTAAGGAAGAGCAAACTAGGGAATCCGCGAATACCCAATTGTTGTGCCAAGGTCAAATCTTCTTGAAATGCTTTTTCGGCTTGACCAGAATGAATTAAGGCTTTTAACTTAAGCTCATCTAAATTTGCTTTTTGTGCAGCTTGGAGCCAAGTGATCTCTAATGTTATATTTTGTTTTTTTAGAAATACTGCTTCTCTCAAATAGCGCAAGAAGGCAATTGCTTTATCTGGATCTATGGCTTGTGCAGCTTTGAATGCAATAGAAGGAGGGTAAGATGAGTCTAAAGGTTGCTCTAGCCATACATCACCATCTATTGGCATTTGATAGTGAAGGCTTACTTCATCCCAATGCTTGGCAACATCGGCCGGACCGCTAATACCTCCTGCATTATAGTCCCAATTGGGTAACAATCCGCCCATTTTATAATCGATATCGATTAGGTGAGGATAGGTTAATTTTAATTTACGCAATTGAGGTTCTATACCCCAGCAGCTCGAGCAAATAGGATCTGTAAAATAGATTACCTTGATTTTTTTATCCGCTTTAAGCGGAAGGATAGGAGTGGGGTAAGATTTTTCATCTGATTGTATGGAACAGACCCCCGTATGCGGATCGCAAATAAGTTGGTTTTTTGCCTCTCTCATTGTTAAAATTCTTCTTTTTATTAAAAATTAAAAATAGTCATTTTTTTTAATGAAGCGCATCCTTGGCTTAAACTATGATTCACCTGTAATATAGATTTGTTTTCATCTTATAATTTTTAATAGTATTTAAGGAAAATACGTGTTAAGCTATAAGCTGAATAAATAATTAAAACGATTGATTTTTGGGGAGCAATTTCATTATATCATTTTGGGTTTATTGATTTATGTTCGTCATTAGGGTTTCCAATCGGCTTGCTCATTATACTATAGGGTAGATGGTTTATAAAACTGTTTCTGCCAAGACGAACAAATTCAACTCGACTTGTGCTTATCGTTTTTTTAAACTTTATAAGATTAAAGGCTTTGTTTACGCGGTTTTTACGGATTGGTTTGACTATAATAATATTGGAATGAAGTAAAATAATTAAGATATTTATAATACTAAATTTAAATCGAAGGGCAGGAGGAAGGATTAGAAAAGTAAGGCCTGACTATTGACAAGGGTTGATTAAGCAAGGTAAAGCAGTTTGTACTAATTTTTTGATTGATAATTATAAATTTAAATTGTTTTACTACTCTGATATTAATTATTAAAAAGTATCTTTATCCGGATAATTTTATACAATAAAGTGTATATTTGACTCGATATAACCAGTTGCCCACAATTAACAGAAAACAAAAAGTTCACGAATAAAGTGAACTTTTTTGATATAATATTTGTACATTTGCAATATGATATTCAAACAGAATGGAAATAATTTTTGAAAAAGATTACTTAAAAGAACTATACGAAAATGGAAAAGCAAAAAATAAAAAGCATAGATTCCAACCGGCTGTGGTAAAAAAGTATATACAAACTATAGATAAATTAAGAGCTGCGAAATATACCGAAGAGTTATATCCAATTAGAAGTTTGAATTATGAAAAATTAATTGGAGACAAAAATGGACTAGAATCCGTAAGAGTAGATAAAAAATATCGGATAGAATTTATTAGTTCTGTAGAAGGAGAAGAACCTGATACTTTAACGATTTGTTCAATTATTGAATTAAGCAATCATTACAAGTAACTAAAAAAACTAAAAATGGCGACACTAAAAACAACATTAATTCCTGCACAAGCGACACATCCTGGAGTATTAATAAAGGATGAAATTGATGCTATACCAGATTTTACCCAAAGAACTTTAGCAAAAGAACTTGGTGTAAAACCATCATTTCTTAATGAAATTATTAAAGGCAAAAGACCTGTAACAGCAGATTTAGCTATTCTATTAGAAAAATCATTAGGGATTTCAGCAGACTATTGGATGAAATTTCAATCACAATATGAAATAGATAAAGCTAGAGTTAAACAAAAAAATATTAAAAAATTAAGAAATATAGAAATATGGAATATTATAAAAGAGTATGTTCCTGTTCGTTACTTCAAAAAGCATAATTACCTAATAGATGAACTATCAGAGGATATTAAAGCTATAAAGAAAATATATGATGTTGAGACAATCGATGATTTAGTTAATTCTTTTTCAAAAGATAAATTTGCATATTATCGCAAATCAGAAAAACTTAAAATTGATGATAAAAATATGTTTGCTTGGAGTTCTTTAGCTCAATACGAAGCTAAAAATCAGAAAACAAACACTTTTAATTTTGATAATCTCAATCAGCTTGTTTCTAATCTTAATAATATTTTTTATGAAAATTCTGATACAACTAAACGAGTCCAAACTCTATTAAATCAATTCGGAATTAAAATGTTACTAATTGATAAATTAGAAAAAACGCCAATTGATGGGTTTTCATTTTGGTCTAACAATAATCCTGTAATTGCCTTGACTTTACGCCATAATAGAATTGATAATTTTGCATTTACAATAATGCACGAAATTGGGCACATCCATTTGCATCTCAGAAATGACAGAAACAGAAAATTTATGGATTTAACCAAAAAGCAAAATGTCGACCAATGTGAAAAAGAAGCTGATAATTATGCTCAAGAATCCTTAATTGCAGTAAACATTTGGCAAGATATTTTAGATAATCATTTACCATTAGATGATAATAAAATTATTTCATTGGGAGACCAATACAAAATAAATCCAGCCATTTTACTCGGTCGAGTTTGTTATGAAATGAATTATTATGCAATGAAAACAAAAATCGATAAAAAATTAAAATAACTGTGGGCAACACCGTATATAGTTTATTTCTGGCTTCTCGCCTACTTACGAAAGTCCTCGCAGACTTTCTTGGTCGGTAATTATTTACTAAATTAGGTGCTTAAACCACGCAACAAACCATAGTGTGCCAAGAATCAACCAAGGCAATAAAACGGTTGAATGCTGTAAATAAGATGATGGTAGGTCCATCAGAGT
>CANMOY010000012.1 GCA_947499595.1 uncultured Mesonia sp.
ATAAATTTCATAAAAATCAGAAAAATAGTATTTTTAAGAGCATTAATTGGTAGTTTTGAGACTGACTGCCGTTGGCAAACATTATGAAAAAAATCCTGTTAATACTAATATTTCTTTACAGTAATTCAACAATTTGTCAAAATACAATTGAATTAATCGCATATAACTGCATTAAGGATAGAGAATCGGACAGAGATATTTCAGAAATTAAATTTGAAATACTGACTAATCACAAAGTTATTAGTCAGACTACAAAATCTAAATTTGATTTATTTAGGCTACAAACTTCTGCAAACGAAGTCAAAATTGAATATAATAATATTTATAATCAGAAAAAAGACACAACATTTTTGATTACCCCTAAAACTCGAAAACTATTTTTATGTGTCGAAAAAATGAAAGATTATGAAATTAAGACCTTTATTGAAAAAAGTCTTGAGGAAAATAAAAATTGGAAATTAAAATTGTCTGGAGGCAGCTGCTTTGTATATACAGATACAGAGATTAAAATTATTCCTAATAAAAATGATGCTATCCTAAAATATAAGTATACTGAAGAACGAAATGGAAAAAAAATCAAAGAAAAAAAAGTGATTAAACTTGATAAAAATGACCTTGATAATTTAATAATGTTCGAAAAGAAATTAAGATTACTAAATTCAGCAATGAGAAGATGTGCACCTGGAACTTACTACTATTTATCTCTAGGAAATGAAACAATTGAAATAAAAGATGAAACTTGTGTCGGAATTTTTGAAGGATATATATCCAAAATAATTGAAAGAAATAATTAATGGCAATAACTAAGCGTTCCCCAATGAAAAATCGGGGCAAGCTGTGTGGCCGGTACAGCCTGTCCCGACTTCTTTTTTCGGGAGCCTAACATGAACGCCGTGTTGACTAACCCGGCTGTTTGTCGGTTGGTATTATGGGGATTAATCTATTGCTGTGCTGCTCTTTTAGAGATGATTAGCCACATGTCTTTTCTTAGCGGTAGACTTAGGATACCCATAAAGCTTATAAATTGCACCTTTTTGCGTATTGATTGGTTTATTGCTATCACTTTATGCGGTTTTTCTTGATTTTGGGGTGTAGCATTCTATTACGTCTTGAAGGATCGTTTTTTATTATCATTTAATTTTGTTTTTTGAGGCGTTCAATCCAATATTCTGGTGGCCCACGTGCGGTAAAAACGTAGAGGGTCACTAGTTTCCCTTTTTTACATAAAGGGCTAAAGTACTCCAAGTGAAAGACTCATCCATCATTCCGATAGAGGTTTTCAATACTGTAACCCTAAATACACCCAATTTGCTGAAAAAAATAATATTGTTATGAGTATGACCGAACAGTATGATCCCTTTGAAACGCAGTTGCAATGCGAATTAACAAAACCCTTAAATATGAATATGGACTAAAACAAACGATTAAAAACACCGAATTAGCGCAGAATATGACTGCATAAGCAGTGTATATTTACAATAACCTAAGAACACATTTTAGCCTGGATTTAAGAAAGCCAGCTGAAGTCCACAAAAATCCAACGATCAAATACAGATCATATCGATAAAATAATGTAAATTTAACAGAACTTACTATCTAAAAGTAGTAGTTAATCAGCCAAAAAAAACTAAAAAAACTAAATTATTTCAGGAAAATGCAAAAAATTCTACTCCTTTTTCTTATTGGATTATTTTTTTATTCTTGTTCTTCCACCAAGAATAGAAAAGTTAAAACTAAATACTTTGACGAAAACTATACTGAAATTAGCAAGTCTGAGTTTGAACGAATACGGAAAACCAATAGGTTATTAGATATTCCAGGTGATTCTGCTCATCATAAGAAACTAACTTTGAGAGAAAGGCATGGGAAAATAAACAATAGAACATTGTTGGAATCAACACTTGAAAAAGCAATAAACAGAGAATTGGATTCCGAAAAACCATTGGTAATCATGTACTATCCCGGTAAAGATCCTTGCAATTCAAGTGGAAATAAATCAAAAAATGATAGCCGTATAAATTGGCGCAAAGTCTTTGAACATGCTATCTATGAAGTAGGTCAAACTAAACCCATATATATTTATAAGGATCATAGTGGTTTACAAAAAGGTTATGATTCAATTTATCATAAAGATCCAAACGGTATTATTGAAAGGTTATTTTTTAAACATCATTATCCTTGCAGTAGCTTTGTGGTGATTTCAAAGGATGGCGATTTTATTAGTTATTTTGGCGAACATTCGAGTGGTTATGTAATTACGGCAACCAAGCTTATGAATAAATAGGTTTTACAACAAGTATTGTGGTAAAAAACAATTAAAACTTATTAGTTTTAAACTATATTACTCCTGTTAGAATCTTCATATACTAGTTTTGATTTTACAATAGCAAAAACCTGTTTGAGGCACCTATAGCTCACAGCAGTCTAAGCTGGTTTTTTACACTTCCCTTTTGCTAGTATACGTTTATAAATGTTTAGGTAAGCCTTATTATATTAATATGCATTATAACTGCCATAAATAGTAATTTACAGAGTTTTTGATTTCTTACATAGCTTAATTTACTAGGTTTATTTTAATTGCTTTCACTCTTACGAATCACATTAGTTAATCTTGCATAATTATACAATTCACTTCCGCTTGTAAATTGCTCAAACCCATGCATTAGAAGTACTAAAATCAGGGCGATTTTCGATTTAATTCTTGGTGAGGTTTACCTAAGGGTCATCAATTCATGAGGTATTATTTAAATCAATATTAAAAGTTTATCTCTCAAGTCCTTTGTTTGTTTTATTCTACGTTTGACAGAACTTACGACTGCTTTACTGAGACGGTCTAAAACAGCTTCATCTTGCATTTTAATTTTTCACTTTTTGAAGCCTGAAAAAGTGTTTCTATACTAGTTGTATTTCCCATCTGATTTTGTAAGGTCAAAAACCAAATGACCGATGTCTATTCTAAAATATTTAATATTTTTATGCATAAGAAAATGTTTTTTGACGGTACAATTTACCCGAAGTTATGCGATTAAAAATAGAAGGCTAAAAGCCAAGTATAACTGTAATATGTCTGTGAAAAAAGAGGAGAGGGTACCGAAGTTTCACGATTGTCTTTCACAAAATAAACTTTTTCTTCTATTTGTTTTATCTTTTTATTTATCTTAATTTAATGATTTTATTAAAACCTTTACTTTAACGTGTATATCTCCCTGACTGATAGAGTTTATTAACTTATCTTGAAACGTCTAGACTCGCGGATTTTCTATCTGGTATTTTTCTGCTAAATTAGGTGCTAAACACGCAAATATTCATAAGCAAAACCCATAAAAAAAGAACTATGAAACTGTATTACTTAATCATCATATGCATACTATCTAGCCTTAAGCTTTTATCACAGGAGAAGAAAGTTGTTTATCTTAATGAATTTAATCAAGAAATAAGTGAAAATGAGTTTAAAGAGGGGAGATCCGCTAAGGGGATTCTCGATTTATATTTTGAAAATGATTCCTTAGTGAAAGGTTTATTAGTAAGAAAGAAATCAATAGGGAAACTGAACGAAAACAAATTTAATAAGCTAAAAAAGTCTTTATCTATAGAGAATAAAATAAATGATGGGTTAATTGTAATCATATATTACCCTGGGAAAGACAGATGCAATGATGTCAAAAATTATTCTACTTGGAATATTTTTGATAAAGATTATTTAAAAAGACTCAAAAGAATTAGCAATGTTAGTCATCATTGGATTTACAAAAATGACGAAAACTTAAACTTTTATTACCAAAACAAAATAGGATGGAAAAAAGATAAAAATCAACTCATCGAAAAAATGTTTTTTAAATATCATTATCCTTGTGCTAGTTGTGTGGTTTTAGATCCTGAAGGAAATTTTATTACTTATTACAGCGAATTCGGAAAACAAACCGTTTGGAAAATGGCTAAGGAACTCAAAAGAATTTAATGAATTTCTCCCTTTAAGGATTAAGCGTTTGCGGAGGGGTGCTATACAACAGGAATATGATAATAGCTCATTCAATTTTATGCTTGTTTTTTCTATAATGGGTCTAAAATGTTGCTGGGGGAGAGGCTTTTTGAAATGATGAATTAACAGACAATTATAATTTTAGCGCAACAAAAATTACCAGAATTTTATTGGTTTAAATTAGGGGCATTGCACACTTTATGCAATTTATCAACAAGTATGACTTCTAAAGCCTGCTGTCAGTTACAATTGCTTAGCGTTTAAGGTAGTTTCTCACAATATAGCTTTGAATAAAATTAATAAGCATCTTTAAATTAATATCGATAATGTAAAAAGGACTATAAACGCTTATAATTGAGTCTGAAAAACACGTCGTTTTCCAATTATATGAATCTCTAAATTTTAAGTTGTTTTTTTTAATAATTGTTCAAAATCCTATTTAAAAAAGACCAAAACTTAGTCGTCCTTACCAAGGTATCGGTCAACTATCTCTTGTATTTCCTGTTCTTCAGCTAGCTCGAGTAGCTTCAAGTTTATAGTACTTAGTCTATTGGTATATTCTGGGAAAGCAAAACCATATCCTTGTTTATAATATTCGGCTTTAGCTACATAAATCTCTTCCTCGGGGTGGTTGACTTGATAATAAAGTAGCTGTGGGCGGTCGTAAACTACGGCATCTACTTTTTTGTCTTTGAGCAGTTGCATAGCTTCAGGTAAACTACTTACTTGTGTAACTTTAGCCTTGTGTTCTTTTATAAATGCTATTGCGGGTGAACCGGTAATTGTGGCCGTATTTTTTCCTGAAATTTCTTCAATTTTATCGATTGTAGAGGTACCTAATCCACTTAAAGTTAATGTGCTTGCGATACCCGCAATCATTGATCCAGCAAAAATTAATGTAATGACCATCCATATACCAGCAATGACTCTCCCTTTTAAAGTAATAGGCGCCATATCGCCATAACCGGTAGTACTCATAGTTACAATAGCAAGCCACATACCGTTTCCGATTCCTTTTACAGGATCTTTAGGAAATTGATCTGGTGATTCGTGACGCTCTGCTAACCATAGTAACGTACCTACTACCGCTAATATGAGTAAAAATCCGCTTACAGCTAAAAGAAGCTCTATGCTAAAAAAAGGCTTGATTCGCTGCCAAAGCCCGTTTTCGTCTTTTCGAGAAGCAATACCTAAACTAGATTGATAAAAAGGTTGTGTAAATTTGTAACCCTTTACTCGTTTTGAGGTAATACTTACAGGGCCGATAAGCATATCTATTTGGTTGCTATTTAGCTGCTGGAGTCCTTTTTCTATAGACGAAAAACTCTTTAATTCGTAATCCCATTCTTGTTTGTTCGCAATTCGATCCCAAATTTCTAAAGCAATTCCATCTTGGTCTTCATTATTAAAAACAAAAGGCTGACTCCCCGCAATTCCTACGCGAAGAGAATTGGGGGTTTGATTGGTATCTATTTCCTTTATTTGTGCAGACACGCTAAGTGTTGCCAGTAATAAAAGTAAGATGCTTAAAAAGTAATTTTCAAGTATTTTTTTCATAAATAAAATTTACAATTAACAAAGTTAGAATAAATTTAAGATTTAAAGGTTAAATCCTAAGGCGCAGTATTTCTTGATTTTTTAGGAAGTATAATGCTAATTGCGAATAAAATTTTGTACAAATCATTGTTCCTTTAAAATTAACTAAAACGCAAAAGTTGGTTTTGGATTTACCTCCAAAAACTGTAACTTTCAGCTTGTAACGCCAGCGGTAGCGCATGACGTTTTATAAATGTAAAAAAACTTATGAGTCAAAATATAAACTTAGCCGTATTAATAGATGGTGATAATATTCCTTCTTCTCCCGTAAAAGAAATGATGGAAGAAATTGCTAAATACGGCAACCCTACAATCAAACGGATTTATGGTGATTGGACGCGCCCAGGGTTGAATCGTTGGAAAAGTTTGTTGCTAGAAAATGCCATTACCCCCATACAACAATATGGGTATACCACGGGTAAAAATGCAACCGACTCGGCTATGATAATCGATGCGATGGATATTTTATATAGTGAGAAGGTGGATGGGTTTTGTTTGGTTTCTAGCGATAGCGATTTTACCCGTTTGGCTACTCGTTTAAGGGAGGCAGGAATGCAAGTGATAGGAATAGGAGAAAAAAAGACGCCCAATCCGTTTATTGTGGCTTGTGATAAGTTCATTTATATCGAAATTCTTAAAAATCAAAGTCAAAATAAGTCGGCCGATAAGGGCGAATCGGAAGAAAATGTAGATAAAATAACCGAAAAGGAAATCAGTTTAATTAGATCTACTATAAACGATTTGTCTGACGATGATGGTTGGGCTTTTTTGGGTGACGTAGGCGGATTAATCCAGAAAAAAAGACCAAACTTTGATTCCCGAAATTATGGCTTTGAAAAACTGACTCCTTTAATAAAAGCCACTCAGCAATTTGAAATAGAACAACGTGAAACGTCAAAAAGCAGACACAAATTAATTTACGTTAAAAATAAAATACACAAAAGGAAAAACAGCCGGTAAATTACAATTATTTATTACAGATAATAGCGTGATTAAAGTGCAATAAGTTTTTAACTACTGCCTTCTCTTAAATGTTAATCGCTTGAAAAACCAACTTTACTTTCTGTTTGACCTATTCTTCGAAGGTTTTAGCTGAGGTTTTGATTCTCATCAAATCTAAAACCAGTTTTTGGACATAACAATTTTTGAAAATTTCTACACTTATCCAGAGTTTAACTTTTAAATTTGTGCGGCATATTTTAGTTAAAAGCACAAAAAGCGTGTTCAACACTTTCTAAATTGAAAGACATATTTGACCCATCGAATCTGCCCTGATGAGAATAAATCTATAAAATTTTATTGTTACCGTGTGTTTGTAATGAGATGCTACAAATCCAATTTACCTTAAAGAGGTATTTCAATTCCTTTTAAGTTCATATTTTAAATTTCCATTTTTTTACCCATAACCATGAAAAACCTCTTAAAAAAATAGGTTTCAGAATAAATTCTAAAAAAATATAATAAGAAACACAAAATTAAATTTTGGTTAGGCTAGTGTTTGTAGGGGTTTTCAGATGTTAATTAAACTTTTATTAACTTTTTAGTCCAATATTAAGTTCTATTTTCGTCGGTTCTTAAAATAATAGATATGAAAAAAAATTACTTAAGTGTGTTACTATTCGTAGCAACGTTAAACTTGTTTGCTCAGCAAACAAACATTTCTTTTGAAACCGCAGAAGGATTTCAATTGGGGAACTTACATGGTCAAAATGCCTGGGAAGTTTCTGAGGGCAGCAACGGGGTTTTGCAAAGCCAGATAATTTCTGACGAACAAGCAAGCCAAGGGAGTTATTCTTTTAAAAATGCCTATGATTCAGGTTTTAACTCGCAATGGCTACCTATTTTTGGTGCGGCGAAGACCTTTAATAGCCCTAAATCATTTCAAGATTTTACATTTTCTTATGATATCTTCATCACCGATACTTTAGGCTCAGATTTTGAATTCACCCTTTACGGAATTGATGCGAATGATACCTTTGTACCTGTGGCAGGAATAGGTATGGAAAATCGTGGAATGGTGTATATTATAATCGATGAAAATTATTCTTCAGATTATACTTCTGCTAGCTGGGTTCCTCAAAGCTGGGTAAATGTTCGTATAGAAGTAAGTGCTTCTGCAGTAAAGTACTATTTAGATAATACTTTAATTTACACCGCCAATAATTTTTCTCAATTAGATATTGAAGGTTTTAATATGTTGCATAATAATTATGGAGAGGATGCTTACTACGATAATATGACCTATTATAATGGAAGTCTTTCTGTAGATCAAATAGAGTTAGTCGAGGTAAAACTATATCCAAATCCTGCGGTGAACGAATTAAAAATTCAAACGCCCAAAGGTATAGCGATTAGAACGCTTGAAATTTTTGATTTATCAGGTAAACAAATCCTACATTCAAACGAATCAATAGAGGTAGATATTTCAAGCCTTTCTCAGGGAACTTATTTTGTAAAAATCAATACCAATAGAGGTTCTATCAGTAAAAAAATCATTAAAAAATAAACACTTAACACCAATACACCTCAAATTGTTTTTATGATTTGGGGTTTTTTATATCACTTAGTTAGTTTACTATTCGTTTAAATTTTTAGGTTTTATAATTGAATAGATTAATGTTTTGTAGCGTTTTGTTCAAATTGAATTAACATTTAAGCAAAATAATTTGTATATTTTTAGTTTCTTAAATATTTCATATTATGTTTGCTTCATTCAGTGGTTATCCGACCTATTTTTCTATTGTTTTCTTTTTTATTTTAACATTTTCGGTAAAAGCCCAAAATCAGATTTATCTGCAAGATTTTGAAACCAATGCGGGGTATAGCACCAGTATCCCCGAGTTTACAGATAATAGTGAAGATTATTTTATCCGCACTGACGGTACAAATATAAACCCGAGCTATTTAGGTAAGTTAGGTAATTTTTTTTTTGCCGCGCAAGATATTGATGGAGAGGGAGCTTCGGCTCAACAAAGCTTAATGCTTTCAAATATCAATATCGCCTACTATACCAATTTAGAATTTCGAGTTTACTTGGCAGAAGAGGATGCTACTGACGGCGATGAAGATTGGGACTCGTCTGATTATGTGCATATATCTTATGAGGTTGATAATAGCGGTAGCTATACTCCTTTACTGCATATAGAGTCTAGAGGGGGTAGTACAAATACAGAACCAGCCATAGATACCAATTTCGATGGGGTAGGAGATGGCATTGCGTTGAGTCCTAGTTTTCAACAATTTGTGGAAAGTATTCCTACCACAGGACAATCCTTAAACTTAAAAATTGAATTCAATTTAGACAGTGGAGATGAAGATATCGCTATAGATCATATAGAAATATACGGTACCCCCACTATTAATGGTGATGCCACTACAGAAATTTACTCCCCCATAAGTCAGGTAACAGGAACTAATATCGATGCTTTAGACGCTACACTTTCTGGTAATGCAGAGGAGGTTTTCGGATTTATTATAGAAGATCAAGGCAGTGGCGATAATTTACCTACTTATGTAAATCAATTGCGCTTTGTGCCCGCTGCTGGCAATACGGCTTTGTGGGAAGACCATCTAGCAGATTTTACTTTGATCGATGAGAATTTAAACTCCTATGCTATTAATCAAATCAATGTTAGCAATCAAGAAATCATTTTAGAATTTAATCCGCCTATTAGCATAGGTGATGGTGCGTCTTTAGAATTTTTGATGGGTGTTTACTTGAAAGAACATAACATAGTAGACGGAGCCGATCTTCAATTTAAGATTCCAGCGACAAATCACGGATTTGCAGCCGCAAACAATGGTTCTACTTTTTCAGATTCACTATTGCTGGGAGACATTACGAGTAATGTTTTTAGTATTGAGGTCCATGCCAGCGAATTACGCTTTATGCAACAGCCTAGTGATGTTTTTGTAAATCAAGTTATGAGTCCACCTGTGCAGGTCATTGCTACCGATGCCAACGGAAATATAGACACCGATTATAACCTCAGTGTTAACCTCACCTCAACAGGTAGTTTAGCAGGTAGTCCTGTTACCGAAACCGCGGTAAATGGGATGGTATCATTTGCCAATATATCGCATACTCAAAGTGGTACAGGATTACAATTAAGCGTTGACGATGGTATGTTTCCCGTGCAAAATAGCTTGAGCTTTTTTGTATTTACTGCTGCGGTTGCTCCTACTCCTGGAACGGTCTACATAACCGAAATAAGCGATGCGAATAATTATCAAAATGAATTTATCGAGATTTTTAATGCCTCAGACCAAATTGTTGAAATGAAGGATGTAAAATTGGTAATGGACAATAACGACGTTTGGCGAATTGGCGACTTGGTGGCAGGATCTAATGCTGATACGTACATTCATCCAAATGGTTTTTTGCTAATTTCACGCGGAGCCACACAAGGAGCCTTTGAACTGGAATTTGGGGTAATCAATACCAATACTCAGTTTATTGCTGGTAGTCAAATTATGTATTTTGGAACAGGTACAGCAAGAAGGTGGCGAATGTTTATTGGCGGTACAGTGAATACCGCAGATGGCACCTTATTAGATGATACGCAAAACAACGTTGCAGTAGAAGATAGGCGAAATTACCAAAATATACTTACCAACGAATTTATTGACACCGATAGTGCACAAGCAAATCCTGGCGAGTTAGACTACTTGTTGTTCATGAACGATGAGTGGGTAAATCAATTGAGGCCAGATGTTACCACTACTAAAGATATACTTATTGGTGATGATTGGATGAGTAAAAATGATTTTAGTGGTAAGAACCTATTTATTGCTCCAAATAAAAAACTAATCAATCACCATTATTTACAATTGAGCGGTAACAAAATGCAAATAGACGGTGAATTAATTTTTGGAAGCAAAAGCCCCGCCCAAATGGGTACTTTAGGACCCATTCCAAATACTATGAATATACAGGGAGAAGTTGAGGTAGAAAGAATTATCCCTCCAAAGAGAGCGTACAGATTGTTAAGTAGTTCGGTAACCAGCGCTAGAACTATTCACGAACAATGGCAAGAAGGGGCAAACAACACAGATTATTCCAATTTTTTAAATCCTAATCCAGGTTACGGCACACATATTACGGGTTCAACTACTGGTCAAAACGGTTTTGATGCCACGCCTTCGGGTAACCCTTCTTTATGGCGCTTTGATAATGCGAACCAACAGTGGTTTGCTGTTAGCAGCACTTTGAATACTTCTTTGCAAGCAGGAACTCCTTATCGTTTAATGGTACGTGGTAGTCGAGACATAAATGTGACCCAAAACGCAAGTCAGCCAGACACCACGCGCCTGCGTATGCGTGGTAATTTGACTCAAGCTGGCAATTTTGAAGTGCCTAGCAGTGAGTTAAACGCAACACCGGGGGCGTTTAATTTTGTCGGTAATCCTTATCAAGCACAAGTTGACTTAAATCAGGTTCTTTCGCGATCTGTAGACATTAATCCGAACCAATATTATATTTGGGATCCTAATAAAAATGTACGGGGTGGTTTTGTTGTGGTAGATTTACCTTCGGGTACCAATTCAGACGGCTCAGAAGCAAATGCTATTATTCAGGTAAATCAAGCATTTTTTGTGCGTACCGGAGGAGCAAATCCTAAAATAATTTTTAATCAAACAGATAAAGTAAAGCAAAGTTTCACACAGGTTTTTAGATCGAATAAGCCGCAAGATTTGGCTTTAATCGGTCAATTGTATGCCAATGAGGCTTCTAATATGCACTTAACCGATAGTTTTATTATACGCTTTGATGCTGCTTACACCAACCAAGTGAATGATGCAGATGCTGCTAAAATGGGGAATCTAGATGAGAATATTGCAATAATCAATCAAAACGATTACTTAAGTATAGAACGAAGGGAAATGCCAGTAATAGGTGACACTTTAGACCTCTTTGTAAATAATTACCGATTTAATAATTACCGACTTAATTTTGATCTACCAGCATTTGCTGGTGTTAGTGTATTTTTATTAGATCGATACCTAAACCAAGAGACTCCTCTTACGAAAGGGGCAAATCAAGTAGATTTCACGATCGATGAGAATATACCGCAGAGTATTGCTGCCAATCGGTTTGCTTTGTTGTTCAAGCAAAAAAACTTAGCTAACCCGATATTGAAAAAGTCTAGTTGGCTTGTTTACCCTAATCCCTTTACGGATTATTTTCAGGTCAAGGCCGAATCTCTTATCGGTAAAAACCTAAGGATTTCGATTTATAATCAATTGGGTATGCGAATTAAGGAATTAAAACATGATTCTTTTAGCGGAGAAGAATCAATTCATGCTTTGAAAGGTTTACCAAACGGATTTTATTATATTCAGCTTCAAGCTGATGATATTATATTTACTCAGAAACTTATAAAGAAATGATGAGCGAACAATAAAGCAAAAAACAATCCCGAATATGCTGAGTGTATTTGGGATTGTTTTTTAAATACTAAGGCTTCTTCTTCCAAATTTTATCAGATACGGGTAAGTAAGCTGGCAAGGCGGCAGAACCGTACCACGGATAAACCTCATAAGCCAAAAAATTATTTTTAATTGCTTGATCAGTAGCTAAGATGGCTTCTAGTTTTTCTTGACTTTCTACCCCTTGAAAAATGAAAATACCGCGATAATTCTTTTGATTGGTTCCTAATGGGCCAGCTACCACCAACTTGCCGTTTTCAACTAATCGTTTAATATTATCTAAATGACCGCGCATACTTTTGGCCAATAATTCTTGGTTTTGACTTTTATTTTTACCGGTTTTTAAAATTACCAAGAAGTATGACCTCATTCCATAATCATCGGCTTCATACTTTTGGGCTAAAGAATCATCAAAATTGGGATTGGCAATTTTTTCTTGTGCAATAGAGTGGAGGCAGCACATTAAAAATACAGTTAAAACAAGCGTCTTAGTAGTTTTTATAGGCGTTGATTTGAAAAAAATAATTAAAATTAGAAATGCTATGGCCTTGCGTTAGGGATTGTCGTGAAAATACTTTGAGGTGTCTTTACACCTCAAAGATTGTAACAAAAGCCCGACCCTTTAGGGTAACGCCCTAAAAAGGATGACCAAACTAATTTTACTCTTCATCGATAAGAATTTCTAGTATCTGAATAGCTGCATCGCTAATTTTTGTTCCAGGTCCAAAAACGGCAACGGCACCAGCATTGAATAAATATTCATAATCGGCAGAAGGGATCACCCCACCAACAATAACCATAATATCTTCTCGTCCCAAGACCTTTAACTCTTCGATAACTTGAGGAACCAGAGTTTTATGTCCGGCCGCCAAAGACGACACACCCAAAACGTGCACATCATTTTCTACGGCTTGCTTTGCTGCTTCTTGCGGGGTTTGAAAAAGAGGACCGATGTCTACATCAAATCCTACATCGGCGTATCCTGTGGCTACTACTTTTGCGCCTCGGTCATGCCCATCTTGCCCCATTTTGGCGATCATAATTCTAGGTCTTCTACCTTCAAGTGTAGCGAATTGATTGGCCATTTCTCTCGCTTTCTTAAAGCTCTCGTCGTCTTTTATTTCTTTGCTGTACACGCCGCTAAATGATTTTATTTGTGCTTTATGTCTTCCGTAAATTTTTTCGAGTGCTAGACTAATTTCGCCAATGCTAGCTCTGTTTCTTGCTGCATCTACCGCTAGGGCCAGTAAATTTTCTTTGCCCGTTTTTGCGGCTTGAGTTAATTTTTCTAAACTCTCTTGTACTTTATTTTCATTACGATTTTCGCGTAATGATTCTAGGCGTTTGATTTGTTGTTTACGCACACTTTGGTTGTCTACCTCGAGGGTTACAATTGGGTCTTCTTGTTCTAGTCGGTATTGATTGGTGCCTACAATAATATCTTGCCCGCTATCAATTCTAGCCTGTTTACGTGCAGCAGCCTCTTCAATACGCATTTTAGGAATACCTTTTTCAATGGCTTTGGTCATTCCTCCCAATTCTTCTACTTCTTGAATGAGTTCCCAAGCTTTATGGGCGATGTCATTTGTTAGGCTTTCTACATAATAGCTTCCTGCCCAAGGATCTACTGTTTTGGTGATTTGAGTTTCTTCTTGTAGATATAATTGTGTGTTACGGGCGATGCGTGCCGAAAAATCGGTTGGTAGCGCAATGGCTTCGTCTAGTGCATTGGTATGCAAACTTTGAGTACCGCCAAAGGCTGCTGCGGCAGCTTCAATACAGGTTCTCGCCACATTATTAAAGGGGTCTTGCTCAGTAAGCGACCATCCGCTAGTTTGGCAGTGTGTACGTAGAGACAGCGATTTTGGATTTTTAGGGTTAAATTGTTTTACAAGTTTTGCCCATAGCATTCTAGCTGCTCTCATTTTGGCTATTTCCATAAAATGGTTCATACCTATCGCCCAGAAAAAGGATAAACGCGGAGCAAAACTATCAATATCCATTCCTGCTTCTAATCCTTTACGGATATATTCAAGACCATCGGCTAGGGTATAAGCCAACTCGATATCACAAGTAGCACCTGCTTCTTGCATGTGGTAACCAGATATACTAATACTGTTAAAACGAGGCATATTTTGCGAGGTGTATTCGAAAATATCGGCAATGATTTTCATTGAAGGACTAGGTGGATATATATAGGTATTACGCACCATAAATTCTTTTAAAATATCATTTTGAATGGTACCTGCTAATTGCTCAGGTGCTACGCCTTGTTCTTCTGCAGCGACAATATAGAAAGCCATGATAGGCAGTACGGCACCATTCATGGTCATTGAAACCGACATTTTATCTAATGGAATCTGGTCGAAGAGTATTTTCATGTCTTCGACCGAATCAATGGCAACACCAGCTTTTCCTACATCTCCAACCACGCGGTCGTGATCGGAGTCATAGCCTCGGTGAGTGGGTAAATCGAAGGCAACCGATAGTCCTTTTTGACCAGCCGCTAGGTTACGTCTATAAAAGGCGTTACTTTCTTCGGCAGTTGAAAATCCTGCGTATTGTCTAATGGTCCACGGCCTTTTTACATACATCGTACTGTAAGGACCTCTTAGATAAGGCGGTATTCCTGCTGCATAGTTGAGGTGCTTAAAACTGGCAATATCTTGTGGACTGTATACTTTTTTAATTTTTATTTTTTCGGCTGTGAGAAAAGTTTCGGTTGTATTTGGGGTTTTTACCGATTGCTTTTTAATTTGAATATGTTGTAAATCTTTTCTTTTCATAATCTTGATGGCTGCTTTATTCGTTAGTTAAACGCTCATTTTCTATTCCTTCGGCAAGGCGTTTTTGAATAATCGGTTTGATTAAGGTTTTGCGAGGAAATTTCTCTAGAAAAGGTGTTTTTTCAAGTTCATTCTTCATTTTATCATCAAGATTCAAATACTTGTTTGTTCCCACTAGTATTTTTTCTTTTTGTTCAAAAGATTTTAATTCTTCTTGTGCAACCTCTTCTATTTTACGTTGTATAGTTCCATCCGTTAAAGCAGTTATAAAACCACCAGCTTGTTCTATAGATTTAAAAATACTTAACGCTTTTTCGGATATTTGCTGGGTTAGGCTTTCTAAGTAATAACTTCCATCTGCAGGATTACTCACTTTATCAAAATAACTTTCATTTTTTAAAACCAGCAACTGGTTACGAGCAATACGTCGGCCAAAATTGTTATCGTGGTGAAAAACGGAGTCATAGGCCGTATTTGCTACCCAATTTGCACCACCTAAGATAGCACTCATGCCTTCTGTTGTGGTGCGCAACATATTTACATTATAATCATATAAAGTTTTATTTCTTAAACTAGGGAATGCTAAGATTTCTATGTCTTGCGGTATTTCGTAGGCTTCGGCAATCTCGCTGTATATGATTCGTAAAGCCTTTAATTTGGCGATTTCTGCAAAATAATTTCCACCTATGCTTACATGGAATAGGGGTTTAAAATTTTTCGATTTTTCTGGAAAATGAACACTTAAATGATTTAAGTATTCATTTACGTGAGCCATCGCATAAGCAACCTGTTGTATATGATTGGCCCCGGCATTTTCATAGATTTCTGTACGAATACTTAAGAATATGGGGAAAGTACCTTGCGCCTTAATCAACCAGTTAAAATCTTCAAAATCTTTTCTTAGGTTTTGATGCCAATTTCCTGTGCTAGCTAAATGACCGATACAGTCTATCCCTATAGAAAACTGGTGATTCTTGCCGGATAGGAACTCTATTAAAGTATTAATTTCTTCTTCCTTTTGATATTCAAAATCTAGATAAACCGGAATGTTTTTAGAGTAAAGAGCCTCGACAAAAGCGATAGGGTTAGGGCTATTTTGTTTAAACTTGAGCCAAAGTGCTTGTGTTCCCTTTTCTAGAACTTCAAGAACATCATCTATATTTGTATTTGCACTAATTTCGAAAGACTCTGTAATTAACCAATTTTTTGGAGATTTTGGCATATAGCCAATTTCAGTCTCTTCTTGGTGATAAAATGGTTTTATATCAATTCCGTTTCTATCTTGAAAAATTAAGTTGTTATAATCTTCCCCTTTAAGATCGGCTTGTATTTTTGTTTTCCACTCTTTTGCAGAAACCGAGTTAAAATCCGCTAAAAGCGTTGTATTATTCTTGCTCATTTTTTGTTTTATATTCTATGATATACACCTCTTCATTTTCTTTTTTCATAAAATAAGTTTCGCGTGCGAAACGCTCTAACTCCTCTGGCTTAGCGAGTTTCCTTAAAATGCTGGTGTCTTTTTTAATTTCTTCTACATAAAAAGCCTTGTTCTCTTCTAATTCGTGAATTTCTTGATTTAGTTCCTGATGAACCAACCAAGAATTGCTGTCTAAAAAAAGCATCCAGATCCCGAATAGCAAAAGCAGGAGCACATATTTATTACTCAAGAATTTAAACCAAGGATTTTGAAATAAGGCTTTTAATCGCATAGTACGAAGATACAAAATATTCGATTGCTGAGTTAGGGTAATGATTTTGAAAAAAAATCCTTACCAACAGAATTGAGTAAGGGTTTTGAGACTAAGCTAATTTTTCTTTTATAATAGTTTGCACTATATCTACCGCCACTGTATTGTAGCGGTTGTAGGGTATAATTATATCGGCAAATTCTTTTGTAGGTTCAATGAATTGTTGGTGCATGGGTTTTAAGGTGGTTTGGTACCTGTTTAAAACCTCGTCAAGATCCCTGCCTCTTTCATTCATGTCTCGCTTCAAACGTCTTATGAGTCGCTCATCGCTATCAGCGTGCACATAAATTTTAATATCACACATTTTGCGTAACTTCGGGTTGGTTAGAATTAAGATTCCTTCTACAATCATCACCTTTTTAGGGTGGGTTAAAATGGTTTCTCCTGTGCGGTTATGCTCTTTGAAACTGTAAATAGGTTGATTTATTGCTTCTCCCTTTTTTAAAGCTTTTAGGTGGTTAACCAATAAATCAAAATCGATTGATTGTGGATGGTCAAAATTGATTTGTGTACGTTCTTCATAACTGAGTTCACTGGTGTCTCTATAGTAAGAGTCTTGTGAGATTACAGCCACCTCTTCGTGTTTCAATTCATCTACAATGGTGTTTACTACTGTCGTTTTACCACCGCCAGTACCACCAGCAATTCCAATTATTAGCATTTAATTAATTTTTAGGCAAAATTAAGAAATAATTATGCTTTTTATAAAGCCGCTTACTCATTATCTTGGTCTAATTCTCTTTTTTTATCTGATTTTTTAGGTGACATTTTGATAATAAGCCAAATAAAGCCAACGATAAAATGTAAAACTATAATGGCTGCTACCCAAAATGTAAAAGTGTCTGAATTTCTCATGTGAATGGATATTAATGACTGTGATCGGCTTCTCCTTTTTTAGATTCAGCCAAAATATAATAAGCGTTGTTCATAGCATAAAGCGTTTTTTCTGGCTGCTCATCTAAAAATTTTACAGCCGTATGGCTGCCATCGTTAGTTTGAGGAATTACCGATATAGGCTCAAAGCTATAATTTTCTTTATTAGGGTTTACCGCAAAAACAAAAGCATTTGTACCCTCTTTTACAATGGCTTCATTGGGAAAAGCCCACTGCATTGTTTCTTCTAAGTAAATACGGCCTTCTAAATACATTCCCGGAATGAATTTAAAGTCATCTTCTTTAATTTCGGCATGAACGTGAATAGCATTGGCTTCTTTTTCAAGAGATTTTGAGGTGGCAAAGATAATCGCTTCGAATTCTTTTTCACTTGACCCGATTCTAAATTTGATTTTCTGGTTTTCTTCTACCAAATGAGCTTGGTCTTCATAAACCAAAAAATCGGCGTGAACGTGATGGTCATTAAGAATAGTAATTAGAGTAGTTTGAGGAGCTACAAACTGCCCTATATTGACTTTTACCTTTTGTATATATCCATCAAGTGGACTTTTAATGGCTACTTTATTTTGAATTGTTCCTTGTTGCAAGCTGGTCACCGAAATATTTAGCAGTTTTAATTTTTCTTCCAAGCCTTTTATTAGACCGTTTTTAGCTCTAAAATCGGCTTCAGCTTTTTGAAAGTTCATTCCCGATCCTACACCGGCTTCGTATAATTTTTTTTGCCGTTCATACTCTTTTTTCAAGTAAATCAGGTCGTTAAAGTTTTCTAAATAGGTAGTTTGCAATTCGATAATGTCGGGATGTTGCAGATAGGCTATGATTTCATTGGCTTTTACTTGTTGCCCTTCAATGACCAAAATATTTTGAACATTTGCTCCTATGGGGCTGTTTACCCTTGCTTCATTTTGTGGTGGAACTTCTAAAGTGCCGTTTACCGTGATGGTTTGCCCCATATTGCGCTTTTGCAAGCGCTCTAATTTAAGATCTAATACTTCTGCCTGTTTTTTACTAAGTAAAATATCATCGTGGTGCTCGGCACCGGTTGCAATTTCGTTTTTTTCTTGATTAGGTTTATCTTGTTTCTGGCAAGCGGTAAAGCCAAACAACAATAAAGATAATAGTATATATTTCATGATTAATTAGGATTGTAATAATTAAGATTGTGAACTGCCATTAAATAAGCTTGTAAGCTTTGCAATGCATCTAGTTCGGTTTCAACTGCTTGATTAACCAATTGTGTGAATTCAATATAGTTAATGGCACCTTCTTTAAACGCAAAGAGCGCTCCTTTTTTCTGTTTTTTAATTAAGTTTAAACCGGTGTTTTGATAACTTTCCCAGTTGCTTTTTGCTTGCAGATAGTTGCTATAAGCCATTTTAAACTTAAGGTCTAGTTCTCGTTTTTTAAAGTCGAGGTTGTTTTTTTGTTTTTGATAGGCAAGTTTAGCCTGGTTTATTCGGCTTTTTAAGGTCCCATCTACAATAGGAATATTTAGACCAATTTGATAGGCTGCAAAACCTTTTTGATTATTTACTTCTTGAAAAACATATTCTAGGTTAAAGCTAGGCAGGCGTTTACTTTTTTCTTTTTGCCAAACTGCTTGGGCCAAGGCTTCGTTTTTTTGACTGAGAATAAATTCTGGATGTTCTTTTTCCTCAAAGTTTTTAGTTGACCAGTTATCTATAGTGTTTAGATGATCGGCTACATCATAAATTGTATTGGTAAATAAAAATAGATTTAAGCCTAAAAGCTTAGTCTCTGCATCACTTTTCGCTTGGCGTAAGGCTATATTTTTTTGCAAGATTAGGTTTTTTGCTGCATCCCTTTGCATGGTGGATATTGCTTCAACTTCATATTGCATATTTATAGCACGTTCAAATTCTTGGTAGATACTGTCAAGAGCTAAATATACTTCAAGCGTTTTTTTGGCAATTAAAGCTTCTGTCCATTTAATGCTTACGGTCTTTTTTAGATTTTCATAAGAAAGCTTTTTTAAACCTTCTGCCTGTTCTAGTTTTGCCCTAGCCCAAGCTGTTTTACTGCCTATACCTAAAAGTTCAATGTTGTTTTGACTAATACCAATAAGATTATACACTCCGCGACCATCTTTAAGTTCTTCGGCACCGGTGAAAATTTGCGTATTCCCCCAATTATAAGCTTCTGATTTTGCTTGTAAACTCTGTTCTACCGTAAGTAAATCATTTTTAATTTGTGGGAAATTGGTTGTTGCCGTATCAATTGCGGCTTTTAGGCTTAACGCTGGTAGATTTTCAATGCTTTGCGCTTGTGTATGGATGCTTACCAATAGCAATGTAATGGTAGCCAATGCCCATTTTTTATTGGTATTCTTATGTTTTCTTGTTTCAATCCATTGATACAAAATAGGTAAAATAAATAGGGTTAGTAAAGTTGCTGTTACAAGACCACCTATGACCACAGTGGCTAGTGGTTGCTGCACTTCAGCACCTGCCGAGGTTGATAGCGCCATAGGTAAAAAACCTAGAATATCGGTTAACGCGGTAAGCATAATAGGACGCAAACGCTGCTTGGTTCCGGTTAATATGCGCTCACGTAAGGATAACTCTTTATTTTGCTTGAGCGCGTTAAAACTACTAATTAAAACAAGTCCGTTTAAAACGGCCACCCCAAAAAGTACAATAAAACCAATACCCGCCGATATACTAAAGGGCATTCCACGAAGAACTAGAGCAAACACACCACCGATGGCTGCCAAAGGAATAGCCATATAAATTATCAAGGTTTGCTTTACGGATTTTAGGGCGAAGTAAATGAGTATAAAAATAAGTAACAAAGCGAGTGGTACTACGGTTTTAAGTTTCTTTGTTGCTCGTTCTAAGTTTTCAAAAGCTCCTCCATATTCTAAATAATACCCAGGTGGGAGTACTAGGTTTTTGTCTAAAATTTGTTGTATGTCCTGTACTACCGAAGCCACATCTCGATCTCTTATATTTATACCCACATAGGTGCGCCGGTTGGTATTGTCTCTACTTATTTGCATAGGGCCAGTTTCAAACTTAACCGCTGCAACTTCTCTTAAGGGTATTTGATTACCTGTAGGTAGTTTTATAAATAAATTCTCAAGGCTTTCGGCATTAGCGCGTTGATTTTCAGGAAGCCGCACTACTAAATCAAATTTTTTAATGCCTTCAAAAATTACCCCGGCTTTTTTTCCTGAGAAACTGGTAGTAATGAGGTCATTTACTTGTTCAATACTTAAGCCGTATTGTGCCAATTTATGCCGTTTGTAATCGATAGTTATTTGAGGTAATCCAGTGGTGGCTTCAACTTTAGCCTCAGCTATTCCTGGCACATTTTTAATCAGTTCATTTATTTCTTCCGCTTTAAGCGCTAAAAGATTTAAATCTTCACCAAAAATCTTAATCGCCACATCTTCTCGGACTCCTGTAAGTAACTCATTGAATCTCATTTCTATAGGCTGGGTAAACTCGTAGGAAATACCGGGTATTTGATTAAGGTCATCTTTTACAGCGGCTATAAAAGCCTCCTTGTCAGGCACAGTAGTCCATTCAAGATCATTATGAAATATGATAAAAGTATCGGCGATATCCATAGGCATAGGATCTGTAGCTACCTCGGCTACACCAATACGACTAATTACAGATTTGACTTCTGGATATTTATCTAAGATTATTTTCTCTACCTGTGTGGTAGTGGCAACTGTTTCGTTAAGCGAACTTCCAGGTTTAAGTATGGTGTGAAAAGCAATATCACCTTCATCGAGTTGCGGAATAAATTCTGCTCCAATCTGCATAAAAGTATAGGTGGCAAGCACTAACAAAATTACGGCACTACCCACAAACCAGCGCCCCCAGTTTAAACTTTTACTCAGAGCGTTAGTGTAAGCCGATTCTAACTTTTTAATGCCGTGATTTATTTTTTTAAATCGTTTTACTTTTGCTGGCTTTGCTTTAAGAAACAGGGCCGTCATCATAGGTACGTATGTGAGGCAGAGAATCATAGCGCCGAGCATGGCAAAGATAAATGTTAGGGCCATGGGTTTAAACATCTTACCCTCAACACCCTCTAAACTCAAAATAGGAATAAAGACAATGATAATAATGAGCTGACCAAAAAAAGCGGCATTCATCATTTTCTTTGAGGAGTTTGAAACCAGCTTCTCTTTATTAGATTGCGTTATTTTTTTATGCTTTAATAAATAGGCACTCAGGTAAAAAACACTACTTTCTACAATAATTACAGCGCCATCTACAATAATACCAAAATCAATTGCTCCTAAGCTCATTAGATTAGCCCATACCCCAAAGTAATGCATTAAAATAAATGCAAAAAGTAAAGATAATGGAATAGTAGAGGCTACAATGAGCCCTCCTCGCCAGTTTCCTAAAACCAAGACTAAGATAAAAATAACGATTAAGCCTCCTTCTAGTAAATTATTTTTTACGGTACTGGTAGTGCGTTCAATTAAATTGCTTCTATCTAAATAAGGCTCAATTTTAATGCCTTCTGGTAGGCTTTTCTCTATTTGTACCATTCTTTCTTTTACGTTTTGAATGACTTCATTAGAGTTAGCTCCTTTTAGCATCAAGATCATACCGCCAACCGTTTCGCCTTTACCATTTTTCGTAAGTGCTCCATAACGTAAATTGTGTCCTATTTTTACTTTAGCTACATCTTTAACGCGTACCGGTACACCTGATTTGGTGGTAATGAGTATTTGTTCTATATCTTTGACATTTTTAGCTAAGCCTTTGGCTCTAATAAAATTAGCTTGATGATTTTTTTCGATATAAGCACCTCCTGCATTTTGATTGTTTGATTTTAAACTGCGAAAAACATCAGCGATGGTCAAATCAAGAGCTTTTAATCGGCGCGGATCAACGGCTACTTCAAATTGCTTTTCTTTGCCACCAAATGCATTTACCTCTACAACACCAGGTACCAAGGCTAATTGCCTGCTTATTATCCAATCTTGAACAACTCTTAAATCGGTTAGGGTGTATTCATCTTTAAAGCTTTCGTCTACGGCTAAGGTGTATTGATAAATTTCTCCTAAACCTGTGGAAATTGGACTTAAATTAGGGTTGCCAAAGCCTTCTGGTATTTCTTCTCGTACCAATTCTAATTTTTCACTTACCAACTGCCTGGGGAGATAGGTTCCTAATTCATCTTTAAAAACAATGGTTACTACCGATAAGCCGAAACGAGAAATAGAGCGTACTTCCTCGACATCTGGAAGGTTACTCATGGCCAATTCTATAGGGTAGGTGACAAATTGCTCAACGTCTTCAGTGCTTAGATTTGGCGATTCGGTAATTACTTGAACTTGGTTATTGGTTATATCTGGAGTGGCGTCTATGGGTACTTGGTTAACGCTATAAAACCCCAGTACTACCCAAATTAGTATGAATATTCCAATAAGCATTTTATGCTTGATTGAAAAATCAATAATGCGGTTAATCATATAATTAGGTATAAAAAATTAAACTTTAAGGCTTAGTTTGAAAGTAGCTAAACTTTTCTTTACGGATTAATTTTTAGACCTGCGGAGGTTGTAATAGGTTTAGTTGATAGTTTTCTAAGAATTGTTGGGTGAGTCTATGCTTTTGCTGTTTATTTTGCCTCACACTTAACTCATAATTAAAATTTTGCGTTTGAATGATGTGAATATGACAACAATGACATTGACAAAAAGGAGAGCAAAGATCAAGCTCGTGGTGATGCTCTGACTCATTGTGCTCTTGAGTAGCTTCAAGGACCAATAAATCAGTAGTCGTTTGTTCTTTTAAATTTGAATTACTAAAGTTATCTTTGCTTTGTAGATTGTCACCACAAGGGACAAAATTGAGCCCCAATAGGTATACAGAAAAGATAAAAACGACTAACCTCATAAAACAAAATTACTTAAATTTTATGGGAATCTATATTACTTAAGCAATTTTCTGATTGTTGTTTTGGTCTAATAATTTTTTTATTTGTATCATATTTTTTTGTTTCTGAGGTTCTAAAAACTTTTTTCCGAAATTTGTAAAATAAGTATGATTTTCTAGAAAAGAGCAATTTAGCTCTAGCCATTCTTTGGTTGTGAAAGATAAATTGAGCTGGTTGTGCCACTCTAAACGCAAGCATTTATTCTTTTCTTGGAAAGCCGTTGATCCTAAATGTGCTAAATCTGCATCGCAAAGCACTTTTTCTAATTGGGTTTTTGGTAGTTGCGGCATTTTGGTTCCTAAGATGCAATTGGTTACTTTTTCAATTCTATCTTTAGGATAATTATTCCGATTCAAAAAACAGCAAGCTTTATGGGCGCTAAGCAACTCGTGGCCTTGGAAAACTTGGGTGTTTCCTGTATCATGAAAAAGCGCCGCCAGTAAGACGATTTCCAAATCATCTTGATTAAGTTTTTCATAGCTTCCAATTGCTTTTACATTGTTGTAGACATCTTGCGTGTGTTGGCAATTATGAAATGCTAGGAAATTACATCTACTTTCCCTTAAGATACGTAAACAATGATTTAAAGCTTTTTGTATAATAGCCGACATAAATTTAATTTTACTATGCTATATTTAGAACTATTATAAAGCTTATTTATTGTATTTTAAAACTAGGTATAATTTTAAGGTTGGTAATTTGATTGGTAGATACTTTCCAATGCACTTAAGGTTTCTACGTTTTGAGTTACAATATACTCACCTGGTTTAAGACCTTGTAAAACTTCATAATAAAGTTCGGAGTGTTTTTTTACTTTCACTTTACGCGATTCAAAAATAAGTTGTTTGGGGTAGGTTTTTACATAAAGAATTTGTTCTCCTTTTGTATTTGTTGTTAAAGCTTCTTGAGGAATTAAAATTTTATTTTTTTGCTTTTCGAATTCTTGCTTTGGTAGAAAAACGTTGAGTAATAAATCGTCTTCTACAGGAATATTCTTAAAATCAACCAGTATTTTAATAAATATTCCTTGTTGTTTCTTTACGATTGAAGCATGATACTCAAGGTAGGTTAGAGGAATATTATCATTAGTTATGGAAACGTAAATATTGTCCGTGAAGTTTTTTGCTAATTGCCAATTAGCTGGCAACTTAAACGTTATTTCTTTCAGCTTTTTATTACTAAATTCAAATAGTGGTAAATCCAGTTTCGATTCTCTCCTAATACTAGAGTCAACTAAGTTTATTTTACCGTAATCTGGCGCTTTAAATTCAATATGCGGTAAAAGTTTACCCGTTTTTTCAATTTTTTTAAGATCTTCTGTTTTTAATCCTACACGGTATAAATTATTTTTTAAAGAGATGAGATTATTAATCTCACTTGGAGATTTTAACGCTTTTAAATAAGCCAGTTGGTAGCCAATAAAGTTTTCAGGATAAAATTTTCCAATTACCTCTCCTGGTTGTACAATTGTTGAGGTATCTAATGCTGGGCTCAATTTAAAAAAACCTTTAGAAGGTCTAGGTTGACGATAATAAGTAGGTTTAAACGATTTTGGTTTTATCTTAAGCTGATAATGATTAGATAAATCGGGTTGAATGCTTCTTATTTTTATCTCTGCACTAGAAAATAAACTAGTAGAAACAAGGAATTGTTCCGGTTTTATTTGAATTGAATTCCCTTGGTCTTTTATTATATCTTGCTTGCAAACCAAGCATTTATTTTGATTTCTTAAGTTTACGTGACTATGATTGATAATTTTCTTATCTAGAGAAATTTGTGTTGTGTTTCCAGTATAATAACTTCTGGGTTTAGGCATTTCTTTGTTGAAAACGATGTAGGCTAAATAACCTCCTGCTACCAATAAAATGACAAATAATATGGTGTTTTTCATAAAAGAATATTTCGATAGTTCAAAGGGCACACGAGTACTCCTTTGCTATTTTCTGTATATGTACTGAAACTTCTCACTATTATAACTAGCATACATTTTAATTAACTCCTGAAACTAGAAAATTAATTTACTGTTGCTAAGCTAGTGGTTATATTATACAAAATATTGCTGAGAGCTATCGTATTTTCAATCTCCAACGGCCTACTTAATTTTAACTAGTTTAATCCTATTCCGAGCTGATAGTTGTAATATTACCTATTAATTACGATCTTCAGCCAACTTAGTCTAGTTGCTTTTGTAAAAGTACAATTTCTTTTCGAATGTTGAAGAATAACAAATTAGCGAAATTCTACTTAAGGTACATTTATTTATTTAAATACCTATTTAAAGCTGAGGGTTTGTTAGTAGAGACACGAAATGTTGACTTCAGTTTTTACTTTTATGATAGTGCATTTTAATCATCATTTTAAACTCCTTTTAATAATTAATAGGGTAGTAGGGTTTATTTACAAAGCACTAATTTTTAGGATTTAAGTAATTAAGAACCTTTAAATCTTATGAGTGTTAAAAATTTTGTAGATATACTCTTTTTAGTCCACTTATTCACCTTGCGTATTAAGTGCTCTATAGTCGGTGTTTAATTAGGTGCAGCATTAGAATACAAGCAATAAATGCGAATTTTCTTGATGATAGGCGAGAAAAAATAAGAATGTTGGATTTAAATCAAAAATACGGTTTACCCAATTATAACAACAAGGTAAACCATATTTTTCTATAAGTGCAACTAGGGCTAAACTCGATTTATTTTGTCTTATTTTTTGAGAGTAGCCATCACGCTTCCACAACGAAGCATCTTATCGCCAAAATATGGATTAAGCACTTCTTCAGATTTAGAAAACCAAAAACCACCTCCATTATTAAATGCCATAGGGCAGTTGATTTTATAAATAGTACCAGAATTTAATTGTTTATCGATTTCTTGTTCTAAAACAATAGATAATTTTAAAAAATTCTCGCGTATAGACTCTATATCGTTAGCTTTAGTGATAGACTGGTATATTTCAAAAACTTCAGTGTCTTTGTTGATGGCATTTTGAATATATTCTTTTGCTATCGCATTAGATTTTTCTGCTTGGCCCGCCACCAATTGTTCTTGTAGTGCTAAATAGTACTTAAAATCGGTTTCGGTTTGATTGTCTTTAAAGCCAACTGTACTGGTTTCCTTATTCTTAGTGTTTATTTCAGTTTTTTCTGAACTTGTTCCTGTCTTTTTTGCATTTTCTTGGCAAGCTATTAAGCTCAATATGCAAACTAGATTAAGTAAAATATAGATTTTTCTCATGGTAAATGGATTGTTAAACATTTCAAAGCCTTTTTATTAGCTTTGAAACTGGGTTGTAAAAATAAAACGAAGTAGGTGTTTGACTCCTTAAATACCCGTGTAATTTTGTGGTGTTATTTGTTTGAGTTCATTTTTAACCTCATCTGTCACTTCTAAGGTCTCTATAAAAGCAGCAATACTCTCTGCATTTATTTTTTCATTGGTTCGAGTAAGTCCTTTTAAAGCCTCATAAGGAGAAGGATAAGCCTCTCTTCTTAATATGGTTTGAATAGCTTCGGCAACTACCGCCCAATTGCTCTCTAAATCTGCTTGTAGTTTTTCTTCATTTAAAAGTAACTTATTTAATCCTTTCAAGGTAGCTTTAAATGCGATTAAACTATGCCCCAAAGGCATACCAATTGCACGCAGTACAGTACTATCGGTAAGATCACGTTGCAATCTGCTTATGGGTAGTTTTGCCGCCAAGTGCTCATATAAAGCATTTGCAATCCCCAAATTACCTTCACTATTTTCAAAGTCAATAGGGTTTACTTTATGTGGCATTGCCGATGATCCAACTTCTCCTTTTTTTATTTTTTGTTTAAAATAATCCATAGAAACGTAGGTCCATATATCTCTATCTAAATCAATTAAAATTGTATTGATTCGTTTGAGAGCATCAAAACAAGCGGCTAGATAGTCGTAATGTTCAATTTGAGTTGTAGGAAAAGAATGTTTCATCCCTAAACCTTCGACAAAACTCTCCGCGAAATTTTTCCAGTCTACATTAGGGTAAGCAACGTGATGTGCATTAAAATTTCCGGTAGCCCCTCCAAATTTTGCTGCGGTTGGTAACGCTAATAAAAGCTTGCGCTGTTGATCAAGACGCTCTACAAATACAGCGATTTCCTTACCTAATCGAGTAGGAGAAGCAGGTTGACCGTGAGTTCTCGCCAACAGTGGAATCGCTTCCCATTCTTGTGCTAGTTGGTTTAATTTTTCAATAACCGCGTCTATTTCTGGAATATAGACTTGATCTAATGCATCTTTTAAACTTAGGGGCACAGCCGTATTGTTAATATCTTGAGAGGTAAGCCCAAAATGGATAAACTCTTTAGCTTCACTTAGTTTTAATTGATCAAATTTTTCTTTAATAAAATACTCAACGGCCTTAACATCGTGATTGGTAACTTTTTCTATATCTTTAACTGCCTGTGCATCATCACTGGTAAAGTTTTCATAAATTGTGCGTAATTTTGGAAACAAGTCAGCTTCAATATGACTCAGTTGAGGTAGGGGTATTTCGCATAAAGCGATAAAATATTCAATTTCAATTTTAACGCGATACTTAATCAAAGCCTCTTCGCTAAAAAAAGGTATCAATTCTTTTGTCTTTGAAGCGTACCTTCCGTCAATCGGACTTATGGCTTGTAGTGCATTCATAAAAATAGTTGTGTTGTTTTCAATAAACAAACAAAGATAATTTCTTTTTTGTTAGCTTAAAATATATTAAGCCTAAATTGCCTTGGCTTTTTAGGAATTAAATCCGAAAAGGATAGCACTACAGTTATAACAATTTAAATTTAACGAACAGGCTTTTTAATTTGCTTAAAAAGAGTCGATTATAATTTTGTTAAAAAAATAATCGTATTGAAATTTGAACTAATTTTGGCCTTTTAAAATTTGATGCTATGCAACGGGAGAAGTTAGCTTTAGTAACCGGTATTTTAGGTATATCGGTTTTCCCTATATTGGTTAAAATGGGATATACGTCTGGATTGGTTTCGGCCTTTTATCGCATGTTTTTTGCTTTTATTATTTTGCTTCCTATTGTTTTGTTTACTAAAGCCTTTAGATGGCCATCTTTAAAATTTATATTTTTAGCATTACTTTGTGGTGCCTTATTTGGCGCCGATGTCGCCGTATGGAATATTGCAATCGAGGAGTCAACCGCTACCCAAGCCACCTTACTCACCAATTTGTCGCCAATTTGGGTAGGTATAGGCGCTTTCTTGTTTTTAGCTGATAAACCAAGAACAAATTTTTGGGTAGGAACAGTAGTAGCACTTTTGGGTATGGTAACCATTGTAGGGTTCAAGTTTATTTTGAATCTTGAATTTGATCGAGCCTTTTTATTCGGAATTTTATCGGGTGTCTTTTACTCTATTTATTTTTTAGTGTCTAAACGTGTGTTAGACCATATGAATATTACCAGTTTCATGCTGATTAACCTAGCCGCTTCTTCGGTTTTTTTAGGAATACTAAATTTAATCGCACAAGAAAATTTAATCAATCACTCTGCACAAGCTTGGTTTGTTTTGCTTACCCAGGCCGTGGTCTGCCAATTAATAGCTTGGCTAGCGCTAAATTATGCCGTTAGTAAAATGCGGGCTACACGCGTTAGTTTGGCTTTACTAGGTCAGGCGGTTTTAACAGCTTTTTTAGCCTGGTTGCTTTTAAATGAACCCATAAGCTTTCAAATGCTTGTAGGTAGTTTAATATTGTTGAGTGGTATTGCAATTACATTTATTCCCTTTAATAAATCTAGTTGGAGTTTGTCAAGAAAAATCAGAGTAAAAAATATAAAACCTAAATTGCCTAAAATGGGTTAAGCTTGTTTTATGAGTACCTTAGCCAGTTTGGGTAAAGCTAGGCTCGCCTTTTCTGGATAGACAAAAATATTTCCTTTTGGTTTAGTGTGCGGATTTAAATCAATTACATGAGTAGGAGTTTTTGGGGCGGCATAATCAACTAAACCTGCTGCGGGATAGACTTGCATAGAAGTGCCTACAATCATTATGATATCGGCTTGAGTAACTTTTGAAATGGCCAATTCCAGCTTAGGTAAAGCCTCGCCAAACCAAACAATGTGTGGTCTTAGTTGTTTTCCCTGCGAACAAAAATCGCCAATATTTAAATCATTTGGCCAATGCAGTATTTCTTTCTCATTTACACAACTTCTGGCTTTTAAGAGTTCACCGTGAAGATGAATAACAGAGGTGCTTCCGGCGCGTTCATGAAGATCGTCTACATTTTGGGTGATGATGCAAACCTCATAAAATTTTTCTAAATCTTTTAGAGCCAAATGAGCTGCATTAGGTTGTACCTTTTTCAATTGTCGGCGTCTTTGATTATAAAATGAAAGGACCAAATCGGGGTTTTCTTCCCATCCTTCGGGAGAGGCTACTTGCATAATATCATGGTTTTCCCATAAACCATTCGCATCGCGAAAAGTTTGAATACCGCTTTCTGCAGATATTCCAGCACCACTTAAAACTACTAGCTTTTTTTTCATATTATTTGGATAAATTTATAGCAATTTAAAAAAAATAAAGAATAATAAAATTTTTATGGATTTATTTAGGTGTTTATAATCAATGACTTAGCAGTTGTTGTCAATTTTTTTTAAAAATAAATCAGTTTTTTAAAAACCGAAGTACATTTTTGCTCGTAAGTAAGGTAGAATCAAAAATGTTTAATCAAATAAAAGAAATTATGAAAACAAAAATTTTGACAACCTTAGTACTGGCCTTTTTATGTTTAACTAGCTGTAGCGATGACGACGACGCTGGAGGGACACCTATAATGCCTGAAAGTAAAACTTATCCGCTTATGTCAGTATCAGACCCAAGCATTATGGGTACGGTAACCTTTGAAAAAACGAATAATAATATGACACGAGTAATGGTAGAATTAGAAGGTACAGAACCAGGAGATATGCATCCTGCTCATATTCATATGAACACCGCAGCAGAAGGAGGCGACATCGCCGTAAGTTTAGAACCTATCGATGGTTCTACTGGTATGAGTACAACCACTTTTAGTCAATTGAACAACGGTATGGCTATTACCTATGAAGATTTACTCAATTTTGATGGTTATGTAAATGTGCATAAAAGTGCCGACGATTTGGCTACTTTAGTTGCTCAAGGCGATATAGGCCAAAACGAGTTGACAATGACTTCAAAAACCTATGCTTTAGGGAGTGTAGATGTACCAGGAATTATGGGTGAAGCTAAATTTACAAAACGTGTAAACGGAACCGCTCTTATCGAGGTTATGCTAGAAAATACTCCAGCAAATGGAATGCATCCTGGTCATATTCATATGAATACTGCGGCAGAAGGCGGAGCTATTGCTTTAAGCTTAACTCCAGTAAATGGAGCTACCGGAATGAGTAAGACACAAGCAGGAATGCTAGACAACGGGGATATGATTACTTATGATGAATTAATGAATTTTGATGGGTACATTAATATCCATAAAAGCGCAGACGATTTGGCTACTTTAGTTGCTCAAGGCGATATAGGCCAGAACGAGTTGACAATGACTTCAAAAACCTATGCTTTAGGGAGTGTAGATGTACCAGGAATTATGGGTGAAGCTAAATTTACAAAACGTGTAAACGGAACCGCTCTTATCGAGGTTATGCTAGAAAATACTCCAGCAAACGGAATGCATCCTGGTCATATTCATATGAATACTGCGGCAGAAGGCGGAGCTATTGCTTTAAGCTTAACTCCAGTAAATGGAGCTACCGGAATGAGTAAGACGCAAGCAGGAATGCTAGACAACGGGGATATGATTACTTATGATGAATTAATGAATTTTGATGGGTACATTAATATCCATAAAAGTGCCGACGATTTGGCTACTTTAGTTGCTCAAGGCGATATAGGCCAGAATGAGTTGACTGGTGAGATGATGAGTTATAATCTTAATGCGGTTTCTGGATCGGGTGTTATGGGTGATGCTACTTTTTATGAAAGAATGAATGGCGAAGCACTTTTAGTAATTGAACTAATGGGTACGATGGCAGGAGATATGCACCCAGCTCATATTCATATGGGAGATGTCAACAACCCAGGAGGTATCGCAGTTAGCTTAACTCAAGTAATGGGAGATACAGGAATTTCAAAAACAAATATTGCTATGAAAGATGACAACACTGTTTTTGGTTATGATGACGCACTTGCTTTTGGAGGATATATCAATATTCACAAAAGTATGGCAGATTTAGCCACTATTGTTGCTCAAGGAGATATTGGTTCAAATAGTAACTAATATGTGATTTGTTTTGTTTGATGAGAGCTGCCCATTTGGGCAGCTTTTCTTTTTTATACCTTTCCTAAAGTATATAAGCGTTCTAGAGTTGGTGTAGCACTGCCGCCAGCTGGCTCTAAGGTAATTCCGAAGGCTTCAGTGGTTAAATTTGGATTTATGTTAATAGACACAAAACCATTATCTGTAGAAGGTTCTAGTAGTCCAAGATTTGTAGGGGTTAGAGGGTTTAATTCTAAAGACCATAGTTGGTATACCATACCTTTTGGAGCCTCGGGTAAACCTTTTAAATCTATTACTACTTTATTATCCGAAGTATTTAGGAAGGCTTGCGCAAAGCTTTCTTGATAGTTCCCTTGTCCAGGCAGGAAGATTGCTTTAGTGTTTTTATCGGTTAAAAAGTCTATTTTAGACTGATACTCTTGTTCAAGACTAACTAGGCGTTCGTTTTCTAATTCAATGCGTTCCTTAGAATTAACAATTTGCTTTAACTCTTGCTTTACGGATTGATTTTTAACATAAAAAATGCCACTCAAAGTAACAAAAAGGCTTAGCCCAGCGGCATAACCTATGATTGGTATTAGCCGTATTATTTTGCTTTTAGGCTGCTTGTTTTTAAATAATTGAGCTTTAATTTTAGCATAATTAGTAGCCGGTAAATAAGATGCGGTTCCCGAAGCTAACCTATGTAGGGCAAGCTCAATGGCTTCAACCTCAGCTTGAAGTTCAGGATGTAAATCAATTTTCTTTTTTACTTCTTTGCTTTCAGCCTCTTCCAAAGCGCCATAAACATATAACTCTAGTATTCCTGACTCTATGTATTCTTTTATCTTCATTTTACTTGCAATAAATTTCTTAGTTCATGAATACATGCTCTATTCCTAGTTTTTAAGGTACCCAAAGGAATTTTTAAATTTTCTGAGGCCTCTTTGTGTGTAAATCCTTTAAAAAATAGCAAATCAATAATTTTGTTACAAGCGGGCTTTAATTTCTTAATAAATTTTTCAATCCCAATACTATTTACTTGATTATTTAAAGAAGCATGTGTTTCTATACTATGTACGAAATTATTAGCATCTAGGTTTTGTCTTTCTTTTTTATATGCTTTAGATCTATACTTATCTATAGCTGAATTACGTGCTATATTCACAATCCAAGTAAAAAACCTACCTTTTTCGGGATCGTATTGGGGTAAATTTCTCCAAATTTTCACCATCACTTCTTGCAAGACATCTTCAGATTGTGCTTTATTTTTAATTATGTTTTCTATGACACCAAACAAGCTTTGAGCATACATATCGTATAAATAGTCAAAAGCCTGCTCATCTTTTTTGTTGATTAACGTAACCAGTTCATCTTGTGTCATAAAATTCAGAATAAACTACGAGTATACAAAAATTACACTAATTTTGCCTTTTTCTTTATAGATAAATTCATGATAGATAAGAATCTCCTTGCCCATTTAGAAAGTTTTTTAACGCCAGAAAGGTTACAACGATTTCAAGAAGTATTGGCACAGCGTACCAATTATTTCACAGTGGCTACAGAAGATGTTTACCAATTACATAATACCAGTGCTGTTATAAGAAGTTGCGATGTTTTTGGTTTACAAAACATTCATATTGTTGAAGAAAGAAATAAAAAGAGAATTGATAGAGAGATTGCAATGGGTGCTCAAAAATGGGTTAAAGTAAATCGATACAATCAAGTAACTGATTGTATTACTCGTTTAAAGCAAGATGGATATCAAATTATAGCTACTACACCACATAACGACGCTTGTTTATTACCCGATTTTAACATAGATAAACCTGCTGCATTTTTCTTTGGTACCGAGAAAGCTGGCCTAAGTGATGAAGTAATGCAAAAAGCCGATGGATTCTTAAAAATTCCTATGGCTGGTTTTACAGAGAGTTTAAATATTTCGGTTTCGGCGGCTATCATTTTGCAGAGTGTAACCAGTGCGATTAAACGCAAGGAAATTGACTGGAGGCTCACTCCAGAGGAACAATTAGAAACGCGTATGCTATGGGCTAGCAATAGTATAAAAAGCAGCGAAAAAATTATAGAAAAATACCTACGTCAAATAAAAACAGAATAACTAATTTCTGTTTAAAACCTTGTATTCTTCATAGCAGCTACTAATGGCTTCAAGAATTTGAAGGTCATTAGCGGTTTTGATAAACTGCTTAGAGTAATTGCATTTTTGTAAAATTTCATCAATATCTACTCGCCTTACTTGCAACAGAGCACTTAAAGTTTCGCGATTAAATTTATCTTGCAGCAAGTTTCTGATTTCATCATCTTGCTTCATTTTGCGTAATTTACGCATTTGCTTAGGTTTTTTTCCAAAGACATTATAAAGCAAATCAGCCGGATTGGTAATGGCTTGTAGGGTCTTAGCAAAGGCACCCGGAGTGTTATTTCCTGCTTCATACCCATAATCAAGTCCAGATATACTATACCTGGAATCTTCGTATATAGGTATATTTTTGGCATCTATTTCTAGAAACCCCGTAAGTTTTAATGGAGAGAGTGTAACCTCTTCTAAAGCAATAGCTATTTCAGTCATTTTAACCTTTACATCGCCAAAACGAGTCCAGTCATTGGTTACCTTTACTTGAATAGATTTAAAGCCCAAGAAACTAAAATACAGGGTATCGTTTACTCGAGCTTTTATTTCAAAATATCCTTCCTTGTTGGTAGTAGTGCCCTTTACCTCATTAAGGTTGATGATATTTACATTGTCAAGCGGTACATCATTAGCTGCGTTTAGCACCTTTCCTTTTATGGTTTGTAAAGAATCTTTTTGCGCTCGCACCGTATAAAAAGAGGTAGCCAGCAGTAAAAAGAGTATATAACGTACAGCTTGGGGCTTCATTTTACTACTTTTTGTAAAGTAAATAAATTATTTTTTATTACGTCTTCTATTTACAGAACTTTTAATATTTGCAGAACGTTTACCGCCAGCGTTTCTAGGTTTTGATCGTCTTGAAGACCTTTTTTGATCATCTCCTCGATCGTCAAACTTTTTTCTTCCTCCTTTGCGTTCACCGCGTTTACGCTTAAATTTATCGGGTCTTCCTTCGTTAGCTTTTGTTACTTCGGCGTTAATTGCTCTGCCTTGATAGCTAAATTCTTTAAAGATACTCAATACCTTTTCAACTTCGGCAGTATCGGTATTAAAGAAAGAAAAGTTATTTTTCACATCTACACGTGAAACAGCATCTCTACCTAAATCGAGTTGTTCTTTCAAGAAATCCTTCAAGGACATCCAGTCAAAACCATCTTTTTCACCTACGTTTATAAAGAAGCGAGTGCTAAATCCATTATCTTCGGCAGCGTGATCTCCAGGCTTAGGCGAATTTATGGTATTTGCATTTTTATAGTAATTATGGAAACGTGTAAATTCTACACTAAAAACCTTTTTTATAATCTCTTCTTTAGAGAAATCCGCTAAAAGCGCCTCAATTTGAGGTAGGTACTCTTCAATCTCGTGATTAATAGTGGTGTTTTTGATGTCTTTTGCTAAATGCAATAACTGTACTTGGCAAATCTCCTCTCCGCTAGGTACTTCTTTTCGCTCAAAAGATTGTTTTATTATGCGCTCAATACTTTTAATTTTACGCATTTCACTTTTGGTGATAATTACCATGGACGTCCCTTTTTTACCCGCTCTACCTGTTCGCCCACTTCGGTGTGTGTACGTTTCTACTTCATCAGGAAGTTGGTAATTAATTACATGGGTAATGTCGTCTACATCTATCCCTCGTGCGGCCACATCGGTAGCTACAAGCATTTGTATTTGTCTACTTCTAAAGCTGCGCATAACCAAATCTCTTTGATTCTGACTTAAATCTCCGTGTAAAGCGGCGGCGTTATAACCGTCTTCTATCAGTTTTTCGGCAACTTTTTGTGTATCTCTTTTGGTTCGGCAAAAGATTACCGAGAATATATCTGGGTGTGCATCTGCCAATCTTTTTAGGGCAGCATAACGATCTCTTGCCCCTACTAAAAAGTACTCATGGTTTACATTTTTAGAACCTTCATTTTTGGTTCCTACGGTAATTTCTACCGGTTTGTGCATAAATTTAGATGCAATGGTAGCAACTTCTTTTGGCATAGTTGCACTAAACAACCAGGTTTTCTTCTCTTTAGGCGTGTGCGATAAAATGTCGGTTATATCTTCGTAAAAACCCATGTTTAGCATTTCATCAGCCTCATCTAGTATACAGTAGTCTATGGTAGAAATATCAATCATTCTTCTGCCTACCATATCCTTCATTCGACCCGGAGTGGCAACAATGATTTGCGCACCACGTTTAATCTGGTTAGCTTGTTCGCTTATGCTGGCTCCTCCATAAATAGCTACGGTAGATAAACCTTTAACATATTTAGAGTAGTTTTTTAATTCGTTGGTAATTTGCAAACAAAGTTCGCGTGTTGGCGATAAAATTAAGCCTTGTGTTTTTTTTGAGTTTGCGTTTATACGCTGGATAAGTGGAAAACCAAAGGCGGCGGTTTTTCCAGTTCCTGTTTGAGCAAGTGCCACTAAATCGGTATCTTGTTCTAATAAAATAGGTATAGCTTTCTCTTGTACTTCACTTGGGCTTTCAAAACCCATATCATTTACAGCATTCACTATTTGGACATCAAGCCCTAATTCTTCAAATTTGTTCATATAGTATAAATAAGCTGCAAAGGTACGTAAAGTTTTTTTAGCAAATCTATTTTTATTATATTAAGGAGCTAAAGTTAGATTTTAATCTCAAGTAATTGATAGTCAAATTGTTTGGCTCTATTTTCATTGTTAATTAAATTTTAGTTTTTTAATTAGCTTTTAGCTTAGCCTTAATCCATAAGCTAAATACTAGGATGCACTTGTGCTTTTTTATATTTTTAAGGTCAAATTTAGATCTATGATACACCAAAAAGTTATTCAACTACTTCTAGTTTTATTGTTTTTCAACGGATTTGCTTTCGGTCAAACCGATAACTTTTCAGTAAAAGAAAATTATAATAAACAAGAAGTGCAAATTACCATGCGCGATGGTATAAAATTGCATACGAGCATTTACATGCCCAAAGATACTTCTAGAAAATACCCCATTCTTTTACAGCGAACTCCTTATAGCTGTAGGCCTTACGGGGAAGAGAATTTTCCTAGAAAAATAGGACCCAATAAAAAAATGATGCAAGCGGGTTATATAGTGGTTTATCAAGATGTGAGGGGTAGATGGATGAGCGAAGGTAGCTATGATAATATGCGTCCTTTTATTCCGAAAAAAAAGAAAAACCAAATTGATGAAGCATCAGATACTTATGATACCATTGAATGGTTGGTAAATAATGTGCCTAATAATAACGGGCGCGTGGGTACTTGGGGCATATCCTACCCTGGATTTTACGCCACTTATTCTTTATTAGCGAATCACCCTGCTCTTAAAGCTGTTTCACCTCAGGCTTGTATAGGCGATTTCTTCTTTGATGATTTTCATCACAACGGAGCTTATATGCTTAGTTATTGGATGGCCACAGCCTTGTTTGGTGAGCAGCACGATGGTCCTACTCAAAAGGCTTGGTACAATTTTCCTAAACCCGATACTCCAGATGCGTATCAATTTTATTTAGATCATACACCGTTAAGTAAGCTAGATCCTTATTACAAAGATAATTTCTTTTGGCAGCAACTTAAAGAACACCCTAATTATGATTCTTTTTGGCAAAAAAGAGGCATCATTCAGCATTTAAAAAGTCAAAAAATAAAACCCGCAGTAATGACTGTCGGCGGACTTTTTGATGCAGAAGATTTGTATGGCCCTTTTAATACTTATAAAACTATTGAGGCTCATCAAAAAAATAAGAATACCTTGGTTTTTGGTCCTTGGAGTCACGGTGGTTGGGCGAGTACTAAAAAACGTCAAGCTGTGGGGGAAGTTTTTTTCGGTGAAAACATTAGTCAGTTTTTTCAAGAAGAGGTTGAGACGCAATTTTTTGAGCAACATTTAAAAACCGATAACAAAAAAAGAAATTCCTTACCAGAAGCTTTAGTTTATGACACCGGATTAAAAAAATGGGATAGTTTAAGCGCTTGGCCGCCAAAACAAACTAAAAAAATGCAATTTTATCTTGCCGATAAAAATCAGTTGAGCACAAACCCAAAAGCCGAAAAAAAGCATCGCTTTATAAGCGATCCCATGAAACCTGTGCCGTATACAGAAAATTTGAACTTTAGATTTACACCTCGTCCTTATATGACAGGTGACCAGCGTTTTGCCGCCAAAAGACCAGATGTATTGGTCTTTGAAACCGATGTATTACAAGAAGAATTAAAATTAAGCGGTGAAATTATGGCTAAACTAAAAGTGGCGACAACAGGTAGCGCTGCCGATTGGGTGGTTAAAATAATTGATGTTCACCCTCCAGAGGCCAAGAATCATAAAGAGAACAATAAGGCCAGACCCATGGGCAATTACCATATGATGGTGAGAAGTGAAGTTCTGAGAGGTCGTTTTAGAAATAGTTTCGCCAAGCCAGAACCCTTTGTGCCTCATAAAAAAACAGATGTAAATTTTGTAATTCAAGACATTAACCACACTTTTAAACCTGGTCATAAGTTACAAATACAAGTTCAGAGCACTTGGTTTCCACTGATAGATATCAACCCGCAAAACTATGTAGAGAATATTTTCAAGGCCAAAGAAAGCGATTTCGAAGCTCAAGAGCATACGGTTTTTGGAGATTCTTATATTGAATTTGATTATATACCTCAAACAAATAAGGCCGAGTAAGCCTAAAGATTGAGAAATATCAGAATTCTATAGGCAATTTTTTTAAAAGATAGGATTTCAAGTATAAATCAAATAACTTTGATCTTATGACAAACAAAATAAAACATATCGCTGTGCTCACTTCTGGTGGTGATTCGCCCGGAATGAATGCCGCTATAAGGGCGGTTTCTCGGGCTTGTGCCTTTCATGAAATTAAATGTACAGGAGTCTATCGTGGCTATCAAGGTCTTATCGAAGGAGACTTTAAGGAGCTAGGTCCGCGAACGGTAAAAAATCTTATAAATAGGGGAGGAACCTTCTTAAAGTCGGCTCGATCTAAAGCATTTATGACTAGAGAAGGTAGAAATCAAGCTTTTGAGCATTTAAAGAATAATTCTATTGATGCGCTGGTGGTAATAGGTGGAGATGGAACCTTTAAAGGAGCCGAAGTTTTTGGCAATGAATTTCAATTTCCTATTGTGGGCGTACCTGGAACTATAGATAACGATATTCGCGGTACAGACCATACCATAGGCTACGATACAGCTTTGAATACCGTAGTAGAGGCAATAGATAAAATAAGAGATACTGCCAATTCGCACAATCGTTTGTTCCTTGTTGAAGTAATGGGGCGCAATGCGGGTGATATTGCTTTAAACGCTGGGATAGGAGCAGGGGCAGAAGAAATTTTAATACCCGAAGAGAATTTAGGAAAAGAGCGCCTACTAGAATCGTTGAAACGCAGTAGAAAATCTGGTAAAACCTCTAGTATTATCGTCGTAGCGGAAGGAGATCAAATTGGAAAAAACATTTTTGAATTAGCCGATTATATCGATACTAATTTAGATTCTTATGAAGTAAAAGTGACCGTTTTAGGGCATATTCAGCGTGGAGGTTCACCTAGTTGTTATGATCGGGTATTGGCCAGCAGGTTAGGAATCGGCGCGGTTGATGCTTTAATCAATCAGCATAAAGCGGTAATGGTAGGAATTGCTCATAAGAAAATTGTGAATGTTCCTTTTGAGCAGGCGCTAGCAGGAAGTAATGAAATTGATACCGATTTGTTACGAGTAGCCGATATAACATCCATATAATAACATCAATCTAATAATAAAAATATGAAGAAAATTAAAATAGCTATAAATGGCTTTGGTAGAATAGGAAGATTGGCTTTTAGAATTGCCAGTAAAAATGATGCCTTTGAGGTAGTGGCAATAAATGATTTGGTTGATGTAAATCATTTAGCTTATTTATTAAAATACGATTCTGTACACGGCAGATTTGACGCTGAAGTTTCTACCAAAAATGGAGATTTGGTGGTAGACGGTAAACAAATCCGGGTAACCGCAGAAAAAAATCCTGAAAATTTAAAATGGAATGAGGTCAATGCTCAATTGGTTTTAGATTGTACCGGTTTATTTAAAACAGTAGAAAGTGCTAGTGCGCACCTAAGCGCTGGTGCTCAAAAAGTACTTATCTCGGCACCATCTAAAGATGCTCCTATGTTTGTTATGGGCGTTAATCACAAGGATATGCATGCAGATCAAAAAGTAATTAGTAATGCCTCGTGTACAACAAATTGCTTGGCGCCATTAGCAAAAATTGTGAATGATCATTTTGGTTTGGAAGAAGGGCTAATGACTACCGTGCATGCTTCGACCACCTCACAGTCTGTAGTTGATTCTCCATCTCGTAAAAACTATAGAATAGGGCGCAGTGCCTTAAATAATATTATTCCTACTACAACAGGAGCGGCCATAGCGGTTACAAAAGTAGTACCCGAATTAAAAGGTAAATTAACGGGTATGGCTTTTAGAGTACCTACACCCAACGTATCGGTAGTAGATTTAACCCTTAAAACAAAAAAATCAACTAGTTTAGAAGAAATTAGAAAAGTATTTAAACACCAGGCCGAAAATGATTTGAAAGGCATTTTGGGCTATACCGAAGAAGAATTGGTGTCACAAGATTTTGTGTCTGAACCAAACATCTGCGTTTTTGATGCCAATGCTAGTATGGAATTAAATGATAACTTTTTTAAGTTAATTGCCTGGTATGATAATGAGTATGGCTATGCCAGTAAGTTAGTCGATTTGGCCGAATATAGCGCAAGTTTAAAATGATTTTAATAGCTGATAGCGGATCGACCAAATGCGATTGGGCATTATTAGATTACCATAAGAATACAGTACTAAAAACCAATACGGCAGGATTAAACCCTGCCGTATTAAGTGTGTCGCAACTTCAAACTATAATATTAGAAAATGAGAAAGTGTTGGCTCATGCTTCACAAATTCAAGACGTATATTTTTATGGTACTGGGTGCAGCACAAAAGAACCAAAAGCTATTGTTGAGCACTGTTTGCAAACCGCATTTAAACAGGCTAAAATACACGTAAGGGAAGATATGTTTGGCGCTTGTTTGGCGGTGACTAATGCCCCAGGAGTAGTTTGTATTTTGGGGACCGGATCTAATTCTTGTTTTTTTGATGGTAATAAAGTGGATTTACCTTTTTTGGCACTTGGTTATACTTTGATGGATGAAGCCGGTGGTAGTTATTTTGGTAAGCAACTTTTGCGGGATTATTTTTACAAGAGAATGCCCGAAAAACTAAAAATATATTTTGAAAATAGGTTTGAGCTAAATCCAGATATCCTTAAAAACAAATTGTATAAAGAAGAAGCACCTAATGTTTATTTAGCTCAGTTTTCTAAGTTTATTTATGAATACTACAGCCAAGAAAAACCTTATTTTAAATCGCTATTAGAAAACGGTTTTAATCTTTTTATCGACAATCGCTTATTACCCGATGAACGCACGCGCAGTTACCCCGTGCATTTTATTGGTTCAATAGCTTATTTTTTTAAAGAAATCCTTGTAGATTGCTTAAAAAATAAGAATTTAGCCCCTGGAAAAATTATTAGGCATCCTATTGATGGTCTTATTGATTTTCATAAACAAAATATGTGATGGCATTAATTGCAAAAAATCCTACAGAAACAAAAGCTTGGGCGCAACTACAAGCCCACTTCGAGAAAATTGAGACAGCCGAAATGTTGACTTGGTTTAAGCAGGATCCTAAACGAGTAGAGCAGCTCAGTTTAGAATGGGAGGATTTTTATCTGGATTTTTCAAAAAATAGAATTGATGAAAAAACAGTTGAGCTGTTGCTTGATTTAGCGCATGAGATGCAATTAGAGCAAGCTATTCAAGCGCAATTTAATGGAGAAAAAATCAATCAAACAGAGAATAGAGCGGTATGGCATACTGCCTTGCGTGCAGCAGAAAAACCTAAAGAAGTGCAGCAAAATCTGGAGCAAATAAAAATTTTTTCAGAAAAACTAATTACGGGAGAAAAAAAAGGGTACTCCGGAAAGGCTTTTACAGATATTGTAAATATTGGAATTGGAGGAAGTGATTTAGGTCCAAAAATGGTAGTGGAAGCATTGCAATATTATAAAAATCATTTACAAACACATTTTATTTCAAATATTGATAGCGATCATACAGCAGAGCTTTTTAAAAAAATAAATCCAGAAACAACCCTTTTTATCGTGGTAAGCAAAAGCTTTGGCACTCAAGAAACCCTTGTAAATGCTTCTACTATAAGATCATGGTTTGTAGAACAAGCGAGCCAAGAAGCAGTTGAGCATCATTTTGTAGCAGTATCCAGTAATCTTAAAGCTGTTCAAGATTTTGGAATTTTACCAGAAAACACTTTTCCTATGTGGGATTGGGTGGGAGGTCGTTTTTCGTTATGGAGTTCCGTTGGACTTTCTATTGCCTGTGCGCTAGGATATAAAAACTTTACTGATTTGTTGGCTGGAGCTCAAAAAATGGACTCGCATTTTTCGCAAGCACCTTTTAGGCAAAATATTCCAGTTTTAATGGGCTTGATAAGTGTATGGTATAATAATTTTTTTAAAACCGAAACTGAAGCCGTAGTGCCTTATTCTACTTATTTAGAGAAATTGATTCCCTACTTGCAACAGGCCGTTATGGAAAGCAACGGAAAACAAACCGATCGATTTGGAGAACCAGTGAATTATCAAACTGGTACCATTGTTTGGGGAGCAGTAGGAAGCAATGCACAGCACGCTTTTTTTCAGTTACTACATCAGGGAACCAAGTTAATTCCTTTAGATTTGATTGGTTTTAAGAAACCTTTACATCCCAATAAAGAGCATCACGGTATTTTAATGGCAAATTTCTTTGCTCAAAGTCAGGCCTTATTAACTGGGAAAAGCGCCGAAGAGGTTGAAAAAGAAATAGCCGGATTCACACCAGATCTTAAAAAACGTCAAGCAGCTTACAAGCTTTTTAAGGGGAATAAACCTAGTACGAGTATTTTAATAAATAAGCTCACCCCAAGTTCAATGGGTAAGCTCTTAGCGATGTATGAACATAAAATATTTGTTCAGGGAGTAATTTGGAATATTTTTAGTTATGATCAATGGGGTGTTGAGCTGGGAAAACAATTGGCAAAAAAAATTATACCACAACTTAAAGAGAAAGAAATAAATCAGCAACTAGATGCTTCAACGCAAAAGCTATTAAAAGAATTTTTAAGCTAAACCATTATTCTTGATAAACTTTTTTTCCCAACCAAAAAACTTGAGTTATATATCCCATTTGAGTTTTATGTTTGCGCAATCTTGGTGAGATAAAGTAACCAATGCACAAAGCAATTATTAAGTTGTAGGTCGGTTCTAATTCAGAATAGTAATCTAATAGAAAATAAATTCCCCCAAAAAGCAATCCGAAGATGATATTTTTTACTAAACTGATTTTGATAAAGCTAGACATGCTATATTTTTAAGCAAATGTAATAAAAATTATTTCCAGAACATATCTTCGGTATTTTCAACAAAATCGGTTGATTGATGTAGTTCTGCGACTTGGTTGAGTTGTTTGGGGGTGGCTCTGTTTTGAATTTCCATAAATAGCTCCCTTTCTTCGAAGCGTATATGAGCGTCTAAAAGGTCTTTAAAGGCTAGTAAACTTGAAGCTTCTGCCTGTAGATTTATGACTTTCGTGTAAATTTCTTCATGTTGTTCTAATGCCTTTTTTCTTAGCGGATTGCTTTCGGGTAATAAAGGAAATAATAAACGTTCTTCTTCTTCAAAATGAGGAATGAGATGGTTTTTCCAGAACCAGTTCACATACGTTAGTATACGATTAGGGTCTATATTTTTATTTAAACCTGTTTTAATTTTCCATCCTAATAACAACCCAAAATGATGTTCTCTACTAAAATCTCGTATTTGTTCTACTCTTTTTAAAGGTGGCATAATTAATTGTTTTCTAGATATTCCTTAAGAACTTTCGCGTGGTTCGATTGGGTGTTTTTAGCTCCGTAAAGCAAACAAATTTGATGCTTTTCTCGTTTTTTATTAAGTTCTATTATGACCTCCTCATGATTCTCACTCAGCTCTTTTTGGTATTTTTTACTGAATTCTTCGAAACGATCATCTCTGTGGTCAAACCATTTTCTTAAATCTGGAGATGGAGCAATTTCCTTGAGCCATTCGTCAAGCTCAGCATCTTCCTTACTTATGCCTCTGGGCCAAATTTTATCAATTAAAACCCTATAGCCATCTTGTTGGTTGGGCGATTCATAAATGCGTTTGACAATTATACGTTTCATACCTTAAATATAGACAACGAATTTTAGAGTAGCTATCTTTTTATCGATATTTCCTGGTATTATAAAGAAAGGCTCTTATAGTTGTCTTATCGAATTGGTTTTAAAAACAGATTTATTAGTATAACTTAATAAGCTATTAGGTGTCACTATAAATTTTTACAACCTTCATTTGCTAAAATTGAATTAGAAATTCGTGCTAACTTATACCTCTTTGTTTTTAAATTTATAATACGGCCAAATGATAAAAAGTTAAGAGAATGCTGCTTAAAACACTTATGATGAGAAGATTAAACACCCAGCTTTTGTTGAGATTAGATAGTACCGCCGCGTTATAGCCCATACAAACACTTGTGATCCAGAAAAGTTCTACCATTTCAATTGCTCGGCTGCCACTATTAAGTATAAGCAATGCTGCGACAGAACCCAAACAGCTAGAAGCAATAATGCCTAAAGTGGCGTGCATATAATAACCTCCTTTAAACTCTTCATAAAATTTTTTATAAACACTCATAGTATTAAATTTTATACAAAAATAAGAAGGGGAGTCGCCACTAATTTATGACTGTAATCATAAGTGTTTTATCGATATACTTTTCGATTAATTATTTTAACCTCGTTTTTTTGTTCTAGCTCTTTAAGCGTTCTTATGACCGTCTCAACTCTGAGTCCGGTTAAATCGGCAATGTTTTGCCTGGTAAGATCTGTTTTATAACCAAATGGGGTGGTTATATTATTAACTTCTTGCTTTAAATAATCAAGAATTTTTAAAATTCTATTTTCAGGACTTTGCTGTGCCAATTCCGCTGCCATTAAGGCTTTGTAGTGTAAACGTTTGGCAATAGCCTGACTTACCCTAAGATGCGTATCAGGTTTTTGACGAAGTAATTCATAAAAAGCTGATTTAGGAAGCCGCCAGATAAGCGAATTTTTTATTGCTATTGCATTGGCAGGATATACAATATCGGCAAATAAAGGGGGCTCACCAAAACTTCTAGGCGCCGAAAAAATAGCTTGAATAAACTCCTTACCATCTGGCTGGTAATTATTCATTTTAACCTCTCCAGAAGCAATTTGAAAATAAAATAAAGCTGGTTGGTCTTGTTTAAAAATATATTCCTCCTTGGCATAAAATCTTTTTTCAGCTCCAAAATCAATTAAACTTGACTCTTCAATCATAACTTTTTATTTACTTTTTAAAAGTACAACACTTTTTCGTTAAAGCAAGCTTGACTTTTTGGCTTTAGATTTATCCGTTTTAGCATTGGAAAGGTTTGTTTTGAAATGGAAATCTTTCAATAAAAGAATGTTTTCCTATTAAATTGACCTTAATAATTTTTTATTTTAAGTATAAATACCTAGTTTATAGTACGCTAGCTTTTTGTCTTGAAATTACTAAGAAAAAGCCTGGTAAAAGTTTGGTAAGAACATATTAAGACTCTATATTTGCAATCGCAATTTAGGTTGCAACGTTCATACATATTGGAGAGGTGGCAGAGTGGTAATGCAGCAGCCTGCTAAGCTGTCATCCTTTTTGGATGCCCGGGTTCGAATCCCGGTCTCTCCGCAAAAAAAATGTTTGTGAGTTTAAAAAATAGTTTTATATTTGCAAACCCAAATACACCACTCGGGGTGTAGCGTAGCCCGGTCATCGCGCCTGCTTTGGGAGCAGGAGGTCGCAGGTTCGAATCCTGCCACCCCGACTTTTCATATTTATAAATAATTATAAATAGCACTAAAAAGACCTGTAAGTCATTGATTTACAGGTCTTTTCTGTTTTGGTGAAGTTAAGAACTTTCTATTTAGTAATAAATAGAAAGTGACCTATTCGGTTACCTATTCGGTTACCTATTCGGTTACCTATTCGGTTACCTATTCGGTTACCTATTCGGTTACCTATTCGGTTACCCATTCGGTTACCTATTCGGTTACCTATTCGGTTACCTATTCGGTTACCCATTCGGTTACCCATTCGGTTACCCATTCGGTTACCCATTCGGTTACCTATTCGGTTACCTATTCGGTTACCCATTCGGTTACCTATTCGGTTACCTCTTTTTGATTTATTTTTAAAGATGCCATTTGTGCCAAACAACTTAAAATCAAAAAACAACAACTTTCTATTTATCAAAAAATCTATATATTTACAATTGAATTAAAAATAGGCCGACTTTCCATTCAACCTATTTCTATAAATTCTTTTGCTTGTTTTGAGACTTTTCGATTAATCCTCTAATCGAAAAAGTTATGTTACCAAAAGTCACCACCTTAGCCTGGGTTAAAAAGGCAAAACCAGACTCTTTAAATCAAGTTCCGATTTATTTAAGAATCACCAAAAATCGAAAAAGAGTAGAGATCAGCTTAGGGATTAAAATTAAGCTAGAACAATGGAACGCCAAAGCTCAAAAAGCGAAAGGCAATTCTATAGATTCGCGAAAAATCAATAATGCAATCGATAAAGCCAAATCTAAAATTGCAACAATCTGTGAGGAAATTGAGCGCCAAGGCGAATTTCTCACACCAATACTGGTTAAGAATATATACCTTGGTCTTGATGTAAAATATGAAACACTCAATCAGCTTATAAACTACCATCAGCAAAAAATGAAAGCGACTTTGAAGAAAGGAACGCTTAAAAACTATTACACTACCCAAAGGTATCTAAACGAGTTTGTGAGGCTAAAACACAAATCTACAGATGTCTATATCAAACAAGTCAATTATAAGTTTATGATTGATTTTGAAGATTTCCTGAGAGAGCAGGATGGCCTAAACAACAATGGCTTGATGAAGCATCTTGAAAGGCTAAAGAAGCTCATTAATTTTGCAGAGGATTTAGAGTGGATTGAAAAGAATACGGTCAAACGCTTCAAGCTAAGGTTCGATCAAGTTGATAAAGGTTACCTTACTAAAGCCGATCTTGCCAAGCTCATTAATGCAGAATTTGAAAATGACACTTTAGAAGTTGTTAAAGATGTTTTTCTTTTTGCTTGTCATACGGGTCTTGCTTATTCCGATTTAAAGAAACTTTCTAAAAATGAAATAACTTTAGGAATTGATGGTAAGAAATGGATTTATACACGCCGACAGAAAACAAATACTTCCTTAAGAATTCCGCTTTTAGAATTGCCTCTGCAAATTATTCAGAAGTATAAAGATCATCCGCGCGTTTGTAAAACCGATAATTTACTACCGGTCTTTACCAACCAACGAATGAATAAATACCTCAAGCAAATTGCTGAAGAGCTCAACATTAAACAAGCCTTAACTTCACATATCGCTAGACATACTTTTGCGACAACGGTCACTTTGTCTAATGGTGTTCCCATTGAAACAGTCTCTAAACTTTTAGGTCATACCAAGCTTTCTACTACTCAAATCTATGCTAGAATCGTTGATACAAAGGTCGCTGATGATTTGAGATGCCTAGATTCAACCCATAAATCAAGAAAAACCATAAGTCGTTAGGGGGTGTATTTATTTAGTGCAAATGTTATTTAATAATATATATTTACAAATATTTATGTTAATTATACATTTTGCAATGGATTATCAGTTAATAATCGATTCTTTTCACGAGGAATTAAGTCAGATCCAGAAAAATTCGAAAGAAATTGAGAGTGAAGCAATCAAGGTTTTATCCATGTCTAAGGAATATCTTGTCAAGCTTAAGAAAAACTATTATTTAGATAAAGACAAATCTGTTCTAAAACGAACAAGATTCTTTAGGTATTTAAAACCGAATATAACGCAGCATATTTATTTTTATAAGAAAGTAAGAAACTTCGAACTGGAGCTTTTAGGTAAATCAGCTGCAAAAGCAAATAAAATCTATGCTAAACAATTAAAGAAAATAGATAAGTTTTATGATAAACACAAAGAGTTTGTTTTCGACCTAAGATACAATCCCGATAAAGTGGATGAGCTATATTTTACCGGCAAAAGATTGATGGCTACAAAAAATGAAAAGTATGTAAAGTCTATTTCATATGACTTTTATGAATGCTCCTATAGCGGTATTTATGCGGAGAGCCTGGCAATAGAAAAATTTAAATCTTATCTACATAAAAGGCAACATCAAAAACAATTTGAAAAAATACAAATAGCAAACCTCGAAGTGAAACATCCTTGGACCGCTAGTACAACCGATATTGTCGAACTCGCTTACGCGCTTTATTATTCAAAAGCAATTAATAACGGCGATACCACCATTAAGGAAATTATCCAAGCCCTGTCCGCGGCTTTTCACGTCAAACTTCCTAAAAATTACTACCAAACCATTGATGATATTAAAAACCGAAAAGACCTTACAAAATTCATCAATAAGCTTGAATTCGCGCTGAAAAACAATTTATAAGCCTACTTAAATGTTAAATTTTCACCCGATATACACCTGATATCGGGTGATTTGTTGCTGCTTCCTGCTGATTTTTACTCTTGGAAAGTCTCAAAACAAGTATTAATCAAAATCAAACACTATGAACGCAGAAATTGTAACAACAAAACACTTAACAGATCTGAAAAATGATCTTCTCAAGAAGTTAAACGAAATTGAGCTCAATCAGAAAAAAGGGATTAAAAAACGCTGGCTAAGAACCGAAGAAGCAGCGGAGTACCTCAACATTTCTAAACCTACTTTGCTGAATTACAGAGTGAATAATGTCATTCCTTCTAGTAAGATTGGTGGCTCGTATTATTATGATGTTGAGCAAATTGATAAACTTTTAACCGATAATAAAATTTAGTCTCATGAACTACATCGAACACCTCAACCAGGCGTTCCGGAAGATTCATGAGGATACCAGGCTCAGGCCCACGCATATTTCACTTTACATGGCCCTGTTTCAGTTTGCCAATGCAAGCAGATTCAAAACCGAATTCCAAGCAGGGCGAGAGGAGCTTATGCAGTATTCAAAAATAGGTTCTACAAAAACCTATTACAAATGCCTGAACGAACTTCAGAAGTGGAATTACATCCGCTATTATCCGTCCAAGAACGTCTATCAAAGCAGTCGCTTTAGCTTAGGTAATTTTTACCCAAAAGCTAAACAAGCGGTAAACAAGCAGGAAACAAGTGGTAAACATGTACTACCACCATTTATAAACATATATAAACTATATAAAGATTATAAATCTTATAAACAGCTTAAGCTGAATTTTAAAAATGAAGTCATCCACTTTTTTAAAAAAGAAGATCAATCAAGCAAGCTTGATTTAATAATGGAGGCAGAAAAGTTTATCGCGTATTATGAGAAGCTTAATTGGAACATAGCAGGGGTAAAACCAATCACAAATTGGCAACCCCTGGCTAAGAAGTGGCTGACCTCGGCCAAAGGTTTTCAGCAGTTTAATCAAAAAGGTATCGATAATAATCATCAACTCAACCAAAACAAAATGTACAATGAACCACTCTAATCCTATAGGTAAACTTATTAAGGCGGCCAATAACCAAGAGTTTTGCCTTGCCATAAAACACGATAATCATTTTCATTATAGCCTAAAACAAGTGGTTGCTTTCTTAACCGCGAAAGGCAAAGAACGCTTTGGGAGCCATTTTAAAATTCATTCATCCGATTACGAACTGATTTACAAACTCTGCGTACTTATGATCCAAGATAAGCGCAACGCCAAAAGGTTACACCTCAACCTCAACAAAGGTGTTTTGCTATCTGGCCCCGTTGGGGTGGGTAAAACTTCGCTTATGCAGCTTATGCCAGAAATATGCTACCAAAAACCCGAATACCAAATGGTAACGGCGCGCGAAATTACCTTCGCTTATAATGAACATGGGAGTAAGATCATCTCTCAATACGGCAATCAAAAGACCTATTGCTTTGATGATCTCGGCCTAGAGCCAACGGGTCGTTTCTATGGTAAAGATACAAACGTAATGGCTGAGGTGCTGCTTAGCAGACACGAGTTTTATTCCAACCACAGAACTAAACCTAAGTTTTTTACAAAGAGAATGACGCATATTACCACCAACCTAAACGCTAGTGAAATAGAAGAGCGCTACGGCAAACGCGTGCGATCAAAGCTCAGAGAAATGCTCAACCTCATCGCATTTCATCCCCATACCCAAGACAAAAGATAATTATTAGCCAACTACTAAAATCAAATAAAATGATACAGATTTCAATCAAAACCGAATTAAAAAAACAAGTCATTTATAACAATCCACAACATTTTTGGAGCTGGTTCCGCCAGCATATATACATGGTTCAAAACTACCCCTCTCAAAGTGCAATAAAGGAATTTATGAACGCTTTTAATTTACATCTTAACTATTACTGCAAAGATTTGTCCTTTACCGTTAGTTTTGTAAATGAGCAAATTTTTATAAATTTTTATGCCAGAGGAAACCCAATTTTTATAGAAGCTATTGTAGCTTTAGTTCAAAAAGCACCAAAGTTAGAAGGACTTGAAATTACTGCCTTTGAAGAAGCCGATATTTCAGCAGATGATATCAAAAACGACTCCATTAGCATCAAAACAAATAATATAAAATTCCAGTTCGCTGAGCTTACTTATTTTATAAATGAATTTTGTGAAGAATCAAGAAGTTATGCCGTAATGATATACTGCCCAGAATATGTCTTTATCCAAGATACAGCAAGCCTTATCAATCAAATTTATGAACACTTAGTTCGTTTTTTAGGAGAGCAATTCATTTACCAGAAAATACTTGATTTCAGTTTTGTGAAATCACCATTTCCAGGGGTAGGGGAGCCAATAGCATATTTAAAACAAGACCTTGAAAACGGTATCACCTGCTTCTTAAATACGCACAAAACCTAGCGATATTTGATAAATACCACGGTATATATTAAAATATATAGAAAAAGTTATATATTTTTGGGAATACAAACAAATTGCTCTTACTGGTGCTCGATTTTAAAGTGTTCTCCTTGACTTAAAATTTAAGTCAATCTCGACAGGCTACTCGTGAACCTAATGGATTTCCCCTCTAATAACCTTATTGGGCATTTTCCAATAAAAAGTTTTATTAAAAGTGTATATTTGAGTTGATATAACGAGTTGGCAGTAATTTGAAAAATAAAATACACACATATTTATCATTGTTATTTCTGCTCATTTTGATAAGTTGTGGTGGACTGAAAAATAATTCAAATTCTGAAAATAACAATTTAGAAATAATCAGTCAAAAAATTGAAAGCATCGATTCTTTAAACATTCAAATTGTTTACAAAGAATTAAACGGCTGCATAGATTTAAGAATTGGCAGAATAAATATAAAAACAAATGATGAAAAGTTTGTTTTTAGTCATATACCCACTGGAGAAAAAGCAAACATTGAGTATTTCTATGGAAAAAACAATGGATTAATTGATTTCATTATTGATTTTGAAAAAAAAGGTAAAGACTCAAAATTAATATGTGGTGGAATTTCTGGTGGAACAATGTATGAAGTTAATTTAAAAATAAATGATGAAAAAACAAAATTTGGATTTTGTAGAGTAGAATTCGACGGAATAAACAAATTGATAAACCAAATTGAAACACTGAAACAAAAAAACTAATGCCAACCCCCGCTGCTGCGCGATTGCATCGCGTTGCGTGCCTCATAAACTAAGTCTGCCTAGATAGGTTAATGCTAAACCTAGTAGATTTTTCTCCCAAAACCTTGTTACACTTTATCCAATAAAAAATTGTATTAAAAGTGTATATTTGAGATGATATAACGAGTTGGCAAACAGTTAAAAAAAAATGACTTTTGAAAAAATAATCATAATCCTCGGACTTTTAATCGGAATTTTTCTTTTTAAAAAAACCAAACCTGATTATTTAAAAGCAATTTTAATCGGACTGATTTTAGTTTTCGTCCTGACTTTTTTCCCGCAAAAACTTCCGACAAACATTTCATTCTACAGCTTTGGATTGCTGACTTTCATTTTCACAATTCTCAGCGGATTAAAAAAGAAATGGTTTAATTTGATAATCGGATTTTTTGCATTCATTTCTTTTGTTTCCGCAGCACTTGAATTTCCATACGCAAACGAATTAAAATTACTAATGATAATCCCGATAATAAGCTATTTTTGGACTTTAAAAAAATTGATTATTTATAAAAACGCTCTTTCGATTTCTACAATTTTAGTTGCTTATGAACTGACGGAATTTTTAAAAATGACAATAAAATGGTTTAGCGGATAAAAAAACCGATTTGCCAACATCGGCTATAAAAAATAGCTGCTGAGTTTCTAAACCGAAAGTTTTTGTACATTTAAAAAATCTTTGGCTACTCCGACAAGTTTGCGCTGGTTTTTCCGCTACTTTCCATAGCCAGAACCGTCAGACTGTCTCAAAACCATGCCATCATTGCAGTCTTTTTTTAAGGGTATATTTTTAAATTTTTTTATCTTTAAAAATGGAATATCAACAAGGAGAAGACCGGGAGCAATTAACTTTATACAGCACTTGTTTAGAC
>CANMOY010000013.1 GCA_947499595.1 uncultured Mesonia sp.
TTTGCTAAATTGGCTCCAAGGCTTCACCAATTCTTCACGCAAAACACAAGTTATACTGAAGAAAAAGATTGCAAAGCCCTGCTTTGAATCGCTTTTTGAATTGGGCTGCTGGATATTTCTGTTATTGAATTCAAATAAATATAAAAGGTACTGCCAATTTTACGCCCTATTTTCGATAGGCCGGTTTGAAAAGTAGTTATAATTACTCCTTTTGTAAAATAACCTGCCTTGTCATATCGAGTTTCGCATTTTTGGTGGTAAACCAAAAATACGAAGTATCGAGATACGGTCGAAAAATAGCGAGTTTATTTTTTGGCTCGTTTTTGATCAAGCAAAAATGAACAGAAAGAATTTGTAGTATTTGGTTTGAATTTGGATTTTGATTGGGAGTGAAGGCTTGATTTTTTAGCGTATTTAGGAATTGAAAATTTGTAAAGAGAACGCGATGCAATCGCGCACCAGCGGCGCGGAGCCATCCACTCGATGTGTGCAACGTACTTTTTAATCGATATCTTTCTTTAATTTATCAGGATTTTGGCGTGTGTCAAAAATTGTAATTATCTCTATTTCTTTTCGTTCAGCTATTATTCTGTAGAAAAGTGTGGTTTGTTTTGTAACAACACATTTGTATAGATTTTTAAATTCTGATGATTTTGGGCAACTATCAGGTTGTTTTGATATTTGTTCGATTTTATCGTTCAGTTTTGAAATAAACTTGTCACGAGTTTTTAAATTCCATTCTTCGAGTAAATATTCAGATAATTTAAGAAGTTTTGATTCGGCAAGTTCGGATAAGAATACTTTCATTAAGAAATTTTCTTTAGAAATGACTCGTAGGAAACTCTTTGTCCGTTATCTAATTCTTCAACACCTTGTTTTATTTCGGATTGTTCAGTTAGAGTCAGTTCGTCCCAAAAATCAACTTTTTCTTTTTCCACAAAGTCGGCTACTCTTTGGATAAAATCTTTGTTTTCAGTCTCCAAAATTGTTTTTAGCAGTTCAAGTTTTGTGGTTCGAATATCCATTATAATATCTCTTTAATTAATCAAATGTACAAAAAATATGATTCAGTTCGATTTTTTTCAGTATGAAGCCCAACTCGTTATATCAACCCAAATATACACTTTTAAAACAATTTTGTACTGGTTAAAGCCTAACTCGGTTATTAGGGGTAAAGTCTGGAAGGGTCCCATACCCCCGTAGAAGCTGAAAGCCAAAGAGAACACGATGCAATCGCACACCAGCGTGGGGTTTGAAAAGTAGTTATAATTACTCCTTTTGTAAAATAACCTACCTTGTCATATCGAGTTTCGGATTTTTGGTGGTAAACCAAAAATGCGAAGTATCGAGATACGGTCGAAAAGTAGCGAGTTTATTTTCTTTTTCAAAACCTACATCACAACAACACATCAATAGTACTATGTCCTAATTTTCATTTTCTTTACGGTGTATTCCTCTCGCTGCGCTCGTCGGATACAGGAGAAAACGAAACAAAAGAAAGTACACTTTTTCTGAGGTATTTTTCAGCTTTGCTGAAAACCACTTGTATTTTGCTAAATTGGTTCCAAGGCTTCGCCAATTCTTCACGCAAAACACAAGTTATACTGAAGAAAAAGATTGCAAAGCCCTGCTTTGAATCGCTTTGCCTGTAGGCTGCCGGTGTATAGAATAACTCTAAAACCTACCTTGTCAGTTCGAGTTTCGGATTTTTGGTGGTAAACCAAAAATGCGAAGTATCGAGAACACGTCGAAAAGTAGCGAATACTTTTTTAGTTCTAATTAAACTACTTCTCGATACAACCCAGCAAGTCCAACTACGACATTAAAAATGCCTGTTGGCTAAGCTGCGCCACTCGAAGTGACAGGCGTTTAAAACCACGCCTTGTGATGTGAATTTCGGATTTTTGAGCGGTAGAACAAAAATGCGAAGTATCGAGACGAAGTCGAAAAGTAGCGAGTTTATTTTTTGGTTCGTTTTTGATCAAGCAAAAATGAACAGAAAGAATTTGTAGTATTTGGTTTGAAGTTGGATTATCGAATAGACTTTGGATGTAGAGGGAGAGGTTATACGCTATTAATGATTTGATAATGATGTGTGATTTTGATGTTGCAAAAAGACTGATTTATTAAAAAACAATGAATATATAAAAATTAACCTTGCACTTAATCGACAAATTATGTCGATTCAACAAATATTTGAAAGATTCATTTTGGGTAACATGCTTATCAGCTAGTTTTGCCGGCTGAAACAGCTAAACACCTTTAAAACCAGCTTTGTAATGCGCAAATTTATTTTACTTTTTAGTCTTATTGTTTTAGGAAGTTTTTGTTCAACTGCCAGTGCCCAAGGTTTGGGTGCTATAGGTTTTGCGTCAGACGATGTAGATGATGAAACTCCCGCAGCGCCCATCGATTCGCTTTTGGCTTTTGGTTTATTGGCGGGTACGGCTTACGGCATCCGTAAAATTAAAAAATAGCGCTTAAAACGCTTTATCTATACTGTTTATTAATTAAGTTTTTTCTTATGAAAAGAAGTTTACTTTTTCTCGTACTTTTTTCCTGTGCCCTAATGTCAAATACATTACAGGCGCAAAATTGTGTTCCTACAGGGGCTAATCACCCTAGCGAAGGTACTTATACACAAGATGTATGGACGGCCTACGTGTATGATAGAAGTCTCTGGACTGGTGCTAAAAATTATGAAGGCTATTACCAACATACGGCTACCACAGGAACTTTAGGTTTAGATTTTAACACCGAGGATTATTGGAATAAAGCTAAAAATCCTTCTCATCAAACTCATCAAAACGCGGCTTATAAAGGATGCTCGATGGATGATGATTATTTTAATGTTGATTACCGCAGAAAAGGATTCCCTAGAGGTTATTATGAAATTACCATTACCCACGATGATTGGAACGCAAGTGTAAGTTTAAATGGTACAGAGATTTATAGTTCATTTGTTTCAGCCAATCAAAGATTGATAGCCAACACCCATTATTTAGATCAGGATACTGAACTTCAAGTTGAATGGGCTGAATCAGTTCGCAATTCTAATGTTTCCATCCAATTTAACAGAATAAGTATTGGTTTTGGTCAAGACGAGTGGTTAGCGGCTGTTTTTTCTGATGATTCATTTACCAATTACGCAGGGCAATTCAGCCAAAGCGGTCTAGATTTTACGAGTCCGTGGTCTTCCACTCAGACTCCCTCAGACGCTCCTGGTTATACTGGTGCTAGCATATCAAACAATACTTCTTATATTTACCGTCGTCGCGGATTTGATTGCGGATTCTATAGCATAGATGTTACCGAATATGACGATGATACCGAGATTATTATCGACGGACAAAGCGTTTGGTCAAAAACCGGTTATAACCTAAATGGTGAAACCGGGGTGTGGACCGGCGTGTTGGGTGCCGATACCGAGATGGAGGTAAAGGTACGTAACAATGGTAGCGGGCCTACTAGTATTGGATTGCAATTCAATCGACTTGATCAGGCTCCAGCTGGAACCGTGGTATGGACAGGGAAGCTGAACAATCGTGCCAATGATGCCGCCAACTGGTGCCCTGCTTTACCCGGACCTAACGATCAAGTATATATTCCAAAACAAAGCCTTACCCCCAACAACCTAAAATTAAATGTAGATGCCGAAATCGGTTCGCTTTATATTGCCGATTCTGCGGTGGTAGATTTGCAAGATCACCAATTAATGCTAAACGGAGATTTTGAATTGCAAGGAGCTTTGGTAAATAACCAAATCGGATTCTTAGGATTTGCGGGAAATCAAGCCAGCATCAAAGGAAAAGCTTTTGAAGTAGATCAACTGCAGATTTCGGGACAAAACGTAAATATTGCAACCTACCAAAACTTAAGAGTAAGGCAGTGGGTACGCTTGACGGCGGGTAGTTTAAATACCAATGATAAATTAACTTTAAGTTGTGCTTTTGTAAACGGAGGAACCGAATTGGGACAAATCGATGAGATTCCTAACGGTAGTACGATTAATGGTGAGGTTTTAGTGGAACAATGCATACCTGCGCGTCGTGGTTTTAGGCTGGTGACTTCGCAAGTTACCACCAGTACCTCTATTCACGATAACTGGCAAGAAGGAGCTTTACAATGGGATCACAATCCGCATCCGAGCAACGGCAACCGACCTGGATATGGAACGCATATTACGGGTACCACGAGCGATCAAACCAATGGTTTTGATTTAACCGCAAGCGGAAATCCCTCTATGTTTGAATTCAATAACGCGAGTCAGACCTGGAGTCCGATTGCCAATACCGATGCTACAAACTTAACAGCAGGGCAGCCTTGGCGATTGATGGTACGCGGAGATCGATCTACCGATATTACTTCAAATGCAGCTGCGCCTACCAACACCATTTTACGCGCCCAAGGAGACTTAGTTCAGGGCGATATCGATATGGCAACCAACTTTAATGCTACGGCAGGAGCTTTTAATCTGGTAGGAAACCCTTATGCCGCCGCTGTAGATTTAAGGGAATTAATGCGTAATAGCAAGCATATCAGTAAACTACAGGTATATATGTGGGATGTGACCGAAGGAGGATTACCCATTGTAGGTCAGCCTGGCGGACGAGGTGCTTTTGTAACGATTGATTTAGAAAACCCTATAGAAAGTATTGTAGGTTCTTTGTTAAGAAAACAATACATTCAACCCGGGCAGGCGGTATTTATGGTAGCCCGAGGTTCAGGTACTCCCGAACTTATTTTTAAAGAGTCTTATAAAGAGGTAGAAGCTCCAATTGCTGATGTTTTTCGAGCCCCTACTGAAGCCTTTATGGATATACAATTATTTGATCAGAACAGTTTGTTGAATGGCGGATCAACTTTAGATGCCTTACGATTGAAATGGAAAGATACCTATACCAGTTTGGCAGGAGAAGAAGATGCGGCTAAAATGGGTAATTTAGACGAAAACTTAGCGGTAGTGAATAATCAAAACTATTTGAGTATTGACCGTAGGGCTTTCCCGCAGCAAGAAGAAGTACTGCCTTTGTTCATCAATCAATACCGTCATAACGACTATGTGTTGCGTTTTAATAATAAAAACAGTTTTGAACACGAGGTATATTTAATCGATTATTACTTGAATACCGAAACCCCTATTCAAGGAGATGCATTTACGCATGCCTTTCAAGTAGATCCAGATGTAGAAGCCAGTACCGACCCTATGCGTTTTGCTTTAAAATTTAAACCACAAGGTAAATTGAATACTGACACATTGCAAGAGGAAACATGGAGTATATACCCTAATCCGTTGCGCGGTAATCAATTGCAAATTCAATTACCTCAACAGGCTACTGGTACCCGAGTACAAATACAAATTAGCGATATGTTAGGAAAAGTAGTATGGAGCGAAACTCAAACGCCCCAGCAAAAAAGTTTATCGCTCGAATCACTTTCTTTAAAAGCTGGCATGTATTTGGTAAGCATGCAAACGGCTGAAGGCCAGTATCAAACTCAGAAACTAGTGGTAGAATAAAGTAATTTTCATTTCATCTTAAACCCGACAAATTTTGTCGGGTTTTTTATTTTATAAATGTTAATAAAATTTAACTTTTTATTAATATCCAGATTAAAGTTTGTTTTGTATGGATTAAAATTATTAATTTTATCATCTAAATTGAAATTATCTTTTGGAATTTGCAATCTTTTTTTTAAATGAAGAAGAACGGCGATAAATGACTTTTAAAAGTGCGTTCTGTTAAGCCAATGAGGATAGAGGATTACAAAAATGCGTTGCCCCCTATGCATGATTTTAAAGTTAATCAAGAAATATTAGATGATTTACCCGATTTAATTTGGGTGGTCGATACTAAGATGCGATTGGTTTATGCGAACCAAGCTTACCACCAGGGTATCAAAAAAGCTATAGGTAGGTCTTTTTGTTACGGCGAGTCTGTTTTGGCCCAGGAGTATGATGAAGAATCACGCCAAATTTGGCGTGTCCATTATAAAAAAGCTTTAGAGGGTGCTGCTTTCGAAATAGAGGATGAGTTTTTTGACCCTAAGCAACATCAAATTGTTTACAATCATATTGCAATAAAATCTATTCAACAGGACGGTAAGTCTTTTGTGTTTTGCATTGGTAAAAACATTACCCAGCTTATCAATCAATGCTTCCGAGTAAACAACTTGCTGAATGCCTCTTTGGATGTTTTCTGTACTATAGATCGTGAAGGGATAATTCAATTCATCAGTTCGACGGCCAGTCTTCAATGGGGGTATTCGCCACAAAGTCTACGTAGTCGCGAACTGTTGAGTTTAGTGCGTACTGGTGATCGTGAGGCTTCGCATCAAATGGCAAAGAGTATAATCCGTAAAGGAACCGAGGTACGGCATTTTCTGAATTATATTTTACATAAAGATGGCCGAGAAATCCCTTTCTACTGGTCGGCTCGTTGGGATGAAACCCAAGAGTTAATGTATTGCGTGGCACGGGATGCAAGCGATTATTTGCTTCAGGAGCGTAAATTGCAGCAACGCGAACAGCATTTTAAAGCACTTGTACAAGAAGGGGTAGATTTAATGTTGGTATTGACTGCTGATGCTCGATTTTTATATATAAATAAGAACAATTGGTTTCCGAAAACCGATTTAGAGCTGAATCTCATAGGAAGAAATGCCTTAGCATTAATGCATCAGCAAGATCGTGAGGCTATAGAAAAAACAATAAGCTCGTTAAAGCCGGGGGAACGCAAGCAATTACAACCTTTTAGGATTCGCTATAATGATGAGGAATGGCGTTGGTTGTCTGGCGTGCTTACCAATATGCAGGAGAATCCGGCTGTTCAAGGTTTGGTACTCAATGCTCAAGATATAACCCAACGTATTGAAGAAAGAGAGCATTTAGAATTGCTATACGCGGCGATTAATAGCACCCAAGAGGCAGTAATTATTACAAAAGCAACTCCGCTTTCTGAGCCCGGACCCGAAATTATCTATGTCAATCAGGCTTTTAGCCAACTTATGGGGTATACGCCTCAAGAGATAATAGGTAAGACGCCCCGTATATTACAAGGGGCAAATACCGATAGAGCTAGTCTGAACTTGATTAGGCAACATCTTGAACTTCAGGAATCCTTTTCGATAGAACTGTTGAACTATACGCGGAAGGGTCAAGAAGTTTGGGTCGATTTACAATTAAGTCCGGTAACCAATACCCAAGGAGAAGTCACTCATTTTATCGCTATTCAACGGGATATTACCCACGAGAAAAGAGCCCGTTTAGAAAAAGAATTACTAGCCGATATTAAGCAAGGCTTTAGTGCAGCCGAGAATTTATTGGCGGGCTGCCAATCGCTATGTGAAAATATATATGACTACGGTTATTTTGAATTTGTAGAGCTATGGATGCCTACACAAAGCAAAGAACATATTCAGTTAGTTGCTTATCATAGTCAGATGATTGAATTTTACGAGCGTTATGGCCGATTGACCACTTTTGGGATAGATGAAGGTTTGCCAGGGAAAATATGGCGTGAGCAGACGACCTTAATTTGGGACGAGGTTGAAATTCAAAATTATTTCATAAGGAGAGAAGCCTTATCAGCCGAACAAATAAAATATGTAATGGCTGTTCCAATATTCTATCAAGCTGAGTTTTTAGGTTGTTTGGTGTTGGCTAGTAATTGTAATCGTGATTATATAGAACGCTATCGTGAAGTTGCCGAGCGCTTGCAACAGCCAGTAGCCGCCGAATTGCAACGTAAGATACTAGAAGACACCTATAAGAATCTATATAATACCATACCAGAGTTTGTCTGTATGCTCGATATACAGGGAAGAGTGCTAAACGTTAACCCAGCCGGTTTGGAGTTGATGGGGTATTCTGCCTCCGAAATGCAAGGCAAAGATTTCTCCCAATTTATTTATCCCCCCGATTTAGAAGAAACAGCAACTTTGATTCAATCGGTTTTTGAGGGACAAATCGCCCATGATTTTCAAAATCGCTATTACAAAAAGAACGGTGAATTGATTTGGTTCAGCTGGAGTTGTCGAAAAGCTTTAAGTGGTGAAGTGATTTTTGTGGCTGGAAAAGACATTACTCAAGAAAAGCTGTTACAAGAAAGTAATCAGCGTGCCTGTGAAATGGCGCAATTGGCTTTTTGGGAATATGATTGCGAGCATATGCAAATGCATTGGTCAAAGAATGCTACTCATATACTAACGGATGTTGGTGCCCAAAAAATGGAATCTCTTACAAATATATTGCAGCATTTTAAAGGAAAGTATAAAAAGCAAATCTTGCAGGCATTCACAAGGGCTTGTGAAGAGCAAGACACTTTTGAATTAGAAGTGCAGCTAAGCCAAGGGGCAAAAGAAGAGCGCTGGGTACGCTTGCAAGGCAGTCCGGTACCTCATCCTACTAGCTGTAAGAAAATCAGCGGAAGCATTCAAGATATAAGTGAATCGAAGCGTTTGCAGTTGCAAATAGAAGAGATATTAGGCAGTATTTCTGATGCTTTTTACGCCATCAATACTCAGTGGGAATTCACCTACTTTAACCGTATGGCCGAAGAATTGTTAGATAGAAAAGCCGACGAGGTTTTGGGGGAATCGCTTTTTGAAGTTTTTCCTATAACTAAAGATAGTTGGCTGTTCGAGCAATTTTTAAATGCGGCGCAGAATCAGGAAAGCTCTAGCTTTGAGTACCAATATCCAGAAGACCAACGCTGGTACGAAATCAATATATATCCTTCGGCATCTGGACTTTCGGTTTATTTTAAAAATATAGATGAACGTATTTATGCCGCTCGAGCATTAGAGGAGGCTTTTGCCGAAAAGAGTCAGATACTCGAGAGTATCGGCGATGCCTTTTTTACCTTAGATGCCGGTTGGAATATTACGTATTGGAACCAGCAAGCTTCTATCATAACCGGTGTACCAAAAGAAATAGCCTTAGGTAATTCGATTTGGGAAATATTTCCAGAAGCCTATGAAAGCAATTTTTATAAAAATTATAAACAAGCTTTAGCCACTCATTCGGTTTTGCGTTTTGAAGCCTATTATGAACCTGTAGAGGCCTGGTTTCAGGTAGCTGCATACCCCGCCAATCAGGGTCTTTCGGTTTATTTTAGCGATATTACCGAGAAAAAACAAGCCGAGGAAGCTCTTAAGCAGGCCAATGAACGCTTTGAAAAAATAACCCAAGCCACTCAAGATGCCATTTGGGACTGGAACTTGGAAACCAATGCGATTTATTTAGGTGAAGGCTTTAATAAATTATTTGGGCATAATACTAGTTATGTGCATCCTGATCTTTCGGCTTGGACGGAACGTATACATCCCGATGATCTGGAGGAGGTGAACGCAAGTCTTGAAGAAGTCATTGCCAGCGATAAGGATTTATGGGTAAAAGAATACCGTTATAGATTGGCTGATGGGAATTATGCCGAAATTATAGATCGCGGATTGCTGATGCGTACTGGTCAAGGCAAAGCCTATCGTATGGTAGGGGTGATGGAAGATATAACAAAACAAAAGCAATACCAACAGCATCTCAAGCAATTGAATGCCGATCTTAATAAGCGAGCAGAAGAGTTGCAGCGTTCAAATGAAGAATTAGAGCAATTTGCTTTTATCATTTCACACGATTTGCAAGAACCACTACGTATGGTGAATGCTTTTATGAATCAATTGCAAAGACGTTATGGCGAACAATTAGATGAACGCGCCAATCAATATATTCATTTTGCAGCCGATGGTGCCCAACGCATGAAGCATATTATTTTAGACTTGTTGACTTATTCTAGAGTAGGGCGCCCTACCGAGAAGCTTGAGCTAGTAGATTTAAATGAGGTGATGGCCGATTTTAAACACCTTAGGCGAAAATTGATACAAGAAAATAAGGCGCAATTGCAGTTTCCTGATTTACCTAGCATACCTACCTATAAAGCGGTAATCACTCAAATTTTTCATGGTTTATTAGACAATGCGCTTAAATACAAGCAACCCGGGAAGCCAGCCAAAATAAAATTGACTTGCGAAGAGGAGGCTCAACAATTTGTATTTGGCGTACACGATCAAGGGATAGGTATAGCACCTCAATTTTTTGATAAAATTTTTGTAATTTTCCAACGTCTGCACAACCGAGAAGAATATCCAGGAACAGGGATTGGCTTAGCCATGGTGAAAAAAGGGGTGCAGTTTTTAGGCGGAAAAATTTGGTTAGCGTCCACTCCAGGTCAAGGCACTAGTTTTTATTTTACCTTAAAAAAGAATATTCAAGCATGAGAAAAGTAAATGTATTGTTGGTAGAAGACAACGAAGGCGATATTCTATTAACACAAGAGGCTTTTGAAGAAAGCAAGGTGCAGGCCGATTTAAGTGTAGTGCGCAACGGCCAAGAGGCTTTAGATTTCTTGTTCAAAAGGAAAGCCTATGAGGACGCACAAAGACCCGATATTATCTTGCTGGATATCAATATACCGATTTATAACGGACACGAAGTCTTGCAACAGATTAAAACCGACGAGCAGTTAAAAACCATTCCGGTTATCATGCTTACCACTTCCAACAACCAAGAAGATGTGAAGAAGTGTTATGAACAACACTGCAATACCTATATTGTGAAACCGTTGGATATGGAAGAATTTTTAGAAGTGATTTTAAAAATAGACCAATTCTGGTTGCAACTCTCAGTAATTCCCGAGTAAGTCTATGCTTTCAAACAGAACCAAACCCTTGAATGTATTGGTTATCGAAGATAACTTGGGCGATTATATACTCCTTGAAGATTACTTGTTGGAAAAAAATAAGGGTATTCAAATCGAACATGCCCAGAATTTGAGTCAAGCTCAAGATATTCTTAATCTAAAAGCTGGAATCGAATTGATATTTTTAGACCTAATCTTGCCCGATGCTAGTGGGATAGAATTAGTGCAGGCTTGTTTGAAAATGGCCGATAAAACACCGATTATTATTTTAACCGGATACAGTGACTTACACTGGGCAAAACGCAGTTTGCAATTGGGGGTTTATGATTTTTTGGTGAAAGACGAACTCAACCCCAATTTATTGGGGAAAAGTATGGCTTTTACACTCAACCGTCACTTTTTTATTCAACAGGTGGAGAGGGAGCGACAAAACTTTGCCCGGCTATTTAATTTAAGTCCGCAGCCCATGTGGTTGCTCAAACCTGAAAATTTAGCGATTACCCATGCCAACCAAACGGCTTGTGCTTTATATCCTGATAAAAGCCAGATATTCAAACAATTAAGCTTTTTAGAGCTATTTCGTGAAGAAGATTGTGAAGCGATTAAGGCCTTGATTCAAATGAAAAGCAGCAGCCGAGGTCAGCATTACTTTGAGCAGCCCAATACGCTAGAAGGAAATATACAAGTGGAGTTGCATTTTACCCGTGTACCCGATATGAACGCTGGAGAAGCCATACTCATACAAGCTAATAATGTAACGCGTACTTTAGATTATATACAAACTATTGAACGTCAGAATGCAAAACTGCGGAAAATAGCCTGGGACCAGTCGCACCGATTGCGGGCACCCTTGGCTCGTATTATGAGTATTGTAAATTTAATACAAGCGCACCCTGAAAGTGTAGAAGATTTAGTATCTTGGTTAAATGAACTCAAATATTCGTCTGAAGAGATGGATGCGGTTTTGAAACAATTAGTAAATGAAACAAAGGAAGGCTGAAAAGCATGGAGAGCAGCAAAAAGCACATTGTGATTATTGATGATGATCCTATTTACCAACGAATTATTAAATTCTTGGCGCAACGCATGGTGCCCGACTATGAACAGCATGCACTTTTAAACGCCGCAGGCGCTTCCCAAATATTAAAAAAACTATTAAAGCGTGGAGAGCAGGTTTATGTGCTCCTCGACCTGAATATGCCTGAATACGATGGCTGGCGCTTTTTAGATCTAACAGAAAAAGCAAGTTGGGCAGCTTGTTCTCAATTAAAACTTTTTGTGGTTTCCTCAACTACAGATACCCGCGAAATTGAAAGGGCAAAAGAATATGCCCTGGTGAAGGATGTCATTACAAAACCTTTCACGAAAGAAAACTTAAACTACATTCTTGGATACGCTTCTTAAAAAGAGGGGCAGCAAATTAGGTTTCCTCGTGTTTAATCAATAATTCTCTCTACCCCCTAATACTAAATACTTATACCTATCAATTTGCTTAAAAATAAGGGCTGTTCTTTAGGTTATTAAAGACTAAAAATGAGCTACTTAAAAAAATATTAAAAATTCTCCTAATTTTTAGTTAAATTTAGATTAAAAGTATAAATTTGTCTTTAAAAGGTATTTAAAGCCTTTAAAACGAATGACTTGTCGGTTATTTTTTCTATTGAACGAAGATTTTGTTAGACGTATTGGTATTTTTCAATGAAGGGCTAAAGCTTTTCTAGTCTATGGATCTAGCTGTTATTCCGACAAATTTATTGGTATGTACAATAATAACTTAAATCCAATTTATATGAGAAAACTTTTCTTTTTGATTTTATGTCTGTTTTTAACGGCTTTAACAGCCGATTCCTGGGCGCAGTGTACCAATCCGCCTAGTTCGCCTACTGTGCTTAGCGCAGTAGAAGGGGAGTGGCGCGCTTATGCTTATGATGGAACCAATACCAGCCCCAACAGTAATGTCTATTACGGTTATTATACCGATGCAAATGCGTATGGGCCGGGGAAATTAAGTTTCGATTCCAGTTTATCCTATGCCGTAGCAGGAAATCCTAGTGATGCGCCAGGATTTGATGGTTGTACTACGCTAAGCAATGACAATCACTCTTTGGTGTATACGACTATTATTCCTAAAACTGGGAACTATAAAATGAGAATACGACACAATAATACGGCTCAAGTATTTCAAAATACTACTCGAATTTATAACGGTACCAGCACGCGGACGAGTTTTCAGAACATTCCAGTTCGCCAGTTTACCGCAGGCCAAAAAATTGAAGTGCGATTGCAAGAAACCACAGGCGATTCTTTTGTGCAATTTGAAATGATACCAGAATTCGATTTCGCAGGAGTAGGAGATGGTTTTTGGGAGTGTTCGGTGTATTCACTAGGGAACTTCACTGATTATCAGGGAGGCTTTGTCACCACAGAGACCGGTTTAGGATTTGATTCAAATGACTATAATTTTGGTGATAGTAGAACTAGCCCAGCATCTACGGCTGATGGTTATGTAGGAGACGGAGTTTCGGCGAATCATTCCTATAAATTTATGCGTCAAAATTTTGATTGCGGTTATTACCAATTTGATATCATCCGTCACGATGATGATGCCGACTTAATTATTGATGGTAGTACAATTTTATCAAGACCAGGTTGGACTAATACACGCGAGAATAATGTAGCTCGTGTATATTTAGGGCCAAACTCGGTAGTGGAATTTAGGGTGACAAATTCGGGTGGTGGACCAACTTCAGCAGGATTAGCCTTAACCCGCTTAGACGCTGGCTCAAATGAAACCATCTGGACCGGTGAAGTAAGTACCAATACGAATAATCCGGCCAACTGGTGTCCAGGGTTACCTGATGCTACGACCAACGTATATATTCCAGATCCTGCTTATACCACTAATAGTCCGGTGATGAATGCAGATTTAAGTGTTGCTAACTTGCGTTTTCACGCAAATGCTAGCTTAGATGCTCAATCGGCCTTTAGATTAAGTGTAAACGGCACCTTGACCACCACTGCTACTCAACTGGTTGGGGGTAAAGTAAACGAATTGTATTTAGGCTCAACAAATGCACGCCTTGAAGGCGAAGGTTTTGAGGTTACTACTTTAATTGTGGATGGCACTGCTACTTTAGCCTTAAATGCCAATCAAGAAATCGTTATAACCGATTTGGTACAAGTAAATAGCGGTAGCTTGAACACCAATGGGCAACTGCGGTTAAAATGTCAATTCGCAGATTTAACTCAGCGTGTAGCCCAGATCGATGATTTGACCAATGGTAGCATCACAGGAGATGTAATTACCGAGCAGTGCATATCCGGCCGTCGTGCCTTCCGCTTGGTAACGCCGCCGGTAACCACCAGCACTACGATTCACAATAATTGGCAACAGGGAGCCACTGCCGTAGGTGATAACCCTAAGTCTGGTTATGGTACGCATATTACCGGCTCTAAAATAGATCAAACCAATGGTTTTGATGCTACCCCTAGTGGTAACCCCTCATTATTCCTTTTTGATAATAGCAACCAACAATGGTCGCCTATTGCTAATACCAATGTCAACACCTTAACGGCGGGTCAAGGCTATCGCTTAATGGTACGTGGAGATCGCAGTCTTGATATTAGTGTCAATACCGCTATATCTAATAATACCATTTTAGAAGCTACTGGTAGTGTTCGTCAAGGAAATGTTAACCTGGCTAGCGAACTTAATTTTAGCAGTACGGCAGATGATTTTAACTTTTTTGGTAATCCATATCCAGCCGCTATTGATATGCAGGCGGTATTGCAAAACGCCACTAATTTGGCTAGCGATTACTACATCTGGGACCCGAATTTAGGTGGAACAAATGATAACAATCCGAATTCATCTGAATTAGGAGGACGAGGAGCTTTTGTTACTGTAGATACCGAACAAAACACAAACACCGTTGCAACAGGAACTTCAGGTTTTACCACTTCGGCTGCCAATCGCTATTTACAACCGGGGCAGGCTGCCTTTGTAAAAAGTACAGGAGGAGTACCCGATATGAGTATTCAAGAAAGTTACAAACGCGTGAGTGAGCCCCAAACCGATGTTTTTAGACCAGGGGCACAAACGAGAACTTATGTAGATTTGATCCTTTATGAAGCGAATCAGTTGCAAAATGGCGAAACTTATCGCGATGCTTTGCGCCTGAAATGGAACAGTAGTTATACTACATTAGCCGGAGTAGAAGATGCTTCTAAAATGGGTAATTTAGATGAAAACATCGCTGTGGTTAACAATGGGAAGTATTTAGCGATAGACCGTCGTAATTATCCAAGTCAAGAAGAAATAATTCCTCTTTTCGTCAATCAATATCGTCATCAGATATACACTGTGGTGGTAAAACGCACCGAATGGGAGAATATGGAGTTGTATTGGGTAGATAACTATTTGAATACCGAAACTTTAATCGATAATGATATACAGTTTATTCACTTTAGTGTAGACGCCAACTTGCCTGCAAGTATTGCTGCTCAACGCTTTGCATTGAAAGTTAAACCTAGTAGTTTAGGTATTAGCGATATGCCAGCTGAAGGATTTAGTATGTACCCGAATCCGCTTAATCAAGACTATTTAAGTTTTGCTTTGCCGGCTAATTTAGACGGTGTGTGGACGGTGAAAGTTTTTGATATGCTCGGTAAAAAAGTTATGGAGGAAAATGTTACTGCAAAGGATCAAAAGTTTAGTCTGCCAGCCAATCAGCTAAAGACTGGGGTATATTTGGTTCAGCTTCAGCATACTTCTAGTCAAAAGCAATTCACCCAAAAATTAGTAGTACACTAGCGTAATAATGTTAGTATAAACATAAAAAGAATCCACCAAGCGGTGGATTCTTTTTTTTATAGGTGTTTATTATTTGATATACTATAGGTTAAGGCGGTTTTTTTTATGCCGTTGGTGTTTGTTCCCGCATAAAGGCTACAATGCGATTGGCCGCTTTACCATCCCCGTAAGGGTTATGCAGCTTACTCATGTTAGCATAGCTTTCGGGATCGGTTAATAGTTTTTTTGCTTCGCTTACAATTTTGTCTTCCTCCGTGCCCACTAAAATAACGGTGCCAGCTTCTACGGCTTCTGGACGCTCGGTGGTATCACGCATTACCAAAACCGGTTTACCCAAACTAGGCGCCTCTTCTTGAACGCCACCGCTATCGGTAATAATTAAATGAGACCGATTCATCAACCAAACAAAGGCCGGGTAGTCTAGCGGCTCAATCAATAGTATATTAGGTGTTTGTCCTAAAAGTCGGTGTACGGGTTCCTTTACCTTAGGGTTGAGGTGTACCGGATAAACCAATTGGACGCTATCTGAAAATTCTTCTGCTAAAGATTTTAAGGCTTTACAGATGTTCTCAAAGCCTTGGCCGTGATTTTCTCGGCGATGACCGGTGATTAAAATACATTTTTTGTTAGGGTCTAGCCAAGCGGCAAGTTGTTGAATATGCGCATCACTATAGCTTTTCACCTGCTCGGTACTCATCAGTAGTGCATCGATTACCGTATTCCCCGTCACACAAATTTGACTTTCGGCAATATTTTCTTGTAGTAAATTTGCTTTAGAAGTCGGCGTAGGGGCAAAGTGAAAATCGGTTAGACGACCGGTTAATTGTCGGTTCATTTCCTCAGGGAAAGGCGACCATTTGTTATGTGTGCGCAGCCCAGCTTCGATATGGCAAACCTCAATGCCCGCATAGAAAGCAGCAAGTGCAGCGGCCATGCTGGTAGTGGTGTCACCATGCACGTATACATAATCGGGTTTAAAATCTTCAAATACAGCTTGCATTTGGATGATGATATCGGCGGTTAAACCGGAAAGGTTCTGATTGGGTTTCATGATATTCAAATCGTAATCGGCTTGAATCTCAAAGAACTTCAATACTTGATCGAGCATTTCACGGTGTTGGGCGGTTACACATACCTTGGTGATAAATTGCTTTTCTCCTTGTAGGGCTTTTACTACAGGGGCCATTTTAATGGCTTCGGGGCGGGTACCAAATACCACCAAATGTTTGGGTGAAGCAGAAGGCATAGTTTTTAATTTAAATTATAATAAAGTAGCGAATATAAAAAAACAGCTCCTAAATTGGAGCTGTTTTTTTATTTATAAACTAAAGCGCTTAGGCTTAGTGTAATTTAAAGGTAACGCGACGTACCAATTGCCTTGCTTCTGAAGAAGACTTATCAACTGAATCGTCAATTCCCTCACCGTCGTGGCTTAAGCGATCTTCGCTTATTCCAGAAGCTACTAAAATATCATAAACTTTCTTAGCTCTTCGTTTAGATAAGTCTAAGTTATATTGTGGGTTACCAATTTCATCGGCATATCCTGTTAAGCTTGCTTTTGCAGAAGGATTCTGGCGCATATAGGTAATCAAATAGTTGATAGCCTCATACGAGTATACTTCTGGGTTGGTGCTATTGAATTCGAAATATACGTTTACATAACCATCGTTGATCAAAGACTTGATAGTTCCTGAACCAGCGTTCATCGCCGCAGCTTTTTCTTTGGTCATATAACGCTTTTCTAAAGAAGCCTCTAATTCATCTGGAATACCATTGTTATTGGTGTCTACCGCTCTACCGTTAGAATCTACTGCTACACCATTAGTGGTGTTAGGCTCACGATCTAAGTAGTTAGGCACGCCATCCATATCTGAATCTAGCATATCGTCTTCGATCTTACTTAAACGATTCTGGATGCTGTCTAATTCTTGGGTTAATTCTTTTTGGTTGATGATGTCTACCCAATCAGCATGTTTACTGTGTTTTCCTAGGTACACCTGAATACCAATGGCTGCGGTTACAGCTTCCGATTCAAATGAGCGCACGGTGCTCATTACCTGATTACCTTCCCAAGTATAAGATTGACCTAAGTGCCCAGCATAAGTTATATCTCCATAAAGAGCTACACGATCGCTTAAACGGATTTGAGGGGTAATACCGGCCATAAATACAGGAGAAGAATCGTTCTCATCGGCGTAGATGGCATCGTCACCAAATTGGTAAAAAGCAACCCCACCCCCTGCGTGAAAAAGTAAGTTGAAACCGTTTGTCCATTCTCTAAAGCCTAAAACTGAACCTAAATTGGCAACGGCTTCTAAGGTAGCACGTGAGTAAGTGGTTTCAAAAGCCAAAGACTCATCGTCTTCACTAATCTTACTGTAGTGACCTCCTAATTTAAGACCAAACTTATCGTTGATCATATAACGTACTGCTAGTTCACCGCCTAAAGAGTTGGTAAAAGAGGAGTTGTAGGCTGCCCCAGCGTTGTCATTTTCAAAACCTCTACCGGGTTCGGTCATACCGAAACCTGCTTCAATCGACCAATGGTTATAATCTTGGTCCTTTGTTTCTTGTGCTTGTGCTTGTGTGCCGAATAAGGCCAAAGCGAATAATAAAGTAATTTTCTTCATAGTGTTTAGGTTACTTGTAAGATAAAGCAAAGATAATATAGTTTTTATAGTGTTAAAACAATTTGCCCTTTTATTAAAGGAAACTTACATCTTATCGAACAAATCTAGATAAATCTGTTTTATTTAATTTAAAATTTTCGTTAAATATCTTATTTTAATTTTTTATAAACTGCTCACGGTATAGGTTTTGGCCATTATTGTCAATCAATACCAGTACATAATTTCCTGTCTGTAGTTTGCTTAAATCTAGGCTATACGTGGACTGGTTTTTATCAATATTCTGTTGAATTAATTTTTGTCCTAACATATTATAAACCTCTAATTGATTGGCTCGGTTTTCACCTGAATTAAGTTGTAAGTTCAATAGGTTATGTGCTGGTACTGGGTATATTTTATATACGCTTGCAGTTTCTTCATCAATACTTAGCTGGCTGCCCCATTTAAAATAGAACCTATCATGAGCGATACTGCCGGGTAAACTTTGGTCTACACTAAAATTATAAACCTGGTCGTTTTTGCTCACCAGTATCTCCTTGTTTTTATACTGGTCTACTAGATACAAGTTTAACCCTGGTAAACTTTCGAAAGTAAATTGCAAACTGTACTGGTTTTCTCGGTATTGATTCACAAATAGTGGAATGGTCTCTCCCGTTTGTGGCATGTTTCTACGATCGATACTAGTGTATGCCTGTCCATTTACAACCGCTAGATTTTCATCTAAATTCCCAAACTTAGGCAAATCCTCTCCCGCGTAAGCATTACTGAATTGACTATCCCATTTGATGCGTATGGCATCGCTGGGTTTTTCTTGATTCAAGAATTGATTTTGTGTATAGAGTTGTAGTGTTAAACTCGGTATATTATTTCCTGTGCTAAACACCGCGGTTTGCGCCTGATTTATGTTTTTATAAGCCTCTTTAAACATCATTGAAGGAGTGACTCCTGTTGTTTGAGTGACCACAAAAGCCGCTTGACCTGGCTGTAAGAATTGATTGGCAGCAGAGCCAGTAGCTCCATCAATTGCTGAGCCGTCATCCATATCAATAGATACAAATGCTCCGCGTACGCCCATCTGTGCATCCCAAACAATATAATCTTGCTTTAGGTTAGTGGTTGCAGCATCATTCAATACCATTCCCATATCTACGGCCGCAGGGTATGGGTTACCAAAGAAATTAAAGGCATCGGCATTTTGGTTAAATTGAGTGTTGTATAATACATCTCCGCTTAGTATGCTTCCAGTTGCTCGTAAGATGGTATTGCTAGGTGCAGCAGCATTGCTCGTTATGACGGTAGAACGGTCACCACGTACCATTAAACGCAAAGGTTCTCCTGCGCTAAGTGTGTTGATGTTGGTATTGTCTATAGCCGACCATTGCTGACTGGTATTGTTAAACAAGAACAGGGAAGGATTCGCACTTGGTGTAAGATCGAAACCATTAGTCTGATCTGAATTGGTTCCTGTGATATGCGTTCCATAACCGGGATTAGGGTCATTGTTCCAAGCATTGGCTCCTTCCTGCCAGTTATCATGAATGCTCGTGGTAGTGGTAACAGGAGAACTTACTAATCTAAAGGCACGACGTGCAGGAATACATTGTTCGGTAATCACATTACCAGTGACACTGCTACCGCTTACCAATTCTCCTATTTGAGCTACACGATTGGCGGCATCATTAAAGCGACAAGCCAAGACTAAATTATCATTAGTGGCTAGGTTCGCCGTATTGGTGAAAGTCAAATGATCTAACAAACGAATAGGAGTGGTTGTGCTTAGGTTAAGATCTCCCGCTAAGTTAATAGATCCTATGGTAAATCCTGCGCCCATAATTTCTTGGGTGGAGGAGTTTCCTGCATCATCAAAATTTAATTGTCCATTTTCAGAATTGATGATACCGCCTTCATTATTAAGATTTCCAGATAGCGTAAAGGTACTATTAATACTTATGTTAGCTTCTGAATAGATATTTATATCTTTAGCATTAAAATTCACATTGAAATTAGGAAAATTGGGCACATTAGCCGGTATATGTAGTTCTGGTTCGGTTACTAGCGAAGGATCATCTACACACCAGTTACCAGAATTGGCGACATCGCTATCGATGGCACCGGTCCAAATAACCATATTGTTGCCGCTACTTGGCACCGCTATGGGTACAAAGCTTAATGCACCACGAGATGCTCCTGCATCCTCAACAATAGAAAAGGAAATTTTAGAATTAGTGCCTAGATAACCTTGCCAAACGTTGGGAACACCATTGCGGTTATCCCAGCTATTGCTGCTATACACCAACTCGCCGTCTACTATTAAACGCACATCATCATCGTGACGTGTAATGTCAATTTGATATATGCCGCAAGGGAAACCCTCACGTGCATAGGTATAGGAGTGGTTGTCATTGCTTACGGGATCACCTGAATAGGCCGCACCACTGGTAGCATTTGCATTGGAAGGGGTGTTATTATCTGACCAACGGTCTGCTGTGTCAAAGCTTGGATTGGTCTCGGTGTAAAAACCTTCTAATACACTAAAAGCTTTGTCGCTATAAACGCTTACATGCCATTCGTCAGTGCCATAAGTTAAGCTAGGATTGCTTACGGGTTCAACCTGTAAAGCACCATACGAATTTCCTGGGCGTTCTATCCAAACGTATTCTACTTCAGAATTTGCATCTAAATTACCTGTCCACACATTGGCATGGGTATCACAGCATCCATCGTGTTGAAAAACAACACTGCCATCTATTATTATCCATACATTATCATCATGGGCTTGTCCAGAAGGTTGACCTGGGGCACTTGTGATAGATAAGGTATAGGTGTCATTTGGAAAGCCTTTACGTTTGTAACTTACCATATGATTGTTTGACGTAACATTACAACCTGTATAATCTGTTACATTACTGGGACTTTGATTAGCGGCAAAGGACTGGCGCGAGTCAAAGCTCAAATTACCCGTGCCATAACCGGCGTCTATATAATAGCCGCGGTAATCGCTGTAATCTCTTTGGTTAAAAGCCGGATCGCTACTGCCTACTGAAACAAGGTTGTAAGCATAGACAGTCCATTGATTGTTGATAAAATCTCCCGGTGTGGGGTCGGTCGTGTCGTCTGCACATTGTGCGTGCAGACCTATCGACCAAGTTGTTGTAAGTAAAAAACTGAGGAGTAAACCAAGTTTTCTCATATAGATTTATTATTCTTTAATTAATTTTTGTACCCATTGTGATTGACTAGCTTGATGTATCACGCGAACTAAATAAATACCTGCAGGTAAACTTTGAACCGAAACTTGTGCTTGATTTTCATGAGCTTCTAAGTTTCGTAATAGTAATGTTTTACCAAGTATATCAGTTACTTCAACTTCTAAATTACCAGATAAGTTGTTAGGTAAAAGCAGGTTTAGGTTTTCGCCGTTCACCGGATTAGGATACATACTTAAATCAGCTTGTGTAAGGCTTATATCGCCTAGTGTACGACCAAATTGCAACTCAAAACGATTGGCATCAATACTTGCTGGTAAATTGCTATCAACGCTAAAAGCATATATCTGTCCGTTTTGCTGAATGCTAACCTGTTTGTTCTTATAATGATCAATCAAGATTAACTCACGTTGTGGTAAATTCTCAAAGTCAAACTTCAATACGTAGCTAGATTGACGGTATTGATTGATAAACAATGGAATACTTTCACCTTGTTGGGGTAAATCTCTACGGTCAATTGCCGTGTAATACTGCCCGTTGATCACGGCTAAATTTTCATCTAAGTTTCCAAACTTAGGTAAATCTTCAGTACCATAACCACTCGAGTAGTTAACGTCCCATTTGATACGGATCCCATCACTGGCGGTGTTTTGGTTGAGATAAGCGTCTTGAGCAAAGAGGCTGATGTCCAAACTAGATGCAGCATTATTTGAACTGAATACCGTAGTTTGGGCTACGTCTACATTTTTATAAGCCTCCTTGAACTGTAAACTAGGGGTTGTATTTTGATTACTGGTTACCACAAAGGCAGCTTGGCCCGGTTGTAAAAACTGGTTGGCTTGTGAGCCAGTTGGTACTGGGCTTCCGGTATCTGTATCGATGGTTACAAAGGCTCCACGTCCATTATCTCCATTCAATTGAGGGTCCCAAATATAATACCCATTTTTAAGGTTGGTTGTATTTATGTCATCGAATACAAGCATCATATCTACAGCGGCAGGATAAGGATTTCCAAAGAAATTAAAAGCATCTAAACTGTTGTTGAAATCGCTTCCGTGCGTATAATCTCCAGCATTTATAGTTCCTTTTGCACGCAATATTGTATTGCTAGGTGCGGCTGCATTTATAGTGATGTCTGTGCTTCGGTCACCGCGTACCATCAAGCGTAAAGGCGCTCCCGCAGTAAGTGTATTGGTATTGGTGTTGCCTATAGCTGCCCATTGTTGACTTGCGTTATTGAAAAGGAACAACGACGGATTTCCACTTGGTGTAACGTCAAAACCATTGTCTTGATCAACAAGAGTTCCTGTAATATGCGTACCATAACCAGGATTGGGGTTATTATTCCAAGCGTTAGCACCTTCTTGCCAGTTAGCATGAATGCTTGTAGTGGTAGTCACTGGTGAAGTAACCAATCTAAAAGCACGTTTAGCAGGAATACATTGTTCCGTCATAATTTCACCGGTTATACTACCGCTTGATAAATCGGCTATTTGAGCTACACGTTGAGAAAGATCTGTGAATTGGCAAGCTAGAACCAATTTTCCATTGGTTGCTAAGTTACCTTGATTGATGCGCAATACCTCTTGAATACGCACCTCTAGGTTTAGATCGTTGGCAATCTCAACTCCGGCGGTATTGTTGATGCTTAGCTCACCCGCGCTTAAGCTTTGATTACCGCTGATTACTTGAAGGCTTTCGCCATCGAAACTTAAACTGGCTTCATCAGCGTTTAAGCTCCCTTGATTGTCAACATTTCCTGTAAGTGATAAATTTATCCCATTAGCCACTGTTAGGTTTGCTCCGCTAACAATACGCATACAACCCACTTGTGCATCTTGGTTAAGGTTCGCTGTACTTCCAGCTTGCACCACAAATTTACGTCCGGAATCTTGAAGGCCTGGAGCTTGATTTAAACCTGATCCGTAAAGGTATTGTGAACCGTCCCATGTTATCGGTTCTAGACCGTTAATACGGAAAGTGAAATAATCGCCATTGCTAAAATTTGCACCGCTAAAACTCGCCTGCGAACAGGTTAGTGTGTTAGCGCTAATGCTTGTTGGGCTGGTAAAAGCAGCATCGCTACTAATTAACAATTCAATTGTAGTGAAGCCATTAGCCGGTAAGGCTAAGTTGCTTAGATCTAAATTTAAATCTACCGTACCTACATCACCCAGCTCACTTACTCGCCATAAGGTGTTTAGTCTTTGGTTGTCTGCCGTATTCGAGTTACAAGCTAAATCGGATGTATTTAATTCGCTATAATCATTACTATCGGCAGCGATTAATAAAAACTCATTCGCGCTTAAGCTAGAAGGATTGTCGATCTGTATAATTCCTGTACCGAATTGACTATCTGTTTTCGTTTGATTTACGTTGTAAATACCTACTAAGTCATGATCAAAATCACCGTTAGCAGGTGTATCAAATGCATAGCCATCGTTGGCGCTTAGGTTAATATCGTATTTTGAAGCCAAGTAATTGTGCAGTAGGAAAATAGAGTTAGAGAATAAATCGCTGGCATGGATAGCAAATTCGGCAATTTTTCCAGAGAAATAGTTGCCAGAGCCATTTGTTCCATTCATTTTAACGGTATCAGTGTGACCACCTATGCTTATATTGCCTGAATGTGCGTAGATTAATCCTACTCCATTAACACTATTGATTAACTGGCCGTTTAAATACATTCTAAAAATTCCGTTTGGAGTGCCACTACCATTATGACCTCCTGCATAAACAAAACTCACTACATAACGGGTGTTTGCAGCAATAGTAGTGCTTACTTGCTTATCTACCCAGTTATCTCCCGGTCCGTCGCTGTTACTATCATTAAATCCCCCTACAATTAAGTTACCAGCATCGATAAGCATATGTAGGTTTCGGGTATTTCCCCCTTCTTCATATAAAACTTGACGACTGCTTACATCGCTTCCGGTTTCAAAAGCCATAGTAAAAGTACGCTCGTTAAAAGGACCCCCTAAATTGATGTCGTTATTGTTAGGGATGTTTAAGTAGGTGTTGGTGTTTCCAAAATCAACGGCAGGGTAAGCGTTCATTTGGTTGGTCCTGTATTGTGGACGACTTGCAGCATTGGTTTGCTCGGCATCTTCATTATTGCTTCCTTCGTTGGCCCAAGAAGCAACAGGTGTATTGTTTGCTTGATCAATGCTGCTGGCTCTCCACCAAAATTTGGTAGTAGCCAGATTACTCACCCCACCGGGTAAAGGCGTTCCCATAGTTGCGGAGGGTAAGACAAATTTCACATACTCTCCATCATTCAAACTGATGTTGTTGAAAGAAATAATATTAGCATTAGACCCACTGGCAGTATAAGTAGTTGAACTGCTAAAAGACGCATTGGTTGACACTTCAAGTTGAATATCGTTCACCGGATCGAATCCGTAAAGGAAATCAGTCACATCAATTTTAACCGTGGTGTTATTGAAACTACCATTCTTGCTAACTCGCCAAGTGGCTTGTGTTCTATATAAATCTCTGCTTTGAAGGCTGCATCCCTGGCTGCTGTTCTCTAAATCTAAATTATCGATTTGATCGCTACTCAAAATTAAGTAATCGCCATCAGTCAAAGTATTATTTTCTAACAAAACAATTCCTGTTCCTCGGTTCGAGCTTAAAGAAGTCGCTGTAGCGTTGATGCGTGCAATACCCACCGAATGAAAGTCGAAATTTCCGTTAGCAGCCGTATCGTTATTATTGTAGTTGTTAGCGCTTAGGCTAATGTCATATTTGGAAGCCAAGTAATTTTCAACCAAGCGACGTTCAGCTTGATTAAGAGCTTGATTGTATATGATAAACTCAGCCATTAAACCGTTAAAGAAATTGGTGCTATTGGCACTGTCTGAACCATTATGGTAGTAACTATCGTTAGCCTGAGCTCCCAATACTGCAGGATTATGGTTGTATAATCTACCGATATTATTCAAGGTACCCACTAAACTTCCATTAACATAGGCCTCAAGCGTTCCTGTTTGTGAGGAGTTACCAGCAAAACGAAAACTGATTACATAATTGGTGTTGGCTGTAATACTTGTTTTGGTAGAAACGAAACCCCAAGGTGCATCGGTGCCATCATTATTTATATTCCATCCGCCAAAATATAATTCACCGTTATCTATATAAATGTTTAAACCGCGGACCGTTCCTCCTTCTTCATAAATCACTTGACGGGCGGTTACATCACTTCCTGTGCGTACAACCAATGAAAAAGTACGACTACTAAAGGGACCATTTTGGTTAAGCGAATTGTTATCGGCTATATCTAAATAATCATTAGTAGCAAAAGAAAGTGCAGGCAAACCATTGATCTGGTTGATCAAATAGCTAGGACGTCTATTTGCGGTAGATTGAGCGGCCACCTCGGGATCGCCACCTAAATTCGACCAACTGGCTACAGGGTCACTATTGTTTAATCCTTCAATTGCATCGGCAGCAAACCAAAACGGGTTGCTTAAGGCATCACCTACCCCACCAGGGCCTTCTTGAGCCTGTGCGGTCAAGCCGATAAACAAAAGCGTATGGACGAGTATAAATAAATGTTTGGGTAAAAATTTCTTCATAAGATTCGGTTTTAAAGGTTAGGTGATAAATTACTTGCGTAATTTTTTAAAGCCCAAATAGCCGCCGGCTATAAATCCAAGAGCTACAAGACCATCTATGGGAGCTGCAGGTGTTTCGTCGTCTACATCATCATTATTTCCGAAGCCGGGAGGAAACTGAGCTGCTGCCTTGAATGAAGTAAGTGATAAAATGGCAAAGGCCAATATTGCGGTGGTTTTTCTTAAGGTGTTTTTCATAGGTCAAATGGTGTTAAGTGTATTTTATAAACCTAAACGATTAGTATCTCAATAGTAATAAGTTAGAATTAAAATGATAACGTTTCTCTATTATTTGTCTTAACAAAATTAAGGGCAACTCCTTGTAAATGAAACTTAAACGCCGATAATTCGTTAAATCGGCTTTTTTACTCGTTGAAGGGTATTTGGCTTGTCGTTAAAAGGAATTACTTGCATTTTATCGTTTAAGAAAAACAAAAAAAACCGCTTACCACAAAGGGGTAAGCGGTTTTTTAAAAGCCAAATAAGTTCTTCTGAACTAGTTTTTAAGCAGTTTGATTTGCTGCTTGCTTTGCGTTTCTACATCTAGAATTTCTATCAAGTATAAACCAGACGTAAGCTTTAAATTGCTTAGGCTTACTTTACCAGAATGTTGGTTAAGCTGTTGCTGATATATACGCTGACCAAGTAAATTATAAATAGCAATACTTACAGGTGTAGTGCTAGGTTGATCAAAATCTATCTGCAGCTTATTCCCGTTTAAAGGATTAGGATAAACACTTGGCGTTTGCTTCTCAATAAGATTTGTGCCTAAACGTTTATCGGTAACCAAAGCAAAACGCAAAGGATCTGTACTAGCTGCAACCTGATCGTCTACTTGAAAAGCAATAGTATTTTCGCCTTTCTGCAAGATTTGTTGGGTGCCTAAATAATTGTCTTCTAAATACACACTTTGATCAAGCTCTCCCACATGAATTTGCAATACATAGTGTTTTGCACGGTAATTTGTAAGCGCTAAAGTCAGGTTTTCTTGAGCTGTTGGTAAGGCTCTACTTTCTATAGCAATATATTGGCCTTGTTCAAAACGTGAAATGCTTTCATCTAGATTAAATAACTTTGGTGCATCATAAGCATCGATGGGGTTGTTGAAGTTGGCGCCAAATTTTATTTTCAATCCGTCTAGCGGAGTTTCTCCATTTAAGAAAGCTTGTTGACGGTATAAATTTATTTGTATGCTGCTGTGAGAGGCCGCTGGTCTAAATACGGCTGTAGCGGGCTCGTCAACTGCTTTAAAACTCTCTTGAAAATTTAATTTGGGAGCTGTGCCTTGGTTTGCAGTTACAAAAAAGGCAGCTTGCATAGGTTGTAAAAACAGATTCGCTTCTGTATTTTGATTTCCTTGTACATTAGGGTCAACCGAAGCTGAGAAATCATCGGCATCTAAAGTTACAAATCCGCCACGTCCTCCTAAGGTAGAACTATTTGGGTTGGCATCGGCATTTCCTCCTAAGTTCGGATCGTAAATATAAATAAAACGACCCGCGTTTTTAGTTTTCGGACTGTTCAGTACCTTGCGCATATCTACTGCAGCGGGGTATGGATTCCCAAAAAAGTTAAAACTGCCTGCTGTGCTATTGAATCCTGTAAGTGTAGTGTCTCCAGAAAACAACTCCCCTCGAGTACGTAATTTAGTATCGTTTGGGATTGCGGTGTTTTTGGTAACGTCTAGTCCTCTGCTTCCGCGGATTAATATACGATAAGCATCACCTGCGTCAAGGCTGGTGTTATTGGTGTTGGCGATAGGACTCCATGTCTGACTGGCATTGTTGAATTCAAACATCGAAGGATTTCCGCTAGGGGTGTAGTCAAAACCATTGGTTTGATCTGCCGTAGTACCGGTAATATGTGTACCATAACCAGGATTAGGGTTATTGTTATAAGCAGAAGCATTTTCTTGCCAGAAATAATGAATACTGTTGTTGCTAGACAAAACACTGGTGCTTAATGGTGCGCTTATCAATCTAAATGCGCGTCTACCAGGAAAACACTGTTCAGCGATCAAATTACCACTTATACTTCCAGAAGTGCCAATCGGTGCTACTTGAGCCATCCCTGTGCTTACTCCCGGGCTTGTAAATTGGCAAGCCAGCGTTAGCTTGTCGTTGGTGGTTAAGCTTCCGCTGATTACCTTTAGTGTTTCTAAAAGGCGTAGGTCTTGATTTATGGTTAAACCAGCTAGGTTTTCTAAATGCAAGTTAGCTAATTCGCCATTTTGCAATAAATTGTCGGGTAAAGTTTGAGGGTTTTCTCCAGAAAAATGAAGAACAGAACCAGGTTGGCTACCCGCGATGCTAGCATTGTTGCCCAGATTGATTACTTCTTCAATATTAAATAGGAAACCGTTTAAATCTATGCTTGCTCCATCACCAAGTGTGAGGTTTTTCGCACCCGTGTTTTTACTTAAACTAGGGTAGTTGGTTAAACCAGTTGGGATAATAACATTATAATTAGCGTTTGGAATAATCGTCTGACTCCAATTCCCTGTGTTTTCCCAATTGTTGTTTACGGCACCTGTCCATGTCAAATCGCTACATCCAGTGGCTTCTTCTATAGTAGCCGAGATCGCTGCATCTAAACTGGTATATTCAAAAATAATCTGGTGATCGCCGCCTACCTCAAAAGCTAGATCGTTAAAAATAGCAATACCACTGGCGTTAGTGTTTTGAGTAAGTGTACCTAATAAATTACCACTTCCTGAGTACATACTGGCCTTTATTGCGTAACCTGCTTGTTGTACAGTAGCACCGTTAAAGTCGGCAATACGTACTTGTATTGAAGAGGCTAGGCTACCGTCGCAATTAGAACTTGTAGGTTGGCTGTCTATTACCAATTGACTGGCCACACCAATAGCTTGCTCGTTATAAGCTAAGAAGGCGGGGTCTGAGTTACCGCTAGGAATATATTCAACCTGAGTAACTTGCTGGTAGTTACTGTTGGTGATACCAAATTGGCTTAATTCAGCAGCAAAAAAACGTATTCCTCGTTCTGTTTTATGAAAACCCGATGAGTTTTGTGTACTGTTAAATTCATAAAAATCAGCCACCCAATCGGCTACTACAGGGAAATTACTATTGCTATTTAAATTGATTTGAACAGCATTTCCTACTATATTTCCTGATGCATCTTTAAACCGAATTTGATCGGATCCACCGCCAGGAGTAGCGATAGTAGCGATTAAAATGTCGGGTGTATTGTCATTGATTTTGTTAGGATCTATGCCGTTGCTACTCAACTTGAAAAAAGTAGAAGCTCCGCTCGGGATATTGGCAATTCCTGTACCCAGGTCTAAACCTTGGATTCCATCGGTCAAGAAATACGCAGCTTGGGTTCCGTTAGTGATGGCTTCAAAAGGTTGTGTATTACTGTTGTTGACACCATTATCTATACCATCATACAACTGACCTAAACCTACAAACTGGCTACTACCGTTAATGCTGTTTAAAGTTGCTACGGGTAAAGCTCGATAATTTTCTGGTGTAAAGCCTACTCCTTGGCTGGTTAATAAGGCATCATTCACTCCAGTAGAATAAGTTATTCCATTATGGGTGAAGCCAATCAAATTATGCGAATTGGCAGGCTTATTAGGGTTTTTATTGTTTGATGAAGAATGCCAGTAGCCTTGGTAATCGGTGTAAACGCCGGTTACTTGGGCATGAATACTTAGTAAAGTACTGCATAAAAAGCCTAGTACAAAAAGGTAATTTTTTGCCATATTAGGTGTTTTTTTGGTTTGATAAAGTCGCGAAATTAAGCCAATGCCAACGTTCAAGCTACACTATTATAAACTATTCGTTGAAAAGGTGCTTTTGCCGATAAGCGGTAGTTGTGTGGATAGTTATAAGGAAATTATTAACAAAAAAAACCTGTAGTTTGGCTACAGGTTTTTCTTATATGGTATAGATTTGATTAATCTCTTAACAGTCCTCTTGAAATTACAATTTTCTGGATTTCAGAAGTTCCTTCGTATATCTGGGTAATTTTAGCGTCACGCATTAAACGCTCAACGTGGTACTCTTTAACATAACCGTTTCCTCCGTGAATTTGAACCGCTTCTACCGTAGTATCCATAGCTACTTTTGAAGCATAAAGCTTAGCCATTGCTCCGCTCATATCATAGTTATTCCCCATATCTTTATCCCAAGCCGCTTGCATAACAAGGTGTCTAGCAGCAGCAATCTCGGTATACATATCGGCCAACTTAAAAGCGATAGCTTGGTGGTTGCAAATTTCGGTACCAAATGCCTTACGGATTTTAGAGTACTCACGGGCCAATTCATAAGCTCCGCTGGCAATCCCTAAAGCTTGTGCGGCAATACCAATGCGTCCTCCCGATAGGGTTTTCATCGCAAAGGTAAATCCAAAACCATCTTCTCCAATTCTATTCTCTTTAGGAACCTTTACATCGTTAAAGTTTAAGGTATGTGTGTCGCTTCCGCGGATTCCTAGTTTTTGTTCTTTAGGCCCTACTTCAAAACCTTCCCAGCCTTTTTCAACGATAAAGGCATTGATTCCTTTGTGCTTTTTCTCGCGATCGGTTTGTGCTATTACCAAGTAGTAATCGGCACTGTTCCCGTTGGTAATCCAGTTCTTGGTACCGTTTAACACATAATGGTCTCCTTTATCTATAGCCGTGGTGCGTTGTGAAGTGGCATCGCTACCTGCTTCGGGTTCGCTTAAACAAAAAGCTCCAATCGATTCGCCAGTGGCTAATTTGGTTAGGTATTTCTGCTTTTGCTCTTCGGTACCGAAAGTTTCTAGTCCCCAGCAAACCAACGAGTTGTTTACCGAAACGATAACCGATGCTGAAGCGTCTATTTTGGAAAGCTCTTCCATAGCTAAAACGTAAGAAACAGTATCCATACCGCCACCTCCGTACTCTGGAGAAACCATCATACCTAAAAAGCCTAGTTCTCCCATCTTTTTAACTTGTTCGGTTGGGAAAAGTTGTTTTTCATCGCGCTCAATTACGCCAGGTAATAATTCATTTTTAGCGAAATCCCTTGCGGCATCGCGTATCATCAGGTGCTCTTCTGTAAGCTTAAAATCCATAGCAATTTTTTTTATTGTGAAAAAAACGTTGCAAATATACTCGATATAAGTCAATTATTCAATGATTCGTTTTATTTTTACGAATATGAAAACGAAATCCCCGCTTTACTTAGGATTAATGTCTGGCACCTCATTAGATGGTGTAGATGTTGTTGCTGTGCGTTTTAATGAGCAAGGAAACGCTTATCAATATGAGTTGTTGCATGCCAAAACCTATGCTTATTCGCCTGAATGGCAAGCGAGCTTGGCAAATGCTATACAGCTCGATTCTTCGGCCTTAGAGCAGTTAAACCAGAATTATACCCAATATTTAGCCGAAATAGTTCGTCAATTTATGCGAGAATATCAAATTCCTATCAAAGAGGTAGCGGCAGTTTGTTCGCACGGACATACGGTATTTCATCAACCTGAAAAAGCTTATACGCTGCAAATTGGTAATTTGCCTCAGCTAGCTCAACTATTAGGCGTTTGTGTGGTTTGTGATTTTAGGGTACAAGATGTGCAACTGGGCGGTCAGGGTGCACCTTTAGTTCCCGTTGGAGATGCTTTGCTTTTTGGAGAATATGATGCCTGCATCAATTTAGGAGGATTTGCAAATATTTCTTACGACCACGAAAAGCGTCGTATTGCCTACGATATTTGTCCGTTAAATATCTTGTTAAACCGGTACGCAGCTCAATTAGGCTTGGCTTATGATGAAGAAGGTCGGTTAGCCGCCAAAGGAACATTTGATGAAACTTTATTTGATGCACTACAAAACATAGCTTACTACCAAAGTTTGCCACCCAAATCATTGGGGCTCGAATGGGTGAATGCGGTTTGCCTTCCCATACTGTCGAGCTTCGATTTACCGGCTACTAGCATACTGCGTACTCTAACCGAGCATATGGCGCATCAATTGGCAGCCGTGGTTCAACCTCAACAACGTATTTTGCTTACAGGTGGTGGTGCGCTTAACCAATTTTTGATTGCTCGATTTAGCAATCTAACCGCTGCTCAACTTATCTTGCCTAAGGATGAACTTATCCATTTTAAAGAAGCCTTGGTGTTTGCCTTCTTGGGCATGTTACGCTTAGGCGGATTGAATAACGTATACGCTAGTGTAACGGGTGCCTCAATCGATCATTCTTCGGGAGTGGTGTTTTATCCGTAAAGAAAAATAGAACGATTTCGCATAAAACAACGGACTTGTTTAATGCTGTTTTAAGGTAATTGATGAGAATGAAATAATAACTCGCTTTTGGTTGTTTATTTCTGCTAAAAAAAACTAGCAAAATTAAAAGCTTATTATTTATTTAACATTTATGTTTACTTATATTTGTGCGAAAATTTTATAGAACCTACTTAGAATTATGATGAAAAAACTACTACAAGAATACGAAAATAAGCAACCTGAGATTGTTTTTCATTGGAAAGACCGAGAGACGGAGGCAGAAGGATGGACGGTTATAAACTCGCTACGTGGCGGTGCTGCTGGTGGGGGTACGCGTATGCGTAAAGGATTAGATAAAAATGAAGTACTCTCATTGGCAAAGACCATGGAGATAAAATTTTCGGTATGTGGTCCACCTATTGGCGGAGCAAAATCGGGTATAAATTTTGATCCAGCCGATCCGCGTAAGCAGGGAGTTTTAAAAAGATGGTTCCAAGCTGTGAGTCCGTTGCTAAAGAATTATTACGGCACGGGCGGCGATATGAATGTAGATCAGCGCACAGAGGTCATTCCCATTACGCAAGCTTATGGTGTCACGCATCCGCAAGAAGGAGTTTTTCAAGGGCATTTCAACACCGATGAGCACGAAAAAAACATCCGCATCAACCAACTCAAACAAGGGGTTTCTAAGCAAGTAGATACCTCTATTTTTTTGCCTAATGCCGAACAAAGCTATACGGTTGGCGATTTAATCACAGGCTACGGCGTAGCCGAGGCTGTAAAACATTATTACGGAATTTATGGTGGTGAATTGGCTGGCAAAAAAGCCATTGTTCAAGGATTTGGCAATGTAGGCGGTGCAGCTGCTTTTTACTTGGCAGCTATGGGTGTTAAAATTGTTGGAATTATAGATAGAACTGGAGGTATTATCGAGCCAGAGGGAATCTCTTTTGAGCGTTTAAAAGAATTGTATGCGACGCGAGAGGGCAATGCGCTTAAAGCGGAAGATATGCTTAGCTTTGAAGCGGTAAACGAACAAATATGGAATGTAGGAGCACAAATTTTTGCTCCCTGCGCAGCTTCACGATTGGTTACCCAGAAGCAAGTAGAGCAGATGATTGCTGGTGGTCTAGAAGTAATTACAAGCGGTGCTAATGTTCCGTTTGCCGATGAAGCGATTTTCTTTGGACCCATTATGGAATATACCGATAAGCATGTAAGCATAATCCCAGATTTTATATCTAATTGCGGTATGGCTCGTGTGTTTGCTTATTTAATGCAGCCCGAGGCCAAAATTGAAGATGAGGCTATCTTTAATGATGTTTCACAAACTATTAAACAGGCCTTAGAAGACGTATATTCTAAAAACAATAATCCTATTCATCTATCGCAAACGGCTTTTGAGATTGCCTTAGAAAAATTAATCTAACTTTTAAAAATGACAAGCTTATTAATTTTTACGTTTGTAATGGGCTATTTAGCCATTACTTTAGAGCATCCGCTCAAATTAGATAAAGCGGTGCCGGCTTTGTTGATGGGAACGCTCATGTGGGCACTTTTAGCCGTTGGTTTTAATCAGGGCTGGTTTTCTATTGTCGATTACCATGGTCATATTTTTCAAATCGATCAGCCCGACACCGATGCGCAATTGTATGGTTTTAAAGCCAATTTAATGCATCATTTTAGCAGTATTGGCGAAATCCTCTTCTTTTTAATCGGAGCCATGACCATTGTCGAAATTATCGATTTGCACCGTGGTTTTGGGATTATTAAAAAAGTAATCAAACCTAAAAGTAAAGTAAAATTACTATGGATACTAGGAGCGCTGGCTTTTGTGCTTTCGGCTATTATCGATAACCTAACGGCCACTATTATTTTAATTACCTTATTGCGTAAGATTTTGGTACGCCATCAATACAGGGTGTGGTATGCCAGTATGATTATCATCGCTGCCAATGCGGGAGGAGCTTGGTCGCCAATTGGAGATGTTACTACTACCATGCTATGGATTGGCGGTAAGGTAACGGCTCTGGGCTTGTCTGAATACCTGATAGTTCCTTCATTGGTTTGTTTTGTGGTTCCTTTTTTCATTGCTACCAAACTAAAGCCATTTAAAGGAAAAGCCATGCGAAAAGAGATGATTATAGATGAAGAGGCAGAGCGCTTGTTAAGCAGTAAAACCATGCTTTATGTAGGTTTGGCGGGAATTGCCTTTGTGCCTATCTTTAAAGGTGTCACTGGTTTGCCGCCTTATTTAGGAATGATGTTTTCTCTGGGAGTAGTTTGGTTGGTTTCAGAGTATGTTCGACCCGTTAAAAATTTACCCAAAAAGCAAAAGCACTTATACTCGACGCATAAAGCTTTATCTAAAATAGAATTTTCAAGTATACTTTTTTTCCTGGGAATTTTATTATCGGTGGCCGCTTTAGAGAGTTTGGTTTACGGAAGCATAGGCGGAGAAGAAGTGGGTACCCTGCGCTATGTAGCCGAAAAGGTTTCTGCTGCTATACCAAATATGGATGTAGTAGTATTATTACTCGGAGCGCTTTCTGCATTAATAGATAATGTACCTATGGTGGCTGCAACAATGGGAATGTACACTTTTGAAACCGATAGTCCTATTTGGCATTTTATTGCCTTTTCGGCAGGTACAGGAGGCAGCTTATTAGTAATAGGTTCTGCCGCTGGGGTAGCTGCAATGGGTATGGAAAAAATTGATTTTATCTGGTACTTAAAGAAAATTGCTTGGTTGGCAGCTATCGGATTTATCTCTGGTGCGTTAACCTTTATTTTTATCGAGCAATTCTTTTATAGTTAAAAAATTACTACAGGCTCTTTGTGCTTGCAAAAATCATTGTAGCTTTGAGCCTGTAAAAGCGCTTAAAATAATTTTAAGTGTTGAGGTAATTTTACACGCTTTATATCGTTATTCTTATGAAACTAAACTTTTTAAACCTAATGACTTTACAAGATGTAGCCCAAGAGGTAGCTCAAGATGCAGAAGCCTTGCCTCAAGAAAAAACTTTTTCTTTTCTTGAATTATTAACCAGTGGTGGAGTTGGCGGAATAATTGTAATTGCCATTTTAAGCGTGCTATTTATCGCCGCTTTATACATTTATTTTGAACGTCTTTTTGCTATAAAAGCCGCCTCGAAAACCGATGCTAACTTTATGTATCAAATAAAAGATCATGTTGCCAACGGTAATATAGAAGGTGCTAAGGTTCGATGCGCTCAAGAAAATTCTCCTGTGGCCCGTCTAACGGCAAAGGGTATCAGCCGTATTGGTAGTCCGTTAGAAGATATCAATACTGCCATAGAAAATGCGGGTAGACTAGAAGTGTATAAGTTAGAAAAAAATGTTAGTGTTTTAGCGACAATCGCGGGAGCTGCCCCAATGATTGGTTTCTTGGGAACTGTAATTGGTATGGTTTTAGCATTTCATGAATTGGCGAGCAGTAGCGGTCAAGCCGAAATGGGTTCTCTTGCAGAGGGTATTTATACGGCGATGACCACAACCGTTGCCGGATTAATTGTAGGTATTGTTGCTTATATCGGTTATAACCATTTGGTAGTTAAAACCGATAAAGTGGTGCATCAAATGGAAGCTACGGCGGTAGATTTTCTTGATTTGTTAAATGAACCCGTTTAAGGTATGAATTTACGCGGAAGAAATAAAGTTAGCCCCGAATTCAGTATGTCTTCAATGACCGACATCGTGTTTTTGTTGTTGGTGTTTTTTATGCTGACCTCGCCGGTAATCACTCCAGAGGCCTTAGACCTTATTTTACCAAAAGCTAAGGGTAAAACCACCAATAAACACGAGCTTGCCGTGAGCATCAATAAAGACATGCAAATGTTTATCAATCAGGAGCAAATCCGTAAAGAGAATTTAGAGCTAGAGTTGCAAAAACGACTGCAAAGTGTAGAAACGCCAACTATTATTTTGCGAGCTGAAGAATCGGTGCCTATCCAAGAAGCGGTTTATGTGATGGATGTAGCCAAACGCAATCAATTTAAAGTAGTATTAGCCGTAAAACCATAATTTGTGCGATTACTAGAAACCAAATATGAACGAAAATCTGCGGCCATAACCAGTGTGATTACGGCCATAATTTTCTTATTGCTTTTTTTCTTTGGCTTTACATATTTAGATCCGCCACCAGAAAATGGAATTGCTATTAATTTTGGGACTTCAGAAATAGGCTCAGGTCAAGTACAACCCACCGAGCCAGTGGCCAGTTCTCCGCAGCAGCAAACCCCAGAACCTACTCCGAGTCCGCAAGAAAATTCTAGTCCGGTAGCCGATGAAGTGCAAACTCAAGACACTGAGGAAGCGCCTGTAATCGCCAAAGAAAAGGAGAATAAGCAGCCTGTAGAAAAAGAACAAAAGGAAAAGAAAGAACAACCAAAGCAAGAGGTTCCCGAAAAGGAAAAGCCTCAAGAACCGGTGAAAGAAGAGCCTAAAAAACCATCCAAAGAAACTTCTGATGCCTTGAATAACCTGTTAAACGGTCCTGAAAATGATGGAGCCAATCAAGGTGGAGAAGGGAACGACTCCAGCGGGGGAGATAAAGGAGATCCTTCTGGCGATCCCAATGCTAAAAGTTATTATGGACAGGGTAAAGGATTAGATGGTGATGGCAATTATCGCTTAGGCGGAAGAAAAGCCCTGAATAAAGAAAAATTTGTACAAGAATGTAACGAATCTGGTGTGGTTGTAGTGAAAATAGAAGTCAATCAACAAGGTCAGGTGATTCGAGCTACCCCAGGAGCACGAGGGACTACCAATACTGCTCCCTGCTTGATGGAGCCCGCCAAACGCGCTGCCTTGGCTACACGATTTAATAGCGATGTAAACGCTCCTGCTAAACAAACCGGTTTTATCGAGTACGAATTTAAGTTATCTGAATAAATTTATGACTTACCAAGAAACCCTGGACTGGATGTTCGGGCAGCTACCTATGTATCAGCGTCAAGGTCAAGTAGCCTTTAAAAAAGATTTAACCAATATCCAGGCTTTTTCTGAGGTGTTAGGTGCTCCACATAAAAAATTTAAAACGGTTCATGTAGGCGGTACCAATGGGAAAGGTTCTAGCAGTCATATGTTAGCTTCGGTTTTACAGGCAGCTGGTTACCGCGTGGGTTTATATACTTCGCCACATTTAAAGGATTATACAGAGCGTATCCGCATTGACGGACAATGTATTGAGCAAGATTTTGTAGTTGATTTTATTCAGCAGCATAAAATTTTCTTAGAAGAACATAGGCTTTCTTTTTTCGAAATGAGTGTAGGACTTGCTTTTGCTTATTTTGCGAGCAAACAAGTAGATATTGCCATAATCGAAGTAGGATTAGGAGGACGTTTAGACTCAACCAATATCATTACCCCAGAATTATCTCTAATAACGAATATCGGTAAAGATCATACTGCAATTTTAGGTGAAACCTTGGGGGCGATTGCATTGGAAAAGGCGGGGATCATCAAACCTCAAGTTCCTGTGGTAATAGGTGAGTTTCATCCCGATACTCATCGCGTGTTTGAAGAGAAAAGTTCAACTTTAAACGCTCCCTTGTATTGGGCTAAGGATTTTGAACTGCCCGCCTATATTCAATTGGATTTAAAAGGAACTTATCAGCAAGGAAATGCCAGAGGCGTGATGGCTTGTATAGAGGTGTTAAAGCACAGGGGTTGGTCCATTTCTAATGAAGCAATAAGTAAAGGCTTTTCTCAAGTAGTGCAGCGTACTGGTTTACGAGGACGCTGGGAAATTTTACAACAAGCCCCTTTATGCATTGCCGATACTGCTCATAACAAAGAGGGATTGGGAGTTGTATTAAAGCAATTGACTGCCTTGCCTCATGAAAAGTTGCATTTTGTTTTAGGAGTAGTACAAGACAAAGATTTATGTCAGGTTTTACCTTTATTTCCTAAAGATGCACACTATTACTTTTGTGCTCCGCAGGTTCCGCGAGCTTTGGAAGCGGAAGAACTAAAATCTAAAGCATTAGAATTTGGTTTAAGGGGAGAGGTTTTTGCATCGGTTGAAAAAGCCTTTGCTTCAGCCAAAGAGCAGAGTTCACTTAGAGATATCATTTATGTGGGTGGCAGTACTTTTGTTGTAGCTGAAATAATTTAATTTTTTTTCATTAAAGACTTGCAGCAATTTATAAATAGTTTATATTTGCACTCGCAATTGATTAGTGTTTACAAATCGATTATGTTCTTTAAATAACAATTTTTTTGTGTTTGCAGTCCATTATCATGGGCGCGTAGCTCAGTTGGTTCAGAGCACTTGGTTTACACCCAAGGGGTCAGGGGTTCGAATCCCTTCGCGCCCAC
>CANMOY010000014.1 GCA_947499595.1 uncultured Mesonia sp.
TAGCTTATAACTTGAAAAGGATCTTGAAGTTAATTAAGCAGAAGAAATTGTGCTTCACCAATGTCAAAACCGCTATTAATCACCTAGAAATGCAACTAGCACTCATTTTAAACTGTTTTTACGCACCTAAAAATCATTTTCAAAAAATATTGACTCCTCGATAAATTTCATAAAAATCAGAAAAATATTATTTTTAAGAGCATTAATTGGTAGTTTTGAGACTGACTGCCGTTACCAAACATTTGACAGAACCAATGAAAAAAGGAATTTTAACAACGATAATTGGAATTGTGATTATCGGAATTGCTTATTTCGGAATTGAAATGTTTGAATTTGCAAAAGGAGTTAAAGAAGACGCTCAAAAAAACGGAATTAAACTGGAACAAAAACCTATTGTAAAATTGACTGAATTTAAAAATGGATGCTGGATTAGTACGGCTGACTCTCTTTCTGGAATTGAAATTAAAAACGGAAAATGGATAATGTTTTACAAAGGAATGGAAACTGACTCTTCCGATATTTACAATTTTAAAATACGAAGAGAATACATAAAGGAATTAGGAACTGAACATAAACCTTTCGAATTTCTAACAATAACAAATGATTCTGACACTTTAGAATATTCTATACTTGAATACAGTAAAGAACTCTTGAGTTTGAGTTATATTCCGAAAGGAAACACTCTGAATTATGAACCTGAAAAATAAAAACGTTTGGTAACAACGTGTATAGTTCATTGCTTCTGAAATTCCTATCGGAAATTAAAAAACCCTTATTTATAAGGGGTTTTAGTTAAAAAGGCAACAATAAGGCAACAAATATTTGATTATAAGAACTAATCAAAGGAAAGAAATAATAGATAAAATTAAGAACTTATTAAACGATAAAAATAAAACCGTTCGTGTAGAACGGTTTTATAATTTAAACATCAACCGTTAATTAGCTGTTCCAGAGCCTAAATAAACGCTGTTTGAGACGATACTACCATCAGCAGTAATAAATGCCATAAAAAGCTCAACAGTATCACCTGCATAGGTACTTGGAATTGTAATGATTTGAGATCCTACAGTTCTATCAGCACCATCAAGAATATACATTGATTCTTTTTTACTTGGATTGTAAACTAAAATCATTGCTTTATCAGTTGCATTTGCATTACCTTCAGCAGAGTTATCATCCCAAGTAAATTCTACTTGTCCCGCAGTTGCTAAATCTGTTGCAGGGTTCAATGCTCCAGATAGATTACCTCTACTTAATAAAGCTAAAGAATAATCTACAGTAAAGTTTGGTGCAGCTCCTGTAATCGCATTATTCAATACATAAGACATTGCTGCATTAAACTCTGTTTTTTGCACCGCATAAGATTTATACCCTTTCTTGATAAAACCTAAATTCGGTTGAAGATACTCCAAAGTAACAGTAAACTTGTTTCTTTGGTTAACTTGTCCTTCTGTTCGTGGATTTGCCACATTTGAAGGCTTAATTCTCAAATAGTCAATACCTTTCCAAGAAGCACCAACTACGTTTCCTACTTTACCTGATACACCGCCCAGGATTCCTTGTGAAATAACACCCATTGTATATAAAATTTAAAATTAATACTTGTTCGAAGTTGGTACGGACTTGGTACGGTCTTTAACCAACACAAGTAATATATGGCAAATACTATGCTAATAGATTGATTTGGTTTTTGTTGCCCTTTGTTGCCCGATTTTGCTTTTTAGAAAATAGATTTTGTATGTATGACACTTTTAAATCTGCCATTTTTGAAATTACTTTTTGAAGTTCAGCTTCTTTTTTACAAATTGCTGACACTATATTAATATGCTTTTGTAACTCAAATTCATCATTTAACAACGATGTGTAACTATTTTTTAAGGTGTTTCTGCAATCATCTATTGAGATAAATGGAATAACACTCCCTTTTAAATAATAAGCATAAAAACCGCCTATTTGCAACATCATTGATAAATGGTAAAGGGTTTGTTTTTCTTCTTCGGTTGATGTAGATACAACAAAACAATTAGGACAAGGATTTATTAAAGGCTTTCCGCAGTTTTGCCCTTTGTTCAGAATAAAAAAATGAGGTTGCGAGTAGGTTCTTCCGATTTGGTGTGTTTTCAGTTCAAAAGTTGACATAGCTATCCAATTTAAAATTGCTTCGCTACGCTTCGCACCATTAATTTTTTAAAAGAAAAACAATAAAAAAAGAAAGCCGTATGTTCTTGTGGCGTGGATAAGGCTGTCAAGGTTTTTGGAAAAAATACTACCCTCTTTTTTTAATAATATTGGGGTGGAGATTTTTTTCAAAACCCGTAGGGCGTGACCTTTATAGCCTTGCGCGTTGGCTGTGGTAGCCACATATATTTGCTACCTTTTTTTATTTATTTTTTGTTGTTCTAAAACATCTAATATGTCTTGTTTTTTGTAAAAAATTCTGTTGCCCATACGAATTGGATTTAAAATGCCGTGTTTATTCCAGGAATGTATTGTTACTAAACTTATCCTTAAATAATCAGCTACTTCTTGTCTTGTTAGGATTTCATCATTTTGTTTTTTAGATAATTCTTTAAGGTAGTTTTCAATTTTAAACATTAGTTTATCTGCTACCGCATCTGCTAATTCATCTATTGTAACCTCTGTGATTTGGATTGTTTTTGTAATCATCTTGTTTTCTTTTTAGTTAATTGATTTCCACTTTTTGGGGCATAAACTCTTAAAAAAATAGGTTATCACCAATTTGAGCATTGGATGAAGCGGTTGTATGGGTAGCGTTTTAAATAGTTGTTTGATAAAACAGCATTTAAACAAGCTACTTATACAGGACTTTTAGGCAATAGCTTTTTGTTTTTTTGAGGTACGAGAAAAAGCAATATGCTATGGCGTATTACTACATTTTATGAACCTATTTTTTTAAAACCGCTGACTTGGGTGGTGGGGAAAAGTGGTCTTTTATATTTGTTAACGAAATGAAACAAACAAAGACTTGAGGTAAGGAATACTTGGACTTAACGATGGTTTTGTGCAGCTTGAATGAGGTAACGAATATGCATCATTTTAAGCTAAAATTTCAAATGGCTATTGTTTCAATTTAGTTCAGATTTTTATTGAAAGTTCGGGTGTGCGCGTGGGAAAAGCGGCTATTTTACATAATGGCGTTATAACTACAGCTTTGGTGATGCGGTGGGTGTAGCGGCTGCTATTATAACTACCCGTTATGTAAACATAGCTTGGGGTAGTTTTTGGTGTGAGGGATGGCAACAGCTCTTTGCTTTTTTATTGTACTACTTTTAAAATATAATAGCAAATAAAATAAGCAATGTGCTGTGTGAGGGTTGGCAACCAAAAACTACAAGTGCGGTGGATAGCGGAACAAAACAAAAGACAGAGGATTTTGAGGTACGAAAAAACTGGGTTTTGGGTTGTGGGGACAATTACCAACTCATTCGTTGTAATCTAACTGCATTTAAAATTGCTAATAATGCTACTCCTACATCTGCAAAAACTGCTTCCCACAATGTGGCCATACCAATTGCGCCCAAAATCATAAAGATAATTTTTACACCGAAAGCCAGACCAATATTCTGCCATACGATGCGTCTTGTAGACCGACCTATTTTTATTGCCCTTGCAATTTTAGAGGGTTGGTCGGTCTGGATAATGACATCCGCCGTTTCGATGGCCACATCACTACCCAAACCACCCATTGCAATGCCAACATCACTTATCGCCAAAACCGGGGCATCGTTAATACCATCGCCTATAAATGCTACTTTGGTTCCGGATTGCTTTTTGAGTTCTTCGACTTCGTTCAATTTGTCTTCAGGCAACAATCCACCTTTTGCCCAATCGATATTTAACTCTTTTGCAACTTGTTGTGTAATAGAGTCCTTGTCGCCTGATAGCATTATAATCCTGGAAATTCCTGAATCTCGAATTTGTTTAATGGCTTGGTGTGCATCATCCTTTAATTCATCTGCAATGGTTACATAACCTTCAAATTTTCCGTCAATAGACACCATAACAATTGATTCTACAATACCATCTGTTTCCGAAGGAACTTCAATACTGTTTGAGGTCATCAATGCTTTGTTACCTACAAGTACTGTTTTTCCGTTGACCATCCCTTTCAATCCTTTTCCGGCAACCTCTGAAACATTGGTGGCCTCATAATCAGAACCGTCCGCTTTATATTCCAAGATCGCCTTGGCAATGGGATGTGTGGATTGTTCTTCCATCGCCATCAGGTACTTCATAAACGTTGCCTTTTCTAATGTTATGGGTTTGATTTCCTTTATTTTGAATACCCCGTGAGTAACGGTTCCTGTTTTGTCCATTACTACCGTATTCACTTGGGTCATTGCATCCAAGAAGGATGCACCCTTGAATAGAATACCGTTTCGGGATGCTGCACCCAACCCACCGAAGTAACCCAGGGGAATGGAAATCACCAATGCACAGGGACAAGAAATTACCAGAAAAATCAAGGCCCGGTATAACCACTCCTGAAATACGTACCCGTCCACAAAAAAATAAGGTAAAAACGTTAAGCATACTGCTAAGAAAACTACGATAGGAGTATAGATGCGTGCAAATTTCCTTATAAACAGTTCGGTCTTTGATTTACGTGCTGTGGCATTTTGCACCATATCGAGAATTCGAGCAATGGAACTATCCTTAAATTCCTTGGTGGTTTCCACTTCTACAACACCTTCTAGATTGATGCTCCCGGCAAAAACCTTGTCTCCTTTGGCAATGGTGTCGGGTTTGCTTTCCCCCGTAATCGCTGCGGTATTGACCGATGCTTTTTTAGATAGCAATTGGCCATCTAAAGGGAACTTTTCACCTACGCGCACTTGTATTTTTTCTCCAATTTCAACGGTCTCGGGATCGACCGAAACATAATCGCCGTTCCGATACACCACGGCCTCATTAGGACGTACATCAAGAAGCGCCTTTATGTTGCCCTTTGCTCGTTTTACAGCTGCGTTTTGGAAAAGTTCGCCCACGGCGTAAAACAGCATTACGGCCACACCTTCCGGGTATTCCCCAATGGCGAACGCCCCTAAGGTTGCGATAGACATTAGGAAGAATTCGGTAAAGAAATCACCGTCCCTGATACTTTTCCATCCCTCTTTTATAACAGGAAAACCAACGGGGATGTAGGCTACCGCATACCAAGCGATTCGTACCCAACCTTTAAAAAACGGAAAGGCATCAAAGTAATCAATAGCAATTCCCGCTATCAACATCACAAAACTGAATATGGAAGGGATGTATTCCTTAATGCTCAGTTGTAATGAAACCTTATTTTCAATTGAAGGATCCTTGAGGTCTCTTAGATTTAGTTTTTTCTTTTTCATATATGTTTTATTTTAAAATAGTTTTAGAACAAAAAATACCATTGTCAATAGATAGACGATATAGGCTGCATCGAACGCGAATATCTGCCATCTGCTAAAACCGTGAAGTTCCTTGCTTTGATGGACAAAAAGGGAGTACAAAAGCGGCATCAGTCCAACGAAGGCAAGATTCACCCAAAACAACTGGAAATCTTCGATAGGGGTAGTAACCAGCGCCAACGGGAAAAAGGCGACCGTCATCGTAACAGCATTATCTGCGATAACACTAGTGGTGCCTGCCGTTACTTCGCCTCCTTTCACCACGCTCCAGGTCTTAAATATTTCAGGCGCGGTGGTCATTATACCCGTGATGAACAATCCCCCAACGATTTCAGAAATATTCAGGGCCGAAACAATATTTTCTGTTGCCTTAACAATAAAAAAAGCACCCACAGCTATGGCCAGGGCCCCGGCCACGGATAACCAGACTTTCTTTTTGTCCCATTCTACTTTTTCGCCCTTTTCCCTGCCTTTTATAATGGCATGCGTTAAAAAAGCAGCATAGGCAGCCAGCATAATATAGCCATCGATGGGTTGTAATCCACGCCAGGCTTTGGGAAGGGTTAGTATAGCTACCAAAGCAATGATTGCCAGGTAGGGGATGGACAATACCGAAACAGAACGTTTGTTCAGAGCCAGTAGGTTGGCATCCAGATGTTTTTGGTGTTCCTTATTATTTTTAAATTGCTTTCTGGAAGCGAAATAGGCTATGCTAACCATCAACGGAATGGAAATTATATTGGAACCCAAAAGGTTGCCCAGACCAATTTCCGATACTCCCCGGGCTGCACTGGTAACGTTTACAGCTACCTCGGGGCTGGCGGTCACAATGGCAAGGAGAGCTGCTCCTGCAGAAGCTGTAAGCCCCCATTGCTTACGGAGCATCTTTAAAGGCGTCAAGAGTTGGTCCGCACCCCAATGGGCAGCCCAAGCTGCCAATCCCAATACTACTACCCAAAGCCAAACGTTCATAACTAATCGTTGTTTATAATTTTTCTGTTACCCTCAGTATATTTCAACTTTTTATTTTCCGATATTTTCTGGTCTTTTTTTTGTTGGCTTTGAAAGATCAGGAGTAAAATCACTCCCGTGCTAATCCAGACATCTGCGGTATTAAATACAGGGTCAAAAAAAGTAAATTGATTACCTCCCCAAAATGGCATCCATTCCGGAAGCCTTGTATCAATAATGGGAAGGAACCACATATCCACGACATTGCCATTTAAAAATCCAGCATATCCACCCCCTGACGGGAATATTTCTGCAACGTTTTGTACTGCCGGATCACTTTTTTCAAAGATCAGTCCGTAAAATGCACCGTCAATCAAATTGCCCAATGCACCTGCGTATATAAATGCTGCACAGATTACAAAAACCTTTGCATATCCTTCACGTATCATCTTTTTGATATAAAAAGTCCCCCAAACAATGGCGGCCAGCCGAAATAGGATCAAAACAAGCTTGGCCAGATATCCCTCCCCAAACTTAAAGCCCCAGGCCATTCCGGGATTTTCCAAAAAATGCAAGCGAAACCAATCCAGGCCAAATACGTAGTACTCCTCGCCATAATAAAAATGGGTCTTCACATAAATCTTTATGGTCTGGTCTATTGCCAACAACAGTAAAATCAATAATGCTACACTACTTTTATTCATAATTTCCTATTGTTTCCCAACGTCTTGTGCAACATATATTTGCATTATTTAGATAATTTTAAAATTCTTATGGCGCCCCGCATTACAAACGTGAAGACGATGCCGCCAATCACCAAATCGGGCCATTTGCTATTCAGAAAATAGACCAGTACCCCTGCCACTATAACCCCACCGTTTACAATAATATCATTGGACGTAAAAATGGCACTGGCCTGCATATGGGCCTCCTTACTTTTAGCCTTGTTTATCAACCAAAGCGAAATAAGGTTCCCCAGTAGGGCTAAAATGGAAACTACAATCATCCACTGGAACATTGGTGTTTCACTACTGGTAAAAAACCTTCTTAATACCTCTGCAAAACCAAGTGTTGCCAATGCCATCTGAAAATACCCGCTGAATTTTGCGACCTTCTTTTTTCTTGAAATGGCACCGCCTACCGCGAATAGGCTTAGCGCATATACGATGGAATCTGCCAGCATATCCAACGAATCCGCCACAAGTCCCATAGAAGAGGAAATCCAACCTGTGGTCATTTCGATAACGAAAAAACCAAAGTTGATGCCCAAGACCCACCAAAGGATTCTTTTTTGTTTGGATTGGTCTTCCATTACGGGTGGTTCGGCTTCTGTGGTTCCCTCTAAAGAATCCCCAAGGTTTAAACCGGCTATTGATGTTTGTATATCTTCAATGCCATCCACATGATATACTTCCAATTTCCTGTTGGGAATATCAAAATCCAAATATTTCACTTGAGCATAAGATTCCAACTTCATCCGGATCATCTGCTCTTCCGAAGGGCAATCCATTTTGGTTATCTTAAATGTTGTTTTCTCCATTATCTCTTTTTTTATTTTTAATATTCGTTATAATAGTTGTCCTTTATCCGGATACAATTGTTACAAAATCCTTTTAGCAGCAGGTTTACTTCTTCTGCCTGAAACCACTCCGGCAAAGGCACTTTTGCTCTTCATCTTTCTCCCATTTACCAATGTATGTTTCCCAGTAGCTCTTTTGAATTTTTAGGAACCCCCGCAGGCTATCCGGTTTCATCAAAGACATAGACATTTCATTTCTTTGCCTGTATGCTGAATTATTCAGTGTCTGGACACCCTTCTGGAGGAATAATGTTTTTTGCACTCTTTTAGGAGCAGCGTCTTTTCGCTGAAACTTTTCAGTGTCATAGAAAACCTCCGCGGCTTCTTTTCCACTCATGCAGATCGTTTCCTTTAACATCAAACGGGTTCTAAAAATATCGGACCAAAGCTTTTGACGCTTTTTCTGAATAAATTCATAGCCGTCACGAAGTAGCGTCAAACTACTATCGATGTTTTTGTCTTTCGGAATAGTTCTCATGCTCTTTACATTTTTAAAATATTTATTTTATTTTTTAGACCATAAACTTAAACTTAATACAAACTGATTTAAGTCTTATGAAATGATTAAAAACTGCCTAATCCGATTTTACAATTAAATTAAGGCCGTTAAATATGCAACGCTCTGTCTTCGGTGGCTGCCAGACAGGCCTCTTTAAAGGTTTCTGAAAAAGTTGGGTGCCCGTGGGACATCCTTGCAACATCTTCGGCAGATGCCCTGAATTCCATCGCTACCACCGCTTCGGTATAGCTGTCTGCAATGCGTGGCCCTATCATATGCACTCCCAATATCTCATCAGTTTCTTTATCTGCGATTACTTTTATGAAGCCGTCGGTGTCCATACTTATTTTCGCCCTTGCGTTGGCCTTAAAAGGAAAAGAGCCTGTTTTAATACTTCTTCCTGCTTCTTTCAATTCTTCTTCGGTTAAGCCTACCCCGGCCACTTCGGGCTGGGTATAAACAATATTAGGAATAAGCGAATAATTGATATGTGGCTTTTGATCTGCTATCCTTTCGGCTACAAAAACGCCCTCTTCACTGGCTTTATGGGCAAGCATTGCCCCTCGGATTACATCCCCAATGGCATATACACCCTTGACATTGGTTTCAAGGTTCTCATTTACCGTTACCTGTCCTTTCTCATTGGTTTCCACGCCAATGTTTTCAAGGCCTAAATTGGCGGTGTACGGTTTCCGGCCAATGGCCATAAGGCAATAGTCGCCTTCTAAATTCATTTCTTTTTTATCGGACAGGTTTTCCGCTTTCAATTCAACTTTGTTGTCCGTTGCTGTTGCATTGGTCACTTTATGTTCCAAATAAAACTCAATTCCCTGTTTTCTTAGGGAACGATGCAATTGATGTCCCAGTGCGCCATCCATAGTGGCGATGAGGCTATCAAAATATTCCACAATAGACACCTTAGAGCCCAGGCGGGCGAAAACAGAACCTATCTCAACCCCGATAACGCCTCCACCAACGACCAATAAATGGTCGGGAATTTCCTGTAGCACAAGGGCCTCGGTAGAAGAGATTATCCTTTTTTTATCGATTTTAATATTGGGCAAGGAAGCGGGTTTGGACCCTGTGGCAATGATAATTTTATCGGTTTCTATAGTTTCCGTTTTAGCTTCGGCCTTAATCTCAATCGTGTTTTTGTCCTTGATGGTGCCGTGGCCTTCATAGACGGTAACTTTGTTCTTTTTCATCAGATACCCAACGCCATTGATGATTTCCTGTACCACATCCTGAACCCTTTGGTTCATTTTTTTGATATCGACATTGGCTTCTTTTACATCAATCCCAAAATTTTCGAATTGATGTTTGAGTTTGTAATAATGCTCAGAGGCTTCAAGCCAGGCTTTTGACGGGATACAGCCCACGTTAAGGCAGGTGCCGCCAAGCGTGCTGTACCTTTCAATAATGGCTACTTTTAATCCTAATTGGGCGCAACGTATAGCGCTTACATACCCGCCAGGGCCAGAGCCTATAATTGTTACATCATATTTTTCCATATTCGTAAATTTTTTAATTAAATAAGGTGGGGGAAACCTTAAGCTGACCAGGGGCGCAAGGGTTCAGTTTTAAGGTACTCCCACCTATTATTTTTTACTACAATTTTTACATACCCCTTTTAATACCAGGTTCAAATCGTTTATTTCATAATCGTCCGGCAAGTTTTGTTTCGATATTCTATCCGGCAAGCAAATAGTTTTTCCGCAAACGGTACAATGAAAATGCATATGTAAATCTGAGATGTTTTCATCAGAAAGTGCATATTTTGCAACGGCCGTTCCATCGTCAATTTGGTGCACCATGCTTTTTTTCTCAAAGAGCTTTATCGTCCTATAGAAAGTGGTCTTATTGGCTGTTTTGATATTTTTATGGATAAAGACTTTTTGCATTTCATTTAAACTTACCGCATAAGTTTTCCTTTTGAGGTATTTGTAAATTTTCAACCTCATTTCAGTGGAACGTATCCCTTTGGACGATAATTTTTTTTCCGTTTTTGTCATTTTATATTCTTTCGAAAAACAGTCTAAGTCCGGATTTTCTATTCTTTTTTATAAGCCAAAAGCCTTAACGCATTAAAAACCACCAGTAGTGTGGAACCTTCATGGATTACAACCGCCATTCCAATATTTGCCAAGCCGAATATGGTTGAAGGTATAAGTAGGGCAACAATACCAAGGCTTACCCAAAGGTTCTGTCTGATAATCGCCTTTGCCTTCCTGCTTAAGCCTATGGCAAAGGGCAGGGTTTCCAACTTGTCGGCCATTAGCGCAATATCCGCCGTTTCCAGGGCCACATCACTTCCAGCAGCACCCATAGCTATTCCTACAGTGCTGTTTGCCATGGCAGGGGCATCATTAACGCCATCGCCCACCATTGCCACCTTGGATTCCTTTTCTTTTAATTCTTTTATAGCATCCACTTTTTCTTCCGGCAATAGGCTCCCCCAGGCATCGGTCAATCCTATTTCTTCTGCTACAGCGTCTGCTACCTTCTGGTTATCACCGGTAAGCATGATCATTCGTTTAATGCCGATTTCTTTTAATTTTTTAAGGGTTCCCTTGGCGGCTTCACGAGGGGTATCCATCAGGGCGATGATACCTATATATTCTTTGTTCCTTCTTATGAGCATTGTGGTATTTCCACCACCTTCAAGTTCTTTTACTTTATTCGATATTTCTTCGGATGGTATTGCTTCATCGAGGTCTTCGTACAAGTCAAGGTTTCCAATATAGATTTTATCCTTGCCAAAGGACGCTTTGATACCTTTTCCTAGAACCGCTTCCAAATCTGACGCATCGGTAATATCAGTACCTTTCAGACGCTCTTTCCCATCCCTTACGACGGCTTTGGCCAAAGGGTGGTCGCTCAAGTTTTCAACGGCAACGGCTATCTTTAACAGTTCATTTTCTTCAATATTTCCCAGTGGTACTACTTCGGTAAGTTTGGGCTTGCCTTCGGTAAGCGTGCCCGTTTTATCAAAAGCCAAAGCGGTAATGACCCCTAAATCCTCAAGTGGTCGCCCACCTTTGATAAGTACACCGCCCCGTGCTGCCCGTGCCACACCGCTTAATACCGCACTTGGTGTTGAAATGGCGAGTGCACAGGGGCTGGCAGCTACCAATACTGCCATTGCACGGTAAAAACTGGCACTAAACGGTTCATCAATGACCAAAAAGGCAAAGAGTAGGATACTAACCAATATCAGTACGGATGGTACAAAATATTTTTCAAACTTGTCGGTCAACAGTTGGGTAGGGGATTTCTGGGTCTGTGCCTCATTCACCAATTTGACCAGTCGGGACAGCGTAGAGTCTTTGGCTTCTTTGATTACCTTTATTTCCAGAGTATTATTACCGTTGATAGTTCCAGCAAAAACGCGGTTTTCGTCCTTGATATCATCGTCTGCTGAATAGTCCTTGCCCGTATCTTCCACAGGAATTTTGTCCACAGGTACACTTTCCCCTGTGATAGGTGCTTGGTTGACACTGCTTTTTCCTTTGACCACAACACCATCGGCAGATATTTTACTGTTGGGCTTGACCACAATGATATCACCTATAATTAATTTTTCAATCCCGACTTCTTCTGTCTTGCCATCTTTTTTGAGCAATGCCGTTTTTGGTGCCAAATCTGCCAGTGCCGCAATGGACTTTCGGGCCTTTTCCATTGCATAATGTTCAAGGGCGTGCCCCAAACTAAACAGGAACAATAACAATGCACCTTCTGCCCATTCTCCCAGAATGGCGGCACCAATGGCGGCAACCAACATTAAGAAGTCAATTTCAAAACCGCCTTTGGCGACGGTCTGTACTGCTTCCTTGGCCGTAAAGAAACCACCGAAAAAGTAAGCGCCAATGTATAAAGTAAGACTGACCCAATCTGGGATGGATTCCACATAGGAAAGGCCGAAACCTATTCCGAGAAGTGCCCCACAGATAATGGAAAAAATGAGCTCCGTATTTTTACCGAAAATACCACCGTGGGCGTGCTCTTCTCCTTCCTCGTGGGTCTCGCCTTCTTTGTGCTCGTGTCCCTCTGTGGAAGTTTGCTCTTTAGTCTCTTCCTTCTTTGAACGCTCCTGTTTTTTGGATGCTTTGGTGTAATCATTTTCGTTTGAAGCACTGCGTTGAACCTGAAGGTCTTCCTTTTCAATTTGTTTGCTTATTTCATCAAAATTTGTTTGCTTTTTATCAAACTCAAGTCGTACCATTCCAGAGCCTGAAACGGAAGCTTCCAAAACTCCATTGATTGCCAAAAGGCTTTTCTCTATGGAACGAGCGTGCCTTGTATGTCTAATCCCCTCAACCTCTAAAAGAAGATGACCATATTTTTCTGTAATTTCTGCCCCGGCATTTTCCGCCAAAGATTGAATTCGGTCAATAGAGATAATGTCCGGATCATAATGAAAGCACAGTTGCGGCACCGTATCTTCCTGATCATCTACTATATGTACTTTTTCAAGACCCTCTTTGGCCTCTAATTCAGCAATGAGCCTTTGCACACAAGTGTCTTTTTCATTTGGCACCTGAGGTAGCAATACCGGAATTTTTAGTTGTAGCTTTTTCATATCCCTATTGGTTTAATATCCATCTTTTAGCTTCTTCCTTTTCGGTAAAGTCGAAATATTTAACTTCCGAGCTTGTAAAAAAATCAGTGGCTTTAGCAGCCCATTCCTGCCATTCTTTTTCACCCACAAAGGCCATCTTTCCATAATCTGAAATATGGGCGGTATCAACTTTTAAATCTTCCCATAAGCCTTTGAGATCGTAGCCCTTAAAGTTAACTAGTTCAAAAAAGAAATTCACCTTATTTCCATTTTTGACAATATTATGTATCAAAGGATGGATTTTCTCTATATCCTCTTTAGTAATCTTACCGCTTATTGAAGCGGATATCAAATTGCTTTTTTCGACATTTTTGATTCGTATCATTGTTTTAAGTTTTTATGAGCAGATTGGTCTATGTTATATTTTAGCTTCTTTGCTTTTTGGCATTTTACACATGCCCCCTTCAAAACTAAATTTACTTCGGTTATTTCGTATTTGTCAGGTAAATTTTCCTGTGGAACTTTATTGGGCAAACAGAAGGTTTTGCTGCAATTCATACAGTGAAGGTGTAAGTGTAGATCCAGCGAATTCTTATCAGAATATGCATATTTTGCGGTAGCCGTACCGTCATCAATTTGATGTATAATCCCTTTCTTTTGAAATAATTTTATACTCCGATAAATTGTTGTTCTATCTCGTGTATGTTTACTTTTTTTAACGAAAGCCGTTTCTATTTCCCTTAATGTTACAGCATAAAACTTTCTTTTGAGATATTTATAAATAAATAATCTCATTTTGGTAGGTCTAATCCCGTTGTTTCTAAGTGTTTCTTCGGCTTTGGTCATCTCATAAAATTAAACGCCACTACATTTCTCACATATTCCCTTTACTACCAGATTGATATCCTCTGCCACATAGCCTTCGGGCAGGTTTATCTGAGGGATTTTGTGCTCTGTAAGGCACACGGTTTCCCCGCAACTATTGCAATGAAAATGTAAGTGAAGGTCGTTTCCCACCTCACATTCACAATTGTCTTCGCACAGGGCATATTTAATGATGCCGGTGCCATCCTCAATTTGATGCACGATTCCTTTTTCTTCAAATGTCTTCATAGTACGGAAAAGCGTACTCCTTTCCGAGCTTTCGAAATCCTTTCCAAGGTCGCCTAAGCTAACGGCCACATTCAGTTGTGCCAGCCGTCTATAGGTCATCAAGCGCATTGCCGTAGGGCGGATGCCTTTGCTTTCCAACTTTTTTACTATTTTTTCCATTTGCTATAAAAGTATTTAGGGGTCGTAACGCTTTATGGATTCCCCGGTTTTTATCTGGAAGGCATCTTCAATATCGGAAAGATAAATTATTCCGTCACCGGGTTCAGTTGTTTTTGCATTCTCAAGGATAATATCTATTGCTGATTGTGCTTCTTCGTTTTGACATACCAGTTCTAACTTTACAACCGGACTGTCTGTTACACGGAAATCTAAAGAAGGTGATGCGCCTTTTGCTTTAAAAGCCCCGGTACCTTCCCCCTGGGAAAGCGTCATACTTTTGAATCCACTTTCACTAAGGGATTCTATCACTTTTTGAACTCGTTTCGGTTTTATAAATGCTTTTATTTCTTTCATTGCTGTAATATTAATTTTAGTATTAAGGATGAACCCTCTGGAATTTTAATTAAGACAAACATTTAACAGAGAGTCCATCCATCTAATTTTTTTAATTTAATGACCATGGGAAGTCTGGCTTTTCTGCATTTCAGAAACCAGATAATAGGCATTATTATAGGCAACCAACGTACCTTCAGGCAGAGGCTCCAGCAGTTTAATTTCAACCCAACCATCTTCATTTATTCCCGTTCTAACCTGCACTGGTTTCAATTCCCATTCGGTTTCACCATCTTCCTGGTGTTTTTGGGCCGTAAAGATGTAGGGATTTCCTTCTTCTTCAATTATTGCTTCTTCCGGTAAGGCAGGAACAGCTTCTTCACCGGTCCTGATTTTTCCGTTTATATACATCCCCGGAATTAGAAAATCTTCTTTATTATCGATTTCTGCATGCACATGTACCGCTTTGGGGTTTTGTTCAAATTGTTTCCCCACGGAATAAATCTCTCCCGTTAAATTACTTCCAGGAACCGATTCCAGCGTAAAAGAAATTTTTTGACCTTCTTTAACCTTATAAATATCTTTTTCAAAAACCATTAGATCGGCATGAACATGTTCATTATCAACTACCATAAACATACTGGTTTGTGGTTCTACATATTGGCCAATTTGCACCTTTACTTTTTCTATATAACCTTCAATAGGACTAACTACCGGGATATATTCGTAAAGTTCCCCATTTCTAACCCTGGAAACACTAAGGTTTAACTGACGTAATTGTGATTCATATCCACGTACTTCACCTTGTACAGACTGATAATCTGCCTGTGTTTGTTGAAAAGATTTCCCCGACCCTACTTCGGCTTCATATAATCGTTTTTGCCTTGCAAATTCCTTTTCCAAAAACTGCATCCGGTTATAGGCGTTAATATAGTCCGTTTGGATTTTCGTCAAAGTAGGATGGGAAAGGTACGCCAGTATCTGACCCTTATTAACTTTATCCCCTTCAATAACTTTTATTGAATTTATATTGCCCCCTAAGACGGCCGTAACTGTAGCTTCGTATTGAGGCAGCACTTCTAGTTGTCCATTGGCTTCCACTATTCCTGATAATGCTTTCTTAGGTAAGGTATCTAATTTGATTCCCAAACTATTAAATTTCATCTCTGAAAGATGTACCGAGCGCATCCCGCCTTCTTCTTCATTGTGACCTTTTGTTTCTTTAGAATCCGATGCTTTAGTCTCCTGAGTATCTTTTTCCGAATTAGAATTTTCTTCACACCCCAAAAACAATGTAAGTGATAAGGCAAGCATTAAAATATTTATTGATCTTATGTTCATATCGTTTTCTTTCTTAGTTTTTAATTTGAATTCTTAAGGTAATATTCCAGTTGGTAACGGCTGTCGAGATAATCATTAAAAGCACTCCAGGCATTTACCTCAATTCTAATGGCATCCCTTATATTTTGAAGGAAAGTTATATAATCTATAGCTCCCTCTTTAAATGCTAATACTGACCCTTCCTGTTGTTCCTGTGCTAAAGGAAGTGCTTCATCCCTATAATAATTCCATGAGTTTCTCCATTTGATATAGTCTTCACGCATATTTTTATAGGCGGTTTGCAGTTCGATTTTATCCTGATAAAAGTTTTGCTCTGCAATCTGTCTATTTACTTGTGCTTCCTGTGTACGGCCTAATTCCGGCCCAAAAAACAGCGGAATTTGAATTCCTATTTGATATTGGAAGAAACCCGATTGCCCGGCTATTTCCTGCCTACCGTACTGACCCTGAAATTTGGGCAAAAATTCAGATTTTCGTTCTCTGGTAACCGCTTTGGCAACATCTATCCTTTGTTCCGAAACCTGTAGCAACGGATGATTTTCAAGCGACTCTACCAGAAAGTTTAAAGGTTCGTCTAAAGTTTCAACAGGCAAATCTGGTACATCATAGATTGTGTCACTAACGAACCATAGGTTTAAACGCTGTATTGATTTCAGGTAATCTCGGTACGATTGTTCCAGCTGTATTTTAACCTCGTTCGCCTGGTTGGAGGTAGCAAGATATTCCAATTTGGAGGTGGCCTCTGTTTCATACCTGATTCTTGCAGCCCTTTCAATATCTTCAAAAATTGAATCCATTTTTCTATAAACCTGGAATGTCCTTTTAGTTGTATAAACCGAGGCCCAGGCCCTGCTTACTTCACGTTCAATTTCAATAGTAGATAACTCTAAGGCACTTTCAGCAAGGGCAACCCTTTCTTTCTGCAATTTTAACCGGGGGGCAATTCCAAAAATATCAATGCCTTGCTGTTGGACGCCAATTTGAGTATAGACCCCATTAGAGCCATTTCCTACTTCTTCTTTTCCTGTAAAGATTTGGGTATTTCCAAAATCATAGGCGGTTTTACGCAATACTTCCTCACTTTCAATTTCAAGTTGAGCAGCTTTTAATTGCGGAAAGTTTTGGATTGCCATTTCTTTAGCCTCTTGCAAACTAATAGTTTGTAAAGAATCCTGTTGTGAATATTCAGATGACATTGCATCAGATTGTGCATTTACAGAAAAGGTTCCGCCTAAAACAAAGCCAATTATCAAAATCGTAGCTAAAGATCGTGAATTGGAAGAACCAAGCTTGTTCTGTTCCTTTTTCTCCCGTCTCTTCTCTACAAATGTATAAAGGACAGGAAGAACCACCAGCGTAAGCAAGGTAGCCGTAAGCATACCACCTATAACAACTGTAGCAAGTGGTTGTTGAACTTCTGCACCGGCAGATGTGGAAAATGCCATTGGTAAAAAACCGAAAATATCTGTTGTTGCTGTTAACATAATAGGTCGTATTCGTTCTTTGGTTCCTGTAAAAATTCTATCTCTTATACTGGTTACTCCTTCTTCTTTTAAAGAATTGAATCTATTTATTAGTACCAGTCCGTTTAAAACTGCAACACCAAACAGAACAATGAAGCCTACACCTGCGGAAATGCTAAATGGCATACCTCTTAACCAAAGGGCAAAAACACCTCCGATAGCAGCCAATGGTATCGCCATATAGATCATGATAGATTGGGAAAAAGATTTTAAGGCAAAATATAGAAGCACGAAAATCAGGAATAAGGCTATCGGTACCACAATCACTAATCGGTCTTTGGCACTCTGAAGGTTTTCGAACTCCCCTCCATAAGTAATATAATAACCTGGTGGCAATTCTAATTCCTCATCTAATTTTTGCTGAATGTCGTTCACCACAGACTCTACATCCCTTCCCCGGGCGTTTACACCCACATAGGTTCTTCTGTAGGTATCATCTCTTGAAATTTGCATAGGCCCCGGAACATACTCAATATCTGCTATTTCTTTTATAGGCACCTGAGTTCCGTCTGGAAGATCGATATACATACCACGCAAATCATCAATATTCTTTCTATGATCTTCATCAAATCTTACTACCAGATCAAATCGTTTTTCTCCTTCAAAAATGACTCCGGCTGTTCCTCCTGCAAAAGCTGTACTTATGTAATCATTGGCTTTTTGGATATCCAGTCCATATTGCGCAATTTTATCACGGTTAAATTTAACGGTCATTTGTGGGAGGCCTGATGTTCGCTCCGCGTTTACGTCTCCTGCACCAGGCACGGTTTGGATAATACTGGCCATTTCCTGTACCTTTTCCGACAACACCCCCAGGTCCTCTCCATATAGTTTAACCGCAATATCTTCTCTAACCCCCTCTAATAATTCGTTGAACCTTAATTCTACAGGTTGCGTAAACACAAGGTTTACCCCAGTAAGTTCTTTATTGAGTTTTTCCTTGATTTGCGCTATAAGTCCTTCTTTAGTTTCAGCGGTTGTCCAATTATCCTTATCCTTTTCAAGAATCAGGTACATATCTGCTATATCCATCGGCATTGGATCTGTTGGGATGTCCGCTACTCCAATTCTTGCTGTTGCTGTTTTAATTTCAGGAAAATTTTCTAGAAGGATATTTTCTATTTTTTTGGAAACTTCAATAGACTCTGTTAATGAACTTCCTGGTCTGATTAAAGCCTGCATTGCAATATCCCCTTCATCCAGTTGAGGCACAAATTCTCCTCCCATTCTGGAAAAAAGGAAACCGGCTAATACAAGTAGAACAGCAGCAGCACCTACAACAATGAGCTTCAGTTTTAATGCCCCTTTCAGTAAAGGCATATATACCCTTTGTATTCCACCAATTATCTTATCACTTATCCTTTCCAGCCAGCGTTCAAACCTTCCAAACCAGTTCTTTTTATTCTGAATGGGTTTCATAAATAGGGCAGACATCATAGGGACATAGGTAAGGCATAAGAAAATAGCACCTATCATGGCAAAACCGAAAGTGTACGCCATCGGCTTAAACATTTTACCTTCTACCCCCGTAAGAAAAAGTATAGGCGTGAATACAATAAGAATTATAATCTGTCCAAAAAATGCGGAACCCATCATCGTGGTTCCGGCATCATAGGCTACTTTATCCATTACGCCTTGATTGAATTTTAGCTTTCCAGACCTAATCCGTTTTTGGATCTCATACACCGTTCCTTCTATAATAATCACGGCACCATCTATAATAATCCCAAAGTCTATAGCTCCCAAGCTCATTAAGTTTGCCCATACATTAAATTGCTTCATTAATATAAAGGCAAAAAGCAAGGACAACGGTATGGTCGTGGCCGTTATGATGCCACCTCTTAAACTACCCAACAATAAAACAAGGGCAAATATCACGATTAGGGCGCCTTCCAGTAAATTGGTTTTAACGGTATCGGTCGTTCTGGCAATTAGCTCACTACGATCAATGATAGGGGCGATAGTGAGACCTTCTGGCAGGGATTTTTCAATTTCTGCCATACGATTCTTAACATTTTGAATAACCGCATTAGGGTTTGAACCTTTTAGCATCATTATTATTCCTCCCACGGCTTCCTTACCGTCTTGCGTAAAAGCACCATAACGTACCTGATTCCCAAAATGGACGCGTGTTGCAACATCTCCAATAGTTACGGGAATGTTGCCCTCGTTAATAATCGAAATATCTTTAATGTCTTCCAAAGAGCGAATAAGACCTTCACCTCTTATGAAATTTGACATTTTATTTTTTTCTATGTAAGCACCGCCTGTATTCACATTGTTCCGAGCGAGAGCCTCATACACTTGTGAAATACTAATACCCAAACTATTCAACTTATCTGGGTTGACAGTGACCTCGTACTGTTTAATACTGCCTCCATAAGAGTTGACCTCTACCACGCCTTCCAGTAATGTGAGTTGTCGTTTGATAACCCAATCTTGCACGGTGCGCAGTTCCATAGGCGAATACTTGTTTTCAAAACCCTCCTCTGGCTTTATAGTGTATTCATAGATTTGACCTAAACCAGTAGAGATGGGACCCATAGATGGACTTCCAAATTTTTCAGGGATAGATTCGCCCAGTTCGTTTAGTTTTTCCTGTACCAGCTGTCGAGGAAGATAGGTTCCCATATCGTCTTCAAAAACGATAGTAACTACGGAAAGGCCAAAGCGTGAGATAGATCTTATTTCTGTAACGCCTGGTAAATTACCCATAGATAGTTCTACGGGATAGGTTACAAATTGTTCAATATCTTCTGTGGCAAGATTTGGCGACTGGGTGATCACCTGAACCTGATTGTTAGTAATATCTGGCACCGATCCCAGGTTGACGGTCATCATGGACCAAATACCCGTCCCTATCAGCGCTAAGGTAAGTAGTCCAATAATAAATTTATTATTAATGGAAAATGCGATTATCTTATTAATCATATAAATAAAAATTTAATTCAGTTAAAATTCTTGATAATAATTTTGTGCCTAACAAAATCTATCAATAGGACCAAGGATCTAGTATGAGAACCAGGATTTGGTCAAAAAAGGATATAATTATCCTTTAAAAAAACTGAATTATGCCTGTGGTGGCTGTAAAATGGAAGTGGTAAAATCTTTTTTTATACCGTTTAAGTAGAGAAAATCTTGAGAAGAATTGTATTTAAACTCAAATTTTATTTCTGCGAATTTGAAATAAGTTGCGTTTATATGGCAACATTGGCAAATACAAAATGGGGAACATAAATCTGCATCTTGATGTTGGTGGTTATCACCTAAATCTTGAGAAATTTCTGTTTTAACTTCATTGTCAAAAGTACCTGTATCTTCACAAGGCACTAAATTTAGTGTGAAGATATAGATTGACAATATGAATGCTAAAAATTTCATTAAGGCAAATATAAGAATTTTTTAATGCAATGGTTGTGCAAAGAAAAAAGGCTTCGGATTATAAAAACCATAAGGTTTCTTGACCAAAAGGTGGTATTTCCTTGCTTTCAAAACGAGGTGCTATTTCTGCAACCATTTCAGGATATTTAATTGTTATTGGTACGTTTTGTTGACGTAAGGATTTCCAATATAGCCTACTAAATTGATACACTTGCTCTATTAGCTTTCTAATCATTTTACTATCATTTAAAGCCTCTGGTGTAGGACTTGATATTTTAAGTTTTATTGGAAATGAATAACTTGAATGACTTGGGTATTTTACAGTATTGTTATACCTCAAATTATTAAAGAGTAAATATTTATATTCTCCTTTAGGGCCAATATTTATATATGTGCCACTCATTGGAATTAACTCACCATTCCAATTTTGGTCAAAAGCAATAATATCTTGTGATTTTGTTTTATTAATATTAAGAACAAAAAGAGGACAAGGCAATTGAAGTTTATCCATCATTTCTAAAACAGGTTGTATTTCTTCATCCTTCATATCCTTATAAAAGTGAATCACTATTTTTTCAGGTATTTGGTTTGTTGGTACGTATTGATAGATAGCATCACTTAATGCACCCCCTAACTGTTTAACATCAGATTTACTGAAATAATGAAATTCATTAAATCTTCCATTATTTTTAAAACTAAATGCACTCGCTACATATCGAATGTTTTCTTCGGTATTTTTAAATGCACCCACACCTATAACTAATTCATTTTTAGGTTTGACATTTAGTTGCCAAGGTGTACCATCTAATTTTGCTAATAAGGCTAATGATATATTGGTTAAATCGTAAATAAATTTATGTTGGTTTCTTCTAAATCTATCAAACTCTATTACTTGAGATATTATTCTTTTATATAATAGCTGTTCTTTAACCTTGTAATACACTAACTTTTTTTCAAGATTAGGTTCGTGCTTGTTAAAAGGGCTTAAATAAATAGCAACATAATTAATATTAGGGTCAGATTTAAAATCTTTTATACCCTTTGCAATTTGAGGTAATGGATTTTCTAAATCATCAAATACTATATTGACATCATTATCGAAATGTGCTAAAACACCTGCATAAATGTTTAAACCTTTATACCAACTTGTACCATCTTCCAATAATTTTTGCAATGCTTCTACTTCTTTAGCATAACTTGTATGATATATAAAGAAGAAATGCACATTATCTAACTGACAAGGATTTAAAGGCTTTAAATTCTTAAAATCAATTTTGGGATTTCTACCAACACCATTTTGAAACACTAAATCATTGCTTTCATCAGCAACTTCACCAATTCGATTTATTTCTACAGGTAAGTAATCGTCATTATTAACAGGGATAACTTTCTTAAATTCCTCACTTAAAATGAAATGCTGAATAAACTTATCGATTTTGTGTTTATAACTTATATATTTATTGGAATCATCTTTTGGTTCTGGTTGAATATTAAAAGCTGTTCGTAAATCGTTATTCAAAATGGCAAAAGCCTTTGTGTTATCATCAATAAATTCCTTTTCCTTATGATATTTTAATAACCTCATTTTATATACAACTTTATTAAGATTTGTTGTTGAGGTATGTTTTATAATTTCAGAAATAGGTTTTTTAAACACTTTAGCCATACCATCATAAGAAATAACTAACTCACCATATTCACTAACTTCTTTAATTTGTACTTTGACAGTAAACTTATAATACTGTGCAAAACTTTTATTTTGATATGATCTATTACCTATCCAAATTTGATTATCATTCACAAAGTTTTGACCAACAAGTTTTTTTATGCTTTTAAAGAATTTTTTGATTCGCCAATTATAGTAATGCTTTATTAAGTCGGTTGGTTGTTCTTTTAGATTGAGTTTTAAAGGCAAATAACCTTCCTTTTCATAAATAAATGATGTGTAGATAAAATCAGGATTTTCTTCTTTTATACCAGGAAACAAATCTTCTATATTGGTTGGAAACTTTGTTTTATACAACTTTTGCGCATTTCCAATTTTCTCTTTACTTAAATAAAAAGTTATTGGTTTGTCTGGTAAATCAAATGTTATGATATTAAAATATAGTTCCTGACTCATAAGACTTGGGTTTATTAATTCTACTTCTTGCTCAATCTATTAATTTTTTGTTCTACAATTTTGAGGATTTCCGTAATGTTTTTTTCTTCTTTTAACATAAAGACAATTTTATCTGCTAACCAATATTGAAGTAATTCGCTTTTGTTTTGCTTTAATGCTTTAGCTAATGCTTCAACTTGTTCTTTACGAGCTAAACGAGTACCACGTTCAATTTTACTTAAAAGTGCCGTATCAATATTCATTTGAGAAGCAACTTCTCTTAATAATAATTGCTTTTCTTCTCGTATTTCTCTGATGTATTCTCCAAACGTCATTTTGGGGATATTTTGACTTGTCAATATTTGTCTAATGTAAGAAAAAGAAAATAAGAACTAACAAAAAGATATTAACAATTTTAAACAGGAAATGAGGAAGTTAAGGATTTGAGGATATAAAGTATTTTTATAAATCCTCGTTTCCTTAAAATCCTCAAAATCCTTATTGTGCTTTTGTGGGATTTGTATAATTGTTATGTGCTTCCCTATGTATTAGACCAGCATCAACAAATTTAGTAATATAGCCTTCTGCTGTTTTATGAGGAATCTTGTTTTTGTCGGCTATATTTAGGTAATCTTGTCTTGAAAATTGATAAGGTAGTGCTTCTAAAAAACGTTCTTTACGATTGGCTCTTTTTACTTCTTTTTGTTCGATAGGTAAATCGTTAAACACCTTACTACTGTGCTTTACTAATACGCTTATCATTTCCAATGTATTTTCAAAATCTATATCCTCACAATATCTTACTTGGTTTACATCACCATCTTCCATAATGCGAAATACAGAAAACAACATTATAATTCTAAATGCTATTAACCCCAAACGTCTAACAGTTGCTATATAGTCATCGGGTTGAAGATTGAGGTATTTGGTTTGAAGCTTCTCAAAAAACACATTAAACTTTTGTTGTTGCTCGGTTGTTAGCCTTACTTCAATATCAGGATTGTTTTTTAGGGTTTTGTATAACCCAAAAAATTCTTTTCCTAATTGGTCGTAATATTCATCTAAACCATTGGTTGTATCAGTTTGAAAAACGTTCTTCCAAGTAGGTTTGATATTCATATAATAAAACATAAAACGACTAAACAAGCCATTTTCAGCACTTGGAACCAATGCCTGAATCTGCTTTGGTGTACCAGACAACACCGTTGACAAACAAGGTCTTTCAATATCTACATACTCTCTGTCCGTTCTACGATAGTAACTAATGGTTTCGTGGTGGAATGCTTTACGAAAACCATCGGAATAATTACCGTAATCACTTTTAAAAGCTTGTGCTAAAGTATCTCCTTCGGTTTCAAAAATTAACCCTCTACCTTCATTATCCGATATTAATTGATAAACACCTGTTACACTATTGTTAGCCGGAATAAACAGCATTCTTTCAGGTGGTTTACTCGGTTTTTCCATAGTTTCACTTTTGCCCTTATTCATATTATAAGTAGCCATTTCAACTTGATGCTGTTGTTTTAGGGTTTTGGATTGTTCGCGCTTTTCTTTGTGAACAGGATTTACCAAATTTTTAATTTGGTTTAATCTCCCTTTTCCTGCTGAAGCAGGTGCAGTAACAAATAAATACAAGTTGCTAAACACTTTCCGTTGGTCGTACACACCAAACAATTTAGGAAAACAGGCACTAAATGCAGTTAATGCACCCAACAACAAAATATCACGTTCTTCATTACTGCTTGATGGTTTTACTACTTGTTGCAAAAATGTTGGGATGTTGTTGTAAACTGTTGTTGGTATTGTTGGCAATGGTTGTTTTTCTTCCTCTGGATGTTGCGATACTTCAACAACTTGTTGTTGCTGTTTTGGTTTAATACCAACTTGATGCAAATGGTGGTATAAGGTTGCTATGCTTATACCGTGTCCTTTTGCTTGTAAGCATTTATTATACTGTTCGTCGCATTCTTTATGGTCGTAACCTGAATAATTTCTGCTAATTCTATGGTAGTAATCACGTCCAGCTTCACCGTATTCCTCTGAAATAGCAAAACCAATATCACGCCACTTTTCATAAGTATCAGTAATATCGATACCTGATTGTTCTAAAGCGTTGATATATGTTTCAATATCATTTGCAACAACCGTTGTCGGTTTGTTGTTGATTGGTTTTTTAGGTACTTCTTTTTGCTCTGGAACAGCTAACCAATCTTTCGGGTTGAATATTTTTGTCATAGCTTTTGATGTCTTTTATGTAGGTATGCCAATGGATCGTGGGATAAAAAACACGCTCTGGAAATGTCTTTACCCGATTGGTCTACCTCAATGTTATATGTTTGCTTTATGTAATTGGCCACCGCAATAAAATATTCATTGTGTGACACTTTGGATAAATCGATTCTAATTATCCATTTTAAGCCTTCTCCTGAAGGTGATGTAAACAACATTTCGGTTTCGAAATATTCATCGTTTAATAATTGTTGTTTTAGTTCTTCAAGATTTTCTAAATGGTCAAAATCGATTGTCAATAATGATGAATGCTCAATTAAGCTATCATCATTTCGTTTAGAAAACACACCTGAAAATGTTACATAATCAAAATGATTTGCTTTAAATTTCCGTGCTTCTTTAGGGTTTTTAATCGCTCTAAATTGCTCTGTGATACTTTTATACTTATCGCTTGTAATACGCTCAAATATTTGGTGTAATCTTACTTTTTCAGTTGGAAAAACATTTCTAATTGGTGCTTTATAAAAACTGCTGTAAGCATACCAAGTATCATCGGGTTCATCTAACCAGGATAATTCATCTTCTTTTTTAACTTCAAAATTTAGATGCAGTACCTCATTGATTTTTAGTAACAATTCTTCTTCATTAATGATTTTAAAATGATAGGATGCAAAATCGAATACATCACCTTTAAAATCGGTTAATTCAGTATCGTAATGCATTGCCTTATTATCTACAACATTAATTTGTAATGTTGATTTACCACCGTTAAAAGGGTTACGGGTTATCCCGCAGTCCCTTCCTTTTACGGAAAGGACTGTTGTTTCAGGATAATACTGCCTTAATACATAGGCATAGATATTTAACCCATAATGCGTTTTCTTTAAAATGCTTTCTTTACTTATTTCCATCGCATTTAAAATTTGGGTTATAATAATTGCTTTGTAATAGTTCCTCTATGTCAGATACTTTGTAATAAAACTTTCCTTGTATCTTACTATATGGAATCGTGCCATTTGAACGGAATGTTTGCAATGTGCGTTGGCTAATATGTAGCGTTTGCATTACGTCCTGATTATCAATCCACATATCTTTTAAGCGTTCTGCTCTCGTAGCTCTTATTAATTCGATACGTGCTTTTAAATCCTTAATCTCTTGTGAGAGTGCCAAGAGTAAATCGATTATTTCAGTCATAACTAAATCCTTCCTTTTTCGATTAAGTAATTAGCTGCCTGTTGCTCGATTTCGTCCTGGGAATCCATACGGTTACGCAGTAACCATTGGTCTAACTCCTGACGTTGGAAATAGATTTTTTTGCCATTCGGTTTATAATGTGGAATGGCTCCCGTACTTGTAAGTTTATACAAGTGCGATTGTGATAGTTCTAAATACTTGCAAGTTTCATTGAAGTTCAATACTTGCTTTTGCAACGTTTGTTGTTCTATTAACAACTTTTCGATGCTTTCTAAACGTTCTATAATTTTAACGTCCATCTTTTTATAATTTTAATTTAAAAATGGACTTCTGCGCAAAAGTCATCCTTGATTGTCAAGGACATAGCAAATATGGAAAAAGGTGTTTGGTATAATAGAAAAGAGAAAAAATGGTATTATTAAACCATTGTAAAACAATAAGTTATATTGTTTTTGGTATTATCTATTTGGTATTAAATAGAGAAAATACCACTTTTTAAAAGTGAAGTTTTATTTGATTTGGTCAAGCCAAAAATTGGCATCAACTAATTTTTGATAGGCTCTTTTTTTAGCACCTAAAAAATTACGATATTCTTTATCGGCATTACTACCTGGTCCATAACGATGAGCAAAAAATTTATGAATATGTTTACGCTCTATTTTTTTTGATGGTTTATCTTCAAAAAATATCCTTTCATTAAAGTATTTTGCTTCCGTTAGTTTTACCATAAAAGCTGCAAGTAATATTTTTTTGCCCCTTTTTTTAGTATAATTATATTTATCATCAATGATACCTTTTTCATTTAACAACTCCTCTAATTTTGCAAATTCCCTTTGTTTAGTCTTGTTAATAAGTTCGTTATAGGATAAGACATCATTGTTTTCCTCTCTAAAATCACCTTGTATAGCGTTGAAAATTGAACTTTGTTTTACTTGTTTTCTAACAGTTTTTATTTCTGCACCGGAATAGGATTTTACAATTAACTCTTCAGGTGGTTCTTCATTAAAAAATACTTCGTGTAGTTCTTCGATAGTATAAATTTCAGTATCACTTAATTCTGAAAATCGTTCTTGAAGTTCCATAAAAAGCATCATTGCATTAGCCTTTAAAAATGAAATGATATAAGCTTCATCTGATTTGTAATTATTAGTAGGCTTTAAATATAAACTTTCATCAAGATCATTTTCAGAAATGTAATTGCTAATCTGGGTTAAATAATTTGTAATTCGATTAAATTCTTTGTCATAGAGGAAAGACAAATGACCAGGTGTTGAATTTGCTTCAAGGGTATCATTAATAGCATTAAACTTTTTGATATAATCGTTTTCAATTAGTTTAATGTAATATTTACGCTTGTTTGAATATGCTTTTTTAAAGTCGATTTCATAATTAGGCGTGGTTATAGGATATTCTTTTTTAAAGCCATTTAAAAGCTCTTTAAATTGGTTTTCGGTTCTTTTATCATCAGTAACCTTTTCCACATACAGTAAGTCGATAAATAAGTCTTTAGCCATTTGGGTTAAGGTTTATTCTGTAAGCTGCTTGTTTCTTTTTGTCATCAATTACTTTAGCGTAAATTTGAGTTGTTTTCAAATTCTTATGACCTAACATTTTTGATACTGTATAAATATCAGTACCCAAAGTCAGTTGTAATGTTGCAAAAGAATGACGCGCACAATGGAACGTGATATTCTTCTTAATTTCTGCCTCACCAACCCATTCTTTTAGTAGGTCATAATTTCTCTGAACGTTATTAATATTCTCGAAAACTTTTTTAGTCGATTCGCCTTTTTCTCCTAACAATTCAAATGCTTGTTCGGAAATTGGTAAGGTTTCAGCTCCTTTAGTTTTCTTTTGCTTAAATCTAATAAAATTTCCATAGGTTTCTGAATATTGGATTTCAGACCATTGAAGTTTTGTAATATCTGACCAACGCAAACCTGTAAGGCAGGAAAAAAGAAACGCATTTTTTAATTGTGGATGTCGGCTATCTGTGTTAAAAAGCTTTCTAACTTCTTCTAAAGTTAAAAATTCCATATGTGTATCTTCTTCTTTAAAGTTTTCAACTGAAATAGCAGGATTGTATTGTATTACCTTTTCTTTAACAGCTTGTCGTAATACCGCTAAAAGTTTTTTAAAATATGCTGATTTTGTGTTTTGGCTTAATGGTCTTTTACTTCTGGAAAGTGCTTTTTTGTCTAAATACTCTTTAAAACCTTCTACCCATTCTTCATCTATTCTTTCAAAAGAAATACCTGTTGGGTGATAATCTTTTAAATGTTTTAGTGTGCTATTCCATACACCTAAATTGCCTTTACTTTCTGAACGTCTTTCAATCCATTGTTCTAAATACACGAAAAAATTTCCTTGTTTCTTTTCTTTATTTTCAAAACCATAAATATTATTCTGTACCTCTAAATGTCTTTTAGCTCTGATGCTTTCAGCAAGTTGTAAGATTTTCTTGTTTTCTAATTTCTGTGCTTTAGTTAAGGACCCTTTGTCGGGTTCTGGCGTTAAATATAATTTCAAGTACTCGTACTTACGATTTCCGTTTTCGTAATAATCAAGATATAAACTAATTCGTTTCCCTTTTCTACGTTGGCGTAAAGTAACTTTCATTTTCCTTATATTTACTGTGTTAGACTATGCGTTTTATGAGTGTTGTATGGGCAACAATACGGCAACAAATATAAGCAAATAAAGGCAGTTTGGCAATAAAAAAAGAATGCGAAAATACATATAAAACAATGATTAACAGATAGATAACAAACAAAGGAAAGATAATGAATTTCCTCTCGGAAAGTCCTCGCAAATTTGCTATCTTCGGTTTACGGCGGAAAATCCTCGCGGATTTTCACGCAACGAAACCATAGCCACACCCGTTGGCAACAAGCTAAAACCAATCTGAAACGAAAAAAAAATGCAGATAGACATTAAAGGAAAAATAAACGAAAAAAGACTTGCTTACAGCAATACTCTACTTCCTTTATTTGAAGCAATTGTTAATTCTATACAAGCTATAGAAGAAGATAGTTCTACTAAAACTGGAATTATTGAAATTGATATAGTTCGTTCAACTCAAAAAGAATTAGAACTTACCGAAAAAGAGGTTCTACCTGAAATAATTGATTTTATTATAAAAGATAATGGAATCGGATTTAATGAAGATAATTATGACTCTTTCAATTATGCTCACTCTACATATAAATATGGAAAAGGCGGAAAAGGAATTGGACGTTTTACTTGGTTAAGAGCATTTCGAAAAGCTGAAATCGAAAGTAGATTTAAAGAAAATGGACATTGGAATTTAAGGAAATTTCAATTTGAGCCAACAAAAAAAGGAATTGAAAATCACAGTTTAAATGAAGTAAACACTACACAAGAAAGATACACAATTGTAGCTTTGAGAGGTTTAAAAAAGGATTATAGAAAATGGTGTAATAATAATCCTGAAGATATTGCACTAAAAATAATTGAACACGCTTTTGTGTATTTTTTAAATGAGAATTGTCCGAGAATCTTAATAAATGATTTAGACAAGCAAATCGTTGTTAACGACCTTTTTAAACTATTTACTAAAGGACAAGTAAAAAGCAAAAACATCAAAGTAAGAGACAATGATTTTAAATTAAGTATTGTAAAACTTTACAGTAATAAAGTTGATAACAAAATACATTACTGTGCAAACACAAGAGAAGTAACATTCGATAAAATTTCAACCGACATTCCTGAAATGGATAATTTCCTTTTTAACAAAGAAGGAAATCCTTTTTCAATTTCTGTTTATGTCGAAGGAGACTATTTAGATAATAATGTTAACGATGAAAGAACATCTATCGCATTTGCTAAAGGAGAAGTTCAATTTCCTGACCAAACTTCACAACAAGAATTACGACAGGAAATAACCTCTATGATTCATAATGAATTTGAAGACCAAATAGAAAAACTTTCTCAAACTCGATTTACAAAAGTTAAAGAGTTTGTTTCTCAACATCCAAGATACAAGCAACTTCTAAAATACAAACCAAATCAAATCAAAAAAATTCCTTCGACTCTAAATGAAGAGAAAATGGAATTAGAACTTTTTAAAATTCAACAAACACTCGAATTAGAAGTTAAACAAGAAGCAAAAGAAATATTACGTTTCATAGAAAGTGACGAAGACAAAGCTGAGTTTTCCGAATCACATCAAGAATTATATGCGAAAATTATTGAAGTTGGAAATTCAAAATTATCAGAATATGTAATTCATAGAAAGTTAGTTTTAGACCTTTTTGCCAAATTTTTAAAAGAAAGAGCACCTGAAAAAGCAGTTCACAGTTTAATTTTCCCTTTACAAACTTTATCTGACGAAATAGGTTTTGAAGACCATAATTTATGGATGATAGACGAGAAACTTTCTTATCATAAATATTTGGCTTCTGATAAAAAGTTTAAAAAAGTTAAGGGAATGAAATCTGAATCTAACGAAAGACCGGATTTATTAATTTTCAATAAACCTTTTGCATTCGCTAACGATGAAAAACCATATGAATCAATAGTCATTGTCGAATTTAAACGACCAATGAGAGACGATTATTCAGAAAAAGAAAATCCAATTACACAAGTAAATCGTTATGCGAGAGAAGTAATTAATGGCATTGCTAAAGACAAAGATAAACGTGAATTTGATTTGAGACAAAACACACCTATTTACGCCTATATAGTTTGTGATTTAACCAAAAAACTTAAAGCAAATGCGACAGATGCAGGATATAAACTTTTACCAAGTGGAGATGGATATTTCTTTTTTAACGACAATTACAATATGTATGTAGAAATAATGAGTTTTGACAAAATCCTGAAAGATTCAAATGAAAGAAATAGAGTTTTATTTGAAAAATTGAACTTAACATAAAAAAGCCAGTTGCCAACACCGTATATAATTTATTGCTGGCTTCTAGCCTACTTACGAAAGTCCTCGCGGACTTTCTTGGTCGGTAATTATTTACTAAATTAGTTGCTTAAACCACGCAACAAACCATATACAAACACGTTACCTACAATAGCTCCGAACAAAATCACTACGGATAAAATTGATTTGATTTTTCAATAAAAACTAATTCAATATTGAAATTGCTAGTTTTAAAAAATAATCGGATTTATTCAAAAAACTGATTGAAAAGCAGAACGCGGAATTAAAAACATAACGAAAACGCTTTTTTAAGTTTCGAACTTTTAGTTTTTACCAAAACAATTGCAAAAAGCACAACGGATAAGGAAAATTTATTTCAAAAAAAATGGTTTTTGCTTAATCGAAAAATCAATTTTAGAATGGGAAAAAATTTGACAAAATAAGGATCCGAATAATAATTAAACTGGTAAAATCTGCACGCTGACTTTTTAGTTTAAATTAAAAATTTTCTCTAAATGAAAAATCTGTTTTTTTTAAAAAAAATTTAGCGGATTTTAATAAAACAAAACGGATAAAATAGTGGACCGTACAAAGCAGAACGTGTCGCTACAGTAGGTAACAACGGTTATAATTCATTGCTGCGGAATTTCCTGGCGGAAATTCATACATTTTTGCTAAATTAGTTGCCAAAGCGGAAAGAATCCTGCGGATTTTTCCGCAACGAAATCATAACCGAGCACGTTAGCCATAATTGATGACAACCGTAGAATTAGAAAATATAAAATTGGAAATTGACCGAATAGAAACGGAAAAATTCTATGCAACTCAAAACGGATTCGTTTGCGATTGTCCTGACTGTCTGAATTATGTGAGCAAGATTTCCGATATTAAATCTGAACTGAATGGACTTGACAAAAAACTCGGAATTGATTTGACTAAAGATGTCGGACAAGGAATGGACGAATTAATGCCTCACGATTATGAGAATCATCATTTGTATGTTATTCCATATTATGTAATCGGAAAATGTTACGTGAATAAAACTGAATTGAATAAAGAAAAATCTGGACCAATTTGGACGAATACAAAACGTGTTGAAAAAAAACTGACTGAAAATTTATCACTATCAATAATAAATACAACCGACGATATCAAAATTGACAATGCCGAAAACATATTGACAATTTGGCTGGAATTTAAAGCGGAACTGATTGAAAAATAAACAACTATGGCTAACAATGTATAACCGCAATTACGGCGGATTCGACTACGTCCGAATCCACTCGGAATTGCTAACGCCAGTTCTAAACCGAAAAACAGTAACTTAAAACCCGTAACTGACGGTTATACGAGACCGTCAGACTGTCTCAAAACCTAGCCATCATTGCAGTCTTTTTTTAAGGATATATTTTTAAATTTTTTTATCTTTAAAAATGGAATATCAACAAGGAGAAGACCGGGAGCAATTAACTTTATACAGC
>CANMOY010000015.1 GCA_947499595.1 uncultured Mesonia sp.
TTTAACGGTAAGCCAATGCCATCAAATGACTACTGGTTTAGTGTAGAATACAAGCAAATTTTACCAACCGGTGAAGAACGTATAGATACCTTTAAAGGTCACTTTACCTTGAAGCGGTAAGCTATAATACGCTGCATTAAAATTTATAAGGCTATTCAAACCAATAGCGGGTCAATCTTAAAATATTTGTGCCAATTGAAAAATTAATTTGATTTTCGAATAAGCCTTTCATGCGTCATCGATAAGGCATAATCCATAATGAGTTTTCATAGCCCTAAATTTTCTTAATGAACGGTGTAATCAAGGCTTTTTAGCATTGCCAGATGTCTTCCAAGATTTACTTTCAAGTCAAGATGAAGTCGGTTTACTCTAATTCATACGTATATCAAAAGCGTATTGAGTCCACACTGAGTCCACAGTGAGTCCACTAATTAGTGGACTAAAGTAAACTCATAATAGCTTCAATATAGATTTAGAATAGAAACAATTTGGTTTAAACTTTGCTTTGATATAAGGTAAGAATACTAAAGAGCTGAGTCAGCTTTAAGCAAGTAGGATTTAAAGCGTAATAAAATTTGTATACTGTCTAAGGTTTAAAATACAGTACAATATGAACGAGGCATCTACTCGAAATTTAAAAGCTTTTAGGACTCAATTCAGAGGAGGTAAAAATGTAGTATTTTTCTGGTATAGCTTAACTTCAATTTTTGCCTAAACACAACAATTGTTTTTTATCCCCAATAGTCTTTTAATGACCTTAGCTTATAGTCAGGTAATAAATCGAATAAGGCTGATGTACTATCCTTGATTTTTGACTAATAATTCCAGTAGATTTTCATTTTAAAGCAGCCATAAAAAAATAAAAAACTGCTATTCTACATTATTTATGCTGTTTTTTCTGCATAAACAATATAATAACGGGGCGTCAGCGTTCTTAATAAAGGTCTAATACCAATTTTATTAACGGGGTTGGTCCATTTTTCTCTAGCTTTAATTTGCCATCCTGCCTTCTCTAAAAGCCAATCGAATTGCCAATCTTCAAACTCATGATAATGCCTGTCCCAAGGGTCTGTTTTACTACGGTAGGCAGGAGCAAACCACAATTTTAAAGGTATGCTAGCCACCAATTTATCTGCTTTAATGGCTTTTAATACATTAAAAGGAGCGATTAAGTGCTCAAAAATCTCAAACGCAGTGACAAGCTCTACATCGGCAGTTGCCGCAATCTGATAATCTACATCAAGATCTTCGCCTTGTGTATTTTTCACCTTGTAACCTGCATTTTTCATAATTTCGGAAAAGGGATTTTCAATACCTAAGTCTAAAACGCTTTTTGGTGCTGGGCAATGCTTTTCTAAAAAAGCCAAGGTATGCTTGTAGCGTTTGTTTGGGAAATTTTTTTCGTACACGTTGATTACAATTTATAGACCATAGCGTTGATATTCATTCCGGCACCTACACTGGCAAATAGAACAACATCACCTGTTTTAACTTCTTGATTTTCTAGTTGGTTGTTCTTTACCAAATCAAATAAAGTAGGTAATGTAGCCACCGAACTATTTCCTAGTTCGGCTATGCTCATAGGCATTATATGTGGTGGCATTTCTAAGTTATACAATTTATAGAAGCGCTCGCAAATCGCCTGATCCATTTTTTCGTTGGCTTGGTGCAGAAAAATCTTTTTAAGTTGATTTATTTGAAAGCCACTTTTGTCTAGGCAGTTTTTCATAGCTTGAGGAACATAAGATAAAGCGAAATTGTAAATTTTTCTTCCGTTCATTTTTATGTAACGAATGTCTCTTTCTAATTTCATATTATAAGAGGCTTCGAAGGTTAAATAATAGGCCTCTTCAAGCGTGTAACTTGCACTTTCATGGGCAATTATTCCATCGTTTTCGGTGTTATTTACCGCTTCGATTATAGTTGCTCCTGCCCCGTCGCTAAAAATCATACTATCTCTATCGTGTCTATCGACCACTCGCGATAAGGTTTCTGCGCCAATAATAAGGCACTTTTTGGCCATTCCTGCCTGAATAAAAGCCTGTGCATGAATAACTCCTTGCAACCAGCCTGGGCAACCAAATACAAGATCGTAGGCTACACAAGCTGGATTTTTTATTTTTAATTGGTGTTTAACTCGGCTAGCCAAACTCGGTACCGCATCACTTTGTCTTTGGTTGTGTTTAACATCCCCAAAGTTTTGGGCTACAATGATGTAATCTAAGCTCTCTGGATCAATAGCTGCATCTTCGATGGCTTTTTGGGCTGCAATAGCTGCTAAGTCAGAGGTATTCAAAGCGGGATCTATATACCGACGCTCCTCAATACCTGTGATTTTTTTAAATTTTCTTATGATCATTTCATTTCCCCCAGATATGGCAGCCCCATCTTCATTAAGAAATTCGTGTTGTAAAAAATCCTTGTTGCTTATTCTTTCATCTGGGATACAACTTCCTACTCCTGTTATTTTGATTGACATAGTTTTGCTTTTTTATAGCTAAATGTTATCCTCTCATTAAGTTAAACTCTAGCGTTATTATCCCTAAATTTTATAGTTCAATTTATTATACGACTAAATTAAGCATATTATTTTTTAGGCGATGAAGATTTGGGGTTATATTGGTAAGTATTGATAAAAAAACCGCAATAAAGCCTAAATGTAAAATAAAGCTTTATTGCGGTTGAATTAAAAAGGGAATTCTAATACCTGTTGGCTTTCTATGAAAGAACGTCTTATTACGAACTTATTCTTCAGAGGTCATATAGGTTTCAATCGGCTCGCAGGTACACATTAAATTTCTATCTCCGTAAGCATCATCAACACGTCTTACCGAAGGCCAAAATTTATTTTCTTTGATGTAATCTAACGGATAGGCGGCCTTTTCTCTACTATAGGGTAATTCCCAAGAATCAGCTGTTAGCATACTAAGAGTATGCGGCGCATTTTTTAATACATTGTTTTCATCTTCTTTTTGGCAAGTTTCAATTTCTTCACGAATCGCAATCAATGCATCGCAAAAACGGTCTAGCTCGGCTTTGCTTTCACTTTCGGTAGGCTCTATCATCATAGTTCCGGCCACGGGGAAAGATACCGTAGGCGCGTGAAAACCATAATCTATTAGACGCTTGGCGATATCTACCACTTCAATCCCTTTGGTTTTAAAAGGTCGGCAGTCAATAATCATTTCGTGTGCTGCTCTTCCTCTTTCGCCGGAATATAAGGTTTTAAAATGATCTCCTAATCTGCTTTTAATATAATTTGCGTTTAAAATAGCGTGTTTGGTGCTCGATTTTAAACCCTGGCTACCCAACATATTTATATAGGCATAACTAATTAGACAAACCAATGAAGAGCCCCAAGGTGCAGCCGAAATTGCCGAAATGGCTTTTTCTCCTCCTGTCTTTATAACCGGGTTACCTGGTAAAAAGGGAACAAGTTGCTCTGCAACGCAGATAGGACCAACTCCTGGACCACCACCACCATGGGGTATGGCAAAGGTTTTATGTAAATTCAGGTGACACACATCTGCGCCAATTTTTCCGGGGTGAGTTAGGCCTACTTGCGCGTTCATATTGGCACCATCCATATAAACTTGGCCTCCATTATCGTGAATAATTTGTGTGATTTCGCGAATAGCCGATTCAAAAACTCCGTGTGTAGAGGGGTAGGTTACCATTAAAGCAGCCAAATTATCTTTGTATTTAATTGCTTTTTCACGTAAATCGTCTACATCTATATTACCTTGGTCTGTTGCTTTGGTTACCACTACTTTCATTCCGGCCATAACCGCACTAGCAGGATTGGTTCCGTGTGCAGAAGAAGGTATCAAACAAATATTTCTATGATGGTCTCCTCTTGATTCATGATAAGCTTTAATTACCATTAAACCGGCATACTCACCTTGAGCTCCCGAGTTGGGTTGTAAAGAGGTCGCTGCAAAACCTGTAATTTCGGTTAATTGGTCTTCTAAACGCTTAAGCATTTCTTGATAACCTTGGGCTTGGCTTACAGGAACAAAAGGATGAATACCACCCCATTGCGGATCGCTTAAAGGCAGCATTTCTGATGCAGCATTGAGTTTCATGGTGCAGGATCCTAAAGAAATCATAGAATGATTAAGGCTCAAATCTTTGCGCTCTAATTTTTTGATGTAGCGCATCATTTCGGTTTCAGAGTGGTAGCGGTTAAACACCTCCTGCTGCATAAAATCTGTATCGCGCTCTACTTCGGTGTCTTGTAATAAATCGATTTGCTTTAACTCGATAGGATTTACCGATTTTTTAGCAACTTGTGCAAAAACGGCCAAAATATTATTGAGATCGGTAATCGAAGTCGTTTCATTTAAGCTGATGCTTACCACATCTTCTGCTGGATAGTAAAAATTGATTTCGCTAGCTTCGGCAATTTCTTGCACTTGCTTGGCATTTGCTTTAACTCTTAAGGTGTCAAAATAGGTTTTATTGAGCTGTTGATAACCTAAATCGCTTAAAGCTTGTGCTAAAGTGGTAGCTTTATAATGAACTTGGTTGGCGATATGTTTTAATCCATTGGGTCCGTGGTAAACGGCATACATTCCTGCCATAACCGCCAATAAAACCTGAGCGGTACATATGTTTGATGTAGCGCGATCTCTTTTAATATGTTGCTCACGGGTTTGTAAAGCCATCCGTAAAGCAACCTCTCCATTTTTATCTTTACTTACGCCAATTATACGACCAGGAATATTACGTTTATACTCCTCTTTGGTGGCAAAATAAGCGGCGTGAGGGCCTCCGTATCCTAAGGGAATACCAAAGCGTTGTGTGGTACCCACTACGGCATCTACGCCATAATCTCCCGGAGCCTTCAATTTAACCAAGCTAAGTATATCGGCAGCGACAGCAGTTTTTATTTCTAGAGCCTTGCATTTCTCGATAAACTCTTGGTAGTCAAAAATCTCACCACTCTTACCGGGGTATTGCAAAAGCGCTCCAAAATAGGCGCTGTCAAAATCGAATTCGCGGTGATCGCCCACCACCAATTCAATACCTAAAGGCTTTGAGCGGGTTTCAAGTAGCGATAAAGTTTGTGGTAGCACCTCTTCAGCAACAAAAAACTTATTGGCTTTTGCCTTTTTCTTCGCCTTGGCGCGAACGGCAAAAAGCAACGACATAGCCTCGGCAGCTGCAGTGGCTTCATCAAGTAGAGAAGCGTTGGCCAGTTCCATTCCTGTAAGCTCAGTAATCATGGTTTGAAAATTGATCAAAGCTTCTAATCGGCCTTGAGCAATTTCGGCTTGATATGGCGTGTAAGCGGTATACCAACCTGGATTTTCTAAAATATTACGTTGAATTACGGCAGGCAAATTAGTGTTGTGATAACCTAAACCAATATAGGTTTTAAAAACTTGATTTTTGTTTGCTAATTTGGTAATATGTTCTGCATATTCCTGTTCGCTCATTCCTTCACCAACTTCAATTTCTTTTTCTAATTTGATGTCATCTGGTAAAGTTTCATAAATTAATTGATCAAGACTATCTACACCGATGGTTTTAAGCATCTCATCAATATTACTAGGCCTAGGACCAATGTGTCTTAAAGCAAAAGAGTTTGTATTCATGCCTTTAAAATATAAGTTGTGTTTGTGGTTTGCAAAATTACGTTTTTTCGTTAGATTTAAATAGTTTATCGGGGTAATTATGCTTAAAAATTATGCTTATTTTTTTGTGTTTAAACCGATTTAAAAATAGTTACTTTTGCACCCATGCAGTTTCTTAAAAATGCTTTGGCGCTATACATTCGTGCGAGCCTTCACGTTGGCTTAGCCGTTAGCGCTTTAAGTCATTTATTTTCTCAACATTTTCAACAGACCGCTGCACCTAATTTTTATTTGTTTGTATTTTTTGCGACTGTGGTAAGCTATAATTTTGCTAAATTTTCAGCGTTCCAGCACTTAAGAAGCCTTGGCTTTTATCTCACCAAAAAAAGTGTATTGTTGGTACAATTTGTAGCGGTATTTGGTTTGGTAATCACTTGTCTGCAGTTAGCAATTTCTCAAATTTTGTTTGCGAGTATACTGGGGCTTTTTACATTATTGTACGCTATTCCACTGGGCACTAACAAACAGAATTGGCGCAATAGCGCATACTTAAAGATTTTTATAATTGCTGGGGTCTGGGCCTGCACAGTGGTAGTACTGCCACTTATTCCAATTATAAATATGGAGCTAACGCGCCTGATGGCATACACCGCACTTGTTTTTGTTTTTACGCTAGCGAGTACCTTGGTTTTTGAAATAAGAGATTTAAATAGAGATGATGTGCATTTAAAAACCATACCCCAGCTCTACGGTGTAATGAATACCAAAATTTTGGGTGTCTTTTTGTATCTTTTTGTAATGCTAGGTATAGGCTTTTTAAATGAATTTAAAGCTGTGTTTTGGTATGCTTCATTTTTAACTAGTGCAATGGGTATTTTATTTTTAGCTTTCGCGGATACAAAACAACCAAAACATTATGCCGATTTTTGGGTGGAGTCTTTGCCTATTTTTTGGTGGTTGCTGTACCAGTTGGGGCAATGGTATTATTAGCTTGTAATTTACTTTTTAAGTAATCGAGATCTTTTGCGCTTAGTTTTTGATGCGGTAACTGCTGCATTAATCCCGTAAGTTTAGCACTCCGTTTAGCATACTTTTTACAGGCTTTACAAAGTAGCAAATGCCCGTAAACCCGTAGTCTTTTTCTCCAACTTATGGGCTGGTATTGCATTTTATCGTAATAAATTGCCAAGCGTTCACAAATACTAGTCTGTTTGTCTTTATGATGTTTCATTACAGCCATTGTTTTTCGAGGCATTCAGCCATTTTTTGGCGCGCCCGATGAATCATTACCCAAAGATTAGACGAAGAAAGCCCCATTTCATTACAAATTTCATCGGTAGATTTGTGCTCAATACTTTTCATAATAAATACTTGAGCTTGTTTATCGGGTAGTTTATTCAGACAATTGAATATGGCCTCGCGTAATTCTAGATTAACCATATGTTCTTCTGCATTAAGACCGGGTTCTCTGGCGAGGCGATCTTCTATATAATTGTTGTTTTCTCCAATAGATAAATCTTTAAAATCGACTCCTGCTTTTTGCTTTTTTGTGCTGGCCTTTCGGTAATAATCTATAATTTTACGCTTTAATATGGCCGTTAACCAGGTGCGTTCGCTAGCTTGGCCTTTAAAGCTCTTTTTTGCTTTAAGACCGGCCAAGAAGGTTTCCGAAACTAGGTCTTTGGTAATTTCTTTATTGTTTAGGCGAACAAAGGCATAGTTAAAAAGAAAATCGGCATAGCGCTCTACCCACTTATTTGGGTTAAGTTTGTTTTCTTTGGGGCTCATTTTTTAAATGAATTTGCTAAGCTTAAAATTACGAATAAAAGTCGAGCAGTATTTTTAATACTAGATAATATTAACATTATGAAGCATTTGCTTGTTATAGGATATTTATGGCCCGAGCCCAAATCGAGTGCTGCGGGGAGTAGAATGATGCAATTATTGGCATTGTTCTTAGATAAAAATTGGAAAATCACCTATGCTAGCGCTGCAAAAAATAGCCAGTATGCGGTTACTCTAGAGAACTTGGGAGTAGAAAAAGTTAGCATACAGCCAAACGATGAATCGGTAAATACTTGGTTAGCGCAACTTGATCCAGATGCGGTACTTTTTGACCGATTTATGATGGAAGAGCAATACGGCTGGCGCGTTGCAGAAAATTGTCCTAATGCTTTACGGATTTTAGATACAGAAGATTTACACTTCTTTAGAAAAGCACGATCTTTAGCCTTGAAAGCAAATAGAGATTTAAGCAAAGCAGATCTGTTTTCTGATGAGGCCAAAAGAGAAATAGCCAGTATCTTGCGATGCGATTTGAGTTTGATTATCTCTGAAGCCGAAATGGACTTATTGCTTAAAACCTTTAAGATAGATGAGAATTTGTTGTTTTATCTGCCTTTTCTGCTCGAGGAAATTCCACCAGAACAACAAGAAAATCTACCAGAATTTAGTCAGCGTAAAGACTTTTTATTTATAGGCAACTTTTTACACGAACCCAATTGGGATGCTGTCCGTTTTTTAAAGGAATCGGTTTGGCCAAAAATCAGAAAAGACTTACCCGGCGTTAAACTGCATATTTATGGCGCTTATGCTAAGAAAAAAGTGAAACAATTGCACAACGAGCCTGAAGGTTTCTTGGTACACGGTAGAGCAGATGACGCACTAGAAGTAATGCAATCGGCTCGACTATTATTGGCCCCACTGCGTTTTGGTGCAGGTTTAAAAGGTAAATTTGTAGAAGCTATGACCGTGGGGACCCCAAGTATTACCACCATGATAGGGGCAGAAGGTATAGGCGGATCGCTACCATGGAGTGGCGAGATAGCCAATACAGCCGATGAATTGGCTCAAGCTGCCATACAATTGTATACCCGAGAAAAACGCTGGCTTACTGCTCGAAAAAATGGATTTGCGATCATAAAGAATCGTTTTCAAAAAAATGAGTTTGAACCCATTTTCATGCAGCAGGTAGAACATTTGCTCAAGTGGTTACCCGCTCATCGAGAAAGAAATTTTATGGGGAGTTTATTGCAACATCATACGCTACAGAGTACCAAGTATATGGCGCGGTGGATTGAAGAGAAAAACAAAAAATAAGCATGGCCGGTATCTATTTACACATCCCGTTTTGTAAGCAAGCTTGTCATTATTGTGACTTTCATTTCTCTACCGTTTTAAAGCGTCAACCTCAAATGGTGGAAGCCTTAAAAAAGGAATTAATTCTGCGTAAAGCAGAACTGAATCAAAAAGTGAAAACGATTTACTTTGGAGGAGGAACGCCTAGCCTATTAAGCATCACTCAATTAAACGAACTACTAACTTGTATTAAAAATCATTATGCGGTAGATGAAAAAGCCGAAATCACCTTAGAGGCAAATCCAGATGATTTAAGTAGGGAAAAGTTAGAGGCACTATCTAAAACAGGTATAAATCGGCTGAGCATAGGAGTGCAATCTTTTTTTGAATCGGATTTACAATTGATGAATCGCGCACATAATGCGCAAGAAGCCCAACAAGCAATTGTTTGGGCAAAAGATTATTTTGAGAACCTTTCACTCGATTTAATCTATGGTATTCCAAAAATGAGTCTGCAGCGTTGGGAAGAAAATATAGACCGAGCCTTATTGCTTGATATTCCGCATATATCGAGTTACGCGCTTACCGTTGAACCCAAGACTGCATTAGAGAATTTTATTAAAACAGGAAAAATACCCCCTGTAGATGAGGCTTTGGCTAAAGCTCATTTTGAATTGCTGCAAAGCAAACTAAAAGCACAAGGTTTTATAAATTATGAGTTTTCTAATTTTGGTAAACCTGGCTTTTTCTCCCAAAATAATATGGGCTATTGGTTGGGTAAACCTTATTTAGGTATTGGGCCCGGCGCACATAGCTATGGCAACGGGCAGCGTTCTTGGAATCTTGCGCACAACATAAAATATATACGCGCTTTACTTCAAAACAAGAGGCCGTTTGACTATGAAAAGCTTACTAGTAAAGATGCTTATAATGAGTTTGTTATGACGCGTTTACGAACCATGTGGGGCATTCCTTTAAAAGAGGTGCAGCAGCGTTTTGGTAGTCTATTTGCTCACTATTTGCAAGCACAGGCCAGTGAACATTTGGCGGCAAGCCGTTTGATTCTCCGTGATGAACACTTGATCATTGGCTCAACCGCTAAATTTTTAACCGATGGCATTGCTGCCGATTTGTTTTGGGTAGATTAGGCTTTATTACGCATTAAAATATCCGCTACAGCGGCATTAATTTTCTCAAGAAAACGTTCATCTGCTTCGTTAAAGGCATTGGCAGTATTAGAATCTATGTCTATTTGGCCTATGTTTTCGCCGTTTACAAATAGCGGAATCACCACTTCACTCTTCACGTTGATATTGCAAGAGATATAATTATCTTGTGCCTGCACATCGGGTACTACAAAATTTTGATTAGACTCGGCCACTTGTCCGCAAATACCCTTTCCAAAAGGTATGATGGTGTGCTCGGTTGGTTCGCCGGCATAGACGCTTAACTTAAGCTCGGGCTTTTCTCCATTTTTAAAGTAAAATCCTACCCAGTCATAGTGGGCTACCTTTTCTTGTAATAACTGGCAAACCAACTCCATACGTTGGTCTATTGTTAATTCTTCTTTATTTAAAATAGAAAGCGCTTCTTGTTCTAACAGTTTGAAATCCATAACTTTTTTTGGCAAAAGTATATTTTTCTGATCAAGGTTATAAGTTAAAAAATCTTAAATTTGAATAGAATTTTTGCTATGATCAAAATACTTAAAAAGAACAAGGCCGTATTAAAATTTCTTGGTCTTTTTGGCGGTAGCTACCTGGTTTTAAGCTATTGCTACAATCAATACTTGAATTTAGATTTTTCAGAGAAATATTACCCCGATTGGGTGACGCATTGGGTTACCAAGCAAAGTCTACGTCTTACTCAGTTTTTAGGTTATGACGCACATGCCGTGCCGCATCCTTACGAAGCCAGTATGAAGTATTTTGTAGAAGGCGAATATTTAGCGCGTATTGTTGAGGGGTGCAATGCTGTGGCGGTAATCATTCTTTTTATCGCATTTGTAATTGCCTTTCATGCGCAGTGGCTAAAAACAATAGCTTTTATTCTCTTTGGGTTGGTGTTTATTTACCTGCTCAACGTTTTGCGGATTTCATTGTTGTGTATTGGTATGTATGAATACCCTGATTACCAGCGCGTTTTACACGATATTGTTTTTCCTGGTTTTATATACGGGGTGGTATTTGCACTTTGGTTATTATGGATGCGCATAGGGGTCGAAAAAAAGAAGTAAGATGCATATTATTAAATATTTAGGGGTTGCTCTTTTGATACTTGCCTTGGTTGCTGTACGTTTTTTTGAAAATGAATTATTTGCCGATCCATTGATCGATTTCTTTAAAGGGAATTTCTTGCAAAAACCAAGGGCTAATTATGATCTAGGGGAGGTACTATATCCTACACTAATCCGGTATTTACTCAATAGTTTATTAAGTATAGGGGTGTTGGTTTTGCTTTTTAAACGCCGAGCGGTAAGGTTGTTTGCTATAGTATTTTATGTTTTTGCGCTATTTCCGTTAATCGGACTGTTTATTTATTATTATGAAAAATTAGGTCCCGACACCTATATGAGCTTTTTTTATATACGGCGATTCTTAATTCAACCTTTGTTTTTACTTTTATTAGTGCCCGCCTTCTATTACCAACAAAAGCACACCAAGATAGAATAATCTATAGCTTTTACGGATTTTATATATAAAAAAACCGACGCCTAGGCATCGGTTTTTTGTAATTAACAAGATGAGCTTGTATTAATCATTTGGATTTAAAATGGCATCTATTCGTTCTACTAGATCTTGTAAGTGATATCTGCTCATACGATCTGAGGTACGTGAGATGGCGCGTTGCGCTTGTCGATTTAAATTATTTAATTCGGCGCGTACCACTGGTCTAATATCACTTTGAGCCACATTAATACCACTCTGATTAATCCAACTTCTTAATCTTGAAGGTATCTTATTCTGTTTTTCGGTCATCAAGTATTGCATACGGTCAACATAAGCACGCTGTAGGTTTCGACGATATACATCAATAGTTTTACCCTGTGCCAATTCGCTAAAAATCCCCGCTCTCAACTCGGTCATCATATCTAAAAGACCATAAGCATTTTCGTTTATGTTCTCATTTTCGATTAACCTAGCCATTCTTCCAAAATCAAGTAGATTATTTAGGGTACGTACTTGGTAAGCTCTTATTCTTTCTACACTACCGTCATATTCTATTTTATTGAATATGTCTTTATCAAGCATCCAATCTGGAGTTGTAAATAAATGCTGCTGTAAGAAGGCCATTGCTCGTTTTTGTTTTTCTTTATCGACGTGCGTATAAACAGCACCTTCTTGGTCGTAAGTTTTATAGTGCTCGTAAATACCACCAATGTTTGCAGTAACATGCCCCATATATCGATTAAATTGTCCTAACACTTGCTTATAAAGTTCGCCTAAATCTTCATAGTTTTTACCGTCTTCTGCAGTCCATTCAATCAAATTAGGAACAATACGCTTTAGGTTTTTAATTCCGTATTCAGAGGCGAGCATACTGTCATGTCCTAGATCTTCGGTTTGCGAACTCGGATCGATAACACTACCTCCTTGTTGTTTTCCAAAACGGTACATAGGGTCTCCGGCATGTTTTAAAATCCAGCTATCTAAAATAGGCTTTTCTTCTTCGGCTGTTTTATCTAAGATGGGTCTATAGCCCCAGTTGATGCTGTACTTGTCATAAACACCAATATTAGGCATTAAAGCTACATCGCCATCGCCAGGTTGAGCGATATAATTAAAACGAGCATAATCCATAATCGAAGGAGCGGTACCGTATTTTTTTGTAAACTCAGGATCACGCAAATCTTCTACGTTATAGGCAACACTACTTCCCATATTGTGAGGTAAGCCTAAGGTGTGTCCTACCTCGTGCGATGAAACAAAGCGTATGAGTCTTCCCATTACCTCGTCTTTAAATTCAACCCCTCTTGCATCTTCGTTGATGGCAGCCGTTTGCACGAAGAACCAGTTTCTTAATAAAGTCATTACATTATGGTACCAGTTGATGTCTGATTCTAAAATCTCTCCCGATCTAGGATCAGATACATGCGGACCGTTGGCATTAGGAATAGGAGAAGCCAAATACCTTACTACAGAATAGCGAACATCTTCTGGGCTCCAATCTGGATCTTCTTCTTTGCTTGGCGCTTCTTTAGCGATTATGGCATTTTTAAATCCTGCTGCTTCAAAGGCAACTTGCCAATCTTCAACACCTTGTTTAATGTAAGGAATCCATTTTTTGGGCGTAGCTCGATCTATATAATAAACAATCTGCTTTTTAGGTTCAACCAACTCACCGGCAAGAAACTTCTCTCTGTCTTCTTCTTTAACCTCTAATCGCCAACGATCTAAATATTTTACGCTTTTACTTTTTTGCGCCTCTAGACCATAATCGGTTTGGCTTCTTGCAAACCAACCTACTCGCTCATCAAAGTATCTTCTTTTCATGGGTTCTTTAGGTAATAGAACCATAGAGTTACTCATTTTTACAGAGATAGAACCTGTTGAAGAATTGGAAGGAGGGTTACCCGCTTTGTAAGTTTTTACATGGCGTATCTCAATATTTTGCGGATAAGATCTAATGGTGTCTATATACGACCTGTTTTTATCTAGACCTCCTATTTTATACGATTTTCTCCTAGCTTGAGGAAAACCTAAGGCTGCTACGTCTTTCTCGAATAAATCTGTTGCATCAATTACCGTAGACTTACTTAAAGAATCTTTTTTAAAGGCCTTAATAGGGAAGGCATATAGGATGGGTTCAAAATTTGAGTTGACAACCGCTTCGTGAACCGGTAAGCTATCGGCTGCGACCACATTGTGCGATACTACTCTGAGTAAAACACGGTCGCCCTTTTTTTGCCAACGCAATACTTTGGTGTTTTGTTTACCACCACCAAAGCCAATTCCGCTAGCGGTTTTTGCTATTCTGGTAACCATTAACATCTCGCGATTCAATAAAGAATCGGGTATTTCAAACATATATTTTTTATCAAGGTAATGTACCTTGAAAAGTCCTTCGTCTGTTTTAGCTTTTTTGGTGATTACTTGTTCATACGGTTTTATATCCCCTTTGGTTACTGCGTTTTTCTTGGCGGGTTCGGTTGGTTTTTTTTGAAAAACCCCACAGCTTCCCAAAGATAAGCACAATCCGACCAAGGCCAGTTTGGTTAATGATTTACTCATTTTTATTAATTTAAAATGTTTCTATTAAAAAGACTGCGAAATATAACAAAGGTTTAATTACGAATGCGATAAATTGGAAGCTTTCTTTAATTTGTTTGAAAAAAGTAGTACCTTTCCTAATAAAAATTAAAAGTATGTCTTCTATATTAGATTTATTAAAGACCACAGCAGGCCAAGAATTAATTGCTGGGGCGAGTGAAGAAACAGGGGTTTCTAAAGAAAAAACAGGCAGTGTTTTGTCTATGGCTTTGCCTGCCATTCTAGGTGCTATGAAAGGAGATTCTAGCGGTTCACAAGAGGGTTTAGAAAAAGCCTTGAATTCTAGCGAGCATAACGGGTCTATATTAAATAATTTAGGCGGTTTGTTGAGCGGAGATAAAAGCGAATTATTGAATAAAGGAGGAAGTATTTTAGGTCATGTGCTAGGCGGTAGTCAACAAAATGCGCTTACCCAAAATATCTCTAAAATGACTGGAGTAGACTCCAGTTCTATTGCTAAAATAATAAAAATGGCCATGCCAGTAGTAATGGGCTTTTTAGGAAAACAAAAACAAGAGGGTGGGGCTAATCTTTCTTCGCTTTTAGGCTCGGCTATGGGTACTAGTGGAAAGGAAGACGGCTCTATGCTAAACGCACTGCTTGATGCCGATGGCGATGGTAGCGTTATAGATGATGTAGCGGGAAAATTATTTGGTGGAGATAAAAAAGGAGGAGGTCTAGGCGGACTGTTCTAACCGAATCAAAATTTACTTAAAAAAAAGGAATCTCGCTTGCATGTGAGATTCCTTTTTTTAAGCAAAAATTAAAATTATGAAACGCCTTATTATTACATTTTTCACGTTATTTTCTATAAAATTAACGGCTCAAAACTCATACAAAGAGTTAAAAGAAATGTATCATGAAAAAGATACATTGTATGTGTATTATGACGAAGGGAATAATCAACAAACACGCTTAATCGGTTTAAAAAATAGGTCTTATGCGGGAGATTATGACTATTGGAAGACTATGTATTTTAAAAATAATGTATTTTATGAAAAAGATTTTATTACATTTATTAAAAGTCGGTATTTAAATGCTTCTTTAAAAATCCCTGATTTAAAACTTATAGACACCACTTGGATCAAGAACAACCAAGATAAAATCTTATATCCAGAACTTTTTGAGCGATTTGATGTTATAGAACTTTATAATATTTTGGTCTATAAAACCATATATTTAATAGAAGAAGAGAATTTTTTTGGTGCTAAAGTATATGCAAGAGAGGTAAAAGTCTATTCTAATTATAGTCTGCCAGAATAATGAAAAAGTCAAGCTAAGAATTTTAAAAATTAAAGTAATAAAGTAAAAATCTGTTTAGATACTACATAGTAGGGAGGTATATAGGTTAAAACCACTTTAATATTAAATAACTTATTATTGCTTCATCTGGTACAAAAAGAAAAGGAATCATTCGGTTTTGAATGATTCCTTTTGCTATTCATTTTAAATTTTTAAAAGAATTAAAAATTTCTAGTTTTATTTAAATAAATTTAGAGAATCAATTTCTGTATAACCATTTCCCAGAAAGCCTCCTTTTATAAATTGAAAATGCTTTTTACCGTAAACCAAAGCAATTTTTTTTAGTTTAGATCCGTAGACGCGCTTTTCAATGGTATCGTTTCTAGTGTAAACCATAATATCGTCAGCTCGAACTCTAGGAACGGTTTCGCATTCGTATTTTTCTAAATAATCAGTTTCCCAATCACATTGGGTTAATTTTATAGGGCCGTATTTTTCTTCGTAAATTTCAATCATTTTATCTCCAGGTATATCTACTCGAATGTCTGCTGGCTGAATCCCGAGGTTTTCTCTATTTTGTGATGTGTATTTACTGTTTCTAATTATTTTAGGGATTGATTTGTTTTCTTTATCCTTAAAACTATCGCTAAAATGCATACCTACTATTTTTCGCATCTTTCTTTTTAAAGTGTCCATTTCCTGAGGTGAAAAAGCTGTAGAATCTCTTAACGCTACACTTTCAAAAAAAACAGTATATCCTTGTTTACGGAGTTTTTCTAATTTGGTTTTTACATCCGCATAAAACTCAGGATGGTTAATATGAACCATCGGGAAAAGTACTAGCGTTTTATCTTTTTCTTGGTTATAAAAAACTTTTGTTTTTACTTTTTTTGAAGTTATTAATTTAAGGTAAATTGTAGAACAAGAACTTAAAACACAAAGAAATAAAATTAATACGATAAAAGATTTCATAAAATATATTTATTATTTAGGCCATCTAAAATTAAATTAATTAGATGGCCTAAATTTTTTAAAAAGGGAAAATAGCCTCAATAACTCGGACAGTAGTATCTACCCAACAAGCTGCTTTGCAGCCTCCTCTTCCTTCGTTTTTCTCATATTTATCTTTGCATGCCTCAATGCAACCCGCATGTTCTGTTAGACCATCATTCGGATCATCATCATCGTCACCATCACCATTTGCAACATTGATTAATTCAGCTTCAAGTTCAGCTTTTGTGATACCTTTTAATTCAAGTATATTGTCTGAAATATCAAAGAAGTGCAAATCATCATCTTCTTCTGATATTCCTATAGTAAAAAGAATATTAATTTCCTGATCTGTAGCTTCATCGTAATATGGTCTTTCAATCTCATAAATACTAATTTCTGATTCAGATTGATTTTCATAATCATTATTATCTATATTTACTTCAGGCTTTTCGATTTCCATGGCGGTATTGTCCTCTACCGCTGGGTCGCTTGAACAGGAAGAGAAGATTAATAACAATAATGAAATTTGTAAATAATTTTTAAAATTTTTCATGTGTTTTAAATTTAATGTTAATAAAAAAAATCTGATCAGAAGCTCAAATATAAAACACTAAACATATATATATAAAGTTAAATAAATGCTAACAAGAAAGTTCTTGAATAAAAAAGAATTACCCAACTTAGAATAATTCCTTTTTTATTATCGTATTGAGAAAATTATCACTACTAACTACTCATAGCTAAAATACTATTCATCCAACTCTACAAATAAACCCTCGTCGGTTTTATTTACCGTGGCGAGATTATGTTTACGTAGTCCTTTTAGGGCTTTGTCCCACTTTTTATTGCTCAATCCAGATTTTCCTTTTATGGTTTCCAATTCTTGTGGAGATTCTTTCTTTAAAAGATCTAAGACTGTTTTTTCTTCCTCGGTTAATTCAATTTTTTTACGTTCTGGTTTCATTTGCGGGAAAAACAACACTTCTTGAATTGATGGATTATTGGTTAAAAACATAATTAATCGGTCCATCCCAATACCTAGGCCAGAAGTAGGGGGCATACCATATTCTAATGCACGTAAGAAATCTTCATCTATAAAGCCTGTAGCCTCATCGTCTCCTTTCTCAGACAAACGCAATTGTTCTTCAAATCGCTCTCGTTGATCAATTGGGTCATTCAACTCAGAATAGGCATTGGCAATCTCTTTACCGCAAACCATTAATTCAAATCGCTCGGTAAGTTCAGGATTATCCCGGTGTTCTTTGGTAAGCGGACTCATATCTTTAGGGTAATCGGTTATGAAGGTAGGTTGAATATAATTGCCTTCGCATTTTTCACCAAAAATTTCGTCAATAAGCTTTCCTTTACCCATGGTTTCATCTACCTCAATCCCCATATCTAAAGCCGCTTGGCGGAGTTCTTCTTCAGATTTTCCTGTAATATCATAGCCGGTAAATTCTTTAATGGCATCGGTCATAGTAACCCGCTTATACGGAGCTTTAAAATCTACTTCGTGTTGTCCAAAAGTAGCTTTGGTCGTACCGTTAACAGCGAGGGCACAATGCTCTATTAATTTCTCGGTAAAATCCATCATCCAATTGTAGTCTTTGTAAGCCACATAAATTTCCATTGCTGTAAATTCTGGATTATGGGTTCTATCCATCCCTTCATTTCTAAAATTTTTAGAAAATTCATAAACCCCATCAAAGCCACCAACGATAAGTCGTTTTAGATACAATTCATTCGCAATTCTTAAATATAAAGGAATGTCTAAAGCGTTGTGATGCGTTACAAAAGGTCTAGCGGCTGCACCTCCTGGTATAGACTGTAATATTGGCGTTTCTACTTCAAAATATCCTCGCTCATTAAAAAACTCACGCATGGCATTAAACAACTTGGTGCGTTTGATAAAGATATTTTTAACTTTAGGGTTAACCGCCAAATCGGCATAACGCTGGCGATAGCGTAATTCTGGATCATTAAATTTATCATACTCATTGCCCTCTTTGTCTACCTTGGGCAAAGGTAAAGGTTTAAGCGCCTTGCTCAATAAGGTAAAGTTTTTTACCAATACGGTTTTTTCGCCAACTTGTGTGTTAAAAAGCTCTCCTTCGATTCCTATAAAATCTCCTATATCTAAAAGTTTTTTATAAACCTCATTGTATAATGTTTTATCCTCACCGCTACAAATTTCATCTCGATTAAAATATACTTGTATGCGGCCTTCGCTATCTTGTAGTTCTGCAAAAGAAGCTTTTCCTTGTATACGTCTAGACATCAGTCTACCAGCAATACTTACCTGTTTCCCTTCTTTAAACTGATCTTTTATGCTAGCCGATGTATGACTAACGTGATAAGATTCGGCTGGGTAAGGATTTATACCCATCTTTTTAAGAGAAGCAAGTTTTTCTCTTCTTACAAGTTCCTGTTCAGATAATTGCATAACTATATTTTATTATTAAAGGCGCAAAGATACTTACAAACTTTATAGCAATCAAAAATCTCGATTTATTTCGTTTACAGATGTTCATAAAACCTTAAGCTAAGCTTAAAATTCATTCCTCTTTTATAGAGGAATTGTATCTTTATCCTCATTTTAAGACCTACACACATAAGAGATGCAAAATAAATCAATTGCTGTAACAGAACTAGGATTCAAAGATTTCAAGGAAACTTGGAATTTTCAAGAACGTTTATTTCAACAAATCATAGATACAAAGGTGGCCAATAGACGTGAAGATAAAGATGATGAAACAAAAAATCATCTTCTTCTAGTAGAGCATCCGCACGTTTACACCTTGGGTAAAAATGGAGATGCAAAAAACTTGTTACTCGATGAAGCTAACTTAAAAAACATAGGTGCGCGTTTTTATAAAATTAATCGAGGCGGCGATATTACCTATCACGGGCCAGGACAACTGGTAGCTTATCCTATTTTAGACTTAGAAAATTTTTTTACCGATATTCATAAATACCTTAGGTTTCTTGAAGAAGTGGTTATTTTAACTCTGGACGAGTATGGTATTAAAGCGCAAAGAAGCGAGGGCGAAACGGGTGTGTGGTTAGATGTGGGTACTCCTTTTGCGCGCAAGATCTGTGCTATGGGGGTGCGTGCTAGTAGATGGACCACTATGCACGGACTGGCGCTTAACGTGAACACCAATTTAGGTTACTTTGACCATATTGTTCCGTGTGGTATAGAAGATAAAGCGGTTACTTCGCTGCACGTCGAGTTAGGAAAAGAAGAAATTCCGCTGTCAGAAGTGAAAAGTATAATGCTTAAACATTTTGAAAAACGGTTTGAAGCACAATTGAATTATGATTTATGAACACCCAAAGAGTAACATTCACCAATAGAGAGGGCCATAGCTTAAGAGCTCATTTAGATCTACCTGCTTTTGCAAAGCCTAAGCAATATGTATTATTAGCACATTGCTTTACTTGTGGTAAAGATTTAAAAGGCTTTAGAAACATAAGCAAAGCACTAACTCAAAATGATTTTGCCGTATTTCGGTTTGATTTTACAGGTTTGGGGCAAAGTGAGGGTGATTTTGCTGAGACTACTTTTTCTAGCAATATCACCGATTTGCTAGACGCTGCAGCATATTTAAAAGAGAATTACCAAGCGCCTAGCTTGCTGGTAGGACACTCGCTAGGAGGAGCAGCAGCTATTTTAGCGGCGCGCCACTTATCTACTTTAAAAGCTTTGGTTAGTATTGGCAGTCCCAGTCATACTAGTCATGTTAAAAACCTATTTGGTACTGCGCAAGAAGAAATACAGGCAAAAGGGGAGGCGCAGGTGGTGTTAGCCGGACGAAAATTTACCTTTAAACAAGAATTTATTCAAGACTTAGAAGAGCATAATCCGCTTAAAGCGTTAAAAGAATTGCGTCTTCCTTATTTGAATTTGCATGCGCCCCACGATGAGGTAGTTGCTATTAAACACGCACAAGAACTTTATGTAGCCGCCATGCATCCTAAAAGTTTTGTGAGTTTAGACAGCGCAGACCATTTGCTTTCAGATGAAAATGATGCTGTTTATGCGGGACAATTAATAGCATCTTGGGCCAAACGCTATCTTCCAGAAATAGAAAGTGAAGTAGCTCAAACACAAGATTCGGCTACCGCAAATTTGCATGTAGAAGATGGTTTTACTACTCACATGCAAGTAGGGAGTCATTATTTATTAGCCGATGAGCCCACAAAGGTTGGAGGTAAAAATAAAGGGCCTAATCCTTTTGAATTTTTAGCAGGAGGGCTTTCAGCATGTACCGCCATGACTTTACGGATGTATATTGATCATAAAAAATGGCCAGTAGATCAAATTAATGTGCTCACCCAACATGATAAAATAGAACGAGAAGAAGCGGGCAAAAGCATTAAGCAGGATGTGTTTAAACGAAAAATCACTTATAAAGGGAGGATAGATGCTAAACAAGAGCAGCGACTACTTGCGATTGCCAATCGTTGTCCCGTGCATAAAACACTAATGAGCGTTTCTGAAATCGAAACCGAAATAAATCAACAAAACCATTAGGTTTTAATTAAGCTGATAAATTAAAACACTATTTTTTTCACCCTGTACAATTAATTCTAACTTACCTTTAGCATCAATATTTTCTATGCTTGCGCGAGAATTACCGTAAACAGGGAAACCGGGTAGCAGTTCTCCGTTTTTATCAAAAACATAGACTTTTTGTGCCTGGGTATCGGTTATGGTAATATAGGTTTGTTTATTGAATTCAAAAATAGCGGGTTGGGTGTACAAACCGTAATCAAGTTGAATACGCTTATCATTTATAAGCAATTCGTTTTCGTTGCTAATGGCCCAAGTACCATTTTTAAAAGCAGCAGTATGATTATCTTGTAAACCTAAATCCTTCCGCGTAAGCTTAGCTTTTTCATCAATTAATATTTTACCTTTGGTATCTAAACTGCTAAACTTATTTTTTTCCACTTGCCACTGCGCTGAGCTAAAATCTATTTTCTCTTTAATTTTTAAGCGCTCTTCACCAGTACGACTTAACAGGTGTAAGCTTCCACTTTCTTCGGGTATACTAATGTAATCTCTAGATTCAATGCGTAAATGATTAGGCGTGTTTAAGATAGGCGATGAGGTGGGTTTCATTTGAAAGCCTTTTACCTGTTTTCCGTTTTTATCCCACATTAAAACAACATTGTTTTGGGTGGTTACAAATCTGTAATTATGGTTGTTAGCATAATCAAATACGCCCAAGGCTTGGGTTTGTGGCGATTTAAATTGAAGGGGAAAGGGTTTTACCGATTTACCATTTACCGCCAGAATATGCAGTTGATGTGGAGTGGAAAAAGCGATTTGCAAACGGCTGTTGTTATAAAGATCTACTACTTGAGGTTCTCCTAAGATGGGTCCTTCTAGCGCTTTGCTAAAGACAAGCTCTCCTTTGTAATTGAATACTTGTAGCAAATGATCTATGTCTTGAACTGCAATATATTGCTCACCTGTACGCCAGTAAGGGAAGAAAAAAGGAGCTTTGTTAATGGGTTTCTCTGTTTTTATGGTGTCTACCTGTATTGCGTTTTGATTACCGCTTGGGCGATTAATTTTTTGCATAACCATATGCACGTGAGCAAAATTAGTGTCATATACCAATTGTATGGCAGCTATAGGAAACCCATTGGTTTTTATTTGCTCTATATCTTTTGTAAGGCCTGATTTAAGCCTATCTTTTAAAAGATTTTTGAAGTTATCGTTTAAACTTACGCTAAGTATACTCGAATAATCGCTTAGCGATGAAAGTGTTTCTTGGTAGTAATTTTGATTGATTAAGGTAGACTCATTTAAATAATTGGCTATAATATGCTCTATACTCGCTATTTTTTCAGCAAAGATGAGGTGATTATCTAAAAAGCAGTAATAACTTAATTTCTTGGTCGTAATTAATGGATAGAACTGTTTTCTAAACAAGTCAGCATTATCAAATTTAAAAATATCTATAGATCTAAAATTTTTGCTTACTTGCGTATGAGCCAATAAGGCTTCTTTACTCAAACTAATATCTAGTGCTCGCGCTGCAACAACATCCCCTTGAGGCAAGTGTATACTACCAATTTCTACTAAAGTTTCCGCTAAACTGAGGCTGTCTTTGGTTTTAGAGTTCTTTTTTTCATTACCTAATGCTTCTATAAGTTTTTTACCTTGGTCAAAAGTAAAACTGGTGTAAGCGTAGGCATTTAAGGGGACTACTGCAGCCAATTCACTCTGTTGTGGTTTAACCGAAGCAAAAGCATCTATGATGGCTGATTGAGCAGAAACAGCCTGTGTAATACCATCTAATTGAATTTTTTCTGGTTCAAGACTAATCTCTAGCATGCTCCATCCCGTTAAATTTTTCAGGTTATTGAAAGAACGCGTAAAATGCTGATCAAAATGCGATATAAACTCTGGGAAATTAAAGAAAAGTGCAAATTTTGCGCTCGCACCTGTTTCATAAATTTTTTCTAGACCAGCCGGTTGCGGAATGGGTGTTGCAAAATTTCTTATAATGTTTTCAAGCACTAGTTTTGAAGTACTTACCACAAAAAGTTGCTCTAATTGTACCGTGTAAGCTTCAACATTATTTAAGGTATAATGCTTTACGGTAGCATTATCATAGGTGTAACTGGTAACTTTCTTGTCTTTGATTTTATCAAGATCAACTAGTTCTGGGGTATGCTTGCTTAGTAAGGTGATGGCAGGGCTATCCTTACCAGCAGGGGTAAAGCAAATCAAGCTCTCTTCTTCTAATTTTAAATAGTTATTGTTTAAAAATGATTGTGTAAAATAAGTCAAAAACCCATCATATTCCTGTTGCTTCAACCACTCTTGATTATTTAATTGATTGATAAAAAGGGAAAGATCACTTGTTTTTAAAACCGCAAACGTTTTTGGGGGTATGGCTTCAAATAAATCTTTTTGAAGTTGCTTTTCTTTTTGGCAACTCGACAGTAAAATGGAAAAGGTTATAAATAAGTATAATATCTTTCTATTCATCTTAGGCGTAACTTGTTTAAACAAAATTATGAAATTATAAGGCCAAAGTATATTGTTCTGGTAATAACCTAAAACTTTTTCTGTGATGTGGACTGGCTCCATGCGAGCGAATAGCAGCTCGATGTTCTGCAGTAGGATACCCCTTATTCTTGGCCCAATTATATACAGGGGCTTGCTCATGAATTTGCAACATATGTTGGTCTCTAGCGGTTTTAGCCAAAATAGAGGCCGCGGCAATATTTAAAAATTTGGCATCACCTTTTACAATGCATTGATGCGGAATGCCATTTATGGGCGTAAACTTATTGCCATCAACAGCAATAAAATCTGGCTTTATACTAAGTTGTTCAATGGCTCGTCGCATAGCCAAGAGCGATGCCTGCAAAATGTTTATTTCATCTATTTCTTTTTCACTTACGTGTACTATGGCAAATGCTAAAGCTTCTTTTTTGATGATAGGGCAAAGTTTTTCGCGCTGGGCGGGTGTTAGTTTCTTGCTATCGGTTAAAAAAGCATGTTTAAAATGTGGCGGCAAAATAACCGCCGCAGCTGTTACAGGGCCTGCAAGACATCCTCGCCCAGCTTCATCGGTTCCGCATTCGTAATTATGAGTACTATATTGTAATGGTAGCATAGTACAAAAATACAAGATAATTAAAAAGAAGTACTTATAATTTGATAAATCCTGTTTAACAAAAAAATGATACTTTTGCCTCAGTTAAAAAGCACTATGTTTAAACAGCTTATTCTTTTAATAATTATATTCACTGCGCAACAGATTTGTGCGCAAACGCTTCGTGGTGATGCTGGTCAGTTTGGTAATAGATCAGACCAGATGAAGCAAAAATCGGTGGTTGATAATCGTGAAAAGCCGCCCATTACAGATTATAAAATAATTAGTCATACTCAGGATACCACTTTTGTAGATACTACACTTAGCATTGCAAAATTTTATAAATACAATTACCTGCGTAAAGATAATTTTGACAAACGGGCGTATTCAAATATAGGGGAAGGATATACGCAACTAGCTAATAAAATCAAGAATAATGCGATATCAGATATAGGGATGCACGCAATACAACACCCAATTTTAGGTTTAGAAGATGTGTCCTATTATCACGTACCCACCCCGTTAACCGAATTGTATTTTAAAACCACACTGGAGCAAGGCCAAAGTTTAGATGCCTTTTTTACCTCAAACATCAGTAAAAAGCTTAACTTTTTTATAGGGTATAAAGGTTTACGCTCGCTGGGTCGATACAAAAACAACTTGACCAGTCAAGGTAGTTTAAGGCTTGGAGGTAGTTATACGAGCGATAATAAACGTTATGTATTGAAGACACATTTTGTTTCTCAAGATTTGAGTACTCAAGAAAACGGCGGGCTAACGAGCCTAGCGATTGAACAATATAAAAGTAAATCGGATGAGTTTGATGACCGCACCCTACTGGCAGTCAATTTTCAAGATGCCGAAAGCAAGTTTTACCACAAACGTTTTGTACTCGATCAAACGTATCATCTCATTGCCACCGATAAGAATGCAGGAGCTGGTGCCTTATCGCTCAATCATTTCTTTAATTTCACAGACAAGGAGTACAACTATTTTCAACAAAATGCCTTTGACGGATTTGGTGCTAGCTTTACGGAATTAAAAATCAACAATGAAACCGAATACCAACAGCTAAACAATGCTTTTAACCTAGCATCAAATCTTAAAAATATTGGCTACCTAAAAGCTGGATTGGAATATAGTCATTTAAATTACGGCTACAGACGCAAGGTTGTTCTCAATACCCAGACTATTCCAAATAATTTGAAAGATGATATTTTGCAGTTCAAAGCTTTGTACTCTAATCAGTTTAATCAAATAAGTTTACAAGCCAACTTGGTGGCCAAGATACTAGGAGAGTATGCTGGAAATATATTGGATACCGAAGCAGCCTATCATTTTGGCAAAGAAAATAAATTCGGAGCTAAATTGCTTATAGAAAAAACGAGTCCAGATTTACAGTACCATATGTTTCAAAGTGATTATAAAGCATACAATTGGCGCAAAGACCTAGATGAAGTAGAACAGCAAAAGTTTACTGCTTTTCTGCAAATGCCCAAGTGGGTTAATATCGAAGCTTCTTTTTCTCGAATTAAAAATCTAACCTATTTTGAATTTTCAGATAGCCCACAAGCCATTTCAGATTCAATTGTTAATGCAACTCAAGCATCTTCTAATACCATATATTTTGATGTAAAAGCGAATAAAGAAATTGCTATGGGATCTTTTAAATGGGATAACACCTTGTTATTTCAAAAAGTAACTCAGAACAACGAAGGGCTCAATCTTCCCGATTATGTCTTTAGAAGCACACTTTTATATGAAGACAAGTGGTTTAAAGATGCCTTGTTTTTACAAACTGGCTTAATGCTTAATTACGCTTCCCAATTTTACGCCGATGCTTACAACCCTATAGTGGGTAATTATGTAGTGCAGAATAAATGGGAGATAGACGTAGAACCACAAGTCGATTTCTTCTTTAATGCCAAAATACAACAAACCCGTCTATTCTTTCAATTAGAAAATGTATTAGACGCATTCACAACCAATAATGCATTTGTTGCACCAGGTTTGCCTTCTCGCGATTTCAGTATCCGATTTGGTTTGGTCTGGAATTTCTTTTTGTAGAAGTTGCTTAGCTATATTTAGATAATTGATCTTTCTAAGAAAAGTTGCTAAATTTTTATCCCATCGCTTTCGCGGAATTATTCTCGTTACCTATTATTAATTGTACTAACATATATAGGAGGGAAGCGGGTTGATCCTTTTCCGATCCTGAATTTTTGGAATAAGAATAAGCCTATAGAATAAGAGTATAAGCAAGTAAACTTCCATTTTAGTAAGCCTGGAAAAAAACTTTTAAAAAACTTTAGGTGGTTAAATCACTTGTTAGCAAGCCATTAGTATTTCATTAAAAAATAAATCAAAAAAAAGCCCAT
>CANMOY010000016.1 GCA_947499595.1 uncultured Mesonia sp.
AACAAAAAATCTCCAAGCCGCTAAGGCTTGAGGGATTGTATTTCCTATTTTGGTTTCGCTTTGGGATCTTGAATCCCTTTTCCTTTTGAAGTAGTGTTTGTAAACAAAAAATCTCCAAGCCGCTAAGGCTTGGGAGATTTTGTTTTCTTCAAAGTTTTAAAGTGTCTTATATTTTCTCTTTTATATAGAAAGAGGTTTTTTATTGTTCTTTAAGGTATGGCAGTAACTGTTCTAGCGCCATTCCTCGAGAACCTTTGATAAAGACGAGCTGCTCACTAAAATCCTTTTCGCTTAGCACTGGGATTAATTCCTTCGTCTCGGCTACTGCATGGAAATGCTCGGGTAGGTCGGTTTGCATAAATTGTTTTCCGCAGAGAAATACGTTTGTGTATGCTTGCTTTTTAAGTGTGTCGACTATGGCTTGATGTTCTTTCTTCCAAGTGGGGCCGACCTCAAACATATCGCCTAAAATTATAGTCTTTTGGTCTGCTTTCAATTGCGACACCTCTTCCAAGGCAGCGAGCATACTCGTGGGGTTGGCATTGTAAGCGTCCATAATAATTTTTATACTCCCGTGATTTGTAATTTGCGAGCGGTTGTTGCTGGGTTGGTAGCTGCTTAAAGCCTCTTTGATATGATGCAATGGAACTTCAAAATACTGTCCGATAGCCGCTGCTGCTGCTGCATTTTGGGCATTATATAGACCTAATAATTGGGTTTGAATAACTTCGTTATCTATTTTAATTTGAGCGAAATTATTTTTGGTTGTTTTATGAATGGCGTAATGGCTTTCTAGAGCGCTACCAAAGCTTATGCGGTTGGGGTAGTCTTGGGTTAGTTCAACTTGTTTGGGATCATCTTGATTGATAAAAATCTTTTTATCTTTTGAAATTAAATGTTGGTATAATTCGCTTTTGCCTTTGATTACGCCTTCAACGCCACCAAAACCTTCGAGATGGGCTTTCCCGAAATTGGTAATATACCCGTAATCTGGATAAGCGATACTGCATAATTGAGCAATTTCTCCTTGATGATTAGCTCCCATTTCAATCACCGCTATTTGTGTATCCGCTTTAAGCTGAAGCAGGCTCAGGGGTACCCCTATGTGATTGTTGAGGTTTCCTTGGGTGGCAATTATTTTATATTTGTAGGATAACACTTTTGCTATAAGTTCTTTGGTGGTGGTTTTACCGTTACTACCGGTTAGGGAGATAATCGGCGTATTTAATTTTTTTCGGTGCTCGGTGGCTAAGGCTTGTAGGCTTTGTAGGCAATTTTCTACAAGGAATGTTTTTTCGTTAGCATATTGAGGGTCGTCGATTACAGCATAACTAGCGCCGGCTTCAAGGGCTTTTGCTGCAAACTGGTTGCCGTTGAAATTGGTTCCGCTTAAAGCGAAAAATAAATTTCCTTTTTGGATGCTGCGTGTATCGGTGGAAACGCCTGTACTTGCCTTAAATAATTGATATAGCCTAGTCATATAGTATAAAGTATAGAATCAAAAAATCCCTTTTCTGGTAAAGAAAAGGGATTTTTATTTAATTTAAAAAGAATGCAATCGAATTAACGTGCTGTTTTTCCTTTTTGGCTTTTAGAGCCTACACGAGACATCGCATTTCTAAAGCCGATATAATCGGTAGCCATATCTTGTGGGAAATATCTTCTCTGTGCTGGATCTAACCAGTAAGCACGGTCTCTCCAAGAACCTCCTTTGTACACACGTACTTCATTATCGATTAAAGTGGTACGGTTGTTATTGGTATCGTATTGTCTATCTAGAGAAACAGCTCCAGTGCTATCTTTTACTGCAGTCACACTGTGTTGAGGTGAATTGTACATTGGGTCGTTCTTATCTTCTCTAAAGTATCTTGACGATTGCTTGTCACCATCTCTAAAGTCACGGTTGTCACTTTCGGTAAACTGCGTTCTCAAGTAAGTATCTTCTGTAGTTACGTTTTCTTTTACAATTTCACCTGGTAATGCACGTGCAACAACGCTACCATTACTCAAGGTGTCAAATACCACGCTGTCTGCCGTTACCACCTTTACGGTTCCGTCTGGGTTGATAGCATTTTTGGTATAAACATTACCTCTATAGTAGTTAAAGTCGTTGTACTCATCGTCGATAATAGGACGGTAAACATCAGCAACCCACTCGGCTACGTTACCGGCCATATCATATAAACCAAAGTCATTTGGTTGGTAAGATTTGATTTCGGCAGTAATATCGGCACCATCATCAGACCATCCAGCAATTCCACCATAATCACCATCACCTTGCTTGAAGTTTGCCAATTGGTCCCCTCTAGTTTTACGGCTTCCGTTACGTGTATATTGCCCGTCCCATGGATATTTCTTTCTACCGCGGTACTTGTTGTATTCGCGAATACTAGAAAGACCTAAAGCGGCATACTCCCATTCAGCTTCGGTAGGAAGTCTATATTCTGGTAATAAAACCCCGTCTTTACGTTGTACATAAAGGTTTTTAGCTTCTCCTGATCCGTCTTTAGTTCGAGGTGTATTTTCTTTTTCTCTTCGGTCTGAGGCCTTTCCACCACGCGTAATATCGTCATTTCCGCCATAAACTAAGGTAGGAGCGTTAATGTAAGTTTCGGTGTTAAAGGTAGAAGAGGCATCGGCTTCAAAACGGGCTCCACGAGCGGTGTAACCTTTTTGTTCCAAAATCAATTCGTTTACACGCTCGGTTCTCCATTTACTAAACTCAGTTGCTTGAATCCAGTTAACTCCTACTACAGGGTAGTTTTGATAAGCCGGGTGACGCAAGTAGTTATTGGTCATGGTTTCATTATACCCTAAACGGTTTCTCCAAACCAAGGTATCGGGTAATGCCCCGGTATAAATGTTTTTGTATTTTTCTTCTGTTGGAGGAAAGGTGTATTTTAACCAATCTAGGTACTGAAGATACATTCTATTGGTAACTTCGGTTTCATCCATATAGAAAGACTGTACGTGTTGCTGAGTAGGGGTGTTGTTCCAATCATGCATTACGTCATCTTGAACCTTTCCCATGGTGAATGTTCCACCTTCAATAAATACCAATCCAGGACCAGTTTCTTGTCCTTTATAATCGGTTTGGTACTTAAGACCGCCTTCACGACCGTCTAAACTCCAGCCCGTTGCACGTGAGTTGTCTTTGTAATCGTCTTTGTTGCTACAACTGGCTAAAACAGCCGAAAATGCTACAACCAAGCAAGTTTTAAAAATGATTTTTACATTCATATCAAAGTAAATTTGTAAATGATTTTGGGATTGCAATATACTAATTAACGCTAAATTAACAAGTTTGTTTTATAAAATTACTACGAATTTCATTTTTTCGTTTAAATACTTAGGCTTTCAAACGCTTTATTTTGATTTATGGTATACTTCTCTTAGAAAAACTTTAATTTTACAGCCGTTTATACGGAATTTGAATCTATTGCGTTTACTATTATGATGAAAAATGCTATCTCTCTTATTTTTTTGTTTATAGGTTTTTGCGCCTTTCCGCAACAGCGTAGTGTCGAAGTACATTGGGAGTCAAATCTTAAGCAAACTAAGAACGTGCATTTAGCAAAGGGGAACTATCAGGTTTATGTGCAATGGGAAGCTCAAGGTACACCAGTAAGTCCTATTATTAGCAACGCCAAATGGGCAGCCGTGCCCGATAGTCTTGTTGCGCCACTTGAAGAAAACCTTATACCGGCAAATATTGAAGTGAGCATGAGTAAAGCTCAAGCGCGAAATAAGGCCTACCATGTGCTTGAAGTGAGTGCATTGCGTAAGGTCAATGGAAGACTGCAGCGCTTGATGAGTTTTGATTTGCGCTATCAAACCGAACAGCGCAGCCGCCAAAACCTACGTCAAAATATAAATGTTCAAAATTCTGTATTGGCCACTGGCGATTGGTTTCGTTTTTACACCCCAAAAGCCGGAGTGTATAAATTGACTGCCAATTATCTGCGCCGATTGGGGGTAGACATAGGTTCACTAGATCCTAGAACCCTTAAAATTTATAGCTATGGAGGGGAAATGCTTCCGCTTAAAAATGCAGATAATCAAGATTACGATCTGCCTCAAGTAGCGATTCAAGTAGTGGGAGAGGCTGATGGGAGTTTTGATTCAAACGACTATATTCTTTTTTATTCTAACGGAATACACGAATTGTGGAGCGAAGAGAATAAAACCACACAACACTTATATGCCGATAAAAGTTACTACTACCTCAGTTATGGTGGTGTGCCAGGATTACGTGTAGGCGATATTACCCAACCCAACGGAAATGCTCAGCACAGTTTTACCAATTTTGATGCAGAACAGGTGTATGAAAAAGACGATTACAACCTTTCTCTTACCGGTAGACGTTGGTTTGGTGATCGTTTTGATGTACAGAGCAACCGAGAATACAGCTTTTCTTTTTCTAATTTAGATACAGCTGAGCCGGTGCGTGTATTGGGTGCTGCGGCTGCCAGTAGTGAGTCGCCAACCAGTATGCAGGTGGCTGTGAACACCCAAAATATTGCCAATCTCAGTTTTGGGGTTACGGGGAAGTATGTGTATGGGAGTCAGCGTTCTTTTGATGAAGAGCTTTCGGTTAACAGCGAAGAGATTAAGGTTTCTTTTACCTACAACAATGCAGGAAATCCTGCTAGTGTAGGTTATTTAGATTATATCAGGGTACAAGCCAAACGCAAATTGCAATTTGAAGGCAATCAAATGCCGTTTACACAAAAGCAAGCCGCGTTGCTAACAGGTATTGGTGGATATCAACTTACACAAGCTTCGAATATTGCTCAAATTTGGGATGTCACCAATCCTTCGGCAGTAATGGCCTATACGCACGATGGCGCTGCTCAATTGACCTTAAAAGCCAATATGGGCGAACAAAGAAAATACATCGCTTTTAGCAATCAGGGATTTTTAACCCCCTTAAACGAGAGAAATGCGCGCGTAGCCAACCAAAACTTGAAAGCTAGCTTGTTTCAAGGTGATGGGGGAGTGGCTCAAGATCTAGACTATCTTATTGTTACTTCGTCCGAATTCCAATCAGAAGCCAATCGACTGGCTGCTTACCGAGAAGAAAGAGATGGTTTAAACACCAAGGTGGTTTTGCTTGAAGAGATCTATCACGAATTTAGTTCGGGTAAACCCGATATTGTAGCCATTCGTAATTTGGAAAAGTATGCTTATGAAAACGCCCCCAATCCGCAAAGGAAATTAAAATACCTGACCCTTTTTGGAGATGCCTCGGTAGATTATAAAAATAGGTTGCCCAACAACAATAACATTGTACCCACTTACCAAGATTTACCATTGTTTTCGAGTATAGGTGAATTGGTCGCATCAGACGATTTTTATGGGATGATGGATGATGACGAGGGAGAAATGAGAATTGCCGATAAATTAGACCTTGCCGTGGGAAGATTACTGGTTGATGATTTGAGTTTGGCGCGTAGCACGGTCGATAAAATTATCGCTTATGAGAGTAAAAAATCTTTCGGAAGCTGGCGAAATAACTTTTTATTGATATCTGATGATGCCAATCAGGGCGATTTTGATTTACAAGTAACCCTTGACGAGGTAGGAGATGATATCGCCGCCAACAAACCCTTTATAAATGTCAAGAAAATACATGCCGATGCCTATGAACAGCAATCTAGTTCTGGAGGATTTAGATATCCTGCCGTAAACAAGGCTATTGCCGAGGCAATTGATGTTGGGGTTACCGTGGTGAATTACCTGGGACACGGGGGAGAAAACGGATTGGCTGCCGAGAGGATTGTTACCAAAGACGATATATTAAGTTGGCAAAATGAAAATCGTTACAACGTGATGGTTACGGTTACCTGTATTTTTACCCGCTTTGATAACCCCTTGCGTGTCTCGCCAGGCGAGTTAAATTTACATCAATCCAAAAGTGGTTCGGTGGCGATGGTAGCCACCACTCGAGATATATCGGTAAGTACAGGGAAAAATTTTAATACGCAATTTGCACCCTATTTGTTCAATTATAACAATACCGATGATAGTGTAGCCGAAGCCGTACGAAAAGCCAAAAATGATAACGGTAGTTTTGACCGGCGGGTAATATTTTACTTTGGAGATGCCGCTATGAAGTTGCAATTGCCTAAGCCTCAAGTGCGCCTAACCCATTTAAATGATGTGCCCATAGCCCAAAGTCAAGATACCTTAAAGGCATTGAGTAAAATTAAAATATCAGGAGAGGTGGTTAATGCCAGCGGTCAGCGGCTAAGCAATTATACCGGTGAATTGAGTTCAATTGTTTTTGATAAAAAGCAGCAGCGTAAAACGCTAGGGAATGATGGTACTATGATAGGCGGACAATTAGCGATAATGGAATTTGAAACCTTAGGAGAAATTATTTTTAGAGGCAACGCTTCGGTGCGTGAGGGCTTGTTTTCGTTTGAGTTTGTGGTACCTAAAGATATAGCCATACCGGTAGGGGAAGGCCGGGTGAGTTTTTATGCCGAAGAAAGCGAGGCGCTAGTCGATCAAAAAGGTTATAATAATTCGATTTTGGTAGGAGGTATCAATCAAAACGCGCCAGAAGATAATATAGGGCCAGAAATACAGCTATTTATGAATGACGATAGTTTTATCTCCGGAGGCATCACTAATGACAGTCCGTTTTTATTGGTGCATTTACAAGACGAGAACGGGATCAATACAGCTAGTGGAATCGGACACGATTTAGTAGCCATATTAGATGGGGATGAAACCAACCCTCTAGTGGTAAATGATTTTTATGAAACCGAGGTAGACGATTACACCCGAGGAAAGGTTCGCTATAAATTGCGCGATCTAGAGGAGGGTTTACATACGCTTAAATTTATTGCTTGGGATGTTTATAACAATTCTTCTGAGGCAGAAATTCAATTTGTAGTTACCGGTAGCGATGAACTTAAAATCACTCGTGTGTTAAACTACCCCAATCCGTTCTCTAGTTATACCGAGTTTTGGTTTAACCATAACAGGCCTTACGAGCCGCTAGAAGTACAAGTACAAGTTTTTACCGTTACTGGTAAGATAGTGTGGTCTACACGCCAAGTGGTGAACACTACAGGCTTTTTGTCCCGTGAAATTATTTGGAATGGCCGAGATGATTTTGGCGATCGCATAGGTAAAGGGGTTTATGTGTATAAGCTAACGGTAAAATCTACCCTAACCAATAAACGCGCAGAGAAGTATGAAAAGTTAGTCATATTATAAAGTATAAATTTGCTTACGCGGATTTTTTTTCTGCTATTAGAAATAAATAAGCAAAACAACAATAGAAAGCCGAAACTATACGTTCATGAATAGCTAAGCCGAATAAAAAGGGTACAAAAGATAAATACTTTTTTATAAAAATAGATGCTATTTTAATGCTATAATTATTTTTCTAGACTTAAACGGGAGCTAAAATCTATAAAACCATATATTTGCCAAACAATTTTAAAAACATGAAAAAAACATCTTATATTTTACTTGCTCTTATAACCTTAGCAAGCTTTAACGCGCAAGCTCAAGAGGCACCTACTATAAAAGATCGTGTGGTAACCACGGCTGTTCCCTTCTTGCTTATATCGGGAGATGCACGTGCATCGGGTATGGGAGACCAGGGGGTAGCCACCTCTGTAGATGCCTATGCTCAGCAGTGGAATCCCGCAAAATTTGTATTCGCAGAAAAACAACAAGGAGTAGGCTTTTCTTATGTACCCTACTTAAGAGAGTTGGTAGCCGATATTAATTTAGGTGTTTTGTCTTATTATAACCGATTCAACGAGCGTAGTGCAGTAGCTGCAAGTTTACGCTATTTTGGTCAGGGTGAAATACAATTACGCGACACTCCAGATCAGCAGCCTCGTGTGGTTGAGCCAAATGAAGTAGCTTTAGATTTAACCTATGCGCTGCGTCTAGGTGAGCAAATCTCTATGGCAGTAACCGGTAGGTACATCCGTTCAGATTTAAAAATTGAAGGTTTAGACGGCGATGCCAATGCTGCCAATACCTTTGGGGTGGATATTTCGTCATTTTATCAAAGTGAAGAGATTCCTTACCGTGATTTTAACGGTAGATGGCGTGCAGGGGTAAATATTTCTAATATCGGTCCCAAGCTTAAATACGATGATGCGGGACAGGAGAATTTTATTCCTACGAATTTTAAGGCTGGAGCCGGATTTGATTTCATCTTCGATGCTGCTAACAAAATTGGTGTTTACGGTGAAGTGAATAAATTATTGGTACCCACCCCAAGTGATTCAAATGGCGATTTGCGAATAGATCGTGAAGACGATTGGTATAACGAGAGTTCTTTTGGCGCAATTTTCTCTTCTTGGGGAGACGCACCAGACGGGTTCAGCGAGGAGTTAAAAGAATTCACTTGGTCTTTAGGTGCAGAGTACTGGTATGAAGATAGCTTTGCATTTCGTGTAGGCTATTTCAACGAAAGTGAAGTGAAAGGATTTAGAAAATTTTTAAGTTTAGGTGCCGGCTTTAAGTATTCTGTTGCACAGATTGATGTTTCTTATCTTTTTTCTACGTCTAAAGCGGTAGCCAATCCTTTAGAAGGTACGTTGCGCTTTAGCTTATCCTTTAATTTAGGAGAAGAATATTACGAGTATTAATAAAATAGAGTCGTTAAAAAAAGCCGAAAATGAATAGTTTTCGGCTTTTTTTGGCTTAACTTGTCATTATGAGTATACAGAAAAAACAATTGGCTATTGCTTTAGAAATTTATGCTCAAGAGCATGAATTACCGGCAGAAGTGGCAGCCTTAATGCAAGAAGCAAAAAAAGCTCGTGCCAATGCTTATGCGCCCTATTCTAAATTTAAGGTAGGAGCGGCAATACAGTTGAGTAACGGAGAAGTGGTAACCGGTAACAATCAAGAGAACGCTGCCTATCCATCGGGCATGTGTGCCGAGCGCACCGCTATTTATGCTGCAGGAGCTCGTTTTCCAGAAGCGCGAATAGAGGCTATTGCCATTTGCGTAAAAGCCCACAACCAAGTAATCAGTCAGCCGGCCTCACCTTGTGGAGCATGCAGGCAGGCTATGGCCGAATATGAGCAAAAGCAAAAAACACCAATACCAGTATACTTTATGGGAGAAACAGGTCCGGTTTATAAGGTAGATGCCGTTCTTGATTTACTACCTTTGGCATTCGATTCCAGTTTTCTATAAAAAAAAACTATAAAAGGGTAATTCGTTTTTTCATGAGATATGAAAACCCTATTTTTGTTTGGCGTAAGAAGACGCAGGTATTTAAATTTTTATCAGATGAAAAAAATCACCAAAGAAACATACCTAAAGTGGTATGAAGACATGTTGTTTTGGCGCAAGTTTGAAGATAAACTTGCTCAGGTTTACATACAGCAAAAAGTAAGAGGTTTCTTACATTTATATAACGGTCAGGAAGCCATACTTGCTGGTGCTTTGCACGCGATGGATTTAAAGAAAGACCGTATGATTACGGCTTATAGGAATCACGTGCAACCTATTGGTATGGGCGAGGACCCTAAACGTGTGATGGCTGAACTTTATGGTAAAAAAACAGGAACATCCCAAGGTCTTGGCGGTTCTATGCATATTTTTTCTAAAGAACATCGTTTTTATGGTGGTCACGGGATTGTAGGAGGTCAAATACCTCTAGGGGCAGGTCTTGCCTTTGGCGATAAATATTTTAAGCGCGATAATGTAACCTTGTGTTTCTTTGGAGACGGTGCTTCTAGACAAGGTACTTTGCACGAAACTTTTAATATGGCTATGAACTGGAAATTACCCGTTGTATTTTGTGTAGAAAATAACGGATACGCTATGGGTACTTCGGTAAAAAGAACTGCCAATCATGAAGATATTTGGAAGCTTGGTTTAGGGTATGAAATGCCTTGTGGCCCTGTAGACGCCATGAATCCAGAAAAGGTAGCCGAAGCAATGGATGAGGCAATCGATCGGGCTAGAAGAGGAGACGGACCTACCTTTTTAGATCTTAAGACGTATAGATACCGCGGACACTCGATGAGTGATGCGCAGCATTATCGAACCAAAGATGAGGTAAAAGAATACCAAAAAATAGATCCGATTACCCAAGTACTTGATAAAATCAAGGAAAACGAGTGGGCAAGCGAAGATGAAATTAAAACCATAGATAAGCGCGTTAAAGATTTGGTAAGCGAATGTGAAAAATTTGCCGAAGAGTCAGACTATCCAGAAACTAGCGTGATGTACGATTCGGTTTACGAACAAAAAGATTATCCATTTACTCCACATAAAACAGTATAGTAGATTATGGCCGAAGTTATTAAAATGCCACGTTTGAGCGATACCATGGAAGAAGGTACTGTAGCTCAATGGTTAAAACAAAAAGGAGATCAGGTAGAAGAGGGAGATATTTTAGCCGAAATAGAAACCGATAAGGCTACGATGGAGTTTGAATCGTTTTATTCGGGAACGCTTCTACACGTAGGTATCGAAGAAGGAGAAACAGCCCCTGTAGATGCCTTGCTTGCTATAATTGGTGAAGAGGGAGAAGATATCAGCGAATATCTACAAGATAATGATACTTCAGAGAGCGAGGATAAGAGTCAAGAAGAATCAAGCAAAGAACAAGATACCAAAGCTAAAGATGAAAAGGCTGAAGAAACTGATGATTCTGGAAGTTCAGATGAAATTCCAGAAGATGTTGAGGTAATCACTATGCCGCGTTTGAGCGATACGATGGAAGAGGGTACGGTGGCTCAGTGGCTTAAAGCCGAAGGAGATCAAGTAGAAGAGGGAGATATTTTAGCCGAAATAGAAACCGATAAGGCTACAATGGAGTTTGAGTCGTTTTACTCAGGTACCTTGTTGCATATCGGTATTCAAGAGGGTGAAACCGCACCGGTTGATGCGCTTTTGGCTATTATAGGTCCAGAAGGAACCGATGTAAGTAGTATTGTATCGGGTGGTTCTAAACAAAAATCAAAAACCGAAAAGTCTTCTAAATCAAATACAGAAGAGAAAGAAAATCAGCAGGAAAGCCAACAAGAAAGTCAGTCTAACGGAGATACCTCTTTAGAAGATTTTCAACACGAAGATGCCAGTGGTAAGCGTATTTTCGCTTCACCATTAGCTAAGAAAATGGCGGCAGATAAAGGTATTGATCTAGCTCAAGTTAAAGGCAGCGGAGAAAACGGTCGTATTGTTAAAAAAGATATCGAGGAATTTAAACCTAGTCAAAAACAAGCCGAGAAGAAAACAGAGCAAAGCGATGTACAGTCGCAAAAGACAACTGCAGAAGTACAAGAATTTACGCCAGCGGGAGAAGAATCTTTTGAGGAGGTGAAAAATTCAAGTATGCGAAAGACCATTGCTAAAAGATTGTCGGCTTCTAAATTTAATGCACCGCATTATTATTTAACCATTGAGGTAGATATGGAAAACGCGATGCAATCTAGAACGCAAATCAATGCTTTACCCGATGTAAAGGTATCTTACAACGATATGGTAATAAAAGCAACGGCTATGGCGCTTCGTAAACACCCACAAGTAAATTCACAGTGGGAAGAGAGCCATACAAAAATAGCTAAGCACATTCATATTGGCGTAGCGGTTGCGGTAGATGAAGGATTGGTAGTTCCTGTGTTGCCATTTGCAGATCAATTGCAAATGACGCAAATAGGTAGTAAAGTAAAAGATTTGGCAGGCAAAGCAAGAAATAAGAAATTGCAGCCACAAGAGATGGAAGGATCAACTTTTACCGTTAGTAATCTGGGAATGTTTGGTATTGTTGAATTTACCAGTATTATCAATCAGCCTAACTCAGCAATTTTATCGGTAGGTGCAATTGTAGAGAAGCCTGTGGTGAAAAACGGAGAGATAAAAGTAGGTCATACTATGAAATTGACACTAGCTTGTGATCACAGAACGGTTGATGGCGCTACTGGTGCTCAATTTTTACAAACCTTAAAAGCTTATATTGAGAATCCGGTAACTATGCTGGCTTAAATCAAAAGCGTAAATTTTTACACAACCCATCAATTTTATTGATGGGTTTTTTTATCTTTAAACCTATGAGAAAATTAGTATTATTTTTAATGCTGTGTCCATTTTTAAGTTGCAAGCAGACACAGAATACCACCGACACGCGTTTTAATTTTAACACCACTTCCATCCAGCAAAGGCTAGATAAAGATTTGAATCGGCTTACTCACGATGAGCTCGGCGGGAGATTGGTAGGAACCGTAGGTCAAGACAAAGCAGCTGATTACCTCGCAAATCAGTTTAAGCAAATGGGAGTTAAGCCTTTTTATACCACCTATCGCGATTCTTTTATGGTAAAGAATAAGCATGCTTATAATGTAGTGGCTTATATCCCAGGCAAAAATAAATCTTTAAGCAAAGCTCCTTTGCTTATTGGAGCCCACTATGACCATATCGGTATAGATAAAAGAACCGCAACAACCACAGACTCTATAGCCAATGGTGCCAATGACAACGCCTCGGGGACGGTGGCTGTGCTAGAGATAGCGCGCTATTTTAGCGAAAATCCGCCAGAGCGATCCATGATTTTTGCGCTGTTTGATGCCGAAGAACAAGGATTGTTAGGCTCTGAGCATCTTGCTCAACGCATGAAAAATGAAAATCAAGAATTATATGGGGTGTTTAATTTAGAAATGATTGGCGTGCCGCTTAAAGGGCAAAATTACCAAGCTTACCTTACCGGATTTGATTCGAGTAATATGGGGCAACTATTCAATAATTACACCGGGTCAAATAGTCTAGGCTTTTTTGAAAAAGCACAAGAATTTCAGCTATTTAAACGCAGCGATAATTATCCTTTTTTTAAACATCTAGGTGTGCCGGCGCAGACCGTTTGTACTTTTGATTTTAGTAATTACCCCTACTACCATCATGTGAAAGATGAAATGGCTCACTTAGATTTAGAGCATATGGCAAGGCTCATTCAGGTTTTTCAACAGGGTCTAACAGGTATGGTTAATGCCAAAGAAAATGAATTAAAATTTACCAATTAAAATGTCAACACAGAAAAATATTATTGTAACGGGTACCAGTAAAGGGATTGGTCTTGAAATTGTAAAAATACTATCGGGAATGGGGCACCGGGTTTTAGCGCTTTCGCGGAATGAAAAACCTTTACTCGATTTAAACTTAAATGCTGTAAACGCTTTAGCTTTTGATATAACCCGAGCAGAGAATTATCCAATATTAGAAGATTTTATTAAAAATGAATTTGACTCAAGGGTAGATATATTGATAAACAATGCCGGTAAATTACTACACGAAAAATTTACAGCTATAGCTTTAGCCGATTTTAAAGCGGTTTATGAGGCCAATGTTTATGGCCCCGTTTTGATGATGCAAAAATGTATACCACATATGCCCGATACCGGGCACGTGGTTAATATTAGCAGTATAGGTGGCGTACAGGGGAGTGTTAAATTTGCTGGCTTATCGGCGTATTCATCGAGTAAAGCGGCTCTGATTAATCTAACCGAATTATTGGCCGAAGAATATAAAGAAAAGGGTCCTTCTTTTAACGTGTTAGCCTTAGGAGCGGTACAAACCGAGATGCTTGAAGCCGCTTTTCCTGGTTTAAAAGCACCGGTTACAGCCGAGCAGATGGGCGCTTATATAGCCGATTTTGCCCTTAGGGGTCAGCAATTGTATAACGGAAAACTATTGCAGGTAGGTAAATCTACTCCTTAATCTATGCAGCAGGTGTTAGCCAAATATATACCTAAAGCGGCAGTCGAAGGTATTTGTACCTTAATTCAAGAATGGCGCGTTCAGCTTAAAATCGTCAATGAACGTAAAACACGTCATGGCGATTACAAAATGCGGGGCGGTTACCACATCATTACGGTAAATGCTAACCTTAATCCGTATCGGTTTTTAATTACTTTAGTGCACGAATTGGCTCATCTAGTAGCTTTTGAAAAATATGGACATCACATAAAGCCTCACGGCAAAGAGTGGAAACATAGTTTTACTAGCTTGATGCTGCCCTTGCTGCACCCTAGCATTTTTCCATCTGATTTGTTACCGGTTTTAGCAAGACATTTTAAAAATCCTACAGCCAGTAGCGACACCGATACACTTTTGCATATCGCGCTTAAAAAGTATGATGAAGCCAGCAATAAAAGCTATATATTTGAGATACCCTACGGGAGCTATTTTAAATTTAGAGACCATAAAATCTTCCGTAAAGAAAAAAAGAGAATAAAGCGCTACGAGTGTATAGAAATTAAAACCGGTAGGGTATATATTTTTCAACCTCACGCGCAAGTTGAACTTGTAAAAGAAAATTAAATTGAAAAATTCAAATTATTACGCCGTGATTATGGCAGGTGGAGTGGGTTCTAGGTTTTGGCCGGTGAGTACACAAAACTTCCCAAAGCAATTTCACGATATGTTAGGTACTGGAGAAACGCTTATTCAAAAAACTTTTTCTCGACTCAGTAAGATCATTCCAACCGAAAATATTTTGATATTGACCAATGCTAGTTATGCCGCTTTGGTTAAAGAGCAGTTACCACAAGTTCAAGAAGCTCAAGTGGTTCTAGAACCTGCGATGCGCAACACGGCGCCTTGTATTTTGATGGCTGCCTTAAAAATCTATGAAAAGAACAAAGATGCGGTGATGATTGTAGCACCTAGCGATCATTGGATTGAAGATGAAATGAGCTTTAGTCAAAATGTAGAAACGGCTTTTGAAGCTTGCCTGCAAAACAAAAGCTGGTTAATGACGCTTGGAATTCAACCTACTTTGCCGCATATTGGTTATGGTTATATCAAATTCCGTAAAGCAGCCCAACAACGCATTTATGAGGTGATGCAGTTTACCGAAAAACCCGATTATAAAACCGCTAAGTCGTTTTTATCTGATGGAAATTATTTGTGGAATGCCGGTATTTTTATTTGGAGTGTACAGGGTATTTTAGCGGCTTTTGAGCAACATTTACCCAATATGTATACCCTATTTAATTCGGCTGAATCTATTTGGAATACCGAGCGCGAAGCAGACTTTGTAAATGCACAATATGCCAAAGCCAAGAATATATCGATTGATTACGGGATTTTAGAAAAATCAAAAAATGTTAGGGTACTCCCCGCAGATTTTGATTGGAGCGATTTGGGTTCTTGGGGTGCTTTATACGATAAAATGCACCAAGAAAAAGATGAAAATGTAATCATAAATGCTCGTGTACTGGCGCAAAACTCTAAACGAAATATTATTCGCACAGGAGAAAAAAAATATGTTGTAATAAAAGATTTAAACGACTATATTGTAGTGGATAATCAAGAGGTTTTATTGATTTGTAGAAAGCAAGACGAACAAGAAATCAAAAAACTGCGTAACTTGGTAAAAGAAGATTTTGGAGATCATTTAATTTAACCTAACTGTTTGGAAAATAATATAGACAATAGCAATGAAAAGGAGCAACCGGAGAAGCAATCTTCTACCAGTACTGCGGGTGATGAGAATGCAGGCACCACCCAACAAAACGAGGAAAGCAAAATAGATCCGGCGAAATTAAAAGCAGATTTTCAAGGTACTTACAAGAATGCTAAGACCTTTTTAAAAGATCTACTCGATATACGCTCTGATACCGATAGAGATTCAACCATTGAGGCGGTAAAAAAAGACATCACCTTTAAAGGGCATAACGCTTGGATTTTGGTTTTTTCAATTTTTGTAGCCTCTATTGGGCTAAACGTGAGTAGTACTGCGGTTGTTATTGGGGCGATGCTTATTTCTCCTTTAATGGGACCGATTGTTGGTATGGGACTATCGGTGGCTATTAATGATGTAGATATGCTTAGGCGCTCCCTAATCAATTTAGGTGTAATGGTGGGGCTAAGTGTTATCACCGCTACTTTTTACTTTATGATTTCGCCGCTTACCGGAAGTAATGCCGAGTTAGAAGCGCGAACCTATCCTACTATTTTAGATGTTTTAGTGGCCATATTTGGTGGTTTGGCTTTGATTGTAGCCAAAACCAAGAAAGGTACCATTGCTAGTGTTATTTTTGGAGTAGCGATTGCCACTGCTTTAATGCCACCGCTATGTACTGTGGGCTACGGCTTGGCCAATCTCAATTTTGCCGATGCTGGAGGAGCCCTATATCTTTTCTCGATCAATGCTACTTTTATAGCGCTTTCAACCTTTGTAGTTTCAAAGTTACTAGGCTTTCCCTTGGTTAAATATGCCAATTCTAAACGCAGAAAGCGCATCGCGCAAATCGCTTCTTTTATAGCCATTATTGTTATGGTGCCTAGTGTTTATTTGTTTTATGCTATGCTAAAAGAATCTTATTTTAAGCAAGACGCCGAACGCTTTGTTAAAAATGAGTTGGCTCTTTATACCGATTCTTTCTTGCAAAAAAACGCTACGGTAACCACCTATAACGGCGGAACAGACCCTAAAATTGAAGTTTCATTTTTGGGTAAAGAAATACCAAGCTCGGTGATTGGGGTGTGGCGCGAGAAAATGAAAACCTATCCTAATTTAAAAAATGCTTCACTGATTATATTACAGAACGAAAATACCGAGTCTTATGATCAGTTGCAGTTCATGAAAGAATTTAAATATAGAGATTCGCTATTGATGCTAAATAAAGACGAGCGCATTGCTTTTTTAGAAAAAGAATTGGATAATTTGAGTCGTTACAAACGCAATAGTATTCCGTTTTCAAATGTAAGCAATGAAGCTAGAATCAATTATGAGAATCTGGTACAATTTGGTTATGCGCAAAAAGTTATTTCAAACTTTGATAAAATTGATACCATCCCTGAATTTTATGCGGTTTGGGATGCAGAAATAAGTACGGAATTAAAGCAGCAAAACGAACAAAAATTAAAGCGATGGCTACAGTATAAACTAGCTTTAGATACGCTTATTCTTCAATCTTCGCTGCAACCTAAAGTGGCGACAGAATAATAATACAATAAATGAGTTAAAGTAGGTAGACGCCCAATTACAAACCTTGTAGCTGGGCTTTTCTTACTTTCTGGAAAAGCTCTGAAGAGTATACAAAATTGGTGAGCGCATCATTTTCAGATTGGTAAATTTCATCTTTATTGCCTTGCCATTCAAGATGCCCGTCTTTTAAAAAGACTATATTTTCACCAATCTCCAACACTGAGTTCATATCGTGGGTATTAATGACGGTGGTAATATTGTTTTCTCGTGTAATTTCTTGAATAAGATTATCAATAAGTATGGCTGTTTTAGGATCTAGACCAGAGTTGGGTTCATCGCAAAACAGGTATTTGGGTTTGTTTACAATGGCGCGTGCAATAGCCACACGTTTTTGCATTCCTCCACTTATTTCGGCTGGAGATTTATGGTCTACCCCAATTAAATCTACGCGCTCTAGTACTTCGTCTACGCGTTTTTTCATAGCAGCTTTAGATTGTTTGGTAAACATAATGAGAGGAAACATTACGTTTTCGGCTACATTCATAGAGTCGAATAGTGCACTGCCTTGAAAAACCATTCCCATCTCTTTTCTTAAATCGCGCTTTTGCTTGTTGTTGAGCGAGGCATAGGCTACCTTGTTGTATTCGATACTTCCTGAGGTGGGTTCAAATAAGCCTAAAAGACATTTTAAAAAGACGGTTTTACCCGCACCAGATTGACCTATAATCAAATTGGTTTTGCCCGCGTGAAAAGATGTATTTAATCCTTTAAGGATTTCTTCACCGCTAAAACTTTTATGTAAATCTTTAACTTTAATCATCTAACTCAGAAGTAATTGGGTTAACACATAATTGGTAATAATTAAAATAACACTCGTCCATACAAAAGAGGTGGTACTGGCTTGCCCTACTTCTAGCGCCCCTCCGCGCATATAATAACCGTGATAAGAAGGCACTGTAGCCAAAATAAAAGCAAAAAAGAAGGTTTTAATAAAAGCATAGGTAAGATGATAAGGTATAAAATCTACCTGCAGCCCTTGTATAAATAAATCGCTAGCAACATAACCACCTAAAACACCCGCAATATAGGCACCCACTATACCTAAAAACATAGAGATGCAAATCACAAAGGGGTAAAGTAACATGGCTACCATTTTAGGAAAGACCAGGTAATTAACAGAGTTAATACCCATTACCTCAAGCGCATCTATTTGCTCGGTAACGCGCATGGTTCCGATACTTGAAGTGATGTATGAACCTACCTTACCGGCCATAATTATGGAGATGAAAGTAGGAGAAAACTCTAAAATTATCGATTGGCGCGCGGTAAAAGCAATTAGGCTTTTGGGTATTAAGGGGTTTCCTAAGTTTAAAGCGGTTTGAATGGTGACTACCGCACCTAAGAAAAAAGAAATAAAGGCCACAATACCCATGGAGTTAATAATGAGGTCATCTATCTCTTTAAAGATTAATGTTCTTAAAACAGAGCCTTTGGTCATCCGTTTAAAAACATTTTTTAACATCATAAAGTATTCACCAATATCATGTAGGTAGCCCATTCAAATTCTTTTTGTAAAACTAAAGTAGAAATTGGAAAGATAAAACTATTTAACGTACAATTAATGCTTAATTGTAAGAACATGCCTAATTTTGCCAAAAATAAAATAACCTGAAAATGAAAAAATTTAGCCTTTTACTACTGGTTGGTTTTTTGCTCAATGCCTGTGCAAGTGTAGAAAATTTAGACAAATCGGCGGTTGTTGACAAAGAGCCAGAACAGTCATTATATGCCCAACCCAAATTAGTTGTTGGAGTGGTGGTAGACCAAATGCGGTATGATTACCTCACCCGCTTTTGGGATCTTTACACCGATAGGGGTTTTAAACGCTTAGTCAATCAAGGTTTTAATTGTAAAAATAACCACTATAATTATGTGCCAACTTATACCGCACCAGGGCATGCTTCTGTTTTTACAGGAACCTCCCCGCAGGTACACGGTATTATAGCCAATAACTGGTACGATAAGCAAGAAAAAAAGAAGGTTTACTGCGTTGACGATAATACGGTAAATGGATTAGGAACCACTTTAGCCGCTGGTCAAATGTCTCCTAAACGCCTTGAAACCACAAGTATTGCCGATCAAAACCGATTGCATACACAGTTTAGAGGAAAGTCAATAGGAATTGCCATTAAAGACCGGGGAGCTATTTTACCTGCTGGTCATAGTGCCAATGCGGCGTATTGGTTCTTAGGGGGAGAGGAAGGAAAATGGATAAGCAGTTCTTATTATATGAATGAATTGCCTAGTTGGGTGCAAAATTTCAATGCCAATGAACCGGCAAAAAAATATTTAAACACTTGGAATACTTTACTGCCTATAGCGCAATATACCCAAAGTGGAAGCGATGCCAATGCTTATGAATTTGGATTTAAGGGAAAAGAGAATGTAGATTTCCCTTATAATTTGGCCAAGCTTGCTTCAGAAAACGGCGGTTATGATATTTTAAAAGCCACCCCTTTTGGCAACAGCTTAACACTAGATTTTGCCTTGGCTGCTATTGAGAACGAAGCCTTAGGAAAAGACCAAGATACCGATTTTTTAACTTTGAGCTTTTCAAGTCCAGATTATATAGGGCATAATTTTGGGGTGAATGCCAAAGAGATTCAAGATAATTACTTAAGATTAGATTTAGAAATAGCTAAACTTTTAGAATACTTAGATACACATATCGGTAAAGGGGAGTATACCCTATTTTTAACCGCTGATCACGGAGCTATTCATGTGCCTAATTATTTAAAAGATCAAAAGATCCCTGCCGGATATGTTTCTAGTAGCGATCTTAAAAAACGTTTAAAAAATTATTTGGGAGAGGCGCATGCCAATGTAAATCTGATAGAGAACATATCTAACAATCAGCTTTTCTTAAATCATGAATTAATTCAGGAAAAGAATATTGATGCTTTGGCTTTAGCCGAAGATATCAAAGCCTTTTTATTAGCACAGCCCGAAATTTCTCGCGTGTTTACACGTTCAGAAATCGAAATGAATGCAGCCACAGAAAAGACCAAGCTTTTGATTCAAAATGGCTTTCATCAAAAACGAAGCGGTGATTTAGTATTTGGTTTTTTACCCAATTATATCTCTTATCCAGAAAAAGGAAGTACCCATGGTACAGGTTTCAATTATGATACCCACGCCCCTTTATTGTTTTACGGAAAAGGAATCCGTAAAGGAAGCAGCTTTAATAAGACTTATATCACCGATATAGCGCCTACAATTGCCGCACTATTGGGAATAGCTAATCCAAACGGTACTACTGGTGAGGTGATTGTTGAGGTGTTAGATTAAGTTTTAATTTTTTTAAAATACCTTGCCATCGGTAATTCCTTATCCATTTGCCCTCTTTTTCACTTACAAGAAGAGGGCTTTTTTGTTGTTTGGCTTTGAGATAACCCCGGCAATAATCTATGAAGAGAATGCCCTGTTTTTTCTTAAAGGCTAATTTTAAAGCCGCGATAAAAGTGATTGGCCAACCATAACGCATTTTGTAAAAAGCTTCCCCTTGCTTATGATTTGCCTTTTTTGCATAAGATTTTCCTGTAGGCCGTAAATGCTTTACCCTAAGATTTGTCAATACTTTTACTTCATAACTATTGTATTTTGCCAGTAACTCATCTACCGTATCCCAACCTATAGATGGTTTTAAGCCACCAATCTTTTCAAAACAATGCTTAGAATAAGCTTTAAGCGCACCTCTTACATGGTCGTTGTTGGTTAATCCTTCGTTTACCCATTGCTCTTTCTTTTTTACCGTGCAAATACCGCCACATATACCTATGTTTGGCTTAGTGGTAAAACTATCTTTAATGCTTTCTAGGTAGTTTTTTGGGAAAATTAGATCGGCATCGTATTTACAAATAACATCAAAGTGGTCATCTAAGCTTTCGAGACCTTTATAAAAAGCATTGATGATTTTGCTGCCGGGTAAATGCTTCTCGTCAGATGAGATATTTATATAATCTATAAAGGCATATTCTTCAGCGTAAGCTTTTACAATTTTTTCGGTATCATCTGTAGAATGGTCGTTAACTACTACAATTTTTTTTGGGAGAAGGCTTTGATCCGTTAAAGATTTAAGCGTTTTTCCAATAAATTCAGCTTCATTGTGAGCAGGGATAACAATATAAAAATTCATTATTTTTACTATTTAACTGATTATAAGCCGTTGAGATAATAGGACGAAGTCAGTTTTAATTCAATTGTACTTTTATCGATAGGTTATTGCAATAAATACCAAATTTACACTATTCTATGACAACAAATCTCACAAAATAGGTGCAATTATAATTTCTATTGCATTAGGTATCGGTTTTTTTGTGGCTGTAGCATTAAGCAGGGATTCGGGCAATGATGCAATATAAAAAAGCTGTCTTTTTTAGATTAATGCGTTGAAGTTGCAGATAATTAAGTTTTTATGTCGGTTTTTTCTCAAATTTTTACTTAAATTCGTTAGTGATAGGTAAGTCAAAGGAATTTTCCTGTAATTTGAATTCATTTTTTTACGTGAAAAATATACAAATCTATAGTATATTACTCTTATTTTTTGTGGGAGTGCAAGAATTGGTAGCACAATGCCCTCCACCCCAAGGGGAGGCATTGCAAAGTTTTTGTGGTGCTGCTCTTCGTGCACAGATCAATGAGCCCCCTGCCAATTTAACCGATTTGGTAGTAGTGGGCGATAATCTACAATGGTATAGCGATGCGGGTGGTACCACGCCTATTCCTAATACCACCCTGCTGGTAGATGGACAAACCTATTATGTGAGCCAGACCACTACCGGTACTCAAGGCTGTGAAAGCATTTTATTGGCGGTACAAGCCGTAGAGAAGTATTGCAATTGTGTGCCCAACGGGGGCTTTGAACGCGATGCTACCACCTCGACGGCCTCGGGTTATAGTTTTGCGTATTATGATTTTCCTGTAAACCCACCTGGCATGCAACAATGCCAAACCGATTTAAACAGTATTCCTTTACAAAACTTAACAAGCTTAGATCCGGTGAACGGATATAACAATCCAACAAACTTTTTGAATAGCCGTGCCTATATACTAACCCCAGGGCCCGATAGTTTTATGTCTGGGTCTTCTACAACTCAAATCAGGGTAGAACCCAATACCCCTTATAATCAGCGAGCTATGGGCTTTAACGATCTTGTTGCAATTGGGAATTTAATTGTGATGTCAAAAGAAATCATTGCCGGACAGAGCTTTTCCTTTGATTATGCTTTAGGCATGGAAGATGCTACCAATACGAATTTACCCCCTATAGAGCTTCCTTTTTTTAAGGTACAAATATGGGATCAAAACAATAACCTGGTCAGTGAGCAGTGCATTGCTTTTGAGCGCAACTCATGCCGGTTTATAGAAGCCCCTGGAGGTTTAGGTCTTAATTATACGCTTTGGACGTGTATGGAGTTGGATACCAGCAGCATTGCCGGGCAAGCCGCTACGGTTGTTTTTGCGATGTCTGACTACCAACAACCAGGAAGTTTTTACGGCTACGCCTACATAGACAACCTGGGCAATGCCAGCTGTAGCAATGATGTTTTTGGGAAGGTTTCTATAGACGAACCTACGGGTACTGCAGGCAGCAGTGCTTGTAGTTTGCTTGCACCGGTAAATCAAGACCCCTGTTTGGCGCCGGTGGCTGTACAAAGCGGTCC
>CANMOY010000017.1 GCA_947499595.1 uncultured Mesonia sp.
TACTGAGGATCAACGCAGTTAATCCAGTTAAAGATAGCCCTAAAGCCCAGCTTTAAAGGGCATAAAAATAAAAAATCTAATTTCAGGCGGTAGCCTGTTGGATTCATTTGAGCAACGATTCCTTACTGAGGAAAATCTTTTTTCTAAATTGCTTTACATTCCTTACAAGACTTATTCATTTCCTTTATCAAAATGTATCAAAAATGTATCAAAAATGTATCTTTAAAGAAATGGTAAAATAGTAGGTCTTTAATTTTAAGGCATGCCTCCAGATTGTTATAGTACCTACGAATTGGATTAATGTATAAGGCTCATGAAACAATTTATTTCATTGCGCTCCTTGTAGCTTATAAACTAAATCTCCCTTGACTGGTTAATGATGATCCTATCTTATTTACATCCCAATAATCTAGTTGCACTTTATTCAGTAAAAAATGGTATTAAAAGTATATATTTGGCTTGAAATAACGAGTTGCCACACATTTGACAAAAATGAGGACTAAAACATTAACCACATTATTTCTAATTGGAATTTTAAGCGGAATGAACGCTCAAGATAACGTGGACAAAAATGAAATGGTTGGATTTGCTTGTTATTTTGCTGGACAACCATCTAAAACTGTAAAAAAAGTAACTACAAAACTGAATAATAAAAAATATAATTCGATTGCAAAACTTCTGACTTCTGACAATACTGCGGAAAGATATTTGGCAGTTATTAGTCTTGAGCAACTTGCTGAACTAAATAAATACAATCTAAATGAAACTGAAAAAAATCTAATTGCGGAAATAAAACAATCCGACGAATTAGTTTCTATTTGTTCCGGCTGTACATATTTTGAAAAGGTATCGCTGAAAGAACTTCTGACTGAAAAAAAGAAACTCTTTGCAAAGAACTGGCTGAATAGAAATATTAAAACGAAGTAAAAAACGTGTGCCAACAACTTATAACCGCAATTACGGCGTCCCGAACCGTCGGGAGACTACGTCCGAATCCACTCGGAATTGCTAACATCAGTGCCTAACCGAAAATTAACGTATACTTACCCGTCACTGACGGTTATACTTTACCGCTGGGTGTAATTATGCCCATCAATAATTGAAAAACAAAAACTTTTAAAATAAAAAAATGAGAATCAAAGCAACTTTAATAATACTATTTAGCTTACTGCTTATTAGTTGTTCAAAAGACGATGAACCAAAATTAAGTTCTGAAAATAAAATTATATCATTCAAAATTACTGAAAATGGAGAACAATTTAATGGGGCTATTGACCACTCTTCCAAAATTATAAGAGTTACCACAAGTGATTTAGATTTGTCTAATTCAATCACACCAATAATTGAGATATCAAATAATGCTTCAATTTCTCCTTCATTTTCTACTGCTCAAAATTTTAGTCAGAATGTACAATATACCGTTACTGCTGAAAATGGTAATGAGGCCATTTACACTGTTATGGTTAATAGCTCCGATAACAAAATAACTTCTTTTAAAATAACCCCAGATAAAACAACTTTCTCTGGAGTGATAAATGAGTCTAATAATACCATAACAATTGAAGCAATAGGATTGGAATCAAATAGTTCTCTAATTCCTGAAATTGAATTTTCTCAAAATGCAACAATTTTCCCTAGCCAAACATCTGAACAAGATTTTAGTCAGAATGTTCAATATACGGTAACAGCTCAAAATGGAGAACAAGCAACTTATACCGTTATTACTAATAACACTCCTTTATCTGACGAAAAAAAGATTTTAAGCTTTCAGTTTAATATAGATGGCGAAATATTTGATGGTATAATAGACCATTCTACAAAGACCATCGATATTGATACTTACAAGGATCCAACAAATATATCTCCCATTATTTCAATATCCGACGGCGCAACAATTTCTCCCGATAGCAGTGAACTACAAAATTTCATGAATGATGTTCAATACACTGTCACAGCAGCAAATCAAAGTTCTAATATATATACTGTCAAAACAAAATGGATATCTTTTATTGGGATAAACAGTGCAAATAATACAAGTAATATTGCCACAAAATATTATAGTAATGCAACTCCGTATGTAAGAACCGCAAACGTGGATTTATCACTGCCTAACTCAAAAATTATTTTAGAAAATACAGCTAACAGTTACGAACTTAATTTTAATAATTATAATACAAACACGGGTAATGACAATTTATTTTCATTTTTTCAAATTGAATTTCCTGCAAATGTTGTTACAGCCAACAATTATAAATTGAAGTATGTAGTTAATGGACAAGTGAAATCAATATCCAATTTTGATGTTGATATAGTATCCGATAACGTTCCAGTTATTATATCCGCTAATCAAACAAGCTATAGCTATAACGACACATTAATACTAACGGGTCAGAATTTATTACCAGGAATTAGAATTGCCGCTCATAATGTTATAATCTATCATTACAATTCGTCTTATGTTTCAATAAATACTGATGGAACAGAGTTAACACTTCCTCTTAATGTCAATTATAATATGTTTCCTTCTTGGGTAGGACAACCATCTCCTTATCCAACACCAATAATTATATATTATAACGGCAGATATGGAGAAACAATAGTTGTTGATTTTATTTAAAATTACTCACAACAATAGCTTTAAGTAATTGCCATTTATTGCCTACTTCAAAATTCCGATGCGTCAAGATTTACGGATTTTCTTTTCGGTTTTATTTGCTAAATTACGTGTTAAACCACGCAACGAAACCATAACCAAACATCTTACCCTCAATATGAAAAAATTACTTTTAATAACATTATTTTTATGTTTTAAGCTCTGCTTTTCACAAACAACGGTTGAGAAAAATGATTTATCCGACTGTGCACTTGAGTTGACAAAACAAAAGGTAACTTATGACCCGAGCTACTTTTCAATTGATTATCCTAACGGAGATGTTCCGAATGACAAAGGTGTTTGTACTGACGTTGTAATTCGTGCTTACCGAAAAATTGGAATTGACTTGCAAAAAGAAGTGCACGAGGATATGAAGGTAAACTTTAGTTCTTATCCAAAAATTTGGGGACTTAAATCAACCGACAAAAATATTGACCATCGGAGAGTTCCGAATTTAATGACTTTTTTTAAACGAAAAGGTGCCGAAAAATCTATATCTAAAAAAGCAATCGATTATAAACCTGGAGATATTGTTTGTTGGAGTTTAGGTGGATCTAAAACTCATATTGGAATCGTGGTAGATAAAAAATCAAAAGACGCAAAGCGGAATTTAATAGTTCATAACATTGGTGACGGACAAGTTTTAGAAGACTGTTTATTTGACTATAAAATAATCGGACACTATAGATATAAAATTTAGATTACATGTACTTAAAATGTATAACCGCAATTAAGGCGTCCCGAGCCGTCGGGAGACTACGTCCGAATCTACTCGGAATTGCTGACGTCTGTACTTATCCGAAAATTATTAACTTTAAAACCGTGACTGACGGTTTTTCAAACCCGTTTCCTCATCTTTAAAATTTAATTTTACAGGACAATAGACACAAAAAATTTAACAGAATAAAATAAATACAGACTATGGAAAAACTCAAATCAAATATTTTTTTTAAAATTGGAGTCATTATTTTTTTAATCCTAATCTTGTTAATTCCGACTTCGATGGTTAAAGATTTAATTGATGAAAGAGAAGATGTTCAAACTAATGCAATTGATGAAGTTAGCTTAAAGTGGGGAAGCGGTCAAACAATTACGGGGCCATTTATTTCAATCCCTTACGATCGATATGTAAAGCGGTTCAATAAAAAAGATTCTATTAATGAAATAGTAAAAGTCAAAGAATGGGCACATTTTTTACCAGAAAATTTAGATATACGTGGGGAGATAAAACCAGAAAAAAGATATAGAGGAATTTATGAAGTAGTGGTATATGAATCTAAATTAAAAATTAATGGAAATTTCAATAATATTAATTTTAAACAATTTGATATCGAAAAGGCCAATATTCATTTCGATAAGGCTTCACTGAACTTTGGAATTAACGATTTAAAGGGAATAGAGAAGCAAGTATCTCTAAAGTGGAATAATAAGAATATTTCTTTTAATTCTGGTACATCTAATAAACAAATTGTTTCAAGTGGAATAAATGCATTAGTACCATTGCGTAAGGACAGCATTGTTAATTATGAATTTACAACTGAAATCGACTTAAAAGGTAGTCAATACCTATACTTCACACCTGTAGGCAAAACTACAGATGTTAATATTTCTTCAGATTGGAACACTCCTAGTTTTACTGGAACTTATTTACCTGACGAACGAACCGTTTCTGATCAAGGATTTACTTCAAATTGGAACATTCTTCATTTAAACAGAAACTTTCCGCAAGAATGGACAGGTAGTAAATATCAAATCGAAAAAAGTTCTTTTGGGACTGACTTGCTATTACCTGTTGATAATTACAAAAAGTCTTATCGCGTTGCCAAATATGCGATTTTGCTTTTAGTTTTAACTTATATGACATTCTTTTTTGTAGAAATTATGAAAAAAGTTTTTATTCACCCAATACAATATCTATTGGTAGGTATAGCATTGATTGTTTTTTATACCCTATTATTATCTTTTAGTGAACATATAAAATTCAATCTTTCTTATATTTTAGCCACTGTTTTAACGCTTACATTAATTTCACTATATACAATGGCAATATTAAGATCAAAACAAATTGGATTCTTCATTTTTAGTATTTTACTTATTATGTATACTTTTATCTTTACAATTATCCAATTAGAAGATTATGCTCTATTGATTGGAAGTCTTGGAATGTTTGTCATTTTGGGTATCGTGATGTATTTTTCTAGAAAAATTGATTGGTATGATATTAAACTTGGCAAGGAATAATTAGAATAAAAACAACACCACAAGAACTAAGCCTTTGTATGTCTGGTACAGCTTGCGTCACGTTCTCATAGCCCTATAAACCAAGATAGCTTCGACAGGTTAAGGTAAACCTATTTTAATTACGATCCAATAACTTTGATGCACTGTATCTAGTACAAAATTGTATTAAAAATGTAAATTTGATTTGATATAACGAGTTGCCTACAATTATGAAAAACGTCTATGAAAAAGAGTTTAATAATATTGATAATAATTGCTTTTGCATTTCAAAGTTGCGAAAAGGAAGATGATTTAATAAGTCAAAACTGTGAAGCAGATTGTACTGAAATAGTCGGAAAATTGATGACTGATGATGGAACTACACCAATAACAAATCAGAAAATTACTGTTGTCTGGGACAATACAAGCTTAGGATTCGGAACAGTAAGAACAAAAGCGACTGCAAGAACTGACTCAAATGGCGACTTTAGTATAAGTTTCTTTATGCGAGACGACGAATTAGAAAGCGGAATTCATAGAATGAGATTTGATAGACTTAATGAAAATGAATTTCTTCGTTCAGATTTGAATGGAATGCCATCAATTCCATCTGTTCGGGATACTTTGGTTGTTCGGAACCATAATATTGTTAAGAAAGCTTTTGTGAATTTAACTCTATTAAATCTTGACGACATCCAAGGTAGTGACCGACTTTGGACAAATTTTGAATATCCACGACCCTCAGGTTTTTCTCAATCTATCGATGGCAATATAAGAGGTTGGACAAACGAGTTTGACAGCAATCAATTATTGGAAACAGCAGGAAATCAACCAGTGGTTATTGAAATTGTACGTAAAATTAACGATATAACAACGAGAGAAAACGATACGCTATTTATCGATGCAGGAAAAACTTTGGATTACATAGTTGATTTCAATAATTAAAAAACTAGTGCCAATAACTAAACCTTCCCCCCGCTGCTGGGCAATTGAATCGCGTTCTTCTTGCTTTTTAAACCAAGTCAACTCGACAGGTTAATGATGACTCTATCTTATTTACTTCCCAATAACTTAGTTACACTTTATCCAATAAAGAAATTGTTTTAAAAGTGTATATTTGGGTTGATATAACGAGTTGGCAAAAATACCTCGGAATGAAAAGCAAAGCGGAATAATAATGAATACGATTGCTTGAAAAGATGAAGTAAAAAACAAAAATTAGTTCTTAAAAGAAATAACTGACTTAAAAAGAAATCAGCGGAATTGAAAAGTATTACGCCGAATGAAAACCACAACGCTGACAAGAAAGCTGAATAAAACAATATCTTTCAAAATAGTAAAAAGCGAATTTAAAAATTAAGCGGAATTAAGGTCGAATCAAAAATTTGAAGAAAACGAAAAAAAGATATTAAAATCTACGTTTTAAAAATAAATCAGCGCATTGCTGAATAAAAAAAGGGGACGGAAAAAGAGCAAAGTGGAAAAAATTGTACGAACGGCATAACAGAGCGTGCCAAGCAGAGCGTGTCGGTACTTTAGCCAACAACGGCTATAATTCATTGCGGCGGAATTTTCTACCGAAAATTCCATCCTTTTTTCTATCTTTGAGTTACAACGGAATAAATCCTGCGTATTTTTCCGCAACGAAATCATAGTGTGCCAAGAATCAACCAAGGCAATAAAACGGTTGAATGCTGTAAATAAGATGATGGTAGGTCCATCAGAGT
>CANMOY010000018.1 GCA_947499595.1 uncultured Mesonia sp.
AAATTTCATAAAAATCAGAAAAATAGTATTTTTAAGAGCATTAATTGGTAGTTTTGAGACTGACTGCCGTTGGCAAAAATACCTCGGAATGAAAATCAGAGCGGAAAAATAATAAATCTCATCGTTTTAAAAGATAAAGTAAAAAACAAAAATTAGTTCTTTAAAGAAATAACTGACTTAAAAAGAGAACAGCGGAATTGAAAAGCATTACGCGGAATGAAAAGCACAACGCTGACAAGAAAGCTGAATAAAAACTGAATTGAATAAAAATAAAGAAACGGAAAAAATTGAGCTGGAGTGAAGGTCAAAATCAAAAATTTGAAGTAGAAGAAAAAAAGAATTTGAAGTCTCAGTTTTAAAAATAAATCAGCGAATTTTTAGATATAAAAAGTGGACGGAAAATGAGCAAAGTGGAAAAAATTGTACGGACGGCTTAACAGAGTGTGTCAAGCAGTGCGTGTCGGTACTTTAGCCAACAACGGCTATAATTCATTGCGGCGGAATTTTCGGTAGAAAATTCCATCCTTTTTTCTATCTTTGAGCTACAACGGAATAAATCCTGCGTATTTTTCCGCAACGAAATCATAGCCAAGGCCGTTGCCAGTAATGGTAAAGAAAAACCTGCAAAGAATAAAAATCAGTAATTGGATTGAATAAAGGATAGATTTGAACAAAACATTACTTATAATACTTCTGATTAGCCAATTAAGCTATGCCAATGACAATATCGAAATAAGTATTTTGACTTGTTCTGTTGGTCAAGAAGTCTATTCAGTTTTCGGACATACTGCTATTAGAGTTATTGACAAAGAAAATAAAACAGATCAAGTTTATAATTTTGGAATGTTTGATTTTAACACGCCAAATTTTGAATATAAATATTTGAAAGGCAAATTAAAATATCATAGAGGTGTTCAAGAAACAATAAATTTTTTGAAAATATACACTTATGAAAAAAGATTAGTCCACGAACAAAAGTTAGATTTAACAGCTGATGAAAAAAGTGAGTTTTTGAATAGACTTAAACTTTTAAATCAACCAGAAAATAGATTTTACTTCTACTCTTTTTTGGATAAAAACTGTTCTACAGAAACACGAGATTTATTAAAACACATTGGAGTGAGTTTTGAAAATCAAGAACTTAACAAATCAAATAGGGATTTAATTAATTCATATCTACAAGAAATGCCTTGGCTAAAATTTGGAATTAATTTGGTGTTAGGAAAATCATTGGACAGAAACTCTAATCGTAATCAAAGTATGTTCTTGCCAGACTATCTACAAAAAGAAATTGGTGCTGCGAAATTGAATGGCAAAAATTTAATACAATCCGAAAAAATATTAAACTCAATAGAAAGTAATAGCAATTCAAATATTCAGCAAATATTTTCGCCATTATTGATATTTTCGCTTTTAGCAGTGTTGTTTCTATTTTGGTTTCCTAAACCCGCCAAAATAATAGCAAGTTTCAGTTTTGGAATTACAGGTATATTCATCCTTGCATTATGGTTATTTTCTGGCCACGAGGAGGTTAAATCGAATCTAAATATTCTTTGGTGTAACCCGTTATATCTGTTTTATACTCCATTCTTGGCAAAAAATAAGACTAATAAAATGTTGAGTATAATATTAGTAGCATCATTGATTATTTCAATAGTTGTTTGGCTTTTCAAAGTACAAATTTTTGATATTTCAATTTTACCAATTTTTGCCATACTCGCAATTTTTAACTTACAGGAATTGAGAAAAATACAAAAAAAATGAAAAACAAAGTATAAACCACTACTGGCAACAACGTATAACAACAATTGCGGCTCTGTGTCCTGCGGATACAACCGAGCAAGCATAAAAGTTGGTAATTTTAGCTATCTTCGTTTACAAACATCCCGCAACTGATTGTTATACAAGACCGTTAGCAATAAGTTAAAATAAAAATGGGGAAATTAGCCGAACAGGAACCATAAAACAATAGTAGGCACAAACTAAATTTAAATAATTATGAAAAATTTAAAATTATCATTACATTTTTTAATTGCACTTTTTGTTAGTGCGGTTATATTTACAGGTTGTTCAGTAGACAATGAACAAATTGAAGAGGAAGTAGCAATTGATGAAAAGTCTTTAAATGAAAGTTTAACTTCTTATCAAAATTACACCGAATCAGAGAATAGAACAGCTGAAATTGATGGCTACCTTGTCAGAGAAGTTTTTGTTGGGGATGAAGAAATAGCTAGCAGGTACATCTTTGAAAGTACCCAAGTAGAAGAAACCGGAACTTATGTAGATGTAGACAGAGAAAACTTTACCTTAACTGTAACAGACATAGAAACCGCTGAGCAAGTTGTTTATAATGAAATAAATCAATTTTATGAATATGGACCAACAGACCAGTTTGATATTATTAGAATCATAATAAACCCTACCTTTCCAGACCCCATTACTGGAGAGCCTCAACCAGTTACACTAGGTTGGCGTTATTCTTATGGCTCTTGTGTAAATGGTGTAAGAGGTGTGTATAGAGCATACTATATTCTTGGTTTTAAAATTACTAAAGAAGAGCGTGTTATGGATAAGAACAACCCTAACAAGCAAGAAACTGTCGGATGTAATGAAGAGTACCAACCATAAATTAATCAATAACGGTACTGTTACATTTAGCAGTACCGTTTTTTAATAAAAGCAAATGAAAAATGCAATTATTTATATTTTACTGCTATTAACTTTAAATAGTTTTAGTCAAAAATTTATCGTTGTAGACAATGACACTTACGATTTAGTCGAATCTGTTTCCTTTACAATTTATAATGATAAAAAGGTTGTTTACCAAGGTATAACTAAAAATAATAAAGCAACTCCAATTCCGGAAGGTCTACAATACAATAAAATAGAATTTACTAAAACAGATTATAAAAAGCACACTATAGAAACAGAAAATTTGAATGAAGCCGTTTACCTATCTAAAGAATACATACAATTAGATGATCTGGTAATTTCTTCAAAAAAAGAGGGCTCTATTATTTTGGGGGAATCAAATAGAATTATAAATTCTCAAAGTAGATTTTTAGTATCAAATAAAGATTCTGGTATAATTTTCAGAAACTATATAAAGAATTTATATATTAATCAAACTACTTTTTATGTAGACAAAGTTAAATATAAAACTGCATATAAAATTCACTTTTTTGAAGTCGAAGAAAGTTTGCCCTTTGGCAATCTACAAACGCTTCAATTTAATAAAAAAATATATTCAACCGATACACTTTACTTAAACCCAAAAGATAAAAATAGAATTGAGATTGAACACAAAGAGAATATTCTATTTGAAGAAAACAAAACAGTATTTGTTTGTATTGAAGCCTTATATTATTTAGATGAAGATTATAATCAATTTATACCAGAAAATAGTGATAGGACTAAATTGAAGTTTCAACTATCTAATGAAAACAACTATTATGCTAAGACTGTAGACGCAAATTCAGGTAAAGTATCTCTTGAATTACGTAATTCAAATCTTATGGTTAAATATGATTTTGCTAATTACCTATTTAAAACCCCACATAAAAGTATTCTTATAACTCCTGCAATACAACTACACGTAACAGAGACAAAATTATAAAACAAAAAACCTATTGCTAACAGCGTATATCGCAAATTGCTACGGATTTATCCTCACGGATAAATCCTCACGTGTTCGAAATGTTTGCGTTTTTTAGCTATCTTAGTCCCAACTCGACCGCAACTTGGATCGATATACAAAACCGTCAGACTGTCTCAAAACCATGCCATCATTGCAGTCTTTTTTTAAGGATATATTTTTAATTTTTTTTATCTTTA
>CANMOY010000019.1 GCA_947499595.1 uncultured Mesonia sp.
GAACTTACTATCTAAAAGTAGTAGTTAATCAACCAAAAAAGACCGTAAAAAAGGTCAACCTATTTCAGTATAATACAAAATAAAAAAACAGATTTTAATATTAGCTGACAAAAATAAACAACAGTGAAAATACCCAAAACATTTAAGTACATTCTATATTCTGGTTTAGGTATAATTTTCTTTATTCTTATAGTAACAATCGGAAATACATTAAGAATTTCGTATTCCGATGAATACACTTTAGCAAAAGAATATTTGAAAAATAATTCCGAACTAATTAATGAAATTGGAGAAATAAACGAATTCGGACAATTTCCTTCAGGTAGTATACGCTCAGAAAATGGAGCAAGATACGCACAAATTGAAACGAAAGTTGAAGGGTCGAAATCTACAGCTAAGGTTATTCTTTTGATGAGCAAGCAACCATCAGGTAATTGGACTTTTGGTGAAATTTATATTCAGCCCGAATGAATAAAATATTATACATCATAGTGTCAATATTTATTATTGTTTGTCTTTTTTCATTAGTCGGTTTATTTGATTTTCTTTTTTTAAAAAAAAGAAAAATTCTTTCCACAGATTTTTTTCAATATGTTTTTGAAATAATTTTTTTCGGTTTTTTGACGATAATTGTGCTTATTATTATAAAACACCTGAAAAAGAAAAAAAGCTCTGATTAATTTTAATGGATTTAACAAATAAGAATTGAAAATTTAGCTCATTTACGACTGAAAAAAGACGCCTCACAACACCGTATATAACAAATAGCTGCGTCTTTACTTATTCGAAAATTTTGGTATATTTGGAAAGTCGCCAATTTTTTATTTTGGCGTTTTAGAAGTTTAAAGATAAAAACTTAAAACAAAAAATTGGCTTGTGGCGCATCCGAAAAATTAGCACATTTTTGCACGCTACTTGTCATATACACGCACGTTGGCATTCATTGAGCAGAACCGTTAAAAATGAGACTGATGAGTAATTTAAAAAGCATTAAATCAGAAATTGAAAATTATGCGAATGACTCAATTCTGACTGAATTACAAATAGTTGAGAAACTGGAAAACATTACTTTAACAAAAAAGTAAACGAGAATTTAAAGCTGTATAAAAAAATGAAAAAAAAGACCTGAAAATATCGCCACAAAAGTTTTATGCGATTTTAGAAAAAAAGAAAATAGAATTTAAAAAATATAATAAAGAAAAATGATTTAAATTAGACGTTTGACTTTTAGCTCGTTTTCGGGGTCGGAATCTGAATTGAAAAGCAAAACCCGAATTGAATGCGGAATTTAGCAAGTTGCGGAATAGCTCACTCAATCGTAATTAAAAATGATTGCGGATTAATTTGTTCACTGTATTCACTCGAACACTAGAAAACGGAATATTTCAAAGTCTGAATAAAAGAACAAACTATAAACAAATTAATAATGAGGAATAAAAAATTTGGGGTTTTGGGAATTGTACTATTTACGATAGGAATATTATCAATATTTATAAATGATTCTATCGAAAGTGATTTTCTTAAAAAGATTTCTGAATTTGGGAAATTCATTTCAATCCTTGGTGGAGGATTGATAGGGATTGGATTTTTTGGAAAGAAAAAACAGAAGAAAAATAATTAATTTAAACCCTTATACAAAGTGATCAACTGAATAAATAAAAGCCTGAATAAAAACAACGAAATGCCAACAACGTATATAAATAATGGCTAGTTTTGGCTGGCTTACGAAAATCCTCGCGGATTTTCTATTTGGTGTTTATTTACTAAATTTCGTGCAAGGAACACGCCACTAATTATATACAAAACCGTTACATACAATGGCTCGGAATGAAAAGCAGAACGGACAAATAATTTTTCTGAATGGTTGAAAAACTTGAGTAGAAAATAGATCATTTTTTATTAAAATCAACTGACTTAAAAAGCAATCTCCGGAATTGAAAAAGCATTACGCGGAATGAAAAGCACAACGCTGAAAAAAATGAATAAAACAATATCCTTCAAAATAATAAAAAGCGAATTTAAAAATTAAGCGGAATTAAGGTCGAATCAAAAATTTAAAGTAAACGAAAAAAGATTTTAAAATCTCCTTATCTGCCATAAATAAAATGATAACTGAATAAAAAACACTAAGCGGAAAAAAATTATGTAGACGGCATAGCAGAGCGTTCCAAGCAGAGCGTGTCGCCACAGTATGTAACAACGGCTATAATTCATTGCGGTGGAATTTTCGGTAGAAAATTCCACCCTTTTTTCTATCTTTGAGTTACAACGGAATAAATCCTGCGTATTTTTCCGCAACGAAATCATAGCCAAGGCCGTTGCCACCAATTAAAAATGACCTCGCAAAAATTCAAAATTGAGTTATTAAAAACGAATTGGATATCCGAAAAAAATACTCAAACGGACTTGTGTGCGCACGGACAAGTGCGAGTGAAAATCAGAAATGAAATTGTCGTTGACCAATCTGAAAATGATGGCTGGACAATAAGTGCAAGTGCGCAACTCTTACTTCGGACATTGGAACGAAATCATACTAAAGAAAATCCTGTTGGCGACCAATTAATTCCGTGTTGCGGACACTTTTTGGTTTTCGACAACGATATGGACGAAGTTTATATTGGAAGTTGTCCTACAGGAATCGACTGGGAAGTAAAACACAAAAACGGAAATGTAATCCTGAAAACGGAAAGCGGAACTGAAACGGAAATAAATTTTGCGGAATATAAAAATGAGGTGCTGAACTTTGTCGACCAAGTTGAGAAGTTTTATAAAGAAAGTCCTGAAAAGGAAATACCGAAAGACGAATTTGACCGAAAAGGATATTTGCAGTTCTGGAAAGAATGGAATGAAAAAAAAGCAAAGTGGAAAAAATAACTGGTGGCAACAACGTGTATAGCTCATTGCGGCTGAATCCCTAATCGGAATTCATTGCAATTTGCTATCTTCGTTTTACGACGGAAAATCTTCGCGGATTTCCCGCAACGAAATCATAGCCAAAGCCGTTGCCACACATTTAAAAAAATTTAATGAGAAGAATACTATTCACAATTTTAGCAGCTTTAGGAATAAATTTTGGGGCGAAATCACAAACTGAAAAGCTTGATAGCGGATTAAAAAATACTCTAAAAATTACGGCTGACCGATTTGAAAATAAAAATCACGCATTTCTGATCAACTTAGCGAAAGACAATACAGTTATAATTCAAGTTCTGCACGGAGCACTAATCGAACAAACAGCAACACCAGAAAACTCATTCAACTTCTCGATAAATTTGACTTTTGATAACGAAATGGAAAAACTGGCTAAATTCCGTACGTTGGAAATAGCAGATGATTTTGATTATTATGAATTTGATGGAATTCCTTGTTACGCAATTAATCTTGGAAACGACCAAAAGAAAACTCAAAAGGTGTTATTGGATATATTAAACAAAGTTTATGGATTTGAAAACTCAGATATATTTGAATTCGAAATTTATGACCAAGGACCAGTCAGACGCTAAAAAAACGTGTGGCAACAATGTATAACCGCAATTACGGCGGATTCGACTACGTCCGAATCCACTCGGAATTGCTAACGCCTGTGCCAAACGGAAAATTAACGCATATTAACCCGTAACTGACGGTTATACGAGACCGTCAGACTGTCTCAAAACCATGCCATCATTGCAGTCTTTTTTTAAGGATATATTTTTAATTTTTTTTATCTTTAAAAATGGAATATCAACAAGGAGAAGACCGGGAGCAATTAACTTTATACAGCACTTGTTTAGAC
>CANMOY010000020.1 GCA_947499595.1 uncultured Mesonia sp.
GATAAAAAAAATTAAAAATATATCCTTAAAAAAAGACTGCAATGATGGCATGGTTTTGAGACAGTCTGACGGTCTTGGCTATGAGCAGTTGGGGATTTTAACTCCAAACTTTTCAGTTTGGGACTGACCTTTGTTTAATTTAATTTTTATTTCTTTAAACACTTAAACCCCAATTGCTTATAGCCGTTGTTGGGCACAGTATTTTATTTGATTAATATTTCTAAATTTTTCAAAACTCTTCTAACCCGACTATCCTTTCTCATTTCTGAGTAGCTACCTTTAAAATCTAAAACAAAATCAAGTAATTCAATAGTTGAAGCGTTAGTTATTTTTGGTCTCAAGTAGTTTAATAGCTCAATATATTTTTGTTTACATAGTTTAATTTGCAATGCACTACTTATTTGGTCTGTTGTAAATGATAATAAAGCAATAGTCGCTTGTCTATTGTCAAAATGTTCTATTAATCCTTTATAAATTGGTTCAGCATCCCAAGCTATTCCATTACCATTTGTCAAATAGACTTCGACAATACTTAAAACATACGCTTTATTTATTCTGTTTGGTAATTTTGGTGGAACTCCAATAATCCTTTTAAGTTCTCTAGCAAATGGTGGTTCATTATAAAAATTGTTATTACCTCTGTGTGCATTTAATAAATTTCGAATAGCATTTTGAATCTCAAGAATTCTTAAATCGTCTGGTATATATTTTTGCCCCTCGACTATTTCTAAAAACTGTCTTGCTAATTTTTTTTGTTCAGTTTCGTGGTTTGCCGAAAAGTAACCGTATTTTATTCCAAACGAGTTCTTCGTGTCTTCATCTATTGCATCCCAAAGTAAAGGTAATAGCCATTTAATATTTTGACGAGTTTGATTATCTGTATCTTGACGGGTATAAATACCGAAAAATGCCATAGCTAAACTTTCTGACTGTTCCTCTGAAAGTTCAGTTAAAAAAACACCTATTTCATCAGCATTATTTTCATCTATTGGCTCTTTACGAATATTTGAAAGAAGTTTTTTTATTTGAATAACTCCATTCGGAATTGGAAGAGAAATAACTTCTTTTATGCAAGTTTCTAACCAAGATATTAGCTGTAGACCTGTTATATCTGTTTGGTTTGGATGAGCCGCACTTGCCCAATTCCTCATATAATTTATATAAGTAAGATGTTTATATCCAACATCTGAAATTAGATCTATTTCTTTTGCTCCATTTATTAATTCACTGTCTTGCAATCTAACTAGGTCGTCCTCAGTTTTGAATTTGTTCCTTCTATCTCCACCTACTGTATTATCATAAAAGTATTCTAAGTCAAATTGTGATACCCTTTTTCGAAGCTGTATTATTGTTTCATCCCACAGGTAATTTAATGATGCATCAAATAATCCCGAAGCACTTGCGGCTAAAAACTTTGATAAATATATTGATTTTTGTGAAAGTTGAGGGTCAATTTGATTAATAACGTAATCTATGTTTGAAAAAACACGAAGTCTTTCATCAACATTATTAAAAATTCCATCTGATGGCAAATTATGTGACTGTAGGAAATTAATCAGCCCATTTTCAAATTCAGTTATTTTTGCCGGATAATTGTTTCCTCCTGTGTTTAATAATTCTTGTGTCATTTGTTTTTATATTGTGCCCAACGTCCCGCGGCTATGCGCCGGGCGGGGGTTTTTACCTTTATCGTTCTTTTGAAAACGCTACCGTTCTCGCTTCCGTAATCTATCAACCGAAGACGAAATCCCGCCTGGCGCATAGCCGTTGTTGGCAACAGGCTTTCTGTTTATTGTTTTATTTAAAACATTTTTTACTTATTCCAAGATTTTAAGAGTTAATTTCAATTTTTCTTTTTTAGTCCATAATATGCTCCAACCACTTTATATTTTTTATGGCCTTGTGCGTCATGGTCACAGCCTACATACTTATAATCCCCGGGGGCAATTTCTTTTAGTTTTGTGTCGATATTGCCTGTTTCAATAATGGTTTGCTGAATTGTGTAGGTAATAATTTTAGAAGCAGAGGTGTTTCTTATATAAATCTTGTTCGAAAATTTCTCAACTCCATTAATATTACAATAACCATTTTTAAAAAATTCATGTTTGCTTTTTGGGCCACAGGATATTAATATAGCCATACTTAAAAATAAAAATTTACTTTTCATAATTCAATATTATTGGGCTTTTACTTATTTTGATATGTGACAAATTGTTTATCTAGTTTTTCAATTGCTTCCTCAAGTGAGTTCGTATCAGTTTTAAGTAGTATTTGTTTTTCATAATCATCACTGTATTGTGTTCGTATTCCGTGTTTTTTTGCCAAAAGTAAATATCTGATACCGTCTTTTTTTTCTTTCCCCGCTTTAGAAAGTATTGATTCAATGGCAAAATCAGCTAATTTTATAGGTGTCAAATCATTGTATTCGTCTTGTGGCAAAAAATATGTGTATAATACTTTCTCGACATTACAGAAATTTTCGAGTACTTCTATCATTACATTCTTCGATGTTGGTTTTGTTAAGTCTTTAAATTTTTTTGATTTATCAGTTATATGACATTCCCTTCTCCAAAGTATAGATTTAGCCTCATTCATGTTTGTTTTATGATCAATTATTATTATTTGAGCATTCGTTTTTTTTCCTTTTGAATTATCTTGAATGGGGATTAAAGTTGGTCCCTTATTTCGAGAAGAACTTATTCTCGCAAATTCAATTTTAAATGGGGTTTTGCAATTAATTCTTTCAATTTCTATTTCTTTGATTTCTTCTCCGGGATTGTCAATCAAAGAACCAAATGCTAAAATGCCTATTTTGTATGTTTCTTTTTTGTTCATTTTCAGCTTGTTGCCAACGGTTTGCATATGGCTTGTGGCGGTTTCGAAGCACTTTCCTGTCCACCGAAACGAAAGCTGGCTACGGAGCGAAAACCTTGCTGGCAGCCGTTCACCCGCCATAAGCTATATGCTGTGTTGTAGGGCGTTTTTATTTCATTCATTAATGTTCTTGTTCGCATTTCGTCCAAAATTCTGTCCAACTTATTTCCGGCTGGTGATTCTCAAAATAGTCTTTTATTTCTTCCTTCATTATTTGCCTTGATTGCTCTAAAAGTGAAAAATAGTCTATGCGTTGTCTTGTCTGGCTGCTTTCGTCCTTTTTAAAGATTTCACGTTCAAAGTCAAACCTATTTCCTTTGTCTTCTGTGTCGTTTATTGCTTTCAATATTTTTCTTGGATGTTGGTGGTGTCCACATTCGGAACTCATTAGAGAAGGTGCAGTACAGTTACCGATAAATTTAGGATACAACGTTTTACTTTGAAATGTCTGGTATGAGTGTCGGAAGTGTGAATAAAATGTCTGGTCGACCAAGACTGTCCAATAAAGTGCAACTGCGAATAATGCTTGTCTGTCGGGTGGAATTATGTCTAAATACTTGTACTGAGGTGTCAAGAAGAAGTATTGAATATTAAATTCGTTTCTGTCGTAATGCTTGTTTCCGTCAATAGGTATTTGTCCCACAAATTTCAGCAGGTCTTGCTGGAATTGCTGTTTATAATATGTCTTGAAATCCGTCAATCTTTGTCGTTTTAAATGCCCTACAACGGCAGTCAGTCTCAAAACTACCAATTAATGCTCTTAAAAATACTATTTTTCTGATTTTTATGAAATTTATCGA
>CANMOY010000021.1 GCA_947499595.1 uncultured Mesonia sp.
AAGATAAAAAAAATTAAAAATATATCCTTAAAAAAAGACTGCAATGATGGCATGGTTTTGAGACAGTCTGACGGTCTTGTATAACGACAAGTGGCGCGGAATTATGGAAGCGGATTTGTCGGCTTAACGATTTTTTTTGTTATGGAAACTAATTTAGTTCTTTTCTAACAAACCCGCCATTTGCGTTATACGTTGTTGGCAACTGTGTAATTTAATAAGCTAAAATTTTTATATAGTAATTCGTATAAATAAAATCGAATGGTTTAATAATATCAACTAAATAATCACCTTCTAATTTTTTCTCATAAATTAAAAATTCATTGATCATTTCATCACCTGTTTGATCTGTCAATTCAAATGTTCTATTTTCTGATTTTTTAAAAATAATCTTTAAATCAAAATCACGAAGTTCCTCATTATTAGATTTTACTTTGAAAGAAAGCAACTTTTCCTTTTCTGTAAATTTTTCATATTTAAATTGCTCTATTTCTGACTTATTATTTAGAGCTTTTATCCAATGATTAAGACCGTTTTTTACAATTATAGAATCTTGACTTAAGTCAACTTGCCATAATAAATTCTCGTAAAACTCTTTAATTATCTGAAAATAATCTTTTATAAATGAGGCTTTCCTTATTCTAAGATTTCCAGTTGCCTTATTTAATGAGATTGCATCTTTAAATTTTGATTGTATTGTCTTTAAAGTTTTGTCTTCTTTAAACTTTGAAGAATTATGCACTATACCATTTCTAAGATATTGATATTGGGTAAAACTGGTTATATATTTCTCCAGTGTTTCTGTTTCTATTTCTATTACCAGGTTTAAGTATGTTATAGATGAAATCAGATAATTCCGAGAATCGAAATGCGAAGGTTTTATCTTTTTATTTAAAATCTCTGAAGAAACTACCGCTATTCTATTTAATTCACTCTCATTTAGGCTATATAAAGCAATCAATATCGATTTACTGTAAAGATCTAGAAACTCTTCATACTCTCTATCAATATCTTCTTTAGTGCTTTGATGTTGATGAGCAATTACGCTAAGTCCAGAAGCATTGTTAGCATATGTATGAGCGTAAACATCGTCTCCATATTCTTCTATTGCCTTATTGTATATTTTCTCAGATTTTTTTCTCTGTTTTTCATATGAATCATCATTTTTTTTCAATTCATCATTCCATTCTTTCTTATAACTTTTTAATGTCAAGTTGAATTGTCGATGGTATATGATTATTTGATTCTTAATTTCTTGAAAGATTTTTTCAATATTATTTTCCTTTTTTTCATTAAGTACGTGATAGAATGTGAATTTGTTCATTAATAAAAATCTCAGTAATTACATTGTTGCCAACTCGTTATATTCACCCAAATATACACTTTTAAAACAATTTCTTTATTGGATAAAGTGTAACTAAGTTATTGAGGAGTGAATGTGTTAGAGTGAGATTTAACCAGTCGAGTTGACTCGGTTTAAAAGGCAAGAAGAACGCGATGCAACCGCGCACTGTCGGGGATAGCAATAAACCATTCAATACGCAAAGAGGTTCAAATTATAAGCTTTTTGGGTATCCTAAGTCTACCGCTAAGAAAAGAAATGTGGCTAATCATCTCTAAAAGGGCAGCACAGCAATAGATTAAACCCCATAGTACCAACATAAAAACAGCCGGGTTAGTCAACACGGCGTTCATGTTAGGCTCCCGTAAAAAGAAGTCGGGACAGGCTGTACCGGCCACACGAACGCTTAGTTATTGAACGCTTAGTTATTAGCTACAGTGTTTTTATGCGCTTTTTCATTTCTTCGAAACTATATTTCGGTTCGTAAACATATTTTCCGTTCGTATCTATTATTCCCCATTTATCATTTAATTCAATTCTCGAAAATCCATTCTCAAATGGATAACACATATCGAATTCGGTTGGGATTTTTAGTTTACCATTTTTGTTAATAAAACCATACTTATCTCCTTTTCGAACTTTAGACAATCCGTTATTAAATTCTCCAATAACTATATAATCAAATTCGGTCAATTTCGTTCCGTCTGGATTATACAATGCTTGAAGATTATCTTTACTTAAAACTATTAAACCATTTTCTAACCAACTTATATAATCAAATTCATTCGGCAAAATTCTTTCTCCATTTAGCGTTATTAATCCACGTTTATTTTTGATAGAACGAGTATCACCAATTACTCCTTTTTCAATTATACTATCTTCTTGAATTACAGTTTCTAAAATATTATTTTTAAGCTTAATTCTACTATAGATTGGTTTAATCAAAACATTATTTAATGTATCGATTATACCCAAATTATATTCGCCAAAATATTTTGCTCGATAACCAAATATAAATTTATCGTTCTTAAGATGCTTTAAATATTCATATTCAAATGGTATGATGATTTTATTTGCTTTGTTTATTAATCCGAGTTTATTGTTCTTTGCGACAACGGCAAAATTGTTCGTAAACACCTTTGCATATTGAAATTGCGGTTCAATTTTCACATTTCCATTACTTTCTTTAAATCCCCAAAGACTATCAATTTTATAAGGTTCTAGAGTTTGTGCATACGCTTTTTGTTGACAAGAAATAATTGTCGAATATGTAACTAATATTATAAATATGCTTTTTTTCAACATTGTAGCTAACGGTTTTGTGATCGAGTAGACAAAGGGAATTTCACCCTAAGCCTCTCACAGAACCGTGCTTGAAAGTCTCCCCTCACACGGCTCTTG
>CANMOY010000022.1 GCA_947499595.1 uncultured Mesonia sp.
TGTACCGCCAATAAACTGCTTTCACAGCCCTGGGTACCGGTAGTGGTCTGGCTCACATAATAGGTTTGTCCATCTACTAACAGAGTGGTATTAGGAATAGGCGTGGTACCACCCGCATCGCTATACCATTGTAAATTATCGCCCACTACTACCAAATCGGTTAAATTGGCAGGAGGCTCATTGATCTGTGCACGAAGAGCAGCACCACAAAAACTTTGCAACGCCTCCCCTTGGGGTGGAGGGCATTGTGCATAAGCATGCATAAAAAAGCTACTCATTAGGTTAAATAAGTAAAGTAATAGCGCTTTTTTTAACATATAAATTAATTTATTTATGCAAGTTACATTAAAAAATTTAAATATAAAATTTTCACTTTATCTACAAAATTGTATCTTAATCTAAACTTTAATTTAAATTTTATGAAAAAAAGTACACTTTTGTTAATTTTATTTATCGCTTTAAGTAAGATTAGCTACGCTCAAACTTTTATTGAGCGTATTGATGTTGATTCGGGAGATTTTGTACAACATTCTATTGCCCAATTAGACGGGGGAGATTATGTGGTCGCCGGAACACAAAGTCCTGGAATCACAGCTGGAACCGATGTAAGATTACTACGTATAGATAATACCGGTAGTATAGTATGGAGTAAAAATTTTGACTTTGGCGGGATTGATTCTTTTGTAGGAAGCATCACCATAGGCGAAGGAAATATTATTGCCTTAACTGGTTATGTAGGAATCAACAATGGACCCAAAGATCTTTTGATTGCCACGATTGATGAGAACGGGAACTTATTAGCAGAGTTAACCCTAAATGACCCTCCAAGACCTACAGGACAAAACTATCAGTTATATGGCACCGATATTGTTCAAAAAGAGAATGGTGACTTTTTAGTGGTGGGGTTAGGTACAAGTTTCACAACTACGGGTAGTTCAAAATATGGTTTTGTTTTATCAGCAGACCGCAATTTAGCTGGCTTAACTGCTTTTACACCGCAAGTTTATGACGGAAGTTTTCTACTAAACCAAAGAAACACATTTAATAAAATCACCAAAGTACCTTCTAATGTTTCTCCTAATGGGCAAGAAATGTTTTTATTAACTGGAACAACGACTACTGCTAGCGGGAATTCTCAAGGTCTTATGCGATTAATCGATGCTAATGGCGTTGCTGCTTGGACCCAGAGTTATAGTGGGCAGGCTACTCATCAAAACGGAGGAATGGCTATTTATAATCCTGCAACCGGCTTGTTTTATGTAACTTATCCTTGGGTAGAAGGCCAGTTAGAAACAATAAGTGTGGATTTTGCCAACGGAAATATTATAGATTCCTACTTTATTTATGCACCAGATCGTGATAATTTTGTAAGTATGTTATTGAATGGAATGGTTCTCGACAGAAATACAAACAGTACTTCTATTGCTTATTCAGCCTTTATGTTTAACTCCCAATTTGATTCAGGTATTGGGCGCCATATGGCTTTTTCTATAGATTATGATAATGCTAATGCTAAGGTTAATTGGCAGCAGTTGTATCAATCTGAATTTTCTACGGCAGATCTACTTAATGTGAATTTTGATTTTATTGCACAACCCATTAATTATGGAAGTAGTCCTACTTCGGTAATTTCAAATACGTATTATACCCCTAAGGGAGGTATTATCAATGATAATCAAAATAATTTAGTTTTTACTGGTTTGCAACAAAACCCAATTACCAACCAACTGTCGTTGAGTTTATTTCGAACAACCTTAAGCGGTGAAGTGCAGTGTGATTGTTTACTACCATTAACTCTAGATATCGATGTTATTTCGGCTTCTACAGGAAATAATTTTAATCAGAATTTTATACCTTATGTACCTTCTCAAATTGGTGCTAGTCTATTAAGTAGTCCGTTTAAGCTACAATTGTCTTGTACCCAAACCAACTATTGCCGTTCTGCATCAAGAGTAAGCTTTGGTATAGAGCAAGAGCAAGAGCAAAAGTCTATCGAACTTTATCCAAATCCTGTTAAAAATCAGCTTCATATTAAAGCAATGGCAAATACTAAAGTGAGCCTATATGATATGCAGAGCAAGTTGATATGGCAACAGACTTTAAATACCAATGTAAAAACCATCAACTTAAGTCATTTGCAGCAAGGAATATACTTTGCAAAGTTTGTTGATGCTTCGGGAGAAGTATTTATTAAAAAAGTAATTAAAGAATAGAGGGTTTTTAATAAGATTAATTTATAAAGGAGGCTGTCTAAAAAGGGCAGCCTTTTTTATATCTTTTTTTTATTAAAGGATAACTTGATTATCGCTTCAAGGTAAAGTGACCTTTAAAGGTATCTATACGTTCTTCACCGGTTGGTAAAATTTGCTTGTATTCTACACT
>CANMOY010000023.1 GCA_947499595.1 uncultured Mesonia sp.
CTCGATAAATTTCATAAAAATCAGAAAAATATTATTTTTAAGAGCATTAATTGGTAGTTTTGAGACTGACTGCCGTTGGTAGCTATTTAAACACCTAAACAGAGCAATTTAATGACCATCCGACTTACGGATTTTAAAATAAAAACACAAACTGACTCTCTGAAGGAAGAAGATAGTAACTAGCGAATGATGTAAAATCAAATGCCTAAAACTTTGATTAGGCACTTTATTGTTCAACCTTGTTTTGTTATACATTAAACAAAACATAAATTTTATTAATTATGAAACTTACTATTTTAAAATTTTTTATTTTTTTCATAACCTTTGGTTTAATAAGTTGTAGTAATGATGAAAATAATCTAACAGAAAACACTAAGAGTAATGTAAAAAATCAAGACGCTATAACCCACAATTATTTGACAGAACCTAATTCAATTAATTCAGAATGGGAAGAAGCATCAAATCCTGAAAATCCATTAGATTACATTGGTTATGAGCATAATATGTTTCTTCAAAATTTTGATGAGAATAATTACAATATGGAATCGCTAGATGAAGTTTATTCTATAATAGAAGATCATTTTAACGAAGAAGGTCAAGTCGATAACTTAGCCTCTAGAGAGTTTTTAGAACCTATCATAAATAACGTAATAAATTATGATTTCGAAAGTTATATCAATCAAATAAATGTATCATCTTTTCAAAGGTCAAAACTTCTTGAATTAATACAAATTATAGATGATTATGATGGAAATAATATTGAGCTTATTACTAATCAAATAAAAGATTTTGAAAATCAATTGGAAAGTTACTCATTAGAAGAAAAGTCTGTGATATTAATAGCTAGTTCAGTTAGTAGATATTCTATGCTATATTGGGACACTAAGTATCCTGTTACTAATGGATTATTTAAAGGATGGAAATTAAGAAAATGGTTAACGATTGCAGCTGATGCAATAGGTGGTGCTGCAGGAGCGGCTGCAGGAAGCTCAACTGTTATTGGTGCTGTTGCAGGAGCTGTAAAAGGGGCAGGAGCAACTAGTGCTGCATTTGACAAAGCATGGGATATACTATCAAAGTAATAGAGATTAAAACAAATTCTTGAGTTGAAGATTCTCTGTAAATTAAGACGTTTTCCACTCAAGAATTCATATAACTGATTAAATATGAGAACTATATTTACTATAACGCTTATTCTATTTAGTATCAATATTTCTGCTCAAGACAAGAGTGAATTAAATACTAAAGAAAACTTTTATTCATTTTCTGCAAATGTCGGTTTGGCATTAGCAAAAGATAATTATGGAGAGTCCTTAAATTTTGATATTACCAAAACTTTTGATGATAAAAATACTACACTTGGCTTAAACTTTACTTATGCAACAATCATTAGAAAAAATGATGAGCCAAATTATAACTTATTAAAATATTCCTTATTAGCTGGAAACGAGTTTTCAAAAAACAAATCCTTTAAATTTGAAATAAAGTACGGCCTTTCAATACTAGACTTTAAAGATTATGAAATAAAAAAAGCTATTTTAGGAGTTGATGCAGGCTTATTGATGTCTTATAATTTAGCAGGATCTATGTATATTAACCTAGGTGCAACATCAAATTTTAATAAAGAAACTAGTATTTTTATGCAATCATTTCTTGGATTTAAATTTATTATTTAAAAACAGCTACCAACAAAGTATATAGCTCATAGCTATTTATTTGATTAATCGAAGTTTGAGCTTAATTTGGAAATCGTCAAATTTAAAAATTTGACGATTTCCAATTAAAAAAATAAATAGTAATATTTAAAAATCTGCCTTGTGGCTCAACCGAAAAATAATCGCTAATTTGCAAGCGACGGGCCATATACGAGACCGTCAGACTGTCTCAAAACCATGCCATCATTGCAGTCTTTTTTTAAGGATATATTTTTAATTTTTTT
>CANMOY010000024.1 GCA_947499595.1 uncultured Mesonia sp.
GCTTGTTTGAGACCGATTGGAAATCGGGTGAGTTCCTAAAATTTAGCTTGCAAACATACAATTTAGCGCTAGTTTCGTAAGCCTAGACTTTTTTACTACTTTTTTCGGCGATGGAAAAAAGTAGAGAGTTAAGAAATGGGTACTTTTAGTTTTCGATTAGTAATGTATAATAATAGAGTTTTAAAAAAATCGCTATTTCGCTACCCAGTAGTCCCGAGTATTCGGGATCTCGATACTTCGCATTTTTGGTTTACCACCAAAAATGCGAAACTCGGTATGACAAGGTAGGTTATTTTACAAAAGGAGTAATTATAACTACCATTCAAACCGGCCTATCGAAAATAGTGCGTAAAATTGGCAGTGCAGTAAGCGTTGAAAATTTTAGGCTGTTTGAGACCGATTGGAAATCTTTGCCTTTCAGCTTCAACGGGGGAATGGGACCCTTCCAGATTTTATCCCTAATAACCGAGTTAGACTTTAACCAGTACTAAATTGTTTTGAAAGTGTATATTTGGGTTATTATAGCGAGTTGGCAGTAATACAAGAAAATCGTTTTTCAAATAAACATTTAGTAAAAAAATTGTATTTTTGATTAAATACACGAATTATGGATTTACAAACTCGAAAACTCAATTTAATTACTTATCTAGCCCAAATTAAGGACGAGATATTATTTGAAAAATTGGAAAATTATATTTTAAAAAGAGAGATTGAACACAATCCTGAATTAAAACCATTTACTGTCGAGGAATTACTAAATCGAATTGAAAAATCTGAATTGGATTTCAAAAATGGAAATGTAAAAAGTCAAGAAGATTTGGAGAGAATATCAGCAAATTGGTAACGATGAAAATAGTTTGGACTGATTTTGCTATCAAAAATTTAAAAGACATTTTTGATTATTATGCAATTGAAGTAAATAAAAAACTTGCCCATAAAATCAGAAAACAAATACTTAAATCCTCGAAACAACTATTAAAAAATCCGAATTCTGGTCCAATTGAACCAAATTTGACAATTCTAAATAAAAATATAGATATTTAGTAAGTGGACATTATAAACTTATTTACAGAATTGTAGATAATGAAATTATAATTAATGATGTCTTTGACACACGACAGAATCCGACTAAAATGAATGATGAAAACCGGATTGAAAAATAAAGTACTACTGTCAATAACTAAGCGTTCCCCAATGAAAAATCGGGGCAACCTGTGTGGCCGGTAAAATTTGGGCCCACAGTAGTGGATGCCATTATTCTTTTTTTCCCATTTCAATCAATTGCTTACATTTTCAATTCCTAGATCAGCTAAAAAATAAACCCTTCATTCCCAATCAAAATCCTGTTTCCAACAAAATACTACAAATTCTTTCTGTTCATTTTTGCTTGATCAAAAACGAACCAAAAGATAAATTCGCTACTTTTCGACTGTGTCTCGATACTTCGCATTTTTGGTTTACCACCAAAAATCCGAAACTCGACATGACAAGGTAGGTTATTTTACAAAAGGAGTAATTATAACTACTTTTCAAAACGGCCTATCGAAAATAGCGTATAAAATTGGCAGTACCTTTTATATTTATTTGAATTCAATAACAGAAATATCCAGCAGCCCAATTCAAAAAGCGTTTCAAAGCAGGGCTTTGCAATCTTTTTCTTCAGTATAACTTGTGTTTTGCGT
>CANMOY010000025.1 GCA_947499595.1 uncultured Mesonia sp.
CAAGAGCCGTGTGAGGGGAGACTTTCAAGCACGGTTCTGTGAGAGGCTTAGGGTGAAATTCCCTTTGTCTACTCGATTACAAACACGTTGGGTTTAATGCTGGAGCAAGTTTGTGCAACTGAAAAAAGCCTGGTTTGATTTTCGGATTTTTTTTAGAATTTTAAGGTAGATAGTTCAGGAAAACTATCGTGCCGAATTTCAAAATTTTGTGGAACCACCACTCAAACGTGGAATGAAAAAAACAGCGGAATTGCTCACTCGAACGCTGACCGAATTGCTGTGCGGAATTTGACAAGAATGTGGGAAAAACGGAAAACGGAACAGAACGCAAAAAAACGCCTGACTTCCACTCTGCCGAACAAAAACACAATCGGAATTTGAGCAGGTTTGCGGAATTGAAAAACAACGAAACCTACTCAAACTCGGAAAAAATAAATCAACGGAAAACCAAAATTTCGGAACAAAATTATAAACGGACAAAAAAGCACTAAAACCCAACAACGGCTATAATTCATTACGGCGGAATTTCCTCGCGGAAATTCCAAGCATTTTTGCTATCTTTCGGTCAACGTCGGAAAAATGGTCGCCCATTTTTCCGTAACGAAATCATAGCCAAGACCGTTGTAAGTCATTTACCAAGACCAATGAATAATCACGTAAAAAATCAACATTACGTTCCTCAATTTTTATTGAAAAACTTCTCAAGTCGAGGAAATAAATTCATTTGGGCATATGACAAAAACGAAAAGTATAGTGTTCAGAACCAAATCAAAGAACGACCAATAAAAAAAGTAGCAAGCGAAGAATATTTTTACGACCAATTTAAAAATAGTAAAATTGGAAGTTATGAATATGCCTTACAACAAGCCGAAAATGAATCTGCACCAATTATTGAAAAAATAATAAAAACGAAAAATATAATAGATTTATCAGAAGAAGAAAGAAGGACATTATCCTTTTTTATTATCCTTCAAAATTTAAGAACAAAAGGACAACTTCTTCAAACAGAAACTTCTATGGAAACTTTATCTAAACAATTAAAAGATAAAGCAAATATTGAGATTCCAAACATTGACTATAAAAAAATTTGGTTTTCAATGCTAGAAAAATCTACAAGTTTTTATGAAATTTTGATGAATAAAGTATGGATGTTAAGTGAAAGTAATAATTCATTTCTAATCTCTGACAATCCAGTTACATTACAAAACACGACAGATACAAGCGAAATTAGAGGAACTTTAGGATTAGAAAGTTTCGGAATTGAAATTTATTTACCGCTTTCACCTTCACTCACTCTTTGTTTATTTTGTGAAAAATTATTTAAAAATAGTGGATATAATAAAAAATACATTCCGAATTTGACCTGTGAACCTGAAAATGTGGAAAACATAAATTCGCTTCAAATCGCATATTCCGAAAGGTTTATATTTTCGCATAAGAATGAGTTTGAATTAGTAAAAAAACAATTAAAAAACGCCTTACAACACCGTGTATAGCTCATTGCGGCTGAATTCCTAATCGGAATTCATTGCGATTTGCTATCTTTCGGTCACAGCGGAAAATCATAGCTGATTTCCCGCAACGAGCCATAGTGTGCCAAGAATCAACCAAGGCAATAAAACGGTTGAATGCTGTAAATAAGATGATGGTAGGTCCATCAGAG
>CANMOY010000027.1 GCA_947499595.1 uncultured Mesonia sp.
AAAAAAATTAAAAATATATCCTTAAAAAAAGACTGCAATGATGGCATGGTTTTGAGACAGTCTGACGGTTTTGTATAACAATCAGTTGCGGATTGTTTGAAAACTAATATAGCTAAAATTCCCGACTTTTATGCTTGCGCGGATGTGTCCACAGGACACAAAGCCGCAATTGTTGTTATACATTGTTGTGCCTAGTTATTTTAATCTACCAACTCCCCAACCTTTATTGAATTTCCAATCATTTATTTTAGTCAATTCAGTATAACATCGTTCTACCGAATCGTGAATTATATTAAGTAAGTCCTGAATGTAATCGTCGTCAAGAAAGATAGGTGAGCTAGCACTATGTATTATTTCATTTCGAATTTCAGTCATTTCTTCCAAGCTATCAAACAAGCTTTTTTTTCGTCTTCGATATGGTCTTTTTAAGACACCTGCAAAATCAATTCTACTGTCTAAGGCTTTGAAATGTTTACAAACCATTGATAATCTACCGAAAGGAATTGATTCGGCAAAAGCATCTTCTATTGACAATTGTCCTTCAGATACTTGTGCTAATCGTTCTGAAGAGATTCTATTTCCTTTTAGAATTTTTTCTTTATTTGTTGAATATTTTAATAAAGCGATATAAGTTGATTTCCAAAAATCTTCAGCAATAGATGCTATAAAAGGCAGGATTAATGTGTTTGAAAAGTATTTTGGATTAAATCTATCAATCCAATAAATTCCAGAAGGTTCATCGTGTCTTTCGTTGAAATTTCGACTGTCAAAATATTGTCTAACTCTAATTAAATTGGAACCAAATGCACTAAAAGCTAAATAGCATCCAGATTCTGAAGGCTCCGATGCAATTCCGTTTGGATGTAAGTATGTGCTTTTTCCATAATCGGTAAAAAATTGTCCTTTAAAGTATTGACGAAGTAGCTTAATTGTTTTGTTTTGATGTTCTAAATCATAATAGCTACGTCCAGCATTTGTTCTAGTTTCTATAAGAATTATTTTGTCTTTTTTAAAAAGAGAAAGTTCAACTCCAGACCAAGATTTATAATCATTTCTTTCAAACCATTGGTAACTTTGAATTTTACCTAATTCTTCTGCATCCCAATTCCCTAAATACCTATAATCTAACATTTCTAAAAACTCTTTTACAAGTTTTAAAGATGTTCTTTTAGGTAGTATGTTTTGAGATTCATAACTCATTTTTCATAATTAGGCACAACGGCAGTCAGTCTCAAAACTACCAATTAATGCTCTTAAAAATACTATTTTTCTGATTTTTATGAAATTTATCG
>CANMOY010000028.1 GCA_947499595.1 uncultured Mesonia sp.
ACTGCTCACTGACCAGGTTATTGTTTTGATCCCATATTTGTACCTTAAAAAAAGGAAGTACAACGGAAGGTAAATTTAAGTTAGAAGTATTTTCCATGGCTAAAGCATAATCAAAGGAAAAGCTCTGCCCGGCAATGATTTTTTTTGTTATGCTACTTATAGAACCGTCACCAAAAAAATCATTTAATCCGATAGCCCGTTGATTATAAGGGGTATTGGGTTCTACTCTGATTTGGGTATTCAAAAAACCAGACATAAAACTATCGAGCCCCGGGGTTAGTATATACGCATGATTATTAAAGGCGTTGTTTGGATTGGTATGCCCGTTAACAGGGTCTAAGCTTGCTAAGTTTTGTAAAGGAATACTGTTTAAATCGGTTTGGCATTGTTGCATGCCAGGTGGATTCAATGGAAAATCATAATACGCAAAACCATAACCCGAGGCCGTCGAGGTGGTAGCATCGCGTTCAAAACCCCCGTTGGGCACACAATTACAATACTTCTCTACAGCTTGTACCGCCAATAAACTGCTTTCACAGCCCTGGGTACCGGTAGTGGTCTGGCTCACATAATAGGTTTGTCCATCTACCAGCAGAGTGGTATCAGGAATAGGCGTGGTACCACCCGCATCGCTATACCATTGTAGATTATCGCCCACTACTACCAAATCGGTTAAATTGGCAGGAGGTTCATTGATCTGTGCACGAAGAGCAGCACCACAAAAACTTTGCAACGCCTCCCCTTGGGGTGGGAGAGCACTTGTTTGTGTTACTTCTAAATCAAGAGCATCTGTTGTCACGCAGCCGGTGATTATATCTTCTATACGAACATAAATGCTTTGATTGTTAGCGCTGGTGTTGGTATAATTTTGAGCTAATGCCGTGGTGGGATCTCCTATTAATGCTTCTACCTGCGTTTCATAATAACTTATCGCTACGTTAGCATGTCCGTTAGTAATTTGAGCCGTCGCAAAATTTAAATTAAAACTGGTAAAACCATCCGCAAGGGCATCATCACAAGTAATTAGTTTTACCGGTTCATTGTAATCGGGCAAGGAGTGCACAATCAAATCAAAGCTGATGAGTTCGCTACAGCCGTTAGCTCCTTCTACGTTTACAAAAATTGTTTGCGGATTACTGGTGTTGTCATAAGCCGTTGGGTTAGCGATGGCTGTACCTGCGGTATAATCTGCTTGACTCGCA
>CANMOY010000029.1 GCA_947499595.1 uncultured Mesonia sp.
ATATCCTTAAAAAAAGACTGCAATGATGGCATGGTTTTGAGACAGTCTGACGGTCTCGTATAACCGTCAGTTACGGGATTAAAGTTAATGATTTTCGGTTAAACACAGACGTTAGCAATTCCGAGTGGATTCGGACGTAGTCGAATCCGCCGTAATTGCGGTTATACATTGTTGTACCCAGTTTTTTATTAGGTGAAATCATATCCTTCATCTTCTAAAATTTCCTTTTCGTTTCTTCTTTTAATTAGTCGATTTAAAGTTCCATTTTCAGTTCCTTTTCTCCGAAAGTGTCCTGTGTTTTCGTCTATCAGTCGATTAATTATTTTGTCACTTATTTTGTTAATGAACAAAAAGTTAAATGAATCTTTTATTACAATCCAAGGTGTCAAAAGAATTCCACGCCTTGACCACCAACCAGCAAAAAAAGTAATTAAGATTGCTTTTAACTTTGCTTTTTTTCCACAACTTAAACACAATACTTTTTCATTCCGTGTGTCGTTCGCAAAAAGTAAAACAGAAACGACTTGATTAATTTCAAATCCATATAGTCTATCTTTTTTTTCAGCGCATTTTGGGCAGTTTAGATTTTGAATTTTCTTTATTAGAGAATCGCGTTCGATTCCGTCGTAAGTTTTTGTTTCAGTTTCTACCCAACTAATTAGGTTTTTGTCAAGATTCCGTTTCTCAATTTCCTCTTTTAAAATTCCGAGAACATCTTTTCTTAAGCCTTTCGATTCCTTTTTTGCAATATTCTCAATTTTTGAATCGGAAAATCCTTTGTAGTTTTCTCTTATTTCTTCGACACTATACATTTAGTTTGCGTTCGGGTTAAATTGGGTACAACGGTTTTGGCTATGATTTCGTTACGGAATGGCACGTGAGTGTCATTCCGACGTTGACCGAAAGATAGCAAAAATGCTTGGAATTTCCGCGAGGAAATTCCGCCGTAATGAATTATAGCCGT
>CANMOY010000030.1 GCA_947499595.1 uncultured Mesonia sp.
CTCTGATGGACCTACCATCATCTTATTTACAGCATTCAACCGTTTTATTGCCTTGGTTGATTCTTGGCACACTATGAGTAGTTGCGTGGTTTAGCACTAAACTTTGTAAGTACACACCAAACTGAAAATCCGCGAGGATTTTCAGAAGTAGGCGAGAACAAGCAATTACTTATAGCCATTGTTGTGCGTTCGTTTTTAATTCAGTTCGTATTCAGTCAATATACCTTTTAGTTCTTCCGATTTCAAAAGCGCATTTCTTTCCAAATGAGCAAATCCATATCCATTTCCCTGAACAAAAGCAGGTAAATACCTTTCTCCAATTTCTAAAATTATTCCAACGTCTATTAAGTTAGAAAATTCTTCGTTTACTTTTTTAGCTTTATCTGAATTCGGTTTGCATATAATTTCGTCGTGATAACTACTTGTAGTTCCTTCGAGTAATTTTTCGATTTCACTTTTTCTTATTCCGGCTATTTTACTTAACATTCTGTTCCATTTAGAGTCGATTTTTTTGACTTTCGCAGGTTCAGTTATCGAATCGGTAAAGTATAATAATGTCCGAACGGTTTTGACTTCTGTAATCGGTTTGTTTTCTGCAAGTACTTTTGCATTTTTATGGGGCGAATAGCTTTTTTTAAATTCTCGAACTTTTGCTGTCATAGCTTCGTCAGCTTTATTTTGCGAACTTGCAATTTCGGGCACACATTCCAACTCGATATAATATTCCTCAAACTCAATTATGACTTTAATAAATTCAGTCCATATTCGCTTTGGTTCAGAGTTTTTAAGTCTCTGAATAATATCTTTTTCTATTTCGTTAAATGTGTAGTTCAATTTTTTTCTTAAATGACGCACAACGGCAGTCAGTCTCAAAACTACCAATTAATGCTCTTAAAAATACTATTTTTCTGATTTTTATGAAATTTAT
>CANMOY010000031.1 GCA_947499595.1 uncultured Mesonia sp.
TGAGCATTTCTATTGGGGCGATAACCGTAAGAATTTGGACTGAAAATCGCTTCTAATCTAGGTTCTAAAAACATTTTAACCACCATTTGTCCAACCCTGTCGCTGATAGTTGGTATTCCAAGTTTACGGATTGAACCGTCTTTCTTTGGTATCTCAACTTCTTTGACTGGAGGAGGAAAGTAACTCCCTGATGCCATCCGGTTCCAAAGTTTGTACAGATGTTTGCTTCGGTTTGCGTCAAATTCACGCATACCAATAGCATCTATCCCTGCACTTCCTTGCTTAGAAAGCACCTTTTGATAAGCCTCCCAAACCATTCGGCGACTTATCGGTATTGATTTTGTTTCATTCCATAAATTCATCCTCACATTTTGTAAGTTGATTGATAAAATATAACAGTACAACTTAACCCCTTCGCTCCATTTCCATTACAGAAACTTCTTCACTAATACGGGTTAATCTGCCACTACATACAGCATCGGTATTTTGCCTCTAGGTTGTGCCTATTGTGCATTTCCCTTAACATTTGTAGGTAGCTTCCCAAGTTCCGTAAATAAGCCTAAATAAAGTTCTTGCCATCTGAATGACGCCAGCCTTACAGAAAATAAATAGGTTATCTCTGTAATTAATGTTATCGCTAACATTACTTTTCACTCCGTATCATACTTCGTAGCTTTTGACTGAAGGTAGCAACTTCTCGACACCTCTTCAATGGTTCACTTGCGTTCAACTCCTTTATTTGTACCTGCTAACCTCAAGGGTTAGATTCTCCTAAACGCTCAGCACCAAGACTATTAATCAAAGCACCTTTAGGTGGTTTAGAGCCATCGCCTATACAAAGACTCTGATGGACCTACCATCATCTTATTTACAGCATTCAACCGTTTTATTGCCTTGGTTGATTCTTGGCACACTATG
>CANMOY010000032.1 GCA_947499595.1 uncultured Mesonia sp.
ATACAAAATCCATAGCTTCGGTAGTATGTTTATGCCCGATTATTATCCATGCCGAACCGCTCGACTAGTGAGCTGTTACGCACTCTTTAAATGAATGGCTGCTTCCAAGCCAACATCCTAGCTGTCTAAGCAGTTCAACCGCGTTTATTCAACTTAACATACATTTGGGGACCTTAGCTGATGGTCTGGGTTCTTTCCCTCTCGGACATGGACCTTAGCACCCATGCCCTCACTGATATTTAACATTTTATAGCATTCGGAGTTTGTCAGGAATTGGTAGGCGGTGAAGCCCCCGCATCCAATCAGTAGCTCTACCTCTATAAAACTAATAATATCGCTGCACCTAAATGCATTTCGGGGAGTACGAGCTATTTCCGAGTTTGATTGGCCTTTCACCCCTACCCTCAGGTCATCCCAAGACTTTTCAACGTCAACGGGTTCGGTCCTCCACTTTGGGTTAACAAAGCTTCAACCTGCCCAAGGGTAGATCACACGGTTTCGCGTCTACCACTACCAACTTTGGCGCCCTATTAAGACTCGCTTTCGCTACGGGTGCGTACCTGAAGTACTTAACCTTGCTGATAACGGTAACTCGTAGGCTCATTATGCAAAAGGCACGCCGTCATCCCTTAACAGGACTCCGACCGCTTGTAAGCGTATGGTTTCAGGGTCTATTTCACTCCTTTATTCAAGGTTCTTTTCACCTTTCCCTCACGGTACTGGTTCACTATCGGTCTCTCAGTAGTATTTAGCCTTAGCGGATGGTCCCGCCAGATTCATACAGGGTTTCACGTGCCCCGCACTACTCAGGATACCACTATCTGTTACTAAATCTTACCTATACCGGGCTATCACCGTCTATGGCCAAGCTTTCCAACTTGTTCTAGTTCAATTTGCACAGAAT
>CANMOY010000033.1 GCA_947499595.1 uncultured Mesonia sp.
GGCGCGTAGCTCAGTTGGTTCAGAGCACTTGGTTTACACCCAAGGGGTCAGGGGTTCGAATCCCTTCGCGCCCACAACAAAAAGCTTTCACAAAAAAATTGGGCGCGTAGCTCAGTTGGTTCAGAGCACTTGGTTTACACCCAAGGGGTCAGGGGTTCGAATCCCTTCGCGCCCACAAGAAGCACAATCCCGATGAAGACTTTCATCGGGATTTTTTGTTTACATCCACTACCAAGCCCCAGCTTGAAGTAGTGGATGTAAACAAAAAATCTCCAAGCCGCTAAGGCTTGAGGGATTGTATTTCCTATTTTGGTTTCGCTTTGGGATCTTGAATCCCATTTTGTTTTTGCAGTAGTGGATGTAAACAAAAAATCTGCAAGCTGGTAAAGCTTGAGGGATTGTATTTCCTATTTTGGTTTCGCATAGGGATCTTGAATCCCTTTTCCTTATGAAGTAGTGGATGTAAACAAAAAATCTGCAAGCCGCTAAGGCTTGAGGGATTGTATTTCCTATTTTGGTTTCGCTTTGGGATCTTGAATCCCATTTTGTTTTTGCAGTAGTGGATGTAAACAAAAAATCTGCAAGCTGGTAAAGCTTGAGGGATTGTATTTCCTATTTTGGTTTCGCATAGGGATCTTGAATCCCTTTTCCTTATGAAGTAGTGGATGTAAACAAAAAATCTGCAAGCCGCTAAGGCTTGTTGGGATTGTATTTCCAATTTTGGTTTCGCTTTGGGATCTTGAATCCCTTTTCCTTATGAAGTAGTGGATGTAAACAAAAAATCTGCAAGCCGCTAAGGCTTGAGGGATTGTATTTCCTATTTTGGTTTCGCTTTGGGATCTTGAATCCC
>CANMOY010000034.1 GCA_947499595.1 uncultured Mesonia sp.
CGTGGTCCTACAACCCCAATATATCCGTAAACATATTGGTTTGGGCTATTGCGCGTTCGCTCGCCACTACTAACGCAATCACTATTGTTTTCTCTTCCTCCGGGTACTTAGATGTTTCAGTTCTCCGGGTTTGCTTCCTTGCGGATGATATACCTTCAGTATACCGGGTTGCCCCATTCGGATATCTGCGGATCAACTCGTATGTGCCAATCCCCGCAGCTTTTCGCAGCTTATCACGTCCTTCATCGCCTCTGAGAGCCTAGGCATCCCCCATACGCCCTTAATAAGCTTATGTCTTTTACCTAATTTGCTCTTAACTATCTCTAGTTTTAATGTATTTTGTCGCTTATACGGTTACTCTCATAACCTATAAGCCTACTCTCGTATTCTTTATTCTTTCAATATGTCAATGAACTTTCTATAATTAAAAACCTATTAATATAAATCCTTAATTAATTCGTGGAGAATATCGGAGTCGAACCGATGACCTCCTGCGTGCAAGGCAGGCGCTCTAGCCAGCTGAGCTAATTCCCCGTCTCTCAGTGATCAGTTAACCAGTTATTAGTTAACAGTACTTATAACGGCTACTCAACCTCTAAAATTTCCTTTCAGTATTTAATGAACTTTTTAATCAAAAACTATTTATGCATAATCCTTAATTAATTCGTAGTCTCAGGCAGACTCGAACTGCCGACCTCTACATTATCAGTGTAGCGCTCTAACCAGCTGAGCTATGAGACTGCATCTTTTTATAAATTGACAGCAAAGACTAAATAAAAATTATCTTAAGTTCCAATAACAATTAACCTAACTTTATATTGCGA
>CANMOY010000035.1 GCA_947499595.1 uncultured Mesonia sp.
CTGATGGACCTACCATCATCTTATTTACAGCATTCAACCGTTTTATTGCCTTGGTTGATTCTTGGCACACTATGGTTAGTTGCGTGGTTGAGCAACTAATTTAGTAAACAAAAACGAACGCGAGAAAATTCCGAAGGAATTTTCCAAGTAGGCAACGACCAAAGCAATTAATTATACACGGTGTTGTGCAACGTATTTATATTTTCCGTTTCAATTTCTTAAAACAGTATTTATAATCAAATATTTTGTCCAAATCGCAAATCAGTTCTTTGGCTTTCTTTTTTTCGAAAATAGGAACAAAACAGCTCATAATTCCAAAACTTTTTGTTTTAAAAAACAATTCCAAATATAATTCCGTTTCAGTTGGTTTGAATATTTGGTCAGAACTTAAATCAGAGTATTCATTTTCGATTTCTACGTACAATTTATCCAATAAATTATGCTTTTTCAATATTCCGATAATTTGTTCGTTTTTCTTTTCGTTTGTTTCAATGTCAATACAAGAATTCAATTCAGGATTTTCAACAATCGCATCTTTTGTAATTCCGATATAAAAGTCAGATTTTGGTGAAATCAGAGTTGTATTTAGAGATTCCGATGAGTTCTCTAATTCAATCAGAATAGCATTATAATCCAAAGTTTTTTGAGAAAAGGACAGATTAAAAGTCAGAAATAATAGTGTGTAAATTAAAATTCTCATTCGTTTCTCATATGTTGCACAACGGCTTTGGCATCGAGTAGACAAAGGGAATTTCACCCTAAGCCTCTCACAGAACCGTGCTTGAAAGTCTCCCCTCACACGGCTCTTG
>CANMOY010000036.1 GCA_947499595.1 uncultured Mesonia sp.
GTGTGCCCAACGGGGGCTTTGAACGCGATGCTACCACCTCGACGGCCTCGGGTTATAGTTTTGCGTATTATGATTTTGCAGTGAACCCACCTGGGATGCAACAATGCCAAACCGATTTAAACAGTATTCCTTTACAAAACTTAGCAAGCTTAGACCCTGTTAATGGTCATAATGATCCAAACAACGCCTTTAATTATCATGCGTATATACTAACCCCAGGGCCCGATAGTTTTATGTCTGGTTCTTCTACAACTCAAATCAGGGTAGAACCCAATACCCCTTATAATCAGCGGGCTATCGGTTTAAACGATTTGCGTACTCAAGGAAGCCTTAGTGTGATGACAAAAGAAATCATTGCCGGGCAAAGCTTTTCCTTTGATTATGCCTTAGCCTTGGAGGATGATATTAATGCCAGTCCATCTTCCATTGTACTTCCTTTTTTTAAGGTACAAATATGGGATCAAAACAATAACCTGGTCAGTGAGCAGTGCATTGCTTTCGAGCGCAACTCATGCCGGTTTATAGAAGCCCCTGGAGGTTTAGATCTTTATTATACGCTTTGGACGTGTATGGAATTGGATACCAGTAGCATTGCCGGGCAAGCCGCCACGGTAGTTTTTGCGATGTCAGATATCCAACAACCTGGAAGTAGTTACGGCTACGCCTACATAGACAACCTGGGCAATGCCAGCTGTAGCAATGATGTTTTTGGGAAGGTTTCTATAGAC
>CANMOY010000037.1 GCA_947499595.1 uncultured Mesonia sp.
TTTTACTTGGAAACGAGTAAGAAATGCGAAATTAAAACAAAGGCTAAATAGAATAGTTTTGAGTCGAGATACTTAGTTAGCTAGGTATTGAGAAAAATTCCATACAGTTATAACTTATGTATTGTAAAATATTTAAGAAACAACGATGAAGAGTTTGATCCTGGCTCAGGATGAACGCTAGCGGCAGGCCTAACACATGCAAGTCGAACGGTAAGGCTCCTTCGGGAGTACACGAGTGGCGCACGGGTGAGTAACGCGTATACAATCTACCTATTACTGGGGTATAGCCCGAAGAAATTTGGATTAATCCCCCATAGTATATAGATATGGCATCATAATTATATTAAAGCTTAGGCGGTAATAGATGAGTATGCGTCCCATTAGTTAGTTGGTAAGGTAACGGCTTACCAAGGCAGCGATGGGTAGGGGTCCTGAGAGGGAGATCCCCCACACTGGTACTGAGACACGGACCAGACTCCTACGGGAGGCAGCAGTGAGGAATATTGGACAATGGAGGCAACTCTGATCCAGCCATGCCGCGTGCAGGAAGACTGCCCTATGGGTTGTAAACTGCTTTTATACAGGAAGAAACCTCCCGACGTGTCGGGAATTGACGGTACTGTAAGAATAAGGATCGGCTAACTCCGTGCCAGCAGCCGCGGTAATACGGAGGATCCGAGCGTTATCCGGAATCATTGGGTTTAAAGGGTCTGTAGGCGGGCT
>CANMOY010000038.1 GCA_947499595.1 uncultured Mesonia sp.
AAACCTCTATCGGAATGATGGATGAGTCTTTCACTTGGGTATTCTCTATTTTTAATGGCCATAGCGAGCGCATCTATGCAAAGCGATGTTCTCATATGGTTATCTAGTTTATAGCCCATAATTTGCTTGGAATAAGCGTCTGTAACAATGGCTAAATAATTATGGCCGTATTGTGTTTTAATGTAAGTGATATCGCTTACCCATAATTGTTCTGGACGAGTAGGAACCTGATCTTTAACTAGGTTTTTATATTTTTTGTACATATGGTTTGAGTTGGTGGTGGTGATGTAATTTTTACGTTTTGGAACTAAAAGATTATTGAGTCTTAAGAAACGGTAAAACTTATCCCTGCCAATCTTAATGTCAGCGTTTATAAAGTCTTGTTTTAGTTCTGCATAAAGTTTAATCCCGCCCGTTTTTGAGCCTACTTTTTTACGGTAGTCCTTAACCAATTTGATTAACTTTTGATGGTCTATTTCTTGTTTTTGTTGTGCTTTGATTCTTTTGTAGAAAGCTTGTTTAGATATCCCAAAACATCCATAGAGCCACTTTCTTTTATACGTGCTTTTTTCTTTTGCTCTATCTCTTTTACTAATGTTTTGGGCAATGACTTTTTTGCCATATCTACCCCTGTAATAAGTTCCATATCAGCAATAATGTCTTGCTGAAAGTCTTTCTGAAACTCCAGTTCCTCAATCTTTTCCTTTAACTTTTTAATTTC
>CANMOY010000039.1 GCA_947499595.1 uncultured Mesonia sp.
GATTTACTAGATGCCAATGAGAACGATGATATGAACCTGAGCAATTATGATATCAGTTACCACTTTGATCAAATCGGAGCGCAAAACGATACCAATGAAGTGCCAAATGGCTACCAAGCTTCAACAGGAGATACCTTCTGGATACGCGTAGTTTATACCGATACCGGATGCCAAGCAGCGGTAGGACGAGTAGCAATTACAGTAGAACCAAGACCTGTAATAGCAGGAATAGATACTACTCTAGAAGTATGTAGCGATGAGCAAGGCGGTAACACCGCAACGGTTGATTTAACACAATTTGATGCACAAATCAACCCGGGTAGTCCAGCCAATACACGAGTGATTTACTATGCTAGTTTAGACGATTATCTAAACGGAGCAGCACCAATAGATCAAAACACGTTAACGGCTTATGTGACCACAGAAAACCCGCAAACCATCATAGGAGTAGTACAAGATACCAACAACCTATGTGAGAGTGTAGACTATGCAACTATTACCATTGAGATTGCGCCGCGACCCATTGTAGACATCAGTAGTTACGACGGTATGGTGATCTGTGCAGACAGTGATAGCAGTACCCCAGTAGAAGGAGGAAACTATGACCCCGTATTTATTGAAACCGGTTTAGATGAGATCAATTACAGCTTTGTTTGGACATTAGATGGCGGAGTATTGCCAGAAACAGGATCAAGCATTGAGGTAACATC
>CANMOY010000041.1 GCA_947499595.1 uncultured Mesonia sp.
CGGTATGCCGATGATGTGATACTACATTGTAACACAAAAGCCCACGCAGAGCAACTATTAAAATTAGTGCATCAAAGAATGGATTCGGTAGGATTAGAGTTACATCCAGAAAAGACAAAAATAGTCTATTGCCGAGACTATAAACGAAAAGAAAAACACCCAACAGTTAAATTTGATTTTTTGGGATATTCTTTTCAGCCTAGAACTGCCTACTCCAAGAAAAAGGGTAATCTGTTTTTGGGATATGACTGCGCTATAAGTATTGCTTCAAGAAAACGAATTGCAGACAAGCTCGAAGAACTCAAGGTAGACAAGCTTACTTTTAAAAGTATTGTAGGAGTAGCACATTATCTTAACCCGATGATTAGGGGATGGGTGCACTATTATGGTAAATTTAAGCTGTATGAACTTACAAAAGTCTTTCGACTACTTAGTAGGCGATTGGTATGGTGGGCAAGGAAAAGGTATAAGCGATATAAAACCAGTATTAGGAAAGGGTATAAATGGTTAGCCACGGTAAGGGAGCAATTTCCAACTTTGTTTTACCATTGGAATTTCTCTCAAATAAATAGTATTGCTTAGATTTGTACAACAAGAGCCGTGTGAGGGGAGACTTTCAAGCACGGTTCTGTGAGAGGCTTAGGGTGAAATTCCCTTTGTCTACTCGAT
>CANMOY010000042.1 GCA_947499595.1 uncultured Mesonia sp.
CTTTCGATTTTGCAGAGCCCTGTGTTTTTGATAAACAGTCGCCTGGACCTATTCACTGCGGCCCCCAAGTAAACTTGGGGGCGACCCTTCTCCCGAAGTTACGGGTCGATTTTGCCTAGTTCCTTAGCCATGAATCTCTCGAGCACCTTAGAATTCTCATCCCAACTACCTGTGTCGGTTTGCGGTACAGGCTGCTTTATTCGCTTTTCTTGGAAGTTGGTCCTATGTATTATCACCGCCGCCGTAGCTTAAGTGTACTATCGTAACCTTAAAGTTACTTCAACGTACTATTCCGTCAGTACGCAACATATACCCAACTCCGTCACTTTTAATATAAAGCAGGTACAGGAATATTAACCTGTTGTCCATCCACTACCCCTTTCGGGTTCGCGTTAGGTCCTGACTAACCCTCAGCTGATTAGCATAGCTGAGGAAACCTTAGTCTTTCGGTGTGCGGGTTTCTCGCCCGCATTATCGTTACTTATGCCTACATTTTCTTTTGTAATAAATCCAGCAACCCTCGCAGATCACCTTCTACTCTATTACAATGCTCCCCTACCACTCTGTATTTACATACAAAATCCATAGCTTCGGTAGTATGTTTATGCCCGATTATTATCCATGCCGAACCGCTCGACTAGTGAGCTGTT
>CANMOY010000043.1 GCA_947499595.1 uncultured Mesonia sp.
GACGTTGACCGAAAGATAGCAAAAATGCTTGGAATTTCCGCGAGGAAATTCCGCCGTAATGAATTATAGCCGTTGTTAGCTTTTAGTGCTTTTATAATTCATTCCGTTTTGTTTTTTCGGTCAGCTTATTATTCCGATTTCTTTAATTTTCGTTTTTAGTTCATTCCGCAACTTGCTCAAATTCCAACCGTTTTTTAATTCAGGCTTGAGTTCGCAATTCCAGCGTTGTTTTTCCAGTTCTGATTGCGCAAACAAGCTAAAAAGTCAACCGTAATTCAATTCAGAATTTGAGTGAGTAATTCCGCCGTTGTATTTCATTCCACGTTTGAGTCGTAATTCCGGAAATTTTGAAAGTCCGACACAGTTTTTCTGATTTATCTAACTTAAAATTCTAAAAAAAATCTAAAAATAAACCAGGCTTTTTTCAAACCGCAAACTTGCTCCAGCATTAAAGCTAACGGTTTTGTGATCGAGTAGACAAAGGGAATTTCACCCTAAGCCTCTCACAGAACCGTGCTTGAAAGTCTCC
>CANMOY010000044.1 GCA_947499595.1 uncultured Mesonia sp.
ACTAAGTATCTCGACTCAAAACTATTCTATTTAGCCTTTGTTTTAATTTCGCATTTCTTACTCGTTTCCAAGTAAAATATACACTGTCAATTCAATAAATCAATGAACTTTTTACTCCGCTTCAGCTTTAAAAAAACTTCAACTTCGTTTGTTAGATGTAAAGGAATCGAACCTTTATTTTATTTACCATTCATCTTGTTTTTAAGAACGTTTAACACTTATTGTGTTAGCGGCTGCAAAGATAGAAACTTTTTTGTTTCTGCCAAAATAAATTTAAAGTTTTTTTAAAATTTATTTTTGACAACCGCTTAGCTTATTTAAGAAGGCAAAGATAAAAAGTCTTTCTTTATCTCACAACCCCCAAACTAAACTATTTCGCTTTTTAATGAACTTACAATGACTTGCGCCGTTTGCGGGTGCAAATGTAGAACCTTTATTCCATTGCGCAAACTTTTTATGGGCTTTTTTTTGATTTATTTTTTAATGAAATACTAATGGCTTGCTAACAAGTGATTTAACCACC
>CANMOY010000045.1 GCA_947499595.1 uncultured Mesonia sp.
ATTGTGTGCCCAACGGGGGCTTTGAACGCGATGCTACCACCTCGACGGCCTCGGGTTATAGTTTTGCGTATTATGATATTTCATCAGGGTATCCAAACGGTCATCAACAATGCCAAACCGATTTAAACAGTATTCCTTTACAAACTAAAAATAACTTGGATCCTGTAAATAGTAGCATTAATTTTTCTAATTTTGATTGCTATGCCTATATACTAACCCCGGGGCCCGATAGTTTTATGTCTGGTTCTTCTACAACTCAAATCAGGGTAGAACCCAATACCCCTTATAATCAACGGGCTATCGGTTTAAACGATCTTGCTGCAATAGGAAGTATGAGTGTGATGACAAAAGAAATCATTGCCGGGCAAAGCTTTTCCTTTGATTATGCTTTAGGCATGGAAAATACTACTAACACAAATTTACCTTCCGTTGTACTTCCTTTTTTTAAGGTACAAATATGGGATCAAAACAATAACCTGGTCAGTGAGCAGT
>CANMOY010000046.1 GCA_947499595.1 uncultured Mesonia sp.
TTTTTTTATCTTTAAAAATGGAATATCAACAAGGAGAAGACCGGGAGCAATTAACTTTATACAGCACTTGTTTAGACGATATGGTCCCTGCCGATAACAGCGTTCGGTTTATCGATCAGTTTGTGGAGCAGTTAGATTTGCAAGAACTAGGCTTTAACAGCTTAGCAACTCAAGGACGTCCGCCCTACCATCCAGGCGATTTACTCAAGCTTTATATTTATGGTTATATGAACCGGATGCGTTCTTCACGCCACCTAGAAAAAGAATGTCACCGCAATCTGGAAGTTATTTGGCTTTTAAAAAACCTAAAGCCAGACCATAATACCATTGCACGCTTTAGAAAAAACAATCCAAAGGCAATCGCTCGTGTGTTTAGGGCGAGTGTTAGCATTGCCAAAAATTTTAACCTTATAGGCGGCGAACTTATCGCTGGAGATTCAACAAAATTAAGAGCTCAGAACAGTAAGAAAAACAACTATAATAA
>CANMOY010000047.1 GCA_947499595.1 uncultured Mesonia sp.
AAAATGTTTTTAGAACCTAGATTAGAAGCGATTTTCAGTCCAAATTCTTACGGTTATCGCCCCAATAGAAATGCTCACCAGGCATTATCAAAAGTTAGGGAAAACTGTTGGAAACACAACTGGGTGATAGACTTGGACATTAAAGGTTTCTTTGATACTATAGACCACAATAAACTGATGCTTGCGGTAGAGAAACACGTACCCGAAAACTGGGTCAAATTCTATATCAAAAGATGGTTGGAAGCTCCTGTTGTTACAAAGTCTGGAGAACTAATCGAAAAGCAAGGGAGGGGAACGCCACAAGGCGGAGTAATCAGCCCATTATTGGCAAACCTTTTTCTACATTATGCTTTTGACAAATGGTTAGAACAAACAGATAAAAATGTAGGTTTCACGCGGTATGCCGATGATGTGATACTACATTGTAACACAAAAGCCCACGCAGAGCAACTATTAAAATTAGTGCATCAAAG
>CANMOY010000048.1 GCA_947499595.1 uncultured Mesonia sp.
GTGCCAGCAGCCGCGGTAATACGGAGGATCCGAGCGTTATCCGGAATCATTGGGTTTAAAGGGTCTGTAGGCGGGCTGATAAGTCAGCGGTGAAAGTCTGTCGCTTAACGATAGAATTGCCGTTGATACTGTTGGTCTTGAGTCATTATGAAGTGGTTAGAATGAGTAGTGTAGCGGTGAAATGCATAGATATTACTCAGAATACCGATTGCGAAGGCAGATCACTAATAATGTACTGACGCTGAGGGACGAAAGCGTGGGGAGCGAACAGGATTAGATACCCTGGTAGTCCACGCAGTAAACGATGGTCACTAGCTGTTCGAACCAATTGCGGTTTGAGTGGCTAAGCGAAAGTGATAAGTGACCCACCTGGGGAGTACGTTCGCAAGAATGAAACTCAAAGGAATTG
>CANMOY010000049.1 GCA_947499595.1 uncultured Mesonia sp.
TTGACGGTAGATGGGGAGAAACCATAAAATCTAACTCAAAACTTACCAAATCATAACAGTCGCTTTCCGCAGGTATGCCGATGGCCGAGTAATTATAATCTAAACGTGCATAAAGGGTATAGCTGCCCAACGGCTTGGTATAAGCGGTAGGATTAGTGATTTCATTTTGGTCTTGATGGGCGTCTTGCTCTGTTTCAAAGTAACTGACCAGCACATCACCGGCAGGCATGCTGCCTTTGATCTCAAGATCTTTTTGTGTAAGATCAAAACTAGGCACACTCCCTGCTACTATGCAAGCCGCTACATCGCTAGGACAACCGGCTTGGGGACAAATTTTTATCGGGATACCGGTGGTCATAGCGCTGTCTGTAAAATTTGTAGTAACACAACTAAA
>CANMOY010000050.1 GCA_947499595.1 uncultured Mesonia sp.
AGCTTTAAAGGGCATAAAAACAAAAAATCCAATTTCAGGCGCTAGCCTGTTGGATTCATTTGAGCACCGATCCCTTAATGAGGATCAACGCAGTTAACCCTAGCAAAGATAGCCCTAAATCCCAGCTTTTAAGGGCATAAAAATAAAAAATCCAATTTCAGGCACTAGCCTGTTGGATTCATTTGAGCAACGATTCCTTACTGAGGATCAACGCAGTTAATCCAGTTAAAGATAGCCCTAAAGCCCAGCTTTAAAGGGCATAAAAATAAAAAATCCAATTTCAGGCGGTAGCCTGTTGGATTCATTTGAGCAACGATTCCTTACTGAGGATCAACGCAGTTAATCCAGTTAAAGATAGCCCTAAA
>CANMOY010000051.1 GCA_947499595.1 uncultured Mesonia sp.
GGCAGCAGTGCTTGTAGTTTGCTTGCACCGGTAAATCAAGACCCCTGTTTGGCGCCGGTGGCTGTACAAAGCGGTCCTTTTCCTATAAGCATTTGTGGGGAGTATGATGCTGGGCGAGGCGCTTATTTAAACAATCTTGCGTTAGATTTATACCAAAATGGTCAGCTTGTGGGAAGTCTAGTCAACCCGCCTATAACGCCAACGGGTCAATACTGTTTTAACGTACAAGCCAGCGACATCAGCGTGCCCCCTTACGGCAGTTTTACCTATAGCATTAATGCCGATTTTAGTTGTGTTACTACAAATTTTACAGACAGCGCTATGACCACCGGTATCCCGATAAAAATTTGTCCCCAAGCCGG
>CANMOY010000052.1 GCA_947499595.1 uncultured Mesonia sp.
GATCTGTATTTGATCGTTGGATTTTTGTGGACTTCAGCTGGCTTTCTTAAATCCAGGCTAAAATGTGTTCTTAGGTTGTTGTAAATATACACTGCTTGTGCAGTCATATTCTGCGCTAATTCAGTGTTTTTAATCGTTTGTTTTAGTCCATATTCATATTTAAGGGTTCTGTTAATTCGCTCTGCAACTGCGTTTTCATAAGGATCATACTGTTCGGTCATACTCATAACAATATTATTTTTTTTCAGCAAATTGGGTGTATTGAGGGTTACAGTATTGAAAACCTCTATCGGAATGATGGATGAGTCTTTCACTTGGGTATTCTCTATTTTTAATGGCCAT
>CANMOY010000053.1 GCA_947499595.1 uncultured Mesonia sp.
TAACGCAAAAATTACAAACGCATCATTCAACCTAGTCGGTTTTTATAAGCCATACCCAACAGCTGAGTTGTTGTTATCGGTTTATTAAGTATTAAGCCTTAGCTGGGCTAAAGCTAATGATCCTTTAGCACTTAAAAAAAGCTGGCCACTTATTCTATAACCTATTTTAAGCACAAGCCGCTAAGACGTAGTATGAAAAACCAGTAGATATGAACCCCGAGAGCTTACAGCCATTCGCGGGGCTACCCAACTAGTATAAACAAAAAAAAAGCACCTATCTTTCGATAAGTGCTTTAAAAAAAGGCGGCGACATACTCTCCCACAAAATAGC
>CANMOY010000054.1 GCA_947499595.1 uncultured Mesonia sp.
AAAGAAAACACCAGTACAGAAAACCCGCAATTATCTACATCAGATCCAGACAGCAGGCACCAAATTGTGCGTGGAATGATTACCGAAGTATGTTATACCGCACAAACCACCGTAGATGCCAAATACAAATTACTAATAGATTATAAGCTTAGCAACCAAAACGATAAGAAAGCAATGGGAATAATGCTTAGAAGGGCAAAATCTATTTTAAGGACCAGTTCGTTTACCGCCCTCTATGATAAAGGATACCACACGGGCAGTGAATTTCATATAGCAGACCAACTGGGAATAAACACCTTGGTTGCTATTCCTGCGATAGGACGAAA
>CANMOY010000055.1 GCA_947499595.1 uncultured Mesonia sp.
GCTAACCCAACGGCTTATGACAATACCAGCAATCCGCAAAGTATTGTAGTAGAAGCAGAGGGCCCTAACAACTGTACTTCAACCACTAGTTTTGATTTAGTGGTAAACCCGCTACCAAGTTACAACACCCCGGTGACCCAAGTGGTTTGTGATGACGCTACTGCCGATGGTATTGCTGTATTCGATTTAACAGCAGCCACCAATCAGCTTACCGGGAATAACCCGAACTACCATGTAGACTACTATGAGACCCCAGCCGATTTGGCTGCAGGAACCAATGCATTGCCTAGTAACTATACCAATACAACA
>CANMOY010000056.1 GCA_947499595.1 uncultured Mesonia sp.
GGACCGCTTTGTACAGCCACCGGCGCCAAACAGGGGTCTTGATTTACCGGTGCAAGCAAACTACAAGCACTGCTGCCAGCAGTACCCGTAGGCTCGTCTATAGAAACCTTCCCAAAAACATCATTGCTACAGCTGGCATTGCCTAGGTTGTCTATGTAGGCGTAGCCGTAAAAAGCACCGACGCCTTTAACATCTGACATCGCAAAAACTACCGTGGCGGCTTGCCCGGCAATGCTGCTGGTATCCAACTCCATACACGTCCAAAGCGTATAATTAAGACCTAAACCACC
>CANMOY010000057.1 GCA_947499595.1 uncultured Mesonia sp.
ATATCAGCAATAATGTCTTGCTGAAAGTCTTTCTGAAACTCCAGTTCCTCAATCTTTTCCTTTAACTTTTTAATTTCGTCGTTTTTACTCATACCATTACTTTGTTGTACTAAGGTACTGTATTTTCTTAACCAATAGGTAATGGTTGTTCTAGGAACATCATATTTTTTGGAAGCTTGCGTGTTAGAGATGTGTCCGGTTAGAATTTGGTCAACGACTAAAAGTTTGGTTTCTAGATTGACTTTTTGATAGCTTTTTTTT
>CANMOY010000058.1 GCA_947499595.1 uncultured Mesonia sp.
GGGCACTCTTTGCAAGCCTTAGTTTTATATTGTTTGAAAGTGTAATTACGCCCTTTGTAACGTGTGCCATTGGAGGTTAACTGTTTTCCTTGTGGACAGGTATAAGTATCATCATTAGAATTATATATAAAATATTCAGCATTATAATCAGGGTTTGGAGCTTGGCTTTTTCGTCCTATCGCAGGAATAGCAACCAAGGTGTTTATTCCCAGTTGGTCTGCTATATGAAATTCACTGCCCGTGTG
>CANMOY010000059.1 GCA_947499595.1 uncultured Mesonia sp.
TGGTCTTTTTTTGTTTTCATAAGTGACTATAATTAAGGGTTTAATTTTTAGTCAACCTATTTCAGGAAAGTTCATTTCTCAAATGGTGTACAACGGCAGTCAGTCTCAAAACTACCAATTAATGCTCTTAAAAATACTATTTTTCTGATTTTGATGAAATTTATCGATGAGTCAATATTTTTTGAAAATGATTTTTAGGGGCGTAAAAACAGTTTAAAATGAGTGCTAGTTGCATTTCTAGGTGA
>CANMOY010000060.1 GCA_947499595.1 uncultured Mesonia sp.
TGAGTAATGTGATAGCTTATGGCTAAATTAAGCTCTCCGTTTTCTATGATAGGGGTTTGCGCATCTAAGTCAAACTCGGCAAATCCGTCGTTGTCTACATCACATACCTCTAATGGGGTTACGGGTACTTGTGGTGAGGGTAATGGGTTTACCACTAGGGTCAAGCTAAAGCCTTGGCTTACAAAACAGCCGGTGTCTTGATCTTCTACCCGTACATAAATGGTCTCGTTGTTCACCGTATTG
>CANMOY010000061.1 GCA_947499595.1 uncultured Mesonia sp.
TACGGAAGAGATAAGAACGGTTGTGGAACAACGGTACGCGAAATCGCATTCATCGATTATCCAAAGTTCTTTACACCAAACGAAGACGGTTACAACGACACTTGGAATATCATCGGTTTAGGAGAAGCCAATATCGGAGCTAAGATTTTTATCTTCGATCGTTACGGTAAGCTATTGAAGCAATTAAGCCCAAGTGGTCCAGGATGGGACGGTACCTTTAACGGTAAGCCAATGCC
>CANMOY010000062.1 GCA_947499595.1 uncultured Mesonia sp.
TTACGGCTACGCCTACATAGACAACCTGGGCAATGCCAGCTGTAGCAATGATGTTTTTGGGAAGGTTTCTATAGACGAGCCTACGGGTACTGCAGGCAGCAGTGCTTGTAGTTTGCTTGCACCGGTAAATCAAGACCCCTGTTTGGCGCCGGTGGCTGTACAAAGCGGTCCTTTTCCTATAAGCATTTGTGGGGAGTATGATGCTGGGCGAGGCGCTTATTTAAA
>CANMOY010000063.1 GCA_947499595.1 uncultured Mesonia sp.
ACGGCGTTTCCGCTATTGTTGGTATCACAGGCTTCTAGTGCGTCTAGATCTTGTGGCAATACCGGTTGAGGACTGTCGAATACTTCTAGGGTTACATTTACAATGGTGTAACAGGCTACTCCTGGGCTTACCACACGCGCATAGATAACTTGGGTGGTATTTACCGTATTGGTAAAGTTGGCCGGTAAAGGTAAAGCATTGTTCTGTGCATTGGCTAAGGTTTG
>CANMOY010000064.1 GCA_947499595.1 uncultured Mesonia sp.
TGAGTAATGTGATAGCTTATGGCTAAATTAAGCTCTCCGTTTTCTATGATAGGGGTTTGCGCATCTAAGTCAAACTCCGCAAATCCGTCGTTGTCTACATCACATACCTCTAATGGGGTTACGGGTACTTGTGGTGAGGGTAATGGGTTTACTACTAGGGTCAAGGTAAAGCCTTGGCTTACAAAACAGCCGGTGTCTTGATCTTCTACCCGTACATAAATGGT
>CANMOY010000065.1 GCA_947499595.1 uncultured Mesonia sp.
TTTCCTATTTTGGTTTCGCTTTGGGATCTTGAATCCCTTTTTCTTTTGAAGTAGTGGATGTAAACAAAAAATCTCCAAGCCGCTAAGGCTTGAGGGATTGTATTTCCTATTTTGGTTTCGCTTTGGGATCTTGAATCCCTTTTCCTTTTGAAGTAGTGGATGTAAACAAAAAATCTCCAAGCCGCTAAGGCTTGAGGGATTGTATTTCCTATTTTGGTTTCGCT
>CANMOY010000066.1 GCA_947499595.1 uncultured Mesonia sp.
AAGCGAAACCAAAATAGGAAATACAATCCCTCAAGCCTTAGCGGCTTGGAGATTTTTTGTTTACATCCACTACTTCATAAAAAAAGGGATTCAAGATCCCAAAGCGAAACCAAAATAGGAAATACAATCCCTCAAGCCTTAGCAGCCTGGAGATTTTTTGTTTACATCCACTACTTCAAAAGAAAAAGGGATTCAAGATCCCAAAGCGAAACCAAAATAGGAAA
>CANMOY010000067.1 GCA_947499595.1 uncultured Mesonia sp.
GCTTTATTCGCTTTTCTTGGAAGTTGGTCCTATGTATTATCACCGCCGCCGTAGCTTAAGTGTACTATCGTAACCTTGAAGTTACTTCAACGTACTATTCCGTCAGTACGCAACATATACCCAACTCCGTCACTTTTATTATAAAGCAGGTACAGGAATATTAACCTGTTGTCCATCCACTACCCCTTTCGGGTTCGCGTTAGGTCCTGACTAACC
>CANMOY010000068.1 GCA_947499595.1 uncultured Mesonia sp.
CCTTTACCGGCCAACTTTACCAATACGGTAAATACCACCCAAGTAATCTATGCGCGTGTGGTAAGCCCAGGAGTAGCCTGTTACACCATTGTGAATGTAACCCTAGAAGTATTCGACAGTCCTCAACCGGTGTTGCCGCAAGATCTAGACGCACTAGAAGCCTGTGATACCAACAATAGCGGAAACGCCGTGTTTGATTTAACCCAGATGGAAGC
>CANMOY010000069.1 GCA_947499595.1 uncultured Mesonia sp.
GAGATCAATTACAGCTTTGTTTGGACATTAGATGGCGGAGTATTGCCAGAAACAGGATCAAGCATTGAGGTAACATCAGCCGGAACCTATACGGTAACGGTAACCGATGTATTCTCTAACTGTGAGAGTAGCTCAAGTGCTAGCTTTACAGCAGGTAACCCACCAGAGTTCGATGTAATTCCGTTGACTTTAGCCTTCGATGAGCAACACTCGGC
>CANMOY010000070.1 GCA_947499595.1 uncultured Mesonia sp.
TCAGAAAAAGTGTACTTTCTTTTGTTTCGTTTTCTTTATACAAGTAAAGAAAATGAAAATTAGGACATAGCAAGATTCTTGTGTTGTTAGGATGTAGGTTTTGAAAACCTAAATACATTACTACCTAAAGCTTGTTTGAGACCGATTGGAAATCGGGTGAGTTCCTAAAATTTAGCTTGCAAACATACAATTTAGCGCTAGTTTCG
>CANMOY010000071.1 GCA_947499595.1 uncultured Mesonia sp.
TTCGGTGTGCGGGTTTCTCGCCCGCATTATCGTTACTTATGCCTACATTTTCTTTTGTAATAAATCCAGCAACCCTCACAGATCACCTTCTACTCTATTACAATGCTCCCCTACCACTCTGTATATAAATACAAAATCCATAGCTTCGGTAGTATGTTTATGCCCGATTATTATCCATGCCGAACCGCTCGACTAGTGAGCTGTT
>CANMOY010000072.1 GCA_947499595.1 uncultured Mesonia sp.
ATTTTTGTGGACTTCAGCTGGCTTTCTTAAATCCAGGCTAAAATGTGTTCTTAGGTTATTGTAAATATACACTGCTTGTGCAGTCATATTCTGCGCTAATTCAGTGTTTTTAATCGTTTGTTTTAATCCATATTCATATTTAAGCGTCCTGTTAATACGCTCTGCAACTGCGTTTTCATAAGGATCATACTGTTCGGTCATAC